>CAWASE010000001.1:0-622118 GCA_963784675.1 uncultured Actinomycetes bacterium
TTAGGGTCCCTGCCCTGCGAGGCAGAGCGCCACCCCCGGGGCAGGGAGTGCCACTGACGAGAGGCCCTCGGGGATGAGATCCGGAGTGCACGCGAGTGGTGAGGAGCTGGCGGCGAACAGCGTGGGGCCTGCCGGGCCGCCCGTGGTGGCAGAGCGCGCAAAGCGTGCTCGCCGAGGGAGCCGTCAGTAAGCGCGCCGGCCAGATCCTCTGTTATGGCATAGGGCACGGCGGAGGCAACGTGTACGCGGAGGGTAAGAGGGAGGAGGCATCACCGCCCCCTGACCCGCCAACCAGTGCGACGTCTAGCGTGGGCCTGTGCATATATAATTTGGAGTTCATCCCATGATCCAGGTCTGAAAGCGAGACATTCACACTGCGAGAGCTCGAACCAACAAATATATATTTACACTCCTCACTGTCCCATCACTGGGCACCAGAAAAGGGATCACCACGACGGTGAGGCACAAAGTCATTTGCGAGTCTCACCTGCATGGCCTCTGCAAGCGCGGCTGACACCCCATCCAAACGCGCGTGCCACCGGATCCGCAGGGTCCACGGCCTCAGCCCAAGCCAGCTCACTCGCGAGAGCGAGAGGCACACCAGCGCCCCAGGCACGGTGGGCGGCGCGGCCCCGAGCACCAGGGCGCAGCGCGGCAGCGCCGCCTCGGGACCCAACAGCCCAGCGCCACCACCATCCACAGACGGACCGAGAGCGGTGCCCGGCGCCGGGCGCGGGGGCGGCCCTAGGGCGGTCCCCTGTGCGCCCGCGGGGCGCACAACGCGTGCGGCGGAGCCAGAGAGGACAAGGGCAGACGAGGCTGCCGAGCGCCGTCGAGCGGCGGAGCCATCTGCCGCGGGCGCGTCCCAGAAGGAGCGCAGCGCAGCAGGGTCGGCGCTCGAGACATCGAGGGTGAGGGTCAAGCCCGGAGTGGAAGTGGGGGTGGCAGGGCCAGAGGCGGGCGGCGAGGAGGGCAATGGAGGCGGGGGGCACGCGAGGAGCGTGGCGACGGAGCGTGTCAAGGCGGACACGGCGGTAGCATTGGCAGTGAAGTTGTGCACGTCTGGGCCTGGAAAAGGGTGGGAACGGAAGGAGGAATGACAGACTATCTACATACTTGTCAAACAACTGTAGGCAGCCGTAGAGAAGGAGCCAAAATTACGTCATAGCACAGCAGGAACGCGCTACTGCAGACACCTACAAGCACCCCAATGCGCACCCTGGGCAAAGGCGAGGCAGATCTGCAGGCTGGGCGAAGTCGCGTAGGACAGCAGCAGCGTCGGGAAGGCGCAGCCCTGCGCCGGCGCGGGCGCTCCCTGACGTCCACGGCTGTATGTCTGGTGCGGGCGGCGCGCCAGGGAGCGGCGGGTAGGCACGAGGGCCGCGGCTTTGCAGCGGACACCACACCGACCGCAGAGTCGAGCAGCAGCGTGGTCAAACCCGCTGACCCAGTGGTAGGCAAAGGGGAGCTCTCCAGCCAGCGCACTCTCCCACGCATCCAGCGCGGCAGATGCGCCGTCCGTGCCACTGACACCAGGACTGCTAGTGAGGTTGCCCGCATCCACGAATGCGGCAAGCGCGAGCGGGGCGCCGCGGCCCCAGGCCCCCCGCGCCGACGCGGAGGGCGAGGGGCAGAAGGGCTCGCGCCAAAGGCATCGGCAAACGCCGCAGCTGCGGCCGCAGCTGCAGCGGCTCAGCCCAACGCCGCTGGACGACTGCACGAGCACACACGCGCGCAGCGCCGGGAGTCCCGGAATGCATTGTTCCCAAACCCTAGACCGGGTGATGAGGTCCCCGCGGCAAGGCAGCGCCGAGGGCTGGGTCGCACGCAAGCGGGGTGGCGCCAAAGAGAGGAGCGGGAGGCCGGCGGGAGCTCAGCGCGGCGCCCAGCGCGCCACGGCCGACCGCATGAGCAAACGCCGCGGTGGCCGCTGCGGGCGCGCCAGTCGGCACAAATAGCCGCAAGGCCAATGCGCCAGTGGCAGGGTCACCAGCAGCGGTCGCCCCAGGAAGGTCACATCCGATGCCTTCACCGCCCCCCCGGTGGAAGAGGCAAGCACAGAGAGCACCGCTTCGTCGCACACCCGCGCCGGCGTCCCCAACGTCCGCCACCGAGGCTGCGGAGGCATTGGAGGAGACCAGCATGCACAGAAGAGCGCCGGCGGCGGGAGAGGCATCTCCCTCCACGCAGCACAGCGGGGGAACCCGGCGCCGGGCGCCGCGGGCGGTGGCGGCGGCGCGAGCAGCACCCGCGTCGCCGTCGCGACCAGCACCGCGCGTCCCTCAGACCCAGTGTTGTTGAAGCCACCTCTGGCGTATACCGTTCCGACTGCTGACGTAGAAGCTGAGTCAAGCGCGGGGCTGTCCGCGACTGCCGCGTACGCATCTCGCGCCGCGGGCCTGCGGTGGACAGGGCGACGATGAGGCGGAGGGTCACACGGCCCCCTCGCCCGCGCCGGCCAGCACGTGCGAGGTGGCGGGGGAGAGGGAGGGCAGAGCTAGGGGTAGCCTCGAGGGCAGGGACGGAGGTGACGTCCGAGGAGAAGGCCGTCCACGAGGAGCTGCGCAAAGGTGAAGAGTTCGGGGATGTGAAGGGTGTGGATGAGGGCCGGTCCTGCACGTATCGGGCTTCCCTCCTAATGAATGATGAGCTCTAGAAAGGAAGTCCGACTACCAAGCATGAATGATGTACAAATATGGTCGAGCACTTCACACACTGCAGGCGCACCTCCGCAAACTCCAGGCAAACCGCGAGCGCAGGCCCCGCGGCTCGTGGGGCAGCAGGTCGAAGGAGCAGGGCGGTGGGTGGCCTGGGCCACCCGCGCTTTGTCCCCACACACCCCAGCGCGTCCCCCAAGGACATCGTCCCGCTACGGCAAGCCCACGTTCGGGGCCAGGGGCTGGCCCAAGCGCTCCCCCTTCGTCCCCGGGAGCCGGGGCTCGGCAGGGCCGGCGCCGACCTCCCCAGGCGCGGGGCTGGGGGAGGCCTGGCCCAGTCCCTGGCGCAGGGGCTACGCCATGGGTTGAGGCCAGGGCTGCTCCCCGGCATGGCTCCTTCCCCAGAGCCCGCCGGCACCCCCCGTCCCTGTGCCTGCCATTGTTGGGCAACCGCAACCATTCCCGTCGACCCCAGGCCCCGCACCGCCTAGGGCAGGTGAGCCCGAGCCGGCACCAGATCCAGGTAAATCGCCTCCGAGCCGGGCAGACCACCGCCTCCCGGGGCACTCCCCGGGAGGTCCTCCTGGTGCGCCCCCCGCCCCTGGCGTCGCGAATCCCACCGTTGGGAGTCCCGCCTGCGGGGAAGTCGCCTAGGGACCCCCTGCGACCCACTGGGCGTTGAAGCCGGGAGAGCCACCGGGTGTGCCGGAGGGTGGCCCACCGGGTGAGCCGGGCGCAGGCGCCGGCGGCCCGCCAGGCCCGCCAGGTCCACCGGGTGTGCCGGGCGCGGGCGCCGGTGGTCCACCGGGGCCGCCTGGCCCTCCAGGGCTGCCCGGGGGTGCGGGGTTTCCACCAGTAGGAGGGGGCGGGCGGGCGGCGCTCGGCGGTTGTGCAACCTGTGCGGGACAGAAAGCTCGCGGGGACGCAGAAACCGGCGGCGAGCAGCTGGGTCTTGAGCGAGGGCAGGGCGGCCTTCAGCGTGATGAGCTGCGCAGTACAATGGAGAACGTTGTCAGGAGGGAAGAGACAACGAACGGCTCGCCCTGGGTAGGTGAAACACAGAGAAGCCCCATCGGCAGCAACATCAAGGTCCTCCCCTGAGCACCAGAGCCAGCAACAGAGCACTGAGATCTGTCACTGAGACAATGATCCGTTCTCAACAGCCATTGGCTTTGCCACAGCGCACCGTTTGAGGCGGGGTGTCGGTGCAAATCGTGAAAGGTAATGGAGGAGGAGGGGGCAGGGCGAGGTGGAGGCGGAGGTGGTGGGAGGAGAGCCGGCGCAGCGCCGCGACGAGGTCCTTCCTCGCTTCTTTGCGGCTGCAACTGTGACTGTGGGGAGGAATTGGGTATAAGCAACAGATCGATACTGAGTTGACAACATCGCAATTGTGTTGACAACACCACAATTGAGCACTGGCAGCGTTACATACTGATAATCTATCAGTGCGGATGCCGCCACCGCACGCACCTGGCGGAGGCGGGCTCTTGGGTGGGGCGGGCGGGGCGACGGCGGTGGGGGCCGCGGCGGGCGGGGAGGTCGGTGGGATGGCGGGCGTGGTGAGGGGAGACGGGGGATGCTCCAGGACCGGCACGGGCGGCGGCGGTGGCCCCGGAACTAAGGCGCTCACGGTGGGAGGCGGGGGTGATTGGACCGACGGCGGCGGCGGTGAGACGGCAGACGTTGGGGAGGGGAGGAGGCCTGAGGCGGCGGTTGGTTCCAGGACGGGGGCGAAGGGGGAGGCGCGGAGAGGGTGGGCGCTGGCGGCGGGGTGGCGGACTCTGTGGAGGCGGCGGGGGCAGAATGGAGGGCGGCGGCGGCGGGAGCGGGGATCAGGGGTGGTCGCAGCGCGGGGGGCGGAGAAAGGGGTGAGGGGCTTGCATAACCCTGCAGCAAGGTGGCCACACACAATGTGAAGGCAAGAATACAGAATACAACCGGCAAAACAATTCGATGACATACGCTGGTCAGATGTCGTGCACCAGCGCAAACACCGCTCACTCTACCCAAGGTATGTCGAGACGACGCTGGACTTTGGATCCCAAGACGCGACCGCCACATTAACAACAACCACCGCTAGGCTTGCCGCCGGCAGCACGCGCACGGAAGCCCCAAGGTACACGTCCAGGCACCGCGCCCAGGGTGCCAGGGCACAGCCCGGAGTTCACCAGTGGCGGCTCCGAGCCCGTCGGCGGCCGACTGACCGGGCGCCCCGCGGGCGCGCCCGGCGGGGGCGGCGCCGGCGCCTTGAGCGTCAGGGCGGCGGAGGACACCAGAGGCAGCCCCGCGCCAGCAAGCGAGGGAGCGGCCCAGGCCGCCGCCTGCCCGCGCCGCATTGTACGCGGCGAGGAGGGCGGCAGGGAGGGAATGTTGGCACCAGAGGCCACGTAGAAGATGACATGGAGGGGGGGCGAGGGTCCCCGCCACCGCCTTCCCCCGCAAGGAGCTGGAGGGTGGAGGGATGAAGGACCCCCAGGGCGGACGCGAGGGAGGAGCGCAGCGTGGACAGCGCGCCGGCGCTGTTGAACTCAAACGCCCGGCTAGGCGGGGCCTGAGGACGGCGGTGGGAGTTTCTGGAGGTCAAGAGGGAACACGCGTGAAGTTACGGGAAGAGTTTGCTCGGGACACACCAAACTATGACGCTGCAGACAATAGATTGCTAAGCAGCAATGTCCTGTTGTGAAATAGATAGTAACAGAATGCTTGCAATTCACTTGACGACAAGCTCGTACGCACCCATTATCTTCAAACAGATGAGGAGGCCGGGGTGATCGGGAATGCGCCCAGCAGCGGCCGGAAGGCACAACCAATTGGCGGCGGGGGCGGCGGCCTTGGCAGCGCGCCGTTGTCGCCCGGTGGGAACGGCGGCGGCGCCGGCCCCGCAAACCCCAGACCAGGCGGTAGGCTTCGGCCAGAGCAGCCCCAGCCCGGGCCGCGAGGGCAGCGGACAGCTTCGCTGGGGTGGCCGCTTTCAGCCGCACCAGAATCCTGGTCGGCGGTGAGGGTCATACCCCTGGGCGGCGATGAAGAGGATGAGATGCAGCGGGGACGCGAGGCAGGGCCGGCGGTGTCTGCGCCGCCGCCACCGCCCTCCCCCTCCAGCAGCTGCACGAGGGAGGGGTCGCCGAGGGCGAGGGCGGAGGAGAGCGAGGACTTGAGGCCCGCGAGCACGCCGCCCACGTTGAAGGTCACGTCCGAGGCGGGGGGGCCTGCGCATGGGGTGGGGGTCAATGTTGAGGCAGCGTGAAACTAAATGGATTTACCCGATACCAAACCCCCATTCGACGGCTCGGTGGAACAAATAGAGAAACCCAAAGGCCCCAGCAATGTTAAACGGAAGGATCGAGAGTAGATACGTTAGGGTACGCCGCGCACCATTCAGGCTGAGGCAGACGAGGACACCAGATAAACGAGCCGGGATGACTCCTCCGGAACCAGCAGCGGCTTGAGCGCACCCGGACCCCACGTCCCCGGCGGAAATCGGCCCAGCTGCTCCGACAGTCTTCCTTCAGTACTCCCGGCGGGCGCGGCGGTGGCGGCGGCGAGGCCAAAATCCGTAGCCGAATTCAAACGATCCGCCTCGGCCAGGAAGCCCCAGCCCCGCGCCCGCAAGGGACCGCGAGGCGTCCCGGCCCCGCGGCCCGCAGCGCGGCCTGCAGCGCCGCGGCGTCGGGCAGCGTGGCGGTGGGGAGGAAGAACACGATATGGAGGGGGGGCGAGGGGCGGGCGCTCCCGAGGTGCCTACGCGGAGCTCTCGTCTCTGCGGCCCCGCCTCCGCCCTCTCCGGCCAAGAGTTGGACGGAAGAGGGGGACGGCGCGCCCGTGAGGGACGCGAGGGCCGATTTTAGCGGCGCGGAGAGCGTGCCGCCGACATTGAACTGTACGTCGGAGGATGTGGGGCCTGCGAGCGCGGAAGCAGTGGGAGTGTAACATTTGTTTTGGGTGCTTTGGGTGTTTTGGGGTGCAGGGTTGGGATGCAGACAGGAAAGGCATCTAGTGGGATACTGGAAATGCACGGTGAGAAAATTGGCTTATATATATAGTGTATGTTACTGTCAATCAAGGCACACCATCCTAAGCAGGAGGCACACGAGGAGTCCGGGCGTGACGGGCACAGCGTCAGCATCAGAAAGAGGGGTCAAAAGCACACGCGTTGGGCTGCTGGGCGGGGGGTGACGACACCCCCGGTCAATGGCGGTGGCGAGGCAGGGGTGCTGGGAGGTGAGGTTTCAGGTGGGGTGGGAGGCTGCGGCGATGTGGGCAAGGGGGGTTGGGGGATGGAGGGGAAGATGGCAGCGGGCTTTCGTCAAGTGGCGGTGGGTTTGAGGGCGGGGCGAAGGGCGGAGGGCTCGGGCTCGGCGGCGGGCTTGGGCCGAGGGTGGTGGGGTGAGAAGGAGGGGGGAGATGGAGGTGGCGGGTCGGGAGGTGGAGGCGGCGGCTGGGGTAGCGGCGGAGACGGCGGCGGCGGGGAGGGTGGTGGTGGGCTGGGCGGAGGCGGGCTGGGAGGCGGCGGGGAGGGCGGCGGTGGGCTGGCGGCGGGCTCGGGGGCGGGGGAGTCGGAGGCGGCGGCGAGGGAGGTGGTGGGATGAGGGCGGCGGGGGTGGCGGCGGCGGGCTGGGCGGGGCGGGCTGGAGGCGGTGGGCTCGGGGCGGCGGCGAGGGTGGGGGCGGTGGGGGTGGTGAGGGGGTGGGGGCTCGGCGGCGGCGGGCTGGGAGGGTGGGCTGGGGAGGCGGCGGGCTCGGAGGCGGCGGCGAGGGCGAGGGTGGTGGTGGTGAGGGTGGTGGTGGGCTCGGCGGCGGCGGGGTAGGAGGCGGCGGGCTCGGTGGCGGTGGGCTGGGCGGCGGTGGCGAGGCGGTGGTGGCGGTGGGGAGGGTGGTGGTGGGCTCGGCGGTGGCGGGCTGGGGTGGTGGGCTGGGCGGCGGCGGGTGGCGGTGGGGCTGGGGGCTGGTGGAGGTGGGCTCGGCGGCGGCGGGCTGGGTGGAGGTGGCGGTGGGGCTGGCGGTGGCGGTGAGGGCGGTGGTGGTGGCGGGCTGGGTGGTGGTGGGCTAGGCGGTGGTGGGCTGGAGGTGGTGGGCTGGGAGGCGGCTGGCGGGGTGGGCTGGCGGTGGCGGCGAGGGCGGTGGTGGGCTGGGTGGTGGTGGGCTGGCGGCGGCGGGTGGGCGGCGGCGGGCTGGGCGGTGGCGGGCTCGGCGGTGGTGGGCTTGGCGGTGGTGGCGGTGGCGGGCTGGTGGTGGCTGAGGCGGTGGGCTGGGCGGTGGCGGGCTGGCGGTGGAGGTGGCGGGCTGGTGGTGGTGGGCTGGGCGGTGGCGGGCTAGGAGGTGGCGGGCTGGGTGGTGGCGGGCGGCGGCGAGGGTGGTGGCGGTGAGGGTGGTGGTGGGCTCGGTGGCGGGCGGTGGCGGGCTGGGTGGCGGCGGGCTGGGTGGGCGGCGGGCTGGTAGGTGGCGGTGGGCTGGGCGGCGGTGGGCGGTGGGGCGGCGGCGAGGGTGGTGGGCGGGAGGGTGGTGGCGGGCTGGAGGCGGCTGGCGGAGGTGGGCGAGGTGGCGGCGGAGGTGGGCTGGTGGTGGGCTGGGCGGTGGTGGCGGGGTGGGGGTGGCGGCGGGGAGGGTGGTGGTGGGCTGGGTGGCGGCGGTGAGTGGCGGTGGGTGGCGGCGGAGGCTGGGTGGTGGCGGGCTGGGCGGCGGTGGTGGGCGGTGGTGGCGGTGGGGAGGGTGGTGGCGGGCTGGGCGGTGGCGGGGGCTGGCGGTGGCGGTGGAGGGCTGGCGGTGGGCTCGGTGGCGGCTGGGAGGTGGGCTGGTGGCGGCGGGCGGTGGCGGTGGGCTGGGGGCGGCGGGTGGGTGGTGGGGCTGGGCGGTGGGTGGTGGCGGGCTGGCGGCGGCGGAGGTGGGCGGTGGCGGCGAGGGTGGCTGGGTGGCGGGCTGGGAGGCGGCGGGGGCTGGCGGAGGCGGTGGCGGTGAGGGTGGTGGCGGGCTGGGTGGCGGCGGGCGAGGGTGGCGGCGGGCTCGGTGGAGGTGGGCTGGTGGAGGCGGGCGGAGGTGGCTGGGCGGTGGCGGCGGAGGTGGGTGGTGGCGGGCTGGGCGGTGGCGGGCTGGGCGGGGTGGCTGGGCGGGGGCGGCGGTGGGCTGGGCGGTGGCGGCGAGGGCGGAGGTGGGCTGGCGGAGGGGGTGGCGGGCGGCGGGCTGGAGGTGGGGGCGAGGGCGGTGGTGGGCGGCGGGTGGGGGGCTGGGCGGTGGTGGCGGCGGTGGCGGGCGGGTGGCGGCGGGCTGGGCGGTGGTGGGCTGGGCGGCGGCGGCGGGCTGGGTGGTGGCGGGCGGGGTGGCGGCGGGCTGGCGGTGGCGGGCTGGGTGGTGGCGGTGGAGGTGGCGGTGGCGGGCTGGCGGTGGCGGGCTGGTGAGGTGGCGGCGGAGGGTGGTGGTGGGCTTGGCGGTGGTGGGGAGGGCTGGAGGGCGGCGGGCTCGGTGGTGGCGGGCTGGGTGGCGGTGGGCTGAGGTGGCGGCGGAGGCGGTGGCGGCGGGCTGGGAGGCGGTGGGCGGGCGGTGGGGTGGCGGGAGGTGGCGGCGGCGGCGAGGCGGTGGGCTGGGTGGCGGTGGGCTGGGTGGCGGCGGGCTCGGCGGTGGGGCTGGGAGGTGGCGGGAGCGGCGGTGGTGGGGGTGGTGGCGGGCTGGGCGGTGGGTGGCGGCGAGGGTGGCGGTGGGCTGGGAGGCGGCGGGCTGGGCGGCGGCGGTGGTGGTGGGCTGGCGGAGGTGGGATGGTGGCGGGCTCGGGCGGGGGGCGAGGGAGGCGGGCTGTGGCGGCGGGCTGGGCGGCGGCGGGCTTGGAGGCGGTGGGCTGGGGGCGGAGGGCTGGCGAGGCGGGCTGGGTGGCGGTGGCGGGGTGGTGGCGGGCTGGGCGGCGGCGGTGAGGGCGGTGGGCTGGTGGCGGCGGGCTTGGTGGCGGGCTGGGCGGCGGCGGAGGGTGGCGGGCTGGGGTGGCGGTGGAGGCGAGGGTGGCGGCGGGCTGGGCGGTGGCGGGCTGGAGGCGGCGGGCTGGGGCGGCGGGCTGGCGGTGGCGGGGTGGTGGGGGTGGCGGGCGGTGGCGGCAGGGTGGCGGCGGGCTGGGTGGCGGCGGGCTCGGCGGCGGCGGGCTGGCGGAGGTGGGCTGGGCGGTGGCGGAGAGGGAGGTGGCGGGCTCGGCGGTGGCGGCTGGGGGTGACGGGTGGCGGCGGGCTGGGCGGTGGCGGGCTGGGCGGTGGATGGGCTGGGTGGCGGCGGAGAGGGTGGTGGCTGGGCTGGGAGGCGGCGGAGAGGGTGGTGGCGGCGGGGGCGGTGGCGGGCTGGGCGGTGGCGGTGAGGCGGGGAGGGCGGTGGGCTGGTGGCGGCGGGCTGGGGGGTGGGCGGCGGGCGGTGGTGGCGGGCTGGGGGGCGGCGGGCTGGGAGGCGGTGGCGAGGTGGAGGGTGGCGGCGGGCTGGTGGCGGCGGGCTGGGCGGTGGCGGCGGGGCGAGGGTGGCGGTGGGCTGGCGGTGGCGGGCTTGGCGGCGGGGGAGGGGGCTGGTGGCGGCGGGAGGGTGGTGGTGGGCTGGGCGGCGGCGGGCTGGGCGGAGGTGGCTGGGGGTGGCGGCGGGCTGGGGGGCGGTGGGCTGGGGGTGGCGGGCTGGCGGGTGGTGGCGGTGGGCTGGGCGGCGGGGGGCTGGGGGTGGAGGCGGGGGCTGGTGGTGGTGGGCTGGGAGGCGGTGGGGGCTGGGTGGCGGCGGGGGACTGGGCGGCGGCGGGCTGGGTGGCGGAGGTGGGGGGCTGTGGAGGCGGGGGGCGGCGGGGCTGGGAGGTGGCGGGGCGGGCTGGGTGGTGGCGGGCAGGGGTGGAGGGCGGGCTGGGTGGCGGCGGTGCTGGAGGCGGCGGTGGGGAATGGTGGGTGGTGGTGATGGCGAGGCGGCGGGCTGGTGAGGGAGGCGGCGGGCTCGGCGGCGGAGGGCGGCGGTGGGCTGGTGGTGGAGGGCTGGGCGACGGAGGAGGCGGTGGACTGGGTGGTGGGTGGGCTGGTGACGGAGGAGGTGGGCAGGAGGTGGCGGGCTAGGGAGGTGGCGGGAGAGGAGGCGGTGGGCTGGGCGAGGCGGCGGAGGGGATGGTGGTGGGCGGCGGGCGAGGTGGTGGTGGGCTCGGCGGTGGTGGTGAGGGAGAGGGACAGGGGCTTGCCCGGCACCGACACGTTGTGTAGGGGTTCTGTGCTTATGTTGTTAGCACCTTCGTGAACGTCCTGGTGGTCCTGGTTTCCCTTTTTTTTTTTTTTTTTTTTTTTTTCTCTCTCTCTCTCTCTCTCTCTCTCTCTCTCTCTCTCTCTCTCTCTCTCTCTCTCTCTCTCTCTCTCTCTCTCTCTCTCTCTCTCTTCTCTCACTCTCTCTCTCTCTCTCTCTCTCTCTTTTTGCCGCCGTTGGCCTGCGCCACCCAGCGCCGTCACCTGGGGCGGCGACAACGTGCTGGGGCTGAAGAAGGACTAGCCCGTGTTGCGCAGGCCCGCGGCGATCCCGTTGATGGTCAGCAGCAATGCGCGCTGCAGGTCAGGGTCGGGGCGGTCCTGCGACAGCGCCCTGCTGCGCGCCAGCAGCGAGATCTGCAGCGCGTGCAGCGGCGCCAGGTAGGCGTCGCGCAGAGCCAGGGTCCGTCGCAGGGTGGGCGCCGACTCCAGCAGCGACGTCTGCCCGGTCACCCGCAGCACCTCCTGGACGGTGCGCTCGTGCTCATCGCAGATCTGCGCGAACAGCCCGGCGTCGGCCTCGGGCACCAGCGTGCGGACGTACCGGGCGGCGATGTCCAGGTCGGTCTTGGCGAGCGTCATCTGGACGTTGGACAGAAAGGTGCGGAAGAACGCCCACGAGCCGTACATCTCCTGCAGCACGCTGCCGCGCCCGTCCTCGCGCGCCGCAGCCAGACCGGTGCCGACGCCGTACCAGCCCGGCAGGATGATGCGCGACTGCGTCCAGCCGAAGACCCACGGGATCGCGCGCAAGTCGTCCAGGCCACCCGGTCCGTCGGGGCGCTTGGCCGGTCGCGACCCGATGTTCATCTTGCCCAGCTCGTCCACCGGGGTCGCCGCGACGAAGAACGGCACGAGCCCGGGGTCGCGCACCAGCGTGCGGTAGCCGACCTGACCCTGTCCGGCGACCAGGTCCATCGTGGCGTTCCAGGCGTCCAGCACGTCCGGAGGCAGCAACGAGGTGCGGTGCAGCACCGAGGCTTCCAGCACGGCCGCGAGCGCGAGCTCGAGGTTCTCGCGACCGAGCCCGGGCAGCGTGTACTTGTCGGAGATCACCTCGCCCTGCTCGGTGATCTTGATCGGCCCGTCGAGGCTGCCGTAGGGCTGGGACAGGATCGCCTCGCCGGTCGGTCCGCCGCCGCGACCGACGGAGCCGCCGCGCCCGTGGAACAGCCGCAGCACCACGCCGTGCGCACGGGCGACGTCGCGCAGCGCCCGCTGCGCACGGTGGATCTGCCACTGCGACGCGGCGATGCCGGCGTCCTTGGAGGAGTCGGAGTAGCCGAGCATGATCTCCTGCACGTCGCCCCGCGCCGTCACCACCCGCCGGTAGGACGGGTCGCGCAGCAGGGCATCGAGCAGCGGACCGGCCGCCTCCAGCTCGGCGACGGTCTCGAACAGCGGCGCGAAACCGAGCCGGGCCGTCGCGGGCCTGTCGTCGTCGCCGAGGTCGACGAGCCCCGTCTCGCGCGCCAGCAGGACCACGGCGAACAGGTCGTCGACGTCGTGGGTCATCGACACGATGTAGGTCTCGATGACCTCAGGGCCGAAGGTGTCCAGCGCCGTGCGGATCGTGCGGAACAGCGCCAGCACCTGTCCGGTCGTGCCGCCGAGATCGGCCGAGCCCAGCCCCAGCAGCGGACGGCGTCCGGCGAGCTCACCGGACAGCAAGGCGATCCGGGCGGGCCGGTCCAGGTCGAGGTAGGGCTGGTCGAGCTCGCCCAGCCGGTCGAACAGGGTCGCGAGGGCGGCGTGGTGCGTGCCGCTGTGCTCGCGCACATCCATCGTCGCCAGCCCCAGGCCGACGCACGCAGCGGTGCGCAGCAGGCGCAGCAGGGCGCCGTCGGCGGTGAGCCGGTCGCCGTCGGCGAGCAGCGAGGTACGGATCAGCTGCAGGTCCACGAGCAGCTCGTCGACGGTGCGGTAGTCGCGTCCCGGCTCGTGCGCGCTGCCCTGGGCGAGCCGGTCGCGGGTGCGCAGCAGGCGGACCCGGACGAAGCTCAGCTTGAGGCGATAGGGCTCCTCGGCGTTGAGCCGCTGCACCGCCGCGTAGGTGATGGGCAGCGCCTCGCGGTCGACCAGCAGGCTCGCGGCGAGGGCCTCGTCGATCCGGACGACCCGGGTCGACGACGAGAGCTCCTGGATCAGCTCCTCGACGCCGCGGACCAGCTCACGCAGTCCGAACTCGTGCTGCAGCCCCAGCACGTCGAGCGTCACCGTGGGCGTGACGTTCGGGTTGCCGTCGCGGTCACCGCCGGCCCAGGTACCGAAGCGGAGCGGGCGGGCCGTCGCGGGAAGCTCGATCCCGATGCTCGCCAGGGTGCGGTCGAGCTCTTCCAGCAGGCCGGGCACGACCCCCTCGGCCAGCGCCTGCAGGTAGTAGACGGCGGTCCGGGCCTCGTCGGCGGGCTCGGGTCGCTCGGTGCGCAGCTCGTCGGTCTGCCACAGCAGGTCGACGAGCTCGGCGAGCCGCCGTTCGCTTTGCGGCCGGTCGCCGGCCCGGCCTCGCGGGTCCTCGGCGGCATAGGTGACGTCGGCGATCTTGCGGAGCAGGCCGAGCACCGAGCGCCGGCTGGCCTCGGTGGGGTGCGCGGTGAAGACCGGCCGGTACTCCAGGCGCGACAGCACCGCGGTGACCAGCGCACGGTCGACGGTGCCCGCGTCCAGCGCCGCCGCGATCCGACCGACCGTCGCGGCGAGCGGTCCTCCGCTGCCGGCGGTGAGCTCCTGCCAGCGGTGCAGCTGCTCGGTGACGTTGACGAGCTGGAAGTAGGCCGTGAAGGCGCGCGCCAGCAGCACGGCGGTCCGGTCGTCGACCCGGGACAGTACCTCGTGCAGCGCCTGCTCGTCGCTCTCGCGGCTGAGCGCCCGGACCCGTTCGACGAGCGCGAGCAGCTCGGCTCCCTCGTGCCGGGTGATGGCCTCGCCGAGCAGCGTGCCGAGCTGACGCACCGAGGCGCGCAGGGCCACGTGCTGCTCGTCGGAGGAGACTCCCCCGCCGAACTGGGCGACGTCGGGGGCGCGCCGGTCCGCGGCGATCAGCTGCTCGGTGGTGAGGCCGGTGGGCGGCGGCGCGGACGTCATGGGACCACCTTCGCACCCGCGGGCGCCTACCCTCACCGCTGTGTCCGCCACCCTGCTCGCCGCGGGCGTCACCGTCGAGCGAGGTCCTCTCACGGTGCTCTCCGACGTCTCGCTCACCGTCGCCCCGGGCAGCCGCATCGGCGTCGTCGGGCCCAACGGCGTCGGCAAGTCGACGCTGCTGTCCACCCTCGCCGGAATGCTGACGCCCGACGCGGGAGCCGTGACGCTCGCGCCGCCGCACGCCAGCGTCGGGCTGCTGCCGCAGGAACCCGACCGGCGTCCCGGTGAGACGTTGACGGCCTACCTCGAGCGGCGCACCGGCGTCGCCGCGGCGCAGGCCGAGCTCGATCTCGCGACCGAGGCGCTGGCTGCCGGCGCCGAGGGTCCCGACTACCCGGTGGCGCTGGAGCGGTGGCTCGACCTGGGTGGCGCTGATCTGGACGTGCGCACCGAGCAGGTCTGCGTCGACCTCGGCCTGTCGCTCGACCTGCTCGACGCGCAGACCACGACGCTGTCCGGCGGGCAGGCCGCCCGGGCCTCGCTCGCCTCGGTGCTGCTCTCGCGCTTCGACGTGTTCCTGCTCGACGAGCCGACCAACGACCTCGACTTCGCCGGGCTCGCGCGGCTGGAGCAGTTCGTGCTGGGGCTGTCGGCGGGGCTGGTCGTCGTCAGTCACGACCGCGAGTTCCTGGCCCGGACCATCACCTCCGTGCTGGACCTGGACGGTCCGAGCCGCACCGCGACGCTCTACGGCGGCGGCTACGACGCCTACCTGACCGAGCGGAGCCGCCGGGCGCAGCAGCACCGCGACGCCTTCGAGGACTACGACGACAAGCGCAGCGGCCTCGTCGAGCAGGCCCAGCGCCAGCGCGAGCAGTCGGTGCGCGGAGCGCTCAGGGCCAAGAACAAGCGCCCGGACAACGACAAGGTCGGGCGCGGCAGCCGGATCGAGGCCGCGACCCATGCCGCCGGCCGCGTGAAGACGATCGAGTCGCAGCTGCGACACCTGGACGAGGTCGAGGAGCCGCGCAAGGTCTGGCAGCTGCAGCTGGAGATCGCTGCCGCGCCCCGCTCCGGCGACGTCGTGGCCGTGCTGTCCGGCGCTGTCGTCGAGCGGGGCGGCTTCCGGCTGGGTCCGGTCGACCTGCAGGTGTCGGCCGGTGAGCGGTTGGCCGTCGTCGGACCCAACGGTGCGGGCAAGACGACGCTGCTGGGCGCACTGCTCGGCCGGCTGCCCCTCCGCGCCGGACGTCAGTCGCTCGGCAGCGGCGTGCACCTGGGCGAGGTCGACCAGCAGCGCACCCTGTTCGACGGGCCGCAGTCGGTGGTCGAGACGGTCGAGGCCCGCACGCAGTGGCCGGCCAGCGAGGTACGCACGCTGCTCGCGAAGTTCGGGCTCAAGGCCGACCACGTGCACCGACCGGCGAGCTCGCTGTCGCCCGGCGAGCGCACCCGCGCCTCGCTGGCCCTGCTGCAGGCCGTCGGCGTGAACTGCCTCGTGCTGGACGAGCCCACCAACCACCTGGACCTGCCGGCGATCGAGCAGCTGGAGCACGCGCTGGCCGCCTATCAGGGCACCCTGCTGCTGGTCACCCACGACCGGCGGCTGCTCGACGCCGTCAGCCTGGACCGGACCCTCACCGTCGAGGCCGGGACGGTGCGCTGACAGGATCGGCCCGTGACCTCGCCACCCACGACCCCACAGCCCACCAGCGGCAGCCCGCTGGCGAAGATGCTCGCCCTGCTGGACCTCGAGCGGATCGAGGTCGACATCTTCCGCGGCACCCAGCCCGAGGAGTCGATGCAGCGGGTGTTCGGCGGGCAGGTCGCCGCGCAGGCGCTCGTCGCCGCCGGGCGCACGGTGCAGGCCGACCGTGCGGTCCACAGCCTGCACGCGTACTTCCTGCGGCCGGGCGACCCGAGCATCCCGATCGTCTACGAGGTCGACCGGATCCGGGACGGCCGTTCGTTCAGCACCCGTCGCGTCGTCGGGGTCCAGCACGGCAAGGCGATCTTCAACCTGCAGGCGTCGTTCCAGCTGCCCGAGCAGGGCGTCGACCATCAGGACGCGATGCCGGTCGTCCCCCCTGCCGAGAGCCTGCCGTCGCTGCCGGAGCGGATGGCCGCCTACGCGCACGAGGGCGGCGGCTGGCAGACCCGGCCGCGTCCGATCGACATCCGCTACGTCGAGGAGCCGCCGCGCATCGCGCGCGACGCCGGTTCCCCGCCGCGCTCGAACAGCCAGGTGTGGATGCGCACCGACGGCCCGCTGCCCGACGACCCGCTGCTGCACGTGTGTGCCGTGACGTTCGCCAGCGACATGACGCTGCTGGACTCGGCGCTGCTGCCCCACGGGCTCGCCTTCGGCACCGGCGAGGTGCAGCTGGCGAGCCTGGACCATGCGATGTGGTTCCACCGGCCGTTCCGCGCCGACCAGTGGTGGCTCTACGACCAGGAGCTCGCCCTGGACCGGCGCGGCCCGGGGGCTGGCCAAGGGCTCCATCTGGACCGCCGACGGCGTCCGCGTCGCGAGCGTCGTGCAGGAAGGGTTGCTCCGCCGCCCGCGCTGATGCCCGGGTAGCTCTAGCCGACCCAGCCCGGCGGCCGCCTCGGCCGCCTGGCCCCGGCGGGCAGTCCGGTGTCCTTGCTCGGCTGGACCCGCTTGGGCTCTCCCGGCTGCAGCGCGAACGACGGCGGGAACGGCGCCTCGCCGTCGCCCTGGCGCGCGTACAGCTCGAGCAGCGGGGTCAGGTCGTGCTGCACGTCGTCGATGTCGGCGTGGACGTCGCCGAGCTCGGCGAAGCGGTCGCGCATCGTCCAGATGTCGAAGTCGGCGATCTCGCAGCGGCCCAGCTCGTCCCAGGTGACCGGCGCGCTGACGGTCGCCGTCGGGCGGGCGCGGACGCTGTAGGCGCTGGCGATGGTCTGGTCGCGGGCCATCCGGTTGTAGTCCAGGAAGATCCGCTCGCCGCGCTCCTCCTTCCACCACCGCGCGGTGGCGAGGTCGGGCCGTCGCTTCTCGATCTCGCGGGCGACGGCGACGGCGGCGTGCCGGACCTCGGTGAAGGAGTGCACCGGTGCGATCCGGACGTAGACGTGCACCCCCTTGCTGCCGCTGGTCTTGGCGAAGCTGCGGTAGCCGAGCTCCTCGAACAGCGCCCTGACCTCGACCGCGATCTCCTGGACGTCGGACCAGCCGGTGCCGGGCATCGGGTCCAGGTCGATCCGCAGCTCGTCGGGGCGCTCGGTGTCTTCGCGCCGCGAGGGCCAGGGGTGGAAGTCCAGCGTCGACATCTGCGCCGCCCAGGCGATGTGGGCGACGTCGGCGGGGCACAGCTCGGTGGCGCTGCGGCCGCTCGGGAACTGGACGGTCACCGTCTCGATCCACGGCGGCGCCCCCTTCGGCACGCGCTTGGTGTAGATCGCGGGGCTCTCCGCCCCCTCCGGGTGCCGCTTGAGCACCGTCGGCCGTCCGCGCAGCCCGCGGACGACCCCGTCGGCGACGGCCAGGTAGTACTCGACGAGGTCGATCTTGCGTCCCTTGCCGGCGGGCAGCCCCGAGAAGTAGACGCGCTCGGGGTTGGTCACCTTCACGGTGCGCTCACCCGTGGGGGTGTCGACCTCGACCTCGACGAAGGGGCTGGCCATGGGGGGACGTTACCGAGTCAGGACGTGCGGAACACCACGGCACGCTCGCGCGCTGAACCCGGCATGACCTATGACGTGAGCAAGACCGACGAGCAGTGGCGGGCCGAGCTGAGCCCCGAGGAGTACGCGGTGCTGCGCCAGGCCGCCACCGAACGGCCCTTCACCGGCGAGTACAACGACACCAGGACCGAGGGCATCTACTCCTGCCGGGCGTGCGGCAACGAGCTGTTCCGCAGCGAGACCAAGTTCGACTCGCACTGCGGCTGGCCGAGCTTCTACGCGCCCAAGGACTCCGACGCCGTCGAGCTCAAGGAGGACCGCAGCCTGGGCATGAAGCGGGTCGAGGCGCTCTGCGCGAAGTGCGGTTCGCACCTCGGCCACCTGTTCGACGACGCTCCGCAGACGCCCACGGGTGACCGGTTCTGCATGAACAGCGTCAGCCTGCGGCTGGAGCCGGCCACCGAACCGGGCTGAGCCGGTCCCGCCCGGGCTCATTCACAGGGCCGGTCCGGCATGAACCTCGGCGCCGTGGGGAACGTGCACGTGGGCACGATGGGCGGGCCTGCGGAAGTGGGTCGCGCGTGAACGGTGGAGGACTGCGCCTGAAGGCGCAGTTCGCGGGCGATCCGCGCAGCGTGCGCTCGGCCCGGGCCCTGCTGCGCGAGACGCTGCGGGACTGGGACCTGGACGCCCTGACCGAGGTCGCCGAGCTGCTCGTCAGCGAGCTCGCCACCAACGCAGTGCTGCACGCCGGCAGCGACTTCGTCGTCGAGGCAGGCTTTCACGGCGGGGTGCTGCGGGTCGGGGTCGCCGACGTCTCGGCCAGCGGCCCGCGCCGCCGGGACGCGCCGGTGACGGCCGGCACCGGTCGGGGGCTCGCCCTGGTGGCGGTGCTGGCGACGGCCTGGGGCACCGACCCGGCCACGCCCCCGTGGGCCAAGACCGTCTGGTTCGAACTGGCGCTGAGCTGAGGCGCCGCTACGGCAGCCCGGCGACGACGTCGGCGATGCTCTTGCGCACCCCGCTGTAGAACGGCGTCTCCAGCTTGGTGTGCAACCGAGCCCTGGAGGTGCGCAGCGCGCGCAGGCAGTCGGTGATGCGGTGCAGCTCGTCGGCCTCGAACGCCAGCAACCACTCGTAGTCGCCCAGACCGAAGGCCGCGACGGTGTTGGCCCGCACGTCCTCGTACTCGCGGCCCATGATGCCGTGCTCGGAGAGCATGCCGCGCCGCTCGTAGTCGGGCAGCAGGTACCAGTCGAGCGAGCGGTTGAAGGGATAGACGCAGACGTACTTGCGCGGGTCCTCGCGCCGGACGTAGGCGGGGATGTGGTTGCGGTTGAACTCGGCCGGCCGGTGCAGGCCGATGCTCGACCAGACCGGCGCCAGGTGGCGGCCCAGGCCGGTCTGCCGGAAGCGGTTGTAGGTGTCCTGGAGCACGTCGACGTCGGGGCAGGTCCACCAGACGAGCAGCTCGGCGTCGCCCTTGAACCCTGCGACGTCGTAGGTGCCCCGGGTGTAGACGTCCTTCTGCAGGGCCGCGTCGAGGAAGGCCTGGCTCTCGGCCACCAGCCCGGTGCGGTCCTCGGGCAGCGGCGTGGTGGCGGTGAAGACCGCATACATCGTGTAGAGCATCTGGTCGTTCAGCTCGCGCGCGGAGGCAGTGGGGGTGCTCATCGCCTCATTCTGCCGCAGGCACCAGGCTGCGGCTCGACTGACGCAGCGCCTGCCGCGCGGCCTCGCGGCCGCTGCGGGCGCACACGGGCACGCCGACGCCGTCGTAGGCGGCGCCCGCGACGGCCAGTCCCGGGTGCTCGGCGACCTGCTGGCGCAGCAGCCGCACCCGCTGCAGGTGCCCGACGGCGTACTGCGGCAGCCCGCCGCCCCAGCGGGTGACCCGGCTGTCGACCAGCCGAGGCAGCTCGCCGACGGCGCGACCGAGCTCGCTGAGCACGGCATCGACGAGCTCGTCGTCCGGTCGCTGCAGGGCCTCGGCCTCCCGGTGGCGACCGACGCTGGCCCGGACCACCGTCTGCGCTCCGTCCAGGTGGGCCCACTTCCGCGACGAGAACGTGACCGCCTTCGTCGTCCGCCCGTCGACCGCCGGCACCAGGTAGCCGCTGCCCCGACCGGGGCTGGGCCCGTCCAGGACCAGCGTCACGACGGCGACCGAGGCGTACTCCAGGGTGGCGAGGGCGGTCGCGTCGACGAACGACCCCAGCAACCGGGCTGCCGGCGCGGCGGGCACGGCGACGATCACCGCGTCGACGTCCACCACGGCGGGACCGGTCGTCGGACCGACGGTGAGCCGCCACCCGAGCGGGGTCCGCAGCAGCGCGCGCACCGTGGAGCGCAGCCGGACCTCGGCCCCGGACGCCCGCGCGAGAGCCTCCGGCAGCCGACCGAGCCCGCCAGGCAGCGAGGCGAAGACCGGACCGCCCGGCTTGGGGGCCGCCGCCCGGGCGGCCCGGGCCGCCAGGAGCAGACTGCGCCGACCAGCCAGGCGCGGGACGAGCTGGGGCAGCGTCATGTGCAGGCTGAGCTCGTCGGCCCGGCCGGCGTAGACGCCCCCCAGCAAAGGCTCGACCAGCCGGTCGACGACCTCCACGCCGAACCGGCGGCGGACCAGCGCCCCGACGGCGACGTCGTCGGTCGGCAGCGCGCCGCGCAGGGTCAGGTCCAGCGGCACCCGGGCCAGGCCGGCAGCCGACAGCAGCTCCGACCGGCCGAGCGCCGCCAGGTCGGTGGGCAGGCCCAGCAGGGTGCCTGCGGGCAGCGGACGCAGCCTGCCGCGCGTCCAGACGAAGGCCTGACCCGCCACCGGCGCGACCAGCTCTGCCGACAGTCCGGCGGCGGCGGCGAGCGCCACCCCGTCGGGCAGCCGCGTGAGCATGGCGTCGGCGCCTTCGTCGACCGCGAGGCCGCCGACCTCGCTGACGGCGACCTTGCCGCCCACGCGGCGACCGGCCTCCAGGACGACGATCTCGGCGTCGGGATGCAGCGCGCGGACCTCGAGGGCGGCGGCCAGTCCCGCGATCCCCCCACCGACCACCGCGACCCGCACGGGGACGAGGCTACGGCCCGGCCACGGGGAGGTCTCCGCACGGTGTCCGAGCCGTGCCTCGATGGTGACCGCGGGCCGCAACCGTGCCGGACCCACGCGCGTCACAGTCGCAACGACCCCCACCGGGAGGTAGCTGTGACGCACCGCCGATCCCCCTCAGTCCGTTCCACGTCGCGCCGCTGGGCGCTCCTGCTGGCGGTGCCGCTGCTGCTCGCGGGCTGCGGTGCGGGCGGCGCGGGCGGTACGTCCAGCTCGGCCGACAGCGCCGCGGTCGCCGCGGCGCCCCAGGGCGAGGCTGCGACCGGCGGTGCCGCCGCCGGGGGCGCGCCGGACCCGGCCGCCGCCACCACCCGGGACTCGCTGGCGCAGGGTCGGGTCGTCCCGGAGGCGGTGGTCGTGCGCACCGGCGACCTCAGCGTCCGGGTCGACGACGTCGCGGCGGCTGCCGACGCGGCGGGCCGCCTGGTGACCGGCGCGGGCGGGCAGGTGACGGGCGACCAGCGGAGCACCCGCACCGGCTCCGTCGCGTCCGCCGACCTCGTGCTGCGGCTGACGCCGGCGACCTTCGACGCGACCGTCGACAAGCTCGCCGCGCTGGGCACAGAGCTCGACCGCAACCTGTCCAGCACCGACGTCACGGACGAGGTCGTCGATCTCGACAGCCGCCTGGCCACCCAACGGGCCGGCGTCGACCGCGTCCGGACGCTGCTCAGCGGCGCCAAGACCCTGGGTGAGGTCGTCCAGGTCGAAGCCGAGCTGACCAGGCGGACCGCCGACCTCGAGTCGCTGGAGGCGCGGCTGCAGGCCCTGCAGGGAAAGGCCAGCCTCGGCACCGTGACGCTGCACCTGCTGGCCGCCGACACCACGACGCTCCCGGTGGCGTCCGACCGGCTCAGCTTCCTGGACGGGCTGTCGGGCGGGTGGCACACCGTCGTCGACCTGGCCCGCCTGGGATCGGTCGCGGTCGGGGCGCTGCTGCCGTTCGTCCCGTTCGCGCTCGTCCTGCTGGCTGTCACGCTGTGGCTCCGCAGGCGCCGTCAGGTCCTGCCGGTGCCTGCCCCGCCCGCGACGACCTGACGCTGCCCCGCACGCTCCCGGACCGCCGTCCTAGGGTGCGCCCATGCCGTCCGCCACCCGTCCCGCCCGCACCGGGCTGGTGCTGCTGGCCACCTCGCTCGCCGCCTTCACCGCCACGTTGGACAACACGGTCGTGGCGGTGGCCCTGCGCGACATCCAGGCCGACCTCGGGGCCGGGGTCGCCGAGCTGCAGGGCATCGTCACCGCCTACACCGTCGCGCTGGCGGCGCTGCTGCTCACCGGCGGGACCCTGGCCGACGTCGCCGGCCGTCGCCGCGTGTTCGTCTCCGGGCTGGGCCTGTTCGCGCTCGCCTCGGCCGGGTGCGCGCTCGCGGGCAGCCCTGGCACGCTGATCGCCGCGCGCGCCGTACAGGGCTGCGGGGCCGCGCTCGTGCTGCCCGGCGGGCTCGCCGTGCTTGCCGCCGCCTATCCGGACCCGGGCCGTCGCGCACGCGCCGTCGGGATCTGGTCGGCCACCGGCGCGGGAGCCCTGGTGGCAGGACCGGTCGTCGGCGGCCTGCTGGTGGCGGCCGCGGGCTGGCAAGCCGTCTTCTGGGTGAACGTGCCGCTGTGCGCGCTGGTGGCCGCCGTCGCGCTGCTCACGCCCGAGGGGGCCGCCGCGGGCGGTCGTCGTCTCGACCTGCCCGGGCAGGCGCTCGTCGCCGTCGGCCTGGCGGCGGGCACGTATGCCGTCGTGCTGGCCGGGCGGGACGGCCTCGGCCTGCCGGTGCTGGTGAGCGGCGCGGTGTCGGTCGCCTGCCTGCTCGGTTTCGTCGGGGTGGAACGGCGTACGTCGGACCCGGTGCTGCCGCTGGGCCTGCTGCGCGAACGTGGCTTCGTGGGCGCCACGCTCGGCGCCTTCGCCGCCTCGCTGGCGGTGTTCGTGCTGCTGGTGTTCCTCTCGCTGTTCCTGCAGCTCGTCGAGCAGCGCGAGGCGCTCCCGTCGGCGCTGCGGCTGCTGCCCCTGACGCTGGTGCTGGTGGTCGTCGCACCGCTGGCCGGACGCTGGGCTGCGCGCCGCGGAGCGCGGGCGCCCGTCGTCACCGGGCTCCTGCTCACGGGGGTGGGTCTCGCGCTGATCGCCCTGCGGCTGCGGCAGGGGATCGCCGACGACGAGCTCGTGGCGCTGCTCGCGCTGTCCGGGATCGGCATCGGGCTGTCGACCGCGCCGGTCGTCGCGGCGTCGCTGGACACCGTCGCCGGCGCCCGCTCCGGGCTGGCCGCCGCGACCGTCAACGTCGCCCGCGAGCTCGGCGGGGTCGTCGCCGTAGCAGGTCTGGGCGCGCTCGTGGTGGCCCGCCTGTCGGCCGACCTGGTGCGCAACCTGGCCACCGCCGGCGTGCCCGGCGCGCGCACCGACGTCCTGGTCGAGGCCCTGCTGCGGGGGGCCTCCGAGCGCGAGATCCTCACGCTGGCAGGCGATCAGGTCCCGATCGGCACGCTGCTGCGGCTGCGCAGCACGGCGGAGGCGTCCTACGTGAGCTCGGTGCGGGTAGCGCTGGCCGGTGCCGCCGCGGTCATGCTCGTCTCGGCGCTGGTCTGCAGCCGCACGGTCGCGACGCGGTCACAGCCCCGCGTGGACGAGCTCGACGACGCGTAGCAGCGCGTCCGGGTCGGTCTCGGGCAGGACGCCGTGGCCGAGGTTGAAGACGTGGCCCTCCGCGGCGGCGCCCTCGGTCAGCGTCTCGCGCACCTTCGCCGCCAGGACGTCGTGCGGGGCGAAGACGAGCGTCGGGTCCAGGTTGCCCTGCAGCGCCTTGCCCGGGCCGACGCGGCCGACCGCCTGCGACAGGGGCACACGCCAGTCGACGCCCACGACGTCGGCTCCCGCCTGCCCCATGTCGTGCAGCAGCTCGCCGGTGCCGACCCCGAAGTGGATGCGCGGGACGTCGCTGACCGCGGCGAGCACGCGGGCGCTGTGCGGCTGCACCAGGGCGCGGTAGTCGTGCGCCGGCAGCGCGCCGACCCACGAGTCGAACAGCTGGACCGCGCTGGCGCCGGCGTCGATCTGCACGCGCAAGAAGGCCAGCGTGATGGTCGCGAGCCGGTCCAGCAGCTCGTGCCAGAGCGCCGGTTCGCCGTACATCAGCGCCTTGGTCCGGGCGTGGTTCTTGCTCGGTCCGCCCTCGACGAGGTAGCTGGCCAGCGTGAACGGGGCTCCGGCGAAGCCGATGAGCGGGACCGACCCGAGCTCGCCGACGAGCGCGCCCACCGCCTCGGTGATGTAGCCGACGTCGTCCGGGGTCAGCGCCCGCAGCCGCTGCAGGTCTGCGGCCGAGCGCACGGGCTGCGCCACGACCGGTCCGACGCCCGGCACGATGTCCAGGTCGACGCCGATCGCCTTGAGCGGCACGACGATGTCGGAGAAGAAGATGGCCGCGTCGACGCCGTAGCGGCGCACCGGCTGCAGCGTGATCTCGGTGACCAGGTCCGGCGTCGCACAGGCGTCGAGCATCTGGTTGCCCTCGCGCAGGGCGCGGTACTCCGGCAGGGCTCGACCCGCCTGGCGCATGAACCAGACGGGGGTGTGCGGCACCGGTTCGCGTCGACACGCGCGCAGGAAGGCCGAGTCGTGGGCCGGACCGGCCGACGCGCTGGGGGGTGCGGCGGTCGGGTCGGCTCCGGACGGGCTGCTGCGGGGGCTGGTCATCGCCGCAGATCGTGCCACGGGCGCGCCTGCCCGGAAATGTCGGAGCCGCGTGTCACCGTACGGATGTTCGAGGCCGGTCCCATCCGCCCCACCCGTCACACTGCTGGAGGTCCCCATGATCGAGCTGCGCTGGTGCTCCCCGTGCGGGCAGGAGCAGCCGTTCGAGGTGCCCGACTGCCAGGACGGCCACGGGGAGGACTGCCTCGACCTGGCCTGCGTCGAGTGCGGCCACGCCGTCGTCGCGGGCTTCCAGTCACCCGTCGAGGCGGCCGGGCTCGACCTCGTCGCGGCCTGAGGCCCACTACCCTGGCGGGCATGTCGCGCTCCCGCCTCCTGCCGACGTCCGTCCTGCTCGTTGCTGCCCTGTCCGTCTCCGGCTGCGGTTTCCAGGACACCCCGACCACAGCCACGCCGCCGGTCGTCGGCTCACCGGCGCCGGCGGCCGGCGAGCCGCAGGACGCCTGCACCCAGATCGCCCTGTCCACCCTGGACGGGTTGCTGAACGGCATGCCCTCCGGCACCCCGCAGGACACCGTGCAGGCCAACGACGTCGTCGCCGAGTTCGTCGTGCGCTACGACCAGGTCATCACTGCTTCCGGCGTACCGGCCGCACGGGCCCAATATGCGCAGGAGGTGGGCGCGGCGTGCGCCGCGCGCGCGGCCGGCCCGGCGTCGGTCCCGCCGGCGAACGAGCCGCCCCCCGTGCTCGAGGTCCCGCTCGACCCTGCGAGCCCGGCCGGCTGAACCGCTCAGGCGTGCCGCACGTCGATGACCACGCGCGCCGGGTTCGACAACCGGAAGACCCGGAACGGCAGCGTGCCCGACGTGCCGATGTACGCCTCGTACTGGCCCTCGAAGGTCGAGCCGAGCCGGACGTCGGTCACCGAGGTCAGACCGGGCGGCAGGACCGGGCGGCCGCTGACCTCGTCGACGCCGGTGTCGAAGGGGTAGCCGACCCCGCGCACGTACACCGACAGCACCGCGTCGCCGTCGACCTCCACCGGCTCGCCGGAGCCCTGCTGGCGGGGGTCGTCGCTGTACTCCACGAACCAGCCGGGCTGTCCGCTCTGGTCACCGGCGAGCTCGAGCACGACGCGGTCGTAGCCGTCCTGGGCGGCGACCCGGACCTTGGTGACGGTGAGGGCGCCGCCGGACGGCTCCTGCTCGTCCCTGCGGGTGTCGGCAGGAAAGGCCGGATCGGCGGTCGTCCCGGCCTCCACCGACGCGGCGGGCGAGGGCTGCGGCGAGGGCGAGCCGACGACCGAGGGTGCGGGCGGGGCGGTGCTCTCCTGCGCCACGGGGGTGCCCCCGTCGCTGCCGCAGCCGGTCGCCAGCGAGGCGACGAGCGCGAGCACGGCGAGGTGGCGGGGGACGGGCATGGCCCCATGGTGCCCCCCTTGCGCACCGGCGTCACGCCTGACAGGCCGGGGCAGGCGGCCGGGCTCAGCCGGCGGCGAGCAGCACGACCCCCACCAACGCCGCGGAGACTCCCACCAGCTGGACCCGGCCCAGCAGCTCGGCGTGCACGCGATAGGCCAGCAGGACCGTCACCGCAGGGTAGAGCGATGCCAGCACGGACGTGACGCTCACCAGGTCGGCCTGCGAGGCGACCGCGAAGGCCCCGTTCGCCCCGGCGTCGAACACCCCGACGACCACCAGCACCCGCAGGTGCACCCAGCCGGGCCGCGCGCCGGCGCGCGGGGCGATGCCGAGCAGCCGGCCGCCCAGCAGCGCTCCTACGAGCACGCTGACGCTGGCCAGGCGCATCGTGGTGAGGGTCAGCACGACGGTGCGGACGCCGCCGCCGTCGCTCGCCTCGGCCAGCAGCACCAGCACGGTCCCGAAACCCACCGCCGCGACCGACGCCAGCAGCAGCGGCACGGCGCCCCCCGGGGCGCGCAGCTCAGGACCGCTGGCAAGCACCACCCCGGCGACGGCGACGACGATCCCGACGACCTGCAGCCCGCCGGGCTGCTCGCCGCGCAGCAGGCCGACCGCCACCGGGACGACCACGCCCAGAGCCGCGATCGGCGCCACGACGCCCATGGTCCCGCGCGCGAGCGCCGCGTAGAAGCTGCCGAGAGCCACCGCGCCGACGAGACCGGCAGACACGGCGGGCAGCAGGTAGTCGTGCGGTCCTCGCAGCGCCCCGAGAGCCAGCGCGACCGGCAGCAGGACGACCAGCGCCGCGGCCTGGCTGAGCCCCACCACGGCCAGCACGCGCAGCCGGCGGCTGGCCGTCCCACCCAGGAAGTCCGAGGTGCCCCACAGCAGGCTCGCCAACAGAGCCAGCAGCAGGGACACGCCGACAAGGTAGGCGGAGCGGTCCTGCAGGCCGGGTGAGTCCTACCCTCCGCTGGTGACCCTGCCGCTGGAGCCAGCGCTCGTCCCGGAGGCGTTCCGCAGCGCGCTCGTCGGGCTCCGGGAGGTGGTCGCTGCGCCCTCCCGGCCCGGTCTGACCCTGGCGGAGGTCCCGGCGCCGAGACGCCTGGCGCCGTTCTCGATCGCGGTCAGCGCCGAGATCTGCCGCGACGAGGAGCAGGTCGCCAGCGGTCGGTTCGTGGTCCTGCACGATCCGGCCGGGCAGGACGGGTGGCGCGGCGACACCCGCGTGGTGGCCTTCGTCTCGGCCGACGTCGAGGCGGAGATGGCCGCAGACCCCGCCCTGGCACAGGTCGGCTGGAGCTGGCTGACGGAGTCGCTGCACGACCGCGGCGCCGCCCACTCCGTCGCCGGCGGCACCGTCACCCGGACCATCTCGTGCCGTTTCGGTCAGCTGCAGGACGACGACGAGGCGAGCGAGGTCGAGATCCGGGCGTCCTGGACCCCGCTGGTCACGACCGACGGCGCGCTCGACCTCGGCGCGCACCTGCTGGCCTGGTGCGACCTGCTCTGCGCCACCGCCGGGCTGCCGCCCCCCGGCGTGATCGCGCTGCCGGTGCGCTGAACGTGCGCTGAGGTCAGTGCGGCAGGGCGGCGCGCTGGTCCGGGAGCGCGGCCGGCGGGCGCTGCTCGCGCAGCTCCGGCGGAGCCACCTGCGAGGAGCGCGGCAGTCGCAGCGTGAGCGTGGCGCCGGCCCCGACGGCGCTCAGCACCTCCAGGCTGCCTCCCGAGAGCCGGGCCCGCTCGCGCAGCAGGCCGAGGCCGACGTGCCGTCCGCGGTCCGGGCGCACCGCACCGGGATCGAAGCCGGGGCCGTCGTCGGACACGGTCGCCACCACAGCGGTCTGCTCGACGACGAGCCGCAGCCGGGCGTCGTCGACGTCCGCGTGCTTCACGACGTTGAGCAGCGCCTCCTGGAAGAAGCGGTAGACGGTGATCGCCGCAGCCAGCGGCAGCGGATAGGCCGCCGGCGGCCAGTCGATCTCGACGGCGAGCCCGTAGCGGGCGAGCACGTCCGCGCGCAACCCGTTGACGGCGGACGCCAGGTCCCCCTCGCGCAGCGCCGGCGGCCGGGTACGGGCCATGACGGCCCGGACCTGTTCCTCGGCGTCCTCGACGTAGTCGGTGACCTTGGCGATGTCCTGGGGGGTGCTGGGCCGCCCGGCGAGCATGCTGCGGGCGATCATCAGCGACTGGGCGACGGTGTCGTGCAGCTCGGCGGCCAGCTGTCCGCGGGCGCCCTCCTCCGCGGTGACCAGGCCGGAGAGCAGCTCGAAGACCCCGGCGCCGGTGGTCTGCGCCTCCCTGCGGTGCCGCTCCCCCAGCTCGTCGGCCAGCCGGACGCGATGGTGCAGGCCGTCCAGCGCACGGGCGAGGTCGTCCAGCTCGGTGGACAGGAACCGGCGCTCGCCGGGCGACAGCGGCGCCGCCGGGTCGTCCAGGCGGTCCACGGCCTCGGCGTGCAGGTCGCACAGCGACGCCGCCACCCGCCGGGCTGCCCAGACGCCGATCCCCGAGACCAGCAGGCTGGCCGCCGCCCCCGCCAGGGCCGGCACGGCCGCGTCGGGTCGGAGCGCGACGGTGACGCCTGCGGCGACGACCGCCGCCAGCGCACCGATCAGCGCCGCCCACGCCGGCAGCGGCAGGCTGGTGCGGACCCCGCTCACCGCAGCACCCCGGTCGTGGTCCAGTCCGCGCCCGCCCGGGTACGCGGCTCCGGCGTGCGCCACGACGGCTCCCGCGGCTCGAGGTCCGGGTGCGCGGCCAGCGCGATGGCCCCCAGCAGGGAGGCGACGGCGCGCTCCACCAGGTGCAGCTCTTCGACGATGTCGTCGACACCGCCGGCCCGCTCGGCCAACCTCGCGAGGCGGTCGGCGCTCTCGCGCAGGACGAGCAGCGCCGGGGCGGTGGCGCTGTCCAGGTGCGAGAGGGCCTTCGTCGTCTGCCGGGCGACGTCGGCCCGGCCCGGCGCCTCCCTCGTCCGCGGGGTCGAGGGAGCGCCGGACAGCCACGCCTCGGCCTGGGCCACCAGCAGCGCGGCCAGCCGTCGCTCGGCAGGGTCGAAGGACGGCGAGCGCACCCCTCGCCGGGCGCGCAGCACCGCCGCGGGGTCGTCGGGGTCGCCGAGCACGGCCACCAGGTGGGGGCCCTGCTCGTCCCGCCCGTAGGCGAGCCCGCGGCTGCCGAGCGCAGAGCGCACCCAGGGCTCGTCGAACACGTCCGGCCCGACGCGTCGACGCTGCGGCGCACCGCGCGCGTCCCCCCGGTAGACCACCGGACCGTCCGCGGCCAGCAGGACCAGATCGACGTCGGCGTCGCCCAGCAGCCGGGCCGCAGCTGTGACCACCACCTGCGCGGAGACGTCGCGAGAGCGTCCGCCCTCCCGCTCCTGGCCGCGGGCGAGCTCGGCGAACAGCCGGACCTCGGACGCGGCGCGTCCCTGCTGGTCGGCGGAGGACCGCAGCAGCGCCAGGGGCACGACGAGGGCGAGCAGGGCTGCGGGTGCCGTGACGGCGAGATGGGCGGCGAGCAGCCCGAACGACGCGCCGCCAGCGGTGTGCAGCGCCGCCCGTGCAACGTCCGCGGTGCCCGCCGTCGCCGGGGGACGACCCGGCAGCAGCGGCAGCGCATCGAGCAGGTTCCGCGCGGTCCAGAAGGCCAGCATGCCGACGCACGCGGCCGCGGCACCACCGCCCGCGGACGCGGCGAGCTGCTGGCCCACGGCCGCCGCGAGCACGAGCTGGACGACCCTGCCGACGCGCGCCGGACCGGGCGCCGCCCGCACGGCCTGCGCGAGCGCGGCGCCGGCGCCGACCGCGACGACGACCCAGGCTCCGGTGGCCAGCGCCAGCGCCGCTGCGAGTGCGACCTCCGTGAACGACAGGTTCCAGCGCTGGCGGCTCGACGCCAGCCGCACCGCTGCCAGCTCGCCGCCGGCGACCGCAGTCGCCAGGCTCGGCGCAGCCCACCAGGCGACGCCACCCCAGCCCCCGAGGGCGCAGAGCCACCCGGTCAGCGCCAGGGCCGCGCCGCCGGTCAGCAGCACGCGGACGGACGGCCCGCTCCGGAGCGGCGCGGTCAGGGTCACGTCGCTCCTCTCCTGCGGTTGCGGCAGCACGTGGCTCGGTCCGTCCTTCTCTTCGGCCCGCCGGACCTGCCGCTGCAGGATGCAACGGGGGGATCGCCCATTCGGGCTAGCCGCGGGCCCTGCGGCTGGACGCCTGGATCAAGTCTGCGGACGCAAGCTCCTTCAGCCATCCGGTCGCTCGGCCGATGAAGGTCGCGACGGAGGGTCGAACCGCGACCGCCGAGGGGCACCATGTCCCGACACGACAGGTGGAGGACACGGTGGCAACCGGTCTCGAGCACGCGCTGGACGGCATCCCGGCCCAGGCGGCGAGCGGGGAGTCCCACGGCTTCTCCGCGATGGTCGTGGACGATCACCCGCTGGTCCGCGAGTCGATGGTGGCCCGCCTGCGTCAGATGGGGGCGCGCGAGGTGGTCGAGGCCGCCACGGTCGGCGAGGCCCGGGCCCGCGCGCACGCGTCCGGTCCCCGCGAGCTCTGCGTGCTGGACCTCGGTCTGCCCGACGGTTCCGGCCTGGACCTGCTGGCCGAGCTGCGCTCTGCCGGATGGGCCCGGCTGGTCGTGCTCTCGGCGGCCGACGACCCCTACTCGGTGCGCGCCGCCTTCGTCGCCGGCGCCCAGGGATACCTGCTCAAGTCCGCCTCGCCGCTGGTGGTCTCCGACGGCGTCCGGCGCGTGCTCGACGGCGGGGTCTACGCCGACCCGTCCGTCGCCTCCCTGCTGGCCGCGGGCCTGCGCGGAGGCCCGGTCGACTCCGGGGTGTCCGAGCTCTCCGGCCGGGAGATCGAGGTGCTGCGGCAGGTGGCCGACGGCCAGTCCAACAAGCAGATCGGCGAGCTGCTGGGCCTGTCCTCGCTCACCGTCAAGAGCCACCTGGCCCGGATCGCCCGCAAGCTCGGCACCGGTGACCGCGCCGAGATGGTGGCGATGGCCATGCGCGCGGGTGTCGTCCGCTAGCAGTCTCCTCGGCGGTAGCGCGACATCGGTCCTGCCCCGTCCGCGCGCCCCCGCAGGCCGAGGCCGCCCACAGGCGTAGCCTCACGCACTGTGACGACGACCCTGCCGGGTCACGAGGAGGGCGTGAACGGCGACGCGACCCCCACCGACGTGGACCCGGTCACGCCTCTGCTCACCCCTCGCGACGGCGTGCCGCCGGTCGTCACGACCGGTCCTGCGCTGGCCGAGCTGGTCGCGCGCTTCGCCGCCGGCACGGGTCCGGTCGCCGTCGACGCCGAGCGCGCCTCGGGCTACCGCTACTCCCAGCGCGCGTACCTGGTGCAGCTGCGTCGCGCCGGGGCCGGCTCTGCCCTGATCGACCCGATCGGCTGCCCGGACCTGTCGCCGCTGTCGGACGTCCTGCAGGACGACCCCTGGATCCTGCACGCCGCCAACCAGGACCTCGCGTGCCTGGCCGAGGTCGGGCTGGTGCCGCCCAGGGTGTTCGACACCGAGCTGGCCGGGCGGCTGGCCGGCTTCGAGCGGGTCGGGCTCGGAGCCATGGTCGAGAACGTGCTGGGCCTGCGGCTGGAGAAGGGCCACTCTGCCGCCGACTGGTCGACCCGACCGCTGCCGGAGTCGTGGCTGGTCTATGCCGCGCTCGACGTGGAGGTGCTGCTCGAGCTGCACGCCGCGCTGGAGCAGGAGCTGCGCAGCCAGGGCAAGCTCGAGCTGGCCCTGGAGGAGTTCGAGGCCGTCCGCCTCGCTCCCCCGCCCCCGCCGCGGGTCGAGCCCTGGCGGCGCACCTCCGGCATCCACCGGATGCGTCAGCCCCGACAGCTCGCCGCCGTGCGGGCCCTGTGGGAGGTCCGCGACGCGATGGCGCGGCGGCGCGACATCGCTCCGGGACGGATCCTGCCGGACTCGGCGATCGTCGCTGCCGTCATCGCAGCGCCGACCAGCCCGCAGGCGATGCTCGAGCTGCCGGTGTTCGGAGGCCGCGCGACCCGGCGCCACGTCGACACCTGGTTCGGCGCGCTGCAGGCGGCAGCGGCCCTGCCGGAGCAGGATCTGCCCGCGCCTGCCGCCCCCGGGGACGCACCCCCCGCCGCCAACCGGTGGGCCGAGCGCGACCCGGTGGCGGCCAAGCGGCTGGCCCGCGCCCGGGGCGTCGTCGGCGCGCTCGCCGAGCAGCTGCGGATGCCGCCGGAGAACCTCGTCCAGCCGGAGGCGGTACGCCGGCTGACGTGGCACCCGCCGGATGAACCGACCGTGCAGGCCGTCGCGGCGGCGCTGGTCGCCGCCGGCGCGCGGAGCTGGCAGGTGCAGATCGTCGCCGCGCCGCTGGCCGAGGTGCTTCCCGACCCGGTGCCCGACGCCGTCGCGGAACCGGACGGAGACGCGCCCTGACCGGAGTCCTGCGCACCGAGCGGCTGGTGCTCCGGCCGTTGACCGCGGAGCTCGCGGCGGCACTGCTCGCGGGCACCTCCTCGACGCCGGCTGCCCCTGGCTTTCCCACCGACGACGACGCCAGCGTGCTCGCGCTGGTAGCCGGCGGCGACGGTGGGCAGACCTATGTGATCGAGCACGACGGCCACAGCAGCGGGACGCTCGGCGTCGCCGGGGCCGTCGATCCGGACGGCGCCCAGGAGATCGGCTACGGCCTGGTCGCCGGCGCGCGCGGCAAGGGCCTCGGCACCGAGGCGGTCGCCGCGCTGTGCAGCGTCCTGGAGCGTCGTCCCGGCACCCGGCTGCTCACGGCGCAGGCGCTCGTCAGCAACGAGGCGTCCCTGCGGCTGCTCGCCCGGCTCGGCTTCGTCGAGATCGGTGAGGCCGCCGAGGGACACCGTCGGCTGGCTCGCGCCTGTCCGGGCTCGCCGGCCCCCCGAGCCCGTCTGCGCGGCCGCCACGTCTGCTGAGGGCGCAGTCGCGTCCCGTTCATGACTAGGGCAGGTGGTCCGCGGCGACGGGCAGGTCGACGGTGACGGTGAGGCCTCCGCCGGGCCTCGCTGCGGCCACCGCGGTGCCTCCGTGCACCTCGGCGACGGCCCGCACGATGGCCAGGCCCAGGCCGGCACCGCGACGGGCGGTACGCGCGACCCCGTGCCGTCGGAACGGCTCGAACAGCGTCCCGACCTGTTCCGGCGGCACGACCGGTCCGGAGCTGGACACCTCCAGCCGGGCCCGGTCGCCGACGGTGCCGGTGTCGACCCGGATCCAGCCCCCGTGGTGGTTGTGCCGGGCCGCGTTCTCGACCAGGTTGCCGGCCAGCCGCTCCAGCAGGCCGCGGTCGCCGAGCACGGTGGCGGCGGCGTAGGAGGTCGCGACCTGCAGGTGCTGCTCGGACACTTCGGACGCGACGGCCGTCACTGCCTGGCGGGCGATCTCGGACAGCCCGACGGCCTCGCGCAGCGGCAGCCCGTCGAGCTGCAGGCGGTCGCTGCGTGCCAGCAGCAGCAGGCTGTCCACGAGCCGGTCCGCGCGGATGCTGGCGTCCCGCACCACCTCGGCGGCGGTGCGCAGGTCGTGCGCCGAGGCGTCCGGATCGGCCAGGGCCACCTCGATCTCGGTACGCATGACCGCCAGCGGCGTCCGCAGCTCGTGGCTGGCATCGGCCACGAACCGTCGTTGCCCTTCGAAGGACGCCTGCAGCCGCCCGAGCATGTCGTCGAAGGTGTCGGCCAGCCGCTTGAGCTCGTCCTGGGGACCGGCGAGATCGATCCGGGCGTCCAGCCGCTCCGCCGACAGCCGCTGCGCCGCGGCGGTGATGTCCTGCAGCGGTCGCAGCACGCGTCCGGCGAGCAGGTAGGCGACGACCACCCCGCCGGCGCCGAGCAGCAGCAGCGCGAGCAGCCCTTGCCGCAGCACGCGTCCCATCGCCTCGGCACGCAGCTGGTCCTGGAACTCGCCGAACGTGAGGATCTCCCCTGACGGCAGGCTCACCCCGACCGTGCGGCTGTTGCTGAAGTCGACCGACAGCGCCCGCTGCACCAGCACCAGCGACAGCACGAGCAGCAGCAGCCCGACGGCGATCGAGACGGCGCCGTAGACGATCGTCAGACGCCAGCGCAGGGTCGTGCGGGACGCGTTGGTGACCACGCTCGGTCCCGGTGGCGCCTCGGCGGCGCTCACCGGTCGCCGAGCCGGTAACCGGAGCCGACGACCGTGTGCACCACCCGCGGCTCCCCGAGCTTCTTGCGCAACGTCATGACGGTGACCCGGACGGTGGTGGTGAACGGGTCGGCGAACTCGTCCCAGACCCGCTCGAGCAGCTCCTCCCCCGACACGACCGCGCCCTCGGCCTGCAGCAGGACCTCCAGCACCCCCAGCTCCTTCTTGGTCAGCTGGAGGTCGGCGCCGTGCCGGTGCGCGCTGCGCCGCGCCGGGTCGACGACGATGCCGTCGGGACCGTGCAGCACCGGGGGCTGGGCCGGGGTGGCGCGGCGTCCGAGCGCCCGCACCCGGGCGACCAGCTCGGTGAACGCGAAGGGCTTGCCGAGGTAGTCGTCGGCACCGAGCTCCAGCCCGGCGACGCGGTCCTCCAGCGTGCCGGCCGCCGTGAGCATCAGGACGCGGGTGAGCGAGCCTTCGCGGGCGAGCCGTCGGCAGATGTCGTCCCCGGAACGCCCGGGAAGGTCCCGGTCCAGGACCAGCACGTCGTAGCGGGTGACCATCGCCTTCTCCAGGCCCAGCTCGCCGTCGTAGGCGATGTCGACCGCCATGCCTTCGCGCCGCAGCCCCCGGGCCACCGCATCGGCCAGCGGCACCTCGTCCTCGACCACCAGAACCCGCATCACGCCGACGCTAGAGCACGACGCAGCATCACCCTGCTGGCCGAGCGCCAGCGCCGGTCCACCGGGGTACGGTCCGTCTCGTGACGCCACCCTCGCTCTTGGAACTGCGTCGCGCGACCCTTGCGGTCTCGGTCCTGTCCGACGTCGACCTCGAGCCGGCCGACGACGGGGTGCTGCTCACCGGCCAGCCTCAGGTCTGGGTGTCGTGGACGGAATGCCGTCGCGCGCTGGCCGGGCACGTCCCGGAGAGCGCCGACGGACGCGCCCGCCTGACCGACTGGTTGATGGTGCGCCGGTGGTGCGCCGATGCCGGGCCGGCGGTGGTCGCGGCCTCGCTGCGTCCGGTCGGGCTGCCCGTCGACCACGTCAGCCACCCTGGGCTCGACTGGGTGCGCGAGCGGGTCCTCGGCGATGCGCTCGACCTCGGCCTCGGTGCCGTCGGCCTCGACCCGGAGGAAGCGGACCGCGTCGTCCTGCTGCCCACCTCGGCGCTGGACGCGATGGGTCTGGACGCCGACGTGCTGTGGCTCGCGGTGCGCGAGCGGCTCGAGGACCTCGGCGCGATGGCCGCCGAGCGCGCGCTGCGTGACCCCAAGGGCGTCCTGCGCACCTTCGGCGACTGCGACGCCCTGACGCTGCTCGGGGCCCGCAGCCTCCGGACTGCGCTCGCGCAGGAGGCTGGTGGTCTGGCGGCGGCGGTCGTCCCGATGCGCAGTCGCGGCTGGACGCGGCTGGCCCAGATCGACCCGGCCTTCGGACCTGCGGCGGCAGCAGCCACGGTGGCTGCCGACCGCGGCTTCACACGTCCGCTGCTGCTCACGGCGGACGAGGTCTCGCTCGTGCCGGCCGGCGGACGCGCGCAGCAGGTCGTCCTGCGCGATCCGGTGCCGGCCACCCCGTGGCTGCGGGACGTCCTCTACCGCTGACGGCGGTCGGGCTCCTGCGTCGTCGCTGAGTGCGGCGTGTCCCCGTGCCTTGCACTCACGAGGCCGCGGACGGCGCCGAACGCTACAGGCCGGCTCGGGCTGCGCGTCCCGTCTGACGCGGCTCCTGCTCCGGCTGCCGGGGCGGGATTGGCTGTTGCGTGGGATGCGCCCAGGCCTCCGCCCGTGAGCGCAGGACGGTGTCGTGGTCCTTGCTTCAGTCCCGCGGTGGACGACCGATCTTGTCGGTGGCCGGTTCTAGGTTGGCGTCATGGGAGCAGGCGGGCGCCGGTTGGATGTTGCGGCGTTGGATGCTGCGTTGTCGGCGTTGGAGCGGTCGGGGTTGGATCGGCATGCGCTGCATGCGCGGACGTTGCGGGAGGTGCTGGAGCTGCATCGGGTGCATGTGGCGGCGGGGTGGGAGATCGTCACGACGTCGCAGCTCGCGATGGCTCGGCAGGTGTCGGAGGATGTCGCGGCGGAGCTGTTGGGGCAGGCGCTGCTGCTGTCGTCGCTGGAGGCGGGGTTGGACTCGTTGGCCTGCGGGGTGGTGACGACGGAGCAGGCGGGGGTGCTGGCGCGGGCGTTGCTGGGCTTGGACGCTGGCGTGCAGGCGGGGGTGTGGGTGAAGGTCCTGGGCCGGTTGCGGGCGGCGCGGGTGTCGGGGGAGGTGGTGTCGCCGGCGCGGTTGGCGGCGCTGGTGGCGGGGTGGGTGATCGAGGCGGATCCGGTGGAGGCGGAGCAGCGCCGGCAGCGGGCCGAGCAGGCGGCGCAGGTGCAGTACCGCCGGCGGCAGGACGGTTTGGTGGACTTGTTCGCGTTGGGGATCTCGGGGGTGAACGGGCGGGCGGTGCTGAGCCGGATCCGCCAGCGGTCGCAGCCGTGGGGTGCTGGCGATGACCGTCCTGTGGGCAGGCGCAGGTTGGACGCTCTCGTTGATCTGCTGCTGGGTCGGGATCAGCTGCCGCTGGACGGGGAGACCGGGGGCAGCTGCTGTCCGTGCCGGCTGACAGGAGTACCCCGGCAGGCAGCCGCGTGCGGGTGCTTGCCGGGTTCGCCGGCGCCGTGCGGGGTGCAGGTGAGCGTCCTGGTGCCGATCGGCGCCGGGCTCGGCACGACGGACGAGCTCGCGATGCTCGTCGGGCACGGTCCGTTGGACCGTGGACAGCTGCTGGACGTCCTGGCGAGCGCACCGGTGCTGCGGAGCGTGTGGGTCGACGAGCACGGCACTCCCGTCAGTGAAGGCCGGGTGGAGCGTCCTGGCCGGGGGGATCTCGCCGGTGTCCGGCAGGCGCTGCTGCGCCTGCAGGATGCGACGCCGCCGGACCGGCGGGAGCCGCGTCATCCGCTGGACCACCCACCCCCTCCGACCGCACCTCCACGTCGACCGCGGCAGAGGGACGTTGCGGAGCAGAACGAGCAGGAGGCGGCCGCTGGGCGTCCGCGAACACGCCTGCGCCGTCGCCGACGGTCAGAGCCGCCTGCTAGCGCTCATCCGCCGGACACGCCGGGGCCCTATCGGGTCGGGGCGGGTTTGCGACGCCTGCTGGAGGTTCGGGCGCCGCGGTGTGAGTGGCCGGCGTGCGGCGCCGCCTCGTCCAGGTGCGATGTGGATCATGATGTGGCGTGGCCGATCGGGGCGACGTGCGGCTGCAACCTCGGGCCGTTGTGCCGCCGTCATCATCGGCTCAAGCACCTGCTGCTCCACGGCCAGCCGCTCATGCGCAAGCAACGCCTGCCGGGCAACAAAGTCCGCTGGACCGACCCGACCGGCCGGGTCTTCACCTGCCCGAGCCAGCACCCGCCGCCCGCCGACACGCTGCGGCCACCGCCGCCCCTCCAGGCGCCGGTACCGGGCGACTGCACGCTCAGCGACGAAGACCTCGCCGAACAGCTGTGGCTGCTGGACCACGACGGCCAGGACCACGACGGCCAGGACCGCACCGCCGACGGGCTCCCGTGGATGCCTACGACCCCGGACCCGCTGGACCAACCGCGAACCGACCAGGACGCGCTCGGCGAGCGCCTCCTGCTCGACCAGCGCTGGGGCTACGAGCTCGACAACCCCTACCTCTGGCTCCCGACGCCCGCCGCTGGCTGAACCGGCGCATAAGGGTTCGGGCAGCGTCCCGTCAGCTGCTGCGGTCGGCCTCCGACGTCTGCGGGACGACCTGGGCCTGGGCCTCGGCACGCCCGGCCTGAGCGCGCCCGGCCTGAGCCCGCTCGACATCGGCGTGTTCGGCGTCGGCGTGTTCGGCCCCGGCCTGATCGGCCCGGCCGTCCAGGCGCGCGACGGTCTCGACGACGCGGCGCGCGACCTCCTGCGCCGTCAGGCCGATCTCGGCCAGCAGCTGGGCTCGGGTGGCGTGGTCCAGGAAGCGCTGCGGAATCCCGAGATCGCGTACGGGGACGTCGATGTCGAGGTCACGCAGCGCCTGCGACAGCTGTGAGCCGACACCACCGGTCCGTCCGCCGTCCTCGACCGTGACGACCAGCCGGTAGCCGCGCGCAAGCTCGAGCAGCTCGGCCGAGACCGGCGAGACCCAGCGCGGGTCGACGACGGTGACGCCGATGCCCTGATCGGCGGCGCGGGTGGCGACCTCCAGACCCAGCCGCGCGAACGCGCCGACGGCGACGAGCAGCACGTCGTCTCCGGGAGCCCGGCGCAGGACGTCGACCGGACCGAGCCGCTCGAGGGCCGGGACGTCGTCTCCGACCGCTCCCTTCGGGAAGCGCAGCGCCGTCGGACCGTCGTCGACGGCCAGGGCCTCGCGCAGCAGCTCGCGCAGGCTGCCGCCGTCGCGAGGTGCGGCCAGGCGCAGGCCGGGCACGAGCTGCAGCAGCGACAGGTCCCACATGCCGTTGTGGCTGGCGCCGTCCTCGCCGGTGACCCCGGCCCGGTCGAGCACGAAGGTCACCGGCAGGCGGTGCAGCGCGACGTCCATCAAGGTCTGGTCGAACGCGCGGTTGAGGAAGGTGGCATACAGGCAGACGACCGGGTGCAGACCCCCCATGGCCAGTCCCGCAGCGCTGGTGACGGCGTGCTGCTCCGCGATGCCGACGTCGAAGGTGCGGTCGGGATAGGCCTGGCTGAAGGCCAGCAGACCCACCGGCTGCAGCATCGCGGCGGTGAGGGCGACGACGTCCGGACGGTCGGCGCCGACCGCCACCATCTCCTCGGCGAGCACGCCCGTCCAGCCACGGGCGCTGGCGTTGATCGGCTTGCCCGTGAGCGGGTCGGTGACCGGCGCGACGCTGTGCAGGCAGTCCGCCTCGTCGTCGACGGCGGGCTGGTAGCCGAAGCCCTTCACGGTGACGGCGTGCACGATGACCGGTCCGCCGAACGCCTTGGCGCGACGCAGCGCTGCCTCCATGGCGGCGCTGTCGTGGCCGTCGACCGGCCCGACGTACTTCAGTCCGAGGTCCTCGAACATCACCTGCGGCTGCAGCAGGTCCTTGATGCCACGCTTGATGCCGTGCAGGGCGGTGTAGACCGGTGACCCGACGACCGGGGTGCGGGCCAGCGTCGTCTTGACGGTGTCCAGCGCCCGTTCGTAGTGCTGGGTGGTGCGCAGCGTGGCCAGGTGCTCGGCCAGCCCACCGATCGTCGGTGAGTAGGAGCGGCCGTTGTCGTTCACGACGATGACGACCGGGTTGTCGGTGGCGGCGATGTTGTTCAGCGCCTCCCAGCACATGCCGCCGGTGAGGGCGCCGTCGCCCACCACCGCGACGACGTGCCGCCGTTCGCCGCGCAGGCGGTAGGCCTTCGCCAGCCCGTCGGCATAGGAGAGCGCGGTGGAGGCGTGGCTGTTCTCGACCAGGTCGTGCTCGGACTCGGCCGAGCTCGGGTACCCGGACAGCCCACCCTGCTTGCGCAGCGTGTCGAAGCGGTCGCGCCGACCGGTCACGAGCTTGTGCACGTACGACTGGTGGCCGGTGTCCCACACCACCTTGTCGCGCGGGGAGTCGAAGACGCGGTGGATCGCCAGCGTCAGCTCGACGACCCCCAGGCTCGGGCCGAGGTGACCGCCGGTCCGCGAGACCGTGTCGACCATGACGTCGCGCAGCTCGGCAGCCAGCAGCGGCAGCTGTTCGGGCGTGAGGCGCTTGAGGTCGGCGGGGCCCGTGATGCTGTCCAGCAGGCTCACGGAGCGGCTCCTCGCCTCGGGGTCAGGGACTCGATCGACACGCCGAAGTCTACGGCGCGACCCCTCGCTCAACGCCCGGCCCGCCGGGCTTGTGCCCGATCCTCACAACCTCGGCACATGTCTTTCACCACGCAGCGCGGCGTCGACGAGGGTGACCTGCCGGCCGGCCGCCACCAACCGTCGACCCTCGCGCTCGTAGGCCGCGATCGCCGCTTCCACGACGTCCGGGCCGACCAGGCCCCGCATCTCGGCGCGCACCGTACGGATGCCGTGACGGGCCGCCTCCACGCACGCCTCGACGTGCCCGGCCGCGAACCGGGCCAGCAGCACCGGATGGCGGCGGAGCACCTCGTGCGCGCGGTAGTCGGGCGGGCACAGGTCGTACAGCCAGGCGACGGCGCTGCGCTCCCAGTCCGGCGCTTGCGGCGGCAGGACCTCCGGCGGCCAGCCGGGCGGCACGAGGTCACGACTCACACGTTGCTCCGTCCGGATCAAGAAGTAGGGCCGGGACGCCGACGATCTGGAGGTGACCCAACCGGAGGTCGACCCGGCGCAGCGGCTGCGCGCTGCCGTCCAGGCTCTCAGAGCGCCGCAGGCGGCCAAGCGTGCCCCCGCGCCCACCTCGTCGGTGTTCGGTCGCGCCGCCGCAGCCGTGGCCATGGACGCCCACGAGCCGGCTCCTCGCTCGGTGCTCGGTGCACGCATCCGCAGCGTGGAGACCAGCGCCCTGCTGCCCGGGACGACTCTCGCCCTGCTCGTCGTGACGCACCCGCGGCGGTACGAGGAGCTGGTCCCCAGCTGTCGTCAGCTCGTCGCCGGCGGTGCCACCGTGGTCGTGCTCGGTCCCGACCTGCCCCGCCAGGTCGCCGACCGGACGCAGCCGATGCTCGTGCCGCTGCGCAAGGACGACTCGCTCGCGGGGGAGATGGGCTTCCTGGCCTGCGGTCCGGCGCGCCGCGTCGCCTTCCTCGCCCGGCACGAGCCGGGGACGACCGACGACTGGCGCTGGCTGGTCACCCGAGACGCCGTGGCGGTGCACCGGGCCGGGACCGCGATCCTGGAGCGGGTGCCGTTCCTGCACCTGCGCGTGCCGGCTCTCGGGGCGCCGCCGCAGCGTCGCTGAGGATCTGCTCGGCAGCCTCCCGCGCGGCCTCGTGCCAGCGGTCGACGAGCGACAGGCGCGTGCGCCGCTCCAGCAGGTCAGCGGGCGTGAGGGCGCCCTCGGCATGCACCCCCCACGCCAGCTCGACGCCCAGCACGGGCACCCCGGGTGCGACCGGTTCGAGCAGACCGGGATCACGGTCGGCCAGCGCTGCGACGTCGGCGGCCTCTGCGCCGTAGCGGCGGACCAGCCGGGCCGGCAGCTGCGAGCGGGCTGCGGGCCCGACGGCCCCGACCAGCGGCAACGTCGTCGTGCGACAGGGTGCGTCGGTCAGCAGGTCGACCGCGTCCTGCGCCATCCGCCGGTAGGTGGTCAGCTTTCCGCCCAGCACGGTCAGCAGGCCGTCGTCGTCGCGCGTGACGGCATGCCGGCGCGAGAGGTCGGCGCTACGACCCGCAGCACCGGCGACCAGCGGACGCACCCCGGCGAACGAGCCCACGACGTCGGAACGCGACAGCGGCAGCTCCAGGCCGCGGCTCAGAGTGGCGAGCAGAAAGGCGATCTCGCCCTCGTCGGCGGTCGGCACGTCGGGCAGCGGGCCGTCGAGGGGGTCGTCGGTGAGGCCGACGTAGACCAGTCCGTCCGGGTGCGGCAGGGCGAACACGTAGCGGTTGCTCTCCCCCGGTACCGGCACGGTCAGCGACGCCGCCGGGTGGCCGAGCCGCGCAGCCGGCAGCACCACGTGCACCCCCTTGCTCGGCTGCAGCCGGGTGGTGTCGCTGAGCGTGCCGGCCCACGCGCCCGTGGCGTTGACGACGTGGCGGGCCCGCACCCGCAGCGAGCTGCCGGTACGGGCGTCGCGCACGGTGGCGCCGTCGCCGTCGGCCGTCAGCGCCTCGGCGTACGTGAGGATCCGGGCCCCGTAGGAGGCGGCCGTGCGGGCCAGGGTGACGACCAGCCGGGCGTCGTCCTCGAGCTGGCCGTCCCAGTTCACGATCGCGCCGCGCAATCCCTGCCGGCGCACGGCCGGCAGCAGCCGCAGCGTCTCGGCGACGCCGAGGCGGCGCGGTGCCGGCAGCACCGAGCGCGGGGTGCGTGCGAGCAGCCGCAGCCCGTCGGCCACCCGGTGCCCGGCGTCGACCAGCAGGCCGTCGCGCGGGCTGACGTCGCGCGAGAGGGGGACGACCATCGGCAGGGGGCGGACCAGGTGCGGCGCGGTGGTGCGCATGAGCACGCCTCGCTCGCGGGCACTCTCGTAGGCCAGCCCGACGTCGCCGGTGGCCAGGTAGCGCAGTCCGCCGTGGACGAGCTTGCTGGACCAGCGGCTCGTGCCGAAGGCGAGGTCGACCTTCTCCACGAGCGCGACGCTGAGCCCGCGCGAGGCGGCGTCCAGGGCCACCCCGCAGCCGGTGACGCCGCCGCCGAGCACCAGGACGTCGACGGGCGTGCCGGACAGCTCGTCGAGCTCACGGGCGCGGCGGGCCGCCGACAGCTGCGGGCCGCTCATGCGCGCAGGTAGGCGTCGAGCAGGCGACGCAGCTCGGGGCCGGTGTCGAGGTCGGTCACGACCCGGGCAGAGAACACGAACGACTGCGCGGTCAGCACCAGGCACGTCGCGAGCAGCCGGGGGTCGCCCTCTCGGACCGACCCGTCGGCCTGTCCCTGGCCCACCTGCTCGGCAACCAGCGCGACCGCGGCCTGCTGCGTCGAACCGAAGCGGTCGACCACCAGGGGCAGCATCAGCTCGGGGTCGAGCTCGAGCACCCGCTGCCACAGCGGGTGGGTGTGCAGCCGGTCGACCACGAGCACGCCCGCCTCGGCCAGCCGCTCCCGGGCGGTCGGCAGGTGCTCCACCTCGCGGCCCGCCGCGCCGATCAGGCCGGTCAGCTCGTGGTGCAGCAACGCCGAGACGATGTGCGACAGGTCGCCGTACTGGCGGTAGACGGTCATCCGGCTGAGCTTGGCGCGGCGCGCGATCTCCGACATGGTGGTGCGGCGAAGGCCGACGTCGAGCCAGGACGCGCGCGCCGCGGCCAGGATCGGCTCCAGCCCGACGACGTCCGACGGCACCAACGCGATGTGACGGTGTGACTGCATGTGTCACACTGTACGCCGTGACCCCGACCCCCGCACCCGCCCCTGCGCAGCTGTCCCCGACCGGGTGGGGCGACCCGAACCGCCGCAGCGGCCTGCCTGCCCACGCGGGCGCCTGGTTGCGGGACACGGTCGGTGCGGCCGTCCCCCGCACCCCCGGAGCCCCCGCGCCGGTCGCCGCCGCCGTCGATGCCCCGTCCCTGCTCGCGGCGCTCCTCGAGGTGGTCGGCGCCGACCACGTGCTGCGCGACGACGACGCCCGGCGCGCCCGGGCCACCGGCCGCAGCTATCTGGACCTGCTGGCGCTGCGGGGCGCCGCGCCCGTGGCCGCCCCCGACCTGGTCGTGCTGCCGGCCGACGCCGCCCAGGTCGCCGCGGTGCTGACCGTGTGCGTGCGGCACGGCGCCACCGTCGTGCCGTTCGGCGGCGGCACCAGCGTGGTCGGCGGGGTGTCCCCCGTGGGCGACGCACCCGTCGTCAGCCTGGACCTGCAACGCCTGGACCGCCTGGTGTCGGTCGACGAGCAGTCGCTGACCGCGGTGTTCGAGCCGGGGGTGCGCGGTCCGGCCGCCGAGGCCCTGCTGGCTCCGCACGGGCTGACCCTCGGCCACTTCCCGCAGTCGTTCGAGTACGCCAGCCTGGGCGGCTACGCCGCCACCCGCAGCGCCGGTCAGGCCTCCACCGGCTACGGCCGCTTCGACGACCTCGTCACCGCCCTCACGGTGCAGACGCCCGCCGGCGAGCTGCGGCTGGGGCGCGGCGCGGCCACCGCTGCCGGCCCCGACCTGCTCGGCCTGCTGCTCGGCAGCGAGGGAGCGTTCGGGGTGGTGACGTCGATGACGCTGAAGGTGCGACGCCTGCCGGCGGTCCGGCGGTACGAAGGCGTCTTCTTCCGCACCTGGGAGCAGGGCTGCGCGGCGCTGCGCGAGCTCGAGCAGGAGGGCGTCGCGCCCGACGTCGCGCGGCTGTCGGACCCGGACGAGACCGGCGTCCAGCTGGCCCTGGCCGGTTCGGGAGGGGTCAAGGGTCGGTTCGGTCGGCTGGTGCTCCGCGCCCGCGGCTACGGCGGCGGCTGTCTGGCGGTCCTCGGCTGGGAGGGCAGCGAAGCCGGGGTGCAGGCGCGCCGGTCCGCCTCGATGACGGTGGTCAGGCGGCACGCGGGCTTCGCCGTCGGCACCTCGGTCGGGGACCGCTGGGAGCACGGGCGCTACGACGGGCCGTACCTGCGCGACGACCTGCTCGACGCCGGCTACCTGGTCGAGACGCTGGAGACCTCCGCGACCTGGTCGCAGCTGGACCGCACCCGCGGGGCCGTCCGCGCGGCACTGACAGGGGCGCTCGGTGCTCCGGTGATCATGTGCCACGTCTCGCACCTGTACCCGCACGGCGCCTCGCTGTACTTCACCGTCCTGTCCACGCGCGACGACGTCGACGCCGTCGGCCAGTGGCAGCGGGCGAAGGACGCCGCGTGCGCGGCCCTGGTCGCCACGGGCGCGACGATCACGCACCACCACGCCGTCGGTACCGACCACCGCGCCTACCTGCACGCCGAGGTGGGCGAGCTGGGCGTCGCCGTGCTGAGGGCGGTCAAGGCGACGCTGGACCCCACCGGCACACTGAACCCGGGCAAGCTGATCCCGGACAGGCTGATCCCGGACGCCGCGTCCGCCGAGCCGAAGGACTGACTGTGCAGCGTCGACTGCAGCTGGTGGTCAACCCGGCCGCCGGACGAGGGCGGGCCAGCGCGCTGCTGTCCACCGTCGAGGCCGCCCTGCGCAGCGCCGGCCACGACCTCGTCGTGACGCCGACCCGCTCGCTGGAGCACGCCGAGGAGCTGGCCGCGGGTGGCCGCCGCCGACGACCGCGTCGCCGTGGCGATGGGCGGGGACGGCATCGTCGGGCGCGTCGCCGGCGCGGTCGCCGAGACCGGCGGCGTCATGGGCGTCGTGCCCGGTGGACGCGGCAACGACTTCTGCCGGGCGACCGGCATCCCGTCCGACGCCGTGCAGGCGTGCGCCGTGCTGTCCTCCGGCAGCGAGCAGGCCGTCGATCTCGGCGTCGTCACGAGCGCCGACGGTGCTACCTGCTTCCTGGGCATCGCCTCGATCGGCTTCGACAGCGACGTGCAGGAGCTGACGCTCAGCACCCGGCTGCGGCTCGGACAGCTGGTCTACGCCTACGGCACGGTGCGCACGATCGCCGGCTGGAAGCACGCCCGGTTCACCGTGACGGTGGACGGCACCCCCGCCACCCTGCGGGGCTGGTCCGTGGCCGCGGCGAACTCGGGCGTGTACGGCGGCGGTATGCGGCTGGCCCCGGAGGCCTCGTTGCACGACGGGCTGCTCGACCTCGTCACGACCTCGGCCACCGGCAGGCTGCGCTTCCTGCGCTCGTTCCCGAAGGTGTTCCAGGGCACGCACGTCACGCGCCCGTCGGTCACCGTCACCCGTGCCCGCGAGGTCAGGCTGGACGCCGACCGGCCGTTCCGCGTGTTCGCCGACGGCGATCCCGTCGGTGTGCTGCCGTGCACGGTGAGCGTGCGTCCCGGCGCCGTCCGGATGCTGCTGCCAGGCTGAGCATCAGCCCCGGGGCGACTGTCCAGGTACGGACTACTTCTTGTCGCCCAGCTGCTTCACCGCACCACCGAGCATGCCGGCGATGTCGGTGGGCACGAACCAGATCTTGTTCGCGTCGCCCTCGGCGAGCCGGGGCAGCAGCTGCTGGCGCTGGTAGGCCAGCACGGTCTCGTCGATGTCGGCCTTCTTGATGGCGGCGACGACCAGCGCGATCGCCTCGGCCTCCGCCGACGCCCGCAGCAGGATGGCTTCGCGGTCGGCCTCGGCGCGCAGGATCGTGGCCTGCCGGTCGGCCTCGGCGTTCAGCACCGCGGAGGTCTTGCCGCCCTCCGCCGTCAGCACCGCGGACTGGCGCTGACCCTCGGCGGTGAGGATCGCCGCCCGCTTGCCCCGGTCGGCACGCATCGCCTGCTCCATCGCGTCGCGGATCGTCGCGGGCGGCTCGATGCCGCGGATCTCGATCCGGTTGACCTTCACGCCCCACTTGCCGGTGGCCTCGTCCAGCACGGTCGCGAGCCGCTCGTTGATGTGGTCGCGCCCGGTCAGCGCCTCCTCCAGCTGCATCCCGCCGACCACGTTGCGCAACGTCGTGACGGCGAGCTGCTCGATCGCCGCGACGACGTCCTCGATGCGGTACTGCGCGGCGGCCGGGTCGGTGATGGAGTAGTAGATGACCGAGTCGATCCCGACGACGAGGTTGTCGCGGGTGATGACGGCCTGCGGCGGGAAGCTGACCACCTGCTCGCGGATGTCGGTCTTGACCCGGACCTTGTCCAGGACGGGCATCAGCAGGTGGATGCCCGGTTCCAGGGTGCGGCTGTACTTGCCGAGCCGCTCGATGACGAACACCGACGCCTGCGGCACGATCCGGACCGTCTTGGCCAGGCCGACCACGAGGAGCACGACCAGGAGAAAGATGACGACTTCCACGACGACTCCTTGCAGGAATGGATCACGCGAGGTCGGTTGAGTAGACCAGCAAGGTGGCTCCGTCGACCGATGCCACGCTCACCACGGTGCCCACGGGTAGGTCCGGTCCGCCGGCATAGGGCCTGGCCCGCCACAGCTCGCCGTGCAGCCGCACCTGTCCGGTGGACTCCGACACCGCCTCGATGACGGTGCCCTGTGCCGCGCCCATCAGCCGGGCGTCGGTGCGGTCGGTGCTGCCCCCGCGGTCCAGCGCGTTGCGCAGCGGTGGACGGACCACGACGAGCATCGCCGTGCTGGCCACGGCGAACACGGCCAGCTGTCCGACCAGACCGACTCCGGCGAAGGCCAGCCCGGCGGCCGCGAGGGCGCCCACCGCGAAGAAGCCGAGCACCAGGGTCAGGCTGACGACCTCCGCGACGACGAGCCCGCCGGCGGCGAGCAACCAGAGCAGGTCGGCATCCACAAGCGCACCCTAGGGGCTTGCCTCCTACCGTGTGCGGGTGCAGCGTGGTGATCCTCTCCAGACCTACAAGGCCCGTCGACGGACCACCGCTGGTCAGGCCGAGGCGATCGAGCGGCTGCTGCCCGCCCTCGGGGTGACCCTGCCGTTCGACCCGGCCGCGGTGTTCGGTCGGGTGGCGCCCCTGGTGCTCGAGATCGGCTCGGGGATGGGCGAGGCCACCGCGGCCATGGCGGCGGCCGACCCCGACCGCGACGTGGTCGCCGTCGAGGTGCACACCCCAGGTGTCGGGGCGCTGCTGCGCCGGCTGGAGGCCGCCGCCCTGACCAACGTCCGGGTCGCCGAGCTCGACGGTCGCGACGTGCTGGACGCGTTCGGCACCGGCAGCCTGGACGAGGTCCGGGTCTATTTCCCCGACCCGTGGCCCAAAGCGCGCCACCACAAGCGCCGGCTCGTGACGCCGGCCTTCGCTGCCGCCGTGGCCGACCGGCTGCGGGACGGCGGGCGGCTGCACGTGGCCACGGACTGGCCCGACTACGCCGACCAGGTGCTGACGGTGCTCGCCGGCTGCGGCGGCCTGCAGGTGGTCGGCAGCGAGCGCGGCGCCCGACCGGTCACGCGTTTCGAGGCCCGGGGCGTCGCCGCCGGCCGGCCGCCGCACGACCTCGTCGCCGTCCGGCTGCCTCGCCTGACGCACCAGGGACGGCCCGGCTCAGCAGCTGGCGAGCATCGTCCGTAGGGCGTCGAGCTCGGCCTGCGTCACCGAGAGGTCCCAGCGCGTCTTCACCCCGGCCCACGCCCGCGCGTAGCCGCACACCGCACTGTCCAGGCGGGGGCGCCAGTCCTCGGGGGCGCGGCCTGCCCGCGCGTCGACGACGTCCTGCGCGACGACGGCGAGGTGCTCGGGGTGCTCGAGGTCGTTCGCGAAGGCCGCGCGTCTGGCGGCGTCCCACCCGGCAGCGCCGGAGACCGTGGCGTTCTGGAAGCTCACGGCCGGCTCGACGGCGGCCGTGTCGCCCGCGAACAGGTTCGCGCCCGTCCAGGCGTCCTTCCACAGCCCCTGCGTGACGGCGCAGCCGTCGTCGGACAGGGTGGCGTCGTACACCGAGCGCGCGAGGAGCACCTCGGTCGCGGTGTCCTGGCAGTCGCCGTCGGCGTCCAGCGACGGCCAGGCCGCGGGGTCGTAGGCGTCGGCCGTCCGGGGCGCGACGCGCAGGCCGGCGAGCTCGGCCGGCACCGGACCGGAACCCGCGTCGCCGCTGGTGAACCAGCCCGCGACGTCGGCCAGCAGGTGCGCCGCGTGCAGCGTGTAGAGCGTGACGCGCCCACCGTCCCCGAGGGTGGCGAGCGCGGCGTTGGCGATCGTCTGGCCCGGGCGCTCCAGGTTCAGGTTGGAGGACGAGCCGACCGTGCCCTGACCCTCGGGCAGCACCTGGACGAAGCCGCCCGCCGCCGGCAGCGTCGCCGTGACGTTCAGCACGACGCTGCTGACGCCCGAGCTCGGGATGCCCGCCTGACCCAGCGGCGCGACGGCGACGCGGGCGCCGTCGACCGGCCGGCTGCCGCTGCGGGTGTCGACCAGGCGGGTCGGCGCCACCGGGACGAACAACCCGGTCCCGGACGGCGCGGTGGTGTCGTCGGTGAACCAGCCGGCGACGTCGGCCAGCACGTGCGTACCGCTGGAGGAGTAGACGTCGACGGCGCCGCTGTCGCCGACCGGCACGACGACGAGGTTGGCGACGGTCTGTCCGGCGGTGTGGTTGAGGTTGGACGACGCCCCGGCAGCGGTGCCGCCGGCAGAGGGGACCACCTGCACGAACCCGCCCGAACGCGAGCCGGTCGAGGTGACGTTCAGGGCGACGGCGGAGACTCCCGAGGAGGGCACGCCGCCGCGTCCGGTGAGCTGCAGCGTGAGCGCGGACCCCTTGACCAGCGCGCCCTTGGCGCCGCTGGGCACCCCCTCGCCGGTGCGCGTGTCGAGCACCCGGGCGGGGGTCAGCGGGCGGTAGCGGCCGGCGGCCGTCTCGCCGGAGGTGACGAAGTAGCCCTGCAGGTCGGCCAGCAGGTGCCCGCCGCCGTGGGTGTACAGCGTGACGCGGCCGCCGTCGCCGACAGGGGCGACCACCAGCACCGGCACGGTCCTGCCCACGCCCTGCACGTTCAGGTTGGACGAGGCCCCCTCGGCGGCCCGGCCGGTCGGGTACACCTGCACGAAGCCCGACCCGGTGGAGGCCGTGAGCGTCACGTTCAGCACCACCGCGGTGACCCCGCTGGCGGGCACGCCGTCGCGGCCGGTCACCTGCAGCACGACCGAGCCCTTCGGCGGCACGACCCCCCTGGCCGTGCCGGTCCCGTCTCGGGTGTCGAGCACCCGGGCCGGAGCCAGCGGCACGAAGCGCGAGGTCGTCGGGGCAGACGCGGCGGCCCCCTCCCCCGCGGCAGCCCTCGCGGGGGCGGCCTGCGCCGGGGTGGCGAACGCCCCCGCGGCGAGCAGGCAGACGGACAGGACGAGGGCACGACGGGAGCGGGTCACCCCGTGCTCATCGGCACGGACCGCCCCTGACCGCAGCGACCGAGCCGTGGACGACCCGACCGGGTGAGTCCCACCGGGAGTCTGCCGTCCGGAGCAGGCGCTCGGCCGACCCAGCCCTCAGACCACCGGCGGGGTGAGCACCGCGACGAGCTCGACGTGCTCGGTCATCGGGAACAGGTCGAACGCGCGCAACGAGGCGAGCTCCCAGCCGACCTCGAGGAGCACCCCCAGGTCACGGGCGAACGAGGCCGGGTCGCAGGCGACGTAGACCAGCCGGCGGGGCCGCAGCCCCGCGAGCGCCCGGGTCACGGCCAACCCCGCGCCGGTGCGGGGCGGATCGAGCACGACGAGGTCAGGAGCGCCGGCGCGGGCCAGCACGGCGGCGTCGACCTCAGCGGTGCGGACCTTCACCTGCGGGAGGTCGTCGGTGTTGCGCGCGGCGTCGGCGCACGCCCGGGGCTCGGACTCGACCGCCAGGACGGCGCCGGCCGACCCCACCCGCTCGCCGATCAGCGCGGCGAACAGGCCGACGCCGGCGTACAGGTCCAGCGCCCGCTCCCCCGGCTGCGGGTCCAGGCCGTCGAGCACCGCCTGCGCCAGGACGGTCGCCGCCCCCGGATGCACCTGCCAGAAGCCCCCGGCCGAGGCCTCGAAGCGCCGGCCGAGCACCGTGTGCGCGATCCCGTGCGGCACCTGGCGGGCCCGACCGTCGACCACGACGCCCGCCCCGACGTCGGGCACCGGGGCGCCACGACCGCGGGAGGACACCGACAGCACGCGCTGGGCACCCTCGGCCGCGACCTCGACCCCCTGCACCCCGGGCCAGCGCAGCGCCTCCACACCGACCGCCTCGACGTCGGCGCTCGCGAGCAGACAGCGCTCGATGGGCTCGAGCTCGTGCGAGCGGTGCCGGTGCAGGCCGACCCGGCCGTCGGCCGCGACCGCGAACTGCACCCTCGTGCGCCAGCCGAGCCCGGCGGTGTCGCCCGGCACGGGCTCGACCTGCCACGGCCAGCTCCAGGCCGGCCAGCCGGCGCAGCTGCTCGGCGACCAGGTCCGCCTTCAACCTCCGCTGCGCGGGCAGCGAGACGTGCTGGAAGTCGCAGCCACCGCACCGGCCCGGACCGGCGTAGGCGCACGGCGGCTCGACCCGGTCCGCGGACGGCTCGAGCACCGCGACGGCGTCCGCGCGCAGGAAGCTGGTCGTCGCCGAGGTCACGACCGCCCGCACGCGCTCACCCGGCAGGCTGTGCCGGACGAACACGACCCGGCCGTCGTCGGCCCGCGCCACGCAGCCGCCCCCGGCCGCGACCGGCCCGACGGTCAGCTCGAGGGCGTCCCCGACGACCGTCACTCCGCCGGCCGACGGGCGGCACCGGGTGCGGAGCCGGTGGCCTGGTCGTCGTCCTGCAGCCGTTCCGACGACCGGAGCTGATAGGCCACGCTGGTCACCATGACCCCGGGCTGGAACAGCAGCCGGGCCTTCAGCCGCAGGGCGCTCTGGTTGTGCAGCAGCTGTTCCCACCAGTGCCCGACGACGTACTCGGGGATGAACACCGTGACGACGTCGCGGGGGCTGGCCAGCCGCACGTTGCGCACGTAGTCGAGCACCGGACGGGTGATCTCCCGGTAGGGCGAGTCGATGACCGTGAGCGGCACCGGCAGGTTGCGCCGGTCCCAGGCCTCCTGCAGCGCCTTGGACTCCTCGCGGTCGACGGCCACGGTGAGCGCGGTGAGGTCGTGCGGGCGGGTGGCCCGCGCATAGGCGAGCGCGCGCAGCGTCGGGTTGTGCACCTTGGACACCAGCACGATCGCGTGGTTGCGGCTCGGCAGTGGGGTGGCCTCGTCATCGGGCGTGAGCTCGACGGCCACCCGCGAGTAGTGGCTGTTGATCGCGCGCATCAGCACGTACAGGATCGGCATGGCGATCAGCACGATGTAGGCGCCGCGGGTGAACTTGGTGATCGTGACGATGATCAGCACCGTGCCGGTCAGCGAGCAGCCGGTGGCGTTGATGATCCGGCTCTTCAGCACCTGCTTGCGACGGTCTGCCGTCAGGGCGCCCTTGCGCAGCAGCGCGTTCCAGTGCCGCACCATGCCCGCCTGCCCGAAGGTGAAGGAGGTGAACACGCCGATGATGTACAGCTGGATCAGCCGGGTCACGTCGGCCTGGAAGGCGACGATCAGCAGCCCGGCGAAGGCGGCCAGCAGCAGCACGCCGTTGCTGTAGACCAGCCGGTCGCCGCGGGTGTGCAGCTGGCGCGGCAGATAGCGGTCCTGCGCCAGGATCGAACCCAGCAGCGGGAAGCCGTTGTAGGCGGTGTTGGCCGCCAGCACCAGGATGCCCGCGGTCATCGCCTGGATGTAGAAGAACGGCACCGATCCGTCGCCGAACACCGCCGAGGCCACCTGGGCGATGACGCTGCGCTGCACCCCGTCGGAGGCGAAGCCGATGATCTGCCGGGCCGGCTCCTCGACGTAGCGCACGTGCGTCACCAGCGCCAGCGCCGTGATGCCGACGAACATGGTCATCGCCAGCCCGCCCATGAGCACCAGCGTCGTGGCGGCGTTGCGGCTCTTGGGCGGCCGGAAGGCCGGGACGCCGTTGGCGATCGCCTCGACCCCGGTCAGCGCCGTGCAGCCCGAGGCGAAGGCCCGCAGCACGAAGAACGCGAGCGCCAGCCCGATGAGCGCCGTGTGCTTCTCCTCGGCCACCAGCTGGTAGCCCGCGCTCTCGGCCTGCGGGGCGTCGCCGAAGGCGGCCTGGCCCAGGCCGTAGACGATCATCGTGACGATGCCGAGCACGAAGCCGTAGGTCGGGACGGCGAACGCCTTGCCCGACTCCTTCACCCCGCGCAGGTTCATCGCGGTCAGGAACGCCACGAAGCCCAGCGCGAGGATCACGCGGTGGTCGTCCAGCCCCTGGAACGCCGAGATGATGTTGTCGACGCCGGCGCTGACCGAGACCGCCACCGTGAGCACGTAGTCGACCAGCAGCGCGCTCGCGACGACCACCCCGCTCTTGGGGCCGAGGTTCTTGCTCGCCACCTCGTAGTCGCCGCCGCCGCTGGGATACGCGTGCACCAGCTGGCGGTAGGACAGCACCACGACGGTCAGCAGGACGACGACGGCGGCCGCCAGGAACGGCGTCAGGTACAGGTAGGCGACCCCGCCGAGCGTCAGGACGACCAGCACCTCCTGCGTGGCGTAGGCCACGCTGGACAGCGGGTCGCTGGCGAAGATCGGCAGCGCCAGGTACTTGGGCAGCTCCTGCTCGCTCTGCCGGTCGCTGCGCAGGGCGCGACCGAGGACTACCCGCTTGAGGACATCACCGGCACTGGGCACGACCGGGAAGCGTACGGCTGTCGGCGCAGGGCGACGCACGGGCCGCGTGTAGCGTCTGCGCCGGTCTGCGGTAGCTCCCGCGGGGCGTCCGGAGATCGTCGAGGAAGGACCGCCGTGCACGTCGTGATCATGGGGTGCGGCCGCGTCGGCTCGGCCCTGGCCAAGGGGCTGGAAGCCCTGGACCACTCGGTGTCGGTCATCGACCGCGACGCCGCCGCGTTCCGGCGGCTGTCGGCCGACTTCCGGGGCAACAAGATCACCGGGATCGGCTTCGACCGCGACACCCTGCTCGAGGCCGGGATCGAGGACGCCTACGCGTTCGCGGCGGTCAGCAGCGGCGACAACTCCAACATCATCGCGGCCCGGGTGGCTCGCGAGACGTTCGGCCTGGAGAACGTCGTCGCCCGCATCTACGACGCCCGGCGCGCCGCCGTCTACCAGAAGCTCGGCATCCCGACCGTCGCCACGGTCCGCTGGACCGCCGACCAGGTCATCCGGCGGATGCTGCCCGAGGGGATCGCCTCGGAGTGGCGCGATCCCAGCGGCAAGGTCGTGCTGGCCGAGGTCGCCTACGCCCCCACCTGGATCGGCGAGCGGGTCACCCGGCTGGAGGCCGCCGCCCGCGCCCGCGTCGCGCTCATCACCCGGCTCGGCGAGGGCTTCCTGCCGCACGCCGACTCGCTCGTCCAGCAGGGCGACCTGCTGCACGTGACGATGGCCTCGGCCCGGACCGACGAGGTCTCCGCGATCCTGGCCGCCGGGCCGCAGGCCGGGGAGGGAGAGCACTGATGCGCGTAGCGATCGCGGGTGCAGGAAACGTCGGGCGGTCCATCGCGCTCGAGCTGTTGGGCAACGGGCACGAGGTGCTGCTCATCGAGCGCGAGCCGAGGTCGATGAAGGTCGACAGCGTCGAGGGCGCCGAGTGGTTGCTCGCCGACGCCTGCGAGCTCGAGACGCTGGTGCAGGCGCGCGTGCAGACGTGCCAGGTCGTCGTCGCGGCCACCGGCGACGACAAGGTGAACCTCGTCGTGTCGCTGCTGGCCAAGACCGAGTTCGGGGTCGATCGCGTCGTCGCCCGCGTGAACCACCCGAAGAACGAGTGGCTGTTCAACGAGTCGTGGGGTGTCGACGTCTCGGTCTCCTCGCCGCGGCTGCTGGCGGCGGTGGCGAACGAGGCCGTCTCGGTCGGCGACCTGGTCCGGCTGCTCACCTTCAAGCAGGGCGAGGCGAACCTGGTCGAGCTGACCCTGGCCGCCGACGCACCGCTGGTGGGCAAGCTGGTCGGGCTCGGTGGCCTGGCCGTCGGACTCCGCCCTGGTCGCGATCCTGCGCGACGGCCGCGTCATCGTGCCCTCGCCCGACGCCGCGATGGAGGGCGGCGACGAGCTGCTGCTCGTGGCCACCGCCGAGGTCGAGGCCGAGCTGAACGAGCTGCTCGGCGGGCACGCACGGCCCCGGTGAGCCTGCGTCCGGCCGCGTCGATCCTGCGTCAGGCAGCGTCGAGCCCGACGTCCGGCTCGTCGAGGTCGTCGCTGTAGCCCGAACGGCGGACCAGCACGACGGTGAGCAGCGCGGCGCCGGCGATCAGCGGCCACTTCACGGCGTTGATGACCAGCAGCAGCAGACCGTCGCTGTCGCCGGGCAGGGAGTAGACGTAGGCCGCGACGCCGGCGCGGACGAAGAAGGTGAGCGCCCAGAAGGCCGTCGCGAGCGTGACGGCCCGACGCAGCCCGGCGTGCTCGCGATAGCCGGCGTACTTCGCGTCGTAGGCCGCCAGCGCCAGCCCCACGGCCGGCCGGCGGACCACCAGCGAGACGACGAACCCGACCCCCGTCAGCGCGGTGGTGATGATGCCCGGCAGGAAGAAGCCCTTGCCGGTGCCGGTGGCCCGCGCCACCAGGACGGCGATCAGCAGACCGAAGAAGCCGCTGCCGACCTGCTGCAGCGGCTCGCCCCGCAGGCGGCGCAGGACCAGCAGGCCGACGCCGAGGGCGAGGGCGACGACCAGGGCGGTGTTCAGGCTCTCGGTGACCAGCCGGACCAGCACGAAGGCGACGCCCGGTACGGCACTGTCCAGCAGCCCACGCACGCCGCCGAAGGCCTGCACGAACGTGGTCGCCGGGACCGCGTCGTCGACGTCCTCAGGTGCGGGACTGACCTGCTCGGGTTGCTGCTCAGCCACCCGAGGGCCGCAGCTCGTAGTCGGCGTTGTAGATCGTCGGGCGGCCGTCGTGCTCGGTCAGCCGGCCGCGCGCGACCAGCGACCGGCCGCACTCGATGCCACCGATGCGCCGGCGCCCGAGCCAGATGAGGGTGATCGTGCCGGTGCCGTCGTCGAGCTCGGCCTCCAGCGTCGGCGCCCCCGCACGCGGGCGAAGGGTCACCGAGCGCAGGGCACCGGCGACGCACACCGGCTCACCGCGCGAGCACGAGGTGACCGCCGTGGCCCCGGCCTGCGCGGACTCCAGACGCAGCTCGTGCCGCTCCAGGTCGTGCGGGTCAGCGGTGAGCCTTGCGACGGCCTTGCGGAAGCGTCCTGACACCGCCTCAGGGTACGCCCGGCGCTGGTGCCGGACCGTCGTCAGCGGGTCTCGGTGATCTCCGGTCCGCGCGCAGGCATCTCCAGCGACGGGTCCGGCTCGGCCGTCGCCGCCGCCTGGGCCTCGGCGGCCTGCTCGGCGACTCCCTGGGGCAGCGCGAGCGGCAGGATGTTGCGGACCGCCATGGCCTCGTTGCCGCGCACCACGACGACGTCGCGCAGCCCGGCCAGCAGCGGCGCGGCCGCGCTCTCGTCGGTGGCGGCGGGGCCGGTGAGCAGCGCCCGCAGGAACCAGCGCGGCCCGTCGACCCCGACGAAGCGGGCTGCGGCCAGAGCGCCGCCCTCGGTCGGCACGCCCGCACGGAGCTCACCGCCCCAGGGCCCCTCCGCCTCGTCGGCCCGACCGCTGCTCTCGCGCAGGGTCACGGCGATCTCCTCGCGCACCTCGTCCCAGATCCCGGTCGTGCGGGGCGCGGCGAAGGCGTTGATCTGCATGGCGCTGGTGCCCTGGATCATCGTCGCGGCGACGATGGCGCCGGACTCCTCGACCTCGACCCGCACCTCGGTGTCCGGGGGGATGGGGATCCGCAGCCCACCGAGGTCCAGCCGCTCGAGCCCGTCGTCCGGGGCGTCCTGGACGTCCCAGGGTCCCTGCGGGCGGGGCGGGGGCGGCGCAGGCTGCTGCTCCGGCGCCTGCTCGTGGTCCAGCTCGGCGGCGTCGAGCTCCTCGACGTCCTCGTCTCGGCGCTTGCCCTTGCGTCGGAACACGCTCATCCTTCCTGTGCTGCGGCCGGCGGCCGCACCTGGTGCTGCTCGTCGGTGCCCGCGAGACCACCGGTGGAGCCGTGGCCGCCGGTGCCGCGGACGGAGTCCGGCAGCGGCTCGGTCTGCTCGCGCCACGCCACCTGCTCCACCCGCTGCACGACGAGCTGCGCGATCCGGTCCAGCCGGCGCAGCCGGAGTGTCTCGCGGGGGTCGTGGTTGACCAGCACCACCATGATCTCGCCGCGGTAGCCCGCGTCGACCGTGCCCGGCGCGTTGACGATGCTCACGCCGTGGTGCGCCGCCAGCCCGGAACGGGGGTGGACGAAGGCGGCATGGCCCTGCGGCAGCGCAACGGAGATCCCGGTCGGCAGCAGCGCGCGCTCGCCCGGTGCGAGCTCGACGTCGCGGGTGGTGACCAGGTCGCAGCCGGCGTCGCCGGGGTGCGCGTAGGCGGGCAGCGGCACCTCGGGATCGAGCCGACGTACGGCCACCTCGAGCACCGCACCGTCCTCTCCTGGGCACCGTCCGGTTCCTGCCGGGGCGTGGGCGACCCTACCCGCGCCGTCCCGTCCGGACCGTCGGCTCTACGGTCAGGAGCCGCACCGTCAGCCCGAGGAGACCCGTCCGTGAGTCGAGCCGTCGTCGTGACCGGCGCCAACAGCGGCATCGGACTGGTCACCGCCCTCGAGCTCGCCGGTGCGGGCTATGACGTCTGGGGCACCGTGCGCAGCGCGGAGAAGGCCGAGCTGGTCGCGCGGGCCAGCGTCGACCGCGGCGTGAGCGTGCGGACCGTCGAGCTCGACGTCGACGACGCCGACAGCTGCGCGCACGGGCTGGCGCAGGTGGCCGCCGCCACCGACGGCGGCCCCTGGGGGCTGGTGAACAACGCCGGCTTCGTCCGCTCCGGCGCCGTCGAGGACGTCGACGACGACGAGGTCCGTGCCCAGCTGGAGACCAACCTGCTGGCCCCGATGCGGCTGGCCCGGCTGGTGCTGCCACGCATGCGCGAGCGCGGAGAGGGCCGGATCGTGAACATCAGCTCGGTCGTCGGCCGGCTGTCGGTGCCGCTGCTGGGGTGGTACTGCGCGTCCAAGCACGCGCTGGAGGCGATCACCGACGCCCTGCGGATGGAGGTGCACGGCGACGGGGTGCGCGTCAGCCTGGTGGAGCCGGGCATGTTCGGCACCGACATCTGGTCCGCGGCGCAGCAGGGCGGGTTCCCCGCGACCGGCTCCGCCCGCTACAGCGCTGCCTACGCCCGCTCGGAGGCGCTGGGCGCGCGCAGCCACCGCCTGCCGGACCCCGTGTGGGTGGCCCGCGCGGTGCGGCTGGCCCTGGCCAACCCCGTCCCGCTGGCGCGCTACGTGGTCGGCGCCGACGCCGTCGGCGGCATCCTGACCGAGAAGCTGACGCCGACCACCGTCACCGACTACGTCAAGACGCTCACGACCGGCCTGCGGGCCCGGCCGTTCCGCCGGAAGCCGTCCCGATGACCGGTCCAGCGCCCGACGGCGACGCTCCCGACCACGACGCCGCCGACCGAGACGCTCCCGACGTAGTACCGGGCGGGGCGTCGGAGCCGGCCTACCGCGAGCGGCTGGTGGTGCCCGCCGGCCTGTGGGCGCTCGTGCTGGTCGTCGCGCTGGTCGTGGCGGCGACGCTGCACGGCGGCGCCGGCGGGGCGCGCGCCGTCGTGCCCTACCTGCTGGTGCTGCCGCTGACGGTGGTCCTGCTGCTGTTCGCCTCGCGGCACGAGGTGGTGGTGGCCGACGGCGTCCTGGCGGTGCCCGGAGCCCGGATCGGCCTGAGCCAGATCGGGGGCGTCACCCCGCTGGACCGCGACGGCACCCGTCGCCTGCGCGGACCCTTGGCGCAGCCACGGGCGTTCGTCGCCGTGCGCAGCTGGCAGAGCCGCTCGGTGCGCATCCAGATCGAGGACCCGGACGACGACACGCCCTACTGGCTGGTGGGGACACGGAACCCGGACGCGCTGGTCGCGGCGCTGCACCGCGGCTGAACCACCGTCAGGTCTGCTCGAGGGCGTCCGGCTTGTGCACGGCGTCCTTGCCGCTCTTGTCGCTGCGGACGAGGTACTGGGGGTCGTCCGGCGCGGCTCGCACGGTCCGCCCGGCCGCCTCGGTGTCGGCAGTGATCTTCTTCTGGACCGTGCCCTCGGTCGTGGTGCCGTGCGTCTTCCAGCGGACGTGGTCGCCCTTGTGCGGCTCAGCCATCGGTTGCTCCTGCTCGGTGCGGCGGACTGCTCGGCATGGACGCTGCCGTGCTTCCCGGGCCGCGCCGGTTCACGCCTTCGACGGCGGGGCAGGAGCCGACCATGGCTGCTGTCGAGAAGGTGCTGTGGAAGGTCGTCGGGGTCACGTCGGGGCTGGTGGCCGCGAAGGTCGGTCGGTCGGCCCTGGACAAGACGTGGGCGAAGACCAAGGGCGGTGAGCCGCCGCGCAACCCTGCCTCGCGGGACACCACCTGGACCGAGGCCGTGCAGTGGGCGATCGCCAGCGGGGTGGCCGTCGCCGTGGCGCGGCTGATCGCGACGCGGGGGGCGGCCTCGGCCTGGCAGAAGACCACCGGGCACCTGCCGCCCGGCCTGGAAGAGGTCGGCAACTAGGTGTCGACCGCCGCCACGATCGACCCTGAGGACCTGGCCTACGCCGGGGCGGTCGGGCAGCTGGAGCTGCTGCGCTCCGGTCGGGTCAACGCCGTCGAGCTGCTCGAGGTGTGCCTGGCGCGCATCGACCGCTTCGACGGCGACCTGAACGCCTTCCGCACCGTGTTCCGCGACGCTGCCCGGGCCCAGGCGCAGGCCGCCGACGCCGAGCGGGCAGCGGGCGGCGAGCGGACCCTGCTGGGGCTGCCCGTTGCGGTGAAGGACAACGTGCACGTGCAGGGGCACCGTCCGTCGATGGGCACCGGCTCGGTCGAACCGCCCGCGCCGCGCGACGCCGAGCAGGTCCGCCGGCTGCGGGCCGCCGGGGCCGTCGTCGTCGGGACGACCCATCTGCCCGAGCTGGCGCTGTGGCCCTTCACCGAGTCGCAGACGTGGGGGGTCACCCGCAACCCCTGGAACCGTGCCCACTCGGTCGGCGGCTCCTCCGGGGGCTCGGCCGCGGCGGTGGCGGCGGGCCTAGTGGCGGCGGCGACCGCGTCCGACGGCGGCGGCTCGATCCGCATCCCGGCGGCGCACTGCGGCCTGGTCGGGTTGAAGCCGCAGCGTGGACGGGTACCGCTGGGCGATCCCGGAGACGAGCACGCCGAGCACTGGTACGGGTTGTCGGTCGCCGGCGTCCTCACCCGCTCGGTCGCCGACCAGGCGCTGCTGCTGTCCGTGCTGACCGACGGCGCGGTGACCCTCGGCCCGGAGCCGTCCGCGCTGCGCATCGCGTGGAGCGTGCGCCCGCCGATCCCGGCGCCGGTCTCCGCCGAGCAGCAGGACGCGCTGCAGGCCACCTGCGACGTGCTCCGCTCGCTCGGCCACACCGTCGTCCAGGCCGATCCCGACCACGGACGGACCCCGCAGGCCTTCGTCCCGCTGTACCTGCGGGGCGCACGCCAGGACCTCGCCGCACTGGCCGACCCGGCCGCCACCGAACCCCGGACCCGGCTCGCCGCCGCAGCCGGCCGTCTCGTGCCGGACGCGCTCCTGGCCCGGGCCCGGGCGCAAGGCGCGCGCGAGGCGCAGCGGCTCGCGGTGCTGCCCGGTGGCGCCGACGTGCTGCTCACCCCCGTGCTCGCCGGCCCGCCGCCGCGGACCGGCACGCTCACCGGCCGCCGCACGCTGGCGCTGGCCGGCCGCGTGGCTCCCTTCACCCCCGCGTGGAACGTGACGGGACAGCCGGCCCTCTCCGTCCCCGCCGGCCGCACGGCCGGCGGGCTGCCGCTGGCCGTCCAGCTGGTCGGACGTCCGGACGAGGAGGCGCTGCTGCTGGCCGTCGCCGCTCAGCTCGAGGCCGCGACGTCCTTCACGCACGACCGACCCGATCTGCGGTGAACGACACCGTCCGGTCACACCCCGTAACATCAGCACCCGTGACGCCCGTAGCACCGCAGGCCGGTGGTGACCTCGACCTGCTGCTGCGCAGCCGCTTCCGGCCGGGTCTGCAGGGCACCGTGCTCGCGCACCGGCGGGCGACGATCGTGTTCGACGCCGCCGACTCCGGGGTCTGGACGGTCGAGCTGGCCGACGGCCGCGCACGCGCCCGCCGCGGCGCCGCCGCCGAGCCCACCCTCGTGGTCCACTCCAGCGCGGGAGTGCTCGCGGGCGTGGTGTCCGGGCGCACCTCGGGCGTCCAGGCCTTTCTCGACGGCGCCCTGACGGTGCGCGGCGACCTCGCCCTGTCGCTGCAGCTGGACGGCCTGTTCAGCGCCGACCCCGACCGCGACCCGCACCTGCCCCGGGCGCTGGAGGTCGACGCCATGGGCGTCCGCACGCTGTACCTGGAGGCCGGGCCGCCGGACGCTCCGCCGGTGCTGCTGCTGCACGGTCTCGGCGCGACCAACGCCAGCATGCTGCCGGTGCTGGCCGACCTGGCCCGCGACCACCGGGTGCTCGCACCTGACTCCCCCGGCTTCGGAGCCAGCGACGCCCCGCGCAGCCCCTACAACCCCGCCTGGTTCGCGGCCTGGGTCGAGGAGTTCCAGCGGCGCACCGACAGTCGCGGCGCCGTCCTGGTCGGCAACAGCCTCGGCGGACGGGTGGCGCTGGAGGCCGGCATGACGCATCCCGGCTCGGTGCGGGCCCTGGTCCTCATCACGCCGTCGCCGGCCTTCCGACGGCTGCGCCAGTACGTCCCGCTGGTGCGCCGCGTCCCGCCCGAGCTCGCCCGCATCCCGCTGCCCCGGAGCCACCGGCTGGTGGTCGAGGGCATCCGCACGATGTTCGCCGACCCCGACCGCCTGCCGCGCGAGTGGTACGACGCCGCCGCCGACGAGGCGGTCCGCGTGCTCGCCAGCCGCGACCACCGCATCGCCTTCTTCGCGTGCGCCCGGCAGATCTACCTCGAGGACGCCTACGGCAAGAACGGCTTCTGGCAGCGGCTGCCCGGGCTGCTGCCGCCGGCGCTGTTCCTGTGGGGCGAGAAGGACCGCCTCGTGCCCTCCTCGTTCGCCCGGCACGTCGCCGACGCGCTGCCCAGCGCGGGCTCCATCGTCATCGAGGACTGTGGCCACGTGCCGCAGTTCGAGCACCCGCTCGAGACCATGGCCATGATCCGCGGCTTCATCGAGAACCTGGACGACGGCGACCGGCGGCGTCCCGCGCGCTGATCCGGCGCGCGCCTGTCGGCGGACGCGGCTAGCGTCGCCGGCGTGACCAGCACGCCACCCGGCTCCCCCTCGCCCTCCGCCGGACCGGGCGAGCCCGTCCGTCCCGGGTCCGCCACCGGCGAGGCGGCGGCGCGGGGTGACGGTGACGGTGCCGCGGCAGACCCTGCGCGCCCGGCCCGACCGTTCCTGGTGCTCGGGATCGTGCTGACGTCGGTCTTCGTCCAGCTGCTCGACATCTCCATCGTCAACGTCGCCATCCCGTCGATTCAGCGCGACCTCGGCGCGGGCACGGCAGCGATCCAGCTCGTCATCGCCGGCTATCAGCTCGCCTTCGCGTGCACGTTGATCAGCGCGGCCCGGCTCGGCGACATCCGCGGCCGTCGCACGCTGTTCGTCAGCGGCATGGCGGTCTTCACCGTCGCCTCGCTGCTGTGCGGGCTGGCGCCGGACCCGACGACGCTGGTGCTGGCGCGGGCGCTGCAGGGCCTCGGATCGGGGCTGATGTTCCCGCAGGTGCTGTCGGTCATCCAGGTCACCTTCCTGCCCGAGGAGCGCGGCCGGGCCTTCGGCATCTTCGGCGCCACGATCGGGTTGGCCACCATCTGCGGTCCGCTGTTCGGCGGTCTGCTGCTCAAGGCCGACGTGTTCGGCACCGACTGGCGCGCCATCTTCCTGGTGAACGTGCCGATGGGCATCGCAGCCATCGTGCTGGCGCTGCGCGAGATGCCCGACAGCGTCGCCCCCGGCGCTCCGCGGCTGGACCTGCCCGGGGTCGGCCTGATCGCCGTCGGCCTGTTCCTGCTGGTCTTCCCGCTGACCGAGGGCCGCCAGCGCGGGCTGGCCCTGGTGGATCTACCTCATGCTGGCGGCCAGCGCCCCCGTGCTCGCCGCGTTCGTCGCGGCTGCAGCGCCGCAAGACGCGCCGAGAACGACGACCCGCTCGTGCTGCTCAGCCTGTTCGGCGACCCCGTCTTCCGTTCCGGAGCGATCGCTGTCGGCCGTGTTCTTCCTCGGGATCGCGCCGTTCTTCTTCGCCTTCTCGCTGTACCTGCAGGTGGGGCTGGGCTTCAGCCCGCTGCACTCCGGGCTCACCACGCTCCCGTTCGCCTTCGGCTCGGCCTTCGCCTCCGCCCGCTCGGAGAAGGTGGCAGCCCGGGTAGGGAGCAGCGTGCTCACGCTCGGCGCCGGGCTGGTCTGCGTCGGCATGCTCGGCCTGATCGCCACTCTGCATGCTGAAGGCCCCGCTCTGACCTCCTGGCACCTGGCCCCGGTCCTGCTGGTGTGCGGCCTCGGGCTGGGCCTGTTCATCGCGCCTCTCAGCAACATCGTCCTGGCGGGGGTCAGCGGGCGCGAGACCGGCAGCGCCTCCGGCCTGCTCTCCACCGTGCAGCAGGTCGGCGGTGCGCTCGGCGTCGCCGTCATCGGCCTGTCCTGTTCGGGCTGCTCGGCGCGACGGCGCCGCGTCGGCGGGCAGGCCGGCGCCGGCCTGCGCGCCGCGCTCGGTGTCCGCCGGCCTGCCGGCGCAGGCGGTCGAGCCGGCGGTGGCCGGTTTCACCGACTGCTTCCAGCGACCGCGCGCAGCAGCGACCCCTCGACGAGCCGCCTGCCGGAGGTGCTGGAGCGCCCGACCCGGCCCCGGCGCGCAGGCTTTCGCGGCCGCTGCGTCGCGGGCCACCGCCACCGACTACCAGTGGGCGATCACGCACGCGCTGACCCTGCTGTTCGAGGTGCTGGTCTTCGCCGGGCGCCGGCCTGCTCAGCCGCGCGCGTCACCCGGAGCACCGCCGCACGGCCGAGCCCGGTGCCCGTCGCCGCAGGCGAGCCGTAGCGGCAGGTGCCGCCTGGCCCTGAGCGGTCAGCGGCGGCGTCCCCAGCGGCGCGCGGGCGGCACCGTGCGGTCCAGGTCGGCCAGCAGCGCCTCACCGAGGCTGCGGGTCTCCCGGCGGTTGAGCTCGGCCCCGGCCACCGCGCCGGCCAGGAAGGGCGCCATCGTCGACAGGTTGCGGCCGAGTCGGCGCGCCACCCGTCGTCGCAGCTGCTGGCGCGCGGCGGCGCCCAGCACCGTGGCCAGCCCCGGGACCGGTGCTGCCGGGTCGACGGCCGTCCGCGACGCCCACGAGGTGAGGTAGGCGGTCGCGACCTGCGGCGCGGAGGCCAGCGGTGCGCGGTCCCGCAGCACGTGCAGCTCGGCGACCAGCTTCAGCTCGATGGCCACGACGGCCAACGTCTCCGCCCCGAGCTGCAGCGGCGCGGCCAGCAGCGTCGGCGGCGCAGCCAGCTGTACGGCCGTCAGCGTGCCGCCGGCCGCGCCGACGGCGGCGGTCGCCCGGGACGCCGACCGGATCAGCGCCGCGGCCAGGTCGTCACCGGTGAGGCCGTCGTGGTGGGCGGACATCGTCGGCAGGTCGCGCACCGGGACGTGCGGCGCCAGCTCGGCGACCAGGTCCGCCAACCACCTGCCGGTGACGGCCGCTCGCGCACCGGCCGCGCGGGCCGAGCCCGCCAGCGAACCGGTCAGCTGGCCCAGCAGCTTCCCCCGCTCGCGGGCGTCCAGCTCGTCGCCGGACAACCGGCCGACGAGCTCCGCCAGCTGGGCGGACGGCGCGAGCCCGGCAGCGGGGTCGTCGGCACGGGGCTGCGGTCCGGGAGCCGGAGGGTCGGTGGTGTCCGGGCCGTCCGCGCCGGCAGCGCTCACGACGGCACCCGGGCGGTCAGTCGCACTCCTTGCAGATGAGCCGTCCGCCCTTGTCGGAGGCGAGCTGGCTGCGGTGGTGCACCAGGAAGCAGCTGCTGCAGGTGAACTCGTCACTCTGCTTCGGCAGCACGCGGACCGTCAGCTCCTCGCCGGACAGGTCGGCGCCGGGAAGCTCGATGGCCTCGTTCAGGTCGGTCTCGTCGACGTCGACGCTGCTGGACTGCGCCTCCGCCCGACGTGCCTTGAGCTCCTCCAGGCTGTCCTCGGGCTCGTCGGCATCAGACCGTCGCGGCTGGTCGTAGTCGGTAGCCATGCTGGGGTGCTCCTTCGTCGTGATGCGCCGGGACAAGCCTCGCCCGTTCGGGCCCGGCGCGGGGGACAACGCGCGAGGCGGCCCAGTTGTGCCCGACGGTGTCGGGCCCGCCCGGGGGTCGGGAGCGCCAGAGGCTAGCGCTCCCCCTGCGCGACCGACAGCACGTTCGGTGAGTCGTCCATCACCCTGCGTCCGATCCCGGGTGGGCCCGCTCAGCCGGCACCTCAGCGCGGCTGCGCCATCCGCGCGAACGTCCAGAACTCCTGGGTCGCGTCGACGGCGTCGCCCGGCTGCGTCCAGCGGTGCGGGAAGCCGAGCAGCTTGCGGATCGTGATGTCGCTGCCCGGCGCGGCGGCCTTGATGGTCGGCACGGCGCGCAGGAAAGCGCTGAGCCGCTCGGAGTACTCGGCCCCGTCGAAGGGCACCGCGGTGTCCTTCTCGCCGTGCAGGTGCAGAGCCCTGATCCGGCCGACGCAGCGCGGGATCTCCAGCGTCCCGCTCATGACCCCGACGGTGTCGACGAGGTCCGGCCGCGCGCACCCGAACCGGTAGGCCATCATCGCGCCGTTGCTGAACCCGACGACCGAGATCCGGCCGACCCCCCGTGAGCGCAGGCTGGCGACGACGTCGGACAGGAAGCGGACGTCGTCGACCTGCTGCAGGACCGCCTCCCCGCAGCACAGGCCGGCGTTGAAGGAGCGACGGACGCCCTCGGGGTAGGCCACGAGCACCCCGTCGCGGTCGGACAGCACGTCGAACCCGGTGCTCTTCGCGGCGTCCGGAGGGTCGGACTCCAGGCCGTGCAGCACGACCATCGCCGGCTTCCCGGCGGCGCGGCCCGGGTCCAGGCGGAGCGCCGCGGGCACGTGCAGGACGTAGCCGCGTCCGCTGTCGAGCACGACCCGCTCGTCGGAGGAGCCCTGGACCGGGTCCAGCGCGCCCGCCAGCGGCGCCGCGGTCGAGACCCCCACGACGAGCAGCACCAGCAGCCCGAGGACGAGCCGCCGGCGGGTCAGGCGAAGGCGGGGTGGCACGGCACCAGTGTCCCACGGCACCGCTGCCCTCAGGCCCGGGCGTACGCCCCGAACAGCAGGTCCGCGAGCTCGCGGCACAAGGCGTCCCGGTCGCCGTCGCGGGTCGCCAGCCACCAGTCGCCGGCTGCCTGCACCATGCCGACGACGCCGTGCGCCCAGACCTGCGAGCGCCAGGCGTCGACCCCGGTCTCGGCCACCATGCCCTCTGCCAGCCGCGCCGCCAGGGCGCGGGTGAACGACCGCACCCGGGTCTGGGCACCGGTCGACTCCTCGGAGTGCAGCAGGAAGCGATAGGCCTGCGGGTCGCGCTCGATCGCGGCCAGGTAGGCGCCGACGGTGCGCTCGACGCGGTCGCGCCGGTCGGTGCCGGCGCGCAGGCCGTCCAGCAGGTCGGCGAGCAGGCGGTCGGTGTAGCGGTCGGCCAGGGCGGCGCACAGCCCGTCCCGGTCGCCGAAGTGCCGGTAGAGGATCGGCTTGGTGATGCCCGCCTCGGCCGCCATCGCCGCCATCGAGGCGGCCGGCCCGTCGCGCTGCACGACGCGGTCCGCGGCGTCGAGCAGCTGCGCGCGCCGGGTGGTGCGGTCCGGGCCCGCGACGGGGACGCGCGAAGGCGCGCTCACCTAGGGGATCTGGTGGCCGGAGATGGCCCGGCTGATGATCAGTCGCTGGATCTCGCTGGTGCCCTCGAAGATGGTGTAGATCTTCGCGTCGCGGTGCCAGCGCTCGACGGGGTACTCGCGCGTGTAGCCGTTGCCGCCCAGGATCTGGATGGCCTTCTCGGTCACGTCGACGGCGGTCTCCCCGGCGAACAGCTTGCACATCGAGCCCTCGCCCGCGGTGAACGGGATGTTGTTCTTGCCCATCCACGCCGCGCGCCAGACCAGCAGGCGGCTGGCGTCCAGCTTGGTCTTCATGTCGGCGAGCATGAAGGCGATGCCCTGGTTCTCCACGATCGGACGGCCGAACTGCTCGCGGGTCTTGGCGTAGTCGAGCGCGTACTCGTAGGCGGCACGCGCGATGCCCACGGCCTGCGCCCCGACGGCCGGACGCGAGGCCTCGAAGGTGGCCATCGCAGCCTGGCCACCCTTCTGCCGCTTGCTCTGCACCTGCTCGCCGCGGGCCAGGGCGGCCGCGCGCTCGCGGGCGCGGGCCAGGCGCTCGTCGAGCTTGTCCTTGTCCCCGAGCAGGGCGCTGCCGGGAAGGCGCAGATCGTCCAGGATCACCTCGCTGGTGTGGCTGGCGCGGATGCCGTGCTTCTTGAACTTCTGGCCCTGCGCGAGCCCCTTGCCCTTGAACTCCGGACCGACCACGAACGAGGCCTGCCCACGGGCCTTCAGGGCGGGGTCGACGGCAGCGACGACCACGTGCACGTCGGCGATCCCGCCGTTGGTGATCCAGGTTTTCACCCCGTTCAGCACCCACTCGTCGTTCGCCTGGTCGTAGACGGCGGTCGTCTTCATGCTCGACACGTCCGAGCCGGCGTTGGGCTCGGACACGGCCAGCGCCGCCAGCTTCACGTCGTCCTCGGTGCCGAAGCACTGCGGCACCCACTCCCCGATCTGGTCCAGGGTGCCGTTGCTGAGGATGCCGGCGACGCCCAGGGTCGTGCCGACGATGGACAGGCCGATGCCGGCGTCGCCCCAGAACAGCTCCTCCATGGTGATCGGCAGGCTGATGCCCGACTCGTCACCCCACGCGCTGGCGAAGAAGTCCAGGCTGTAGATGCCGGCCTTGGCCGCCTCCTGGATCACCGGCCACGGCGTCTCCTCGCGCTCGTCCCACTCCGAGGCCGCCGGGCGGATGACGTCGGCCGAGAACTCGTGCAACCACTTCTGCAGGGTGGTCTGGTCCTCGGTCAGCTCGAGGGTGAAGCCGGTCATGGGCGCTCCTGGCGTGGTCGGGGTCCGCCGGGGGCGGCGGTCTGGACTGCTGTTACCGACGGTAACAGCAGTCCCGCGCGGCGTCGAGGCGACGCCTGTCACACCCGCCGGGCCTTGACCAGGTGTTACCTGCCGTAACACCATGTCGGCATGGCTGACGTGACCTTGAACGAGCTGCTGGTGCACGGCAACGCGGTGTCCTACGCCGAGGCAGGAGCCGGCACCGGGGAGAAGGACCGCCCCGTCGTCGTGCTCGTGCACGGCATCGCCTCCCGGGCGGCGCAGTGGGAGCAGGTCATGCAGGTTCTCGGCGAGAGCTGCCACGTGATCGCCCCGGACCTGCTCGGCCACGGTCAGTCGGCCAAGCCACGCGGCGACTACTCCCTGGGCGCCCACGCCTGCGGTATCCGCGACCTGCTCGCCGGGCTCGGCCACGACCGCGTCTCCCTGGTCGGCCACTCGCTGGGCGGCGGCGTCGCGATGCAGTTCGCCTACCAGTTCCCGGAGCGGGTCGAGCGGATGGCCCTGGTCGACGCCGGTGGCCTCGGCAAGGAGGTCAGCATCTTCCTGCGCGCCGCGACCCTGCCCGGCGCCGAGCTGGTCATCCCTGTGCTGGCGTCGTCCTGGGTGCGCAAGGGCGCCGGCAGGCTCGGCCAGCTGCTGGGCAAGGTCAACCTGTCGGTCCCTGAGGGGCTCGCCGAGTGCCTGGTGGGAGTCGGCTCCATGTCGGACCCCGGCACCCGCAACGCGTTCCTGCACACCGCGCGCGGCGTGCTGGACCCGGCCGGCCAGCGCGTGGACGCGCGCGACCGGCTGTACCTGGCCGCGGACCTGCCGCTGTTCGTCATCTGGGGTCGCCGCGACGCCATCATCCCGGTGGCGCACGGCGAGGCGCTGGCGCGCACGGTGCCGAACACGACGCTGGAGGTGTTCGAGCAGTCCGGCCACTTCCCGCACCTCACCGAGCCCGGGCGGCTCGCCCGCACGCTGGCGGACTGGCTGGTCCGCACCCCGCCGGTGCAGCTGGACCCGAACGCCCTCACCGCCCGCATCCGCGACCCGCGCTCCGCGCTCACGGTGACGCAGCCCGGCTGAACGCCGCTCAGGGACCCGCCGCTGCCAGGGCCGCCCGGGCCGCCGCGGGCGGGGTCCCGTTCGCGCAGTCCGCGCCCTGCTCGCGCCCCTGGTCACCGCCGGCGTACGCCGTCAGGAACTGCGCCAGCCGCGGGTCCCGGGCGTCCTGGACGACGAGCTGCGCACCCCACGCCGTCGCGACCACCGGACCGCGCTGGTCCTCGTACGGCGAGACGAGCGCGTACTCCGGCCGGTCGGACGCCAGGGCGGTCAGCGCGTCGACGAGGTCGCCGTCCGAGCCGGGCAGGTAGGTGAACCAGACGGCTCCGTGCTCCAGCGAGTGCAGCGCGAACTCTTCCGGCAGCGGCTCGGTGTAGACGCCGCACCGCAGCCAGCCGAGCACGCCCCCGGCCTGCGGCGGCCAGTGCGAGCCCTGCAGCGGTGGCCGAGCGTCGTAGCTGAGGTCACGGGCGACGTGCTCGGGCGCCTGGTACTCCTGCGTGCGGACACCCTCGATGCGCGCGCCGGCTGCCTGGTCCGGCGACGGTCGGGTGCGGACGCCCGGAGCGGCGGTGCCCCCCGGCGAGCCGGCCGACGGGCCGGCGGCGCCGCTGTCGTCGACCCCCGCCGCGCAGCCGGCCAGCAGCACGGCGCACAGTCCCGCAGCGCCGGCGACCAGCCGGCGGTCAGTCACGGACGTGCAGCCCCTTGCCGACCACGACGCGACCCCCGTCCGTGACGGTGAAGCCGCGCGCGCGGTCCGCCGCGTGGTCGACACCGACGGAGGCTCCCGGCCAGACGACGACGTTCTTGTCCAGGATGGCGTCCTTGACGACGGCGCCGCGCCCGACGTCGACGTTGTGCAGCAGCACGCTGCCGTTGACCTCGCTGCCGGAGTGCACCCGCACCCCGGGCGACACGATGGAGCGACGGACGCGCCCGCCCGAGATGATGACGCCCTGCGACACCAGCGAGTCGACCGCCTGCCCGACCCGGCCCTGCTCCTCGAAGACGAACTTCGCCGGGGGCAGCGCCGGCGAGGTGGTCAGGATCGGCCACTGCCGGTTGTAGAGGTTGAACACCGGGTGGATCGAGACCAGGTCCATGTGCGCGTCGTAGTAGCTGTCCAGGGTCCCGACGTCGCGCCAGTAGCCGTGATCGCGCTCGGTGGCGCCCGGGACGTCGTTGTCGGAGAAGTCGTAGACCTCGGCCGACTGCTTGCCGACCATCATCGGGATGATGTCGCCGCCCATGTCGTGGACCGAGCCCTCGTCGCCGGCGTCCAGCTTCACGGCCTCGAGCAGCGCCTCGGTGGAGAAGACGTAGTTGCCCATCGAGGCGTAGACCATGGACGGGTCGTCGGGGAGCCCGGGGGGATCCGCCGGCTTCTCCAGGAACGCCTCGATGCTCCGCCCGTCCGGCCCGGTCTGGATGACCCCGAAACCGTGCGCCTCCTCGCGCGGGATCCGGATGCCGGCGACGGTGACGCCGGCGCCGGAGGCGATGTGCTGCTCGACCATCTGCCGCGGGTCCATCCGGTAGACGTGGTCGGCGCCGAACACGACCACGTGGTCCGGCTGCTCGTCGTAGACGAGGTTCAGGCTCTGATGGATCGCGTCCGCCGAGCCGCGGAACCACTGCGGACCGAGCCGCTGCTGGGCGGGCACCGGCGTCACGTAGTTGCCCAGCAGGGTCGACATCCGCCACGTCGTGGTGATGTGCCGGTCCAGCGAGTGCGACTTGTACTGCGTCAGCACGACGATCCGCAGGTAGCCGGCATTCACCAGATTCGACAGCACGAAGTCGACGAGCCGGTAGATGCCGCCGAAGGGGACGGCCGGTTTGGCCCGGTCCGCCGTCAACGGTGCCAGCCGCTTGCCCTCGCCGCCGGCGAGAACGATGCCCAGTACCCGGGGGGAGCGCATGCCTGCAGTGTGTCCCACTAGCGTTCAGCCATGCGCATCGGTGTCCTCACCCGTGAATGGCCGCCCGAGGTCTACGGCGGTGCCGGCGTCCACGTCGAGTACCTCGTGGCGGCGCTGCGCCGCGCGGGAGCGGTTCCGGAGGTGCACTCCTTCGGGGGTACCGCGGACGGCGCCGTCGCCCACGCCCCCGACCCGCGACTGGCCTCGGCCAACGCCGCGCTGCAGGTCCTGAGCACCGACCTGTCGATCGCCGCGGCCGTCGGAGGCTGCGAGGTCGTGCACTCCCACACCTGGTACGCCGACCTGGCCGGGCACCTGGCGGCCCTGCTGCACGGCATCCCGCACGTCGTGACCACGCACTCGCTCGAGCCGCACCGTCCGTGGAAGGCCGAGCAGCTCGGCGGGGGGTACGCCCTCTCGTCGTGGGCCGAGCGCACCGCCGTGCTGGCCGCCGACGCCGTCATCGCCGTGAGCCGCGGGATGGCCCGCGACGTGCTCGCGTCCTATCCCGAGCTGGACCCCGCGCGCGTCCACGTCGTCTACAACGGCATCGACGCCGAGCAGTACGCACCGACGCCGGCCACCGACGTGCTGGAGCGGCACGGCGTCGACCCTGCCGTGCCCTACGCGCTGTTCGTGGGACGCGTGACGCGGCAGAAGGGACTGGCCCACCTGCTCCGGGCCGCCCGCGACCTCCCCGGACAGCTGGTCCTGTGCGCCGGCGCCCCCGACACGCCGGAGATCGCCGCCGAGACCGAAGCCCTGATCGCCGAGCTGCGCAGCACCCGCTCCGGCGTGGTGCTGATCAGCGAGATGCTGCCCAAGACCGACGTGATCCAGCTGCTCTCGCACGCGACGGTCTTCGCGTGCCCCTCGGTGTACGAGCCGCTGGGCATCGTGAACCTGGAGGCGATGGCGTGCGGCACGGCCGTGGTGGCCTCGGACGTCGGCGGCATCCCCGAGGTGGTGGTCGACGGCCGGACCGGGGTGCTCGTCCACTACGACGAGGCCGACCCGGCCGGCTTCGAGGCCGGCCTCGCCACCGCCCTGACGGAGGTCCTGCAGGATCCCGACCGCGCCGCCGGGCTGGGGCGTGCCGGTCGGGAGCGGGCGGTGGCGGAGTTCGGCTGGGACGCGATCGCCCGGCAGACCCTCGAGCTCTACCGCGCCGTCAGCCAGTAGCCGGTCGCCGTCCGTCCGGGCCTCCGACGCAGGCGACCGGAAAGCGCACTCCGCGCTGCCGGCTGTGCCAGAGTCGGCAGGTGCGCTCCCGATCCGCGCGTCCCGCGCTCGTGCCGGCAGGCCTGCCCGGCAGGCTTCTCGTCAAGCTGCTCGCGTGCCTGGTGGTGGCGCTCGGGCTCGTACCCGTGACGGCAGGGGCGTCCTGGGCCTGCTCCTGCCGGCCGGACGACCGCCCCGAGCAGGTCCGGTACGCCGAGACCGCCCGCGCCGCCGACGTCGCCTACGTCGGCGTCGTCACGAGCCGGACCACGCCACCACCGTCGGTGGACGGTCAGATCAGCAGCGCCCAGCAGAGCGTGACGTACACGATCCGCGCCGACCGGAGCCTGCGCGGCGCGGTGCTCGGCACCCGCAGCGTCACCGTCTCCAGCGCGGAGTCCGCCTGCGGGGTCACCCTCCCGGAGCGGGCCCGCGTCCTGGTCACGGCCGAGCCCTTCGGGCTGTGCGGCGGCGTCACCACCGACCGGGTGCAGGAACGGGCAGCGCTCATCGCGAGCGCCTTGGCCCGCCCGCCGACCCGGCACGTCGTCCTCGCCTGCGAGGACCTCAGCAGCATCGCCCGGTCCGAGCTCGCACTGCAGGGGGTCGGCGCACCGGCCGCCACGCAGCTAGCCTACGCGCGGCGGGCGATCGGCGCGGCCAACCGCAAGGTGCTCGGCCCGAGCCGGTCCCGGGTGCGGACAGGGACGAGCCTGACCGTCCCCCGACTGGTGTGAGACCGGTCCGGACCGGGCTGCTGGTCGCGGCGGCGCTGGTGGCCGCGCTGCTGGTGCCGACGCCGGCGCAGGCGGCTGCGCCGGACGTCGTGGTCAGCGCGCACCGCGGCGGTGCGGCGTATGCCCCGGAGAACACGATGGCGGCCTTCCGGAACGCCGTCGCGCTCGGGGTGGACCAGCTGGAGGCCGACGTGCAGCTGACGGCGGACGGTCGGCTGGTGGTGCTGCACGACGACACCCTGGACCGCACCACGGACTGCACCGGGACGGCGATCAGCGCGACCTTCGCCCAGATCCAGCGCTGCGACGCCGGCTTCTGGTGGAGCCCGGGCCCCTCGCTGACGGTGCGCACGACGCAGGCACCCCACCCCCTCCGCGGCACCGGCGTGCGGGTGCCGGCGGTGGAAGAGCTGCTCGCGCTCGGCCGCAGCAGCCCGCGGCAGAGCCTGTCCATCGAGGTGAAGAACATCCCCGGGGAGGCCAACTTCGACCCGACCGGCGTCCGCGTCGCCACGGCGCTCGTCGCCGCCGTCGACGCGAGCGGCATCGACAAGGAGCGGGTGCTCGTGCAGTCGTTCTTCCCGACCAGCCTGGAGGCCGTCAAGCGGCTGGACCCGACGCTGCGGACCCAGTTCCTGACCTCCTCGGGCACCGGGCAGACGGCCGCGCAGAACCTGTCGTACGCGACCGCCCGGGGGATCGACGTCGTCGCGCCGGACGATGCCGCGCCGGACCTGAACCCCGCCCTGGTGCAGGCAGCGCGCGCCGCCGGGCGCGCAGTGTTCCTCTACACGCCCGACCGGCGGGCGGCGCTGCAGCGCGGGCTCGGCCTGGGCGTCGACGGCCTGATCACCGACCGGCCCGCCTGCCTGCTCGCGCTGCTCGGCCGCCCGGTGCCGCCCGGCCGCACGGGGGGCGTCGCGGCCTGCGAGTCCGAGCGGGTCGGGGCCGGCCCGGTCGACCGGCCTGCACCGGAGACCTGCACGGCCCTGCGGCCGCCCCGCTGGGCGCCCACCGTCGCCGCGCCGGACCCCCGCGGCGACCTGCGCGTCGTCGGGCTGCAGTACAAGCAGGACGTCGACAACGTCACCGACTACGCGGCCTTCCGCACCGCGATGCGGTGCCTGGTCGAGGACCACGTCGCGGGCCTGCGCGACGGACGCCCCGTGCTCGCGGTCTTCAACGAGGATGTCGGGCTCATGACGGTGGCGACCGGCTCGCGAGGTGCCAGCGTGCGGGCGCAGGCGGCGTCACCGGCCCGGGCGCCGGCCGGCACCGCCGCACCGGTCGGCGCCGCCGCTGCGCTGGGACAGCTCAACGCCGCCTACGCGCCGCAGGCCGCGGCCTACCAGGCCCGGTTCGGACCGGTCGACCCGCGCAAGCAGGTGCTGCTGGCCGCCACCGACACCTTCGCCCGGGCCTTCAGCGAGACCTTCAGCGGGATCGCCCGCGACTACGGCATCTACGTCGTCGCCGGCAACAACCAGCCCCGCTTCCGCAGCTCGACCGACCCCGCCGAGATCGCGCTGTTCGCCGACCCTGACCTGCCCAGCCCGCAGCAGGCGTACGTCGCCGTCGACGGCCGGGTGCCCAACACCGCCTACGTCTGGGGCCCGACCGACGTCGACCCGACCGCGGTCGCCCCCGAGCGCAACCTGCTGCACCGCAACGAGAAGGTGCCGCTCACCCAGACCGAGCTCGACCTGCTCGCCCTGGACGCCGGACCCTCCACCGGTCCCGCCGCGGTCGCCAACCTGCGTGGGCCGGTCGTCGCCGGGCACCGGCTGGGCATCGCGACGTCGCTGCCGGCGTTCGTCTACGGCCACGGCTTCGGCGGGCGTCCCGCGGCGGACCCGTGCGCCGACACCTCGCTCACCTACATGGCCTGCCTGGACGCGCTCGGCACCGACGTCGTCGTGCAGGACGAAGCCAACCCGGGCCCGTGGGCGGCCTACAACCCGGGCGGCTGGCAGCCGCTGGAGTGGATGAGCTCGACCTGGCGCGCGGTCGCCGACCCCAGCGTGCACTTCCGCTACAACATCACCCCGCACCTGGTCGGCAACCTGCTGGACCTGCCCTTCGACGGTCAGTCCGCCATCACCGCGCGCGCGGCCGGGCAGCCCTCGCGGCACTACGTCGGCACCACCGAACGCCTCGATGCACGGGATCCCGCCGAGTACCAGGTGTACGCCGGCGGCAAGCCGCACTTCCTCGCGCTGGCACCGTGGGTGGTCCCCGACGCCCCTCGCACCGACCTGGAAGCGGTGGCCCGGCGGCTGGCCGGGGGCAGCGGCGACCCGATCGAGGACGGATACCTGCAGACCGCCGTCGCCGCCGACCTGCTGCCCGTCCCCGCTGCGGTCCGGACTCCCACGGCTCCGTCCGGCGCCGCACCCCCTGCTTCCCCCGGCCGGCTGCCAGCCACCGGCGGTCAGGCACCCTGGGCCGCGCTGCTGCTGCTCGTCCTGCTGGCCCGACGAAGGAACCGACGATGGACCTGAACCTCACCCGCCGTCGCCTGCTCGGCGGAGCCGCCGCGCTCGGTGCGGCCACGCTGCTGCCTGCCGAACCCGTCTGGGCGGCTCCCGCCCGCGGGCGGCTGAGCACGCAGGTCGTGGTCGTGGGCGCCGGCATGGCCGGGCTGACCGCCGCCCGCGACCTGCTCGACCAGGGCGTCGACGTGCTGCTGCTGGAGGCCCGCGACCGGGTCGGCGGCCGCCTGCTCAACCACGACATCGGTGGTGGTCACGTCGTCGAGGTCGGCGGCCAGTGGCTCGGTCCGGCGGACGACGTGCCGGCGGCCGACCCCACGCAGGGCGACGTGCGGGGGCAGTCGGCGGCCGAGGCGGTGCTGCAGCGCGTCGGTCTGCGCCGCTTCCCCACCTACAACGACGGCGCCTACGTCGACTACCGCAGCGACCTGCCGGTCCAGCGCTCGACCTACACCGGGCGCATCCCCACCTCCGACCCGGCAGGTGTCGCCGAGGCGGCGAAGGTGCTCGCCCAGCTGGACGCGATGTGCAAGACGGTGCCGCTGGACGCCCCGTGGACGGCGCCGCGCGCGTTCGCCTGGGACGGCATGACCGTCCAGTCGTTCCTGGACTTCGGCGACACCGCGCTGGACGAGAACCGGCTGCCGGGCACCTTCGGCAACGGGGTGCTCTCGCCGGGCGGGCGGCACCTGGTGTCGCTGGCGATCGAGTCGGTCTTCTCGGTCGAGCCGCGCGACCTGTCGCTGCTGCACGCGCTGTTCTACCTGCACGCCGCCGGCAGCATCGAGTCGCTCATCAACACCGCCGGGGGCGCGCAGCAGGACCGCGTCGTCGGCGGCACGCAGCTGCTCGCGATCCGCACGGCGGCGGCGCTGGGCGACCGGGTCCGGCTCTCCTCGCCGGTGCGCCGGGTGGACCAGACCGGCTCGCGCGTGGTCGTCTCCGGTGACGGCTTCGAGGTCACTGCCGACCGGCTCGTCATGGCGCTCCCGCCGACGCTGTGCGGGCGCATCGACTGGGTGCCCGCGATGCCGGCACTGCGCGACCAGCTGACCCAGCGGATGCCGATGGGCACGGTGCTGAAGGTGCAGTGCGTCTACGACGAGCCGTTCTGGCGCGCCGACGGGCTCGCCGGGCAGACCACCAGCGACACCGGCCCGGTGAAGCTGACCTTCGACAACAGCCCGCCGGACGGCTCGGTGGGAGTGCTGATGGGCTTCATCGAGGCCTCCGACGGACGCGCCGCGCTGCGCCTGTCGGCGACCGACCGACGCCAGGGCGTCGTCGACTCCTTCGCCCGCTACTTCGGCGGGAAGGCCCGTGCCGTCGAGCAGTACGTCGAGATGTCGCTGGTCGGCCGAGCCGTACAGCCGCGGGTGCTACGCGGGTGTGTTCGGGCCGGGGGCGTGGAGCGACTACGGGCCCGAGCTGCGCGCGCCGGTCGGGCGCGTCCACTGGGCCGGCACCGAGACCGCCACGGTGTGGAACGGCTACATCGACGGCGCCATCCGCTCGGGACAGCGGGCGGCCGCTGAGGTCGTGGCTGCGCGGGGCAAGGGGTCGGCGCCGGTCGCGGCGCCCGCGGTGACCGGTCCGGTCGTGTCCGGACCCGCCGATCCCCCAGGCGGTGCGCTGGCCGCCACCGGCGCCAGCACCGCGGTCGAGGTCGCCGGCGCTGCCGCGCTGACCGCTGCCGCCGGCCTGGCCCACCGGCGCCGCAGCGCCCGCGACTGACCCGGCCCCCGACCGGGCGGGCGCCGGCTACCGGCTGAGCACCTGCGCCACGGCCTCGCCCAGGGTCCGGTGGCCGGCCGGCGACAGGTGCAACCCGTCGCCGTGGTCGTAGCCGGGCCGCAGCCGCTCGGCGTCCGACGGGTCGCGCAGCACGACGTCGGCGTCGACGACGTCCCCGCTGGCGCGGATCCAGGCGTTCACCTGCTCGCGGGCCGCTGCTGCGCCGGGCGTGCGGCGCGAGGCCGGCGGGATCGTCAGCAGCACCACCCGCAGGCCCTTCGCCCGGGCCTGTCGCACCAGGGCGGACAGCTCGGCGACGAGCCGGTCGGCCGACAGCTCGCGCGCGAGGTCGTTGGTGCCGGCCAGCACGACGAGAGTGCCGATGCCCTCGCGGGCGAGCACGTCACGCCCGAAGCGCTGACGCAGCGTCGGACCGTAACCGCCGTCGACGACGACGCGGTTGCCGGCGATCGCCGCATTCAGCACGGGCGTGCCGGGCAGTCGTGCCGCGAGAGCGTCGGTCCACCGCGGGAAGGTGTCGGCCGGCAACGGCGCGTCGGTGAGGGAGTCGCCGACGGCCAGCACCGACGCCCGGTCGCGGGTCAGCACCTGCACCTCCTCGACGACCAGGCCCTCGCGGTCAGCGAGCACGAACGGGCCGGCGTCGGCGCGGCGGGTCAGGTCACCGCTGCCAGGCACGCTGCACCAGCCCGTCGCCGCGCCTTCGCGGTGCACCGACAGCTCGGCGCGGCCGGCGACGGCGAAGGTGACGACGACGTCGTCGCCGGCACGCACGGCCAGAGCCACCTCGTCGGTGCGCACCGTGGTCCCGGCCGCGATCGTCACGGCTCGTGCGCCGTCGACCGTGACGTCGCGGACGGTCTCCGGGCGGACGGCAGCGCCCTGCGCGCGCAGGCCCACCGTCACGGCGGACAGTCGGACGTCGCTCGGGCTGACGGCGTCGGACAGCGTGAGCCGCAGGGTGGGGCCGCCGGCGCCGACCCGGAGCGACCTGACGGCACGTCTGGTCGCGGGTCGGTTCGTGCCGCACCGCGACCATCGCCTGGACGGCCGCCGAACGCCAGACGGCGCCGCTGGGCGGCCGGGCCCCTCCACGCCCCGTCTGCGGTGCCCACCAGGGTGGCCGCGCCGAGCAGCCCGATGCCGCCGAGCGCCAGCAGCCGTCTCACGACAGCGGATCCGCGTCCGCGTCCAGTGCGACGAGCAGGTCGTGCAGCGCGCCGAAGACGCCGGGGGCGGCGGCCACCACCATCGGGTAGCCGGGCTGCGCGCCCCGCAGCCCGCCGACCCGCGCGCCGGCCTCGGTGGCCACGAGCAGCCCGGCCGACATGTCCCAGGGCGACAGCCCCTGCTCGTAGTAGGCGTCCACCCGCCCGCAGGCCACCGCGCACAGGTCCAGCGCGCCCGCGCCGAGCCGCCGCAGGTCGCGCACCGTCGGCAGGAGCGCGGGCAGCAGCGCGGCCTGCGCCGCCCGCCGGCGGGCGTCGTAGCCGAAACCGGTCGCGACCAGCGCCTGGCCGAGGTCGACCGCGGCCGAGCACCGCAGCGGTGCGCCGTTCAGGAACGCCCCGCCGCCGAGCGTCGCCGTGAACGTCTCGCCCTTGGCCGGGTCGTGCACGACGCCCGCGCGCCGGACCCCGTCGATCTCGACGCCGATGGACACCGCCCACTGCGGCAGGCCGTACAGGTAGTTGACGGTGCCGTCGATCGGGTCGATGACCCAGCGCACTCCGGAGGTGCCGGTGGCGTCGGCTCCTTCCTCGCCCAGGATGCCGTCGTCGGGTCGGGCGGCGCGGATGCCGTCGGCGAGCAACGTCTCGCTGGCCCGGTCGGCGGCCGTGACGACGTCGGTCGGCGAGGACTTGGTGTCCGGCGCCCCCAGGCCCGCCTGCATGTCCAGCGCGAGCGCCCCGGCCCGGACGGCGAGGTCGACGGCGAGGGCCAGCAACGATCGGGGTCGGCTCGGCTCACCCGCGCAGTCTGCCTGCTGACCCCGCCCCCGGGTGGCAGGACGGTCGCGCTTACGCTAGAACGACGTTCGGTTTCTACCCCGCTCCCCGATCGAGAGGACCGCCACCGTGGACCTGCGCCACTCCGAGCAGGACGAGGAGTTCCGTCGCGAGCTCCGCTCCTGGCTGGACAGCAACCTCCCCCAGGAGATGCGCGAGCCCGCGTTCTGGGCCGGCATGACCGACGACGAGTCGTTCGAGAAGCGCCGCGAGTGGGAGGCCGGGAAGGCCGCCGCCGGCTTCTGCGGCATCCAGTGGCCGACCGAGTACGGCGGTCGCGGCGGAACACCGACGATGAAGGCGATCTACGACGAGGAGATGGCGCTGGCCAACGCGCCGGCGACGGTCAACGCGCTCGGTCTGGCCTTCCTCGGCCCGACCGTCATGGCGATCGGCACCGACGAGCAGAAGCGCGACATCATCAAGCCGCTGCTGCACTGCGAGACCATCTGGTGCCAGGGCTTCTCCGAGCCGGGAGCCGGCTCCGACCTCGCCGCGTTGCAGATGAAGGCCGAGCTGCACGGTGAGGAGTACCTCATCAACGGCCAGAAGATCTGGACCACCAACGCCATGCACGGCGACAAGATCTTCACCATGGCGCGCACGTCCACCCCCGAGGGCGGCAAGCGCCACGCCGGCATCTCGATGCTCCTGGTCGACATGCACCAGAGTGGCGTCGAGGCCCGTCCGCTGAAGCAGATGACCGGCGCCAGCGAGTTCGGCGAGGTCTTCTTCACCGACGCCACCTGCCCGCAGAGCGAGATCCTCGGCGGCGAGGGCAACGGCTGGGCCACCGCCATGCTGCTGCTGTCTTTCGAGCGGGGCAGCTCCGCGATCGGCCAGTACACCGAGTTCCGCAAGCAGTGGGAGTCGATCGTCGCCGTCGCCGGGCAGGTCGAGCGCGACGGCCGTCCCGCCTCGCAGGACCCCGTGCTGCGCCAGCAGCTCGCTGCGGCCCTCGTCGAGCTCGAGTGCCTGAAGTACCACTCCTGGCACGTGCTCACCCAGACCTCGCAGGGCAAGGACCTGGGGTTCGAGGCGTCGATGACCAAGATCATGTGGTCGGAGACGTTCCGGCGCGTGAGCGACGCCTACGAGGCCGTGCTCGGCCAGGGCTTCGTCGTGCCCGAGCCCCGCGCCGACCTGTCGTTGGAGGAGCTCACGACCGCCGCGATGTGGTCCCGCTCCTGCACGATCTGGGGCGGTTCCCAGCAGGTTCAGCGCACCGTCGTCGCCGAGCGCGTGCTCGGCCTTCCCCGCTAAAGGAGCCCGGACCCTCATGCAGTTCCAGCTGACCGACGAGCAGCGCGCCCTCCAGGACGCGGTGCGCTCCTACCTCCGCGACCGCTTCGGACCCCAGCAGGTCCGCGCCTTCTACGAGGACGAGACCTCCGACGGCATCCCGTCCGACCTGTGGAAGGCCCTTGGCGAGCAGGGCTGGCTCGCCGTCCTCGTGCCCGAGGAGCACGACGGCATCGGCCTCGGCCTGCTCGACGCCGCCGTCCTCGCCCGCGCGTTCGGGGCCGCGACCGTGCCGGGCCCGTGGCTCGGGACGATCCTGGCCGGTGAGGCGGTGCGGCTGGCCGGCTCCGCCGAGCAGCAGGCTGCGCGGCTGCCCGGCATCGCCGCCGGCCAGACCAAGGGGGCCGTCGCCCTGCTCAAGCCCGGTTCCACCCCGACCCCGGCGGGCGCACCCGCCACGGTGTCCGACGGTGCGCTGTCGGGCACGCTGCAGTTCGTCGAGTATGCCGAGGCGGCCGACGTCCTGGTCGTGCTCGCCGACGACGGCGTGCTGTACCTGGTCGATCCGAAGGGTGCCGGCGTCACCGTCACCGCGCTGAGCTCGCTGGACCGCACGACCCGGCTGTCGACCGTCGCGCTCGACGGCGCCGCCGGTGAGGCCCTGGCCGGCTCCACGCCACAGGTGGTGCAGGAGCTGCTCGACCGCGCCGCCGTGCTCGTCGCCAACGATCTCGTGGGCATCGCCCGCAAGGCGATCACCGACACCGTCGAGTACGACAAGACCCGTGTGCAGTTCGGCAAGCCGGTCGGCTCCTTCCAGGCGATCAAGCACGACCTGGCCGACCTGCACATCGCGGTCACCTTCGCCGAGCACGCGGCCACCTATGCCGCACACGCCGTCGACGTCGCGGCCCCCGACGCTCCCCTCGCGGCCTCGGTCGCCAAGAGCAAGGCGGCCGACTCCTGCGACGCGGCGACCGGCGCGATGATCCAGTACCACGGCGGCATCGGCTACACGTGGGAGCACGACACGCACTTCTACTTCAAGCGCTGCAAGCGGCTGGCCGCCTCCTACGGAGACGTCGCCCAGCACCGCGAACGCATCGCGACGCTGCTGATCGACACGGCGCCGCAGGCGTCGCTGTCGGGCGTCACCGCCGGCGGCTCGTCCGACATGCAGGGGGCCGGTGTCGCGTCGGGCGCCGCGGGCGCGTGAGCCCGCTGCGGATGGCACGCGAGGGCGGGCGATGAGCACCGCGCTCGTCACCGGCGGCGCCTCCGGCTTCGGCGCGGAGGTCGCCCGCCGGCTGGTGCGCCGCGGCGACGACGTCGTGCTCTGCGACATCGACGAGGCCGGCGGCCAGGCCGTCGCCGACGAGATCGGCGCCACGTTCCTGCGCTGCGACGTCAGCGACTTCGACGACGTCGTCGCCGTCACCGCGGCCGCCGAGAAGGCCCTGGGCGGGCTGGACCTGGTCTTCCTCAACGCCGGCATCTCCACCGGGTGCGGCATCGCCGAGGACTTCGACCTGGCCCGCTACCGGCTGGCGAACGGCGTGAACCTGGACGGCGTCGTGTTCGGCGTGCACGCAGCCCTGCCGGCACTGCGCCGGCGCGGCGGCGGCTCGATCGTCGCCACCGCCTCGATGGCGGGCCTCACCGGCACCCCGTTCGACCCGGTGTACGGCGCCAACAAGCACGCGGTCGTGGGGCTCGTGCGCGCGCTCGGGCCGGCGCTCGCTCCGCAGGGCATCCGGATCAACGCGTTCTGCCCCGGGTTCGCGGAGACGAAGATCATCACTGACATCCGCTCGACGCTGGTGGGTTCCGGCGTGCCGATCATCCCGGTGGAGGTCGCCGGCGAGGCGGTGCTGCAGGCCTTCGACTCCGCCGAGACCGGTCAGGCCTGGCTGCTGCAGGCCGGCCGCGACGTCATGATCTACCGCTTCCGCGGCATCCCGGGGCCGTTGCAGGACGACGGCAGCCCGGCCACCCCGGCCGAGCCCACGGGCATCCCCACCGGCATGGCCGAGCCCCCGGCGGTCTGACGGGCACCGCGGTCACCGGACCGGTCGGGCTGGGCTGAGCTGAACCGATCTTCTGACCTGTGGCTGTGGAGCGGGTGGCCTGGCTGTGAAGGCAGCCAGACACCGGTATCGATCTCGTCGCCACCGACAGGCTCACCGGTGGATGTCGACGGCCTGCCCGCCCTCGACATCCGGCCGGACCTGCACCCCTTGCGGCGGGCGCCGGCGGTTCGTCGTCATCGACCCGCACCTGCCTCGTGGCTGTTGCGGAGCCCACCCTTTGCGGCTAGAATCGAACACATGTTCGAACATCCCTGACCGTCGATGAGCTGGGCACCTGGGTGACCCAGCTGGCCGAGCTGGCACGCGACGTCACAGACGAAGAGCGGGTCGACCGGCTCCGCGTCCTGGAGCAGGTCTCCTGCGCCGTCGCTGCCGCGCAGGCTCGCGAGGCCGTCCGGCTGGACGCCTCGCGTCGAGCCGCCCGGGCGGCCGCAGGCGTGCCGGCTGCCCGGCAGGGCGAAGGGGTCGCCGCCGAGATCGGGCTGGCCCGGCGGGTGTCCCCGCACCGGGGCGCCCGGCTGCTAGGCATGGCCAAGATCCTGACGGCCGAGATGCCGCACACGCTGGCGCTGATGACCGCCGGGGCGCTCACCGAGTGGCGCGCCACCCTGCTGGTACGGGAGACCGCGTGTCTCGAGCTCGCCGACCGGCAGACCGTCGACGCCCAGCTGTGCGGCGGCCGACGACCCGATGGCGGCCGGCCTCGGCGACGCCGGGACTGGTCGCCGAGATCCGCGGGCTGGCCGCCGGCTCTGGACGCCCGTGCAGTGGCCGCCCGCGCCGCGAAGGCCGCCGCCGACCGGCACGTCAGCATCCGCCCGGCTCCGGACACGATGGCGTGGGTGTCCGCGCTGCTGCCGGTCTCCGACGGCGTCGCTGTCTACGCCGCGCTCCGCCAGGCAGCCGATACCGCCCGCAGCGACGGCGACAGGCGCAGCCGCGGGCAGGTCATGGCCGACACCCTGGTCGCTCGGGCCACCGGCCGAGACCCGCTCGAACGTTCGGTCGACCTCGACGTCCGGGTGGTGCTGTCCGACGCCACGCTGCTCGACGGCGACGACGAACCGGCCCAGGTGTCCGGGTACGGACCGGTCCCCGGCCCGTGGGTGCGGCGGCTGATCGCCGACGCCGCGGCAGACCCCGACGTCAACGTCTGGGTACGGCAGCTCTACGCCGCGCCGCACGGCGGCCTGACCGCCACCGCGTCCCGCTCCCGCCTGGCCCCGGCCGGCCTGGCCGAGCTGATCGCCCTCCGCGACCGGAGGTGCCGCACCCCCTGGTGCGACGCGCCTATCCGGCAGACCGACCACATCACCCCGTGGGCCGACGACGGCGCCACCGAGGCCGCCAACCTGCAGGGGCTCTGCGAACGGTGCAACCTCGCCCGCCAGGCCCCCGGCTGGCATGCCGCCGCTCCCCCGGGCCTCGGCCGTCATACCGTCGTCATCACCAGCCCCACCAGGCACACCTACGTCCCCACCGCGCCCTCGCCGCCTGGCCACCGGACCGGCCGACCCGACTTCTGTCTCGAGGCCGGCCTGCGCCGCCTGCTCTCCGCGGCCTGACGCTTTCGGTCACCTGGCCGGGCCACCTCGCGGGGAACGCGACGGCTCCGGGCAACGTGCGCTGGCGGGCGTCGTCGCGCGCCGTGACGCCAGGATCCTTACCCAGGCGGACCGGTACGACCGGTACGCACCACCGACTCGCTCGACAGCTCGGCGGTGCTCGCGTGCCCTGCCAGGCCGGCCTGGAGGTCCAGGTCGGCCAGGAAGCAGCGCAGGACGTGCTCGACGCCCTCCTGGCCTGCCAGTGCCAGCCCGTGCACCCACGGACGGCCGAGCAGCACGGCCGCGGCGCCCAGTGCCAGGGCCTTGCAGGCGTCGGCGCCGGTGCGCACGCCGCTGTCGAACAGCACCGGCAGCTCTCCGGCGGCCTCGACGACGCCGGGCAGCGCGTCCAGCGAGCCGACGGCACCGTCGACCTGGCGCCCGCCGTGGTTGCTGCAGACGATCCCCTGCACCCCGGCGTCGAGCGCGCGGCGGGCGTCGTCGGGGTGCTGGACACCCTTGAGCACGATCGGCAGGTCGGTCTGCTCGCGCAGCCAGGCGAGGTCGTCCCAGGTGAGGGTGGGGTTGTTGAACAGACCGACGAACTTCAGCACCGCAGCGTTCTGGTCGCCCGCCGGCAGCCCCTGCTGGAACACCGGGTCGGAGAAGTAGTTCGCGACGCCCTCGGCCTGCAGGAAGGGCAGGTAGGCGGCAGACAGGTCGCGGGGTCGCCAGCCGAGCTGCCAGGTGTCCAGCGTGACGACGAGGGCGCCGTACCCCGCCCTGCCGGCCCGCTCGACGAAGGAGGCCGCCAGGTCGCGGTCCGCCGGCCAGTACAGCTGGTACCAGCGGGAGGCGTCCGGGGCGCTGGCGGCGACGTCCTCCATCGTCGTGGACGACGCGGTCGAGACGACCATCGTCAGAGCCAGCGCCGCGGCGGCGCGAGCAACGGCGCGCTCGGCGTCCGGGTGCACGATCGACAGGACGCCGACCGGGGCCAGCAGCACCGGCGCGGGCATCGTGGTGCCGAGCAGCGTCGTCTCGTGCGAGCGCTTGGCCGGGATGCCGCGCAGCATCCGCGGGACCAGGCGCCAGCGGTCGAACGCCTCCCGGTTGGCGCGCATCGTCTCCTCGCCCCCGGCGCCCCCGGCGACGTAGCCGAGCGCACCCGGGGTCATCACCGCGTGCGCGGCAGCCTCGGTCTCGCGCCAGCCGAACGGCAGGGTCGGTTGCTCACCGAACAGGCCCTTCAGGTAGACCTCGTTCTGGAACTCGGCGAACGGCCCTGTGCTCATGGACCGTTCCTACCCCACGGAGGACAGCATGGCCGTCGACCCACGCGGAGCAGACCTCAAGCGCTACCTCGCCGAGGACCCCGGCGGGCCCGTCGTCATGCTGAACCTGCTGCGCTTCGAGCCCGACGGCGGACGCGCCGGCTACCAGCGGTACGCCGACCACTTCCGGGCGACGGCAACACGCTTCGGCGCCGAGATCCTCTACGTCGGCGACGGGTCGACCGCACTGGTCGCCGAGCAGGGTCAGGCCTGGGACGCCGTGCTGCTGGTGCGCTACCCGAGCCGGCAGGCCTTCTCGGACATGGTGCGCGACCCGGAGTACGGCAAGGGCACCCACCTGCGTACGCAGGCGCTGACCGAGGCGGTGCTGCAGGCCACGACGCCCTGGCCGGACGTCTGACGGGGGTGGCGCCCGCGCACGGGGGCAGGATCTGACCATCACCTGACCGCTCGCGGCCGAGGGGCACGTGCCCGCACCCCTCGGCGTTGCGCAGGTGTCCGACCCCCCGACCCTCAGGAGCAGACCCTCGTGCGTGCGCTCGCCGTCACCCCCGGTACCCAGGACTCGCTGACGCTCGTCGACCTGCCGGAGCCGGACGAGGCCGACGGCCCCGTGCTCGTCGAGGCCCTCGCCGTCGGCCTGTGCGGCACCGACCACGAGATCGTCAGCGGTGCCTACGGGCAGGCTCCCGACGGCTCGGACGTGCTGGTGCTCGGACACGAGAATCTCGGCCGGGTGCTGCAGGCCCCGGACGACAGCGGCCTGCGGGCAGGAGATCTCGTCGTCGGCATCGTCCGCCGGCCGGACCCGGTGCCGTGCAAGGCGTGTGCGGCCGACGAGTGGGACATGTGCCGCAACGGCCGCTACACCGAGCACGGCATCAAGGGCCTGCACGGCTTCGCCCGCGAGCGCTGGCGGGCGCAGGCCGACGCCGTGGTGCGGCTGGACCCCGGCCTCGGTCCGCTCGGGGTGCTGCTGGAACCCACGACCATCGTGGCCAAGGCGTGGGAGCAGGTCGAGCGCATCGCCGCGCGGGCCTTCCACGACCTGCGCGTCGTCGCGGTCACCGGAGCCGGGCCGGTCGGGCTGCTGGCGGCGCTGCTCGGTGTCCAGCGCGGGCTGGAGGTGCACGTGTACGACCAGGTGACCGACGGACCCAAGCCCGGCCTGGTCCGCAGCCTGGGCGCCACCTACCACCACGACACGCTCACCGAGTCCGGCCTGGAGCCCGACGTGACGATCGAGTGCACCGGCGTGGCCTCGGTGGTCGTCGAGGCGATCAGCACCGGTGCGCCGGACTCGGTCACCTGCCTGACGGGGGTCTCCCCCGCCGGCACGACCCGACAGGTCGACATCGGGAGCTGGAACCGCGACACCGTCCTGGACAACGCGGTGGTGTTCGGCACGGTGAACGCCAACCGTCGGCACTACGAGGCCGCCGCCGCGTGCCTGGTCGCCGCCGACCAGGCGTGGCTGTCCCGGCTGGTGTCGCGCCGCGTGCCGTTGGCGGACTTCGCGACCGCCTTCGCCAAGCACGACGGCGACGTCAAGGTCGTCCTCGAGATCGCTCCGTCCTGAGCATGTCCCGCATCGAGGACTACGGCCTGATCGGCGATCTGCACACCGCGGCCCTGGTGGGTACGGACGGCTCCGTCGACTGGATGTGCATGCCGCACTTCGACTCGCCGGCGTGCTTCGCCGCGCTGCTGGACACCCCGGACGCCGGCTGCTGGTCGGTGGCACCGACGGCGGGCGGAGTCTGCAGCTCGCGCCGCTACGTCGGCGAGACGCTCGTGCTGGAGAGCACCTGGGAGAACACGGACGGCGCTGTCCGGGTGCTCGACTTCATGCCGCCGCGCGGACACGAGGCCGACGTCGTCCGGATCGTCGAAGGCGTGCGGGGCCGGGTGGAGATGACCAGCCGGCTGCGGCTGCGGTTCGACTACGGCCACGTCGTCCCGTGGGTGCGCCAGGACGGGCACGGGGGCATCGTCGCGGTGGCCGGTCCCGACTCGGCCTATCTGACGACGCCGGTCGAGCTCACCGGTCAGGAGATGGCGACCGTCGCGACGTTCGCGGTGCACGCCGGGGAGCGGGTGCCCTTCGTGCTGACCTGGGCGCCCAGCCACCATCCGCGGCCCGAGCCGGTCGACCCTGAGCAGGCGCTCGCGGACACCCTCGCGTTCTGGCAGGAGTGGTCGGGCCGCAGCACCGTCACCGGCCCGTACCGCGAGGCGGTGCAGCGCTCGCTCATCACCCTCAAGGCGCTGACGTACGCCCCGACCGGCGGCATCGTCGCCGCGGCAACGACCTCGTTGCCGGAGCAGCTCGGTGGCGTACGCAACTGGGACTACCGCTACTGCTGGCTGCGCGACGCGGCCCTGACGCTGGAGGCCCTGCTCGGCGCCGGCTACCGGGACGAGGCCGTGGCGTGGCGGGACTGGCTGCTGCGGGCTGTCGCCGGTGACCCCGCAGACCTGCAGATCATGTACGGCCTCGACGGTTCGCGGCGGCTGCCCGAGTACGAGCTGCCCTGGCTGGCGGGCTACGAGGGGTCCTCCCCGGTCCGGATCGGCAACGCGGCGGCGGACCAGCTGCAGCTCGACGTCTGGGGCGAGACGCTGGACGCCCTCGCGCTCACCCGCCGGGCGCTGGACCATGCCCCGGAGAGCAGCTGGGACCTGCAGACCGCGCTGATGGAGCACCTGGAGACCGTCTGGCAGCAGCCGGACAACGGGTTGTGGGAGATGCGCGGCGAGCCGCAGCACTTCACCTACTCCAAGGTGATGGCGTGGGTCGCGGCCGACCGGATGGTCAACGGCGTCGAGCAGTTCGGCCTGCCCGGTCCGGTCGACCGGTGGCGCGCACTCCGCGACACCGTGCACGCCGAGGTCATGGAGCAGGCGTGGGACGAGCGGGCCGGGACGTTCACGGCTGCCTACGGGGGCACCACGCTGGACGCCTCGCTGCTGCTGCTCGGGCGCGTCGGCTTCCTGCCCCCGGACCACCCGCGCATCGTCGCGACGGTCCGCGCGGTGCAGCGCGAGCTCGTTCGGGACGGGCTCGTCCTGCGGTACCGCACCGAGGCCGGCCACGACGGCCTGCCCGGCGACGAGGGAGCGTTCCTGGCGTGCTCGTTCTGGCTGGTGGAGGCGCTGCACGCCGCGGGTGAGACCGCCGAGGCCACCGCCCTGTTCGAGCACCTGCTGACGCTGCGCAACGACCTGGGGCTGCTCTCGGAGGAGTACGACCCGGTCGCCGGCCGGGCGCTGGGCAACACCCCACAGGCGTTCAGCCACTTTCCCCTGGTCACCAGCGCCCTCGCACTGGGCGGCGTGCCGGCGCCCTGAGCAGCCGAGCCGCCGGGCTCAGTCCTCGGGCAGCGCGGCGAAAGCCTTCTTGGTGCTGCGGTACCAGCCCATGCCCTTGATCGGGTGCTTCCACCGGCCGGCCATCTGGTCGGCGGCCTCCCGGTGCGCCTGGTCGCCGGTCGCGACAGCGTCCTTCAGGTGCCGGTCCTGCTGCGTGATGACGTCGTCGGCGGACTCGCCGCGGAGTGCGAGGTCGCAGGCGCCGCCGAGCTGGGAGCAGGTCATCGTCTTCATCGGTGCGTACCTCTTTCAGGTCGGTCGGGGTCAGGCCTGGGCGATGCGGACGAGGTTGCCCGACGGGTCACGGAACGCGCAGTCGCGCGCACCCCAGGGTTGCGAGACCGGTTCCTGCAGCACCTCGGCGCCGGTGGCCCGGACCCGCTCGAAGGTGGCGTCCAGGTCCTCGGTCCGGAAGATGGCCGCCTGCAGGGCACCCTGGGTCACCAGCGTGAGCAGAGCGTCGCCCTCGGCCGGCGAGCGGCCGCCGTGCGGCGGGAACAGGACGATGTCGAGCGCCTGCCCAGGACTGCCGACGGTGACCCAGCGCAGACCCCCGACGCCGACGTCGTTGCGCACCTCCAGGCCCAACGCGTCGCGGTAGAAGCCGAGCGCCTCGTCCGGGTCGTGCACGGGGATGAACATCGCGGAGACGGTGACCGCGGAGTGGGTGATCGCGGAGTCGGTGGTCGCGGAGTCGGTGGTCGCGGAGTCGGTGACAGCCATGCGGCGACCCTACGAGCAGCGGGACCTGCGGCGCTTGTCCGATCCTGCTCGATCCGGGGCCGGTCGCCGGCTCAGCCGCGCGCGGCGGAGCGCTGCGGTCGCGTCGCCGCCTTGCTCACGCAGGCCGGCAGCACCTGCTGGTCGCGGTGGTCGCGGGCGCGGTAGCGCGAGGGCGCCTCGCCCACGATCTCGGAGAACCGCGCGCTGAACGAGCCCAGCGAGGTGCAGCCGACGGCGGTGCACGCGTCGGTCACCGACACGCCCTGTCGCAGCAGGGCCATCGCGCGCTCGATGCGACGGGTCATCAGATAGCTGTACGGCGTCTCGCCGTAGGTCGCCCGGAAGCGGCGTGAGAAGTGCGCGGGCGACATGAGCGCGGTGCGGGCCATCCTGGGCACGTCCAGCGGCTCGGCGTAGGCACGGTCCATCAGGTCGCGGGCCCGACGCAGGTGCGCCAGGTCGGCGAGCTGCTCGGGCGTCACGGCGCTACCGGTACTGCGCCGACAGCGCGAGGACCTGCTGGACGTAGGAGTCGAGGTGGTTGTAGGCGTAGACGGCCGAGTACAGCTGGTCCGGGCCCTTGTTCGCGCCGAACCGGCACAGGTAGGCCGCCGCGCTCGGGATCGCGTCGAACGGGTCGTTGATGTCGGCGTCGCCGTCGCGGTCGCCGTCCAGGCCGTAGGCGGCCCAGGTGCTGGGCAGGAACTGCATCGGCCCGAGGGCGCCGGCGCTGGACGGGCCGTTGTTGCGTCCGTGACCGCTCTCGACCTGGCCGATGGCGGCGAGCACCGTCCAGGAGAGTCCCGGGCAGTAGCGCGCGGAGTCGATGTAGAGCTCGCGATAGGTCCGGGGCCTGCCCTCGGGCGCCGCCGTGACCTCGGGTCGGAGCACGTCGACGATCGCGTCGCGGCCGACGACCTCGCGCACCGCCCGCCGCAGCGCCGCGATGCCACGGTCGGGCGCGCTGACCAGCACCGCGCTGGACGGCACCACGCCGAGCCGGCGCGTGGTGGCACGGTCGGTGACCATCTCGATCCCCGGCAGCCCGAAAGAGGCGACGGCGCCGATGCGGCTGGGCACCTGCGTGGCCCCGCCGACGACGACATCGCTGCCTAGCGCGAGCGCGCGGGACCGCGCGAGCAGGTAGTCGGGGGCGACCTCACCGCGCGCCACCACCTGCCACAGCGCATCGGAGGAGGCCGTCTCCTGGGGGGTGAAGGAGCGGAAGGTCGAGGGGTCGACGCCGACGATCCGCACGCCGCGTCCGCCGACCTGGACGGTGCCGACGTCGACCACGCTGATCGCCGTGACCTTGCGGACCTGCTGCAGCGCCTGGACCTGCGCGGGCGTCAGGGGCTTCCGGACCGTGACCAGCAGGTCTGCCGCGCGCAGCGTCGCCAACGGCTGAACGACGACGGGCGACGGCGAGGCGGCCGGAGCGGCCGGCGCGCTGGGCAGCGGGGCGGCCGCCAGCGAGGCCGGCGGAAGGGCTCCGGGGTTGAGCGCTGCGACGTGGGCCGTCCGTCCGGTCGCACCCGTGACTGCCTTCGCCAGCCCCTGGCCCCCCAGCGCCGACGCGCCGACACCGGCGGCCAGCAGCATCGCGAGGGCGACCGGGAGCACGCGGCCGGGGCTACCGAGCCGGCCGAGTCGCACGGACGCTCCCTTCCTCCGACGCACCGCTGGGTCCACCCGGGCAGGGCGGTGCGACCATCCTGCCGTGGACAGCCCCCGACCGCAGGCGACTACGCGAGCCAACGACGCGGTGCCCGGGAAGGCAACGGCGTGGAGCTGACCCGTTGGGACGTCGCCGTCGTCGGCGCGGGACCTGCAGGTGCCGCCGCCGCGCTCTCCGCGGCCCGCGCCGGCGCGCGGACGCTGCTGCTGGAGCGCGAGCCGCTCCCCCGTTACAAGCGCTGCGGCGGCGGGCTGATCGGCGCCTCGCAGGCCGCCGTCGCCGCGGTGGGGCTCGACCTGGGCCCGTTGGCCCTGGACACCGTCGGCCGCCTGTCCTTCACCTACCGCGGGCGGGCCGGCTTCGAGCGGCGGACCGAGCCGTTCCTGCCGATGATCCTGCGCAGCAGCCTGGACCAGGCGCTGGTCGCGCTGGCGCTGGAGGCGGGCGTCGAGCTGCGTACGACCACCGTCACGGGCTACGAGCAGGACGCTGCCGGGGTCAGGCTGAGCACGCGGGACGGTGTCCTGCACGCCGGTGCCGTCGTCGGCGCAGACGGGTCCGGCAGCCGGGCGGCGACCCATGTCGGCGTCGTCTGCGACCAGGTCGACCTCGGCATGGAGGCCGAGCTGCCCACCCCCGCAGGCGCGGACTGGGCCGGGCACGTGCGCCTGGACTGGGGCCCGGTCCCGGGCTCCTACGGCTGGGTGTTCCCCAAGGGCGACACGCTCACCGTCGGCGTCATCGGCGCGCGCGACCACGGCGCCGCGGTGAAGGAGTACTACCGCTCGTTCGTGGCCTCGCTCGGGCTGGACCGGCGCACCGCGCACCACGACGGCGGGCACCTGACCCGGGTCCGGGCCGCGGGCTCGCCGCTGTCCCGCGGCCGGGTGCTGGTCGCCGGTGACGCCGCCGGGCTGCTGGAACCCTGGACCAGGGAAGGCATCTCGTTCGCGCTGCGGTCCGGTGCGCTGGCGGGGGCCGCCGCGGCCGGCGACCTCGCCGGCTATCCGGCGGCGGTCGAGCGGGTGCTCGGACCGGAGATGGCCGGCGGGCGGCGCGCCCTGGCGGCGTTCACCGCACACCCGCGCGCCGTGCACGAGGTGCTGCGCCGCGCGCCGGGCTGGGTGCGCGGCCGCCGCGGCGCGCAGCACCCGGGCGACCGGCAGCGCTACGCGATGTGGGACCTGTTCGTCCGGCTCGTCGGTGGCGAGACCACGCTCGCCGAGCAGCTCGACCGGCGACGCGTGGACCTGCTGGTCCGCGCGCTCGGCGCCTGACCCCCGGACCGGCGCGCGGACGTCGACCGCTGCCGGCCTTCAGGCGCCGAACTCGGCACGGAGCGCAGGGCCGTGCTCGTCCAGCACGGGCGCGGCCGCCCGCTCGAGCGGGTCGGGATAGCCGCTGGCCTTGACCGGGTTGCCCGGACCCGGCAGGCCCCCCGCCTGGACCTTCATCCGCCGGACCGCCGTCTGCTCGCTGCCCACCGCCTCCGCGACGGTGCTGATCGGCCCGCAGGGCACCCCCGCCAGGTCGAGCTCGCCCAGCCAGTGGTCGGCCTCGCGCGTACGCAGGACCGCTTCGAGCTCGTCCTTGAGCGCTGCCCTCGCCAGGTGCCGGTCGGAGTTCGTGCGGAACCGAGGGTCGGCGGCGAGCCCCGGGACGCCCAGGGCCGTGGCCAGCACCGCGAACAGGGTGTCGTTGGCCGCGCACACGGTGATCTCGCGGTCGGCGCAGGCGAAGGTGTCGAACGGCGCGATGGCGAAGTGGGCGTTGCCGATCGGGGCGGGGTCGACGCCGGTGGCGAGCCACGACAGCGCGGCGCCCTCCAGCAGGCTGACGGTCGCGTCGTACATGGCGATGTCCAGGTGGGTGCCGCGCCCGTGCGTGGCGCGGCCGAGCAGCGCGCTGGTGATGCCGCCGAACGCGTACAGCCCCGCGGCGAGGTCCGCGACCGGGATGCCGGGCTTGACGGCACCTGTTGTGCCCTCGGCGCCGGTGACCGCCATGATCCCGCTCATCGACTGCACGACGGCGTCGTACGCGGGCCGCTGCGACCACGGGCCGGTGTGGCCGAAGCCGCTGATCGAGCAGTACACGAGGCGCGGGTTCTCGGCGAGCAGGGCGTCGGCGCCGAGACCGAGCCGGCTCATCACCCCCGGCCGGTAGTTCTCCACCACGACGTCGGCCCGCAGGGCCAGCCGTCGCGCCACCGCCCGGTCGGCCGGGTCCTTCAGGTCCAGGGCGATCGACTGCTTGCCCCGGTTGACCCGCGCGAAATACAGCGAGCGACCGTCCAGGAACGGTCCGTAGCTGCGCGAGTCGTCGCCCCCGTCCGGGCGCTCGACCTTCACCACCCGGGCGCCGAGGTCGGCCAGCATCATCGAGGCGAACGGACCGGCGAGCACGCGGCTGAAGTCGGCGACCAGCAGTCCCTCCAGCGGTCCGGGGATGACGGTGGGGTTGCGATTCGGGGTCGACACACCACCATCCTGTCCCCCCAGCGGGAACGTGCGGCCCAGATGTGGTGTTGTTCATGACGTGACCGGAACCGTGACCCCTCCTGCCCCCACCGCCGCCCCTACCCTGACCGCCGCCGACCGTTGCGACCGCTGTGGTGCGCAGGCGTTCGTCCGGGTCGTCCTGTCGTCGGGCGACCTGCTGTTCTGTGGTCATCACGCCAAGGCCTACGAGGACAAGCTCCGAGAAAAGGCCGTCGACTGGGTCGACGAGACCGCCAGCCTGCTGAACTGATCCGCCGCCGCTGAGCGTGCTGCGACGGCCGTCGGGCCCCCCTGCGGGGGCTCGGCGGCCGTCGGCGTTCCACGCTGCCCTCGGCACGCTCTGCTGGCTGCTCGCCCTGGCGCTGGCGGCGCTCGTCGGCGTGCGGGTCTTCGGCGCCGAGCACGGCACGGTGCTGGCGCTGCTGGTCGGTGCCCTGCCGGTGTCGCTGCTGCCCGCCTACCCGCTGCTGCTCGGCGCGATGCTGGCCCGGCGCGGGCGGCTGGGGGCGCTGTCGGCGGCGCTCGTGGCGGCGCACCTGCTCGTCGTGGCGCCGGCGCTGAGCGCTGCCGACCTGCCCGCGGGCCTGGACACCGCGCCGTCGTTGCGCGTGGTCGTGTCGAACCTGTACGTGCTGAACCCCACCCCCGAGCAGGCCGGGGCCGCGCTGCGGGCCCTGCGTCCAGACGTGCTGATCGTGCCGGAGCTCGACCAGGCAGGCCTGGCCGGGCTGACCGCTGCGGGGCTCTTGACCGACCTGCCCTTCCACGCCGTCGACCTCGCCGGGCGCACCGAGACGGTCGGGCTGTTCAGCCGCCTGCCGCTGAGCGAGGTCTCGTTCCGCGCCTCCGGCACCCGTTCGCTGCCCCGCGCGACCGTCCTGCTGGACGGCGCCCGCGTGCGCCTGCTCGCTGCCCACCCGCTGCCGCCGCTGGGGGGCCTGGAGGGCTTCTGGCGCGGGTCGCTGCGCAGCCTCGCGGAGGAGGCGCAGGCGCTGGACAGCCTGGCGGTCGTGGCCGGCGACTTCAACGCCGACCGCGACCACGCGCCGTTCCGCGCACTGCTGTCGGCCGGCCTGCGGGACGTGCACGACGAACGGGGACGCGGGCTGGCCCGCACCTGGCCGGCAGCCTTCCCGCTGCTGCAGCTGGACCACGTCCTGGTCCACGATGCTGACGGCGCCCGACTGGTGCCTCGTCGGGTGCGCGAGGTGCGGGTGCCCGGCAGCGACCACCGGGCCGTCGTCACCGATCTCGCGCTGGTCCGAGGCTAGAGCGCAGCGCGCGCGGCGAAGCGTCCGTCCCGTTCGTCGACGACCAGCGGCAGGCCGAAAGCCCGCGACAGCAGCTCACCGGTGAGCACCTCGTGGACGGGACCGGCGGCCAGGGCGCGCCCGCGGACCAGCAGCAGCGCGTGGGTGGTGCCGACCGGCACCTCCTCGACGTGGTGGGTGACCAGGACGCTGGGCGGTTCACCGGCATCGGCGGCCAGCCGTCCGAGCAGGTGCAGCAGCGCCTCGCGAGCCCCGAGGTCGAGCCCGGCGGCGGGCTCGTCCAGCAGCAGCAGCTCCGGATCGGTCATCAGCGCGCGGGCCAGCAGCACGCGCTTGCGCTCGCCCTCGGAGAGCGTCCCGAAGCGCCGGTCGGCGAACTCGCGCAGACCGACCCGCCCCAGCAGGTCGGCGGCCCGCTCGACGTCGTCGGTGTCGTAGCGCTCGCGCCAGCGGCCGAGCACGCCGTAGGCGGCCGTGACCACCAGGTCCAGCGCCGTCTCCTGCGGCGGCACCCGGTCGGCCAGCGCCGAGCTCGACAGCCCGACGCGCGTGCGCAGCTCACCGAGGTCTGCCTCGCCGAACCGCTCGCCGAGCAGGTCGACGGTGCCGCGGCTCGGGAACAGCGCCGCCCCGGCCACCTGCAGCAGGGTCGTCTTGCCGGCACCGTTGGCGCCGAGCACGACCCACCGCTCGTCGTCGCGGACGGTCCAGTCGATCCCGGCCAGCAGGGTCGCGCCCTCGCGCACCACGCCGACCGCCGACATCTGCAGCACGGTCTCGGTCATCGAGGCCGAACGCTAGCGCCGCCGGGGCCGACTACCCGTGGCCGACACGCGGCCTGGCAGAGTCAGCGCATGGCTGACTCCTGCTTCGACGTCGAGATCGCCGACAAGATCGCCCACGTGCGGCTGAACCGCCCCGACGAGCTCAACACCATGACGCCCGCGTTCTGGCGCGAGCTGCCGGAGATCGTCACCCGGATCAGTGACGACGCCAGCGCGCGCGTCGTCGTGATCTCCAGCACCGGCAAGCACTTCAGCGCCGGCATGGATCTGGCGGTCTTCCTCGGCGGGGGCTCGTCCTCGCTCGGCGGCGACACGGGACCGGTGGAGGCGGGTCGGCGGCACGCCCGCACGCGCGGGCACGCGCAGGCGCTGCAGTGGTCCTTCACGGCCCTGGAGAAGGCCCGCGTGCCGGTGCTCGCCGCGGTGCAGGGCGGCGTCATCGGCGGGGCCGTCGACCTGGTGACGGCGTGCGACCTGCGCTACGCCACCGCCGACGCCTTCTTCTGCGTGCAGGAGATCAACATCGGCATGACGGCCGACGTCGGCACCCTGCAGCGGCTCGGCAGCGTCGTGGGCGAGGGGTTCGCACGCGAGATGGCCTACACCGGTCGCCGGATCCCTGCCGCCCGCGCCTACGAGGTCGGCCTCGTGCAGCAGGTGTACCCCGACCAGGAGGCGCTGCTCGCCGGCGTGCTGGAGACCGCCCACGAGATCGCGGCCAAGTCGCCGCTGGCCGTCTGGGGCTCCAAGGTGGCTCTGAACTACGCCCGGGACCACTCCGTCGACGAGGCGCTGGAGCAGATCGCCACCTGGCAGTCCGGCATGTTCCAGCCCGACGACATGGCCGAGGCCTTCACCGCCAAGGCCGAGAAGCGCCCGGCCGTCTTCCCCGAGCTGCTGCCGGAGCCGCGCGGGCTGTAGCTCCGCCGCGGTGCTGCAGCCCGCCGGGGTGCTGCAGCTCCGCCGGGTGCTGTGGCTTGCCGGGGTGCTGCAGCTCTGCCGGGGTGAAGGCGTACGGTGCGCGGGCCGCGACGAGGCGGCCTGACCCTGACGGGGGAACGTTCATGAGCACTGCAGACAGCAGCACCGAGGTCATCGGCGTCGTCGACATCCTGGCGGCGGAAGGGCCATGCCGACGAGGTGGCCGAGGCGTTCCAGGCGTGCATCGACAAGACGCACGAGGAGGAGGGCTGCCTGCTCTACGCCCTGCACCGGGACAACGCCGACCCGAACCACTTCGTGCACCTGGAGCGCTGGCGCTCGCAGGCCGACCTGGACGCGCACATGACCAAGCCCTACGTCGCGGACCTGTTCGCCGTGGCCGGCAAGGAGGGGGTGCTGGCCGCTCCTCCGTCGCTGACGTTCGCGACCGGCCTGGGCTTCGGTCTGGCCGGCAAGGGTTCGCTCTAGCCGCGCGTCGCCGGCCGTCCACCCGCGCGCCGCCCCGATCGGTCAGGATGCCCGCATGTGCGATGCGCTGCTCACCCGCCGCCAGCTGCTGCGGTACAGCGCGCTCGTGGCGGCCACCTTCCCGGTCGGCGGCGTGCTGCTGTCGCAGCGGGCGTTCGCTGCGGGTCCGGCCGTGCCGATGAACCTCGAGCTGGTCACGGTCACCGACACCGAGGCCGTCATCACCTGGTTCACCGGTGACGTCACGACGCTGGACGAGTTCCAGCGGCCGGCTCCGGTGGAGGCCCCCGGGCGCGTGCTCATCGGCACCGACCCGAACCCGCTGACCTGGATCGAGGTGGGGGCGCACGCCCCGACCGCCTACCACTACGTCGAGGTGACCGGCCTGACCCCGGGCACGACCTACTACTGGCGGGCCGAGTCGGACGGCGTGCCGGCGGCGCCGACGTCGCTGCAGAACCCCAACGTCACGATGTTCGCCCCGCCGGTGCCGGCGCCGCCGGTCTTCACCACGATGGTGCCGCCGCCGGGCCAGGAGATCGGGCGGGTCGCCTGGCTCAACGACCTGCACTACGGCGAGAGCGTCGCCGGGCTGGTGGTCTCCAACGACGCGCTGCCGCGCGGCGGGGTGCCGCCGGGCTTCCCGGTCGACCCGGAGGACCCCTACTGGCGCTTCATGGGCGCCGCGGCGGTCACCGAGGCACGCACCCGCGGTTGCCGCCTGCTGCTGGCGAACGGCGACATCAGCTCCGAGGCCCAGCCGCGCGACGTCGGCGAGGCCCGCGCGATGCTCGACTCCTTCGGGCGGCTCGGTGGCTCACGCGACCTGCGTCCGGGCGACGACGCCGCCTACTTCGTCACCCGCGGCAACCACGACCGCTTCCACGCCGGTGCGGACTTCGACACCTGCAGCGCGGGCGAGGGCGAGCTGCGCGACTGCTTCGGCGACGCCTTCGCCGCCGCCTACGACCCCGGGACCACCCACTTCTCGGCGACGATCGGCACCGACCGCGCCCGCTACCGCTTCGTCGGCCTGGACTCCAACGACGGCGCGACGACCGGCGTGCTGCGGCAGTCCGAGCTGGACTACCTGGAGGCCGAGCTGTCCCGCGGCGACGCGACGATCCCGATGTTCCACCACCCGGCCGGTGACCTGGGCGGCCTGAACGCGCTCGGCGGGCCGGGGGCCTACGGTGTCGCCACCGCAGACGCCGAGAAGTTCCGCGCCCTGGTGGCCAGGAGCGCGAACGTCGCCGGGGTCTACGCGGGCCACACCCACCGCAACAACCTGGCGGTCAGCAGCGACACCGGGACGGTGCCGTTCTTCGAGGGCGGCGCCGTCAAGGAGTACCCCGGCGGCTACACCGTGGTGCGGCTGTACGAGACGGGCTACCTCGTCAACTTCTACAAGTCGGCCAGCCCCGAGGCGCGCGCCTGGTCCGAGCGCAGCCGGGGCGAGTACGTCGGCAACGCCCCCTACTACCAGCTCGGCAACCTCGGCGACCGCAACTGGCGCTACGACGTCGATGCCCGGGTGCGCAGCACCGCCGCCCCCGCTGCGGGTCCGTCCCCGACCGCCTCGATGGAGGGCGTCAGCGGTGGCTCGACGCCCCAGCGGTCCGGGCTGCCCCCGACCGGCGGCTCGGTGCTCGCCGCCGCAGCCGGCGCGACGGCGGTGGCAGCCGCGCTCGCCGCCCGTCGGACGGCACCGGCCGGCTGACGGGCGAGGCGTACCTCCGGTGCTGGTCCGCAGGACCGACCACCGAGGGGTCGCTGTCCGGCGTCCCGACGCGCGCGAACGGCGGCGGTGGCGCAGACTGAGGGCAAGCCCCGACGACCGGGAGCGAGCAACAGGAGGCGCGCGTGCGGCAGGACCGCTCCGCCGGCAAGCCTGAGGTGCACAGCGTCACCTCGGCGGGCCTGAGCCATACCGACGACATCGACCTTCGCCGCCGTCGCTACGTCCTGACCCAGAGCCTGCGCATCGTGTGCGTGGCGCTGGCCGCGCTGCTGCCCGTGTCGCTGCCGGTCAAGGGCGTGTTCATGGTCGGCGCCGTCATCCTCCCCTGGTTCGGGGTGGTGATGGCCAATGCCGGACCGACCCGTCAGCGTGCGAAGGGTCCGGCGCCGCTGTCGGTGCCGGTGGCGGCGCAACCGGTGCGGATCGCGCTGGACGCCAGCCGCATCATCGACCAGGACTGACCCCCGCTCACGGCTTTGCGCCAGCCTTGTCCTTCCCGGCCTTCTCCTTGCCAGCCGTGTCCTTGCCGGCCTTGTCCTTCGCGGCCTTCTTGACCGACTGCTTGTAGCTGCGCACCTGCAGCAAGGTGTCCGGCGAGGTGACGTCGGCGATGCTCTTGTGCACCCCGTCCTCGCCGTAGCCGCCGGCGGCCGTCCGCCACCCGGTGGGCCGCACGCCCCACTGCTTGCCCAGCAGCGCGACGAAGATCTGCGCCTTCTGCTTCCCGAAGCCGGGCAGGGCCTGCATCCGCTGCAGCAGGTCCGGTCCGTCGGCAGCGCCCTCCCAGACCTGCTCGGCGCGTCCGTCGTGGTGCTCGACGAGCGCGCGGCACAGCTCCTGCACGCGACCGGCCATCGACCCGGGGAAGCGGTGGATCGCAGGCGTGGTCGCGAAGACCTCCTGCAGGTCGGAGCGCCCGGCCAGGTCGGCGGCGTCCAACGGCTTCCCGGTGCGCTCCTTCAGCACCAGCGGGCCGGTGAACGCCTTCTCCATCGGGATCTGCTGGTCCAGCAGCATCCCGATCAGCAGCGCGAGGGGGTCCTCGGCGAGCAGGGCGTTCGCGTCGTCGTCCGGGGTCAGCCACAGCGTCATGGCCGACAGTGTGCCTCCCGGAGCCGGGCGCGTGCGGGCCGTCCGCGGCACACTGCCCCGGTGCCCCCGCCCTGGCTCGCCGCCGCCCGGGCCCTGGCCGTGCCCGGCGAGCGCCACCTGCTGGGCATCGCCGGGCCCCCCGGCGCCGGCAAGTCGACGTTCGCCGCCCGGCTCACCGACGCGCTCGGGCCCTCGGCGGTCGTCGTGCCGATGGACGGCTTCCACCTCGCGCAGGCCGCGCTCGCCCGGCTCGGACGCGCGGAGCGCAAGGGTGCTCCCGACACCTTCGACGTCGACGGCTACACCCACCTGCTCACCCGCCTGCGCCACCGCGACCACACCACCTGGGCGCCCGCGTTCGACCGCGACCTGGAAGAACCGGTTGCGGGCAGCATCGAGATCGGCCCCACCGTCGCCCTCGTCGTCACCGAGGGCAGCTACCTGCTGCACGACGGCGACGGCTGGCAGCAGGTCCGGCCGCTGCTCGACGCGTGCTGGTGGGTCGACGCCGACGACGACCGACGCGAGCGCGACCTGGTGGCGCGGCACGTGCGGCACGGCCGCACGCCCGCAGCCGCCACCTCCTGGGTGGCCCGCACCGACCGCGGCAACGCCGCGCTCGTGCAGCCGGGGCGCTGCCGGGCCGATCGGCTCGTCGCACGGGTGTGACCCGCACGAGCCGGGGTGGCAGGCTGACGACCCGCCCCACAGGAGGAACCCCACCGTGCAGCAGCTCACCGGACTCGACGCCGCGTTCCTCGCCCTGGAGACCCCCGCGGTCTACGGGCACGTCGGCAGCGTCTGCATCGTCGACCCGTCGACAGCACCCGCACCCCTGACGCTGGAGCGGCTGCAGGAGCTCATCGCCGGACGGCTGCACCTCGTCCCCCCGTTCCGCCGGCGGCTGGCCGAGGTGCCGTTCGGCTTCGACCAGCCGTACTGGATCGAGGACCCGCACTTCGACATCGAGTTCCACGTGCGCGAGCTCGCCCTGCCCGCCCCGGGCAACGACAAGCAGCTCACCGACCAGGTGGCGCGCCTGCACGCCCGGGCCCTGGACCGCCAGCGCCCGCTCTGGGAGGCGTACCTGATCACCGGGCTCTCCGGTGGCCGGACGGCGGTCTACACCAAGGTCCATCACGCCGCCATCGACGGCGTCTCCGGCAACGACATCCTCGCCGCCGTCCTGGACCTCACTCCGGAGGGTCGCGAGATCGAGCCGCCGCCGCCGTGGGCGGGCGACCGGGTGCCGGGTGCCGTCCCGCTGCTGGCCCGCAGCGTGCTGTCGTTCGCCGGTCACCCCCGACGCGCGCTCCGCCTCGGCACCGACCTCGCCCGCTCGTTGCCCCGACTGGCCAACAGCCCGGGTCGCCCGACGGTCCCGGTGCTGGAGCGCTTCCTGCCGCCCCGGCGAGGGGCCAGCGCCGTCCTGAGCGAGGCCGGGCTGCGCGCCCCCCGCACCCCGTTCAACCGGCCGGTCTCCCCTCATCGCCGCTGGGCGTTCTGCACGGTCTCCATGGTCGACATCAAGACCGTGAAGAACGCCGCCGGCTGCACCGTCAACGACGTCGTGATGGCCCTGTCCGCCGGAGCGCTGCGGCGGTGGTTGGCGGAGCACGAGGCCCTGCCGGACACGCCCCTCATCGCGGCCGTACCCGTGTCGGTCCGCTCGGAGGCCGAGAAGGGCAAGGGCGGCAACCGGGTCTCGACGATGACGGCGCCCCTCGGCACGCACCTCGCTGACCCGCTCGAGCGCCTGCGCCACGCCCACGTCGCCATGGGCGCGGCGAAGGACCAGCACGGCGCGCTCCCGGCCGACCTGCTGTCGGACGTGACCCAGTTCGCGATGCCCGCCCTGGCCGGTCAGGCCGCGCGGATGGCCGCCCGGCTGCGCCTGGTCGAGTGGCTGAACCCTTTCAACCTCATCGTGTCCAACGTGCCGGGTCCGAACGTGCCGCTCTACTACGGCGGCGCGCGCCTGCTCGCCTACTACCCGCTGTCGGCCGTCGCCGACGGACAGGGACTGAACATCACCGTCATGAGCTACGAGAACGGCATGCACTTCGGCCTGGTGGCCTGCCGCGAGCTCGTCCCCGACCTGGACCGCCTCACCGGCTTCCTGCAGGACGAGCTCGCGCTGCTGGTCGACAGCGTGCGCGCGGCCTGACGCGGCGCGAGGTCGGAGTCACCGGCGCCGACCCGGGTGGCCCGGTCCCGTCCGGGGCAAGGAGACACCGTGCCTGACTCCCCCACCCCGCCCGCTCGGTCTGCCCTTCGTCCTGCTGTCGCACCGCGGCCCGGTCAGCTTCGAGCGCGACCCCGGCGGCGAGCGCACGACCACCCGCGGCGCCGGCGGTCTGGTCACTGCGCTGTCAGGGCTGGCCGGCCACCTCCAGGACGCCGTCTGGGTCTGCTTCGCGCCGTCGGGTGAGGACGCCGTCGTCGCCCGGGAGGCTGGCGGCGGCGCCGTGGGCGTCGCCCTGGACGGCGAGCCGCGCGTGCTCGCCGAGGGCGAGCGGCACACCGGTCGCAGCCTCGCCGTCCGACTCGTCGAGATCGATGCCGAGGTGCACGAGCCGTTCTACGGGGTCGTGTCCAACCCGCTGCTGTGGTTCCTGCAGCACCGGCTGCACGACCTGTCGGTGTCGCCGTCGATCGGCCGCGAAGAGAGGTCAGCCTTCGAGGACGGCTACGTCGTGGCCAACGCCCTGGCCGCCGACGCGGTCGTCGAGCAGGTCGACAAGCGCGGCGGCCGCGCCGTCGTCCTGCTGCACGACTACCACTTCTACCTGGTCGGCGACCTGGTCCGGCGACGCTGCCCGGACGCGCTCATCAGTCACTTCGTGCACATCCCGTGGCCGGGTCCGGACTCCTGGCGGGTGCTTCCACCGGACATGCGCGACCGGATCCTGTCCGGCCTGCTGGGCTGCGACGTCGTCGCTTTCCACACGCGCGGCGACGCCCGCGCCTTCGTGCTGTGCGCACAGGAGCTGCTGGGCTGCCCGTCGACCTGCAGCACATGACCGTGCAGGTCGCCGGCCGCACGGTGCGGGTGCGCGTCTACCCGATCAGCATCGACGTCGCCGCGCTGGAGGCGGTCGCGCACACCGACGAGTCCGACCAGCACCTCGTCGACCTGGACGAGAAGCTCGGACGGGGCAGCTGATCCTGCGCGTCGACCGCACCGACCCGAGCAAGAACATCGTCCGCGGCTTCACCGCCTACGAGCTGCTGCTGTCGGAGCACCCCGAGCTGCACGGGAAGGTCGTGTTCCTGGCGCTGCTGCAGCCCAGCCGGCAGGACGTCCCGGAGTACGCCGGCTACCTCGCGGAGATCGGCGCGGCAGCGGCCGCGGTCAATGCCCGCTTCGGCACCGCCAGCTGGCAACCGGTCGATCTGCGGCTGGCCTCGGACATGGCGCTGGCCACCGCCGCCTACCGCCGCTGCGACGTCCTCGTCGTGAACGCCGTGGCCGACGGCATGAACCTGGTGGCCAAGGAGGCCGTCGTCATCAGCGAGCGGGACATGGTGCTGGCGCTGTCGGAGTCGACCGGCGCGCACGACGAGCTCGGCCGGTTCGCCGTCACGCTGCACCCGTTCGACGTGGGTCAGCAGGCCGACGCGCTGCTCGCCGCCCTGACCATGCCGCCGCAGCTGCGACGGGACCGGCGCGAGATGGCGGCGCTCATCGTCCACCGCAACGACGTCCGACGCTGGCTCGCTGCCCAGCTGCGCGACCTGGCCGAGCTGCTGCGGTTCGGGACCGTCGCGGAACCGCACCCGGGCACTACGCCGACCGGGGGAATCACAGGGGTTGCGCCCGAGGAAGGTTGAGAACCACCGCGCGCGGGGATCACTCCGCCACGCTCGACCCCCCGCACCCCAAGGAGCCCATCGTGATCGTCCTCGGCCTCATCCTGCTGCTCATCGGCCTGCTCGTCGGCCCGTCGATCCTGACCACGCTCGGCATCATCCTGCTCATCGTCGGCCTGGTCCTGAACCTGGTCCCGATCGGGGGCACGCGGCGCCGCGTGTTCTGACGCAGCACCTGCACGACCTCTGTCCGACGACGCCGTCGCTCCTCCGGGAGCGGCGGCGTCGTCGCGTCCCCGTCCGACGCCTCGACCACAGTCGGACTGAGTCACCTTGACTATCTGCAGTAGATCACTACATTTGCCGTCTGAGCCGCTCCGCCGTCGTCGGCGGGCTCGCCGCGGCCGACCGGTGAGGTGCTGCGCCCATGGATCCGCTGCTCGTGTCGTTCGGCCTCATCGTCGGCATCCTGGTCGGTCTGACCGGCGTCGGCGGCGGTTCACTCATGACCCCGCTGCTGCTCATCGTCGGCGGCTTCCCCCCGGCGATCGCCATCGGCACCGACCTCGCCTACGGGGCGGTGACCAAGACCCTGGGCGGTTGGCGACACCTGCGCGCCGGCCACGTCGACCTGCGCCTGTCCCGCTGGCTCGCGTACGGGTCGGTCCCCGGCTCGCTGCTCGGGGTCTTCAGCCTGAACCAGCTCACCAAGACCTACGGCGACGGCTTCCAGCCCTACCTGCTCGTCATGGTGGCGGTCGCCCTCATGCTGGCCGCAGGCGGCACCCTCTACCGGGCCCTGTTCCGCCCGGGGCTGGTGGCCAAGGAGCGCGAGTCCGCGCTGCTGGCCGGCCGGGTGAGCAAGCTCGGCACCGTGGCGATCGGGCTCGTCCTCGGGTTCATCCTGGGACTGACCTCCGTCGGCTCCGGCGCGCTGGTCGGACTGGCCCTGATCCTGCTCTACAAGCTCGCCCCGCGGCGGGTGGTCGGCACCGACGTCTTCCACGCCGCGATCCTGCTATGGAGCGCCGGCCTCGCACACCTGGCCAGCGGGAACGTCGACCTCGTGCTGATGGTCACCCTGCTGGTCGGCTCGCTCCCGGGGGTGTGGATCGGTACCTGGCTGGTGCCGCGCGTCCCGGTGGCCGGACTGCGCCACACGCTCGGGATCATCCTGGCCGCCGCCTCCCTCGGGGTGCTCACCAAGGCCGGGCTGCACCTGTCGCCGTACCTGCTCGTCGGGATCCCGCTGCTGCTCACCGGCGTGTCGGTGACCATGCACCGCCGCCACGGTGCGCACCCGGCGACCGACCAGCCCTTCGACCAGGTGGACGCCGACGCGGTCGCGGACGGGACGTCCCTGCCCCGGCGCTGACCGGCCGCCCGGACGGCACCGTCGTCCGTCGGCCGGCATTCGTCGACCGTCGGCAAGCAAGACGTACGTACGGTTTGCTGATACGGTACCGTCATGCCCCGCATCGGTGACGACGAGCTCGCGCACCGCCGCGCCGCCATCCTCACCGCCGCCCGGCGGGCGTTCGCCCGGCACGGCTACGAGGGGGCGACCGTCAGGGTCCTCGAGGCCGAGACCGGGTTGTCGCGCGGCGCGATCTTCCACCACTTCCGCGACAAGGACGCGCTGTTCCTGGCGCTGGCCGAGGACGACGCGGCGCGCACCGCGGACGTCGTCGCCGCCGGCGGACTCGTGCAGGTCATGCGCGACCTGCGCCACAAGGACGCCGGCTGGCTCGGCGTCCAGCTGGAGGTGCGGCGGCGGCTGCGCACCGACCCCGACTTCGCCGCCTCCTGGGCAGCCCGCCAGCACGCGGTCGAGCAGGCCGCTATCGAGCGCCTGGACCGCCAGCGGGCCGCCGGAGTCGTCCGCGACGACGTCGACGTGCCGCTGCTGCTGGACTTCCTGCAGCTCGTGCTCGACGGCCTGGTGAGCCGGATGGCGGCCGGCATGCCCGTCGACCGCCTGGACGGGGTGCTCGACCTCGTCGAGGACGCCGTCCGCCGCCCCCGTCCCTGACCGTCCCGACCACCCCGTTAGCGTCACCAGAAGACGACCTGAGGAGAACGCATGACCAGCCCCCGCACGACCAGCAAGGACAGCTTCGGCGCCCGTGGAGACCTGCAGGTGGGGGATGCCTCCTACGAGGTGTTCCGCCTGTCCGCCGTCGACGGGGCGCACGATCTCCCCTACAGCCTGAAGGTGCTGCTGGAGAACCTGCTGCGCACCGAGGACGGCGCCAACACCACCGCCGACTCGATCCGCGCGCTCGCCGGCTGGGACCCGGCGGCCGAGCCGGACACCGAGATCCAGTACACGCCGGCGCGCGTGCTCATGCAGGACTTCACCGGCGTGCCTTGCATCGTCGACCTCGCGGCCATGCGCGAGGCGATGGCCGACCTCGGCGGCGACGCCAGGAAGATCAACCCGCTGGCGCCCGCCGAGCTGGTCATCGACCACAGCGTCATCGCCGACTTCTTCGGCAGCGCCGACGCCCTCGGGCTCAACAGCGCGCTGGAGTACGAGCGCAACCGCGAGCGCTACGAGTTCCTCAAGTGGGGCCAGACCGCTTTCGACGACTTCAAGGTCGTCCCGCCGGAGACCGGCATCGTGCACCAGGTCAACCTGGAGCGCCTGGCGACCGTCGTCTTCACCCGCCCGGGCGCCGAGGGCACCGTCCAGGCTTACCCCGACACGCTCGTCGGCACCGACTCCCACACCACGATGATCAACGGCCTGGGCGTGCTCGGCTGGGGGGTCGGCGGCATCGAGGCCGAGGCCGCGATGCTCGGGCAGCCGGTGTCGATGCTCATCCCGAAGGTCGTCGGCTTCAAGCTCACCGGCGAGCTGCCGGCCGGCGCGACCGCCACCGACCTGGTGCTCACCGTCACCGAGCTGCTGCGCCGGCAGGGCGTCGTCGGCAAGTTCGTGGAGTTCTACGGACCGGGCGTGGCGAACGTGCCGCTGGCCGACCGCGCCACCATCGGCAACATGAGCCCCGAGTACGGCTCGACCTGCGCCATCTTCCCGGTCGACGAGGAGACGCTGGCCTACCTGCGCCTGACCGGCCGGCCGGACGACACCATCGCGCTGGTCGAGGCCTACGCCAAGGAGCAGGGCCTGTGGCACGACCCGTCGGCCGAGCCGCGGTTCTCCGAGCGCGTCGAGCTCGACCTGGCCACCATCGTCCCGAGCCTGGCCGGTCCGAAGCGGCCGCAGGACCGCGTGCCGTTGTCCGACGCCAAGGCGATGTTCCGTACCGCCCTCGCCGACTACGCGGCCGCGCCCGGCGCCGCCGGCGAGCGCAACGGTGCCAGCCGCGGCACGACCGACGGCGGGGTCGACGAGGCCAGCAACGAGTCGTTCCCGGCGTCCGACCCCGCCGCCCCCGCCACCAGCAAGCCCGAGGACGCGCCGCACAGCGTCAACATCGGTGACGTGTCGCAGCGGCTGAGCAACCCCGTCGCGGCGACGCTGGCCGACGGGCAGCAGGTCGAGCTCGACCACGGCGCCGTGGCCATCGCGGCCATCACCTCCTGCACCAACACCAGCAACCCCTACGTCATGGTGGGCGCCGGCCTGCTGGCCAAGAACGCCGTCGAGAGGGGCCTGTCGTCCAAGCCGTGGGTGAAGACCACGCTGGCGCCCGGCTCCAAGGTCGTCACCGACTACTACGCCGCGGCCGGCCTGAACCCCTACCTGGACAAGCTCGGCTTCCAGACCGTGGGCTACGGCTGCACCACCTGCATCGGCAACTCCGGACCGCTGCCGGAAGAGGTCAGCGCCGCCGTCCAGGAGGGCGACCTGGCGGTGGTGTCCGTGCTGTCGGGCAACCGCAACTTCGAGGGTCGCATCAACCCCGACATCAAGATGAACTACCTCGCCTCCCCGCCGCTGGTGGTCGCGTACGCGCTCGCGGGCACGATGGACCTGGACCTGACGACCGACCCGCTCGGTCAGGACCCCGACGGCAACGACGTCTACCTCGCCGACATCTGGCCCTCGCCGCAGGACGTCTCGCGCGTCGTCGGTGAAGCCATCACCCGCGAGATGTACGCCGCCTCCTACGCCGACGTGTTCGCCGGCACCGACCGCTGGAAGGCGATCGAGGTCCCGGCCGGAGACGCGTTCGCCTGGGACCCCGAGTCGACGTACGTGCGCAAGCCCCCGTACTTCGACGGCATGACGATCGAGCCGGCGGCGCTCACCGACATCACCGGCGCCAAGGTGCTGGCGATGCTGGGCGACTCCGTCACCACCGACCACATCAGCCCGGCCGGCAACATCAAGAAGGACTCCCCCGCCGGCGCGTACCTGTCCGAGAACGGGGTGGCCCCGCAGGACTTCAACAGCTACGGCTCGCGCCGCGGCAACCATGAGGTGATGATCCGCGGCACCTTCGCCAACATCCGGCTGCGCAACCAGCTCGCGCCCGGCACCGAGGGCGGGGTCACGGTCCTGCTCACCGAGGCCGGGGCCGGCGCGCAGACCTCGATCTACGCGGCCAGCCAGGCCTACCAGGCCGAGGGCACGCCCCTGGTCATCCTCGCGGGCAAGGAGTACGGCAGCGGCTCCTCGCGCGACTGGGCCGCCAAGGGCACCGCGCTGCTCGGCGTCCGCGCGGTGATCGCGGAGTCCTACGAGCGCATCCACCGCTCCAACCTGATCGGCATGGGCGTGCTGCCGCTGCAGTACCAGGACGGCCAGAGCGCAGCCTCGCTCGGGCTGACCGGGCAGGAGCAGTTCACCATCGAGGGCATCGCCGGCGTCGACACGGTCCCGCGCGAGCTCACCGTCCAGGCCGGCGACCTGCGCTTCACCGTCACGGTGCGCATCGACACCCCCGGCGAGCAGGGCTACTACCGCAACGGCGGGATCATGCCGTTCGTGCTGCGCTCGCTGCTGTAGTCGCACGCCGACGGCGCCCGGCCCTGCCCTGCCCGGGTCGGGCGCCGTCGTGCCGCCGCCGGGCGAAGAACCCGGCCGGCGAGGGCATCTCCGCGCACCTGCGGCAGCCGAGCCGGACAGCAGCGATACTGGTTCGGTGCTCGCTCCGAGACGGGAGCGGTCGCGACCGTGCACGCCCTCCGGGGCCCTCAGCCGCGGCGCGTCCCCGTCCAGAGAGGGCCCGGCTGGTGACAGAACCTCACCGGCGCTCGACCGGCACGTCCCTGCTGACGAAGGACCTCCCGTGACTCCGCCCCGTACCGCCCGCGCACACGTCGACGACACCGCCGTCGACACCGCCGTCGAGAACGCGCCTGCCAAGCGCGCCGCCCGCAAGGCCACCAAGAGCGCGCCCGCCGCCGTCGCGGCTGCGGCCGGCGACGAGCCCGGCCCGGACCTCGAGGCCGACCCCGCAACGGCCCCGGCCGGTCCGGGGCAGACCCCGCTGGACCCTGCGGTGGTCGCGGCGGCCGACCCCGCCCTGGCTCAGGCCACGACCAACGGTGTCGTCGCCGAGGACGACGACGACGAGGACGACGACGAGGACGCCCCCAAGCCGCCCAGCGACGACGACGACGACGACGAGGACGACAAGAAGCCGCTGGCGGCCGAGGGTGAGGTCGGCATCTCGACCGACCTCGTCCGGGCCTACCTGAAGGAGATCGGCAAGGTCCCGCTGCTGACCGCTGAGATGGAGGTCGATCTCGCGCAGCGCATCGAGGCCGGCCTGTTCGCGGCCGAGAAGGTGCGGCAGGCCGAGTCGGGCGAGGCGCCCAAGATCAGCGCCGCCCTGCGCCGCGACCTGGACTGGCTGGTCGTCGACGGGGGCAAGGCCAAGCGGCACCTGCTGGAGGCGAACCTGCGGCTGGTGGTCAGCATCGCCAAGCGCTACCTGGGTCGAGGCATGCTGTTCCTGGACCTCATCCAGGAGGGCAACCTGGGCCTGATCCGCGCGGTCGAGAAGTTCGACTACACCAAGGGCTACAAGTTCTCCACCTACGCCACCTGGTGGATCCGGCAGGCGATCACCCGGGCCATGGCCGACCAGGCCCGCACCATCCGCATCCCGGTCCACATGGTCGAGCAGATCAACAAGCTCACCCGGGTCCAGCGCGAGATGCTGCAGGAGCTCGGCCGCGAACCGACCCCGGAAGAGCTCGCCAAAGAGCTCGACATGACCCCGGAGAAGGTCGTCGAGATCCAGGGCTACGCCCGCGAGCCGGTGTCGCTCGAGACCACGATCGGTGACGACCAGGACTCCTCGCTGGGCGACTTCATCGAGGACGCCGACGCCCCCATCGCTGCCGAGGTCGTCTCCTACGGGCTCATGCAGGAGCAGCTCGGCGAGGTCCTGCGTACCCTCACCGACCGCGAGGCGGCGGTCGTCAAGATGCGGTTCGGGCTGGTCGACGGCCAGCCCCGCACGCTGGACGAGATCGGTCGCGAGTTCGGCCTGACCCGCGAGCGCATCCGCCAGATCGAGAGCAAGACGCTGAGCAAGCTGCGCCACCCCAGCCGGTCGCAGAAGCTCCGTGACTACCTCGACTAGCCCCGTCGACCCCGCAGCGCGGCGGCCCCGGCCCGCCGGGGGCTGAGCGTGCAGCCGGTCTCCCCTGCGGAGTTCGAGGGGTACGTCGCCGATGCCCTGGACGACCTGCCTCCCGCCCTCGCCGCGCACTTCAGCAACGTGGTCGTCGTCGTGGAGGACGAGAACGAGGCCGAGCCGGACCTGCTGGGGCTGTACGAGGGCGTGGCGCTGACCGAGCGTGAGCACTACACCGGCGCGCTGCCGGACCGGATCAGCGTCTACCGGATCCCGCTCTGTCTGCTCGCGGAGGACCTGGACCACCTGCTGGAGGAGATCGCTGTCACCGTCGTGCACGAGTTCGCGCACCACGTGGGGATCGACGACGACCGGTTGCACGCGCTCGGGTGGGCCTGACCCCCGTCTCAGGCGCCGGCCGGCGACCGGCGACGAGGTGACCTTGCACGAGGGGGTGTAATCGGGTAGTGCATCGGATACCCTGCGCTGTGAGCAGGCTCACCCGGCCGAGTCCTATCGGAATCTTGGCGCACGGGGGATCGTTGGACGTTCCGCGAGGCACCAGACGCACCAGCCCGACCTCCGAGCCTACGTCTTGCTCTCGCCCCCGGCACGTCAGGCCGTCCTCGCCCAGCGAACCCGCACGGCGACGACGTCACCCGAGCCCCTGTCCGACCACTGCTGACCTGGAGAACGTTCTATGCCCGCCCCTGTCCGCCCCGACGACGCTGTCGTCGTCGAGGCACTCGTCGAGCGCTCGCGCACGGAGGGACCCCTGTCCCTCACGCAGCTGCGCAGCGCCTTCGACCTCGCTGGCATCGGCCCCGCCGAGGCACGTTCTGTGCTGCGCCAGCTCTCCGAACAGGGAGCCGTGCTCGGGGAGAACGACCTGACCGACGGCGAGCGGACCTCCCGCTCGCGCCGGACGACGGGCAAGCCCACACCCCACAAGACCACAGCAAAGACGTCGGCCGCGCGGCCGGCGAAGCGGGCAGCCGGCCCGCAGGAGACGCGTCCCGCCGGACGCACCGTGGCCAGCGGCACCCCGGCCGAGCCGCTCGCGAAGGAGCCCACCGTGCCCGTTCCCACCACCTCTCTCGACGACGAGACGCTGACCGTGGCGGCCCCCGCCGCCCGCGCGCCCCGGGTGCGGCCCAGCCGCGCCAAGGGTGCGAAGGCCGCCGCCGCCACGACGGCTGTCGCGAGCGCCGAGGCAGCAGCCGCCCCGGCCGCCGCCGCGAAGGCCAAGCCGGTCCGCCAGACCAAGGCCGAGGCCGAGGCTGCCGTCGCCGAGGCCGCGCTGCCCGAGGGCGACACCGTCTTCGCCGAGCCGGTCGTGGTCGCGCCGGTGGCCGACGAGGACAAGCCGCTGGCCCTGGACGAGCCGCCGCCCGGCATCGACCTGGTGAAGGCCTACCTGCGCGAGATCGGCCGGGTCGCCCTGCTGACCGCCGAGATGGAGGTCGACCTGGCGAAGCGGATCGAGGCCGGCCTGTTCGCCAACGAGAAGATGCGCCAGTGCAGCGTCGGCGAGCTCAAGCTCGCCGCCGCCATGAAGCGCGACCTGGTCGAGATCATCAAGGACGGCGAGGTCGCCAAGCGGCACCTGCTCGAGGCCAACCTGCGCCTGGTCGTCTCGCTGGCCAAGCGCTACCAGGGGCGCGGGCTGGACCTGCTCGACCTCGTGCAGGAAGGGAACCTGGGCCTGGTGCGCGCGGTCGAGAAGTTCGACTACGCCAAGGGCTACAAGTTCTCCACCTACGCCACCTGGTGGATCCGCCAGGCGCTGCAGCGTGCGCTGGCCGACCAGGGCCGCACCATCCGCGTGCCCGTCCACATGGCCGAGCTGATCACCAAGGTCACCCGCACCCGCCGCGACCTCACCCAGTCGCTGGGCCGCGAACCCACGTCCGAGGAGATCGGCGAGCCGCTGTCGATGACGGCGGAGAAGGTCGAGGAGATCCTGCGCCACGGCCGCGACACGCTGTCGCTGCAGGCGCCCGTCGGCGACGACGAGGCGGTGCTCGGCGACTTCATCACCGACGTCGACTCCATCGACCCGCAGGCGGCCGTCGAGACCCAGATGCTGCACGGCCAGCTGTCGGAGGTGCTCGACAGCCTGCCGGAGCGCTCGGCCATCGTCATGCGGATGCGCTTCGGCCTGGAGGACGGTCGTCCGCGCACCCTCGACGAGGTCGGTCGCCACCTGGGGCTGACCCGCGAGCGGATCCGCCAGATCGAGCGCGACACTCTCGCCGAGATCCGCGCCGGCGGTCGCGCCGACGCGCTGCGCGAGTACGTGGCCTGACCGGCCGCCTCGCCACCACCGGCACCGTCCCGACGGCCGCCACCCTGCCGGGTGGCGGCCGTCGCGGCGTTCCGGCCTGCCCGACGCCCTCGTACCCCCTCTCCACGTAACGTCAAGGCATGGCAGGCACGTCCCCCCATCCGGCGCCCGCGGTCCGCAGCTATCTCGCGTCCCGTCCTGCCGACGTTCCGGCCCGACGTCCAGGGACTGCGGGCCGTCGCCGTGCTGCTGGTGGTCGCGAGCCACGTCCTGGGCGTGCCACGGGGCGGCTACGTCGGCGTCGACGTGTTCTTCGTGCTGTCCGGCTTCCTCATCACCGGCCTGCTGGTGCGCGAGCAGCGCCACAGCGGACGGATCAGCCTGCGCGAGTTCTACGCCCGCCGGGTCCGGCGGCTGCTGCCCGCCGCGGTGCTGGTCCTGGCGGCGAGCAACCTGGCAGCCCTGGCGGTCTTCACCGGCGAACGGGCGGGCCAGGCGCTGCGCGACGCGGTCTGGGCAGCCCTGTTCGCGGCCAACCTCCGCTTCTCGGCACTGGGGACCGACTACTTCGACCAGACGCGGCCGGTGTCGCCGGTGCAGCACTACTGGTCGCTCGCGGTGGAGGAGCAGTTCTACCTCGTCTGGCCGTGGCTGCTGCTCGCCCTGCTGGTGCTCACGCGGCGCCGGCTGCGGATCGTGCTGGCCCTGCTGCTCGCGCTGACGGGTGCGTCGTTGGCCTGGTCGGTCCTCACGACGGCCAGCAACCCCACCGCGGCCTACTTCTCCACCCCCGCCCGCGCCTGGGAGCTCGGGGTCGGCGCGCTGCTGGCGCTGGCCGCGCACGCCCGGGTGCTCCCCCGGCTGGACCGCCGGATGGCGGCCGCCCTCGCCTGGGTCGGGCTGGCGGGCATCGCGCTGGCGGCCTGGCGCTACGACGAGCAGACCGCCTTCCCCGGCACGGCGGCGCTGCTGCCGGTGCTGGCGACGGCCCTGGTGCTGCTCGCCGGTGCTCCGGGCGCGCAACCGGTCGTGTGCAACCCCCTGCTGGTCAACCCGGCGGCGGCCTACCTGGGGCGCATCAGCTACTCGCTCTACCTGTGGCACTGGCCGGTGCTGGTGGCGGCCTCCGCCCTGCTGGCTCCCGGACCGACCCGCACGGCGGCGGTGCTGGCCGTGGCCGGGGCGGCCTGCGTGCTCAGCCACCACCTGGTCGAGGAACCTGTCCGCCGCTCGCAGTGGCTGTCCCGCCGGCCCGAGCGCGCGGCACGCACAGCCCGGCGTCCGCTGCGGTCGCGGCAGTCGCCGGTCCGCGCGGGCCTCGTCGGCCTCGGCGTCACCGGAGCGCTGCTCGCGGGCTGGGTGGTCCCGGCGATGGCGATCTACCAGACGCCGCCCGACCCCGTCGCGCTGCCCAGCGTGGCGCCGCTCGGGGTCGAGTCCCCTGCCGGGCTGCAGACGGCGCTGGCCAGCGCGCTGCGGACGACCAGCTGGCCACCGCTGAACCCTCCGTTGCTCGGCCTCGCGCGCCGCGGGGCTCCGGAGTGGATCGTCGACCGGTGCGACAACGTCAACTCCGGCAACCTGGCGACGTGCAGCTACGGCAGCCCGGCGGCGCCCAGGCTCGCCGTCCTGGTCGGTGACTCGATGGCCATCAGCTATCTGCCGGGGCTGCGGGCGACGCTGGAGCCACGGGGTTGGCGGATCCAGGTGCTCACTCGCAACCAGTGCCCGAATCCGCTGTCCGGCTTCTGGCGCGAGCGTCCGTCGGAGCTCTTCACCTCGTGCGACGCCCACAAGCAGTGGATGCTGGAGCAGGTCCGGCGCCTGCGTCCTGACCTGGTGCTGGCCAGCAACTCGATCACGTTCGTGGACCACCAGCAGGGCGAGCCCACCGGGCAGGCCCGCTTCGACCAGTGGCAGGCCGGGCTGACCGACCTGCTGCACCAGCTGGTCGCCGTCAGCGGCCGGGTCGTGGTGCTCGGGCCACCGCCGCGCGCGGGCAACCTCCAGTCGTGCGTGACCCGCGTCAGCACGCCGGCGGACTGCACCGAGCCGATCACCGCGGACTGGCGGAGCCTGCGCGCGGCCGAGCGCGCCGCGGCCCGCAGCGCCGACGCCACCTACGTCGACCCGGAGTCGTGGTTCTGTGTCGACGGCCGCTGCCCGGCCGTCGTCGGCGACACGCCCGTCTACACCGACGGACGGCACCTCACCCAGGCCTACGCCCAGCGGCTGGCCCCGCAGCTGCGCGCGGGACTGGCCCTGACCGCAGGATGATCGCCTGCGCACGGGGCAGGACCTCCAGCACCCGTTCCGCCGACGAGAGGCTTTCCGCATGTCCGAGTCCCGCCAGAACACCGTGTTCCCGAGCGCCGACGGGCAGGCGCACGGCTATCTCGCCCTGCCGCCCGGCGGCAGCGGGCCCGGGGTCCTCGTCATCCAGGAGTGGTGGGGACTGACCGACCACATCGCCGACGTCAGCGACCGGCTCGCGGCCGAGGGCTTCGTCGTGCTCGCGCCGGACCTGTTCGGCGGCAAGACCGCGCACGACGCCGACGAGGCCGGGGCGCTGATGAGCGAGCTGCCGGTCGACCGGGCCGCCCACGACCTCGGCGGAGCCGTCGACTTCCTGCTGGACCACGAGGCGGTCACCAGCAGCACGGTCGGCGCGGTCGGCTTCTGCATGGGCGGTGGCTTCGTCCTGCTGCTCGCCGCGCAGCAGGGCGACCGGGTCAGCGCGGCCGTACCGTTCTACGGCGTCGGGCCCGGAGTTCCCGACAGCTTCCGCGGCCTCACGGCGGCCGTCCAGGGCCACTACGGGCTGAAGGACGACTTCTACCCGGCCGAGGCCGCCCGCGCGCAGGAGAAGCAGATCCGCGAGGAGTCCGGCGCCACGGTGCAGTTCCACTTCTACGACGCTGCGCACGCCTTCCACAACGACACGGATGCGCTCGGCACCTACAGCGCCGGCGACGCCGCCACGGCCTGGCAGCGCACCGTGTCGTTCCTGCAGGAGACGGTCCGCTAGCTCGGCGGTCGACGCTGGCTCCGGGGCGGACGCTGCTCGGCACGCAGAGGGTGTCGAGCAGCGAGCGCCCTGTCAGCGTCGCCCCCGGCGGCCGGACTACTCCGCGCGCACCCAGGCGGTGGTGGGCTTCTTGCGGGCCGGCGCCGCGGGGGCGCTGCGCTCGGCCGCCGCGGGGGCCGCCTCGGCCTGACCACCGGCCTGGGAGAGCCACTGCTTCTGCGTCGTCAGGGCAGCCTCGAGCTCTTCGGTGGGTCGGCCGGCCGCCTTCGCCTTGGCCAGCTTGCCCTCGAGCTCGACGACCTTCTCGCGCAGCCGCGCGGTGAACGGTGACTCCTCGGTCTTGTGGAAGCGCGTCTCGCCCGCCGCGCGTACCTTGTCCTCGACCGCACCCATCCGGTCCTCCAGCGAGCGCATGACGTCGCGGGGGACCTTGCCGGCCTCCTCCCACTTCTCCTGCAGCACCCGCAGGCGCGCCTTGGCCTTGTCCAGGCCCTGCGTCGCGTCGATCGTCTCGGCCTCGGCCAGCAGGTCTTCCTTGATCTTCTGGTTGCCGCGCAGCTCTTCGTCCTGGACGGAGAAGTGCGCGTTGCGGGCGGTGAAGAACGCGTCCTGCGCGGCCTTGAAGCGCGCCCACAGCGTGTCCTCGACCTCGCGCGGCGCCCGGCCAGCGCTCTTCCAGTCCGACATCAGCTGCTTGTAGCGGCTGGCGGTCGGGCCCCACTCGGTGGACGACGTCAGCGACTCGGCCTCCTTGATGAGCTTGTCCTTGCGCTCCTGGGAGACGGTCCGCTGCTCCTCGAGCGCGGCGAAGTGGGCCGTGCGTCGCTCGGTGAAGCGCTTGCGGGCAGCAGCGATCCGCTGCCACAGCTCGTCCTCGGCCTTGCGCTCCAGGTGCGGCAACCGCTTCCAGTCGTCCCCGAGGGTGCGCAGCCGCTCGCCGCTGGCCTTCCAGTCCGACGTGCCGGCCAGCTGCTCCGCCTCCTCGGCCAGGACCGCCTTGGCCTCTGCCGCCCGGGCCCGTGCCTCGGCCTTCTTGGCCTTGCCGGCCTCGACAGCGTCGGCCGTCTTCTCCAGCAGCGCGTCGACGCGCCGCTCCAGCGCGGCCAGGTCGCCGACGGCCACGGCCGTGGGCACGCTGGCCTTGAGCCGGGTGGCACTCTGCGCGACCTGCTGCGGATCACCGGCGCCCGCCCGCAGCCGCTGCTCCAGCAGGGCGATCTCGGTGGAGAGGACCTCGAAGCGCCGCGAGAAGTGGGTCAGGCCCTCGGCAGCCGTGCCGGCCTGCCAGGACCCGATGGCGCGCTCGCCGTCGCCCTGACGGACGAAGACGGTGCCGTCCGCGTCGACGCGGCCCCACTCGCTGCGGGCCTCGCCGCCGAGGGCCGGAGGGGCTGCCGGCTCTGCACTCAAGGGCTCTGCACCTCACAGGCTCTGCACCCACGGGCTCTGCACCCGCAGGCTCTGCACCGGCAGGCTCGGACACGACCGGCGCCTCCGCCGGGCCGGCAGGCTCGGACACGACCGGCGCCTCCGCCGGGCTGGCCGCCTCGGGCGTGGCTGCTTCCGGGGCCGCGCTCCTTCCGGGGCCGCTGCCACCTCTCCGGTCATCGCATCGCCGGTCTCGACCTGGGTGTCGCTGTCCTGGCTCATGGCCCTCGCCTTCGGTGTCGCGGAGCGCCCTGCCGGCGCGCCTTTCGCCGCCCCGCGGACGGGACTGCAGACCATCCTCCCCGATGCCGCGCCCGGCCGGGCGACACTGCTCGGGTGAGACGCCCCGACCCGTTGCTCGCCGGCCTCGTGCTGGTGCTCTACGTCCTGCCGCTGACCGCAGCCGTGATCGTGCTGGCGCTGGTCGGTCTGCCCCGGCTGGCGCTCGCGCTGCTCGCCGTGGAGGCAGTCGTCTCCGCGGCGGTGCTGGCCGCCCGGCGTCCCGCCCGTGGTGCCGCAGAGCGTGCCGACCCGCCTGCGCCCGACCGCGGCGGCGGCGAACCCCCGTGACGCGCGCCACGCACGCGAGGCGTGACGAAGCGGGCCTCGACCGGCACAATGCGGGAGCAGGCCCGGTCCCGTGGCCCGCGCCGAGGAGACCGTCTTGTCCAGCCCGACCCTGACCCGTCGTCGCGCCGTGCCTGCGCTCGCCGCAGCCGCCCTCACGTGCGCGCTGGTGGGTGGTGGCGTCGTCTACACGCAGACCGCGGCCTCCAGCACGAGCGGTCCGCGCAGCAGCGTCGCGGTGGCGGTGTCCGTGCCCGTTCCGGACGCCGTGGTCCGCACCGCGGCCGGCGGACTGGCCCCATGGGACGCCCCGCTCGCCCTGACCGTCACCGACGGTCGGCTGCTGACCGTCACCGGGGTCGACCCCGACGGCACGCCGCTCACCGGGACCCTGCAGCCCGACGGCAGCTGGACGAGCGGATCGACCCTGATCCCGCTGGCCGAGTACCAGCTCACGGCGACCGTGCTCGACGCCGCGGGGCGCACCCACGTCCTGCCGGTCCGCACCCGGACTTCCGCGGCCGCGGGTGTCGTCCACGCAGCGGTCTCCCCCGGCGACGGACGCACCGTCGGCATCGGCCAGCCGATCGCCGTCCGGCTCGACCGAGCCGTCGCGGACCAGGCCGACCGGGCGGCGCTGGAGCAGCGCCTCTCCGTCACCGCCGCGCCCGACGTGCCGGGCGCCTGGCGCTGGATGAGCGACACCGAATTGCACTACCGCCCCGCCGAGTTCTGGGCGCCGGGGACCACGGTGGAGGTGACCGCCGACCTGCAGCGTCTGCAGCTCGCGGACGGCATCTGGGGCTCGGGCGCCCGCCGCTCGAGCTTCACCGTCGGCTCGGCCCTGGTGAGCACCGTCGACGTCGCCGCGCACACGATGACCGTCACCCGCGACGGCAGGCTGCTGCGCACCATGCGGGCGTCCATGGGCCGGCCGGAGTTCCCCACCCGCGGCGGCACCTTCCTCGTCCTGGAGAAGGACGCGCACCGCATCATGAACAGCGACACCATCGGCCTGCCCGGCGCCTACAAGACCCCGGTCGACTGGGCCGTGCGCATCACCAACTCGGGCACGTTCACGCACTCCGCGCCGTGGTCGGTGGCCTCGCAGGGCAAGCGCAACGTCAGCCACGGCTGCATCAACCTGTCCCCCAGCGACGCCAGATGGTTCTTCGACCAGGCCGACCGGGGTGACGTCGTGAAGGTCGTCAACGCCTCGGTGGGACCGAGCCTGTCCGACGCCGGCTCGCGCGACTGGAACGTCTCGTTCGAGACCTGGAAGCAGGGCAGCGCGCTGCGCTGAGAGCCGGCTGTCGGACCGCTGTCCTAGCGTGCCGGGGGTGAACCTCCCGAGCACCGACACTGCCTCGCGGCCCGAGGCCGAGCGCCACCTGCGCGCGCTGGCCGGTGAGCACGCCGTGCTCCGCGAGGACCAGTGGACGGCCATCGACGCCCTGGTCACAGGTCGGCGCCGGGCCCTGGTGGTGCAGCGCACGGGTTGGGGCAAGTCGGCCGTCTACTTCGTCGCCACCGCACTGCTGCGGGCCGGCGGCGCCGGGCCGACAGTGATCGTCAGCCCGCTGCTGGCGCTCATGCGGAACCAGATCGCGGCGGCGCAGCGGGCCGGCATCCAGGCCGTCACGGTCAACTCCAGCAACGCCGACGACTGGCAGCAGGTCTACGACCAGGTCGAGGCCGGAGCCGTCGACGTGCTCCTGGTCAGCCCCGAGCGGCTCAACAACCCGGGCTTCCGTGAGGCCGTGCTGCCGCGGCTGGCTGAGACGGCCGGGCTGCTGGTCGTCGACGAAGCGCACTGCATCTCCGACTGGGGCCACGACTTCCGGCCCGACTACCGCCGCATCCGCACCCTGCTGGCGGACCTTCCCGTCGGCACACCGGTGCTGGCGACCACCGCCACCGCCAACGCCAGGGTGGTCGGCGACGTCGCCGAGCAGCTGGCCACGCACGCCGGCGAGCAGACCCTGGTGCTGCGCGGCACGCTGGAGCGCGAGTCGCTGCACCTGTCGGTGCTGTCGCTGCCCAGCGCCGCCCACCGCTGGGCCTGGCTCGCCGACCACCTCGCGGAGCTGCCCGGCAGCGGCATCGTCTACTGCCTGACGGTCGCCGCGACCGAGGAGCTCGCGTCCTTCTTGCGCAGCCGTGGCGTCAGCGCCGCGGCCTACAGCGGCCGCACCGACGACGCCGAGCGGCGCCAGGCCGAGGACGACCTGCTGGCCAACCGGATCACCGCGCTGGTGGCGACCAGCGCCCTGGGCATGGGTTTCGACAAACCCGATCTGGGCTTCGTCGTGCACCTGGGCGCGCCGCCGTCGCCGATCGCGTACTACCAGCAGGTAGGCCGCGCCGGTCGTGGCGTCGAGCGCGCCGAGGTCGTGCTGCTCCCGGGCGCCGAGGACCAGGCCATCTGGCGCTACTTCGCCTCCTTGGGCTTTCCGCCGCAGGAGCAGGTGCACCAGGTGCTGCAGGTGCTCGGCGACGCGCCCAAGGCGATGTCCACCGCTGCCCTGGAGGTCCACGTCGACCTGCGCCGCACCCGGCTCGAGACGATGTTGAAGGTGCTGGACGTCGACGGCGCCGTCCAGCGCGTCAGCGGCGGCTGGGTCGCCACCGGCCAGTCCTGGAGCTACGACGCCGACCGCTATGCCAAGGTCTCGGCCGACCGCAGCGCCGAGCAGCAGGCGATGCGCGACTACACCGACACCCCCGGCTGCCGGATGCTGTTCCTGCGCCGCCAGCTCGACGACCCGGAGGTCACCTCCGGGTCCGCTGCGCCGTGCGGACGCTGCGACCGGTGCACCGGCCGGGCGCTGCCGGGCGAGGTGTCGGAGTCGGCGCTGGCGGCCGCGCAGGCAGCGCTCGGCCGGGCCGGCGTCGAGGTCGAGCCGCGTCGGATGTGGCCCACCGGCATGGCGGCGGCCGGGGTCGAGCTGTCCGGACGGATCCCGGCCGAGCTGCAGGCCGCATCGGGCCGGGCGCTGGGCCGGTTGTCCGACATCGGCTGGGGCACCCGCCTGCGCGCCCTGCTGGCCGGCCCCGACGCCGAGGTCCCCGAGGCCGTGGTGCGGGGCGTCGTAGAAGTCCTGGCCGGCTGGGGGTGGGAGCAGCGACCGGTGGGCATCGTCGCGTTGCCGAGCCGGTCGCACCCCCTCCTGGTCGCGACCCTGGCTGCCCGGCTGGCCGAGCTCGGCCGGCTGCCGCTGCTCGGCACCCTCGAGCTGCGGCGGGACATCCCCCGTGGAGGCAGCAACAGCGCCCAGCGGTTGCGGGCCGTCCACGGCGCGTTCGGCCTGCCGACCGGGCTGCTGCTCCCACCGGGCCCGGTGCTGCTCGTCGACGACCGCACCGACACCGGCTGGACGCTCACCGAGGCGACGCGGGTGCTGCGGGAGGCCGGCGCCGAACAGGTCCTGCCGCTGGTCCTCGCGCTCGACGGCTGAGAGCGTGACGGGCCGCCGTCGGCCACGCACGGCGCCTACTGTTCCCGCCATGACCTGGCACCCGAGGCAGCTCGCACAGCAGACCGGCCGCACCATCGTCATCACCGGCGCGAACAGCGGCATCGGCCTGGAGACCGCCCGTGACCTGGTCGGTCGGGGTGCTCACGTGGTGATGGCCGTGCGCGACGCCGCGAAGGGGCACCAGGCGGCCTCGACGTTCAGCGGACCCGGACGCACCTCCGTCGTCGACCTGGACCTGTCGGACCTGGACTCCGTCGCGCAGTGCAGCAAGACGCTGCTGGCCGAGCACAGCGGGATCAGCGCCCTGATCTGCAACGCCGGCGTCATGGCCGGACCGTTCCTGCTCACCGTGCAGGGCTTCGAGCGGCAGATGGCGACCAACCACCTCGGTCACGCCGCGCTCACCACCGCGCTGTGGCCGCTGCTGCACAGCTCCGGGGGTCGCGTCGTGGTGGTCTCCAGCATCGCCGCCCGCGGCGGGCAGCTCAGCGCGAGCACGACCCGCGAGCAGTTCGTCACGCCCGAGCCCTACGTCGGGCAGACGGTGTACGCCAGCACCAAGCAGGCGAACCTGCTGTTCGCCACCGAGCTCCACCGCCGGGCCGCGGCCGCGGGGAGCCCGGTGGCAGCGATCGCCGTGCACCCGGGCGTCAGCGCGACGAACCTGTTCACCCGCCAGTACGCCGAGGCGGGCAAGAAGCTGATGGTCCCGGTGTCGAAGGTGCTCACCAAGGTGGCGCTGCAGTCTGCGTACGCGGGCGCTCTGCCCACGTTGCGGGCCCTGGACCACAGCACGCCCAGCGGCTCCTTCGTCGGCCCTGCCCGCTTCAACCAGTACCGCGGACGTCCGGAGCTGCTCGAGGTGTACGCCTCGGCAGCGGACCCCGCCGTCGCCGCGCACGTCTGGCAGCTGACCGAGCAGGTCCTGGGTGCCCCGCTGCCGGTCTGAGCCGGGCCGGGCGGCGGGCCGGTGAGCCACGACCTGGGCATCGTGCTCGTCGGGCTGGCCATGGTGGTCGGCCTCGTGGGGGTGCTGGTACCGCTGCTGCCGGGCACGGCGCTGATCCTGGCTGCGGGCGCGCTCTGGGCGCTGCTGCTGGTCGACGGCCCCGGGCGGTGGGTCGTGCTGGCGGTGATGGCTGCGCTGTTCACGACCGGGCTGGTGGCGAAGTACGCCCTGCCGGGCCGCCTCCTGTCCGGTGCGCTCCCCCGCGGCACGCTCGTCGCAGGAGGTGCCGGCGCCGTGGTCGGCTTCGTCGTGCTGCCCCCGCTGGGGCTGCTGGTGGGCGGCGTGCTCGGCGTCTTCCTGGCCGAGGTGCGGCGACTGGGGCCGGGTGCAGGGGCCGCCCGTTCGACGGTGGAGGTGCTCAGGGCCGTCGGTCTCGGCATCCTGGCCGAGCTGGCGGCCGGGGTCCTGATGGTGCTGACCTGGCTCGTCGGCCTGGCGGTCACCTGAATCGAGGGCGCCGCACGGGGAACGCTGGACCTGTGACCGCTCCCGAAGCCAAACCGTGCGTGGTCTGCGGACGGACGATCACCTGGCGGAGGAAGTGGGCGCGCGACTGGGAGCAGGTGCGCTACTGCTCCGACGGCTGCCGGCGCCGCGGGCTGTCCCCGACCGACGTCGCCCTGGAGGCGAGCATCCGCGCGCTGCTCGCGGACCGCGCGCGCGAGGCCACGATCTGTCCGTCGGAGGTAGCGCGAGCCGTCGGCGGCGAGCGAAGGCTGGCGCGAGCTGATGGAACCGGCCCGGCAGGCGGCCCGTCGACTCGTCGCCGCCGGCGAGATCGAGATCACCCAGGGCGGGCACGTCGTCGACCCGTCGACCGCGAAGGGTCCGATCCGGCTGCGGCGGGTCCAGACCGGATGATCCCGTCCGGCGGACGCCCGACCCGGGATGAGTGCGGCCGGTATGGGTGTTGACGCCGGTATGAAGGTCGAGATCTGGTCCGACGTCGTCTGCCCGTGGTGCTACGTGGGCAAGCGCAGGTTCGAGCAGGCGCTGGAGGGGTTCGCCGGCCGCGACGAGGTCGAGGTGGTGTGGCGGGCGTTCGAGCTGGACCCGTCCGCGCCGCGTGAGCGCACCGGCGACTACGCCGTCCGGCTGGCTGAGAAGTACGGCACCGACCTGGACGCCGCCCGCGCCATGATCGCCACGATGACCGACGCCGCTGCGCAGGACGGCCTCGACTTCCGCTTCGACGTCGCCCGGGTCGGCAACACCTTCGATGCCCACCGGCTGCTGCACTGGGCGCACCTGGACGGTCGGCAGGACGCTCTGAAGGAACGCCTGCTGCGGGCGACCTTCACCGAGGGCGAGCCGATCGGTGACCACGACGTGCTCGTCCGGCTGGCCGGTGAGGTCGGGCTCGACGAGGGCCGAGGCCCGCCGCGTGCTCACCGACGGCACCCATGCCGAGGCCGTCCGCGCGGACGAGGCGCAGGCGCACGCCTACGGCATCACCGGGGTGCCGTTCTTCGTCGTCGACGGGCGCTTCGGCGTGTCCGGGGCGCAGCCGGCGGCGCTGCTGCGGGAGGTGCTGGACCGGGCCTGGACGCAGGACCGCCCGCTGCAGGTCGTGACGGCCGGAGGGTCCGCCCCCGGCTGCGAGGGCGACACCTGCGCGGTCTGAGCGCGGTGCCGCCCGGGGACCACGGCCTGCCGCGTGCCGCCGAACGGTTCGTCGCCGCCCGGCGCTCCGCTCGGCTGGCGGCGCTGCCTGCCGGCGCTGCCGCGCTGGCCGTCGAGGGGCTGCTGCGGCGCGCCACCGGGCAGGACCGCGACGTCGTCGCCCGCGACCTGCGCCGGCGCAACGCTGCGCGCACCCGGCGCACGCTCGGCGAGCTGAAGGGCGGCGCGCTCAAGGCCGGTCAGCTGCTCTCGACCGTCGAGGCGCTGTTCCCGCAGGATCCGGAGTCGACCTGGCGCTCGGCCCTCACCGACCTGCAGGAGGCCAACCAGCCGCTGCCCTTCGACCAGGTCGAGCCCGTGCTGCTGGCCGAGCTGGGACCGTCCTGGCGCCAGTCGTTCACCACGTTCGAGCCGGTCGCTGCTGCTGCCGCATCGCTCGGCCAGGTGCACCGGGCCACCTGGCACGACGGCCGCGAGGTCGCCGTCAAGGTGCAGTACCCGGGGGTGCGCGAGGCCCTGGTCGCCGACCTGCGGACCCTCTCGGTGCTGAGCCGCGCCACCGCCCTGGTCGCCCGCGGTCTGGCGCTGCCGCCGCTGGTGACCGAGCTGCGCGACCGCCTGCTCGAGGAGCTCGACTACGAGCGCGAGGCCCGCACCCAGCAGGACGTCGGCGCCGCCTACGCCGGCGACCCGGACGTCCTGGTACCGGCCGTCCTGCGCGCCACCTCGCGCGTGCTGGTCATGGACTGGATCGACGGCACCCCCCTGGCTCAGGTCGCGCAGATGGGCACGCCGCAGCAGCGCGCACGTGCCGCCGAGCGCTATCAGCGCTTCCTGGTCAGCGGGCCGGAGAGGGCCGGCTGGCTGCACACCGACCCGCACCCGGGCAACTTCCGCATGCTCGCCGACGGGCGGCTGGGGGTGCTCGACTTCGGGTCCGCGCTCCGGCTGGACGGCATGCCGCCGGCGTTCGGGCGGCTGATCGCTGCGCTGCTCGCCGACGACCCGCAGGTGGTGCTCGCCCGGCTGCGCGAGGCGGGCTTCGTCCGGCCGGGCGTGCAGGTCGACGTCGTCAAGCTGGTCGACTACATGTCACCGTTCACGGTGCCGGCCAGGCACGAGCGCTTCACCTTTACGCGCGAGTGGCTGCGCAGCGAGTTCGCGCGGGCCAACGATCCGCGCGCGCCCGAGTTCGGGGTGGCCCTGCAGCTCAACATCCCGGCTGAGCACCTGTTCACCCATCGGGTCTGGCTCGGCCTGGTCGGCGTCCTGTGCCAGCTGGAGGCGGAGGTGCCGGTGCGGTCGGTGCTCAGCCGATGGCTGCCGGGGTTCTCCGTCGCAGACCCCGCCGAGCCGCTCAGGTGAAGGCGAAGACCAGGCAGGTGCTCGACGCGGTGGCGACGACCCGTCCCTGCGCGTCACGGACGTCGCCCTCGGCGAAGGAGGCACGACGACCGCGGCGGGTGACCCAGCCATGGGCCGTCAGCTCGCCGCTGTCGGCGTGCACCGGGCGCAGGTAGCTGACCTTGATCTCCAGGCTGGTGTAGCCGAAACCGGGGTCCAGCAGGGACTGCACGGCGCACCCGCACACCGAGTCCAGCAGCGTGCAGACCAGTCCGCCGTGCACGACGCCGATCGGGTTGTAGGCGGACTCGTCGGGCGTACAGCGGAACTCGACGTCGCCCTCGGCCACCCGCACCAGGCGGGAGCCGAAGTGGGCGCCGATGGGCGCCCCCGGCAGCCGTCCCTCGGCGATCGCGCGCAGGTGCTCGATGCCGGACAGCTCGCGGCCGGCGGCCGCCGAGGCGAGCGGGTCGTACCACTGAACGGTCTTGCTGCGAGGTTCTCCCCACGAGGCGTCAGGCATGCCGCGGACGCTACCGGAGGTGAGTCCAGGATCTGGATGCAGGTCAGTCGTGCGCGTGCTGCAAGCTGTCACGATCGACCGCCTGCCCGCAACGGCGGCACATCAGCGCCGGGTCGAGCGGGCTGCCGCAGCTGTGGGTCAGCCGCAGCGGCGGGCCGTCGGGCAGCGGCCGATGGCGGTCGCCCCAGGCCATCAGCGACAGGATCACCTGGTTCAGGTCGCGTCCTGCCTCGGTGAGCACGTACTCGTACCGGGGTGGCCGTTCGCAGTACAGGCGCTTGGCCAGCACGCCGTGCTCGACGAGCGTCCGCAGCCGATGGGTCATCGTGTCGCGCGGGGCCCCGGTGCGCAGGACCATCTCGTCGAAGCGACGGTTGCCCAGCAGGACCTCACGCACGGCCAGCAGCGCCCACTTCTCCCCGACCACCTCCAAGGTGCGGGCCACCGAGCAGACCCGGGGACCACTGCTGCTCTCGACGTCCATACCGACAGCGTACCCAGTGGGTCGACTTTCCGGACCGACTCCCTTACAGTCCGTCCAGATCACGGACTCGCTCGCCCGCCTCGTCGTTCCGGGAGCCGCATGACCACCGTCGCCAGCACCACGACCGCGTCGTCCCAGGCTCCGGAGCGGCTGGGGCTCACCGTGGCGGTGCTGTCCGTCGCCACGTTCCTGTCGAGCCTGGACCTGTTCATCGTCAACCTCGCGTTCCCGGCCCTCGCCGCCGACAATCCGACGAGCAGCACCGCGGCGCTGTCCTGGGTGCTGAACGGCTACACCGTCGTGTTCGCCGCGGTCATGGTCCCGGCGGGGCGCTACGCCGACCGGCTGGGGCGACGCCGACTGTTCCTGGCCGGCCTGCTGGTGTTCGTCACGAGCTCCGCGCTGTGCGCGCTGGCACCCGGCGTCGGCACGCTGATCGCTGCTCGGGTCCTGCAGGCGTGCGGCGCCGGACTGCTGGTCCCGACGTCGCTCTCGCTGCTGCTGGCCGCGGTGCCGCCGGCGGAGCGACCCAAGGCGATAGGGACCTGGGCGGCCGTCGGCGGGCTGGCCGCGGCTGCCGGCCCGGTGGTGGGCGGCCTGCTCGTCGAGATCGACTGGCGGCTGGTGTTCTGGGTGAACGTCCCCGTCGGCGTGCTGGCGTTGCTCGTGGCGCGGCGCGTACTCACCGAGAGCCGCGATCCCCACCCCGGCCCCCGTCCGGACGCCTTCGGCGCGGTGCTGCTCGCCGGCGCCGTCGCGCTCCTGGCGCTCTCGCTCGTCGAGGGTCCGGACTGGGGCTGGGCGTCGCTGCGTCTCGCCGCGACGCTGCTGACTGCCGTCACCCTGGCCGGAGCCCTGGCGCTGCGCTCGCGGCGGCATCCCGCGCCCGTGATCGAGATCGCCCTGCTCCGCAGCCCGTCCCTGCGCGGTGCCTGCGCGGCTTCGCTGCTGTACTACGTCGGGTTCGCGGCCTTCCTGCTGAACCTCGTGCAGTTCCTCACCGGGGTGTGGGACTACTCCCCCGTCCGGACCGGGCTGGCGATAGCTCCTGGCCCGCTGATGGTGCTGCCGTTCGCCCGGCTCGTGTCGCCGCGGCTGGCGGCCCGGTGGCGCAGCCCGGGGTGGGTGGCGGCGCTCGGCTGCCTGGTGGGCGTGGCGGCCCAGCTGCTGTGGTGGTCGAGGGTGCAGGAGTCCCCCGCCTACCTGACGCACCTGCTCCCCGCGCAGGTGCTGGGCGGCGCAGGCGTGGGTCTGGTCGTCCCGACCCTGATCGCCGTCGGCACCGCGACGCTGACGCCCGCACAGCTCGGGGCGGGCAGCGGCGTGCTGAACACCGCCCGGCAGGTCGGGCTCGTGCTGGGCGTCGCTGCTCTGGTCGCCCTGCTCACCGGTCTCGGCGGCGACGAGGTCTACCGGACCCGGGGTGGCGCCCTGCTGACGGCGGCCGGGTTCGGACTCGCCGGGGTGCTCGCCGGCTGGGCGGCCACGCGGCACCGGACCGCCGTCGGCGGCTGACCGCGAGACCGTCTGCGCGATGGTCGGTCAGCCGGACGAACCGCCGGCCAGCCGACGCAGGGCCTTGCGGTCGGTCTTGCCCACCGAGGTGAGAGGCACGGCGTCCAGGACGTACAGCTCGCGCGGTCGCTTGTGCCGCCCGAGCCGCTCCGCGCACCAGGCGATCAGCTCGGCCGGGCCGGCCTCGGCGCGCAGCTGGACGTAGGCGACGACCTCCTCGCCGTACAGCTCGTCCGGGCGGCCGACCACCGCCGCCGCCGACACTGCCGGATGGGCCAGCAGGGCGTCCTCGACGTCACGCGGATACACGTTGAAGCCGCCGCGGATGATGAGGTCCTTGATGCGGTCGACGACGTAGAGATAGCCGTCGTCGTCCAGGTGTCCGACGTCGCCGGTGTGCAGCCAGCCGTCGCGCAGGGTCTCGGCGGTCGCCTCTGGGCTGTTCCAGTAGCCCGTCATGACGCCGGGCGAGCGCACGCAGACCTCTCCGTCGGCACCCGTGGGCAGCGCTGCGCCGAGCTCGTCCACCACCTGCAGGCGGACTCCGGGCACGGGCAGGCCGACGCTGCCGGAGCGGGGTGCGTCGTAGGGGTTCATCGTGGCCGTCGAGGTCACCTCGGTGCAGCCGTAGCCGTCGCAGACCCGCACGGTCGGGACGCGTGCCTCGAACTGCTCCCGGACGGCCACCGACAGCGGAGCGCCGCCGGTGGTCAGGTAGCGCAGCGCGGACAGGTCGACCGACTCCAGGTCTTCGCGCAGCAGCAGCTGCAGCATCGAAGGCACCAGGGCCCCTGACTGCGGCCGGTGCCGCTCGGCGAGCTCCAGCCAGCCGCGAGCGTCGAACCGGGCCTGCAGGCAGACGAACCCGGGCTCGGGCATCTGCATGCGGGTCACCGCGTTGAGCAGGCCGTAGACGTGCGAGAGCGGCAGCGGCAGCAGCAGGTCGACGGCCCCCGACCGCGCGATGACCTCCGCCCGCGCCGCCGCGATCTGCGCCAGCCCACCGTGGTTCAGCACGACGCCCTTGGCCCGGCCGGTCGTGCCGCCGGTGTAGAGCAGCGCGGCCAGGTCGGTGTCGTCCCGGGCCACGAGCGGGTGCGCGTCGACGCCCTCGAGCGCCTCGAGCTGCTCCCCGGCCACGACCACCGTGACCGGCAGACCGTAGGCGGCCTCCTGCACCAGCGCCCGGCTGGACGAGGACGCGACCGCGACGACCGCACCGGAGTCGGTGAGCATGTGCTGCAGCTCCACCGCCGTCACGGCAGAGATCACGGGTGTCGGGACGGCGCCGAGCCGCCACAGCGCGGCGTAGCAGACCAGCACGTCCGGGCTGTTGGTCATGCAGACGACGACGCGGTCGCCGGCCTGCACCCCTAGGCCCGCGAACCCCCCGGCCAGTCGGCAGGCCCGCTCGTGCAGCTCGACCGCCGTCCACCACGATCCCTCGAACTCCAGGGAGCGGTGCTCACCCAGACGCGCCAGGGACCGCTCTGCCAGCTCACCGAGTCCGCCCACCGACTGCACGCTAGTCCGCGGCTCGCGGTCGTCCGCGCCGTCACGGGGTATGCAGGAGCCGATGAACGACGGCGACGGCTGGGCCACCTGCACCCTGGGGCACCGCCACTGGGGCGTGCACGGCGCCGCGGGGCTGCTCGTCGTCACGCGCGACACGCCCACGGTGCTCCTGCAGCACCGCGCGGCCTGGAGCCACGGGGGGTCCACGTGGGGGGTGCCGGGTGGCGCGCGCCGCGCTGCGGAGACGCCGTACGAGGCGGCGCTGCGCGAGACCGTCGAGGAGACCCGGCTCGAGCTCGCCGGCCTGCAGGACCTCGGCGAGCACGTCACCGACCACGGGACGTGGAGCTACCGCACGTTCGTCGCGGCGGTGCCCTCGGCCCGGCCGGTGGAGCTGGAGGCCGAGAGCGCCGCGCTGCGCTGGGTACCGGTCGATCAGGTCACCGGGCTGCCGCTGCACCACGCCTTCGCCGCCGCCTGGCCCGAGCTGCGACGGCTGCTGCCGTGAGCCGCGCCCCGCGCCCGACGTCCGGACGGTGGCCCGTCGACTTCGGTCTGGCCGAGCTGGTCCGCGACGACGACGCCGCCGACGGCTGGCTGCTCAGCGTCGACGGCGTCGCGCAGTCCTACGTCGACCTCGCCGACCCGACCCGGATCGAGTTCGACTACGTCCGCTACATGTGCGACGTCATCGACTGTCTGGAACCCGAGGGCGCCGTCAGCGCGATCCACCTCGGCGGCGGCGGGTGCACGGTGCCGCGCTACGTCGCAGCCACGCGCCCTGGTTCCCGGCAGCTCGTGATCGAGGCCGACGTCGCCCTTGCCGAGGTGGTGCGCCGCGAGCTGGGCACCGCCGGCTTCCGGCTCCGGGTCGGCGACGCGCGCGCCGAGCTGCCGACCCTCCGCCAGGGCGAGAGCGACCTCGTCGTCGCCGACGTGTTCCAGAGCTCGGTGCAGCCGACGCACACCACGACGCTGGAGTGGCTGGACGGAGTCCGTCGGCTGCTGCGTCCCGGGGGCAGCTACGTCGTGAACATCGCCGACGGACGTCCCCTGGACTTCGCCCGGGCGCAGGTCGCCACGCTGCAGGCGGTGTTCACCCACACCGCGCTGCTCGCCGACCCGGCGGTGCTGCGCGGACGACGGTTCGCCAACCTGGTCGTCGTCGGCTCCGACGCCCCCCTGCCCGAGGCCGACCTCACCCGCCGGGCGGCCCGGGCGAGCGGCCGCTCGCGGGTGATGACCGGCGACCGGCTGCGGGACTTCACCGGCGGCGCCGCACCGGTGACCGACGCGACGGCCCGCAGCGCGCCGCGTCCCCCGCCGGACCTGTTCCGGCGGTAGCACCGCCCCGTCCTCCGGGGCTCAGGCCAGCAGCTGGTCCACCAGCAGCCTGCACACGGCATCGGTGCCACCCCGGGCGTAGGCGCGTCGTTGCTCGGCGGCGGACGTCCCGCGGCCCAGCACCTGCTCGGTCAGCGCGCTGACCTCGTCCCAGTCGCCGGTCTCCTCGAGGTCCTCGCGCAGCCGGGCGAGCAGCGCCCGGACGACCTCGGCCGCGGGACGCCGCTCGCCGGTGGTCAGGTCGAGCAGCCGGTCCTCCAGGCCGAAGCGCGCCGCTCCCCAGCGGGCCGCGCGCACCAGCTCGGGACGGGGCTGCGGGAAGGGCTCGCCCGACGCGGCCTGCACCGCGGCGACCCGGACCAGGGCCCGCGTGAGTCCGGCCTGCAGCACCAGGTCGTCCAGCCGGGGGCAGGTGTCGGCGATCCGCACCTCGAGCGTCGGGAAGCGGGTGCTCGGCCGGGCGTCCCAGTACAGGTGCGAGGCGTCGTCGACCACGCCGGAGGCGATGAGCTCGGCGACCAGCGACCGGTAGGTGTCGGCATCGCCCAGCAGCTCCTGCGCGCCGGTCACCGGGAAGCGGGCGAACCACATCGTGCGGTAGCTGGCGTAGCCGGTGTCGACGCCCTCCCAGTACGGCGAGCTGGCCGACAGCGCGAGCAGCGTCGGGAGGTCCGGTCGCAGCCGGTCCAGCACCGGGACGGCGACGTCCAGCCCGGGGACGTTCAGGTGCACGTGGGTGCCGGCGATGAGCTGTTGGCGGGCCAGCAGCCCGAGCCGGTCGGCGATGGCGTCGTAGCGCGGGTCGTCGGTCATCCGCTGCTGCAGCCAGGTGCCTGTCGGGTGGGTGCCGGCGGCGAGCACCCGGCAGCCGTGCCGCTCGGCCGCCAGCGCCGCACCCCGCCGCAGCCGGTGCAGCTCGGAGCGGACCTCGGCCAGCGAGTGGCAGATCGGGGAGGCGACCTCGAGCTGGCTGGTGGAGATCTCGCCCTGCGCGCAGTCGCCGAGCAGGCCATAGGCCTCGGGCACGACCTGCGGGGCGTCGGCGAGCTGCAGGGTCGCGGCATCGACGAGGTGGTACTCCTCCTCCACACCCAGGGTCGCGCCGACATCGCTCACGCCACCATGCTGCCAGGGTCGGCCCGCAGCGCGGTCGTCGGCGGACCTCAGCGCTCGCGCGCTCTCGCGGCGGCGAAGTCCGGGGCGCGCTTGCCCAGGAACGCCGCGACGCCCTCGGCGTACTCCGCGCTGGTCCACGACTGACGGTAGAGGTCGAGGACCCGCTGGTCCTCGTCCAGCTCGGCCCGGAACGCCCGGTCGATCAGCTGCTTGCCGCCGATCAGCGAGATGCGGGCCCGGGCGCCGAGCGTCGCGGCGAGGTCGAGCACACGCGCCTCGACGGCACCCGGCTCGACCACCTCGTGCACCAGCCCGATGCGCAGGGCCGTGGACGCGTCGAGCAGGTCGCCGGTGAGCAGGATCCAACGCGCCCAGGCGGGACCGACCACCTCGACCAGGCGCGCGGTGGAGCCGAGCGCGTACACGATGCCGAGCTTGGCCGGGGTGATCCCGAAGCGCGAGCCGGTCTCGCAGACCCGCAGGTCGCAGGCGAGAGCCAGCTGGTCCCACCTCCGATGGCGAACCCTTCGAGCAGGGCGATCGTCGGCTTCGGGAACGCGACGAGCGCCTGCTCGCCGGCCGAGACCGCCTCGCTGTAGCGGCGCGCACCGTCGGGATCGGCGCGCAGGGTCGTGAACTCACTGATGTCCGCGCCGGCGGAGAACGGTCCGCCCGGCGTACCGCGCAGGATCACGACGTCGACGGTGTCGTCGGCGGCGAGCACCGGCATCAGCCGTTCGAACGCGTGCCACATCGCAAAGCTGATGGCGTTGTGCTTGTCCGGACGGTGCAGCGCGATCGTCACGGTGCCGCCGTCGCGGGTGACGACGAGCGACGTGGCGGCATCGGCGAGCACCTCGGGCGCGAGGTCGAGCAGGTCGGGCACGGGTCTCCTCGGTGGCGATCGGGGAACGGGCTCCAGCAGGTCTCCGCGCGGCTCAACGCTGGCGACGACGCTCGGACGGCGGCGGCCCCGGCGGCAGGACCGGCGGTGCGGCCGCGTCGATCGCCGCGCAGCGAGGCCAGGACCGCCGCCTTGCTGCGGGCGCGGTAGAACGGCGGCAGGCTGTCAGCAGGGTACGCGGCGTACCCGGCGGTCTCCAGCCGCGGGTCGAGGACGACGACGACGCCCCGGTCCGCGGTCGACCCGGACCAGCCGGCCTGCTCCCTGGGCGAGCAGCACCGCCGCCGGCGGCAGGGTCACCTCCAGGAAGCCGTTGCGTCCGCCGTCCGCCGCCGCGGCCAGGCGGGCCTTGGACAGCGGGTCGTCGACATGGCCGAACGGGATGCGGTCGATGACCACGAGCTGGCAGGCGCTGCCGGGCGTGTCGACGCCCTGCCAGAACGAGCGGGTGCCGAACAGGCACGTGCGGGCGTCGGAGGCGAAGGCGTGCTGCAGCGCGCCGGGCGAGTCGTCGCCCTGCAGCAGCACCGGGAGGTCGGTCGCGGCGCGCACGGCCGCCGCGGCGCGGCGCGGCGGCGGCCGTCGAGCTGAACAGCGCCGAGGGTGCGGCCGCCGGCGGCCGTCACCAGCTCGACGAGCAGCTCGTCGACCTCGCGCGCCCACGACACCGCCATCCGGCCGGGGTCGGACAGGTGCGCGGGCCACCCACAGCTGGCTCTGCCGGGCGTAGTCGAACGGGCTGCCGACGTCGAGGTGCTGCCAGCGCGGCGGGGGGCTCGTCGGCCTCGCCCTCGAGCACCTCGTCGACGGCGGCCGGATCGCGCCCGTCGTGCTGCTCGCCGTCGCCGACCGCGGTGCCGGCCAGCCAGCGTCAGTCCGAGCTGCTGCGCCGCGTGCCGGAAGGAGCCGCCGAGGGTCAGCGTGGCGGAGGTGGCGACGACCGTCGTCTCGCCGAACAGCCGGCTCGCCAGCGCCCCGCCGACCCGCAGCGGCGACACCCGCAGCCGCGTCGTCGCGCCGTCGGCGGTGGCGTAGACGGCCGACGACACCGACGGCGTCCCGATCTCGCGCGCCGCCTCGGCGACCGCGGTCAGACCGGCCTTGGCCCGCTCGTGCCGGGCGAGCTCGACGTCGTCGTCCTTGACCGACGGATCGGCCATCTCGCGGGTGATCTCGCGTGCAGGCCTGCGTCGCCGCCTGCTCCAGCGTGCCGAGCAGGTCCAGGCGTGCGCGGTCGAGCGCCTGGACCCAGCCCGGCTGGAGCGGCTGCAGGACGCCCTCCAAGCCGTCGCGCGGCCGTCCTCGAGCCGCTGTCAAGGTGCGTGTCGGCGACGAGGTCGTCGCGCGGCTGCCACCGCCCGCCGGACGTCGCCGTTGCTCAGCTCGTGCGAGAGCGCGTCGGTGACCGACGCGACGAACTCGTGCGCCTCGTCGAGGACGACCGCGTCGCGCTCCGGCAGCACCTGCACGCCGGTGAACACGTCGAGCGCGAGCAGCGTGTGGTTGGCGACGACGACGTCGGCCTCCTTGGCGGCCTCGCGCGGCCTTCTCGGCTGAAGCAGTCGACCGCGGCTCGGGCAGCGTGCTGCCCAGGCACTCGCGGGCGCTGACCGACACCTGCCGCCAGGCGCGGTCCGGTCACCGGGAAGGGCACCTCGTCGCGGTCGCCGGTCTCGGTCTCGCCCGCCCACTCGCGCAGGCGCACGACCTGCGTGCCGAGCGACGACTGCGGACCGTCGAACAGCGACTCCGGCTCGTCCTCGCGCGCACCTGGCCCGCCGCTGACCTGCTGCAGGCAGACGTAGTTGCCGCGCCCCTTGGCCAGCGCGTAGGTCGGCGTGCGTCCCAGCGACCGGGGCTCAGCGCCGTCACCAGGCGGGGCAGGTCCTTGTCGACCAGCTGGGCCTGCAGCGCCTTGGTGGCCGTCGCGACGACCACCCGCTTGCCCGAGGCGAGCGCCGGCACGAGGTAGCCGAGCGACTTGCCGGTGCCGGTGCCGGCCTGCACCAGCAGGTGCTCGCCGGAGCCCAGCGCCGTGCGCGACCGCCTCCACCATCGCCCGCTGCCCGGGCCGCTCCTGCGACCCCGGGACGGCGCCGAGCGCGGCGTCCAGCCCCTTGAGCGCCTTGGTGACCCGGTGCGGGCGCGTGGGGCTGCCCCGGTGCGGGGTCGTCGGCCTCGACTGCTCCGGCTCCCCCACCCCGGGCACGCTAGCGTCCGCGCCGCTCGCCAGACTGCACGCGTGCCCAGCCTGTTGATCGTCCACCACACACCCTCATCTGCGACCCAGGAGCTCTTGGAGGCGGTGCTCGCCGGGGCGCGCGACCCGGAGCTGGTCGGGGTCGAGGTGACCAGCCGGGCGGCGCTGTGCTGCGGCGCCGCCGACGTGCTCGTCGCGGACGCGGTGGTGCTCGGGACGCCGGCGAACATCGGCTACATGTCGGGTGCGCTCAAGCACTTCTTCGACACCGTCTACTACCCCGTGCTCACCGAGAAGGTCGGGCTCCCCTACGGACTGTGGGTGCACGGCGGCGACGACACCACCGGTGCGGTCAGGGCGGTGGAGCGGATCGCCGCCGGCCTGTCGTGGACGCCGGTGGCCGCAGCCGTGACGGTGACCGGACCACCGTCGCGCACCGACCGGGACCGCTGCTACGAGCTGGCGGCCACCGTGGCGGCGACCCTGCTCGGCTGACCGCGGCCCGGCTGCCACCCGCGCGATCCCCGGCACGCGTCAGGCCGAGAGCTCCTTCTTCAAGATCTTGCCCGTCGGTCCCTTGGGCAGCTCGTCGACGAAGCGGATCTCGCGCGGGTACTTGTAGGCCGCCAGGCGCTCCTTGGTGAAGGCGATGAGCTCGGCCGCCTCGACCGAGGCGCCCTGCTTCAGCGCGACGAAGGCCAGCACCTCCTCGCCGAGCTTGTCGTCCGGCTTGCCGATCACGGCGGCCTCGGCGACGGCCTCGTGCTCGTAGAGGACCTCTTCGATCTCGCGCGGGTAGACGTTGTAGCCGCCGCGGATGACGAGGTCCTTCTTGCGGTCGACGATGAAGAAGTAGCCGTCCTCGTCCTGGTAGGCGAGGTCGCCGGTGTGGAACCAGCCGCCGCGGAACGCCTCCGCGGTCGCCTCGGGCTGCTTGTAGTAGCCCTTCATGATGTTGTGCCCGCGGATGACGATCTCGCCGACCTGGTCCTGGCCGGGCGGCAGCGGCACGTCGTTCTCGTCGACGACCTGGACCGTGACGCCCCAGATCGGCTTGCCGATGCTGAGCACCTTGCGCTGGTCGGCGTCGATGTTGAACGTCGTCGTGCTGGTGCTCTCGGACAGCCCGTACCCCTCCAGGATCACGCAGCCCGGGAACTTCTGCTCGAAGGCCTTGATCGTCTCGCCGGGGATCGGTGCTCCGCCGGAGACGCCGACCCGCAGGCTGGACAGGTCCCGCCCCGAGGTGTCCATGTTCAGCAGCCCCACGTACATCGTCGGCACCCCGCTGAAGATCGTGCAGCGGTGCTTCTCGACGGCTTCCAGCACCGGATCGAGCTCGAACCGCGGCACCAGCACCAGCGTCCCGCCGTAGCGGACGGTGGTGTTCAGCACGCTGGACAGACCGAAGACGTGGAACAGCGGCAGCACCGCCACGCCGATGTCGTCCTCCTGGAACTGGAACAGCTGTCCGGCGACGGTGCAGTTCATGTACAGGTTCAGGTGGGTCAGCTCGGCGCCCTTGGGCTTGCCGGTCGTGCCGCTGGTGTAGAGCAGCACCGCGGTGTCGTCGGCGTCGGTCGGCGCGATGTCGCGCGTGTCGTCGGCGAAGTAGAGCTCGTCGAAGTGCTTGGTGCCCTCCGGACGCTCGTCGTTGCCGGGCAGGTTGACGACGTAGGTCGTGATGCCGTCCAGGGTCGACGCTCCCTTGACCGCCTCGGCGGCGAACAGCTCGAAGGTGATGAGCACCTTCGCGTCGCTGTCCTTGAGGTGATAGGCCACCTCGGGCGCCTTCAGCAGCGGGTTCAGCGGCACCATGACCAGCCCGGCCTTCATGAGGCCGAAGTAGGAGAACAGGAACTGCGGCAGGTTCGGCAGCTGGACCGCCACCTTGTCGCCCGGCTGCAGCCCGGTGGCCAGCAGCGCGGAGGCGACCCGTCCGGAGATCTCGTCGACCTGGTCGTAGCTGAAGCTCAGGTCGAAGACGTGGCACAGCGGCTTGTCGGGGTGCGCGTTGCGCGACTCGCGGAGCATGGTGGCGACGTTGAGGCTCATGGCGTGGATCGTAGTGAGATGCAGCACCTGCCGCGCGCCGCGCAGCGGGGCACACTGTCGGAACAGCCGGGCGGGGGCGGACGTTGCCCTGACGACGGGTGATCATCCGCAGCGGCGTGACGGGAGGCGAAGACGTGGCCAGGCTGGACCCCAGCGACCTGTACGAGGTCACGGACGACCTTCCCGACCTCGGTACGCCGGTGCTGATCCAGGCGCTGGACGGTTTCGTCGACGCCGGGTCCGCCAAACGGTTGGCCCGCGAGCACCTCGTCGCTTCCGGCGACTCGCAGGTGGTCGCGACCTTCGACGTGGACCGCCTGCTCGACTACCGCGCGCGGCGGCCGCTGATGACCTTCGACGAGGACCACTGGTCGGACTACGCCGAGCCGTTGCTGGCGGTGCACCTGGTCCGCGACGGCGGCGGCACCCCCTTCCTGGTGCTCGCCGGACCCGAACCGGACGTCTCCTGGGACGCCTTCACCGGCGCGGTGCGTCAGCTCGTCGAGCGCTTCGGCGTACGCATGACCATCGGCCTCAACGCCATCCCGATGGCGGTCCCGCACACCCGCCCGCTCGGCGTCATCGCCCACGGCTCGCGTCCCGAGCTGGTGGCCGACCGGGAACGCTGGGTCGGCAAGGTGCAGGTGCCCTCCAGCGCCGGCCACCTGCTCGAGTACCGCCTCGGGCAGGCCGGGCACGACGCCGCCGGCTTCGCCGTCGCCGTGCCGCACTACCTGTCCGACGCGCAGTACCCCCTGGCCGCCGTGCGCCTGATCGACAGCGTCTCGGGCCTGTCGGGCCTGAGCCTGGACACCACCGCCCTCGCTGCCGCCGGCGATGCCGTGCAGTCCCAGGTGCAGGACCAGGTCGACGCCTCCGACGAGGTGTCCGCCGTCGTCCGCGCCCTCGAGGAGCAGTACGACACCCACCTGGCCGGCTCCTCGCGCAACCTGCTCGCCGAGATGGACGGCGCGCTGCCGACCGCGGACGAGCTCGGCGCTGAGCTGGAGCGCTATCTGGCCGAGCAGGCCGACGGCGGCTAGTTGTTCTGCTCGGCGGATACGGTGCCCAGGTGAGTCGCACGGAACGCTGCTGGCCGGTGACGGCGGTCTGCGCGCTGGCGCTGACGGCCTGCGCGGGTGCACCTGCGGCCCCGGTGGCGTCGTCGGCCGCTCCCTCTCCCCGGGCCTCCTTCGTCGTGCTCGGTCCGGTGCCGTCGGGCTCACCGCAGCCCGGAACCGACTGCGCTACGGCCACCGAGACCACCGTGGCGCTGCGGGCCCCGGACGGCGTGCCTGTTGTCGGCATCGCCCTCGGTACGGGCTCCCGAGGCGTCGTGCTCGGACACCAGAGCGGCGGGGACGTCTGCGACGTGCTGGCCTTCGGCCGGGTGCTCGCGGCCCGTGGGTACGCCGTGCTGGCCCTGGACTTCGAGGATCACGGCGCCTCCGGAAGCACTTACCGCAAGGGAGCCGCCCAGCCGGCCGTCCGACCGTACGCGGACGACCTGCGCACGGGGATCGCCTACCTGCGCTCCCTCGGAGTGCAGCAGGTGGGCCTGCTCGGGGTCAGCATGGGCGGGACGTCCGCCGTCGTCGCCGGCGCCGGTGACCCCGACGTGCAGGCCGTGGTCGACATCAGCGGCCCGGCGGTCTTCGGTGGTCTGGACAGCGTGACGGCGGCCGGCACACGCGGCGTACCGCTGCTGCTGCTGGTGGGGACGCGCGATCCGGCGGTGCCCACGGCCGACCTGCGGGAGGTGGACGCGGCCTCGTCGGCGCCCGGCACTCGGCTGCTGGTGCTGGACAGCAACCGGCACGGCAAGGACCTGCTCGCCGAACCTGCGGTCAGCAGCGCCGTGCTGTCCTTCCTGGACGCGCAGCTGCACTAGCCGGCAGCCCGTCAGTTGCCGTCGGCGTCGGCTTCGCTCTGGGTCTTGATCTCGACGCTGCCGAAGCCGCCGACGGCGCGAACGTGCACGACGATTGCGCCACTGTCGCGCGCTCTGCACGCGTCGGCGCAGTCCGTACTGCCGAAGACGACCAGCCCGCCGGTGTCCACCCGCACGTCGTTCGGCACCACCACCTCGACGCTGCCGAAGATCACGCTCACGGCGACATCGGTCTGACCTGAGGGCACGCGGACCGTCGTACTGCCGAAGACGGTGCGTCCGTCGGTACCGGAGACGATCACCGCTCCGGCGCTGCCCAGCAGGGCGATCGGGACGAGGGCCCCGGCCAGCTTCTCGCGCCAGCGGCTGCGCCCGAGCAGGGCGGGTGACTGGCCTCCGCCGGACCGTGCCGGCAGGTCGCGAGCCTTGCCGTGATGCACCTGCCGGACCGGCGGCTGCTCGTCCCCTCGCCGCGCCGACAGCGGACGGTTCTCGGTCGGGAGGTCGACGACGAGGTGCTCGAGGTCGGACCCCGTCCGGGCCTGCCACAGCAGGGCGGCCCGCTCTTCGTACTCGGGCAGGGTGAGGACACCGTCGCCGACGGCGCCCTGCAGCCGCTCGTCGACGACCTGCCGCTGCCGGTCACCGATGCGCAGCTCCGGGATGCTGTCGGTCATGGCCTCATCGTGGCGTACCCGGACGCCGGAGGCCAGAGGCTGCGACGATGGGACGTGAGCGTCGAGCTGGAGGGTTTCCACGCCGTCAAGCACGCGCTGCGCTTCGCTCCCGACCTCGTGGGCGATATCCGGATCCAGGACGTCGACCGCGCCCGGCAGCTGTGCGAGCGGCTCGCCCCCGACGTGCTGGTTGCGCTGCTCGCCCGGGCCGTGACCGCCGAGGTGGCCCACCACACCGGCGTCTGCGGCACCGCCGACCGACCGGCCCCGGACCGCGCCGCGCTCTACGCCCGTCGTGCACCGTTCGTGCTGCTGGACGCACCCCGCTCGCCCGGCAACGCCGGTGCCGTCGTGCGGGTGGCGGCGGCGGCCGGCGCCAGCGGGGTGGGCGTCACCGGGACGCTGGACCCGTGGCACCCCACGGTCCTGCGCGGCAGCGCCGGCCTGCACTACGCGCTCCCGGTCCTCGCGCTGGACGACGCCGACCTCGACGCGCTGACCGGCCCCGTCGTCGTGCTCGACGCCGACGGCGACGACCGGGCCCGGCTGCCGGAGGACGCCGTGCTGGTGGTCGGCAGCGAGAGGTCGGGAGTGGGCGCCCGCCTCCGCGCCCGCGCCGACCTGGTGCTGGCGCTGCCCATGCGGCCAGGGGTCAGCAGCCTGAACCTGGCCACCGCCGCAGCCGCGGCCCTGTACCGCCGCTGAACCGGCGGTCGCAGCGGGACCCGTGCGGGACCGGACCTACCGCCCGGTGTGCGGCATCAGCGCGCCGGCCGGGATCTGCCCGAAGCGTCCGGCGTTGAAGTCGTCGACGGCCGCCTGCAGCTCCGCCCGGGTGTTCATCACGAACGGCCCGTACTGCGCTACCGGCTCACGGATCGGCTCGCCGCCCAGGATCAGCACCTCCAGCGACGGGTGCCGGCCCTCCTGCACGTCGTCGGCCGCGACGGTCAGCTGGTCGCCGGCCCCGAAGACCGCGGTCTGGCCCGTGTGCACCGGACGCCCCTCGGCACCGACCCGGCCGCGCCCGGACAGGACGTAGACCAGGCCGTTGTAGGAGGCGCGCCACGGCAGCGACAGCTGCGCGCCGCGGCTGATCGAGGCGTGCACCAGCGTGATGGGAGTCCGCGTCGAGCCGGGGCCACGGTGCACGACCCCGTCCGGCCCGGGCAGCTCGCCGGCGATGACGCGCAGCAGCGCGCCGCCGTCGTCGGAGGCCAGCAGCGTGACGTCCTGACCTTCCAGGTTCTGGTAGGCGGGCTCGACCATCTTCTGCACCGAGGGCAGGTTGACCCACAGCTGCACCCCGTGGAAGGTGCCGCCGCTGCGGACGAGGTCGACCGGCGGGGTCTCGATGTGCAGGATGCCGCCGCCCGCCGTCATCCACTGCGTGGCCCCGTCGGTGATGAAGCCGCCCCCGCCGTGGCTGTCCTGGTGCTGGAAGGCGCCGTCCATGATGTAGGTGACGGTCTCGAAGCCGCGGTGCGGGTGCCAGGAGGTGCCCTTGGGCTCGCCCGGTGCGTACTCGACCTCACCCATCTGATCCATCATGATGAAGGGGTCCAGCACCTCGGGGCGCAGGCCGGCGAAGGCGCGGCGGACCGGGAAGCCCTCGCCCTCCACCCCCTGCGGCGCGGTGGTCACCGAGAGCACGGGGCGCTCGGTGTCTCCCAGCCCGGCGCGCGGTACCCGGGCGAGGGTGAGGGTATCGGCGGTGACAGCAGGCATGGTGGCTTCCCTTCACGTTTGTTGCGTGTGCAACTACTCTAGTCAGCGCTCGTCGTCGTCGCGACATTCCCGGCCTCGGCCCGCTCCTTGATCCTCAGAAGGTTCCGTGGCCTCGCGGCCGGCCTGGACGGCGTGTCGCGCACCGATGCTTCTGATGATCACCGAGGGGGGCAGGCGGGAGGGGAGCGGGGCGGGAGGGGCGGGGGCGGGCGACCCGTCACAGCAGCCGGAGCATGCGGGTGTTGCCCAGGGTGTTCGGCTTGACCCGCTCCAGGTCCAGGAACTCCGCGACGCCCTCGTCGGCGGAGCGCAACAGCTCGGCCTGGACGTCCAGGCTCAGCACCAGGCGTTCGCGGCCGTCCTCCGCGAGCGGCACGAAGCCGTACCTGCCGAAGAACTCCGTCTCGAACGTCAGGCAGAACAGCCGCTGTACGCCGAGCGTGCGGGCGTTGTCGACGAGCCGTTCCAGCAGGGCGGCGCCGACTCCCCTGCCGGTCACGTGCGGAGCGACCGCCAGGGTGCGCACCTCGGCGAGGTCCTCCCACATGACGTGCAGGGCTCCGCAGCCGACCACCTCGTCGCCGTCGGCAGCGACGAAGAACTCCTGCACGTCCTCGTACAGGGTGACGGTCGCCTTGGACAGCAGCCGTCGGTCCGGCGCGTACGTGTCGACGAGGTTCCTGATGCCGGCGACGTCCCCCGTCCGGGCCCGTCGGATCTCCGCCAGCAGCGGCGTGGGATCGCTCATGCGCTCGGACGCGGCAGCAGCCGGTCGCTGATGATCCGCCGCTGGATCTCGCTGGTGCCCTCGAAGATGGTCGTCAGGCGGGCGTCGCGCCAGTAGCGCTCGACGCGTCGCTCGGTGGTGTAGCCGTTGCCGCCGTGCAGCTGCATCGCCTGGCCGGTGACCTCGACCGCCATCTCGGTGGCCAGCAGCTTCACCGACGCGGCCTCGCTCTCGGCCGGCTCGCCCTCGTCGAGCAGGTGCGCGACCTGATAGGTGAACGCACGTGCCTGGGCCACCTTCGCCGCCATGTCGGCCAGCGTGAACCGCAGCGCCTGGAAGTCGCCGATGGGGCGCCCGAACTGCGAGCGCTCCTGCAGGTAGAGCTGGCAGTCCTCGACGGCTCCACGGGCGACGCCGACGGCGCGGGCCGCGGTGTGCACCCGGGCGATGTTCAGGCCCCGCTGGACAGAGGCGAAGCCCCCCTCGTCCGCGCCGGCACCCTCGTCGCCGTACAGGCCCGTCAGCCGATCGGTGTCCGGTACGCGGACGCCGTCCAGCTCGAGGTCCCAGGTGAGAAAGCCGTGGTAGCCGATCTTGTCGATGGTGGAGCCGGTCATGCCGGGCGGGAAGCTGCCCCGCTCCTTCACGACCAGGAACGGCTCCAGCCCGGCGGACCGGGGCTCGCCGTCGGCCGGTTCGCGCACGCGCGCGAGCACCTCGACGAAGTCGGCGGCGAGGGCGTTGCCGGCCCAGCGCTTGTGGCCGGTCAGCACCCAGCCGTCGCCGTCCCGCACAGCCGTCGTGCGCACCCCGGCGAGATCGGACCCGGCGGTGGGCTCCGACAGCGCGATGGCCCCGATCCAGTCCCCCGCTGCCGAGCGCCGCAGCAGCGCGGCCCGCCGGACCGGGTCGTGCACCTGGGTGCCCAGGCCCTGGCCGCGGGCCAGGATGCTGCCCACGGACAACCAGGCGCGCGCGAGCTCCTCCGACACCAGGCAGTACTCCAGCACCCCCAGCCCCAGGCCCCCGGACGCCACCGGCAGCGTGATGCCGAACCAGCCGTGCTCCGCCAGGCCGGCCAGCAGGTCCGGCGGCATCTCGGCCTTCTGCGGGTCGAGCGCGTCGGCGATCGGCAGGACGACCTCGGCGGCGAACGACCGCGCGGCCTGCTGCAGCGCAGCACGCTCGGCCGTCCGCCACGGTGACGTCAGCGCGGGGGGCTGGACCTCGAGCACAAGACCACCTTCGGGCGCGGCGGTCGCGACTGCGTCCCCCTGGTGTGGCCAGCATCGCAGGGTCCCTGCGTGATCACCCGACGGAAGGTGCGGTGAGATGGGCCGGGAACGGGGAGGGGACCAGCATGGGGATCTTCGTGCAGGACACCGGACCGCGCCACCGCGTCGTCGTCATCGGCTCGGGCTTCGGCGGTCTGTTCGCCACCAAGGCGATGAAGCGGGGCCACCTCGACATCACCGTCATCGACCGCACGGCGCAGCACCTGTTCCAGCCGCTGCTGTACCAGGTGGCGACCGGCATCCTGTCCGAGGGGGAGATCGCGCCGCCCACCCGCGACATCCTGCGTCGGCAGGAGAACGCCCGGGTCATCCTCGGCGACGTCCAGACCATCGACCTGACCGCCCGTACGGTCACCTCGACGATCCTGGACCGCACGACCGTGACGCCCTACGACAGCCTCATCGTCGCCGCAGGCTCCGGGACGAGCTACTTCGGCAACGACCACTACGCCGAGTTCGCGCCCGGCATGAAGTCCATCGACGACGCGCTGGAGCTGCGTGGCCGCATCTTCGGCGCCTACGAGATGGCCGAGCTGGAGACCGATGCCGCCGAGCTGGACGCCTGGTTGACCTTCGTGGTGGTCGGCGCCGGTCCGACCGGCGTCGAGATGGCCGGTCAGATCGCCGAGCTCTCGCGCCGCACGCTCAAGGGCAACTTCCGCTCCTTCGACCCGGCCACCACCCGGGTGGTGCTGCTCGACGCCGCCGACGCCGTGCTGGGCAGCTTCGGCGACAAGCTGTCGGTGCACGCCCAGCACGAGCTCGAGGACATGGGCGTCGAGGTCCAGCTCGGTGCCAAGGTGGTCGGGGTCGACGCCGAGGGCATCGACGTCCAGGACCGCGACGGCACGCACCGACGGTTGCGGGCGCGCACCAAGATGTGGGCGGCCGGGGTGTCGGCGTCGCCGCTGGGCCGCCAGCTGGCCGAGCAGGCGGGCGTGCAGACCGACCGGCAGGGCCGCGTGCCGGTGCACAAGGACCTGAGCCTGTCCGGTCACCCGGAGGTCTACGTCATCGGCGACATGATGCAGCTCGACGACCTGCCGGGCGTGTCCCCCGTCGCCATCCAGGGCGCCAAGCACGTGGCCAAGCAGATCAAGGCGCGCGCCAAGGGCGAGGAGCTGTCGTCGGACTTCACCTACTTCGACAAGGGCTCGATGGCGACCATCTCGCGCTTCAAGGCGGTGGCCAGCGTCAAGGGTCTGCACCTGCGCGGCTTCATCGCCTGGCTGGCGTGGCTCGCGGTGCACCTGCTCTACCTCACCGCGTTCAAGAACCGCTTCACCGCGCTGCTGCACTGGGCCGTGAGCTTCGTCGGCCGCGGTCGCTCCGAGCGCACCGCCACGCTGCAGCAGGTGGTGGCCCGGACCACCATCGCGCGGCTGAGCCAGGAGGCGCGCGCTGCGGAGACGCACGACGGTGCCGCCGACGCGGCGCGGACCGGGTGAGGAGCAGGTCCGCGAAGCTGTCCCACGACCGGTTGCGTCCCACCGGGGACGTCCCGCTCGCAGTCGATAGAGCGGGTACCGTGCGAGGACGCTGAGCACGCAGCTCCTGCTCTCTCGGCCACACCTGCCCGCACACCGGGACCGCTCGTCGAGGCGACCCCTCGCCGTAGGACCGCACCCCTGCCGGAGGACCACCCATGTCGGACGTCACCCTCGAGCACCCCGGCGGCAGTCTGCCGCTCTCCGTCAAGGCGGCGACCGAGGGACCCGGCGGCATCGGCATCCCCAAGCTGCTCACCGAGACGGGCCTGGTGACTCTGGACCCGGGCTTCGTCAACACCGCCTCGTGCGAGTCGACGATCACCTACATCGACGGCGACGCGGGCATCCTGCGCTACCGCGGCTATCCGATCGAAGAGCTGGCCGAGAAGGCGACGTTCCTGGAGGTCGCGTGGCTGCTGATCTACGGCGAGCTGCCGACCGAGGACGAGCTCGCCGGGTTCAAGACCAAGATCCGTAAGCACACCATGCTGCACGAGGACTTCCGCGAGTTCTTCGGCGGCTTTCCCACCGACGCCCACCCGATGGCGGTGCTCTCCTCGGCCGTCAGCGCGCTGTCGACCTTCTACCAGGACAGCCTGGACCCCTTCGATGCCGACCACGTCGAGATGTCCACGATCCGGCTGCTGGCCAAGATGCCGACCATCGCCGCGTACGCGCACAAGAAGTCGGTCGGGCAGCCGTTCCTGTACCCGGACAACACGCTCGGCTACGTCGACAACTTCCTGCGGATGACCTTCGGCGTGCCGGCTGAGGAGTACCAGGTCAACCCGGTCGCGTCCAAGGCGCTCAACCTGCTCTTCCTGCTCCACGCCGACCACGAGCAGAACTGCTCCACCTCCACCGTCCGGATGGTCGGCTCGTCCAACGCCAACCTGTTCGTCTCCATCTCGGCGGGCGTCGCGGCGCTGTTCGGTCCGCTGCACGGTGGCGCCAACCAGGCCGTGCTGGAGATGCTGGCCGGCATCCAGGCCGACGGCGGCGACGTCGGTCGCTTCGTGCAGCGGGTGAAGGACAAGGAGCCCGGCGTCAAGCTGATGGGCTTCGGGCACCGCGTCTACAAGAACTACGACCCGCGCGCCGCCATCGTGAAGAAGGTGGCCCGCGACGTCCTGGACTCCCTCGAGCGCCCGGACCCGCTGCTGGACCTCGCCATGCAGCTCGAGGAAGCGGCGCTCGCCGACGACTACTTCGTCTCGCGCAAGCTCTACCCGAACGTCGACTTCTACACCGGGGTGATCTACAAGGCCCTGGGCTTCCCGACCCCGATGTTCACGGTCCTGTTCGCGCTCGGTCGCCTGCCCGGCTGGATCGCGCAGTGGCGCGAGATGATCGAAGACCCCTCCACCAAGATCGGCCGCCCGCGGCAGGTCTACACCGGTCCGGCGAAGCGGAGCATGCCCTAGCGCCTGCCGGTGTCCTCCGGTGGTCCCGGGTGCGCGACGACCCGGTCGCTGAACCGCGGGGCGCAGACGTTCAGCGGACCAGTGCGGCCATCAGCCGTTCGGCCTCGGCCGCGGGGTCCTCGGTGAGCCCGCTGTGCACCTGTCCGGCGTGCACGACGGTGCTCCGGGGCGCCGTGAGCCAGCGGAAGCGCTGACCCAGGGAGGTCGCGCCGCCCGGTCCCTCCCCGCTGCAGGTGCGCTGCAGCGCCTGCGCCGACTCCCGGACCGCAGCCACGTCGACGCGCGGGTCGAGCGAGCGCAGCCGGGCGTCGTCGACGTGCACGAGCACCGCGAGGTAGTCGCGCTGGTGGCAGTACAGGACGACGCCGATGTTCACCCGCTCGCCCCGCTCGACGCGGGGGCAGGCGCGCAGCACCGCGTAGTCGAAGGGCACCCGGCTCATGGCTGCCAGCGTTCGGCGGCCGCCAGGCGACGCAGCAGGTGGTCGACGTAGGCGGCGCGCACCTGCTCGACGCTGTCGAAGCCCGGCTCACCGGCCAACCACTGGTCGGGCACCAGGGCCACGACCTCAGCCAGCCGGACGGCGCCGAGCTGGTCGGCCAGGGCAGCGGCCTCGGCGCGACGGGTGGCCTGCCCGGCCAGCACGTGGTCCTCGGCGGCGTAGGGCTTGTCCGCCGCGCCGGCCGCGCGAGCCCAGTCGTGGTGGAAGACCAGGCTCGCACCGTGGTCGATCAGCCAGGGCGCGCGGTGCCACATGAGCAGGTTGGGGTTGCGCCAGGACCGGTCGACGTTGCCGATCAGTGCGTCGAACCACAGGACCTGGCTGGCCAGCAGCGGGTCGAGCCGGTGCGCCAGCGGGTCGAAGCCGAGCGAGCCCGGCAGGAAGTCGGTGCCGAGGTTCAGGCCGGGGCTCGCGCGCAGCAGGTCCTGCACCTCTTCGTCGGGCTCGGACCGACCGAGCACCGGGTCGACGTCGACGAGCACGAGCTCGGGCATCGGCAGGCCCAGCGCCCGGGCCAGCTCGCCGGCGACCACCTCGGCGACGAGCACCTTGCGTCCTTGGCCGGCGCCGCTGAACTTCACCACCCAGGTGCCGAGGTCGTCGGCCTCCATCAGGCCGGGCAGCGACCCGCCCTCACGCAGCGGCGTGACGTAGCGGGTGGCCGTGACGGTGCGCAGCACGGTCCCCCGCTACGCCGCCGGGGACGCGCTGGCGGCCGGGCGCGAGGGGCTCGCCTTGGGCGACGCCGGCTGCGGCGAGGCGGTGCTGCTGGCGGCCGGGCTCGGCGTCGGACCGGCCGTCTGCTCGGTCGAGCGGGTCGGGCTCGGTGCAGCGCTGGGGCCGCTGCTCGGGGCCTTGCTCGGCGCCCGGCTGGGTGCGGTCGTCGCGGCCGGGCTGGGCGCGGCCGTCGGGGCGTCGGCGGGCGTGTCACCGGTCGGGTTGTCGGTGCCGGGCGCAGCACTGCCGGCCGGGAAGGTGAAGCGACCCCCGTACAGGTGCACGGTCGTGCCGACGCTGATCGCGTCCAGCAGGTACTTGGCATCGGTCCGGGTGACCCGCACGCAGCCGTGGCTCGCCGGCGAGGCGGGCACACTGTTGGAGCCGTGGATGGCCCAGCCGCGATAGAAGTACTGGGGGTCGTAGAGCTTGCCCAGGTCGGCCTCGCGGATGCCGACGATGCGGCGCTCGATCCGGTAGTACCCCGTCGGCGTGAGGGCCTTGGCCGTGCCGCCGGACTTCTGGCTGTAGGTGGCGCCGTTGCCCGAGCTGATCGGCAGGATGCGGGCCAGGGCGCCGCCCTTCACCACGTACAGGACCTGCTTGGTGAGGTCGACCTCGACCCGGTCGGCCGGGCTGGTGTCCCGCAGCACCGGGTTCTTGGGTGCTTTCAGCGCGGCCAGCGTGGCCGGCCCGACGCTGCCGTCGGCGCCCAGGCCCTGCACCTTCTGGAAGGCCATGACCGCGCTGCGCAGCGATGCTCCGGACCTGCCGTCGGCCGGCCCGGCGTAGTAGTGCAGCGACCGCAGCGCCGTCTGCGCCGCGGCGACGTCGTAGCGGAACGCCGGCGGCTTCGGGCTGGCCGGGAGGGCGGCGGCGGAGGGCGCGGCCGGGCTCGGCTCTTGCGTCGCGGCGAGCGGCGACGACGACGCGACCGAGGGGGTCGGGGCCTCGGTCGCGCTGACGACCGGCGGCGGCCACGGCCGCGGGGCCCGCCGTGGCGTCCTGCTGCTGGGAGCACCCCGCCAGGGTCAGGCTGACGGTGGTCAGCAGCGCGGCGGCGGACAGGGAACGGCGGGGCACGGCTTCTCCTCGGGTGGGACGTGGGGCGACGGGTCGTCGTCACGAAGGACGCCCCTGCAGCGGGCCGGGTTGCCCCGCGCCGTCCGCCGATCCTACGGCGAGGTGGGGCCACACCGGCACGAACCGGGCAGCACCGGACGTGGCGTGGCTGCTCGACGGTCCGGCCGAGCGCTCCGGGTGTGCCAGGCTGCGGCCATGGCCCAGCGCTACGAGTACCTCGTCACGACGATCCGCGAAGCCCTGATCGGCGACGCAGTGAAGCCCGGGAAGGTGCAGGACGCGCTCAACGACAAGGCCAAGGACGGGTGGCAGCTCAAGACGCTGACCGCGGCCGACGTCAAGGGACGGATCGGGCCGGGGGCGACGGAGGGCCTGCTGGCCGTCTTCGAACGTCCGGTCGCCTGAGCGCAGCACCGCTCAGGGCAGCAGCGCGTCCATCTGCTTGTAGAGCCGCTTCTCCGACACCGGGTAGCGCGTGCGCATCGGCGGGGCGAACAGGCTGATCCGCAGCTCCTCCACGCCCCAGCGCAGCTCCTCGAGCTGGGGCGACGGTGCGACCCGACGCCGCAGGTCGGCCAGCTCGGCCTGCACCCGGGCGACGGTGACGACGGCCAGCCGGTCGCGGGCGGGGTCCTGCGGCAGCTTGTCCAGGCGGGTCTGCATCGCCTGCAGGTACCGGAGCAGATCGGGCAGGCGGTCGCGGCCGACAGCCGTCACGAAACCGGACCCGACCAGGGCCGCGAGCTGCTGCTGCAGGTCGGCCACCGAGGTCGCCAGCGGGGCACGCTTCTCCGCCGCCAGGGCCGCGGCCATCGGCGCCCAGGCGGCGAGCACCTTGGTCGCGCGCGCCAGCACGTCCTCGAACGTCGGCACGAGGTCCTGACGGACGGCGTCGCGCAGCCGGACCCACCCGTCGGCGTCCCAGACCGGTCCGCCGGCGGCGTCGACGAGGGCGTCCAGGGTCGCGGTCGCGCAGTCCTCCAGCACCGCCTGCGCGCTGCCGTGCGGACTGTGCAGCAAGGCCAGCCGGGTGGCGTTGGTCAGCCGTCCGACGACCGCCTTGACCGGGTTCGGCAGCGTGAGCATCAGCAGCCGGCGCGTCCCGAGGCGCATCGCCCGCTGCTGCTCGGCAGGGGTGGCCAGCACCCGGAGCGCGACCGTGCCACCCTCCTCGACCAGCGCCGGGTAGCCCTGCACCGCGCCCTGCTGGACCTGACGCGGGATCGTGCCGACGTCCCAGCCGGTGAGCCCGGTGCGCTCCAGACCGGCCGACGCCGCCGACAGGGTCTGCCGGACCGCCGGGGCGAGCCGAGCCTTGAGCGCGTCCAGGTCCTTGCCCTCGGCGAGCGTGCGGCGCTGCGCATCCTCGATGCGGAAGGTCATCCGCAGGTGGTCCGGGACGCGCGCGGCGTCCCAGTCCTCGCGCCGGACGTCGATCCGGCGCGTGTTGAGCAGCTCGCCCTCGAGCGCCTCCAGCAGCGGACGGGTCCTGGCCTCCAGGACGGTCAGCAGCATCGTGGCGGTGTCGGGTACCGGGACGCACCGCACGCGGAGCGGCTTGGGCAGCGTCTTGAGCAGCGCGGTGATGAGCTCGTGCCGCAGCCCTGGCACCTGCCAGTCGAAGCCGTCGGCGGCGACCTGGTTCAGCACGTCGACGCCGATGTGCACGGTGACGCCGTCGGCGTCCGCCCCCGGCTCGAACTGGTAGGTCAGCGGCAGCCGGAGCCCACCGGTGACCCAGACGTCGGGGTGGGAGAAGGCGTCCAGGGCTGCCGCCTCGCCGCGCACGAGGTCGGCGAGGCTGAAGGTCAGCAGCTCGGGCGTCTGCTGCCGCGCCTTCTTCCACCACGCGTCGAAGTGGGCTCCTGAGACGACCTCGGGCGGGACGCGTGCGTCGTAGAAGGCGAACAGCGTCTCGTCGTCGACGACGAGATCGCGTCGGCGGGCCCGGTGCTCGAGCTGCTCGGCCTCGTCCAGCAGCGCGCGGTTGGCGGCGAAGAAGGCGTGCCGGGTGTCCCAGTCGCCCTCGACGAGAGCGTGTCGCAGGAAGATCTCCCGCGACACCACCGGCGCGATGCGACCGAAGGTGACCTTGCGCTGGGCGAACAGCGGGACGCCGTAGAGCGTCACGCGCTCGTACGCCATCACGGCGGCGCGCTTGCGTTCCCAGTGCGGCTCGGAGTAGCTGCGCTTGACCAGGTGGGCGCCGGCGTCCTCGACCCACTGTGGATCGACCCGGGCCGCGACGCGTCCCCACGTCCGGTTGGTCTCGACGAGCTCGGCGACCGTGACGAGCTGCGGCGTCTTCTTCGCCAGTGCCGAACCGGGCACGAGCGCGAAACGCGCCCCCCGCGCGCCGAGATAGTCGCGCTTCTCGACGTCGCGCAGCCCGACGTGGCTGAGCAGGCCGGCGAGCAACGACCGGTGCAGCCCGTCGGGGTTGGTCGGCGACGCGTCCAGGCCCAGGTCCAGCTGACGCAGCGAGCGCCGCAGCTGGCTGTGCAGGTCCTGCCACTCGCGCACCCGCAGGTAGTTGAGGAACTCACGGTGGCACAACCGGCGGAACGCGCTGGAGGACAGCTCGCGCTGCTGGTCCTGCAGATAGCGCCACAGGTGCAGATAGCCGAGGAAGTCCGACGTCTCGTCGACGAAGCGCTTGTGCAGCTCGGCTGCCTGCTGCTGCTTGTCCTGCGGCCGCTCGCGCGGATCCTGCAGGGACAGCGCCGCGACGACCACGAGCACGTCCCGTACGCAGCCGTGCCGGTCGGCCTCGACCACCATCCGGGCCAGCCGCGGGTCGACGGGCAGCTGCGCGAGGGTGCGTCCGACCGGGGTGAGCCGCGGCTGCTCGCGGTCGGGCTCGATCGCGCCGAGCTCGACGAGCAGGTCCAGCCCGTCCTTGACGTTGCGGCGGTCCGGCGGCTCGACGAACGGGAACGCGGCGACGTCCCCCAGCCCGATGGACGTCATCTGCAGGATGACGCTCGCCAGGTTCGTCCGCAGGATCTCCGGATCGGTGAACTCCGGGCGCGCGAGCAGGTCCTGCTCCTCGTAGAGCCGGATGCAGATGCCTTCAGCGACCCGTCCGCAGCGGCCGGCGCGCTGGGTCGCGGACGCCTGGCTGATGGCCTCGATCGGCAGCCGCTGCACCTTGGTGCGCTGGCTGTAGCGCGAGATGCGCGCCGTGCCGGGGTCGACCACGTACCGGATGCCCGGAACGGTCAGCGAGGTCTCCGCGACGTTGGTGGCCAGCACGATGCGCCGGGCCCCAGCAGCGGAGGGACGGTGCTGGGCGAAGACGCGGTGCTGCTCGGCGGCCGACAGCCGCGCGAACAGCGGCAGGATGTCGGTGCCCGGATCGACGACGGCCCGCAGCGCGTCGGCGGTGTCCCGGATCTCGCGCTCACCGGACAGGAAGACGAGCACGTCGCCGGGGCCCACTGCGGCCAGCTCCTCGCACGCAGCGACGACGGCCTGCACCTGGTCGACGTCCTCGTCGACGATCGGCCGGTAGCGCACCTCGACGGGAAAGCTGCGGCCGGACACCTCGACGACCGGCGCGCCGTCGAAGTGGTCCGAGAAGCGCTGCGGGTCGATGGTCGCGGAGGTGATGACGACCTTGAGGTCCGGGCGCCGCGGCAGCAGCTGCTTGAGATAGCCCAGCAGGAAGTCGATGTTGAGCGACCGCTCGTGCGCCTCGTCGACGATGATCGTGTCGTAGGCCAGCAGGTCGCGGTCGCGCTGCAGCTCCGCGAGCAGGATGCCGTCGGTCATGAGCTTCACGAGCGTGCGCTCCGACACCTGGTCGTGGAAGCGCACCGCGTAGCCGACCGCCTCACCCAGCGGCTGACCGAGCTCTTCGGCGATGCGCTCGGCGACCGAGCGCGCCGCGATCCGCCGCGGCTGGGTGTGGCCGATCCGACCACGTACCCCGCGCCCGAGCTCGAGGCAGATCTTGGGCAGCTGGGTGGTCTTGCCCGAGCCCGTCTCGCCCGCGACGATCACCACCTGGTGGTCGCGGATCGCCGCGGCGAGGTCGTCGCGCCGCTGGCTGACCGGCAGCTGTTCGGGGTAGCTCACCCGGGGCACCGCCGCACGTCGGGCCGCGAGCCGCGCCTCGGCCGCCAGCACCTCGCGCTCCAGGGCTGCGGTGTCGACGCGGCCGGTGAGCCGGCGCTCGAGCCGTCGGCGGTCGGTGAGCAGCAGGGGTTCCAGCCGCTCGCGCAGCCCGCTCACCTCGCTCGTCATCCCGCCGTCGAGTCTAGGCCGACCCCCGACGGCGGCGCCCTGATGATCACGGAGGACACTGGTGGCCTGTCCACCTTGGAGGCACCGTGCTCGGTCTGCCCGATGACGTCCGCGCCTGCCTGTTCGACCTGGACGGGGTGCTCACCGACACCGCCGCCGTCCACAACGCCGCGTGGACGCACACCTTCGACACCCTGCTGCGCCACCGCGACGGCGACGACTTCCGGCCCTTCGATCCCGAGCACGACTACAACACCTACGTCGACGGCAAGCCGCGCGCCGCCGGCGTGCGGGACTTCCTGGCCAGCCGCGACATCAGCCTGCCCGAGGGCGACCACGACGACCCGCCCGGCGACGACACCGTCAACGCGGTCGGCAACCGCAAGAACGCGATGCTGCTCGAGGTCATCGCCCGCGACGGCGTCGTCGTCTACGAGGGCAGCCGTCGCTATCTGCAGGCGGCGCGCGACGCCGGCCTGCGCGTGGCGGTGGTGTCCAGCAGCGCCAACACCGAGCAGGTGCTGCAGGTGACCGGACTGGCCCCGCTCGTCGAGACCCGGGTCGACGGCGTGAGCGCCCGCGAACGCGGCCTGCCGGGGAAGCCGGCGCCCGACACCTTCCTGGCCGCCGCCGCCGACCTCGGGGTGCCGGCGGCGCAGGCGGTCGTGTTCGAGGACGCGCTGGCGGGGGTGGCGGCCGGCCGGGCCGGCTCGTTCGGGCTGGTGGTGGGCGTCGACCGCGTCGGGCAGGGACCGGCGTTGCGCGAGGCCGGCGCCGACGTCGTCGTCACCGACCTGGCGGAGCTGCTGTGAGCAAGGCGACGAACAGGAGGGCGAAGGTGCCGGCGCCGTTCTCCGTCGAGCCGTGGTGCGTGCGCGAGACCTCTCTCGACCTGGAGCGGATGGGTCAGGCGGAGTCGGTGATGGCGCTGTCCAACGGTCACATCGGCCTGCGCGCGAACCTGGACGAGGGCGAGCCGTCGGCCATCCCGGGCACCTACCTGAACTCCTTGTACGAGCTGCGACCGCTGCCCTACGCCGAGGCCGGCTACGGCTATCCCGAGTCCGGGCAGACGATCGTCGACGTCACGAACGGCAAGATCCTGCGGCTGCTCGTCGACGACGAGCCGTTCGACGTCCGCTACGGCGAGCTGATCGCGCACGAGCGCGTGCTGGACCTGCGCGCCGGCACGCTGTCGCGCGTCGCCGACTGGGTGAGCCCGGCGGGTAAGCGGGTCCGGATCCGGTCGACCCGGTTGGTGTCGTTCGTGCACCGTTCGGTGGCGGCGATCCACTACGAGGTCGAGGCGGTCGAGAACAAGGTCCGCGTCATCGTCCAGTCCGAGCTGGTGACCAACGAGACGACGCAGACGCTCAGCAAGGACCCACGGGTGGCGGCGGCCCTGGACCGTCCGCTCAAGGCCATCTCGCAGGACGTCGAGCAGCACGGGGCGCTGCTGGTGCACCGGACCCGGCGCAGCAAGCTGGTCATGGCCGCGGGAATGGATCACGTCCTGGAGCGCGGCACCCTGCTGGAGGAGACCGACGCCCGCGAGGACTGGGCCCGCACCACCATCGTCGGCCAGCTGCAGGCCGGTGAGCGGCTGCAGATCACCAAGTTCCTCGGCTACGGCTGGTCCAGCCAGCGCTCCCCCGCGGCGATCCGCGACCAGGTCGCGGCGGCGCTCGCCGGCGTCCGCTCGGGCGGTTGGGACCAGCTCCTGCAGAGCCAGCGCGCGTACCTGGACAACTTCTGGGACACCGCCGACGTCGAGATCGACGGCGACCCGGTGGTGCAGCAGGCGACCCGCTTCGGCCTGTTCCACATCCTGCAGGCCGGAGCGCGCGCCGAGCGCCGCGCGCTGCCCGCGAAGGGGCTCACCGGTCCGGGGTACGACGGGCACGCGTTCTGGGACACCGAGGGCTTCGTGCTGCCCGTCCTGATCGCCACCGCCCCGGACGCTGCCGCCGACGCGCTGCGCTGGCGGCACTCGACGTTGGAGCTGGCCAAGGAAAGGGCCGCGCAGCTCGGCCTGGCCGGGGCCGCGTTCCCGTGGCGCACCATCCGCGGCCAGGAGTGCTCGGCCTACTGGCCGGCGGGGACGGCGGCCTTCCACGTCAACGCCGACATCGCGTACGCGCTGGAGCGCTACCGCGTCATGAGCGGCGACGACACGCTCGAGGCCGACGGCGGGCTGGAGCTGCTCGTCGAGACGGCTCGGCTCTGGATCTCGCTGGGCCATCACGACACCGCCGGCCGCTGGCACGTCGACGGCGTGACCGGACCGGACGAGTACACCGGCGTCATCGACGACAACGTGTTCACCAACCTGATGGCCGCGAAGAACCTGCGGGTCGCCGCCGACGCCGCGGCGCGGCACCCCGGCCGGGCCGCCGACCTCGGGGTCAGCACCGAGGAGATGGCCGCGTGGCGCGACGCCGCGGCGACCGTGCACCTGCCCTACGACGAGGACCTCGGCGTCCATCCGCAGTCGGAGTCGTTCACCCGGTACGCCGAGTGGGACTTCGAAGGCTCGCGCGAGGGCTATCCGCTGCTGCTGAACTACCCCTACGTCCAGCTCTACCGCAAGCAGGTGCTCAAGCAGGCCGACCTCGTGCTCGCCATGCACTGGTGCGGCGAGGCGTTCACTCCTGAGCAGAAGGCCCGCAACGTCGACTACTACGAGCGGCGCACGGTGCGCGACTCCTCGCTCTCGGCGTGCACGCAGGCGGTGCTGTGCGCCGAGGTAGGCCATCTGGAGCTGGCGCACGACTACCTGCACGAGGCCGCGCTCGTCGACCTGCGCGACCTGCACGGCAACACCCGCGACGGGCTGCACATGGCCTCGATGGGCGGCGCCTGGGCCGTGCTGGTCGACGGTTTCGGCGGCCTGCGGGTGCTGGACGAGCAGCTGCACCTGAACCCGCAGCTGCCCCAGGGCATGACGCGGCTGTCGTTCGGCCTGTGCTGGCAGGGCAACCGCCTGCGGGTGGCGATCACCCCCGGCAGCGTCGTGCTGACCGTCCACGGCGAGCAGGCGTCCGGTCTGGACGTGCACCTGGACGGCAAGGCGGTGCGCGTCGACCCGGACAAGCCGGTGACCCGTCGGTGGCGGCGCCGCACCCCGCTGCTGCCCGCTCCCGCCGCAGCCGCCGGGCCGCGAGGTGCAGTCCCGCGACTGAGTGGGCACGATGGGGCCGTGCTGTTCTCCGTGCCCGCCGACGCGTCGCTGGCCGTCGCGGCCGCCTCGGCCCGCGGCGTCAAGGTCGCTCTGCTCGCCGACGTGCCTGCGGGCCGCCGACCCGGACGAGCTGCCGGTCGTCGTCGACCACCTGTCCGGCGAGCTGCCGCAGCGGCGCACCGGCGTGGGCCACCGCGCCCTGCAGGACCTCCCGCCGGCGGCCGAGGTCGCGACGCTCACCGTGCTGGAGGTGCACGACGCCGTCGACGCGCTCGCTGCCGTCGCCGGTACGGGCTCGGTGGCCCGACGGCGTGCGCTGCTCGTCGAGCTCTACGCGCGCGCCACCACGTCCGAGCAGCGCCTGCTGACCGGACTGCTCGGCGGCGAGCTGCGCCAGGGTGCGCAGCAGGGGGTGGTCACCGACGCCGTGGCCAAGGCCTACGGGCTGCCGCTGAACGACGTGCGGACCGCCCAGATGCTGAGCGGCTCGCTGCCGGCCGTCGCGGTGGCGGCCGCTGTCGACGGCCCTGGCGGGCTCGCCGCCTTCCGCCTGCAGGTCGGCCGGCCGCTCGCGCCGATGCTCGCCCAGCCGGGCAGCGACCTGGCGGCGGCGCTGGAGAGGACGGCGAGGGCCGCGGTGGAGTGGAAGCTCGACGGCATCCGCGTCCAGGTGCACCGCGACGGCGAGCAGGTGCGCGTCTTCACCCGGAGCCTGGACGAGATCACCGACCGGGTCCCTGAGCTCGTCGACATCGTCCGGTCGCTGCCCGCGACGGCGCTGGTGCTCGACGGCGAGGCGCTGGCGCTGCGTCCCGACGGGTCTCCGCTGCCCTTCCAGGTGACGTCCTCCCGTGCGGCCACGCACGGACCCGCGAGCGTGCCGCTGACACCGTTCTTCTTCGACCTGCTGCACCGCGACGGTGCCGACCTGCTCGGGGCGCCGCTGGCCGAGCGGATCACGGCGCTGGATGCCGTCGTGCCGCAGCAGTGGCGGGCACCGCGCGGCGTGGTGGGCGTCGACGACGTCCAGGCGCTGGCGGCCGACGCCCTCGCCCGCGGGCACGAGGGCGTGGTGGTGAAGGACCTCGACGCGCCGTACGCGGCGGGTCGTCGTGGGGGCGGCTGGCTGAAGGTGAAGCCGGTGCACACGTTCGACCTGGTGGTGCTCGCCGCGGAGTGGGGCAGCGGTCGGCGCAGCGGCTGGCTGTCGAACCTGCACCTCGGGGCCCGTGACGGTGACGGCTTCGTCATGCTCGGCAAGACCTTCAAGGGGCTCACCGACGAGCTGCTGGCCTGGCAGACCGAGCAGCTGCTGGCGCGCGAGGTGTCCCGCGGGCCCGGCGTCGTGCAGGTCCGTCCCGAGCTGGTCGTCGAGATCGCGCTCGACGGCGTCCAGACCTCCTCGCGCTATCCCGGCGGCATCGCGCTGCGGTTCGCGCGGGTGGTGCGCTACCGCCCGGACAAGGCGGCGGCGGAGGCGGACACGCTTGCCGACCTCCTGCTGCTGCACGTCCCGCTCTGACCGGTGGCCGAGCAGGCGCGACCGCTCAGGACGGCGCGGGATCGCGGGGCCGCGTCCACCGGGCGGACGCTGCGCCTAGCCTTGCGCGGATGGCCGAGGACGGACAGGAGCGGCTGCGGCGCTGGCAGACCGAGGGCCGCGGCGTCCCTGCGGCGTTCAGCCGGCTCGGCGCCCGTTTCGACGACGTGCGGGCCGGGTCGACGACCGTGCGGTTGCCGCTGACCCGCGAGCTGCTGCTTGCCGGCCGGCCGACGGGCGCCGTGACGGCGATGCTGGCCGACTTCGGCCTCACGACGTCGGTCGTCGCCTCGCTTCCCGACCTGCGCGGCGTCACCACCGTCTCGATGACCGTGGACCACCTGGCGCTGCCGCCGACCTCGGGCGCGCTGGTCGCGAGGTGCCAGGCCGCGCCGTACGTCGACGGCGGCCCGCAGCACTGCCGGGGCGAGCTGCGCAGCGAGGACGGACGCGTCGTCGCGTCGGTGTCCGGCTGGTTCCTGCCCACCGAGGCACCGCCCGGCGACGCGCAGCGGATCGTCGAGAGCAACGAGCCCGCGGCCGACTCGCTCGACGGGCTGCTGGGCGTCGCTCCCGGTGCGGACTTCTCGCTGCACGCCCGCGACGCCCTGAGCAACGCGCTGGGCACGCTGCACGGCGGCATCGGTGCGCTGGCGGCCTCGCTCGCCGCGCAGGCCGTGCTGGTCGACGGCATGCGACCGCTGACGTCCGCGTTCACCTATCTGCGGCCGACGCCGCGCGACGGCACCGTCCAGGTGACCGGGACGCTGGAGCGGCAGGGCCGGCGCACCGGCACCGCCTCGGCACAGGTCCGCGCGCCCGACGGCAAGGTCGTGCTGCGCGCGGCCGTCGTCGCCGCCGCCTGACCGACGGGCCTACCCGCCTGCCGCCCGAGCGCGGGGCGCCGGCGGCTACAGCGGCCGGGGGTACAGCGGCCCGCGGCTACAGCGGCCGGGGCTCCTCGAAGGTGGCCGTCATGGTCTGCATCCAGGTGGCGAGCTCGGCCGGGGCCGGCAGCCCGAGCGAGGCGAGCTCCTTGGCGATCGGGTGGCTGCCCAGCTCGAGCTCCACGCCCTCGCTGCCGAAGGTGATGCCGGTGTCGGTGCCCTGCTGGGTGAACAGCGTCGTGTGCGGGCGGCCGTCGATCAGCGTGTACGCCTGCATCGGCATCGCAGGCATGGCCTCGCTGCCGCCGACCGGCACGGTCAGCCGCAGCACGAGCTCGCCGTCCATCGTCAGCGTCCACGTCGTGCTGCCCTCGCTGTCCGCGACGTCGATCTGCTCGACGGACTTGGGAAAGCCCCAGATGCCCTTCCCTGCGGCGCACGTGAACGGTTGGTCGACCGGCAGGTGCCGGATGAAGGTGCCGTCCTCGCCCCCTGCCACCGGGCGGACGAAGAACATGACGCCGACCTCGTGGTAGCTGCCCAGGTCGTTGTCGCGGTAGTCGACCAGCGCCAGCGCCACCTGAGCGCGGCCGGGGCCGTCTCGACGACCTGGAACGCCTCCGGCACCAACGCTGCGGCGGCGGTCGCGTCGACGCCGAAGATCACGGTGGCCGCGGAGGCGTCGCGGACCTGGACCGGCATCGTCACCGTCTGGCCGTCGATCTCGTGGGTCACAGGCATGGGCTCTCCCTAGAACGTGTTCTCGCGAACGTAGCGCGCGAGCGGCCTGGTCGTCACCCCTCAGCGACGCCGTGCGCGGTAGAGCGTCTCCTGGGCCAACGAGGCCAGCAGGGTCCCGTCGGGTGCCCACAGCCGTCCGGAGTAGAGGCCTCGCCCGTGACCCACCGACCGGGCCGTGAGGTCCATCAGGACCCAGTCGCCCGGGCACGAGGGGCGGTGGAACCAGACCGCGTGGTCCAGCGTCTGCTGCTGCTTGTCGGCGCTGCTGGCCAGCCGCGAGTTGCCGGTGTACAGATCGCTCAGGTAGGTCAGGACCGCGGCGTCCAGCAGCGGGTCTCCCGTCGGCAGGGGCTCGGCGCAGCGCATCCACACCTGGGTCGGGTAGGCGTGCAACGCGTGCCGCTGCGGCGGCACCGACTGCTCGAAGCCGATCAGCCGCGGCGGCACCTGGGCGTCGCGGGGCGGCTCGACAGCAGGCATCGACTGCGGCGTCTCGTCGACCGCCGACGGGTCGTCGACGGCGAAGGAGGCCGCCAGGTTCAGGATCACCTCGCCGCCCTGCCGTGCCACCACCCGGCGCGCCGAGAAGCTGCCTCCGTCGCGGTCCCGGTCGACGGTGAACACCACGGGCTCGCTGCTGTCGCCCGGACGCAGGAAGTACCCGTGCAGCGAGTGCGGCGCCCGCGCGGGCGGCACCGTACGGCCGGCGGCCAGCAGCGCCTGGGCGGCCACCTGCCCACCGAACAGCGGGTAGCGCTCGGCGAACACCGCGACCGACCGGAACAGGTCGCGGTCCAGCTGCTCCAGGGTGAGCACGTCCACGAGCCGGACCCCGGGCGGCGGCAGCTCGTCGGGCGGCGTGCGGAACTCGGTCATCGACGGCACGGTAGCGGCGTGCGCACGCCCTGCGCGGGCGTGGTCATCGTGGACACTGGAACCGTGACCGCACCGGAACAGCACGCCCCGCCCGTGTACGGCATCGCCGCCGGGGCGGTCCTGCACGCGCACGCCGGCGACACCCTGGAACCTGCGGTCCTGCTGCACACCTTCCTGCCGCCCGGCGTCGCCGAGCTGTTCCGGACCGAGCCCGCCCGCGTCGACGTCCACAGCGACGGTCCGGGGTCGCCCACCCTGACGGTGCGGCTGCTGGTCGGCGGCACCGCGCTGTCGTGGCAGCTGCCCGTGGCGCCGTTCGTGGCGGCGCTGCCGGGCCAGTCCGGCGACGACGGCCGGATGGTGCTGCTGGGCGTCGTCGACGCCGAGCCCGACGCCGGCTTCCATGCCGTCGCCGCCGACTGCGAGCACCTCGCCGCCGAGCTGCAGCTGCCGGTGGCCGACCTCGTCGAGGCGCTGCGCGGGCGCCTCACGACCTGGCTGGCCGACGACCTCGAGCTGCTCATGCACGACGACGCCCACGACCGCGCTGTCGACCGCTCCCCCGCCCAGACCCTGGCGTCCGCGGTGCTGACCACCTATCGCGGCGAGCTGGACGCCGAGCAGGCCACCTCGCGGCTGGTGCGCGCCCTGGAGCTCGCCCCGGACGAGTACACGACCGAGCTCGGGGCCAGACTCTGCTCGGCGCTGGCGGCGGCGGTGCTGCGCAGCGGGGAGACGGCTCTGGCCGAGGCCACGACAGCCACCGGGCCGTTCGAGAGCGAGACGCTGCGTCAGCTCGGCGGCCTGCCCGCGGCGCTCTCGGGCGTCGCGGTCCCGCTGCGGACCGAGACGACGATGGACTTCCTGCTCGCCGGGCCCGACCGCGACGACGCCGTGCGCTCGGCCGTGAGCATCATCGCCCGCCTGGCGCGGCACGGCTTCGGGACCGACCTGCCCGACGACGAGGTGCTGCGACGGCTCGGCATGGTCGACGACCGCGGTCTGGCCCGGCTCGCGACGCTGTGGGTGCAGCTCGCCGCGGGGGCGGCCCGGGAACCCGCCGGCGACCCACTGGTGGCTCGTGAGGTCGGCGAGCGGGCCGAGGCCGAGGCCGAGGCGGGTCTGAGCTGGTTGGCCACCACCGCCGCGGCCCTGGTCGGCGCCGGCCTCGAGGTCGTCGGTCGCAACGTCGGTCGCATCGCGGAGCAGGTCCAGGCGGTGCAGGAGCTGCTGGAGGCCGAGGAGCCGACCCTGGACCACGCCGTGGCCGCGGCGAGCGCCTGCCTGTCGCTGGCCCGGCTCGTGCGCAACCGGGCCGGCATCGGGCCGGGCACCTGGTTGCACCTGCCCGCGCCCCTGGTGGCCGCGGTCGTGCTCGAGCAGTGGGCCGACGGGCTGGCGGCCGAGGTCGTCGTCGACCTGCTGGACGAGCTGCTCGACGACGACGTCGAACCGGCCGACGTCCTCGACGGGCTCGTGTGCGCCACCGCCCAGCTGCTGGTCGAGTCCGATCCGCACGACGACCCCGCCGCGCTGCAGACGCAGGTCGACGCCGCCCTGAGCGCGGTGCCGAGCGGGCCCCGCTCGGCCCGCTGGCTGCTGGTCACCTGCCTGGGCGAGGCGAACGTGCACGACCCCGCCGCCGTCGCGCTGGCGCCCTATCTCCCCCGCGAGCACACAGATCCCGACCGGGCTGCCGAGAAGGCCGGCCGACAGGGCATCCTGGCGGCGGGCCTGCGCACCGTCCGGGCCTTGGCCGACAGCTTCGGTGACGCCGCCCAGCTGCCACGCCCGGTCTCGCTCGGGGTGTTCCTGTCCAGCGCGTTGTCCGAGCACGAGCTGCTGCGCCGCCCGCTCTGAGCCGTCCCGAGGCGAGCCCGGTCGCGTCACTAGGCTGGACGCCGTGAGCTCTCCTCCCGCCGACCGGATCGCTGCCGAGTTCCTGGACCTCCCGCTGCAGGCAGCGGCGGCGGCAGCCCTGCAGGCGGCCACCGACGCAGGTGCGTCGCACGCCGACGTCCGGATCGAGCGCCATCGCGGCCAGGACCTGTCGCTGCGCAACGGTCGGCTCGAGGGGTTGCAGGACGCCGTGTCGGTGGGGCTCGCCGTGCGCGTGGTCGTCGACGGCACCTGGGGGTTCAGCGCAGGCCCTGACGTCGGCGTCGACGACGCGGTGCGCCAGGCACGTCGCGCCGTCGCGACCGCCCGTGCGTCGCGGCCGCTGAACACCGAGCAGGTCGAGCTCGCCGCCGAGCCCGTCCACGCCGACCGGACCTGGGTCTCGGCCTACGAGATCGACCCCTTCACCGTCGACCCGAGCGAGAAGGTGGCGCTGTTCGCCGCCTGGAGCCAGGCGCTGCTGGCCAGCGACGACGTCGACCACGTGGACGTCTCGCTGCAGCAGGTGCTGGAGAACAAGTTCTATGCCGACACCGCCGGCACCTCGACGACCCAGCAGCGGGTGCGGCTGCAGCCGCGGCTGACCGCCACGCGGGTCGACCCCGGTGGCGGCTTCGAGACGATGCGCACCAACGCCCCTCCCGCGGCACGCGGCTGGGAGTACCTCACCGACACCCACTGGGACTGGACCGACGAGCTGGCCCGGATGCCGGAGCGCCTCGCGGAGAAGGCGAAGGCGTCGTCGGTCGAACCCGGCCGGTACGACCTGGTCCTGGATCCCACCAACCTCTGGCTCACGATCCACGAGTCGGTCGGCCACGCCACCGAGCTGGACCGGGCCCTCGGCTACGAGGCTGCCTACGCCGGCACGTCGTTCGCGACGCTCGACCAGCTCGGTTCGCTGCGCTACGGCACCGACGTCATGCAGGTCACCGGTGACCGCACCACCCCGCACGGGCTCGCCAGCATCGGCTACGACGACGAAGGCGTGCAGACGCAGGCCTGGGACATCGTCCGCGACGGGGTCCTCGTCGGCTACCAGCTGGACCGACGGATGGCCCGGCAGAACGCCGCCGCGCTGGGGACGACACCGGGCGACGCCCGCTCCAACGGCTGCGCGTTCGCCGACTCACCGTTGCACGTACCGGTGCAGCGCATGGCCAACGTCTCGCTGCAGCCCGCACCCGGCGGACCCTCGACCGAAGAGCTGATCGCCGGCGTCGACCGGGGCATCTACGTCGTCGGGGACAAGAGCTGGTCGATCGACATGCAGCGCTACAACTTCCAGTTCACCGGGCAGCGCTTCTACGAGATCCGCGGCGGTCGGATCGTCGGCCAGCTGCGCGACGTCGCCTACCAGGCCACCACGACGGAGTTCTGGGGCTCGCTCGCGGCGGTCGGCGGGCCGCAGACCTACCTGCTCGGTGGAGCCTTCAACTGCGGGAAGGCCCAGCCGGGGCAGATCGCTGCGGTGTCGCACGGCTGCCCCACCGCGCTGTTCCGCGGCGTCAGCGTCCTGAACACCGCTCGCGAGGGGGGCCGATGAACGGGTCCGAGATCGTCGAGCGCGTCCTGGCGCTGTCGCGCGCCGACGGGTGCATCGTCGTGGTCGAGCAGAGCAGCAGCGCGAACCTGCGCTGGGCCAACAGCACGCTCACCACCAACGGCGCCACGGACTCCCGCTCGGTCTCGGTGGTGAGCGTGGTCGGGCAGTCCGTCGGGCTGCGGTCGGCGACCGTGCTGGACGACCTCGGGTCGCTGGTGCGGGCGTCGGAGCAGGCCGCCCGCGACGCCTCGCCCGCCGAGGACGCCGGTCCCCTCGTCGAGGGCGGCGCCGACGCCGACTTCACCGAGCCGGCCGCACCGGGCTCGCCCGACGTGTTCGGGCGGCTCGCCGCCGAGCTCGGGGAGGCGTTCGGCCGCCGCGACGGCGTGAGCCGGTTCGGCTACGCCAGCAACGACCTGACGACCCTGTGGCTGGGCACGTCGACCGGGCTGCGCCGCCGCCACGTGCAGCCGACGGGCTACGTCGAGGTGACCGGCAAGAGCAGCGGCGGCTCGTCGTGGGCAGGCGCGCACACCCGCGACTGGTCCGACGTCAGCGTGCCGGCGCTCGATGCCGAGCTGCGGCGCAGGCTCGGCTGGGGCGAGCGCAGCCTGGACCTGCCGGCCGGTCGCTACGAGACGATCCTGCCGCCGAGCGCCGTCGCCGACCTGATGGCGTACGCCTACTGGACCGCCTCCGGTCGCAGCGCCGCCGAGGGCCGCACGGTGTTCGGACGGGCGGGGGGCGGCACCCGGGTCGGTGAGCACCTGGGCCCGGCGGGGCTGCGGCTGTGGAGCGACCCGCTCGAGCCGCGGCTGGCGACGACGCCGTTCTGCGCCAGCACCTCGTCGTCGTCGATGACGAGCGTGTTCGACGCGGGTCTGCCGCTCGCGGCCACCGACTGGATGGCCGACGGCGCGCTGACGGCGCTGGTGCAGACCAGGGCCTCGGCGCGCAGCACCGGGGCGCCGGTGACGCCCTACGTCCACGGCCTGTCGATGGACGGGGGCGGGACGGCGAGCACCGACGAGATGGTGGCCGCCACGACGCGCGGGCTGCTGCTGACCTGCATGTGGTACATCCGCGAGGTCGATCCGGAGACGCTGCTGCTGACCGGGTTGACGCGCGACGGCGTGTACCTCGTCGAGGACGGTGAGGTGGTCGGGCGGGTCAACAACTTCCGCTGGAACGAGAGCCCGGTCGGCCTGCTCGGACGCATCGCGGAGGTGGGACGCAGCGAGCTGTGCCTGCCGCGGGAGTGGAGCGACGACTTCACCTGGACCCGGATGCCGACGCTGCGTGTCCCCGACTTCAACATGAGCTCGGTGAGCCAGGCGTCCTGACCGGAGCCGGCGACGCTGCTCCCGCGACCCCTGCTGCCGCGACCCTGCTCCCGCGAGCCGGGGCAGCAGCAGCGGACACGTCACTAGGCTGAGCGCGTGATCGTCGCCTTCAGCATCAGCCCGGCCGGCTCCGACCCGGACGGCGGTGTCGCCGAGGCTGTCGCCGAGGCGGTCCGCGTCGTGCGGGCCAGCGGCCTGCCGCACGAGACCAACGCCATGTTCACCAACGTCGAGGGTGAGTGGGACGAGGTGATGGACGTCGTCAAGCGCGCCGTGGACGCGGTCGCCGCGGCGTCGCCCCGGGTGTCGCTGGTGCTCAAGGCCGACCTCCGCCCCGGATACACCGACCAGCTGACCGCCAAGGTCGCCCGCATCGACGCGCTGCTCGAGGACAGGCCCGACCCCGCGCACTAGCCTTGACGCACGTGACCACTCCCTTTGCCGACCTGGACCTGCGCCCCGAGCTGCAGCAGGAGCTGGCCACCCTCGGCTACGAAGAACCCACCCCGATCCAGCGCGAGGCCATCCCCGTCCTGCTGTCGGGCCGGGACGTGCTCGGCCAGGCCGCCACCGGGACCGGCAAGACCGCGGCCTTCGCGCTGCCGCTGCTGCAGCGCCTGGGCACCCAGCCCCGCGGCAAGGACCCGGTCGCCCTGGTGCTGGCGCCGACGCGCGAGCTCGCGATGCAGGTGTCGGAGGCGGTGCACCGCTACGGCCGCTCGCTCGGCGCCCGTGTGCTGCCGGTGTACGGCGGGCAGCCGATCGGCCGCCAGCTGCGCGAGCTGCAGCGCGGGGTAGACGTCGTCGTCGCGACCCCCGGCCGCGCCCTGGACCACCTGGCGCGCGGCACGCTGCGCCTGGGCTCGATCGAGGTCGTCGTGCTGGACGAGGCCGACGAGATGCTCGACATGGGCTTTGCCGAGGACATCGAGGCGCTGCTGGACGCCGCGCCCGTCGAGCGTCAGACGGTGCTGTTCTCGGCCACCATCGCGCCGCACATCGAGCGGATCGCCCGCAAGCACCTGAAAGATCCCGTCCGCATCGCCATCGCGCGCGAGTCGCTGGAGCAGGGCGCCTCGCCGCAGGTGCGGCAGAGCGCCTACGTCGTCGCCCGCGCCCACAAGCCGGCGGCGCTGGGCCGCGTGCTCGACGTCGAGCAGCCCGAGGCGGCGATCGTGTTCTGCCGCACCCGCGAGGAGGTCGACTCGCTCACCGGCACGCTCAACGGCCGCGGCTACCGGGCCGAGCCGCTGCACGGCGGGATGAGCCAGGAGCAGCGCGACCGCGTGATGGGACGGCTGCGCGGCCGCACCGCCGACCTGCTGGTGGCTACCGACGTCGCCGCCCGCGGGCTCGACGTGGACCACCTCACGCACGTCGTGAACTACAACGTCCCGTCGGCGCCCGAGGCCTACGTGCACCGCATCGGACGCGTCGGCCGCGCCGGGCGCGAAGGCGTGGCGATCACCCTCGCCGAGCCGCGCGAGCACCGGATGCTCAAGCAGATCGAGCGGCTCACCAAGCAGAAGATCATCATGGAGACGGTGCCGACCGTCGCGGACCTGCAGCGACGCCGGCTGGAGCAGACGCGCCAGGCGCTGCGCGAGCTGCTGCTCCTGCAGGACGACTCCGCCGAGCGCTACCGCCGCGTGGTCGAGTCGCTCAGCGACGAGTTCGACGTCATGGACGTGGCGCTGGCGGCGGTACGGCTGGCTCACGAGAGCACCGGCGTCGAGGTCGACGAGCAGGACATCCCCGAGGTGGCCGCCCGTCCCGTGCACGAGGCCGCCTCCCCCTCGAGCGGCCCCGGTGAGCGCAAGGGTGCACCCGCCGAGCGGCCGAAGAAGGCACGCAACCCCGATGCCACCCGGCTGTTCATCGGCATGGGCCGTGCGGCGGGCGTGCGTCCGCAGGACCTCGTCGGCGCCATCACCGGGGAGTCCTCGCTGTCGGGCCGCGACATCGGCGCGATCGAGATCAGCGAGCGGTTCGCCCTGGTCGAGGTCCCCGCCGCCCAGGCCGAGGAGGTCATCGCCGCGCTGCGGGCCACCATGATCAAGGGCCGGAAGGCCACCGTGCGGCGGGAGAAGTTCTGACCCGTGGGGGCACCTGCGTGGATCTGGTGACCTGCTCGCGGGCAGGTGGGCGCCCAGCAGGGCGAGCCGGAGCCGTGGGCCAACGCGCCGTTCGCGCAGGATCCTGACCGGCGCGCCGGAGCAGCTACCCGTCGAGCCCGGCCAGCAGTCCGCGCACGGCCGACGGCGGAACCGCCGCGTCCAGGGCCTCGCGCAGCAGCAGGGCCAGGCTGTACCCAGGGTCGCTGCTCAGCGCCCGGTCGAGCGCGACGTTGGCCGGGGCGCCGTCGCCCTGGGCGTAGTGCACCCAGGCCAGCACGGTGCAGACCGCGACGTCGTCGGGCGGGGGCACGATCCGCGCCACCTGGGTGAGCAGGGCCAGCAGGGCGTCCGGGCGCGCGAGCGCCCACGAGGCCACCCGGTCGCGCACCTGCAGGTCGGTCAGCGCGACGGCCAGCCGTCCCGCCGCCGCGGGCCGGACGAGCGTGCCCTCGGCCGCCTCGTCGAGCAGCGCGGCGGCGCGGTCGACCAGCTCGGTGCGCAGCGTCGCGATGCCCACCTCGTGCAGCCGCCGCACCAGCGCGGCTCCGGCCCGCCGCACGGCGCGGGCGCCGGCCTGCGGGTGCTCCGGCGCCGCGAGCGAGGCCACCAGCTCCGCCCGCGAGCCCAGGACGGCGCGGCCGGCCAGCACCCCCTCGGCGGCGACCAGGCTGAGGGCCGGCCCGGCGACCGGCGGGACCGGGGTGCCGTCGGCGGGGCAGCAGGACCGTGAGCACAGGTAGGACGACCATCGTCCGGCCGCGACGTGCAGGGCCTCGGTGAGGTCGACGCCGGCCCGCTCCAGCTCGTGCTGGAGGGCGTCGACGAGATCGTCGCGGTGGCCGTGCTCGGTCAGCACGACGACGCAGGCCGCTGTCGCGCCGTCGACGCCGAGCCTGGGCACCAGCGAGGCTGCCAGCGCCGTCTCGTCCTCCCAGGACGCGGGCAGGTCGATCCGCAGGGTGAGGCCGAGCCGGCGGCGGGGACCGCGCAGGCCCAGCAGGACCAGGCTCTCCTGCGGAGGGAAACCGCACAGGTGCGGCAGCGCCGCGACGATCTCCCCCGGGCTGGACAGCCGGGCGACGGGAGGGGTACTGGCGGCGGTGGAAGGCGTCATGGCCACAGCCGACGGCAGCGGCCCGTCCGGCACCAACCTGATGTGCTCTCCTGTGGACGGACCCACCGGGCTGGACATCTCCCGGCGGGCGGGCGGGCGCCACCGGCCCGCCCGGCTGGAGGAACATCTGCTGAGCCAGCAGGAACCAGCCCGCCGCCCGCGAAAGTAGGAGCAGCCGGGTGCTCGCACACCGGACCGCAGGACCAGGAAGGCACCATCGGACATGAGGCGCCCGACGTTCACCACCGCCGAGCCGGCGTCGGTCTGTCCACGCCGGGCCGGAGCCTGACGTGACGGTCCCGTCCCTCACCCTGCCCGCGCTGCGACGCCCGTCGTCCGCGCCCGCCCGGGCGTGGCTGCGTGAGCACAGCTTCGGCGTCCGCCTCACCGTGGCCCTGCTGCTGGTCGCCGCGGCCTACCCGTTCTCGCTGCTGACCCTGGTCCGGGCCCTCGGGCTGGAGACGCCGCTGGCGTACCTCGGGCTCGTTCCGGTGCTGGCCCTCGGCATCGGTCTGGTCAAGGCCGTCCCCAAGCCTGACGAGCCCACGATCCACGACCGGCAGGTCGACATCATCGTCGGCGTCCCCCTGCTCGCCACCGCCCTGGGCATGAACCTGCTGCTGCCCGGCCGACTGGACACCCTGTACTGGCTCTGGCGCATCGACCTGCTGAGCCTGCCGCTGTTCACCGCCGGCGTGGTCGCCCTGGTCTTCGGCGTCCGGGCGCTGTGGCGCCTCCGCGCGGCGTTCGGCTTCCTGCTGCTGGCCTGGCCGCTGCCGTGGACGGCGCTGCTGGCCCGCTGGCTCGACGGGTTCACCGACCTCACCGTCGCATCGCTGAAGCAGGTGCTGCAGCTCGTGCCGGTGGCGACCCCGTCGGCCGGCTCGGACGGCTCGCTGTTCGCCATCCAGCACGGCGGCAGCGCCTTCGTCGTCTCGGTGGCGTCAGCCTGCTCCGGCGTGAACGGGGTGGTCGGGTTCCTGCTCGTCGGGGTCGTCGCCTCGTTGCTGACCCGGGGCGGACGACTGCGCAAGATCGCCTGGCTGGCCAGCGGGATGGCCCTGATCTGGGCGCTGAACATCGCCCGGCTGCTGCTGATCTTCTGGGGCGGAGAACGCTTCGGCGAGCGCGTCGCGATCGACGGTCTGCACCCGGTCATCGGGCTGGTGCTGTTCTGCGCAGGCATCGGCGTCATGGCGGTCGCCATGCCCTGGTTCGGGCTGCTCCCCCAGGACCGTTTCCCCCAGGACCGTTCCGCCGCGCCGACACAGCGCGTCCCCCACCATCGCCTCGCCGTCCCGCGGGTGCGCAGCGCGGTCGTCGTGCTCACCGTGCTGGCCACCACGATGGGCGTCGCCAACGCGGGCGTGCGCGACTACCAGCAGTTCGCCGGCGACCTGGGCACCCCTCGGCTGGCCACCTTCGCCTCCGGCGCCGTGGTCCCGGGCTACGACGGTGCGAGCACCGACAGCTACCCCTGGGCGCAGCGGTTCTTCGGGGCGAGCTCGAGCTGGGTGCGCTACTCCTACCGTCCGACGCTGGGCGCGGTCTCGGGGCAGCCGCTGACCGTCGACGTCGTCGACACCGCCTCGCTGTCGCGGCTGCGCGACTACGGGATCCAGTCCTGCTATGCCTTCCACGGCTACCAACCCACCAGCCCGCGCGACGTCGAGCTGGGCGGCGGGGTCACCGGCAGCCTGCTGAGCTACACCGACCCCGACCGCGGCACCCGCTGGGACGTCCTGCACTGGGTCTGGCCGGTTGCCAGCCCCGACGGCAGCCAGCGCTACGAGCGGGTCGCCGTCCTGGTACCGGGCGACGCCGGCAACGAGGTGTCGGCGGCGACGGGACCCGCCGCCCTGACGAGCCCCGACTCGCCGCGGTCCGGCGGCCGCGCGCAGTCCGCGGCTGCAGGGCCGGGGACGGCGGGGGCCGACGCGCTGACCCGCTTCGCCCGGGCAGCGGTGCTGGCGCGCCCAGATGCCGCGTCGCTGCCGACCCCGGGCTCCGCAGGCAGCACGCTGCCGGCCCCGGCCGCCGCCGCCGTGCCGCGCACCGGGTCCGGCGCGACCCCGCCGCGCTGAGATGATCCCGCCCGCCGACCACCCCCCGGGGTCCGCGCCGTCCCGAGAGGCGGACCGCACGCTGCCTCGACCGACCCGGCCCCGTGTCGCGCGGAGCCAGCGGACGGCCGCGCGTCCGCACGTCCCGGGACCTCGGCTGCGCACCGCCGCGCTGCGACGCCGGACCGCTCGCGTCCTCAGCCTGGACGAGCAGACGACCGCCGGCTACCTGCACCGCAGCGTCGCCGACCTCGCCGAGCAGTCCCCGCACATGTCGTGCCAGCAGACCACCACCCGCCGGCAGCGCGGCGGGCTGACCGTGCTCGCCGTCGTGATCGGGCTCGGTCTGCTGCTGAGCTACCGGACCACGCTGACCATCCTGTTCGGACTGTGCACCTACCTGTACTTCGCCGTCGTCACCTACCGGATCGTGCTGTTCCGCCGCTCGCTGAGCGAGGAGAGCCTGCTGCACGTCAGCCCGGAGCGGGCCAGGGCACAGACCGACCTGCCCCGCTACACGATCCTGGTCCCGGCCTACCGCGAGGGAGCGGTCGTTCCCCAGCTGCTGCGGCACCTGACCGCGCTGGAGTACCCGCCCGAGCTGCTCGACATCCGCATCCTGCTCGAGCTGGACGACGAGCAGACCCTCGCGGCCGTGCAGGCCGCCGACCCTCCCCCGCACATCAGCATCGTGCTGGTCCCGAGCGGCGGCCCCCGCACCAAGCCCAAGGCCCTGAACTACGGGCTGTGCCTGGCCCAGGGTGAGCTGCTCACCGTCTTCGACGCCGAGGACCGCCCCGAGCCCCTGCAGCTGCTGCGGGCGGTGGCGACCTTTCGCGCGAGCGCTCCCGAGGTCGTGTGCCTGCAGGCGAGCCTGTCCTACTTCAACAGCCGCCAGAACGTCATCACCAGGTGGTTCCAGGCCGAGTACACGGGCTGGTTCCGCTACTTCCTGCCCGGGCTCGTCAGCCGCGACGTGCCGCTCCCGCTGGGCGGCACGTCCAACCACGTCCGCACCGACGTCCTGCTGGAGGTCGGCGGCTGGGACCCGTTCAACGTCACCGAGGACGCCGACCTCGGCATCCGGCTGCACCGGGCGGGCTACCGCACCGGGGTGCTCGACTCGGTCACCTACGAAGAGGCCAACAGCGACTTCGTGAACTGGGCCAAGCAGCGCTCGCGCTGGCACAAGGGCTACCTGCAGACCTGGCTGGTGCACATGCGCCAACCCCGTCGGCTCTGGTCGGAGCTGGGCCCTTCGGGCTTCGTCCAGTTCAACCTGTTCGTCGGCGGGACCCCGCTGCTGGCGCTGCTGAACCCGATCTTCTGGACGCTGACGGTGCTGTGGTTCCTCACCACCTCGATGGCCATCGGCGAGCTGTTCCCACCGGTGATCTACTACCCGGCGCTGCTGTGCTGGGTGCTCGGCAACAGCGCCATCACCTACCTCTCGGTGCTGTCGGTGCAGACCTCGGAGCAGCCGAGCCTGGGCGGCGCGGCGCTGCTCACCCCGGCGTACTGGGTGATGATGTCGATCGCCGCCTACAAGGCCCTCTGGCAGCTCGTGCGCGACCCGTCGCTGTGGGAGAAGACGACCCACGGCCTCGACGTCCGTGAAGACGACGTCGGCGCGGACGTCGGCAGCACGGGAGGCGCTGCCCGCCCGCCGCGGGTCCAGGTCGCTTTCCGTGCCTGAGGCGCTCAGCACCGGCACGGCGACCGTCGCTCCCTCGGGCCGGGAGGTCTTCCGCGGTCGCCCGGCTCCGCCGGTCGTGGCTCAGCACCTGCGGCTCGCCGCCGCTCGTCGCGAGCCGTCCCCGCGCCGTCCCGACGACGCAGCGGACGGGGCCGGCACGGCGGACGGTGCAGCGGGCGCGGCGCCGGACGGTGCAGCCCGGTCCGCCTCGTCCAGTGCCCAGACGCTCCGGCGCACCCGCCTGGCAGCGCGGCGCCGGGGCCCTCGCCGGGCGGCCCGCCGTCGCCGCCTGCTGGCGGTGCTGCGGCCGACCGAGGCGAAGCTGCTGTTCCTGCTCGCGCTGGCCGGCTACCTGACGCTGGGCTGGTACCTGACGCTGCGCAACTCCACCGACTTCGGCGACGCGCTGAGCCGGGTGTCGCAGGCGCACTTCGTGCTGCGCAGCCGCGACCCGCACCTGGGCGCCATCGGTTTCGTGTTCGGCCCGCTGCCGGCGCTGCTGATGCTCCCGTTCACCTGGATCGGCGAGCTGTGGCACCCGCTGCTGGAGCGGGGCTTCCTGGCCAACGTGCAGTCCTCGCTCGCCAGCGCGGGCGCCGTCGTCGTCCTGCGCGGCCTCCTGCGGGACCTCGGGGTAGGGATGGTGGTGCGACTGGCGCTGCTGCTCGCCTTCGCGCTGCACCCGCTGATGCTCTACTACGGCGGCAGCGGCATGAGCGAGCCGCTGATGGTGCTGCTGCTGCTGGTGGCGACGCGGTGGCTGCTGCGCTGGATCGACGGCAACGGCGGCCACCACAGCCTCACCGTCGTGGGCATCGCCCTGGGCGGGGCCTACCTGACGCGCCTGGAGGCCGTCGGAGCCTGTCTGGCCGTGCCGGTGCTGGTTCCCCTGGTCACGGTCGTGCGCCGCTGGGGCAGTTCTGAGCGCTGGCACTACGCCCGCAACGACCTCGCGCTGGTCGCCGGTCCGATCGTGCTCTGCGCCGCCGGATGGGCCGTCATCACCAAGCTCATCGTCGGCGTCTGGCTCGGGTACGCGTCCTCCAGCTATGGCAACCTCGCCCAGGTCGCCGGGGCCAGCGACGGGATCACCGACCGCGGCGGGGCTACGCCGGGGGCCCGGCTGAGCTACGTCGCCGCCCAGGTCGACGGGCTGCAGCCCTACCTGATCCCGCTGGTGGCCGCTGCGCTGCTCGTCGGCGTGATGCGGCGGGACGCACGGCTGCTGGGGGCAGTTGCCGCGCTGGGTTCGGTGCTCACGGTCACGACGGTCACCTGGGTGGACGGCAAGACCTTCGGCTGGGTCCGCTTCTCGTTCGTCGCCGTGCCGTTCGCGGTCGTGCTGGCGGGGTTGGTGGCGAGCCGCAGCCGACGTCCGTCCCGACGTCGCGGCTGGGTGCCGCCGCCGTCCGACGCCTACCGTCCCGGCCCGTTCGCGGCCCGGTGGCCCGACCGGCTGCTCGGCTGGACGGCCGGGGTCGCGGCGGTCGCCGCCGTGGCGCTGGCCCTGCCGGCGTCGGCGGACCTGCTGCGCGACCGGAACCTCTCGCCGCAGGAGTCGGGCCCGTTGCAGGCGCTGCTGGAGCCCGACACCGCCCGGCGCGAAGACCTGCTGTCCCTGCGCAGCTTCCAGACCGAGCGCACCGTCGCGGCCTACCTGGACGGGCTCCGCCTGCCGGCGGGGGCCGTGCTCACCGATGCAGGATCGGCGTTCGGCGTGATCCTGGCCTCGCGGCGCCCGCACCAGTTCGTGGCGACGCCCGACCGCGACTTCGAGCGGGTCGTCGCGGCGCCGGCCCGTTTCGGGGCGCTTTACCTGCTGGTCCCCCGCGAGCCCGGCTTCGATGCGCTGCTGGCGACCTACCCCACCCTCTACGACGACGGGGCCGGGCTGGCCACGCTCAGCCGGGAGTTCACCCAGACCGGGAACGGCTTCACCTGGCGGCTGTATCGCCTACCGCTGCGCTGAACCGCCTACCGCTGCGCTGAACCGCCTACCGCTGCGCTGAACCGCCTACCGCTGCGCTGAACCGCCTACCCGGGCTGCGCTGAACCGCCTACCGCTGCTGACGTCGTCGAGCCGGACCGGAGCTCAGCGGTCGCCGAGCAGCGAGTCGCCCAGGGTGTGCTGCAGCGGCCGCAGGACGTGGTCGCCCACCCAACCAGTCGTCTGCGGCACGACCAGGACCAGCGCCGCCACCACGCCGACGCGCACCGCGATGCCCCTCAGCTCCTGGCGCAGGCGGACCTTCTCGGGCACGGTGCGCCGACGCCGGTCCCGGCGGCGCGGCCGGACGGGCGCGGCGACCGGAGCCGGCACCCTCGTCACCCTCGGGACGGCTGGGTGGGACTGCGCGTAGATCCGGGCCGGCAGGGTGTTCTCCAGCAAGCGGACCAGCGCGGCGACCTCCTGCTCGGACAGCAGGTCGGGCAGTCCGACCAGCCAGGCGTCGAGCTGGTCGTCCTGGAGGACGATGGCGCCCTGGTGCCAGGTCGCGCCTGGGACCCCTACGTCGTTCACCAGCGCCAGCACCGCGGCGACCTGCACCCCCGGCACGATCGTGTCGGCGAGCTGCTTGATCAGGGCCTTGTCCGCCGTCAGCACCACCAGGGCGTCGTCGTGCCGCGTCCGGCCGACGCGCAGGCCCTGCGCGTCCAGGCACAGCTCGTCGCCGGCCCAGTCGCGCACGTCCAGCGCCACGATGCCCGCCGGGCCGACGACGACCGCTCCCTGCGGCACCGGGGTGCGGGACACCGCCCGCCGGTCCCGCACGACGTGCCACCCGTCGGCCTGCAGCTGGTGCAGCCGGGCCGTGCAGGCGTTGCGCGCCCCGTAACCCTCCTGCGCCCGGCTCGCCGTCTCCCGGGCCCGCGTGTCCTTCAGCGCCGCCAGCTGGTCCGCGCGCACAGACGCCCCGAGGTCGACGGACGCCGGCTCCGGGTCTGCGGCGATCGGGGCGCCTTCGGCCCGGCGGGTGTCGATGTCGGTCATGGGTACTTTGTCGGAGTCTTGACCGCCCGTCTGAAGCAGCCGGTCCGTCCGCCCCGGTGCCCGGCTCGCTGGGTCCGCGCCCTCGCGCCATCGAGCGGGGGCTACAGGAAGGCGGTGGGATCGAAGGCGTCGATGTCGATGATGCGGACGCGGGGCAGCGGCTTGTTGAACGCGCGCACGTCGTGCTCGAGGTCGAACAGCTGCAGGTTGCGCTCGGTCAGCGCCGCATAGCCGGCGTTCATGTACTCGGTGAAGCCGAGCAGCCCGACCCGCCGGTCGGCGTCGAGCAGCGCGGTGATCTGCGGCAGGAAGTCACCGTCGTGGCTGCCGAGCAGGACGTCGCCCTGGCCGGCACCGATCGCGTCCAGCATCCGCTGGATGCCGACGTCGACGACCTTGACCCCTGCCGGCCCGGACAAGGGCACGGTGCGCAGCCCCATCGCGGTCAGCGCCTGCACGAAAGGCATCGGCAGCGTCCCCGACGAGGCGTTCAGGAAGAACAGAGCCTTGACCGGCTGGTCCCACGTCCGCTGTGCGAACTCCAGCACCCGCTCCCACCGCGGCCGTTCGTCGGGCGCCGGGCGGTGTCCCAGGAGGCTGACCCCCAGGGTCGCGTCGAGGTTCTCGCCGTCGATGAGCAGATAGGTGTTGCGCGGCCCCGCCGATGCCTCCATGGTCAGCACGGTGCCACAGCGACCGCAGGTCGGGTGCCTGCGCCGCAGGGTGGGACGCCGGGGCCCGCAGCGCTAGGTTGGCCGCGTGCCTACCTACGACTACCGCTGCCGCACCTGCGACGTCCGCTTCGAGGTCCGACGAGGCGTCACCGAGGCGGCCACGCCGGTGGACTGCCCGCGCGGCCACGGCGCCACGAGCCGGGTCTTCACCCCCGTCGCGGTGGGCGCGGGAGCGGCTGCGCCAGGGGCGTCGGGCGGCTGCTGCGGCGGCGGATGCTGCGGCTGACGTGACCGGCGACGCCGCGTCCCACCGCGGACCGAGGACCCACGAGGACGTCGTCACCACCGGCGCCGACGGCGCGCAGCTCCGGCTGACGCCGCACGGGGGCCAGGTGCTGGGCTGGAGGCCCGTGTCGGGTCCGGAGCGGCTCTGGAGGTCGCCGCTGCTCGCTCCACCGGTGCTGCGGGGCGGTGTGCCGGTGATCTTTCCGCAGTTCTCCGACCGCGGGCCGCTGGCCAAGCACGGCTTCGCCCGGGACCGGCTGTGGACGCTGCTCGCCGCCGGAGACGGTCGCGCCATGCTCACCCTGACCGACGACGAGCAGACCCGGGAGCTCTGGCCGCACCCCTTCTCGCTCGTGCTGTCGGCCGAGGCCCGCGCCGACCGCCTCGAGGTCGACCTGACGGTGCACAACCCCGGACCCACGCCGTGGACGTTCGCCGCCGCTCTGCACAGCTACCTCGCGGTCGGACGCGCCGCAGACACCGTCGTCGAGGGCCTCGGCGGGCACCGCGCGCAGGACAACGCCGCGGGCCTGGCGGAGCAGACGCTGCCCGACGGACCGTTCGCCGTGCAGCCACCGGTGGACCTCGCGGTGCTCGGAGCGGACGGGCCGCGCCGCCTGGTCGGTGCGGACGGCGGTGATCTCTGGCTGACGACGGGAGGCTTCACCGACACGGTGCTGTGGAACCCCGGCGAGCGCCTGCCGGCCGACGTGCCGGCCGACGAGGGGCCGCGCTTCGTCTGTCTGGAGGCGGCGCTGCTGACGCCGCACGCGCTGGAGCCGGGCGGCACCTGGCGCGGCTCCATGCGGCTGTCGACCGAGCGTGCCGACGGTCCGCAGGCGCCGAACGGCGTCCAGCCTGCCTGAGCCGTCAGCCCCCGGCCATCGCGCCGACGACGAGCAGCGGCTCCGCGCCGGCGAGCACGGCGTCCGGGAGCACCTGCTCGACCGGATCGTGCGAGAGGTCTTCACGGCAGGCGAAGAAGCGGACGAAGGGCCGTCGACGGCCGGTCTCGGCGTCCCGGATGGTGCCGGCGAGCACCGGATGGGCTTCTTCGAGCGCCGCCATCGCCTGGGCCAGCGTGACCGGTCCGTCGAGGGGCAGCCCCACCTCGCCCTCGACCTTGGCCAGCGCTCGCAGGTGCGCGGGCAGCACGACCCTGATCATCGCAGGCTCCTCACGGCAGGGTCTGGACCTCGACGGACAGCACCGCCGGCAGGTCGCGCACGATCGGCGCCCAGGTGTCGCCACTGTCCGGGGAGCAGTAGACCTGTCCCCCGGTGGTGCCGAAGTAGACGCCGCACTCGTCGAGCCGGTCGACGGCCATGGCATCGCGCAGGACGTTGACGAAGCAGTTCTCCTGCGGCAGACCGTGGGTCAGCGGCTCCCACTCGTCGCCGCCGGTGCGACTGCGGTAGACGCGCAGCTTTCCCTCGGGCGGGTAGTGCTGGGAGTCGGACAGGATCGGCACGACGTAGACCGTGTCGGGCTCGTGGGCGTGCACGTCGATCGGGAACCCGAAGTCGCTCGGGAGGTTGCCGCTGATCTCGCGCCAGGACTCACCGGCGTCGTCGCTGCGCAGGACGTCCCAGTGCTTCTGCATGTAGAGGGTCGACGGGCGGGACGGGTGCAGGGCCAGGTTGTGGACGCAGTGCCCGACCTCGGCCTTGGGGTCGGGGATGCCTTCGGACCGAAGGCCCTGGTTGATGGCCTTCCAGGTGGCGCCGCCGTCGTCGCTGCGGAACGCGCCGGCGGCCGAGATCGCCGTGAAGATCCGCTGCTCGTCGCTGGGGTCGAGCAGGATCGTGTGCAGGCACATGCCACCGGCGCCCGGCTGCCACTGCGGTCCGGTGCCGTGCTCGCGCAGCCCGCTCAGCTCTGCCCAGGTACCGCCGCCGTCGGTGCTCTTGAACAGGGCGGCGTCCTCGACCCCCGCGTACACGGTGTCGGGATCGGTGAGCGACGGCTCCAGGTGCCAGACGCGGGCGAACTCCCACGGGTGCGGGGTGCCGTCGTACCACTGGTGGGTACCCGGCTCGGTGGCGTAGCGGAAGTCCTTGCCGACCGGGTCCCAGGTGTGCCCGCCGTCGTCGGACCGCTGGATGAGCTGCCCGAACCAGCCGGTGGACTGCGACGCCCACAGCCGGTCCGGATCGACCGGAGAGCCCTTGAGGTGGTACATCTCCCAGCCGCCGAAGTGCGGTCCGGCGACCTGCCACGTGCGCCGACCCTCGTCGCTGGTGAGCACGAAGGCCCCCTTGCGCGTGCCGACCAGAACCCGAACTCCCGCCATGTGCTGCTCCCTCGCTCCGGAACCGTCCACCTACCGACCCGCCGCGCCGACAGAACTCATCGGTGGTCGGCGAGCGCAGTCTGGCGCACGCCTCCGACAGTTCTCCGCACCTGGCGGGTACCGAGGCCACGAGCCGGCGAACGCGCGGCGGCCGGCGATCGGACGGCGGCGAGCGGCAGCGGCGGTCGTCCAGGCGCGTCCAGGCGCGTCAGCGTCGTGAGTCGGCGTACTCCGCGGCCAGCTCGCGCACGTGGGCGGGCAGCTGGCCCGAGGCAAGCTGCTCCAACGTCACCTGGTCGAGCACCGAGCGCAGCGCCGCGCGCACGGCCATCCACACCTCGACCAGACCTTCGGCTGAGCCCTGGTACGCCAGCTCGGACAGGCTCAGGTCGCGGACGTTGGCCAGCGGTCCGTCGACGGCCCGGATGACGTCCGCCAGCGAGATCTCCGCCGCCGGTCGGCTGAGCGTGTAGCCACCGTCGCGTCCGCGCAGCGAGCGGAGCAGCTGGCCCTGGCGGAGCTCGCGCAAGATGCCGAGCAGGAAGTTCAGCGGGATGTCCTGCGCGACGGCGACCTCCTCCGCCTTGACCGGGCCGTCCTCGTGCGTGGCGATCTCGGTCATCGCCCGCACGGCGTAGTCGGCCTTCGCGGAGATGCGCATGCCCACAGTGTCGCCCACGGGACGCCGAGGCCGGGTCGGGCCGATCCGTGGCCGGACGGGGGGTGGGCCGCTCAGTGGCGGTGGTCCGGGTCGGGCTGCTCCGGCGCGTGCGGGAAGGCGACCGTCCCGCCGTGCACCGTCGCCAGCATCGAGCCGAGCCGGTCGGCGGTAGCGCCGACCTCGGTACACAGGCGGCCGAGGTCCTCGGCCGTGAGCGAGCGCACCGGCAGGCACCCTTCGACGAACACCGCGTCGCCCCGCGAGAACACCCGCGCACACACCAGACCCGCGTTCATCGCGTCGAGCTCACGCAGCACGGACTTGGTGATCTTCAGCCCGCCGACGGCACGCGACCAGACCCGGACCAGCTGGCCGCTGCAGACCACGGAGGCGTAGAAGATCGCCGTCCCGTAGGGGAACGGCAGGTCGCCGTCCTCGTCGACGACGACCTCCTGCAGCTCGAACGCCTCGCGCGCCATCTCTCTGACGTGCGACCGGGCCATGTCTTCGTAGGACATCCGCACCACCTTCTCTCCTGGGCCTGTCGGACAGGATGGCGTCGACGTCCGACAGAATCCGGGGACCGCCTAGCTCGCGGGCGAGGCCGGGATCAGCACGCGGCGCAGGCCGCTGGCCCGCAGCACCCGCCTGGCCACCGCGGCCCGGACGGCCGCCTCGGTGCCGAGCACCCGCACCTGGGCGCGCGCTCGGGTGACGGCCGTGTAGAGCAGGTCGCGGGTCAGCAGCACCGACTCCTCCGCAGGCAGCACCACGGTCACCGTGTCGTACTGGCTGCCCTGGCTGCGGTGGATGGTCATGGCGTACGCGGTCGCGACGTCGGCCAGCGAGCCGGTGCGGCGCAGCACCGGCGGCCCTACCCGCCCGAACGCTGCCACGAGCGTGCCGTCGACCTGTCGCACCACGACCCCGGTGTCGCCGTTGTAGATGCGCGCCTCGTGGTCGTTCGCGGTGACCAGGAGCGGCTGGCCGGCGTAGGACAGCCGCAGGTCGGCCGGGGCGCCGGTCCACTCGCGGCACAGGCGGTCCCAGTCGGCGACCCCGGAGCCGCCGATCCGGTGCGCGCACAGCACCCGGTGGCGCTCCAGCGCCAGCAGGGCGCCGTCGAGATCACCCTGCTCGGCCGCCGCGGTCACCGCGGTCGCACACGCCTGGACGTCGGCGCGGACGCCGGTCAGCTCCGTCGGGTCGACGAGGGCCACCGCCGCGTCGCCGCGCTGGAGCACCTCCAGCACGCTGTCGGCGTCACCGGCCCGGACCGCCACGGCGAGCTCGGCGATGGCTCCGCCGAAGCGGCGTCCGCGGCTGAGCCGGACGACGCCGTTGGTCAGGCGTCGCCGCTCGGCCTCGTTCAGCGAGGTCTCGTCGGGATCCTGTCCGGCAGCGTCCCCGGCAGCGAGGTCGGCGGCGACCAGCCGCTGGACGGCGCCGGGGGCCCCGGCGCCCGAGGACGGCGAGCCCGCCCGCGACGTCGGGACGGGACGCGCGACGATGTCGGCCAGCACGGCCCCGGCGTCGACGCTGGCGAGCTGGTCCGGGTCGCCGACCAGCACCAGCCGACAGTCCGGCCGCAGGGCGTCCATGAGGCGGGCCATCATGGTCAGCGACACCATCGAGGTCTCGTCGACCACGACGACGTCGACCGGCAGCGGGTTGTCGGCGTCGTGCCGGAAGCGGCTGGCACTGTCCGGGCGCCAGCCCAGCAGCCGGTGCAGCGTGACGGCCTCGACGTCGACGCCCTGCGCGTTGACCTGCTCCTGCAGTCGCGCGGCCGCCTTGCCGGTGGGGGCGGCGAGCGCCAGCCGGGCCGCGGGGTCCTGCTCGCGCAACAGCTGCAGGATGCGGGCGACGGTGTAGGTCTTGCCGGTACCGGGACCTCCCGTGACGACGCTGGTCCAGCGGGTGACCGCGAGCGCCGCCGCGATCCGCTGCCGGTCGGGGGCGGCGCCGAAGCGCTCGGCCAGCCCTCGGGCGAGCAGGGCTTCGTCGAACGGCGGGTCGCTGAGGTCGCGGTCGTCCAGGCCGTGCCGGATCGTCTGCTCCTGACGGAAGTAGCGGTCCAGGTAGAGCAGCTCGCCCTCGTCGGTGTCGACCAGGACCAGCGGGGTCAGGGTGCCCTGCACCGCTCCGGTGATCAGCGGGCTGCGCCGCAGCGCCGCCACGAGGGCGTCGTGGTCGGGCCACGCAAGCTCCTGCACGGTCACGCCGTCGACCAGCACCTCGCGCAGCGCGCGCAGGTCGACGCAGACCGAGCCGAGCCGGACCGCGCGGACCGTGAGGGCGACGGCGAGCAGCACCGACTCCTCGCGCTCGCGGGCGAGCTCGCCGAGCCGGCGCGCGACGTGCACGTCGGACGCGGCCAGGACGCCGGCGGTACTGAACTGCGCGAGCAGACCGGCGATCCCGGTCGGGCGCAGGTGTCGTCCGGTCAGCGGCAGGCCGGCGTCCAGCACGGCCGGGGCGTCCGTGCTCACGAGCCCGCCAGCAGGTCGGAGAGCCGGGCGACGAGCCGGGCCGGCGGGTGCCAGTCGAACACGCCGCACCCGGCCGGGGTGTCTGGTCCCACCATGCCGCGCACGAACAGGTACTGCACCCCACCCAGGTGCACCGCCGGGTCGTAGCCCGGCTGACGCCAGCGCAGGAAGCGGTGCAGCGCGACGGCGTACAACAGGGCCTGCAGCACGTAGTGCGAGCGCAGCATCTCGGCCGCCATGGCCTCCCGCGTGTAGTGCAGGACGGTGAGGTCGCCGCGGGCCAGCCGGTTGGTCTTGTAGTCGACGACGACGAAGCGCGGCGCCGCGCCGGGCGCGCTGCGCAGCCGCAGCACGGCGTCGATGCTGCCGGACAGGTAGCCGCGGAGCGCCGCGCCCGGCACGGTCTGCAGCAGGTCGGCGTAGTCGGCGAGCACGTCGTCGGCGGGCAGCTCGGCCCGCAGCAGGGTGGCGATCCCGGCGAGGGTGGCCTGCACCGGGCGTGGCTGCTCGCCCCCGGACAGCGGCAGCTCGAAGTCCAGCTCGTTCAGCCGGTCGACCACCGGGACGTCCGCCAGCGCCACCCCGGTGTCGGCGAGCGGGGTCTGCAGCACGGGCAGCAGCGCCGCCGCGAGCTCGTCCGGGTCCAGGTGGGTCAACCGCCCGCCGACGGCGACGCGGCAGCGGCGGTGGACCTCGGCGCTCAGGTCGGGCGCGTCGGTGTCGAGGTGCTCGAGCACCTCGTGCACCAGCGTGCCGAAGGTTGCCCCGCCGGGCAGGCCGTTCATCGTGGACGCCAGCGCCGGCTCGGTCGGCCCGGTCGGCTGCGCGCCCGGCGGCGGCTCGTCGGGTTCGTCCTGGTGCCCGGCCTGCTCCGGCTCGCTGCTCACCGCGGGAGCGGTGTCGTGCAGGCCCGCGGTGAGCGCGCTGTAGGAGGTGCGCCGCCAGGCGGTGTCCAGGACGCGGTCGAACCGGCGCGACTGCAGCGGCGTCACGGGCGTCGCCAGCCCTGCCCAGCGCGCGGGCGGGACCGCCTCGACGTGCTCCACCGCGACGCCGGGCGTCGCTTGGGCCCAGGTCTGCAGCTGCTGCCGCACGGCGGTGTCGTCCGGGACGGCCGGGGCGGCGGCAGGGGCCGGCTGGCCGGCGGGACGGCCGAACAGCAGCCGGTGCAGCGGCGAGCAGGCCGTGTTCACGGTCGGCGCCCACCAGGCCACGACGGCGCAGCGGGCCCGGGTGAGCGCGACGTAGAGCAGCCGGAGCGCCTCGTCGTCGTCCTCGGCCTCGGCCCGGCGTCTGCGCTCGCTCCACCCGGGCCCGGCGTCGCCGCCCAGATCCAGCACCCGGACGTCGCCGTCGTGCAGGCGCAGCGCTGTGGGCGCCAGCGGGCGGGAGGTGTCCCAGCCGAAAGGCACCAGCACGATCGGGTACTCGAGCCCCTTGCAGGTGTGCGTGGTGAGGATCTGGACGGCCGCGGCGTCGCTCTCCAGCCGGCGGCTCCGCTCGACCACACCACCGCCGTCGGGATCCTCGATCCGCGCGGCCAGCCACGCGACGAGCGCCGTCAGGCCGAACCCACGTGTGAGTACCGCCCGGCTGAGCACGGTGGCCAGGTGGCGCAGGTCGGTCAGCCTGCGCTCGCCGTCCGGCCGCGCCAGCAACCGGGCGTCGAGGGCGGTGCGGACCGCCAACCGCTCGTAGAGGCCGGCCGGTCCGCCGTCGGGAAAGGTCTCGGCGAGGTCGCGGACCAGGGCCGAGACGTCGTCGAGGCGGGCGTCGGTCGCTGTGTCGAGCTCGTCGACGGTCCAGCCGATCAGCGGGGTCAGCGCGGCCAGGCGCACCCGCGACGCGCGGTGCGGCTGCTCGACCGCCTGCAGCAGCCACAGCCAGTCCTGCGCGCTCGACGTCGCGAACACGCTTACGGCCGACGACGCGACGCAGGGCACCCCGGCGACGCGCAGCCGGTCGCGCACGAGCTCGACCTGAGCGTTCGTGCGCACGAGCACGGCCAGGTCGCCTGGACGTACCTCTGGGCGGCCCGTCGACAGCCAGCCGGGCCGGGCCGCTGATCAGGCGGACGACCTCGTCGGCGACGTCGGTGGCCACCCGCGCCCGCACCGCGGCGACGGCCGGCATCCCGCGCGTGTTGACCGGTCCCGCACCCGTGCGGTCGAGCACGCGGAGCCGGAAGGGTTCCGGCCCGCTCAGCCGCCGGCCCGGTTCCTGCGCCTGCACGGTGCCGACGACGATCCGCTCGTGGCCCAGGGCCGCCCCTCCGTAGAGGCTGTCCAGCGCCCGCAGCAGCGGACCGTCGCTGCGCCAGTTGGTGTCCAGGCTCGCGTGCCGGTCCGCCACCGCGACCGCCGAGAGGTAGCTGCGGACCTCGGCCCCGCGGAACGCGTAGATGGCCTGCTTCGGATCGCCGATCAGCACCAGGACGCCGGCGCCGTGGAAGGCCGCCTGCAGGATCTCCCACTGCACCGGGTCGGTGTCCTGGAACTCGTCGACCAGCACCACCGAGAAGCGGTCCCGCAGCCGCGCGCACGCGGGCGGCCCGTGCGTCGGGTGGCAGAGCACGTCGCGCAGCAGGGTGAGCAGGTCGTCGTAGTCGCGCAGCCCCTGCGCCCGCTTGCGCGCGTCGAGCTCGACCACGCCGGCGCGGGCCAGGCGCACGAGCTGGTCGGGCAGGCTGCCCGCCTCGGCGTCGGTCGGTTCCAGCCGCGCGTGCCGGTCACCGTCGGCGGCCGCGACGACCTGGTGCGCCCGCTGCACCGACATCGGGGCGCGAGCCGCGTCGGCGCGTCCATAGGCCCGCAGGTACAGGTCGTCGACGACCTCGCGACGCAGGTCGGCGGTCGATTCGACCAGCTCAGCACCCGGATCGAGGTCTCCCGCCATGCCGAGACCGTCGAGGATCTGGGAGCAGAAGCTGTGCGTGGTGGCGATGGTGGCGGCGTCGAAGTCCGACACTGCCCTGGCCAGCCGGCTGAGCCGCAGCGCGACCTGCTCGGCAGCCCCGGTGGCCAGGTGCTGCACAAGCGGGTCGTGGGTCACGTGGTTCTCGCTCGTGTCGGCGCTCGCACCACGGGCTGCCACCTGCTCCAACCCGCGCAGCGTGGACGTCAGCCGTTCGCGGACCCGCTCGCGCAGCTCCTGGGTCGCCGCGACGCCGAACGTCGCGAGCAGCAGCTGCGAGAGCTCGATGCCCTCCTCGGCGACGTACCGGGTGGTCAGGGTCGCGATGGTCCAGGTCTTGCCGGTGCCGGCGCTGGCCTCCAGCACCATCGTGCCGGTGGGCAGCGGCCCGTACGGATCGAAGCTCATCGGATCTGCTCCGCCTCGAGCAGCGGCGCCCACAGCCGCCGGGCCAGCAGCGAGAACCGGGTGGTGTCGCGGGCAGCCGTCGAACTCGGGCGAGGGTCCGTAGACGAAAGCGCAGGTGCCGGTCCTTCCCGTCACCGAAGTCCGAGCTCCACTCCTTCTGGGCCGAGGCCAGCGCGTTCTCGTGGTTGGCCCCGCCGAGGCGCCGGGCGGCGTAGGCCGCGGTGGCCCCGGTGGCGACGGGCAGCGGTTCCCGCATGCCCTCGTCGTAGACCGCCACGAGGTCGGCCAGGACCTGCTCGGCGAGGGGTCGGGACGGGTCAGCACCGAGGTGGTGACCGGTCGACCCTTGCCGATCGTGACGGCCCGGTCGACCGCCGGAGGCCGAGCAACCTCACCCAGGCGGCGAGCCGGTGCTTGGGTCCCAGCCGTGAGTAGGACGAGCTGACGAGCGCTCCCTGATGGACGCCGGTGACCGTGCCGACGACCAGCCGGCCGTCCGGCAACCGGTGGCGGACGTCGACGGCCTCCGCGGGGCCCGTGCGCGCGGCGGCCGCCGCCGCCACCAGCGGGTCGATCGCCGTCTGCAGCTCGTCGAGCAGGCGCAACCCGGTGGGTCCGGGCGGCAGCGTCCCGCGCCGCAGCTCGGCCTGCCGGAACGCCGTGAGGTCCTGACCGCCCAGCAGCGCCGCCAGCATCCGGTCGCCGACGGCCCACTTCTGCAGGTTGTCGAGCTCGAGCGGCAGGTGCTCCAGCAGCTGCTCGGCCCGGTCCGGCACGTACAGCGCCAGCCGTCGCGACAGGAAGGTGCGGACCGGATGCACGGTCATCTGGACCAGGTCGCGCAGCTCGACGTCGGCCGCAGGGCGGCTGGCCAGCGGCCCGCTGACGAGCCCGGGGACGGGACGGCGGGGAGCGGCGGCGGTCCGCGCCCCGGCCAGCGCCTCGCCGTCGAAGGAGAAGGGCGCCGCAGCGGCCGAAGTTCCAGCGCGTCGAAGGGCTGCAACGGATGGCGCACGAGGACGCTCGCGAGCCGCACCGGTCTGCCGGCTCAGCACGTCGAGCAGCTCGCCCAACGGCACCGCCGGCGGGCGGGCCGCGCCCGGCGCGGGATCGGCACCGGTGTAGAGCAGCAGCAGGTGGTCCTGCGTGGACAGCACGGCGTCGAGCAGCAGCTGCCGGTCCTCGCTGCGCACGTCACGCTCACCGGGCAGCGGGTCGCGGCTGCGAGGACGTCGTCGCCGTCGGTGCCCGCGCCGCGGGAACGCGCCGTCGTCGAGCCCGAGCAGGCACGACGACCCGGTGCGGCACCGAGCGCATCGGCACCATCGTGCAGACCGTGAGGTCGCCGGTACGGAAGTTGGCGCGGGTCGGGCCGGCCGGGCAGACGTGCCGCCAGCAGCGCCCGCACGTCCGCCAGTCGCAGCGGTGCCGCACTGCCGTGCTCGGCAGCCTCGGCGAGCTGGGCGCGCGCCTGCGCGAGCTGCCAGGAGTCGGGTCGGCGACCGCGGCCAGCAGGTCGAACGCCTCGCCGAGCACATCGCATCCAGGCCGCGACGGGGTGCGGGTCCGGAGCTCGGCCAGGATCGCGTCGAACCGCTCGCACGCAGCTCGGCCAGCCGGCCGACGAGGTCGATGTCGCTGCTGTCGACGTCGTCGAGCGGCAGCGCGGTGCCGAGCCAGCCGCGCTCGCCCTCGTCGGCCGCCACGCCGAGCGAGCAGCCGGTCCAGGCCGGTGGCCCAGGTGTTCTGCGGGATGCCGCCGAGCCGGTGGGCCCGCGCTGGCCGGTCCGAGCCCCCAGCGGACACCGGACGCGCGCGACCCAGTCGCGCATCCGCTCGAGGTCGTCGTCGCTGAAGCCGAAGGCCCGGCGCACCGGCGGGCTGGCGGCCAGGTCGAGCACCTGCGCCGCCGTCACGCGGCCCGCGGCCAGCGTCAGCAGCGTGGACGGCAGGTCCAGCAGCGGGTTGGTCTGCGCGGGCGCCCGGTCGGCCAGCCGCACCCGCAGCCGGTGGCCGGGATGCCCGGCGCCGGGCTGGCCGAAGGCGGCCGCGCACCAGCGGCGCGTAGGTCTCGACGTCGGGGCACATGACCAGCACGTCGCGCGGCTCCAGCGTGGGGTCGTCCTGCGAACAGCCCGAGCAGCAGCTCGCGCAGCACCTCGACCTGACGCGCCGGCCCGTGGCAGGCGTGCACCCGCACGGTGCCGTCGGCCTCGGTGCCGGGCTCCGGCGGCGCGTCGGCGTGCAGACGACGCCTGCAGGCGGCCCAGCAGCGTCGGCGGCGGGCGCCGCCCCGGCGTGGTGCTCGTCGGGCACGTCGTCGAGCAGCAGCTGCAGTTCGCGGGTGTCGCGGGACAGCGTGGCCAGCAACGGGTGCCGCAGCAGCAGCGCCGAGCTGTCGTCGCGCCGCCGCGCGGGGCGGGGCGCCGCGCGGAGCGTGTCCCACATGGCCGGGCTCGGGTGCGGCAGCCACAGGTGCACCTCGCGGCCCTGCCCCAGCGCCGCCAGCACGGCGCGCTGCTCGGCGGTGAGCCGGGTGGCGCCGAACAGGTGCAGCCGCGACGGGAGCGTGCTGCACCAAGGTTCGGCGCCGAGGCGCGCGCAGGTCTCGGCCAGCCGTTCGGCCGGGCTGGACGCCCCGAGCGAGGCGCGCAGCCGCCGCCACAGCTCGGCCTGCCACACCAGGTCGCGCGGCAGCGGGCCGAGACCGTCGGTGTCACGACCGCGCGCCCAGTCCAGGAGCATCGGCGGCCGGTGCGCGGAGTAGGAGCGGAACAGCCGCTGCAGGTGCTCGGCCGTGGCGTAGCGCCGACCCTCGCGGTAGCTGTCGGTGCCGTCGCCCAGGTGCTGGGTCAGCACCGGGCACCAAGGCTGGCCGCGCACCTCGTCGAGCAGGTCCAGCAGCGCCCACAGCACCCGCGACGCCGACCACGGGTCGTCCTCGACGGCGACCCCGGAGGCGGCGCAGAAGGCCTGCTCGACCAGCTGCGTCGGGCTGGGAAAGCAGATGCGGGCGGCGACGCCGTCGCCGTCGACGGCTCCCAGCACGCCGGCCAGCGACTGCGACAGCCACCGCTCGACCCCCTTGGCCGGCACCGCGACCACCTCCGGCGCGAAGGGGTCGGCCGGCGGCAGGCCAGCTGCTCGGCCAGGGCCGCGGCCAGCACGGGCGTGCGCTCGGCGCGGTGCAGCCTCAGCATCGCGGTGGTCCGGTCATGACCGGCACCGTAGGGCAGGCCCCCGACAGGATCGGATCAGCCGGCCCGCAGGCGTTCGGCCTCGGCCCGCACGGCCGAGGGATCGGGCCGCGGCAGGACGGGCAGGTCCCGCGAGAGCCCCGCCAGCACCTTGGGCTTGCGCGCGGTGCGCGGTGCCCTGGCCACGTCCGGCACCGCGGCGATCCCGGCCTGCCGCAGCACCTCGAGCAGGGCGGACGTCGGCCCGGTCGACACGGCGACGCCGGGCGCGACCCGGCGCACGCCGAGCGTCGTCAGCTCTCTGCCGACCGCTCCCCTGCGGCCCAGCGCGTCCAGCAGCAGCGCGTCGTCCTCGACCACGACGTAGGACGTCGCGCGGCCGACCCGCGCGCGGCCGTGCCGTCGCTGCGCGTCGCCCACCAGGTACGCCATCGACTGCGGTACCGCCCCGGCGAACTCGGCCAGCACAGCCAGCACCTGCTCGACGGTGTCGCCGTCGCCGAACGCGGTCGCGAGCGACACCTCGCTGATCCGCCAGACCGTCGCCGCACCGGTCTGCTCCACCGCGGCGATGCGGTCCAGCGCCGACCGCATGCGCCGCGACGGCGGGCCGGTGCACACCAGCGTCATGTCGGCTTGGGCGTGCACCGACTCCTGCCCGCTGGAGCCGAACCCGTCCAGCAGCGGCTGCAGCGGCTCGCCCGCGGCGTACGGACCGAGCAGCACGTTGACTGCACCAGCGGCCAGCAGGCCCAGCGCGGTGGCCTCCGCGAGCAGGTCGGCGCGCAGGTCGCGGTCGTGCTGGTGGCTGCGCGCGTCGCCGGCCTGCCGTGGCTGCTCGGGCCGCTCCGCGTGCCAGACCGTCAGCCACCCCTCCGGTTCGTGGGCGACGCCGCCGCGCTGCTCGAGGACGCGCACGAGCTGGCGCCGGGCCTGCTGCACCCGCATCTCGATCTGCAGCCCCAGCACCGCTTTGAGCGCCCGCGCTCCACCGGGCCGCGCCACCGGCGGCTCGATCGAGCTCCACCAGGCGCTGACCAGCTGGGCCCAGCGCTCGGCGTCCGGCAGCTCCGACCAGCCGTTCCAGCGGGCGGCCAGGCGCACCTCCCGCCGCGTCGAGGTCAGCAGCTCCAGGCGTTGCAGCAGCGGCAGCAGCAGCGCCACGTCGGTCGGCTCGGCGAGGTCCTTGGCCAGCTGCCGGACCTCCTTCACCCCGACGCTGCCGCTGGACAGCCGCGGCAGCGCGCGCGCGTGCAGCCGCACTGCCAGGCCGTCGACGGTCGCGAGCACCGAGCGGACCGCCTCGGCCGAGGTGGTCTCGCGCTCCGCGTCGTCGAGCGTCCGCCCGTCCGGCACGGACGGCACGAGCGGACGGCGGGCCGTCGCGGGCCAGCGCAGCGCCAGCCCGACCTCGCGCGGCAGCTCGAGCCGGTTGACGTTGACGGCGCTGAGCAGCCCGACCGACACGGCCGCCACGACGGCGGGGTCGTCCGGCAGCAGATGGTCGAAGGGGTCCACGCCGGGCACGGTCAGCACCGGACCCTCGTCGTCGGCCCGGCGCAGCAGCGCCACCAGCTCGACCGGCGCGTCGGCCAGCGACGTCGCCAGGGTCGGTGCGTGCCAGGCCGGTGCCAGCAGCTCCAGCGCCTGCACCTTGCTCCGCGGGCGCGGCAGGTCGAAGCCCTGGCACAGCGCCTGCAGGTCGTAGAACGACGCGTGCTCCAGGGTGGCGACGAACGCGCGACCGAGCCCCAACGGGTGCGGCAGGTGCCGGCCGACCTCTCCCACCAGGCGCAGGTCGTCGGTGGCCGGGTGCAGCAGCAGCCGGGTGCGCAGCTGCTCGATCGCGGCGTCCACGACGTCGGCGTCCGGAGGATCGGCCCACAAGGCGCGCACGTGCTCGGTGCCGCTTCCCGGCGGCAGCAGGGACACCGCCTCCAGCACCGTGCGCTGCACGGCCGTCAACCGCTCGACCGCCTCGCGCGGCGACCCCCAGCCGCCAGCGAACCGGGCGAGCTCGGCCAGGTCGCGGCAGCGCCGCAGGTCCGCTCGCGCGTCGAGCAGGGCGGTCAGCCGCTCCACGTCCCAGGACTGCAGCTCTTCCAGGACCGAACCCATCCGGCGAAGGGTAGCCGCGGCCGCACGGCCTACGTCAGCAGGTGCGTCCGGCCGTGCCGGGTGAACGCCGCGACCAGAGCATCCCGGTCGCCGACCGTGAGGGTGCGGTAGCCGTCACCGCCGGCCAGGTAGACCTCGCCCTCGTCCCAGAGCTCGCGCCGCAGGGCCGGCTTGTCGACCTTGCGCGTCGCCGTCTGCGGCACCGTCTCGACGATCCGGACGAAGCGCGGCGCCCACTTGGTCCCGAGGTCGGGCTGCGCGGCCAGGAACCGCGCGAACGCCGCCCCGTCGAAGGAGGACCCCGGCCGAAGCTGCAGCGACGCCATCACCTGGTCGCCGGTCTGCGGGTCGGGCACCGGATAGACGACCGCGAGCACGCAGCCGGGGAAGCGCGCCAGGATCCGTTCGACGGGGGCGGCACCGAAGTTCTCGCTGTCCACGCGCAGCCAGTCGGTGCTGCGCCCCGCGAAGTGGAAGAACCCTTCGGCGTCGCGAAAGCCCAGGTCGCCGGTGTGGAAGTCGGCCCCGCGCACCCGCTCGGCCTCGGCGGCCGGGTTCGCGTAGTAGCCCTCGAAGCGCGCGGCGCCGCCGCGGGCGACGATCTCGCCGGTCGCCGCTGCCGTGTTCAGCAGCCGGCCGTCGGCGTCGAACTGGGCCCGTGGGCATTCCGCGCCGGTGTCGGGATCCACGATCGCGACCTCCTGCCCCTCCGCCGGCAGGCCCAGGGCGCCGGCGGGGGTCTCGGGCGTACGCCGGATCGACAGGGTGCCCTCGCTGGAGCCGTAGCTCTCGAACAGGGAGCAGCCGAAGCGGCGTTCGAACTCGGCCCGGTCGTGCGCGGACGCCTCGGTCCCGAAGCCGAACCTCAGCGAGCTCTGCTGCTCGTCAGCCGTTTCCGGCTGCGCCAGGACGTAGGCCAGCGACCGTCCGACGTAGTTGAAGAAGGTTGCGCCGAACCGCTGGACGTCGGGCAGGAAGCCGGACGCGGAGAACCTGCGACGCAGCGCGAAGGTGGCGCCCAGGCCCAGGCACGGTGCCCAGGACGCCATCAGGGCGTTGCCGTGGAACAGCGGCATCGCGTTGTAGGCGACGTCGTCGCGCCCGACCGGCATGACGCCGGCCTGCGCGATCGTCGCGAACCGTCCCGTCGAGCAGCGCACCGCCTTGGGTGCGCCCGTCGAGCCGGAGGTGAACAGCAGCAGCAGCGGGTGCGCGGGGTCCAGCGCCTGCTCGCGGGCCTCCGCCGCGACACCGACGAGAGCGACGTCGGCGAGCGCGTCTGCGTAGCCGGGCGTGTCGACCAGCCGCAGCTCGACCTCGCCCAGGTCCAGGCCGTCCAGCAGCCGGCTGTGCTCGGTGTCGGTGCAGATCACGGCGCAGTCGGTGGCCCGGATGTCGGCGGCGAGCTCGGCGCCGCGCCGGGTGGGGTTGATGCCGACGACCGTCGCGCCGGCCAGCGCAGCCCCGCCCAGCAGGAACAGGTACTCCGGCGTGTTGTCCAGCAGGACGCCGACGTGCTGGCCGGGCCTGAGCAGCGCGGCGCGCGCGGCCGAGGCGGCCACCTGCTCGCGCCAGGTCCACCGACTGTCCTCGAACAGCAGCGCCGGGTGGTCGTCGTCGGCGCGCGCCAGCAGCAGCTCGGCGACGGTCTGCACGGGCACGGGACCTCCTGCGGGCGCGGCGGCCCTCCCGGCGAGCCTGCCAGGCGTTGCGCAGCAGCGAGCCGCGGATGTGCCCGCGGGCAGGAGGATCGGGCGCTAGGGTCCCGACCAGCGGTACCGACAGGCTTCCTCCGGGACAGGCCTCCCACCGCACGAGCTACTTCGTGCTGCCCCGGGGGCCGGTCTTGTCGCTGTTGCGTTCCGATGCTGCGGGTCTGGCCGCGCTCGGCCTGGAGGGCACGCTGGGAGTCCGCATCGGCGAGCAGCTGGCGCACACGCGGGGCCACCGTGCGTCGCCGTCGGAGCTGCGCAGCTGGGACCGCAGCCTGCCGGTGCTGGCGAACGACCTGCTGCAGGCCGGGCTGGGCCGCGTCGAGGTGATCGTGGAGCACGCGCTGCCGCTGAGCAGCCGCCGCGTCGACGCCGTGCTGGCCGGTCAGCACCCGCGCACCGGGCGCCCGTCCTACCTGGTCGTCGAGCTCAAGCAGTGGAGCGCCGCCGAACGCTGGGACGGCGAGCCGAGCCTGGTCCGGGTCGACGCCTACGGCAACCGGCCGCACCTGCACCCGGTGGCGCAGGTCCGCGGTTACCGCGACTACCTGGTCCAGTTCACCCGTGCGCTGCACGAGCTGCCCGACTGCGTCCAGGGGGCGGCCTACCTGCACAACGCGCTGGACGACAGCGCGGTCGCGAGCCTGCACAGCTATCCGCAGGACGCCGCGGGGCGCTTGTTCACCGGCGCCGCGCGGGCATCCTTCCTGACCTACCTGACCGAGCTGTTCGACCCCACCGTGCCCGGCGCTCCCTACGCCGACGTGCTGCTGTCCTCGGCCGCCGCGCCCTCCCGGCAGCTGCTGGCCGTGGCGGCGGCGGAGGTGCAGGAGCGCGAGCAGTTCGTCCTTCTCGACGAGCAGCGGCTGGCCTACGAGCTGGTCCTGCACGAGGTCGCCCGCGCGCAGCGCGAGGACCACAAGAGCATCGTGCTGGTCACCGGCGGACCCGGCAGCGGCAAGAGCGTCATCGCCCTGTCGCTGCTCGGCGAGCTGGCACGTCGCGGCCGGACGGTCGTGCACGCCACCGGCTCGCGCTCCTTCACCCAGACGCTGCGCAAGGTGGCTGGGCACCGCTCGGCCGGGACGAAGGCGCTGTTCAAGTACTTCAACGACTTCATGCGCGCCGAACGGAACGGCCTGGACGTGCTCCTGCTGGACGAGGCGCACCGCATCCGCGAGACCTCCGTCTCGCGCTGGACGGCCAAGGACCTGCGCCGCGAGCCGCGGCCGCAGCTCGACGAGCTGATGGCGGCGGCCCGGGTGCCCGTCTTCCTGCTGGACGAGCACCAGGTCGTGCGTCCCGGCGAGCTCGGCACCAGCCAGGACATCGAGCAGCACGCCGCGACGCTCGGGCTGACCGTCCACCGGGTCGACCTGGACGTGCAGTTCCGCTGCGGCGGCAGCGCCGCCTACATCCGCTGGGTGCTGCGCCTGCTGGGCCTGGAGGCCGGTGGTCCGCTCGCCTGGGAGCCCGACGGCGCGTTCGTGCTGGAGACGGCGCCGAACCCCGCACGGCTGGAGGCCCGGCTGCGCGAGAAGCTGGACGAGGGCTACGGCGCCCGGATGACGGCGGGCTACTGCTGGCCCTGGAGCAACCCGCGCGAGGACGGCACGCTCGTCCCGGACGTGCAGGTCGACGGCTGGTCCAAGCCGTGGAACCTGCGCGGCGACCGGGCCGTGGCCGGGGCGCCGCCGGCGGCGCTGTGGGCGAGCGACGAGGGCGGTTTCGGTCAGGTGGGCTGCGTGTACACCGCCCAGGGCTTCGAGTTCGACTGGAACGGTGTGCTGCTGGGGCCGGACCTGGTGTGGCGCGAGGATCGCTGGGTGATGGTCCGGGCGGCCAACAAGGACCCCGACTTCCGCAACCGCGACAAGGTCAGCGAGCAGGAGTTCGCCCGGCTGGTGCGCAACGTCTACAAGGTGCTGCTCACCCGCGGCATGGTCGGGACCGTCGTCACCTCCGTCGATCCGGAGACGCAGGCGCTGCTGGAACGGCTGGTCCGGCTCGGCGTGCCCGCACGGTCCTGACACCCGCTGGACCGAGCGGGTGCCTGCGCCTCCCGGACGTGCCAAGCTGCCGGCGATGAGCGACGACGAGCTGGTCCCGGGCCTGCACGAGCGGCTGCTCACCGAGCCGCTCGCCCGGCGGCTGGTCGCGCTGCGGAGCATCCTGCGCGACGTCGACCCGGCCGAGCAGGCGCAGGTGCTGGGCGAGCACGTAGGACGGGCCACCGCCCGTGCCCTCGCGCGACAGCCTGCCGAGCAGCGGGTCGCCCTCACCAACCGGCTGCTCGCGCTGCTGGAGGATGCCGAGCCCGTCGCGCCCGGGCCGCAGCACCTGCTGGCGGTGGCCCGCGAGGTGCAGACCGGTGTGTGGCAGCTGGACCAGACGCGGCCCGCGGTGCCGCTGTCGCGACCGGCGCTGCTCACCAACGCCACCAGCGACCCCAAGCTCGGGCACGAGCTGCGGGCCGAGCTCGCCTCGGCCGACGGCGTCGACCTGCTGTGCGCGTTCGTCAAGTGGCACGGGCTACGGGTGCTGGAGGCCGAGCTGGCGGTGCTCGCCACGCGCGGCGTCCCGCTGCGGGTGGTGACCACGACCTACATGGGCGCCACCGAGCGGCACGCCCTGGACCGGCTGGTCCGCGACTTCGGCGCGCAGGTCCGCGTGAACTACGAGACCCGCTCCACCCGGCTGCATGCGAAGGCGTGGCTGTTCCGCCGCCGCAGCGGTTTCGACACCGCCTACGTCGGCTCCTCCAACCTGAGCCGGGCGGCGCTGCTGGACGGTCTGGAGTGGAACGTGCGGCTGTCGGGCGCCCACACCCCCGAGCTGCTGGCCAAGTTCGCCGGCACCTTCCAGAGCTACTGGAACGACGACGCGTTCGTGGCCTACGACCCCGAGCACGACGGGGACCGGCTCGACGAGGCGCTGGCCGCGGCCGGCGGTGGCACCGCCGCCAGCACCCTGGTGGTCAGCGGGCTGCAGGTGCGGGCCTATCCGCACCAGGAACAGATGCTCGAGCAGCTGCGGGTCGAGCGCGAGGTCCACGACCGGCACCGCAACCTCGTGATCGCCGCGACCGGGACGGGCAAGACCGTCGTCGCCGCGCTCGACTACGCGCGCCTGCCGGGACGACCGTCGCTGCTGTTCGTCGCGCACCGGCAGGAGATCCTGCAGCAGGCGCAGCGGACCTATCGGGAGGTGCTGGCCGACGGCGCCTTCGGCGAGCTGTACGTCGGCGGCGCGGTGCCCACCACCTGGCGGCACGTGTTCGCCAGCGTCCAGAGCCTGAGCGTCGCCGGGCCGGAGCGGCTGGCCGCGGACCGGTTCGAGATCGTGGTCGTCGACGAGTTCCACCATGCCGAGGCCGCGACCTACCGGCGGCTGCTGGAACGGCTGCAGCCCGTCGAGCTGCTCGGGCTGACCGCCACACCCGAACGCTCCGACGGCGTCGACGTGCGCAGCTTCTTCGACGGCCGGGCCGCGGTGGAGCTGCGGCTGTGGGACGCCCTGGAGAACGACCTGCTCTGCCCGTTCCACTACTTCGGGGTCAGCGACGCCACCGACCTGTCGCAGCTGACGTGGAGCCGCGGCGACTACGAGAGCCGTGCCCTCGAGACGCTGTACACCTCCGGGGACGCGCGCGTGCGGATCGTGCTGGCGCAGCTGCGCGACAAGGTGCCGGACGTCGGCGCGATGCGCGCGCTGGGCTTCTGCGTCTCGGTGCGGCACGCCGAGTTCATGGCCGAGCGGTTCCGCGCCGCGGGCATCCCCGCCGTCGCGGTGTCGGGCAGCAGCTCCGCGCCCGAGCGGGCCGGAGCGCTGGCGGACCTGCGCGAGCGCCGGGTGAACGTCGTGTTCGCCGTCGACCTGTTCAACGAGGGTCTGGACGTCCCGGACGTCGACGTGCTGCTCCTGCTGCGTCCGACCCAGAGCGCCACCGTGTTCCTGCAGCAGCTCGGCCGCGGGTTGCGCCGTACCCCCGACAAGCCGGTGCTGACGGTGCTGGACTTCATCGGCCAGCAGCGCCGCGAGTTCCGCTTCGACCTGAAGTACCGGGCGCTCACCGGCGCCTCGCGGGCCGGCCTGCAACGCCAGCTCGAGACTGGCTTCGCCTTCCTGCCCTCGGGCTGCGACCTGGTGCTGGACGCCGTCGCCTCGAAGGTGGTGCTCGACAACGTCCGGCAGGCGCTACGGCTGAGCCGCCGCGAGCTGGTGCAGGAGGTGCGCTCGCATGGCGACCAGGACCTCGCCGGCTGGCTCATGGCCAGCGGTCGCGAGCTGACCGACGTCTACCGCAGCAGCACGTGGACGGCGCTGCGCCGCGACGCCGGGCTGCCGACCGCCGCCGCCGGACCGGACGAGGCGCACCTGCTCGGCCGGGTGCGGGCGCTGGCGCACGTCGACGACCGGGAGCGGGCCACCGTCTACACCCGCCTGCTCACGACCGACGTCACGTACGCCGACCTCAGCAGCCGGGAGCGCACCTTCGCCGAGATGCTGTTCTTCACCTTCTGGCCGGGCAAGGGTGAGCAACCGAGCCTGCAGGCCGGCTTCGACACGCTGGCCGCGCACCCCGCCGTGCGTGAGGAGGCCAGGCAGCTGGTGGCGTGGGGGCTGGACCACGCGCAGCACGTCGACCTGCGCGCTGGAGGCAGGCATGGGCCCGGTCGTTCTGCGCTCCCACGCGCACTACAGCCGCGAGGAGATCCTGGCCGGCATCGGCTACGCCCGGCTCGACCGCACGCCCAAGAGCCACATGACCGGCGTCGTGCACAGCGACGGGACGTCGACCGATGCGCTGATGGTCACGCTGACCAAGTCCGAGCAGGACTACTCCCCCACCACGAGGTATCGCGACTACGCCCTCTCGCGCGAGCTGTTCCACTGGGAGTCGCAGAACGTCACCGCCGCCGGCTCGCCGACCGGACGCCGGTACCAGCAGGGGGCCGGGCACACGCTGCTGCTCGTGCGGCAGGACCAGAAGAACTCCTGGGGCGGCCCCAGCCCCTATCTGTGCCTGGGTCCCGCGGCCTACGTGTCCCACGTCGGGGAACGCCCGATGGCGATCACCTGGCGGCTGCGCCACCCGATGCCCGTCGACGTCCACCGACGGGCGGCTCTGACGGCGTAGGCGGCCACACCCTGGTCAGTGCGTCGGCGCCGGCGGCCGTACGACCGCCGGCACCCGCAGCCCGAGCAGCGCGCAGACCAGCACCACCGCGGCGCTGACCAGCAGCGCGGTCTGGAACGAGGCCCGGTCGATGAGCAGCCCGGCGGCCAGCGGTCCGAGCACGGAGCCCGCGTCGCTGGCCATCTGCCAGACAGCGACGGCGGTGCCGCCCTTGCCTTCCAGCACGTCGCCGACGATCGCCGCCGGCGCGACGCCCAGCAGCGCTCCGCCGGCGCCGAACACCGCCATCGACACCAGCAGCGTCACCGGACCGGTGGCGAGCGCGAGGCCGACGAGCGACAGCGCGCTGACCAGCCCGCCGCCGACCAGCGTCGGGCGACGCCCGAGCTGGTCGACGGCCCTGCCGGCGGGCAGCAGCAGCGCCGCCTGCGCCAGGGCCCCGACGGTGAAGGCCGCGCCGATCCAGCCGGCCCCGAGCTGCAGGCCCTGGACGACCAGCAGCGGCACCACGACGCTGCGCACGCCCAGCACGCTGAACCCGACGGCGAAGTTGCCGGCCAGGGCAGCCTGGTAGGCCGGGACGCGCAGGGCCGCCGCGAGCGGCGTGCGCGGCGTCTCCGGGACGACGGCGACCGGCAGACCGTCGTCCTCGCCGGCTCCCAGCGACACCTGCACCGTCGCAGCGGGCTCGCGCCGAGGCAGCAGCGTCGAGGCGGCCGCCATCGCCAGCAGCAGCGTCCCGGCGTAGACGAAGAACGGCGCGCGCAGCGAGATGCCGACGACGGCGCCGCCGAAGGCGGGTCCGATGATGCCGCCGAGCAGAAAACCCCCGCGGTAGACGCTCTGGGTCTGACCGCGCTGGGCGGCGCTGGCCACGCGCAGCAGCAGGCTCGTCGCGGCGATGGTGAAGACCGCCGAGCCCACCCCGCCGACCCCGCGCAGGATCAGCAGCTGGGGATAGCTGACCGACAGCCCGGCGAACAGCGACGAGACGGCCACGACGCCCAGCCCGGCCAGCAGCGCGGTGCGCTCGCCGACCCGGTCGACCAGGCGGCCGCCCCCCAGACCCGACACCAGCCGCATCAGGGCGAAGGCCGACACGACGGCGCCGGCGGCCGTCGGCCCGACCCCGAACTGCAGCGCGAACAACGGCACGGCCGGCACGACGATGCCGAAACCGAGGGCGACGCAGAAGGCCACGAGGGCGAGCACGAAGCTCTCGCGCGGCAACCCGCGCAGGGCAGCCGGCGGCCTCATGCAGCGACCGGCGCCTCCAGCGCGCCGGCCTCGAGCTGCCGCGCCTGCCGAGCCGCCACCAGTCCGCAGCCGAGCCCGACGACGCTGCAGCCACCCAGCACCAGCGCCAGCGGCAGCAGGTTGCCCGGACCGCCGAGACCGGTCAGCGGTGAGACGATGCCGCCGAAGGAGAACTGCAGCAGGCCGAGCATGGCGCTGGCCGACCCCGCGGTCTTGGCGTGCTCGGCGAGCGCCAGGGCGGTGGAGTTCGGGGCGATCAGCCCGACCGCCCCGACCACCATGACCAGCCCCGGCAGCAGCACCGCCAGCGGCCCGGACGTCAGCAGCGCGAACGCCACGACGCCTGCCCCGGTGACGCTGAGCAGACCGCCGGCGACGACGAGGGCGGCGGCGCCGGTGCGCTCGACGAGACGTCCACCGACCTGGCTCATCAGCACGAAGGTGCCGGCGTTGAGGGCGAAGACCAGGCTGAAGCGTTGCGGCGACAGGCCGTAGACGTCCTGCAGCAGGAAGGGCGACCCGGCGATGTAGGCGAACAGCCCACCGATCGCGGCGCCGCTCGCGATCGCGGGGGCCAGGAAGCGGGCATCGCGCAGCAGCCGGCCGTAGACGACGAACGTCGCACCGAGCCCGCCGGTGCTGGCCTCGTGCAGCGTCTCCGGCAGGCGCTTGGCGACCAGCGTCAGCAGCACCGCCGCGGCGATCGCGAGCAGCACGAAGATGCCGCGCCAGCTGGTGAACCGGAGCAGCTGGGCACCCAGGACCGGCGCGAGCACCGGCGCCACCCCCATCACCAGGATGAGCGTCGCGAACGCCCTGGCGGCGGCGGCGCCCTCGTGCAGGTCGCGGACGACGGCGCGCGCGACGACGACCGCTGCCGAACCGAACAGGCCTTGCAGCAGCCGCAGCCCCACCAGCACGGGCACGCTCGGCGCGAAGGCGCAGGCCAGCGAGACCACCGCGAAGCCGATCAGACCGACCAGCACCGGGGGCCGGCGGCCGATGCGGTCGCTGACGGGTCCGGCGACGAGCTGGCCGAGCGCGAGCCCGACGAGCAGCGCCGACAAGGTCAGCTGGGCGGCGCTGCTGGTGCTGTTGAGGTCTTCGGTGAGCGACGGCAGCGCCGGCAGGTAGGCGTCGATCGACAGCGGCGTCAGCCCGGTGAGGGCGCCGAGCAGGATGAGCAGGCCGCGCGAGGCACCTGTGCGGGTGCCGTCGGGCACGGAAGACTCCTCGACCTGGGGGGAACAGTGGTTCACGGGATCAACCCCGCCGGTGCTGCCGACCTTCCCGCTGCCGCTGTGACCTGCCTCGCGCCGGCTCAGGCGGTCCGGACGGCTGCGTTCGCGGTGGCCTGCCGGAACAGCGGCGGCAGGTAGCGCAGCATGAGGGCCGACCACGTCAGGTGCGTCAGCACCGGAGCCTGGATGCCGCCGGAGGCGCGGCGCTGCGCGGCGAACAGGGTCCCCATGACGCTCGCGGCCAGCACCAGGGCCGGGTTGCGGGTCGCGACGGTGGCCAGCCCGTAGGCGGCGGTCGACAGCGCTACCGGGTGGTGCTCGCCGATCGCGGCGTAGAGCGCGCCGCGGAAGAACACCTCCTCGCTGGCGCCGTTGGCGAGCGTCGTCAGCAGCACCAGGCGGGAGTCGCCCTGGTCGGCGTAGGTGAGGATCGACCCGATGGCCTCGTCGAGGACCGGGATGTGCCGCGCCACGAGCGCGCACGCGTAGAACACCCCGAACGCCCCGACGCCGGTCAGCACCGGCGTGATCACCGGTCGCCGCAGCGTCTCGTCCCGCGCCTGCATCCAGCCCAGGTGCAACGGGCCGGACGCGAACCCGCCGGCGACCCAGGTGGCGGCCACGCCGGCGGTGGCGGCGTAGAACTGCCAGGAGCCGGGCTTGGTCGACAGCGACACCCCCAGGGCGGCGGCCCCGGCGGCCGTGACCCCTCCGACGACCTTGCGCCGGCGGCGGAAGGCAGCGTCGCTCTCGCGATGGTCGCGGGGCACCTTGGTGGTGAGGAAGTCCGGCAGGGCGGCGACGATCCGGGTGCGGGCCGCAGGCTTCACGCGCGGGCCGCCCGGGCGCGCTCACCCAACGCCTGCAGCACGCTCGCGTCGTAGTCCATCGGCTCGAACGGCACGAGCGTGCGGATGCTGTCGTCGCGCACGACGACCTCGTTGCTCATGCTGTCGATGAGCGAGCGCCCGGTCTGCACGTCGACGTCGGTGACCAGCGCCAGCCAGCGGCTGGACAGCTGCGGGGTGAGCAGCGGCACCGGCACCACGATCATCGTCCTGCCCTCGATCTGGGCGACGCGACGCAGCATCTCGACGTACTCCAGGACGTCCGGGCCGCCGACGTCGAAGGTGCGCGAGCCCTCCACAGGGGCCTCCAGCACGCCGACGAGGTAGCGGACGACGTCGGAGATGCCGATCGGCTGGGTGCGCGTGTGCACCCAGCGCGGCGTGATCATCGCCGGCAGGTGCTCGACGAGCTGCCGGGTCATCTCCCAGGAGATGCCGCCGTGCCCGACGATGATGCCCGCGCGCAGCGTCGTGACCGGGACCCCGGCGCTGCCCAGCAGCTTCTCCACCTCGCGCCGGCTGCGCAGGTGCGCCGACAGGTCGTCGGCGTCGTCGCCGAGCCCGCCGAGGTAGACGATGCGTCGCAGCCCGTTGTCGGCGGCGGCCTTCGCGAAGGCGCGCGCGCCGTCGGCGTCCCGCTGCTGGAAGTTCGCGTCGTCCAGCGAGTGCACGAGGTAGTAGGCGGCGTCGGCGCCCTGCAGGGCCGGCGCGAGGCTCGACGGGTCGTGCACGTCCGCAGCCACCGCCGACCCGGCCCCGTCGTAGGTCTTCGGGTGCCGCGTGAGGGCGACGACGTCGTGACCCGCCTCTTCCAGGGCAGGGCAGAGCCGTCTTCCCACGAAGCCGGACGCGCCGGCGACCACGATGCGCATCCGCCCATCCTGCGGGACGGACGGGCGGACGGCGAACGCAGCGGGGACGTCGCCGCCTCGGCGGTCAGGGCCCGGGTGCGCGCCCAGGTGCCGGCAGTGCGTCCCCGGCCTCGCGCCAGCGCTGCCGCAGGACCTCGAGCGCGGGCGCCACGGCCAGGGCGTGCCAGCGGCCGTCCTGCTCGTGCGCCAGGCCCAGCGTCGACAGCGTGCCCAGGCCGTCGCCGACGTCGAAGTCCACGCGACGCCCAGACGGGTCGTGCAGCAGCGCCTCGGTGCGCGCGTCCAGGGCCGCGCTGGTCAGCGGTCCGTCGAGCAGCCCCCGGTAGGCCAGCAGCGCCTCCTTCACGTCTTCCTGCTCGGCGCCGTCCAGGACGGTGAACAGCACGCCGGAGCCGTCGGCCAGCGTCTTGCCGTAGAGGTTCTCGCTCAACCGCTTCAGGAACGACAGACGCCGGTTCTTGAACTTCGTCCACTGCCGCCACAGATAGCCGGCAAAGGCCGCCAGCCCGCCGAGCAGGGTGAGGAAGGCGCCGGCGTCCAGGTTCGACGGGGTGTCGCGGCTGCCGACCGCCGCCGCCCCCAGCGCGAACAGCACGGCCAGCGCCGCGGCGAGCTTCGTCACGGCGATGACGACGCCTCCGACGACGGCTGGGACGCCGAAGAACAGCTTGTCGACGGTGCGCATCCGCACCTCGGTGCCCGGGACGAGCATCTCCAGGTCGGCCTCCGGCACGTCCTGGAACAGCTTTGCGTACGCGTCGCCGGGCGTGAACGGCAGGTCGTCGACCTCCAGGTCGTGGTCGCGGAACCACTGCGCGTCGCGGTAGCGGGCATACATCGCCACCCGCTCGTACTCCTGGAACTCCAGGGTGCGGCTGCGCCGACCACGCCAGCTCGTCAGCCGTGCGGTGCGCCGCCTGCCGCCGCGCCGGAACAGCAGCAGCTCCTGGAACCAGTCGAACTCGATGTGCAGGGAGACCTTGAACAGCGAGGCGTGCTGCAGCGCCTGTTCCAGCGTCGCGCGCGGCACCTCGTCGTAGTTGGCGTCGTCCAGGACGGTGCGCAGCTGGTCCAGGAAGGCGGGACCGTCGGCGGCGTGCAGACCGCGGACCTGCTGCCACCGCGCGCGATAGCGGTGGTGGAGCAGCGCACCGACCAGGTCGGCCACCCGGCGCACGCCGATCTCGTCGGCCACGTCCGCGCAGGCGACGTCGAGCACCTGCGGCACCGACATCGGGATCCATCGCGACGCCGCAGGCTCGACGTCCGGCCCGCGCGCTTCGGTCATGCCTGCTGACCCTAGGGCGAGTTCCGGGCGGTCGGTCCGGACAGCTCGGCCCGACTCACGAGGGCGTCGATGTTGTCGGCGAACTCGGGCCAGAGCGGCCGCGGCAGGTCGTGTCCCATGCCGGCGAACCCGAGGTAGCGGGAGTTCTTGATCGCCCGCGCGAGGGCCAGGCCACCGGTCGGTGACACCAGCGGGTCGGCGAGCCCGTGCATCACCAGCGTGGGGAGGTCGAGCCTGCGCAACCGCGCGGTGCGGTCGGACTGGGCGACGACGGCGGCGAGCTGACGGCGGTAGCCCCCGACGTCGTGGCCGCGGTCGAAGCTGCGACGTCCGACCTCCCGCAGGCGCTCTTCGTCGCGCGGGAAGCCGGGTGAGCCGATCACGGTGAAGGTCTCCAGCGCCGTCTCGCCCGCGGTGTCGCGGTCCTGGACGGTGCGGCGGGTGAACAACCGCGGCAGCAGCGACAGGTCGGCGCGCCCGACGCGCCGCGAGCCGGTGCTCGTCATGATGAGCGTCAGGCTCCTGACCCGTTCAGGCGCCTGGATCGCGACCGACTGCGCGATGAAGCCGCCCATGCTCGCGCCGACCAGGTGGGCGCTGCGCAGCTCCAGCGCGTCGAGCAGGCCGAGGGTGTCCCTGCCGAGGTCGGACACCGTGTAGGGCGGTTTGGTGCGCCGCGTGGCGACCCGCGCGACGCTCGGGGCGCGCACGCCCGTCAGGTGCGTGCTGAGCCCCACGTCGCGGTTGTCGAAACGCACCACGTAGCGGCCCCGACCGGCGAGGTCTTCGCACAGCTCGTCCGGCCACGCGATCATCTGCGTGCCCAGGCCCATGATGAGCACGATCGGGGGCGCGCTGCGGTCACCGAAGGCCTCGTAGGCCAGCTCGAGGCCGTTGGACCGAACGGTGCCGCTGGTGGGCGCGGTCGTCGTCATCTCCGCAAGCGTAGGAGACCTGGCGGGCCCGGGCACCCGCGCCGGGCGTGACCTGCGCGACCGGGACGTCTCACGCCTGACGTCGGCTGCGGCAGACGGTGAACGTGCTGTTGCGGCCGACCTGCTCGGTCGGGCCGACCAGGCGACGCAGCGCCGGACGATGGTCCAGGTGGGAGTTGTAGACCGTCCAGAGCTCGCCGCCGGGGTTCAGGACACGGGCTGCTTGGACGAACAACGTGTGCGCCACGGCGGGCTGCACGGTGGCCCCGGTGTGGAACGGCGGGTTGCAGACCACCAGGTCGACCCCCGGCGCCGGCTGCAGGGTGCGCTCGACCTGGACCGTCACCTCGTTCGCCGCGGCGGTGGCCCGGGCGGACGCGCACGCGGCGGCCGACTCGTCGGTCGCGTGCACCGTCAGCCGCGGGCGCTCGCGGGCCAGGGCGACGGCGAGCACGCCGGTGCCGCAACCCAGGTCCAGCGCAGAACGGGCGTCGGGAGCCGCCTGGTCCAGCAGGCCCAGCAGGAACCGGGTGCCGCGGTCGACGTCGCAGCCGGCGAACACCGCACCGTGCGCGCGCACCACCAGGCCGAGGTCGTCGTGCGTCCGGCTCCGGGGCCAGTCGTCAGGTCGCGGAGCGGGCCCGGACGCGGTCAGCACCCTCGACTTCTGCCGTCCGAGCCCAGCTCGCACCTGCCCGAAGTGTCGGCCCAGGACGTCGTTCATGGCAGGGGTCATGTGCTTGACCCGACCCCCGGCCAGCAGGGTGACCGATGGGTCGGCGTGCCGGGCCACGGCGCCGGCGAGCTCGTCGAGGGCGTCCAGACCGCGCGGCAGCTGCAGCAGCACCACGGTGGCGTCGCGGAGCAGGTCGGCGTCCAGGGCGTGCAGGGTGAAAGCGTCGCTCAGCGCGTGGCGGGCGGCGTTGGCCTGCAGCGCGTGCTCGGCGCTGAGCCGGTCGGTATGCACCCGTAGGTCGGTGGCGCCGTGCAGGGCGGCGGCGCCCAGGGTCAGGGCACCGTAGTGGTCGCCGAGCACGGCCGCCCGGCCGGGGGCCACCGCTCCGAGCAGCGGTGCGGCCTCGTCGAGCAGCAGCCGGTCGGCGGCGTCGACGGCGTGCAGGTTCGGCGCCTCCAGGTCGGGGGCGCGGCGCAGCGCGTCCAGGATCGTCGGCATCAGGTCAGCCTAGGGACGGGAGGGGGGCACCGGCGGGTCACACTGTGGCGGGTCGCTGGCGGGTCACTGGCGGGGCGGCTGCCAGGGCTCGGCGTCCAGCAGCCGCTTGCGCAGCCCGGGCCGTACCGCCTTCGGTGCGATCTCGTCGAGGTCACCGACGACGACGAGCTGGGCGCGGGCGCGGGACAGCCCGACGTACAGCATCTGCTTGGCGCGGGCGTCGGCACTGAAGCCGTCGACGGCCAGCACGACGCAGGTGCGCTCCAGCCCTTTGAATCCGGAGACGCTGCCGTAGCAGACGTCCTGCATCGCGAAGAACTCGCTCCAGTAGGTGTCGTCGCCGTGGTGCTGAATCTGCTCCCGGTGGATCGGGTGACGGTGGTTGGTGGTGAGCAGCGCGATCTGATGGGGTTCCCACACCTCCAGCAGCGCATCGACCGCGTCGTCGGCGCGGTCCATGACCTCCTCGTGCTGGCAGGACACGTAGCGGACGCGGGTGCCCTGACGGCCGCCGAACGTCACCTGGTCGGTGGCCAGCGAGCCGAAGGTCTGGGCGATGCGTTTGGTGTTGCGGTAGTTGCGTCGCAGCGGATAAGGCTGTGTCTGCACGGGAGCGGCACCGAGCCGCTCGAACACGCGCTGGTCGTCGTCCAGGAAGGCGAACACGCCGCCGTCGGCGGGCTCCTGCAGGCACGCGAGCAGGGCCGTCCACCAGAGCTCGCCGAAGTCCTGGGCCTCGTCGACCACGACGGCGTCGAAGCGGTCGGGGCGGTGCGGCGCGAGCTCGCCGAGCCGCGTCGGCAGGGCGAACTCGTAATAGTCGCTGCCGTCGCCCTGCTCGGCGCCCCACCGGTGCGCCAGCCCGTGGAAGGTGCCGACGTACGCGGGGGGCCTGGTCCAGCCGGCTGCACGCTCCTGCAGGAACCGGGCCAGGCCGCGCGAGTAGCAGACCAGCGCTGTGCGCTTGCCCTCCTGGGCCAGCCGACGGGCCTGCTCCAGGGCCAGCCCCGTCTTGCCGGTGCCGGCGCCGCCGATGACCGTGTAGCGCCGTTGCCGGCTCAGCAGGTCGAGCACGTCGAGCTGCTGGCTGGCGTACTGCTCGGCGCCCTGCTCGTGCTCGAGCGCACCCGCACGGTCGTCGACCGGCAGAGCCTGCACGAAAAGGCTGACCAGGGCGGGCAGGTCTGCGGCGTCGAGGATCTCGTGGTTCGCCCCCGTCTCGACGAGGGCGCGCAGCCGCGGGACGAGCTGGGTCAGGTCGGCGACGTCGACCACCTGCTGTCGTGGGCACGACGCCGGGTCGAAACCGGCCGGCAGGCGCGCGTGCGGCAGCACCACCAGGTGCTGGATCCGCGCGCGAGCGGCTCGGGCGTGCCGCTCGGCGAGGTAGCGGCTCAGCTCGTGCCGGGCCGTCTCGACCTGCTCCATCGGATTCTCCGACGGGCGGCTCTGGCCGTCGCGGTGGGAGTGCCAGCGGCCCTCGGCGTCGCAGGACACCGCGCCGCCCTTGACCTCGACCACGGCCAGCCCCACCCCGGGCCAGGCGACGAGCAGGTCGATCTCGCGCCCGCTGGGGCCGCCCGGCACCTTCGCCGAGTGCAGCAGGACGGCTTCCGGCGGCAGCTCTCGGCGCAGCTGGTCCCAGACCGCCCACTCCCCTCGTCGACCGTCGACCGGCGCGAAGTCGGCCGGGATGCAGCGCGGACCGAAGACGGTCGGGTCGTCCATGGCGTGGACCTTGCCACGGACCGCCGGCAGCCCGGCCGGCCGGCGGTCGAGCTGGCGCTGTGGACAACCGTTTCGAGCAGCGTCGTGGGCCCACACTCGCGGCCATGACGAATCTGCAGAACGATCCCCTGGCCGACGTCCTGAGCCTCTACGCCGAGCACCCCCTCGCCGACGGTGACGCGATCCTGCTGCTCGACGGGCAGGTGTGCATGGAGGTGGAGGGGCTGGCCGACCACTGGGACGAGGCGTTGCGCCTCGGGGTGACCGAGGCGGTCCGGGCGACGGCGCGGTCCGTCACCCTCGCCGTCGCCCGGCACCGTGAACGCCTGCGCGACGGCGACTACCAGATCTGGCGGGAGCTCCACGCCGGCCTGCGCGACGCCGACATCAACGTGGCCCCGCTCCGGGCGCTCCCGGCCGCCTGAGCGTCTGAGCGTCTGAGCGTCTGAGCGTCAGGGCGTCAGGGCGTCTGCGCCTCAGGGCCGCACCGTCAGTTCGACCGGCGGGTGGGCGCGGTGGAAGGCGTCGACGACCTCAGCCCGCAGCCGTCCCCGGTCCGACACCGGTAACCCCTGCTCCATGGCCCAGGCGCGTACCTGGCCCACGGTCGGCGCTGCCGGAGCCAGCGCCGCCGCCTCGGGCAGGTCCGTGAGGCGCAGGTCGATCTCGTGGTCCGCCGCCTGTTCGGCGACGGCGGCGGCCAGGAAGCGATAGGTCCACTCCTGCGCGAGCGGACGCGTCTCGGCGAAGAAGATGACGACGGTCGGCCAGCGCACCTGCACCCTGGCCAGCAGGTCCAGCACGAATCCCGGCTGGACGAACGGCAGCGTCAGCAGCTTGGAGTAGCGGTCCTCGACGACGACGGCCGCCCGTCCTACGGTCGCCAGCTCTCCGAGCTGGGCGGACAACCGCCCGTCCACCAGGCTGCGGGCGAGGTCGTCCAGGCTCTTGCGCTCCACGACGGCCACCAGGTCCTCGCCCGCGCGCACGCCGTAGTCGCCGCAGCGCAGCGCCCCCTTGACCGGGGTCGCCTGCTGCTCGGCGAAGCGGTAGGCGTAGCGCTCGTGCACGTCGACCACGATCTGCAGGTCGCGCAGACCGCTGGCCCGCGCGGTCGGGGTGCGCACTCCCGGGCGGGCCTTGCGGTTGGTGCGCGCGCTCTGCCAGAAGATCGCTTCGCGCCCGTTCTTCAGCCGGGTGAACACCAGCTGGCTGCGGTTCTCCCGACCACGGTCGAGCACCAGCTCGACCGACGGTCCGCGGGTCGTGCAGCTCTTGACCGGCACCCGTTCCAGGATCTCCGGCTCCGCCGGCCAGTCGACGGTGCGGTGGCAGTACACCTTCGCGGTGCGTGGCCAGGTCTCGCGGGCCTTCAGCACGACCGGTCGCGGCAGCGGGAGCCGCACCAGATAGGGCAGAGCACTGTCCGGGTCCGGGTTGCGGGCGATGACGAAGTCGTCCACGCGGGCAGGGTAACGCCGGTCTGCGGCGCGGGCAGGCGAGGCGCGCCGGGGACGCCTCCCGGTTGCGCCGGCGCTCGCCGGCCGCGGCGCCGGAGGTCGTCCACCGACGACTCACAGGGTTGTCCCCACGCCCGGAGCGCTGGACTGGCAAGGTGGAGAGGTGCTCCGTGCCCCAGCTGACGATCTTGCCGCGGTGCTGGAGATGCATCGCCGCCTGTCCGAGGGCGCCAGCCTGGACGTGCTCGGCCCGCTGGCAGTGGAGCACGTCGCCCACCTCATGCGGGGGACGGCCGCCCTCTGGGTCGAGCAGGCTGACGGCCGGGTGGAGCCGGTGGCGATGGGCCATCCCGATCCCGACGTCGATGCCGCGCTGCGCGAGCTGACCCGCGGGGGCATCGCCGGACCGCACCTGTTCGTCCGCTCGCTGATGCGTTCCGGTGAGCTGCGCCGGATGTCGGCAGCAGAGATGGCGGCTGCGAGCCAGCTGATGGAGCCGACGTACCGACGGTGGTTCAGCGCGCACCCGATCAGCGAGATGGTGATCCAACCGCTGTCGTGGGGCGGCCGCCAGATCGGGGCGCTCGGGGTGGCGCGCGACGCCGGCGAGCCACCTCTGGACGAGAGCGAGCTGACGCTGCTGGGCTCGGTCGCCCAGCTGCTGGCGGTGGCTCTGCAGACCCGGATGGTGGCGGCGTCTCAGGAGCAGCACCTACGGCAGGTCCGGGCCAACGAGCAGCACCTGGACGTGCTGGCCCACACCGACGACCTCACCGGGCTGCTCAACCGCCGGGGGTTCCTGCGGGCGGTCGCCGCTCTGGAGGAACCGCTGCGGGACGAGGTCGGGGTGGCGTTGCTGGACCTCGACGACTTCAAGGACGTCAACGACGGCTTCGGCCACGCCGCCGGTGACGGCTTCCTGATGTCGTTCGCGTCGCATCTCGTGCAGGCCCTGCCGGTCGATGCCGTCGTGGCCCGCATGGGCGGGGACGAGTTCGCGGTGCTGCTCCGTCCGACGACCGGCGCACCCCTTCCGGACGCCTTCCGCGAGGCGCTCGCCGCCTGCCCGCTGACGGTCACGGTGGCCGACGTCGAGGTTCCCGTCCGGGTCAGCGCCGGCGTGTCCACCCAGGCCCACGGTGACGTCGCGTCGGGCTCGGACCTGCTCCGCGAAGCCGACGTCGCGATGTACCGGGCCAAGCGACAACGGCTCGGTCTGGCGGTGTTCACCCCGGACACCGACGACGCGGCCCGCTCCCGGTTGCGCGAGGCGAGCCTGCTTCGCCAGGCGATCGCCGACCGCGAGCTGACGGTGCACCTGCAGCGGCAGGTTCCGCTGCAGGAGGACGACGGTCCGGAGCGCTACGAGGTGCTGGTGCGGTGGCCGGCGGCCGACGGGATCAGGCTGCCCGGGGAGTTCCTGCAGCTGGCCCACGACATCGGCCTGCTGGACGCGCTGACCGACCTCGTCGTCGACCTGTCGGTGGAACAGCTGGCGCACTGGGCCCGGACCGGTCGCCGGGCGCGCCTGGCGGTGAACCTGCCCGCGACCAGCCTGGTGCGTCCTGGGTTCGTCGACGGGCTGGCGGCCCGGCTGTCGGTCCTCGGGCTCCCCGCGGCCGCGCTCGTGCTGGAGCTCACCGAGAGCGACCTGGTCGACGACGGCGCTCGTCCGATGGTGGCCTACGCGCGGTCCCGCGGGCTCGGCGTCTCCATCGACGACTTCGGCACCGGGTGGTCAGCCCTGGCCTATCTGCTGGACGTGCCGGCCTCGGAGCTCAAGATCGACCTGCTGCTCGTCCAGGGCGTGCACGCCGACCTGCAACGACGGTTGCTGGTGGACCACTGCGTCCGGCTGGCGCACTCGCTCGGCATCGAGGTGGTGGCCGAGGGCGTGGAGGACGAGCGGGACCTCGCCGTGCTGCGCGAGCTCGGCGTGGACTGGGTGCAGGGCTTTCTGCTGCACCGTCCGTGCGCTGCGGACCAGCTCGAGGCCGGAGCCGGCTGAGCCCGGGCCGTCCCCGGTCCACCCGTCAGCAGACGTCTCTCCCGGACGGGTTCGCGGGGGCGCCGAGCCGGACGCGAGCAGGAGCGCAGGTGGCCCGTACCCGGGCTGCAGCACTATTCTTCGGGCCGTGACCGCCCCTGCCTCCGGCGCTGCCGACAGCCACGCGGACCCCTTCGCCGGCGGTGGTCGCATGGGCGCCCTGATGGCGGCGTACGACTGGTCGCGGACCCCGCTCGGGCCGGTTCGCGACTGGTCGGCGAGCCTGCGCACGACGGTCAACCTGTGCGTCAGCTCGCGCGCGCCGATGATGGTCGTCTGGGGCGCGCACCACGTGCAGCTGTACAACGACGCGCTGGCCCCGCTGATGGGCGCCAAGCACCCGGCCGCGATGGGCCAGCCGTACGCCGAGACCTTCCCGGAGATCTGGGCCGAGCTCATGCAGCCGTTGCTGACGGCGATCCACGACCGTGGCGAATCGACCTACCTCGAGGACCAACCGGTGGGCTTCGACCGGCGGGTGCCGAACGAGGAGATGTTCTGGACCTTCTCGTGGAGCCCGCTGCGGGACGAGTCCGGGGTGATCGCCGGCGCGCTCCACCCGGCGGTCGAGACCACGGAGCGCGTGCTCGCGCAGCGCCGGCTGGGGATCCTCCGCGACCTCGCGACAGCGACCAGCGCCGCCCGCAGCGGGACCGAGGTCTGCCGGGCCGCCGTCGGGGTGCTGGTCCAGCACCCGCTCGACACGCCCTTGTCCGGCATCTTCCTGGTGGACGACATCCCCGGGGGGCTGGGGGTCCCGGCGACGGCACGGCTGGCAGCCAGCCACGGGGCGCTCGACCCGGCAGCGGTCTTCCCGGCCGAGGTCGACCTGACGGCCAGCACCTACACGAGGTGGCCGCTGGCCGCGGTCGCCGCCGGTCGAGGGCCAGAGATCGCGGACACCCTCGCCCTGGACCCGGCGGACCTGACCGGGTGGCACGGACCCGAGCGGGCCGACCTCGGCATCGTCCTTCCCCTGCTGCGGTCGGACCGCAGCCACCCGCTGGGGATGCTCGCGGTCGGGCTGAGCCCGCGGCGGCCGCTGGACGAGGCGCACCTGAGCTTTCTGGAGCTGCTCGCCGGGCAGCTCGCCGTCGCGCTCACCACGGCCTCGCTGCGGGAGCAGCAGCAGCAGGTGGCCCTGACGCTGCAGCGATCGCTGCTGCCCGACCTCGCTCCGGAGCATCCTGCGCTGGACGTGGCTGCGCGGTACCAGCCCGGAGCCCGCGACGTCGAGGTGGGCGGCGACTGGTATGACGTCGTGCCTCTCGGCGCGCACCGGACGGCGCTGGTCATGGGCGACGTGATGGGCCGCGGCGTGCACGCAGCCGCCGTCATGGGACAGATGCGCACCGCGGTGCGCGCCTACGCACAGATGGACCTTCCCCCCGAGCGCGTGCTGGAGCTGCTCGACGGCCTGGTGGAGCACGTCTCCGACGCGCGGGACATCGCCCAGATCGTGACGTGCGTCTACGCGGTGCACGACGCCGGTGCGGGCACCGTCACGCTGGCCAACGCCGGGCATCCGCCGGCGCTGCTGCTGGACGACGGCGACTGCCGGCTGTGGGACGCCCCCGTAGGCCCCCCGCTCGGTGTGGGCGGCGGGTGGTACGAGACCGCCACCGTCCCGCTGCCGCCCGGCGCCGGCGTGGTGCTCTACACCGACGGGCTCATCGAGGAGCGGGACGAGGACCTGGACGTCGGTCTGTCCCGGCTGGTCGTGGCGCTGCGCGGCGTGGGCACGGACGACCTGGAGCGGCTCGCCGACACCGCCCTGTCGGCCAAACGGGGCGCGCACGACGACGACCTGGCGCTGCTGGCCGTGCGCGTGCCGCTCGCCGACGTCCCCACGGCCCGCACCGTCGACCTCCGCAACGACGTGCGCGCCGCCCGGACGGCCCGGCGTGCCGTGGCCGACTTCCTGCACGAGGTTCCGGGCGCCGCGGAGGTCTCCCTCGGCGCGCAGCTCATCGCCGCCGAGCTGGTCAACAACGCCATCACGCACGCGGGGCGGCCGCGGCAGCTGCGCCTGCGCCGGGTGCGACAGCGCCTGGTCATCGAGGTCAGCGACGGCGATCCGCGACGGCCCCGGTTCGTGCCGTCCGAGGTCGGCGCCGAGGGCGGTCGCGGGCTGCTCATCCTGACCGAGCTCTCAGCGGACTGGGGGGTCCGCATGGACGGTCGCGGCAAGGTGGTGTGGAGCGAGGTGGTGCTCGGGTGACCTGCCGGACGATGCCGGACGCGACCCCCGGGAGGTCAGGCGCCGGACAGCTCCGCCACGGCTGCGGCGATGAGCTCGTTGAGCAGGGCGATCCGTTCCAGCGGGGGCACCTCACGCAGCCGTCGCTCCAGCGACAGCAGCACCTTGTCCCGGTTGTAGGAGGACGAGGCAGCCGGTGGTCCGACGCTCAGCAGCGGTTCGGGTGCCGAGGTGTACGAGCTCGTGCCCGTCGTCGTCCAGTCGGCACCGGCCACCAGCGCCGCCAGCTCTTCCGTGCGGACGTCCAGCACCGGAGCGAGCGCGCGCATGGTCTTCAGCGACGGCTCCCGGTCGCCTGTCTCCAGCTGCGAGACGTAGGGGTAGGACAGCCGGGAACGGTCTGCCAGGTCGCGTCGGGTCAGCCCGAGCTCTCCCCTCCGGTGCTCCAAGAAGCGACCGAGCTCTCGTCCCACGATATCTTCTCCTTGCATAGTTCTGCTGATTGTGTCACTCTGCTGTCAGCATACCGACAGGAGAAACCGTTGCACACCCTTCCGAAGACCACGTCCGCCAACCTCGACGTCGTCACACCCACCCTCACCGTCGGCGGCGACCTGAGCGGCTCCGACGCCGACCTCGCCGCTCGCCAGCTCAGCGAGATCTGCGCGCTCGGCACCACCCAGGCTCTCGACGTCGTCCGCGTCCTGCGCGAGCAGCGCAGCCACCGCGGCTAGCTCCGTCACCTGCCGGACCGAATCTGTCGGTGGTCCGCCGTAGAACACGGGGACCGCGCAGCGCCCTGCCCCGCATCCTCGCTCGCCCGACGCGGGCAGCCCCACGCCACCCGTCCCGACGACGCCGCCGGCGGGTTCGTCACCACCCTTCTCTCCGACCCCTGGAGCCCTCATGCACCTGTCCACCCTGCTGGACTGCGACCTCGTCGCCGTCGAGCAGCACGACGAGCTGACGCTGCTCGTCGAGCTCACCGCCCCCACCCCGACGACGTCGGTCCCCCGCCAGGCCGCCACGCTCCAGATCGTCCTGGACCGCAGCGGCTCGATGTCGGGCGACCGGCTGGAAGGTGCCAAGACCGCCCTGATCGACCTGGTCGACCGGCTCGACCCGACCGACAACCTCGGCGTGCTCGCCTTCGACACCGACATCCAGCTCGTGGTCCCCGCGGGCCCGCTGGTCGACAAGCTCGCCGTCAAGCACGCCCTCGCCGCGATCCACCCGGGCGGCTCGACCGACCTGTCGTCGGGCTACCTGCGGGGGCTGCAGGAGGCGCAGCGGGTGGCCGGACCCACCGGCGCCACCCTGCTCCTGGTGAGCGACGGGCACGCCAACGCCGGCATCACCGACCCTGTCCAGCTCGGACAGGTCGCCACCCGGGCCAGGACCCAGAACATCGTCACGTCCACCCTCGGGTTCGGTCTCGGCTACGACGAGCGGCTGCTGGCTGCGCTCGCCCGGGGCGGCGCCGGCAACGAGCTGTTCGCCGAGGAGGCCGACACCGCCGTAGCCCTCATCGCCGGCGAGGTCGACGGCCTGCTCACCCAGGTGGCCCAGGCGGCGTCGCTGCGCCTCACCTGGACCGAGCACGTCGCGCGCATCTCGGTGCTCAACGACCTCCCGGTCGTCGGCCTGCCCGACGGGGCCGTGCTCGAGCTCGGCACCTTCTACGCCGGTGAGACGCGCCGCCTCCTGATCAAGCTCAGCGTGCCCGGGATCGCCGCGCTCGGCCTGGCCCAGGTCGCGACCCTGCAGTTCACCCACGTGTCGCTGCCGGACCTGGTCCAGCACACGACCACGGTGCCGGTGATGATCAACGTCGTGCCCGGCGACGAGGCCGCAGGCCGGATCCCCGACCCGAAGGTGCGCAGCGAGGAGCTGTTCCAGAACACCCAGCAGGCCAAGCGCGAGTCCAGCCGGCTGCTGAGTCAGGGCCTGGGCTCCGAGGCGTCCGCGTTGTTGCTCGCGACCGGAGCGTCGCTGCGCAGCGGCTCGGCCCTGCTGCCGTCGCTGTATGCCGACGAGCTCGTGGGCGAGGCCGGCGTCCTCGACGCGCTCGCCGTGGAGGCGAGGTTCGACGCCGCTCGGGCGGCCAAGGCCACCTCCTACGACGCGACGAGCAAGAGCCGGAACCGAGGGCGTCAGACGCGCGGGGCTCGCGTCGTGCTGCGGTGCGTCGACGGCTGCCGCGAGCTGGTGCTCGAGGGGTGGGAGCAGCAGCAGCTGGCGCGGGCGCTCCCGGCCGAGCTACGGCTGTCATTGCGGCCGCTCAGCCGGCCGCAGACCGCTGCCGTGGCCGCCGACGTCGCGGCTGCTCTGGGCCTTGAGCACCCGGCGCACGCGTTCTTCATCGCCAGCGCCCAGCACGGGGGCTTTCTCGTGGGCCGGGTCTGACCCGCCCGGGTCCGGCCCCCTGCCGTCCCGCCGGTGGCCGCGAAGGCCGTCCCGCCGCGATGGCTGGTGCCGCTCGACGACAACGAGCGCTCGACGGCGAGCTCTCGACGGTGACGAGCGCCTCCTGACGCGAGACCGTCGGCCTGGCTGCCGCTCTCGACCCTCGCGCGACCACGCATGACAGGATCCGCTCGTGAGCGTCGACACAGTCCTTGCGTTCGCAGCGCTGGCGACGGTGCTGGTGGTGATTCCCGGTCCAGCGGTCGTCCTGGTGCTCAAGAGCGCGACGCTGCGTGGCCGCAGGTCCGCCATCACGACGGCAGTAGGCGTACTCGCCGCCGACCTGATCTGGGCGATGGCCTCCGTCGTCGGGCTCACCGCGCTGCTGGTCTCGTCCCAGCTTGCCCTCGACGTCGTCCGGGTAGCCGGTGCGGCGTACCTGTTCTTTCTCGGCGTGCGCCTGTTACGGACGCGCGCGCTCACTCCGTCGGTCGACGCACACGCAGGGGGACACAGCCGGATCACCCTGCGCCGAGCGTTCGGCGAGGGCTTCTTCTGCGACCTTTCCAACCCGAAGACCGTCCTGGTCTACGCCAGCGTCATCCCGCAGTTCCTCAGCGCGTCCAGTGCCCGCTCGGACGCCTTCTGGTTGGGCATCGTCTTCGCAGGCCTGGGTTTCGCTTCGTCGGTTCTCTACGCGCTCGTCTTCGCCGCAGCGCGAGAGATGCTGCGGAGCGGCCTGTTCATGCGAAATGTCCTTCGAGCCGGCGGCGGGCTCCTGATGTTCTTCGGAGTCGGCCTGCTGGTCGAACGCCCCTCTCGCTGAACCGGTCGATGCCACCGCGCAAAAGACACGCGGGCTCGTCGTTCGTCGGTGTCTCCAGCCCCACCTCGGGCTGCCGCTGGGCTGTCCGACCGTCGCGCCCGTGCCTGGACGAACACGACGACCGTCGCCCGTTCCCGCGTAAGGCCCGTGGCGAGGCAGCGCCGAGGGCTCGTCGGTCGAGCAGACAGGTCGATCCGACCGGCGAGGTACCGGGCCGGTCCAGGTCCGGGTCCTCGCGAGGCGGTTCTCGGTCAGCCCGGCCCTGCGGACAGACCGCGGGCCGGTCCTGCTCGCTGACCGGCCCGCGACGCCCTGCGTGCCGCTACGGTTCGACCGCCGTACCGCCGTACCGCCGACAGCGTCGTCCGTGGTGTGTGCGCTGCTGGAGTCGGGCTGTTCTCCGCCCGTCGACGCTCAGCTGCAGCCGCTGGTGCTCCCGCACGACTCGCACACGTAGCAGCTGCCGGCGGGGCGCATCTTCACTCCGCACGTCATGCACAGCGGCGCGTCGGCGGAGTGCCCCTGCATCGACTCCAACAGCTCGGTCGAGGAGCCGACGGCGACCGGTGCCGGAGCCGCCGCCCGAGCCTCCACCGGCAACGACTGCGCCAGCGCCTCGACGTCGAGGTCGACCGGTTCGTCGGCGCCGTAGGAGCCGCTCGCGACGGTCGCCGAGCGCTCCTCCAGGGTGAAGATGCCCAGCTCGGAGCGCTTGTCGACCGGCAGGTAGTCCAGGGCCAGTCGGCGGAACAGGTAGTCCATGACCGACTGGGCGATGCGGATGTCGGGGTCGTCGGTCATGCCAGCCGGGTCGAAGCGCATGTTGATGTACTTGGACACGAACGCCTCGAGAGGCACGCCGTACTGCAGGCCGATCGAGATGCTGACCGAGAAGGCGTCCATCACCCCGGCCAACGTGGAGCCCTGCTTGCTCATCTTGATGAAGACCTCGCCCAGGCCGCCGTCGTCGTACTCGCCGGCGGTCATGTATCCCTCGGCCCCGGCGACGGAGAACGAGACGGTCTGCGAGCGGCGCTTTTTGGGCAGCCGGCGACGGACCGGGTGCGCGGCGACGAGCTCGTCGAGAGAGTCGGCCTTCTGCTTCTTGTCCGACAGCGGCTGGCCGACCTTGGAGTTGTTGCGGTAGATCGCCAGCGCCTTCAGGCCCAGCTTCCACCCCTGCAGGTAGACGTTCGCGACGTCCTCGACGGTGGCCTCGGCCGGCAGGTTCACCGTCTTGGACAGCGCGCCGGACACGAAGGGCTGGATCGCGGCCATCATCTTCACGTGGCCCATCGGCGAGATGGAGCGCTCCCCCATCGCGCAGTCGAAGACGGAGTAGTGCTCGGGCCGCAGGCCGGGGGCGTCGACGACGTTGCCGGCCTCGGCGACGTGCTCGACGATCGCCTCGACCGACTCCTCCTGGTAGCCCAGCGACCGCAGGGCACGCGGGACGGTGCCGTTGACGATCTGCATCGACGCGCCGCCGACGAGCTTCTTGAACTTCACCAGCGCGAGGTCGGGCTCCAGTCCGGTGGTGTCGCAGTCCATCATCAGCCCGATGGTGCCGGTGGGAGCGATGACGCTGGCCTGGGCGTTGCGGTAGCCGTTGCGCTCGCCGACCTCCAGGCACGCCTGCCACGCCTTGGTGGCCTCGTGCAGGATGCGCGCGTCGTCGGCGCCGACCGCGCGGACGGCGTCGTTGGCCGCGGCGTGCTTGCGCATGACCTTCTTGTGCGCGTCGGCGTTGCGGGCGTAGCCGTCGTAGGCGCCCACCATGCCGGCGAGCTCGGCACTGCGCTTGTAGGCGGTACCGGTCATCAGGCTGGTGATCGCGCCGGCGAGCGCGCGGCCGCCGTCGGAGTCATAGGCGTGACCGGTGGCCATCAGCAGCGCGCCGAGGTTGGCGTAGCCGATGCCGAGCTGGCGGAAGGCGCGGGTGGTGACGCCGATCGGCTCGGTCGGGAAGTCGGCGAAGCAGATGGAGATGTCCATCGCGGTGATGATCACCTCGACGGCCTTGGCGAACTTCTTGGCCTCGAACGTGCCGTCCTCGCGCAGGAACGTCATCAGGTTGAGCGAGGCCAGGTTGCAGGAGGAGTTGTCCAGGCTCATGTACTCCGAGCACGGGTTGCTGGCAGTGATGCGGCCGGACTCGGGCGTGGTGTGCCAGTCGTTGATCGTGTCGTCGTACTGGATGCCCGGGTCGGCGCACTCCCAGGCCGCCTTGGCGAGCTTGCCCCACAGGGTGCGGGCGTCGACGGTCTCGAGCACCTGACCGTCCAGCCGACCGCGCAGGCCGAAGGCAGCGCCCTCCTCGACCGCCTGCATGAACTCGTCGCTGACGCGCACCGAGTTGTTGGCGTTCTGGTACTGGACGCTGACGATGTCCTTGCCGCCGAGGTCCATGTCGAAGCCGGCGTCGCGCAGCGCGCGGATCTTGTCCTCCTCGCGCGCCTTGGTCTCGATGAACTCCTCGATGTCGGGGTGGTCGACGTCGAGCACGACCATCTTGGCGGCCCGGCGGGTGGCGCCTCCGCTCTTGATCGTGCCGGCGGAGGCGTCCGCGCCGCGCATGAACGAGACCGGGCCGGACGCCGTGCCGCCGGAGGACAGCAGCTCCTTCGACGAGCGGATGCGCGAGAGGTTCAGGCCGGCGCCGGAGCCGCCCTTGAAGATCAGGCCCTCCTCGCGGTACCAGTTCAGGATCGAGTCCATCTTGTCGTCCACCGCCAGGATGAAGCACGCCGAGACCTGCTGCGGGGCAGTCGTTCCGACGTTGAACCACACGGGGCTGTTGAAGCTGAACACCTGGTGCAGCAGCATCCACGTCAGCTCGTGCTCGAACAGGACCGCGTCGTCCTCGTGGGCGAAGTAGCCGTGCTCGCGCCCGGCGGCGCCGTACTTGAGCACCACCCGGTCGATGAGCTGGCGCAGGCTCTGCTCGCGCTGCTCGGTGCCGACCGCGCCGCGGAAGTACTTGGTGGTGACGATGTTGGCGGCGTTGACGCTCCAGGACTCGGGGAACTCGACGCCGCGCTGCTCGAAGTTGACGGTGCCGTCGCGCCAGTTGGTCATGACGACGTCGCGACGCTGCCAGCTGACCTCCTCGTACGGGTGGACGCCCGGGGTCGTGTAGACCCGCTCGATGCGCAGCCGCTGGGCGGCCTTGCGCTGCTGCTGCTGCGGCGCCGCTCCGTTGCTGACCGTCTCCGTCATGCCGTTCTCCGTCTCGTCGAGGTGGTGCGACGGTGGCGAGGTGCGCCGCCGTTCGGGGCTGAAGCTGACAGGTGATGCGGTGCTGCTGGACGTGCTAGCGGGCCGGGGTCAGCCGCGCGTCGGTCGGGTGCGGGGCACGCTCGGAACCGGCGGGCTCGCCGGCCCGCAGGGCAGTGATCTCGGCCTCGAAGTCGGCCAGCGACTCGAAGGCGCGGTAGACGCTGGCGAAGCGGAGGTAGGCGACGACGTCGAGCTCGCGCAGCGGCTCCAGGATCGCCAGGCCCACCTCGTCGGCGGGAATCTCGGGGTTGCCGGCCGCCCGGATGGTGTCCTCGACCCGGGCTGCGAGCTGCGCGAGGGCGTCCTCGTCGACCGGACGACCCTGGCACGCCTTGCGGACGCCGCCGACGACCTTCGCGCGGCTGAACGGTTCGGTGACGCCGCAGCGCTTCACCACGACCAGGGACATCTCCTCGACCGTGGTGAAGCGCCGGCCGCACTCCGGGCACGAGCGGCGCCGCCGGATGGCGTCACCCTCGCTCGTCTCGCGGCTGTCGACGACCCGGCTGTCAGGGTTCCGGCAGAACGGGCAGCGCACGGTTGGTACCCCTCTCGTCAGGTCGTGGTTGTCCACACCGTGTGGGCACCGAATCCACAGCATGTGGAGAACTACACCGGTGTCATCCCTAGATGTTGTGTTGGCGAGAGTAGGCCGACACCACGGCCTGGGCAACACCTTGCGGCTGCCGAGCACGTTCGCGCAGGTCAGCGGGCGTGTCGCAGGTGCACGCCGGGCGTGTCGCGGCCGCCCTCGCGCGAGAGCGCCCAGCAGGGTCGGGGTCGACGTCGCCACGCGCATGCTGGCCTCCACCGGATCGGGATCGGTGCAGCCATCTCAGCGCCGGGGTCCGACAGTTCTCGCGGCCGCGCCAGCAGCCCGCACAGGCCCGTCCCAGACCCCGGCAGGTCCTGGTCACGACGACCCGGTCACGACGACCCGGTCACGACCGACCCGGTCACGACCGACCCGGTCACGACGACCCGGTCACGACGACCCCGCGTGCCGCTCTCTCAGTCGACGAGCCGCACCGCCCGGGCCAGCGCGTCGAGATCGTCCTCCGCGGCCGCCAGCTGCCCGAGGTCCAGGTCGCCGCACGACAACCACAGGTCGCTGTCGATCTGCGGCAGGCACCACGCGTAGCCCAGCGAGGAGACCAGCGTGCCCGGCGGCTGGTCCGGCAGCCGCGACCGGGCGTAGCGGCGCACCCGCAGCGCCGGTCCGAGCGGGGTGTCCAGGCTGGTGACGCCTGCCGGCTCGACGAGGTCGTCGTCGTCGGCGTGCAGGCGTCGGCGCAGCGACCACTCGGACCCGTCGCCGGCGACGTCGGCGCCGAGGACCGCCAAGACTCCGGGACCTGCCTCCGGGTGGCGCAGTTGGACGAAGCTCAGCGCGCCGTTCCCGGTCGACCAGGTGGCCAGCGACAGCAACGAGCTCGAGAGCAGCGTCAGCGCCCGTTCGTCCGGGCTCAGGTCGGCCTCCTGGAAGCACCGCTGCGCGGTCTCCAGCGCCCAGGCCTCGACGTCGGTGCCCGGTTCGCTCGGGAGCTCGATCCAGACGTCCGGGTCGTAGTCGACCTCGACAGCGGTCATCCGGTCCTCCAGCGAAGGGTCGACACGACGGCGTCGAAGAGCTCGATCATCGTCTCGCTCAGGGTCCGGACGTCGTGCGGGCCGACCCGGACGGCCGCCTCGGTGATCGCCGTGGAGAAGCTCACGAGCAGCCAGCCGGCGTCGCCGGGCACCGCCAGCACGTACGTGACGCGTTCGGTGTCGGTGTCCAGTCCCGACTGCCTCAGCGGGTCGGACGCCACCGCCCGGCGGGTGCGCAGACCGGCGGCCCCGTCGATGCTGACGGCGTCGCTGTCGGGGCCGTCGGCGGCCAGGGCGACGAGCACCTCCTGCGGCGCCTGCGAGGCCGGCGGCAGGTGCGAGACGACGAACGAGGCCGCCACCGGCAGCCCCCGGGCGCCCTCGACCGGCAGGTAGACGTCCAGCCCGCCGATCTCGCGCGCCGCGGCGATCTGCTCGTCCAGCACGTTCTTGAGCTCGCGCCGGTGCGGCCCGTAGCTGTCGGCGGGCAGGCCGGCGAAGGTCCGGTCCAGCAGGTCGCGGACGACCGGGCCGGAGCCCTCGACGGGGATGCGCAGCCAGCCCGGGGGCAGCACCAGGGCGTAGCCGTGGACGGGCGCGTCCGGCGGCGTCACGACCGCCTCCGACGCGGCAGCAGGACCGCCGTCGCGAGGGCCAGCAGCGCGCCCAGCGCCAGCACGGTCCACCCGCCGGCCAGCGAAGCCAGCAGGCCGCCGGCGGCCAGCACCCCGGCGACCAGCGCGACCTCGCCGAGCGCAGCGTCGCGCCGCGTCGGCGCGGGCACGACGGGGGCTCCTCGCGGGGCCCGCCGCACGATCCAGCGGACGCGGGCGCTCAGCAGCAGCCGCTCGAGCGCGACGGCCTCGTCGGCGGTCAGGGCGCCGCCGGCCACCTCGCCCAGGACGGCTCCCCCGGCGTCGGCCAGCTGGACCAGCAGCGGGACCTCGCCGCCGCCGTCCAGCGCCACGGCGCGCACGACCCCGCCGGCTGCCGGGCCCGGCAGCCAGCACCGCCGACCGTCGGGCGTGCGGAGCAGCAGGTCGCCGGCGTCGTCGCGCGCCATCCCACCACCCCCGGCGAAGGCGACCGCCTGGACCGTGGTGTCACCGTCCGGGCGCGGCCGCGTCAGGACGACCGCCGCGACCAGGAGCAGCACCGCCGCGACCACGACGACGGCCACCGGCAGCCACGGCAGGGTCGGCCGCGCGGTGTCGTCGAGGACCGTCCGGACGATGCCGTGGGCCACCCACGCGCCGGTGGCGACCAGGGCCAGCACGCGCCCGAGCAGCGCGAGCCGGCCCAGCGTGAGCGTCCGGCCGGGCTCGGCGCGCAGCGCACGGACCCCGTGCGGCAGCTCGAGCGGCCCGGCGTCCTCGCTGCCGGCGTCGAAGGAGAAGGCGTCGTCGCGACCGAGGGCCGTGACCAGGGCGCGCACGCCGCCGACGGCGAGGACGTCGACGTCCGGCGCCGCGTCGGCCGTGGCGAGCAGCTGCTCGGGCAGCCAGTCGACCAGCGGCAGCGCCAGCGCCGTCGCTCCGTGCACCTGCAGCAGCACGCACGGCACGTGCCTCGCGCGAAGGCCCGCAGCCTGGGTGCGTCGGTGCACCAGGTGCACCCCCTTCAGCGCCCCCGCCGGTACCAGCACCTGCTCCTGCTGCGCGGTGCGCAGCAGGAGGGCGCCGTCGCGCACCAGCAGGCGGGTGGCGGCGGCGTCGGCGTCGGCGCGGGGCGCCGGGTAGAGCATCGGCGCGCGCGTGGTCGGCGCCACCGTCACCAGCGACCGCCGACCTCGTGGCGGAACCGCGGCGACTCCTTGGCCCCGGTGGCCACACCGGACTTGTCGATTCCGTCGACGGCGATCCCGGCCCCGTAGGCCGCGCGGGCCCGGTTGGCGGCGCTGCTGGCCGCACCGGCCGAGCGGACGACGTCGGGCACGTGCGCGAAGCGGCCGGCGAGGTTGCGCGCATCGAGCACGGTCCGCGCGATCTCGTCCTCGCCGCCGCCGAGCGCGAGCCGCTCCAGGGCGGTGGCGCCGGGCAGCGGCGCGCGCGTCACGGCTCGTCCGCCGCTCTGGCCCGCGCGTCGGGCGGCCGCCTTGAGCGCGGCGATCTCGGCACGCGCCCCGCGGCGCGCCGCCGCCGAGGACGTGCGCGAGGCGAGCACCCGCCCGAGCGCCGTCCGCTCGGCCGAGCTGCCGGCCAGCGCGGCACTGCGGGCCGAGCTCGTCGCCGCCCGGGCCGCCTGCGCGCGGTTGGCCGTCTGGGCAGCCTTCGCTCCCCGCCCCAGCACCTTGCCGGCGCCGAGCGTCGCGAGCGCCAGCACGTCGAACCCGACGTCGATCCAGCTGCCTTCGCCGCTGGCCGCCAGCATGCTGTGCCCCGCCAGCGACACCAGCGTGAGGGCCAGGGCGGCGAGCGCGATGAGGTTCACCCCGGGAATGAACAGCGCGACGATCATCAACCCGGTCGCCACCCACGACGCGATCTCGGAGATCTTGGAAATCCAGCCGGCGTTGTCGTGCACCCAGTGCTTGAACTTCTCCCAGCGCGAGTCCTTGAGCCCGTCGTGGTTCACGACCTCCAGGATCGCGTCGCGGGCCCGGCCGGCGGCCTGGTCACGGTCGGCCTCGGCCCGGTCGAGCAGGGTGCGCGCGTGCGACATGCCGGCGTCGGCCGCGGCCTGCGTCCAGTCCGATCCCTGCTGCTGCAGTCGTCGGGCCTCCCGCTGCTCGTCGGTGGCGTCGGCCGGCAGCGTCCCGGTCGGCGCCTGGGCGGCTGCCCGGCGCGCCTGCTCCTGCGCCGTCCGGGCCTGTTCGAGCGCCGCCAGCGAGTCGCGCTGCGCCTCGCGCAGCACCGGTTCGTAGCTGGTCAGCGACGAGGCCACGGCGGCGTAGCGTCCGTGCGCCTGGTCGAGCTTGTCGGCGGTGCTGGTTGCCTGCTCGCGGAACGGCCCGGCCGCCTCGGCGATCCAGCCGTCGGCGCGGGCCAACCGCCGCAGGTTCGCGGCCTGCTCGGCGATCTCGACGGCGGCGTCACGACACCTCTTGGCGACGGCGTGGACGACCTCGGGATCACCGGGCACGGGGTCGGCGCCGGCCAGCGGGGACCAGTCGGCAGGACGGCTCATCCGCCGTGCCCCCGGGCGCCCTCGGCGAGCTGCTCGTCGGTGCTGCGGTAGACCTCGGCGCAGGAGGCGGCCATCTCGCCGATGGACTCCAGCGCACCGGTCAGCTTCTGCCGGTGGTAGCTCCAGTTGCCGGCGAAGTCTGCGAGCGCGTCGGACAGCCCGTGGTGCCCGACCGCCGACCTCGCGTCCTGGACGATGTCGGACTGCGCCCGGATCTCGCCCGTCAGCTCGCCGATCTCGGCTCCGGTGCGCTCGAGCAGGTCGAGGTCCACGACCAACCGGTCTCCCATGATCTCTCCCGTTTCCCCGGAGCCCGCTCCGGTGCAGTGCAGGCATCTTGCCCGTTGCGTCGCCGGCGTGCACCCCCGTCGCGGCGACGTCGCCCGGTCGGCGCAGTCCGCGAGCCGTCAGACCGACGTCAGCCGGTACCGGCGCACAGCCAGCGGCGCCGCGACCGCCAGGATGCCCAGCGACCAGGCCAGCGACGTGAGCACCGGGCCCGCGGTCGGCCCCCCGAGCACGAGCGCCCGCACCGCATCGATCACCGCCGTCACCGGCTGGTGCTCGGCGAAGGCCCGCAGCGGCGCCGGCATCGTCGCGGTCGGGACGAAGGCGGACGAGGCGAACACCAGCGGGAACAGCAGCGGGAACGACGCCGCCTGCGCGCTCTCCGCGTTCGGGACCGACAGCCCCACCAGGGCGAAGACCCACGACAGCGCGAACCCGAACAGCAGCATCAGCCCGATCCCGGCCAGCAGCTGCAGCGGACCGGTCTGCACCCGGAAGCCGACCAGGTAGCCCATGGCCACCATGAGCAGCACCACCCCGACGTTGCGGACCAGATCGGCGAGCGTGCGCCCGGCGAGCACCGCGGAGCGCGCCATCGGCAGCGTCCGGAACCGGTCGATCAGCCCCTTGCCGAGGTCCTCGGCCAGACCGACCCCGGTCGTGGTGGCGCCGAAGGCGACGGTCTGCGCGAAGATCCCCGGCATCAGGTAGTTGACGTAGGACGTGCCCGGCACGTCGATCGCGCCGCCGAAGACGTAGCGGAACATCAGCACGAACAGGATGGGCTGGATGGTGGCGAAGACCAGCAGCTGGGGCAGCCGGCGCAGCACCGTCAGGTTGCGGCCGGCGAGCAGCAGCGCGTCCTGGGCGGCGGCACGCACGCCGGTGCGGGGCAGCCGGTCCCGGGTGGCCCGGCTCGGCGACGCCTCGGTAGCGGTGGGCATCAGCTCTCCTGCGCCTCGTCGGCGGGGCGTCCGGTGAGGGTGAGGAACACGTCGTCCAGGCTCGGCTCGCGCAGCGACAGCGCGACGGGCGGTAGGCCGGCGTCCTCCAGGGTGCGCAGCAGCGCGACCATCGCCCGCGGCGCGTCCTGGACGGTCAGCTGCAACCGGGCGGCGCCGTCGTCGCGGCTGACCGTGCCGAGCCGCGCCAACAGCCCGCGAGCCCGGTCGGCGGCCTCCGGCGTCGCCAGGCCGACGTCGATGACGGTCGCCCCGAGCGTGGCCTTGAGCTCGGCGGCGGTGCCCTCGGCGATGATCCGGCCGTGGTCGACGACGGCGATGCGGTCGGCCAGCCGGTCAGCCTCCTCCAGGTACTGGGTGGTGAGCAGCAGCGTGCTCCCGCCCGCGACCAGCTGCTCGATGACCACCCACAGGTCGTTGCGGCTGCGCGGGTCGAGTCCGGTCGTCGGCTCGTCCAGGAACAGCACCGGCGGGTCGTCGACGAGGGCGGCCGCGAGGTCCAGCCGGCGCCGCATGCCGCCGGAGTAGGTCTTGGCGGCGCGGTCCCCGGCGGCGGCGAGGTCGAAGCGCGCCAGCAGCTCGCCGGCGCGGTCGCGGGCGTCGGCCTTGGTCCGGCCGCACAGCCGGCCGACGAGCACGAGGTTCTCCCGGCCGGTCAGGTTCTCGTCGACCGCGGCGCTCTGCCCGGCGAGCCCGATGCGGGTGCGCACCTGCGCCGGGTGCGTCAGCACGTCCAGGCCGGCGACCTCGACCCGGCCGGCGTCGGGGCGCAGCAGGGTCGTCAGGATGCGTACCGCCGTCGTCTTGCCGGCGCCGTTGGGGCCGAGCAGGCCCAGCACCGTGCCGGTGGGGACGGTGAGGTCGATGCCGTCCAGGGCGGTGACGTCGCCGTAGCGCTTGACCAGGCCCGCCACGACGATCGCGGGCGCGGCGGAGGTCATGACCTCAGCATGGCAGGGCGGCGGTCAGCGCGATCAGCGACAGTCCGGACTGCACCGGGCGCAGACGGGTAGCCCGACCGGTGTGACAGCTACGGAGCAGCCCTCAGGCGGACCCGACCCCCAGCGTCGACCGGTCGGCGGACCCACCAGCGGTCGGCTGCTCGGCAGCGGCCCTTTCACGCGCGGGTTCAGCCGGACCGGACGGGCGTTGTGGCTCGCCGTGCTGCTGATGGTCGCCGGGTTCTCGCTGCTCGGGGTGGCGGCAGTGCTGCTGTCGGCGAACCGGACCGGGGCGGTGGTGTCGGCAGCCGCCGGCGTGGTCGTCGGCGGACTGGGCGTGGTGCTGGCCAGGCGTGGACGCATCCTGCAGGACGTCGAATAGGCGCTAGCGGTCCTCGGACGTCCACGCGGTCGCCTCGTAGGCCGCGCGGGCCGCGGGGTCGGCCTCGCGCTGGTCGGGTACCAGCGCCCGGTACACGCGGTCGCGCCCGGCCTGCGGCAGCAGTGCGAAGCCGCGGGTCAGCAGGCCGGCCCGGCGGGGCACGAAGACCTCGAAGCGCGGGCGCTCGATCACGGCGAGGACAGCGGCGGCGACCTGACCGGGCGTCAGCATCGGCACCCCACCGGCGGACGTCCCGGCGGCGAGGTCGGTGGCGACGACGGTCGGCAGCACGACCGAGATCTCCACGCCGCTGCCGCGCAGCTCCATCCGGACGGCCGACAGGTAGCCGTGCACCGCGTGCTTGGTCGCGCCGTACGTCGCCTCGCCGATCGGCCCGATCTTGGACGCGACCGACGCGACGGTCACGACGTGGCCGCCGCCCCGGGCGCGGAAGGCCTCAGCGGCGAGCCGCGTGCCGCGGACGACCCCCCAGAAGTTCACGTCCATCATCCGGTGGCCCGCGGCGGCGGGCTCGGCGTCGAACGCGCCGACCCACATGACGCCGGCGTTGTTGACCAGGACGTCGATCTCGGCCAGCCCCAGCCAGGTCGCGAAGGAGCCTTCGTCGGTGACGTCGAGGTGTCCTGCGACGGCGGCCGGACCGAGCCGCGCGGCCAGCTCCTCGGTGCCGGACAGGTCGCCCAGCAGGACCCGCCCACCCCGGGCGACGACGTGCTCGGCGATCGCGGCCCCGATGCCGCGGGCGGCGCCGGTGACGCCCACCGTGCGCCCCTGCCACGACGACGGGTCGACGGGACGGGTCCGGCGGAGGGAGCGCATGTCCCGCAGCCTGCCGTACGTTTCTGCGATGCCGACCGCGACACCTGCCCGCACCGCCGTCGTCGGCGCCGGTTCGTCCGGCCTGGTGGCCCTGAAGGCGCTGCTGGAGGCGGGCGTGCCGGCGGTCTGCTTCGAGAAGGGCGACCGGATCGGCGGCAACTGGGTCTTCCGCAACAGCAACGGCATGAGCTCCTCCTACCGCTCGCTGCACATCAACACCTCGCGCGAGCGCATGCAGTACAGCGACTTCCCGATGCCGAGCGACTATCCGGACTTCCCGCACCACACCCAGATCGCCGCCTACTTCGACGCCTACGCCGACCACTTCGACCTGCGCCCGCACATCCGCTTCCGCACCGGCGTCGACCGTGCCGAGCGGCGCGACGGCGGAGGCTGGCGCCTGCACCTGGACGACGGCAGCGTGCAGGAGTTCGACGCTCTGGTCGTCGCCAACGGCCACCACTGGGACCCGCGCTGGCCCGAGCCGGCGTTCCCCGGCGCCGAGCAGTTCCCGGGCGTGCAGCTGCACGCGCACCACTTCGAGGACAACCGCGAGTGGGCCGACCGGGCGGTGCTGGTCATCGGCATGGGCAACTCGGCCATGGACATCGCCGTCGAGGCCTCCTGGGTCGCTTCCGCCACCTACCTGTCGGCCCGGACGCCGGTGCACGTGGTGCCCAAGTACGTCTTCGGCCGGCCGCTGGACCAGATCGAGAGCGCGACGGCGGCCCGCACGCTGCCGTGGAAGGTGCGCCAGCGCCTGACCGAGACGATGCTGAAGGTCGCTGTCGGTGACCTCGCGCGCTACGGCCTACGGCGTCCGACGCACGGCATGCTGCAGGCGCACGTCACGGTGAGCGACACCATCCTGACCCGGCTGGCGCACGGCGCGGTCGTCCCCAAGCCGAACCTGAGCCGCTTCGAGGGCTCGGAGGCGGTCTTCGACGACGGCTCGCGGGCGCAGGTGGACGTCGTCGTCTACGCGACCGGCTACCGGATCAGCTTTCCGTTCCTGGACCACGACCTCGTCGACGCGCCCGACAACCGCATCTCGCTGTACCAACGGGTCTTCCACCCCGAGCTGACGGACCTCGCCTTCGTCGGGCTGATCCAGCCCCTCGGCGCGATCATGCCGCTGGCCGAGGAGCAGGGACGGCTCGTGGCCGACCGGCTGTCGGGCCGCTACGCCCTGCCGGACCACGCCCAGATGACCGCCTCGATCCAGGCCGCGGACCAGGCCATCGCCCGCCGCTACATCGGCAGCAAGCGGCACACGATCCAGGTCGACTTCGAGGTGTACCTCCACGAGCTGCGGCAGGAGCGGGCTCGCGGCGCCGAGCGGGCGGCTGCCCTGACCTGAGCGCCGAGCGGGCCCGACCCGTGCGGTCGGCGCACCGACGCCACGCCGGTGCAGGGCAGTCCCGCTCGTCCGGCCGGCCTGCTGCGAGATGACGGTCGTGTGACGAACGCGACGAGTAGACGACGTCGGATGCGGGCACAGCGCTCTGATGACCACGCTGAGCCTGCCCGCGTCACGTCGGGTGACACCCACCCCGCCGCGACGGGCTCTGCTGGGACGCTCCCCCGCGCTGGACGGTCTGCGCGGCCTGGCGCTCGTCTGGGTGGTCACCTACCACTTCACCTCCAGCCGCGGCCCCTTCCCGGGCGGTTGGGTGGGTCTGGACGTCTTCTTCGTGCTGTCGGGCTTCCTCATCACCGCGATGCTGCTCGACGAGGTCCGGGTCCACGGCCGCGTCTCGTTGCCGTTGTTCTACGCCCGACGGGCCTTCCGGCTGCTGCCGGCGCTGTTCACCATGCTCGGCATCTGGACGCTGCTCCTGCTGGCCTTCCACGACCGCAGCTGGTTCGCCGCCACTCCCGGCGGTGACGGCACCGGCGACCCGGTCAACGTCGGCGGCGCGCTGCGCCAGGTGGGCATCGTGCTCGTCTACGGCGTGAACTGGGTCTACGCCCTGGGCAGCGGCTCGGCGCCGCTCGCGCACCTGTGGTCGCTCGCCGTCGAGGAGCAGTTCTACCTGGTCTGGCCGTTCCTGCTGCTGCTCGTCGTGCGCTTCGTACCGGCCGGCCGGCGCGCCTGGCCGGTGCTCGGTCTGGCGGCGGTGAGCGCGCTGCTCCCCTTCTTCTACTGGAACGACGGGGCGGGCACCGACCGCATCTACTTCGGGACGGACACCCGGGCCGTCGGGATGCTGCTGGGCGTCGTCGCCGCGCTGCACTGGCACCGGCGCACCGCCCGTGCAGGCTCGACGGTGCTGCCGACCACCCGGGCCTGGCTCGGGCTGGCGACCGTGCTGATCTTCTTGCTCTCCGTCGGCAACATCCCGCTGAAGTCCTTGGGCGGGCCCGCGATCATGGCGTTGGCCGCGATGCAGGTCGTTCCGTACCTGGTCGAGCACCCCGGCTCGATGCTGGCGCGCTTGTTCGACCGTCGCGTGCTGGTCTGGCTGGGGTGCCGGTCCTATGCGGTGTACCTCTGGCACTACCTGTGGGCTACCTGGCTGAACCCGCTGACGCCGTGGGCGTCCATCCCGGTCGGCGTGGCGGCCTCGCTGGCCTGCGCCTGGTTGTCGTGGCGCTGGGTCGAGGCACCGGCGCTGCGCTACGCGCGTCGGTTCCGGCCCGCCGCGCCGCCGCTGGCGCCTCCGGCAGAGGCCGGGACGGCGACCGCTCTGTCGGCGCGCCTGGCGGCCTGAGGCCGCTCTCAGCGCGCCGTCGGCAGCAGCAGCTGCTGACCGATCTGGATCTGCGCGTCCGGCAGGTGGTTGATCCGCCGGATCTGGGCGACGACGTCGCGGGGGTCGTTCTGGGGCGCGAGGGCGCTCGCGACGCTCCACAGGGTGTCGCCTGCCTGCACGGTGATCTGCTGGAAGTCGGCGGCTGCCGCCGTGGCGCCGGTGGGGTTGCCGGCGGCCTGCGTCGCGGACCGGCCTGCCGAGAAGGCGCCGAACAGCACCGCGACCAACGCCAGCACCAGCAGCACCCGGCCGCGAACGGTGAGATGGGTACGCCCGTTCGTCTCGGAGGCTGCACGGCGGGACGTGCCGACCCGACCGGCCGCAGGTGCACCCGGCCGTCCGGCTGCGCGGACTGGCGCCGGAGCGTGCGGACCGTTCGCCGGAGCGGCTAACCGCCTCGTCGCGACGACAGCGCGGCGAGCACCCGTCCGCCGGGCCGGCCCGTGCCCTCCCGGTCGCATGGTTCCGCCCGTGCTGGCGCCCCTGCTCGCGGTACGCCCCCCGGCGGTGCCGCACACCCCCGGTTCCCCGACCGATCCCAGCGCACGGACCGCGGCCGTGGTGCGCACCGGCGTGACCGGGCGACGCGCCACCGCCACCGCCGGTACCGCCACCGGACGTGCGGCTGCGCGGAACGGCCCGCTCGTCCTGAGGCCGTCCGTCCTGAGGCTGTCGGTCGTGAAGCTGTCAGCCCCGAGGCGCGCGGTCCTGGCGCGCTCAGTCCGGGCGCCGACAATGCCGACGCCGTCGAACGGGTCGTCGTCGAAGGTCTCGTTGTCGAGGGTGTCGTTTGCGAAGGTGAAGGTGTCGGACGGTGTGGCGTTCATCCTCAGGCTCCTGTCGGTGACGTACGTTGCTCGAACGAACAGGCGTTCGATCGAACGTCTGAGCGGCACCGTACCCACGGGGTCTGACAAAACTCCAGACCCGTTCGAACATGTGTTTGATCTGTGACCTTCGGGCCACTACCGTCCGAACCGCGGGCATCCGTCAACGCCCGTGCACGACCCCGAACCAGCACCGACCGAGGAGACCCGATGGCGCGCACGCAGGCCGACCCCCCGACGCCGACCGAGGCCGCAGCAGCGACGCCCCCCGGCACCACCCACGCCACCGCCACTGCCATCAACGCCGCCGTCGGCAGCACCGCCACCGCCTCGACCGGCGGGGTCGTGCGCGACCTGCCGGACGGTCCGCCCGACGAGGCGGGCCTGACCCCGCGCCAGCGCAAGGTGCTCGAGGTCATCCGCGACTCGGTGGAGCGCCGCGGCTACCCGCCCACCGTGCGCGAGATCGGCGAGGCGGTGGGGCTCACCAGCACCAGCAGCGTGTCCCACCAGCTGGCGATGCTGCAGAAGAAGGGGTTCCTCCGCCGCGACCCGTCCAAGCCCCGCGCGGTCGACGTCCGGCTGCCGGGCGAGATCGCGGCCGCCAGGCGACGCCGCTGACGAGGCGGCCGAGCGCGCCGCCCAGCCGCGCCCGGCCTACGTGCCGGTGATCGGCCGGATCGCGGCCGGTGGGCCGATCCTGGCCGAGCAGGCCGTCGAGGACGTCTTCCCGCTCCCCCGCGAGCTGGTCGGCGAGCGGCACGCTGTTCATGCTGCGCGTCGTCGGCGACTCGATGATCGACGCCGCGATCGCCGACGGCGACTGGGTCGTGGTGCGCCAGCAGCCGACCGCCGACAACGGCGACATCGTCGCCGCGATGATCGACGGCGAGGCGACGGTCAAGACCTACAAGCGCCGCGACGGGCACGTCTGGCTGCTGCCGCACAACGCCGCGTACGAGCCCATCCCGGGCGACGACGCCGTCGTGCTGGGTCGGGTCGTCACGGTGCTGCGCAAGATCTGAGGCGCCTGCGCGCGGTGACGGTCTGAGGCGCCTGCGCGCGGTGACGGTCTGAGGCGCCGCGCGCGGTGACGGCCGGGCTCAGGCCACGAGGTAGGCGTTGAGGTCCGCCGCCAGGCCCGGGCCGACCCGGGCCTCGACCCGGGTGCCCTCGGCCAGGTGCTCCAGCTCCAGCACCTCTCCCTCGCTGTGGATCCGCGAGACCAGCGCTCCCTGGGCGTAGGGCAGTACGACCGACACGCGCACGTCCGGGTGCGGCACCTCCTGCTCCAGCACGTCCAGCAGCGCCGGCAACCCCTCGCCGGTCAGCGCCGACACCTGCACCACGTGCTTCTCGCGACGGGCCAGGCGACCCAGCACGACCGGGTCGGCGAGGTCGCACTTGTTGACGACCACGACCTCGGGGATGCCGACCGCGCCGATGTCGGCGAACACCTCCCGGACCGCCGCGAGCTGGCCCTCCGGGTCGGCGTGCGAGCCGTCGACCACGTGCAGGATCAGGTCGGCGCCGGCGACCTCTTCCAGTGTGGAACGGAACGCCTCGATGAGCTGGTGCGGCAGCAGTCGCACGAAGCCGACCGTGTCGGTGAGGGTGAAGTCGCGGCCGGTCGGCGTCTGTGCCTTGCGCACGGTCGGGTCCAGCGTGGCGAACAGGGCATTCTCGACCAGGACCCCGGCGCCGGTGAGCCGGTTGAGCAGCGAGCTCTTGCCCGCGTTGGTGTAGCCGGCGATCGCCACCGACGGCACCGCGCCGCGCACGCGTTCCTGCCGCTTGGTGTCGCGGGCCGTCTTCATCAACCGGATCTCGCCCGCGAGCTTGGCCTTGCGGTTGCGGATGCGACGCCGGTCGGTCTCGATCTTCGTCTCTCCGGGGCCACGTGTGCCGACGCCGCCGCCGCCGGCCCCGCCACCACCCCCGGCGCCACCCCCCTGCCGCGACAGCGACTCGCCCCATCCGCGCAGCCGCGGCAGCATGTAGGTCATCTGCGCCAGCTCGACCTGCGCCTTGCCCTCCCGCGAGGTCGCGTGCTGGGCGAAGATGTCCAGGATCAGCCAGGTGCGGTCGATGACCTTGACCTTGACGACCTCTTCCAGGCTGCGCAGCTGACCGGGTGAGAGCTCGCCGTCGCAGATGACGGTGTCGGCGCCGGTGGCGAGCACGAGCGTCGCGCAGCTCCTTGGCCTTGCCGGAGCCGACGTAGGTCTTCGGGTCGGGCTTGTCGCGGCGCTGCGCCAGCCCTTCGAGCACCTCGCAGCCCGCGGTCTCGGCCAGCGCCTGCAGCTCGCGCAGGCTGTTCTCGGCGCCGATGGCGTCGCCGTAGCCGTACACGCCCATCAGCACGACGCGTTCCAGCCGCAGCGCCCGGTACTCGACCTCGGTGACGTCCTCGAGGTCGGTACGGATGCCGGCGACGCGCCGCAACGACTGGCGTTCTTCGAGGTCGAAGCCCTCGCCCTCGATGCCGTGGAACCCCGGCAGCAGGTCGTCATCGAGCACGACGTCGGAGGACCCGGCGCGGCCGGACGCAGCGCGGGCGGACGTGCTGCGGGAGCGGGGAGCGGGAGCGGTCATCGTCTGGTCAACGTCCTGGAGCGGCTCGGTCATCCCCCGCAGCCTCGCACGGGGCACCGGCAGCCGCGAGGGAGTTTCGCCCCGGACCTGCGCGAGGGGCCGCACCGGCTCGGTGCGGCCCCTCGTCGACCCGTCCGACGTCGGTCAGGCGCTACGTCGTCGCAGCACCAGTCCGCCGATCAGGGCGAGCAACGCCACCCCGGCCAGGGCTGCAGGCAGGCCGGTCGCGGGCAGTCGGCCGGGCGCCGTGGCCGGCGGTGCCGCAGCCGGCGGGGCGGCGACGGGGGCGACGCCCAGAGCGCCGCGTGCGGAGAAGGTGTAGCTGTACACACCACGTCCGTAGGTGGCCAGCACGACCTTGTTCGGGTTGCCCGGGTAGTTCTTGATCGACTTCACCGGGACGTTCGGCAGGCCGGCCAGAGAGGCCCAGCGTTGCCCGCTGGTGTTGTTGGACAGGAAGACACCGATGTCGGTGCCCACGAGCAGCTGGCCCGAGCTCACCTCGACCGAGCGGGCGGGGACGTCCGGCAGCGAGCCGGAGATGTCGGTGAACGTGTTACCGGCGTCGGTGCTCTTGAACACGTGCCCTGCGGCGCCGGCGGGGTTGGCGTCGTTGAACGCGCCCTTGGGCCACCACTGCCGGTTCGCGTAGCCCGAGAGCGTCACATAGACCGTCTTGGGGTTCGCGGCGTCGATGGCGACGTCGGTGATGTACCGCTCGGGCAGTCCCTTGGCGGGCGCGAGGTGCCAGCCGTCGGCCGAGCCCTTGGTCGGCGTCGCGCTGCCGCCGGTGTTGGTGGCCAGGCCGCTGGCGAACATCGGCTTGACCTTGTTGATGATGTCGCAGGTCGAGCAGAAGGCCGCGTAGGCGTTGGCCCCTCGCACGTCCAGCGCGGTGACCTGGGTGCCCTCACCCGTGGTGAAGACCTGCGTCCAGTCGGTGCCGGTGCCCTTGGTCAGCTCGACGATCTCCGGTCCGCCGGTGATCACGTGCGCGGCGTCGGTCGGGTCCATGACGAACGGGTTGGCGAAGAGCGGACCGGTGACCGGCGGCGGGATGGTCTTCCAGCTCAGACCGCCGTCGGTGGTCTTGCGCATGTCGGCCAGCGTCGTCTCGGTGTAGGCGATCTTGCTGTCGTCGGGGTCGACGGCAGCGAAGAAGCCGTCGCCGCCGAAGGCCATGATCTGCTGACCCTGCGGCGTGATCTTGCCCGAGCCGTTGTCCTGCAGGCCGTACCAGACGGTGCCGTCCTTGGCCGGGCTGGCGTCATAGGGCAGCAGCGTGTGCAGACCGGTGTTCTTGCCCCGGCCCCAGTTCGCCTTGTCCAGCGCCGCGCCGGCAGCCAGCTGCTGGGTGTAGACGCCGCCGTCGTTGCCGACGACCAACGTCACCGAGCCGTTGTCACCCGGGACCCAGATGCCGCTCTGCTGGTCGGGGTGGGTGGTGGTGTCACCGGCGAAGGTCTGCGACGTCGGGCAGGCCGGCAGTCCCAGGCTCAGCCCGGAACAGGTCTCGTCGGCGAAGTACGGGCCGATGACCTTGAACGAGGCCGGTTCCAGCGACTGGGTGAGCCCGTCCTGCGGAGTACCCGACAGCCGCGACTCCCAGATCTCCTCCAGGCCGAAGACCAGGCGGGTGGGGACGCCGGCGGCGGTGGCCGAGGTGGGGTCCGGCTCGATCCACATGTTGTACCAAGACTGGATCCCGGGCGCGTACAGCTGCGCCTGGAAGCCACCGATGAGCGCCGACTCGGTGATCGGCAGCTGCAGCTCGAGCTCGTCGGCCATCCGCATCCAGCTCGCACCGAAGTCGTCGGAGACGAAGATGCCGTTGAGAGCGGTGTTGTTGGGCACCGGACCGGTGAGCACGGTCGGGTCGGCGGCCTCGACGGCGTTCAGGCCCCCGTTGAACAGCACGGCGTCCTCGACGATGGCGTACACGTAGTCGTGGTTCTGCGCCGGGCCACGGGCCGCCCCGAGCTCGGTGCGGCCGACCCGGCGCGCCGGCGCGAAACCGGTCGGCAGGGCGTCCTCGGCGGCGTAGATGCCGTCGAGGAAGGTGAAGCTGCCGACCGCGCCGGTGTCGGAGCGGTACAGGCCGTTCTGCGGGGACTGCGGCAGGTCTGTGCCGGGATAGGCGCGCTGACCGGCGCGGTAGCCGACCGCGGCCAGGACGGCGCCGCCCTTGGTGCTGCCGGTGCCACCCGGCGCCTGGATCTCGACGTCGGTGACCCAGTTGCCGTTCTGGCAGTCGTTGGCGTAGCCGGTCTTGCCGGCGCAGCGCCCGGTGGGCAGGTTGACGTTGCGGTAGGTACGACCGGCGTCGGCCGAGCGGTACAGCCCCTGGCTCGTGGCCGCGTAGACGATCTTGGCGTTGGTGGGATCGACCTCGATCTCAAAACCCATCAGGCCGTCCGGCACGCCGGTCGACTGCCGCCAGGTCTTGCCGAGGTCGGTCGTGTAGAAGGCGCCCATGCCGGTGTAGACGTCGCCACCGGCGGACGCCTCCCCCGAGACGACGAGCAGCGTGCCGGCGGCGGCGGTGCCGTCCGGGCTCCACGTCACGGCGCCGACGGCCTGGAACGGCAGGTTGTCGCCGACCGAGGTCCAGCTGTTGCCGAGGTTGGTGGTCATCCAGACGCCGCCGTTGCCGGGCGCGGCGAACAGCCGCTTGTGCACGGCGTCGTAGGCGTAGGAGTCGATGCGCCCGGACAGGTCGGCCAGACCGCTGCCGTTGGTGGAGTCGTAGCCGTCGACGTCGGACAGCAGCGGCGTCGTGCCCAGCGGGGTGAAGGTGCCTCGCGCGCCGGGCACGGTCGCGGCGGCGGCCAGCGCGTTCTGCTTGCCGACCAGGGCCTGCCGCATCGCACCGGCAGGGGTGTAGCCCAACGGCCCGGCCGAGATGATGCTGCGCTCGCGCGCCATCGCCGCCAGCTCGCTGAACCTTTCAGGCTCGCGCACCGGCACGCACCGCGAGATGCGGTCGGCGGACGCGGCGTCCAGGCCGGCGAGCAGGTCCTGCACCTCGGCGGGGGCGGCCTTGCGCTCGGCCGCGCGCTCGCCGGCGGTCTTGCTCTTCTCCACCGTTCCCCGCGGACAGCTCAGCGACGGGGCCGCCGTCGCCGCGGCGGGCGGGCTGGCCGACCCACCGGTCCTCGTCGCCGGGTCGGCGGCGGCCGGTGACGACAGCCCCGCGAGCGGCACGATCGCCAGGGCGGACGCGGCCAGCAGAGCGAGTCCCCGGACGGGACGACGGGCGTGAGGCATACAGCTCCTTGAGGCAGCGGGACCCAGGTCGCACGCACGGCGCGAGGGCGGGCGTCTGGTGACAGAGACCTTCACCGTCCAGTCCACCACGGCGGGTCGCAGCCTGCTGTCGCCGTGCCCGTTTCGTGACGAAGCACCGCAACGGGCCCGCGCCAGGAGGGCGGCGCGCGCTCACCAGGTCAGAGTGCGCCCAGCGCGACCGTCAGCAGATCGACCAGCTCGCCGCGTTCGGAGGCCCGGAGGGTCTCGTACGGTCGGGCCGCGGCAGCACTGGTCAGGTCTTCGGCCTGCTGCCAGGCGGCACGGTAGGGCGCGGGGTCGGGGTAGGGCTCGGGCCACTGGAAGAAGCGGGCGTTGCCGGCGCCGTAGCTGCCGGCCACGATGGCCTCCAGCGGTCCGAGCCCGACGGCGGCGACGGCGGCGGCGTGCACCGAACCGCGGTGCTCGCGGAGCACGTTCAGCAGCAGCGCCAGGCGACCGGGCGCGTCGTCCGGCCGGGCCAGGGCCCGCCAGCCGGCGAACAGCGGCTGACCGACGACGTCGACGCTGTCGACGGCCGTCGCGACCAGGTCCGCCGCCCGACGGGTGTCGGCCGTGTCGGCGAACCGGGCCCGACCGACGTCGGCGCAGCACGCGGCGTAGGCCGCGGCCGCGACGCCCGGCTCCACCAGGGCCCGCCCCTGCTGCCAGTGCTCCTGGATCACCGCGGCGGGGAAGAACGCCTCCACGGCGTGCACCACCTGCCAGGGGGCGTCGCCGAGCACCCCTGCGCGGCCGAGGTGGTACCAGGCCCGCCCGCGCAGCCCGAGCTCGGCCTTGCCCCGCTCGCGGGTGGCGTCGTCGGCCATCCAGGAGAACCCGAACCCGCCTACGCCGTCCTTCAGGGCGGCCGCGGTCTGCGCAGCAGTGAGGTCCTTGCTCATGACAACCACCTCTGGTCGACGACGCCTTCGGCCAGCAGGACTGCCGGCCCGGTCAGCACGGCATGCCCGTCGGCCCGCCAGGTCACGACGAGCCGCCCGCCGGGGACGTCGACGGTGAACGGGGTGTCCCGCGCGACCCCCCGCCTGATCGAGGTCGCCACGACCGCCGCGCACGCGCCCGTGCCGCAGGAGCGGGTCTCGCCGACGCCGCGCTCGTGCACACGCATGGCGATCGCCGATGGGCCGAGGTCCTCGACGTACTCGACGTTGAGGTCCGAGCGCGCCGTCCGCAGCTCACCCAGGGCGGACACCGACGCGACCGGCACCACGGCGTGCGGGTTGCCCAGATCGACCGTGACGGCCCGCGTGCCGTCGACGTCGGTGGGGTCGCCCACGACCGCCGGTCCCATGTCGACGCTGACGTCGCCGCTGGCCGGCACCTCGACGGTGAGCACCCCCCGCCGGGTGCCCAGCAGCAACCGGCCGGCCGGGGCGAGGCCGGCGTCGACGAGGTAGCGGGCGTAGACGCGCACACCGTTGCCGCACATCTCGGCCACCGTGCCGTCGGCGTTGCGGTAGTCCATGAACCACTGCGCCTGCTCGGCGCAGCCGGCAGCCGCCGGCTCCAGGGCGCACGGGACGACGCGCAGCACGCCGTCGGCGCCGAGGCCGGCACGCCGGTCGCAGAGCCGTCGCACGAGCGCCGGGGTGAGCTGCCAGCTGCCGTCGAGGTCGGGCAGCAGGACGAAGTCGTTCTCGGTGCCGTGGCCCTTGAGGAACCGCGGCCCGTCCAGCAGCGGGGGGGCGGTCACTGCTGGGGACGACACCCCCGCAGGGTACGGCCCGGCCCGCTCCGTGGAGGGGGCCGGAGGAGGCAGCGCCTCAGCCGCCGCTGCGCGGAGCCGGCAGGCGCCAGCCCGTGCCGTGATCGAGCAGCCACCGGGCCTTGTCGGCGCGCTGGGCGCTGGAGAACAACCACCCGTGGGCCCGGTCGCAGCCGAGCTCGGTCAGCCGCGCGGCCTCCCCCCACGTCTGGACGCCCTCGGCCACGACCTCCAGGCCGCGCGCGTGGGCCTGCGCGATGACCGTGGCCACGATGCTGTCGCCGCCGCCGTCGGTGCCGACGTCCTCTCCCACGCCGCGCACGTACCGGTGGCAGAGCTTGACGGCGTCGATCGGCAGGGCCTGGATCGCGCCGAGGGTGGCGTACCAGCTGCTGAAGTCGTCCACGGCGAGCGCTACCCCGGCCTGCCGCAGGCGCGCGAGCAGCGGTGCGGCCGCCGGGCCGAGCCCGAGCACGGTCGCCTCCGACAGCTCGAGCCCGAGCGCCCCGGCCGGGAGCGCGAACTCTGCGACGACACCGGCCACCAGCTCGACGAGGTCGGGCGCCTGGAGCTGCACGGCGCTGACGTTCACCCAGACCCGCCGCACCGGTCCCGCCAGGGTGCCCCAGTCCCGCGCCTGCGCGGCGGCCTCGCGCAGCACCCACGACCCCATCGGGACGATCTCGCCGCTGGCCTCGGCCAGGTCCAGGAACGAGGCGGGCGTCAGGACGCCGCGGTCGGGGTGGTGCCAGCGCAGCAGGGCCTCCATCGCCACGATGGCGCCGGTGGCGAGGTCGACCTCGGGCTGATACAGCAGCTCCAGCGACCCGTCGGAGGCGCAGCGGTGCAGCGCCGCGAGGTCCGTCGCCGACACCGCCGGCGGCTCGAGGGGCGCGAGGGGGGCGAGGTCGGGCAGGGCGAGGACCATGACGACAGCCTCCCGCTACCTCCCGAGATGTCCCATGGTCAACCGTGGGCATCTTGTCGTGGTCACGATGGGTGAGGCTCCGAGCACGACCCGGTGCACGACCCGGTGCGTCCGACCCGGGCAGCAGCGTGTGCGGCCGCTCAGCGCGCGACCGGCAGGCGCACCGTCGAGGCGCCGGGACCGGTCAGCAGCGTCACGGCGCCGCCGGTGCCGCTGGCCAGCGTCCCGCCGTCGGAGGCGCTGAACGTCAGCCGCAGCCGGTGCCCCCGCGCGACGGTGAAGTCCAGCGGCAGCGACCCGAACGCCGTGCGCACGGTCGTCCCGGGCACCACCGGCTGAGGGCCGGAGGGCGTCGACAGCCCGCGGGCCCTGATCGTCGCGCGATAGGCCGCGCGGGCCCAGCCGTAGGAGACGGTGAACGGCCCGTCGACGTCACCGTCGAGCAGCATGTCGCTGACGGGCGCGTCGGTCGCGGCGCCGGGCGGAAGGTCGTCGATCCGGACCGCGATCGTCGTGTCGACCCCGGACAGCGTGTAGGCGAGGTCGAGCACGACCTGCCCCGACAGCCGGGTGGCGCGGTCGACCGGCGCGGTGACGAAGGCGGCGCTGTCGGCGGCGCTGACGCCCACCGTGTCGTCGCGCCAGGAGACCGCGCCGGGCCGGGCCGGGCCGGCAGCGGCGGTGCCGTCCGGGCGCAGCGACAGGACCCGGTCGGCGCCGGGCAGCGGCCAGCTGCGGCTGCCGGCCCAGCGGCCGTCGGCGCCCTGGACCTCGACGGTCGGGGTGTCCAGCGCCCCGGCCGGCAGGCCCTTGAGGAACTGCGCCCACCAGCGGTGCGTGGCCGTCCGGTAGGCGCGCTGGAAGGGGTAGGGCAGCAGGTGCCCGGCGGCGGTGGCGTGCTCGGCGTCCGGGGTGTCGGGGTCGACGTGGTCGCCGTCGAGCAGCCACAGCTTCTTGGGCGCCCTGGCCGGAAGCGCCGACCACATCTGCCCGACGTTGTTGGTCTTGACGTTGAAGTCGTAGAGGCCGTGGACGAGGAAGAAGGCGGCCTCGGTGCGCGCGGCGCCGGAGGCGAAGTCGCGCTCGGTCCAGAAGGCGTTGTCGGCGTCCTGGTAGGTCGGGGCGTAGCCGGCGTTGGTCGCCTGACCGAAGGTCGCGATGCAGCCCTTGCGCTCCAGGGTGGCGAACGCGCCGGGCACCGTCGCGGAGTTCGGGTTGTCGGCCGCCGCCAGGGCGGTGGTGAACAGCGCCGGCGTCGCGGCGTGCGCGCTGCTCGGCACCCCGTTGAGGAAGTGGTAGTCGTACCAGCGGTCGATCGCCCGGATCGGGATGACGGCGGCGACGGCGTTCTTGTGCCGGCCGCTGATCGGCTGCTCGACGGCGGCGCCGTTGGCGATCGTGCCGTCGTAGCTGCCGCCGGTCAGACCGACCTTGCCGTTGCTCCACGGCTGGTCGGCGAGATGGTCGACGACGTCGACGGCGTCGAAGACCTCGTCGCGGTCGCCGTAGGTCTGGCAGCCGCCGGAGTTGCGGGTGCCGCGCACGTCCATCAGCGCGACCGCGTAGCCGCGCGGCACGAAGTAGTCGTCGTAGTACTCCGGGAAAGGGGTGTCGCGGGTACAGCCCAGGCCCGGCGTGCCGGTGGGCGTCGACAGGCCGGTCGTCGGGCTCTTGCAGTCGCCCTGCCAGCCGCGGCCCAGGGTGTTGAAGTACGGCGACGCGTCCATGATCGTCGGGATCCGCACCCCGGGTCCGGTGCGCGGCCGGATGAGGTCGACCCAGATCGTGTCGACGCCGTTGCGGCTGGGCACCTCGACGTGCTCGACGATGGCGTCCCGGAGCCGGTAGCGGACCGGGTCGAGCCTGGCCAGGTCGGGCAGCGGGCGGCTCGCGGCGGTGCCGGGCGCGGCGGCGACGGTGCGGTCCGGGCCGGTCGTGGTGCCGTTGCGGGCCACCGGCGGGTCGGCCGGCGGGCGGGTCGACGCCACGGCCGAGGCCGAGACGGGCAGCAGCAGCGCGGCTGCGGCCAACAGGGCGAGGCGGGTGCGCATGTCGAAGGTGTTCGACGGTGCGGCCGCGCCTCCTGCCTCCTGCTGTCGGCCGTCAGCCGCCCCGCACCACCGCCAGCGCCTGCGGCAGGAGCGGCTGCTCCGCGTCCAGCCAGTGCACCCGCGGGTCGCGCCGGAACCAGGCCCGCTGCCGCCGGGCGAACCGGCGCGTGGCCACGACGATCAGCTCGCGGGCGTGCGCGAGGTCCCACCGGCCGTCGAGCACCCCCAGCACCTGCGCGTAGCCGAGCGCCCGCGACGCCGTGACGCCGTCGCGCAGGCCGCCGTCGGCCAGCCGCCGGACCTCCTGGACCAGCCCCCCGGCCAGCATGACGTCGACCCGCGCAGCGATCCGCTCGGCGAGATCGGGGCGGTCCACGCCGAGGTAGTGGGTCGGGTAGCGGGCCTGGTAGGTGGTCAGCGCGCCCGGCATCGTCCCGGTCAGCGTCACGACCTCCAAGGCCCGGACGATGCGCCGCCCGTTGGTCGGCTCCATGCGCGTCGCGGCGTCGGGGTCCAGCGCGGCCAGCCGACGGTGCAGGGTCGGCGCACCGGCACGCTCGAGCTCGGCCTCCAGCGCGGCCCGCAGCACCGGGTCGGTACCCGGGAAGTCCAGCTCGTCCAGCGCTGCCCGCAGGTAGAGCCCGGAGCCGCCCACGAGCACGGGGGTGCGCTCGCGGGCGAGCAGTGCGTCCAGCGTCTGTCGGCACAGGCGCTGATAGTCGGCGGCGGTGGCGGTCTGCGTCACCGGCCAGACGTCGAGCAGGTGGTGCGGTACCCCGCGCTGCTCGGCAGGCGTCAGCTTGGCCGTGCCGACGTCCATGCCGCGGTAGAGCTGCATCGAGTCGGCGTTGACGACCTCGCCGTCCAGGTGCAGGGCGAGCTCGACCGCCAGGTCGGACTTCCCGGCGGCCGTCGGTCCCACGACCGCGACGGTCCGCGCCGGGTCGTCACCGCGTCCCGGTGCCGGGGCCGACGTGGCTTGGGAGGGCTGCACCGCACAGACCGTAGGCGCACCGCGACGCTGCGCTGCACCGCCGGTGCGCCCGGCAACGGCTCGGTCACGGTCGCGTGTCGGAGCGTGGGGCGGATGAGTGTTGTCTCATCCTCGGTCTACGGTCGGCCGATGACCCAGTCAGCCAACCCGCTGGTGGTGCTCGAAGGCGTCAACAAGAGCTTCGGGTCGCTGCACGTGCTCAAGGACATCGACCTCACCGTCGGGCGCGGCGAGGTGCTGGTCGTCATCGGTCCGTCCGGCTCGGGCAAGTCGACGCTGTGCCGCACGATCAACCGGCTCGAGACCATCGACAGCGGTTCGATCACCGTCGACGGTGAGCAGCTGCCCCGCGAGGGCAAGGAGCTCGCCCGGCTGCGCGCCGACATCGGCATGGTGTTCCAGTCCTTCAACCTGTTCGCGCACAAGTCGGTCCTGGACAACGTCACGCTCGGGCCGATCAAGGTGCGGGGCGTGGCCACGGCCGAGGCACGTGAGCGCGGCCGGGCGCTGCTGGAGCGCGTCGGCATCGGCGACAAGGCCGACGCGATGCCCGCCCAGCTGTCCGGCGGGCAGCAGCAGCGGGCCGCCATCGCCCGCGCCCTGGCGATGCAGCCCAAGCTCATGCTCTTCGACGAACCGACGTCAGCGCTGGACCCGGAGTACATCTCCGAGGTCCTGGACGTCATGCGCGACCTCGCCAAGGACGGCATGACGATGGTCGTCGTCACGCACGAGATGGGGTTCGCGCGGTCGGCCGGCAACCGGGTCGCCTTCATGGACGCCGGCCGCATCGTCGAGCTGGCCGAGCCGAACACCTTCTTCACCAGCCCGCAGAGCCCCCGGGCACAGGACTTCCTGTCCAAGATCCTTACCCACTGAACCCTGCACCACCGACGTCCAGGAGGACACACATGCGCACCACCCTGCGAGCAGCGGCACTGCTGACCGCCCTGGCCCTGGCCGCCACCGGCTGCGGCGGCGGTGACGACGACGACGCGGTCGCCGCCGACGGCGCCTCCCCGAAGGCCTCCTTCGCCGCGGGGACGACGATGGCCAAGATCCAGTCCGCGGGCGTGCTGAAGGTCGGCACCAAGTTCGACCAGCCGCTCTACGGCGAGAAGCAGCTCTCCGGCGACGTCGAGGGCTTCGACGTCGAGATCGCCACGCTCGTCGCCGACTCGCTCGGGGTGAAGCCCGACTTCACCGAGGCCGTCAGCAAGAACCGCGAGCCGTTCCTGCAGAACGGCACCGTCGACATCGTCGTGGCGACCTACACGATCAACGACAAGCGCAAGATGGTCGTCGACTTCGCCGGCCCCTACTACGTCACCGGCCAGGGTCTGATGGTGGCCAAGGACAACAGCGACATCACCGGCCCGGACACCCTGGACGGCAAGAAGGTCTGCTCGGTCGAGGGGTCCACGCCTGCCGAGCGCATCAAGACCGAGTACCCCAAGGCCGTCCTGACCACCTTCGACACCTACGGCAAGTGCGCCGAGGCGCTCAAGAACGGGCAGACCGACGCGGTGACCACCGACGAGGCGATCCTGCTCGGGCTGGTCAGCAAGAGCCCGGACGACTTCAAGGTCGTGGGCAAGCCGTTCAGCGAGGAGCCCTACGGCATCGGCCTGAAGAAGGACGACACCGAGTTCCGCACCTACCTGAACGACCTGCTCGAGGCCTCCTACCAGGACGGCCGCTGGGAGAAGGCGCTCAAGGACACCGTCGGCACCGTGCAAGAAGACCTGCCCTCTCCGCCGGCCGTCGACCGCTACTAGCGACCCTCGGGGCCTGACCGGGTCGGACGCCGCGTGCGTCCGACCCGGTCAGGCTCTCTCCCCCACCTGCTGCCCGCCGCGAGGAGCCCTCGGTGTCCCTGTCGACGATCACCGACAACCTCGGCACCTATGCCGCAGGCTTCGTCGGCACGGTCGAGCTGACCCTGATCGGCGGCGCCACCTCGTTGCTGCTGGGCACCGTGCTGGCGGCGATGCGGGTGAGTCCGATCGCCTCGCTGCGCGCGGCCGGCCTGCTCTATGTCGAGACGTTCCGCAACTTCCCGCTGCCCGTGCTGGCGATCCTGCTGGCGTTCGGGCTGCCCAAGCTGGGTGAACCGGTGCGCGGCTTCTCGTTCTTCACCTGGGCCGCCATCGCTATCGGCATCTACCACGCGTCGTTCGTCTGTGAGGCCCTGCGCTCGGGGATCAACTCGGTCTCGGCCGGTCAGGGCGAGGCCGCGCGGTCGCTCGGCCTGCCGTTCCGGCAGGTCATGACGCTGGTGGTCCTGCCGCAGGCGTTCCGCACCGTCATCCCGCCGCTGGGCAACGTGCTCATCGCCCTGACCAAGAACACCTCCGTCGCCGCGCTGATCGACGTCACCGACATCACCAACCAGACCGAGCTTGTCATCAACGACACGATCGACCCGATCACCGCGGTCGCCGGGGCCGCGATCGCCTATCTGATCCTCACCCTGCCGATGGGGCTCGCCGTCGGGCGCCTGGAGCGCAAGGCAGCGTTCGCCCGATGAGCGCCGGCCTGCTGACCTTCAGCGACCCGCTCGGTCCGCGCGGCCGGCGCAAGGCGCTGGTCGGCTCCGTCGTCGGCGCGCTGGTCCTGCTCGCGCTGCTCGGCGTCGTGCTGGGCAAGTTCGCCTCCGCCGGCCAGCTCGACGGCGACCGCTGGACCGAGCTGCTCAGCCCGGACGGCCTGCGGCTGTACGGCAACGGCCTGCTCTCGACCCTCAAGGCCGCGGCCGCCGCGATCGTCCTCTCGATCGGCGTCGGCACCGTGATGGCGCTGGGCCGGCTGTCGACCCTCGCGCCGCTGCGCTGGCTGGCCGGCACCTACGTCGAGCTGTTCCGGGCGCTGCCCTCGCTGCTGCTCATCATCTTCGCGTTCTTCGCCCTGCCGGAGATCCTGGGCCGCCCGGTGGGCCGCTACAGCGCGCTGGTCATCGGCCTGTCGCTCTACAACAGCGCCGTGTTCGCCGAGATCATCCGGGCCGGGGTGCTGTCGCTGCCCAAGGGTCAGTCCGAGGCCGCCGTCGCGCTCGGGCTGCGGCGCTCGCAGGTGCAGCAGCTCGTCGTGCTGCCGCAGGCCGTCAGCCGGATGCTGCCCTCGCTGGTCGCGCAGATGGTGGTCGTGCTCAAGGACACCTCCTACGGCCTGATCATCGGCTACGAGGAGCTGCTGCGCACCGGCACGATCGCCGGCGAGACCACCGCCGACGTGCTGCAGAGCTACGTGATCGTGGCGGTCATCTACATCGCCGTCTGCTACTCGCTGTCCCGGCTGGCCCGGCGGCTCGAGGGTCGGGCGCAGCGCCGGTACGGCAAGCTCCAGCAGGTGGCGGTCGTCGCCGACGCCGACGTCACCTGAGCGTCTGACGCCGACGTGACCCGAGCGTCTGACGCGGACGCCGACGTCACCTCAGCGTCGGACGCGGACGCCGACGTCACCTGAGCGTCTGACGCCGACGCCGACGTCGCCCGACGGCTACTGCCGGCCGTCCCCGCGAGCAGAGCAGCGCCGTCGGAGCTGCGGGGGCCCGAGGGGGGCCTGCCGTTACTCGCCGGCGCGCAGCCGCAGCTTCGGGCTGGCCGCGCCGGTGGGCGGCACCTGGAAGTGGCGCAGCGCGAAGCTCATGACCTGCTGGAAGACGGGCGCGGCCACCGTCCCGCCGTAGTAGCCGTTCTTGGGCGCCTGCACCGACACGGCGACGACGAAGCGCGGGGCGTCGGCGGGCGCGAACCCGACGAAGCTGGCCGTGTAGGTGCCGTCGTAGACGCCGTTGACGTTGCGCCGGGCGGTGCCGGTCTTGCCCGCGACCCGGTAGCCGTCGATCGCCGCTCCGACGGCGGTACCACCCTCGTTCGTGACGCCCTCGAGCATGCCGCGCAGCTGCGCCGAGACCGCCGGGCTGATGACCCGCACCGGCGCCTTGCGGGTGGCCGGGACGAGCTCACCGCGGTCGTCGGCGGTGGCTTTCACGATCGTCGGGGGCATCCGCACGCCGCCGTTGGCGATGGTGGCGTAGACCGACGCCATCTGCACGCCGTTGACCGAGTAGCCCTGCCCGATCGGGTGCGTGCCGTAGTCGGTCTTGGACCACTCCGTCGCCTCGTCGCGCAGCAGGCCACGACTCTCGGCCGGCAGCTGGATGCCGGTCTTGGCGCCGATGCCGAAGCGCTGGAGCATCTCGTAGAGCTTGGCGCCGCCGATCTTCTGCGCCGCCATGATCGTCCCGACGTTGCTGGACTCGACCAGCACGCCGGTGAACGTCAGCTGCTCGACCGGGTGGGAGTGGCTGTCGGTGAAGCGCTTGTTCGACACCTGGATGAAGTCGGGCACGCTCAGGACGCTGTCGGGCGTCAGCGCGCCCTGCTCGAGCACGGCCGCGGCGGTGATGGCCTTGCCGATGGAACCGGGTTCATAGACGTCCAGGATCGCGCGGTTCTCGCGCAGCCCGGCCTCCACCGATCCGGGATCGTTGGCGTCGAACGTCGGGACGGACGCGAGCGCCAGCACCTCACCGGTCTTGATGTCCATCACCGTGGCGCTGCCGCTGAGGGCGTCGGCCTCCTGCACCTTCGCCGCCAGCACCTGCTGGGCGTAGTACTGCAGGTCGCGCTCGACGGTCAGCTGAACCTGCCGTCCCGGCCGCGGCTCGACGGTCGTGGAGCGCCCGTTCGGGATGATGCGGCCGCCACCGTCGACCTCAGCCCTGGTCTCGCCGGGTCGGCCGGCCAGGATGTCGTCGAACTGCGCCTCGATACCGGCGTTGCCCTTGCCCTCGACGGTGGTGAACCCGAGCACGTTCGCGCCGACGTCCTTGCCGGGCAGCACCCGCTTGGGCTCCGGGGCGACGCCGACGCCGATCAGGGACAGGTTGCGCACCCTGGTGGCCTGGTCGGGCTCGAGCCCGTGCGCGAGCACGACATAGCCGCGGCAACCGACCAGATTCGCCTTGTCGCACGTCGCGCCCGTCGCCTTCGGCGCCAGCGAGAGCTTGTCCACGACCTCGGCCACCGGCAGCCCCAGCGCCGGCGCCAGCACCGCGGCGATGCCGGCCGGGTCGCAGGGCGCCGGCTTCTTCGTGGGCTCGGCCGTCGTCGCGTCTGTCGCGGTGCTCAGAGGCTTCGGGGAGCAGGTGGCTTCCGCGATCCGGCGCGGCTCGACGTACACGAGCCGGGCGTCGACCGACATCGCCAGCACCTCGCCGGTGCGGTCGGTGATGTCACCGCGCGGCGCCGCCAGCGCGATCGTGGCGGTGCGCTTGCCGATGGCCTCGTCGGCGAGCGCGCTGCCCTGGAAGCCCTGCATCCAGACCAGCCGCAGTCCGATCAGCGCGATCAGGACGTAGATGCCGAGCAGGCCGCCGCGCAGGCGCACGGTCGGTCGACCCAGCGAGGCGCCGCCCCGAACCCGCGGCGGCAGCCGGCGGGCAGCGCCGGCAGGGCGCACCGCACGGGCCGCAGCGACCGGGCTGCGTGCTGTCGAGCGTCCGGCTGCGGCGCGGGCAGGAGCGCCGGAGCGGGCGGTCGGGCGAGGGCCGCTGGTGCGAGGGCTGCTGCTGCGAGGGGTGCTGCTGCGAGGACTGCTGGGGCGAGGAGTGGCGCCTCGGCTGCTGCCCGCGCTGCCATCCGGACCGGCGCTGCTCCCGGGGCGGCCGGTGCTGGAGCCGCGGCGCCCGGGGCTCCCGGCACCGGGTCGGGTGACGCGGCCGGGGCGCCGTTCGTCCGGACCGCGGCTCATCGGGCCTCTCCGGGGGTCGCCGCGGCCTCGTCCGTCGTGGGCGTCCCGCTGGTCCGGGCGGAGCCGGACTTCGCGCTGGAGCCGGACTTCGTCGGGCCCGCCTTCGTGGTGGGCCCGGCGGCGAGGTCGGCGTCCGGAGCCCCGGCCGTGACCGCCTCGGCGCCCTCGGGGGCCAAGGCGGGCGTCGGGGAGCCGAGCACGACGCCGTCGCTCAGTCGCAGGAACGCGGGCGGCCCGGCCTGGACCATGCCCAGCGCAGCTGCCTTCTCCGCCAGCGACTGCGGAGCGCGCAGCCGCTCGACCTCTTGTGCCAGGGTCTGCTCACGGTCTTCCAGGGCGCGCCCGTCGACGGTGAGGGTGTGCAGCCGGAAGGCGTCCTTGGCCAGCGCGGTGTTCAGCGCCAGCAGGCCGAGCAGGCCGGCGACGAGCATCACGACGACGCCGCCGACGAACGGGGCACGGCCGAGGACCACCCGCCGCTCCGGCACGACCGCGAGCGCCGGCCGTCGCCGCAGCACGGTGGCGCTGCGGTCGGTCCCCACCAGGGCCCGGGTCACGATCGCCGCTGCCGTGGTCATGCCGCACGCACCTTCAGGGCGGCGCGCAGGCGGACGGAGGCGGCGCGCGGGTTGGCGTCGATCTCGCTCGCCGGAGCCTTCTCGCCGCCGGCGACGAGCAGCCGGAGCTCAGGCGTGGAACCCTCCGGCACGAACGGCAGGTCCACCGGCACGGTGGAAGCCGAGCGGGCAACCATGGTCGACTTCACGATCTTGTCCTCGAGCGACTGGTAGGACAGGACGACCAGGCGGCCGCCCACGCACAGGCTGTCCAATGCGGACGGAATCGCGCGTCGCAACACGCCGAGTTCGTCGTTGACTTCAATGCGTAGCGCCTGAAATGTCCGTTTAGCTGGGTGTCCGCCGGTCCGGCGGGTCGCCGCGGGGATGCTCGAGCGCACCAGCTCGGCCAGGCGGGCCGTCCCGGTGAAGGGTTCGGCCACGCGCTCCCGGACGATCGCGTCGGCGATGCGAGAGGCGAAACGCTCGTCGCCGTACTGCTTCAGGACCATCGCCAGGGACCGTCCGTCGTAGCCGTTGACGATGTCGGCGGCGGTGCGGCCGCGGGTCGGATCCATCCGCATGTCCAGGGGCGCGTCGTGGGCGTAGGAGAAGCCTCGCTCGGCCTCGTCGAGCTGGAGCGAGCTGACGCCGAGATCGAACAGGACCCCTTCGACGCACCCGAGGTCGAGCCCGTCGAGCACCTGGGGCAGCTCGTCGTAGACGGCGTGCACGAGCGTGACCCGGTCGCCGAACGGTGCCAGCCGCTCGGCGGAGCGTCGCAGCGCCTCGGGGTCACGGTCGAGCCCCAGCAGCCGACAGTCCGGCGCCGCGCGCAGGAGCGCCTCGGCGTGGCCGCCCATGCCCAGGGTGCAGTCCACGACGGTGCGCAGGCGGCCGGCGCGCCCCTCGTCCAGCACCGCCGGTGTGAGCAGCGCCGGCACCAGCAGGTCCAGGCAGCGCTGCAGGAGCACCGGCACGTGCGCCGGGCCGTCGACGGGCACGGCGGGCACGTCCGGCGCGTCGCGGCGGGGCACGGGCGGGAGCCTGACGATCAGCCGAAGGCCGCGAGGGCGGCCTGGGCAGCGGTGGTGAGGCCGACCGTGACCGCGACGGCGAGCCCGAGCAGCAGCACGCTCTCGCGCAGCTCGGACGCGAGCCCGCCGGAGGTGTCTGGGGTCGAGGTGTCTGGGGTCGAGGTGCCGGCGCTGGAGGTACCGACCGAGAGGTCTTCTGCGGTGGATGGGCTGATCGTCGTGGCAGGGCTCGTCATGGTGGTACCTCTCGACCGTGGGACGGCCGGGGTCGCGGTCCCAGACCGGTGGTGCGGGCCGTGCTGATGACGCGCGAGCCGTGCTGCTGACGTGCGGGCGGGACTCGTGCTGTGCAGGCGGGGGGGTCTCGTGGGTGACGCCGGTGGTACCGGTGGTGCCGGTGGGCGATCAGGTCCCGGGGCTGACGTCCCTGGGGCCAGGTCCCCGCCCGCTCCGCCGCCTGGCACCGGGGAAGGTGCGCCAGGAGGAGAGCGGTCGGAGACCTCGCACCAGGGCTGTCTTCTTTGTTGGCATGCGTGTTCGTCGGGCGGGCTGGTTCGTGGGCGTGCTCGTCAGGGCCCGGAAGGGGCGGCGGGGGTGGGGTCGGAAGGGCTGCCCGGCCGACGCGCTTCTGCCTGCTCGGGGTCGGCGAAGGCCTGCTCGTGGCCGGCTTCGTACGCGCGCCAGGTGTCGGCGTCCCAGATCTCCAGGTGCGTGTTGGCGCCGATCACGACGCAGTCGCGCTCGAGTCCGGCGTACGCACGTAGCGGGGCGGGGACGGTGATGCGCCCGGTGCGGTCGGGGACCTCGTCGGAGGCGCTGGCGAAGAAGATGCGGTAGTAGTCGCGCTCGGCCTTGGTCGTCGGCTCGCTCTGTCCTCGTGCCTTTGCCAGGAAGTCGGCGGCCGTGAAGACGAACAGGCACCGCTCCTGGCCCTTGGTGACCACGATGCCCTCCGTCAGCTGGTCGCGGAACTTGGCCGGCAGGATCAGCCGCCCCTTCTCGTCCAGCCGGGGCGAGTGGGTACCGAGGAACACGGCCCACCCTCCTGGCTCGACGACCGGAGCAGCGCCTGACGACCCTGCTTCTGCCGAGAGGAGCCCTTTCGCTCCTACAAGCCCCACCATACCCCACTTCCCTCCATCGTCAAGGGTTGTCGGGCTGGCGCAGGTCCGCGTGCAGAGCATCGTCGCTGGTCAGAGCGGTGCACTGCAGGTGGAGCGCACTGACCAGCGTCAGCGCGTCCCGGCGGCTGCCCGGGGCTGCTGCGCCCGTCCCCAAGACCGCGGAAGGCTGGCGCGGGCCCGCAGTGGGGGAAGGTGGGGGTGCGTAGCACGCCCCCACGGACCGTCCCCGCGGAACCGGGGACCCCGGTCGCACGTCAGGACCTGTGGACCCTCGGTCCGCCGGCGAGCCCCACCTGCCCGACCTGCGGCGGCTCGACCCGTCCGGTGGCAGGATCAGAGCCTCAGCAACGCACCTCGGCCAGGTCCCTGCCGCAGCCGCTGCCCCCAGGAGGATCGCCATCGTGGTTCGTCGCACCCGCACGAGCGCCGGTCCCGCCGGGCTCGACGGCCTGCAGGAGTCCGTCTCGCGCATCCAGGCCAACATCGAGAGGGTCATCGAGGGCAAGCCCGAGGTGATCCGTCTGTCGCTGGTGGTGCTGCTCGCCGAGGGTCACCTGCTCATCGAGGACGTGCCAGGGGTCGGGAAGACGATGCTGGCCAAGTCCCTGGCCCGCTCGATCGACTGCTCGGTGCGCCGCATCCAGTTCACCCCTGACCTGTTGCCCAGCGACGTCACGGGCGTCTCGATCTACGACCAGCAGGCCCGCGAGTTCGAGTTCAAGCCGGGCGCGGTGTTCGCCAACCTCGTCGTCGGCGACGAGATCAACCGCGCCTCGCCCAAGACGCAGTCGGCGCTGCTGGAGGCGATGGAGGAGAAGCAGGTCTCCATCGACGGCACCACCTACGTGCTCGAGCGGCCGTTCATGGTCATCGCGACGCAGAACCCGATCGAGATGGAAGGCACCTATCCGCTGCCCGAGGCGCAGCGCGACCGTTTCACCGCGCGCGTCTCGATGGGCTACCCGTCGGCGCAGGCCGAGCTGGACATGCTGACCACGCACGGCGCCGCAGAGCCGGTCGACGACCTCGAGCCGGTGGCCGACGCCCCCGAGATCCGCAAGCTCATCGAGACGACGCGCACCGTGCACGTCGCGCCCGAGGTCGCCGAGTACGTCATCGCGCTGCTGACCGCCACCCGCGAGCACCACGAGCTGCGGCTCGGCGCCTCGCCGCGCGCGGGCCTGCAGCTGTTGCGGGCGGCTCGGGCGGCGGCGGCCATCGAGGGCCGCGACTACGTGCTGCCCGACGACGTGCAGGAGCTCGCCAGCGCCGTGCTGTGCCACCGGCTGCTGCCGACCCCGGAGGCCCAGGTCTCGCGGCGCTCGCCCGAGGACGTCGTCGACGACCTGCTGGAGAGCGTCCCGCTGCCGAGCCGGGCCGCGCCACGGCGCCGATGACGGCCGTGCGCTCGGCACTGTCGGGCTTGACCACCCGGGGCCGCTGCCTGCTGGCCGCCGGGCTCGCGCTCGTCGTGTGCGCCCTGGTGCTGGGCCAGCGCGACCTGCTGCGGGCGTCCGTCTTCCTGGTCGCCCTGCCGCTCGCGGCCGTCTGGGTCGTGTCGCGCACGCGCTACCGGCTGTCCTGCGACCGCGCGCTGGACCCCTACCGGGTGCCGGCGGGCTCGCACTCGACCGTGCGGCTGCGGCTGGACAACGTGTCCCGGCTGCCCAGCGGGGTCCTGCTCATGGAGGACTCGCTGCCGTTCAGCCTGGGCGGACGCCCGCGCTTCGTCCTGGACCGGGTCGAGCCCCGCGGGGTGCGCGACGTCAGCTACCCGGTGCGCTCCGACGTCCGGGGGCGCTTCGTCGTGGGACCGCTGGCGGTGCGCCTGACCGACCCGTTCGGCCTGTGCGAGCTGCAACGCTCCTTCGCGTCCACCGACGAGCTGATCGTCACGCCGACCGTCAGCCGGCTGCCGGCGGTGCGGCTCGGCGGCGACTGGCTCGGCGGCGGCGAGGCGACCGCGCGCTCGGTCGCGACCAGCGGCACCGACGACGCCGCGACCCGGGAGTACCGCCACGGCGACGACCTGCGCAAGGTGCACTGGCGCTCGACGGCGCGCGTGGGCGAGCTGATGGTGCGGCGCGAGGAGCAGCCCTTCCAGAGCCGGGCCACGCTGCTGCTTGACGGTCGTCGCACGGCGCACCGCGGTGACGGCCCGGCGTCCTCCTTCGAGTGGGCGGTCAGCGCCGTGGCCTCGATCGGGGTGGCACTGGCCCGCTCGGGGTTCGCGCTGTCCATGCTGCGGGACAGCGGCGAGAACCTCGCGCCGGTCGGGGTGCCGCTCACCGAGAGCCTGCTGCTCGACGTGCTCGCCACCGTCGGCACGTCGCCCGTCACCGGCCTGGACGCCGCCGCCGAACGGCTGCGGCGCGGCGGCCTGGGCGGGGTGCTGGTGGCCGTGCTGGGCGCGCTGGACCTCCCCGAGGCCGAACGCGTCGCCCGGCTGCGGATCGGCAGCGCCGTCGGGGTCGCCGTCGTCATGGACACCGACGCCTGGGCGCCGGTCTCCCCGAGACTGCGGGCGGTGGCGGTCGCCGAGCACGAGCGGGTCGTGACGCTGCTGCAGAGCGCCGGGTGGCGGGTGCTGCCCATCTCCTACGGGGCCACCCTGGCCTCGGTCTGGCCGCTGGCCGGTTCCGGCGCCGCGCGGGTCGGGGCGACGCCATGACCACGCAGTACCGGCTCACGCTGGCCGCGGCCCTGGCGGTCGCGCTGGCCTGCGCCGCCCTGGAGCCCGTCTACGTCGACCTGGGCTGGCTCGTCCCGGCGCTCGGGGCGGTCCTGGCCGTGTCCGGGGCGACGACCCTCGCACGGCTGGTCCGCCTCCCCCGCGTGCTGCACCCGCTGACCGGGCTGCTCGGCCTGGCCGGCTGGGTGAGCGTCGCCTTCGCCGCACAGACGCTCGCGTTCGGCCTGCTGCCGGGTCCTGAGACCGTCGAGAAGCTGCGGACGCTGATCTCCGACGGGCTGGTCGGCGTCGACGAGCTCGCTGCGCCGGTGCCTACGACGTCCGGCCTGGTGCTCGTCGGTGTGCTGGGCGTCGGAGCCATCACCGTGCTGGTGGACACGATCGCCGTCACGCTGCGCAAGGCGGCCGTGTCGGGGCTGCCGCTGCTGCTGCTGTTCGCGGTCCCGTCGGCGGTGCTGCCGGGCGGGCTCGGCTTCCTGCCGTTCGTCCTCGGCGCGGCCGGCTGGATGGGGCTGCTGCTGGCCGACTCCGGCGACCGGGCCGCGCGCTGGGGCACGCCGCTGTCCAGTCGCGCGCTCGGCGAGGACGCGTCGCTGGGGCAGGTAGGGCGCCGCATCGGCGTGGCGGCCCTCGGGATGGCCGTGATCGTGCCTGCTCTGGTCCCCGGTCTGGACAGCCGCGTGCTGGCCTCGGGCTCGGGCACAGGTTTCGGGGGTTCGCGCACCACGACCACCTACAACCCGATCCTGCGGTTGTCCGGTCAGCTGCGGCTGCCCGAGCCGCGTCCGTTGTTCAGCTACGCCAGCGACGACCCGACCCCGCAGTACGTCCGGCTCACCACGCTGGACGAGTTCTCCGCGACCGACGGCTGGTCGTCCTCGCAGCTCACCGGAGACATCGAGAAGGACCGGGTCGAGCAGGGGCTGCCGACGCCGTCGGGGCTCGGACCGGCCGACACCGGCCGCACCGTCGACGTCACCGTCACGCTCAGCGACCAGCTCGACGGGCCCTGGTTGCCGGTCACCTTCCCGCCGGCCTCGATCGACATCCCGGGGCCGTGGATCTGGGACGCCGAGGCCGAGACCGCCTTCTCCACCCGCCGCCGGGTGGCCGAGGTGGACCAGCCGTACACGATCCGGACGCGGGTCGTGGAGCCGTCGGTCGAGCTGCTGCGGGCGGACCAGACGGTCCCTGCCGACATCGCGCGCACCTATGCCGCCCCCGTCGCCCTCGCCCCGAGCGTCGCCGCCACGCTGGCGCGGGTCACCGCCGGCGCCACCACCGACTACGACCGTGCCGTCGCGCTGCAGGACTTCTTCCAGGGCCCGACCTTCCGCTACGACACGACGGCGACGGCGCCGAACCTGAACACCCCGGACGCCCTGCAGAACTTCCTGGAGCAGCGCACCGGCTACTGCGAGCAGTACGCCTCGGCGATGGCCGCGATGGTGCGCGCCCTGGGCGTCCCTGCCCGGGTAGCCGTCGGCTTCACCGCCGGCACCGTCTCGGGCAGCGGCCGTCGCATCACCACCAGCGACGCGCACGCCTGGCCCGAGGTCTGGTTCGCCGGAGCCGGTTGGGTGCGCTTCGAGCCGACGCCCCGCAGCGACCAGCAGCTGTCGATCCCGAGCTACACCCGCCCGCCCGCCGAGCCGACCGGCCCGACCGCCTCGGCCGCGCCCACCGCCGCCGCGTCCGCTCCTGCGGTGGGCCCGAGCGCGGCGACCGACAGCCAGGACCGCGCCGGGCAGGACGGCGCCCAGGCCGCTGGTGGCGGTACCGGCAGGGGCGGCCGCCAGGCGCTCTCGGTGCTCGTGATGCTGGCCGTGCTCGCCCTGCTCGCGGCCCCGATGGCGCTGGCGGCCCTGCGCCGACGTCGCCGGTTGGGCAGCGGCTCCCCTGACGCCATCTGGGCGGTCGTGCGCGACGACGCCGTCGATGTGGGCCACCGCTGGCGCCCCATGGACTCACCGCGCGCCGCCGCCGTGCAGCTTCGCTCTGCCTTCGGGCTGGACGAGGCCGCTGCCCAGGCCCTCGGTCGCGTGGCGCTCGCCGTCGAGCGCTTCCGCTACGCGCGGCCCGCCGGCGTCGCGGAAGGTGCCCCCGACCTCACCGGGACGCAGGTGAGGGAGACTGCCGCGCTGCGCCAGGACGCCGCGAGCGTGCGCGCCGGGCTGCTCGCCACGCGCCGCCGCCAGGACCGCCTGCGGGCCCGCGTGCTGCCGCCGTCCACGCTGGCCTGGGCCGCGCACCGCAGCGGGACGCTGGTCGCCGACCTGCTGGACCGCGCCGACGGCCTGCCGGCCGCGGCCGGGCGCCGGCTGCGCCGGCCTCGCTCCGCTGCCGGCTGACCGGCGCCAGGACTCAGGAACGCACGTCGGTGCGGCGCCACGGGTGCACCGACCCGCAGAGCGGGGCGCCGCAGCCGTCGGTGAGCTCCAGCTCGAGCACCAGATCGTCGGCGCGTGCGGGTTCGGGCAGCCACACCTTGAGCCGACGGAACATCACGAACGCCCCGCTCGTCAGCGAGCCCCACGTCAGGTAGACGAAGCGCGCGCCGGGTCGGCCCTGGACCACCGGTCCCCGATACCCCCGCGGCCCCAGCCCCAGCTCGAGCACCCAGCACGCCGAGGCGGCGTCGGCCGGAACCAGCTCGGCCGGCTCACGCCCGTGCTGCACCCCGACCTGGACGTCGCTGTGGCCGCAGCAGTCCGCACCGGGCAGCGCGCGAGCGCAGATGGTCAGCAGCGGCACGGGTAGGCGCTAGCGGTGCGGTGACGGCTGGGCGGTCAGCGGCTGGGCGGTCAACGGCTGGGCGGTCAGCGGCCGCCTTCGCCGCGTTCGTCCCACCGGCGCCGCCAGCGCTCTTCCAAACGGTGCTTGAAGGAGCCGTCGGACGACGCGCCACCGCCGCGCTGCGGCCTGGGCTTACGACCCCTGGGCCGCGACGGCCGCTCTGGCCCCCCAGCAACGTGCAGGCTGGCGGTGGCGGGCTGGAGCCGCTTCCAGCTCGCCATCGCCAGGACGAGCGCCCCGACCATGACCACGAAGCCGACGACGCCGATCACGGCCTGGCTGGACAGGACTCCGACCAGCAGGAGGGTGAACCCCAGGACCAGGACGATGGCCGCACGGCGCAACCGGCGACGCATGTGCGTGCGCAGATCGGTCTGGCGCACCGTGGAGGCGAACTTCGGATCCTCCTGGTACAGCGCGCGCTCGATCTGGTCGAGCAGGCGCTGCTCGTGCTCAGAGAGCGGCACGGCGCTCCCTCCCGGAGGACGGCGACCACAGGGTCACAGGCTGGCTCATGGTGATGGGCCGAGCCGCAAGACACGGCTCGTAGGGGGAAGGATACGAGTGCAAAGCCCTTCCGTCACGACGGACCGTGAGACTGATGCCTGGACCCGCGTCTCGGACTTGCTCCACGGCACCTCCAACGAGCGGGAACGCGCTGCGGTGCCCTGTCGGTCGAGCCCCTGTCGCGTCGCCGCCGACCGTGCCGAGACGAGGTCGATCCGCGGTCGATCCGCGGTCGATCTAGCGTCGATCTCGGTCCACCAGCGCCGCCGGGCGCACCGCGCCGGCCCCGAAGCGGAGCGCAGCACGGTCGACCGCCTGCTCGGCCTCGCGCCAGCCCTGCTCACGCTCGCCCAGGCTGAGCTGGTGCGGCTGGCCGACGGCGTCCAGGACTCCTTCCACCCGCACCCCCACCAGGCGCAACCTGGCCCGCTCCAGCCCCAGCGCCTGGTACAGCGACAGCGCCGTGTCGTAGACCAGCCGGCCCACGTCGGTCGGCTCCTTCAGGGTGCGGGAGCGGGTGATGGTGGTGAAGTCGGCGAAGCGGACCTTCAGCGCCACGGTGCGACCGACCTGGCCCGAGGCCCGGAGCCGGGCGGCGGTCCGCTCGGACAGGCGCAGCAGCTCGCGAGCGATGACCGCGGGGTCGTCGACGTCGGTGCCGAAGGTGTTCTCGGCGCCGATGCTCTTGTCCGGCTCGTGCGGGACGACGCTGCGGTCGTCCTGCCCCCAGGACAGCGCGAACAGATGACCACCCGCGCCCGCACCCAGCGCCCGGACCAGCGTCGCGCGCGGGGTGTTGGCGAGGTCGCCGACGGTGCGCAGCCCGAGCTGTTGCAGCACCTGTTCGGTCTTGCCCCCCACCCCCCACAGCGCACCGACCGGCAGCGGGTGCAGGAACGCCACGACCTCGGCCGCCGGGACGACCAGCAGCCCGTCGGGCTTGCACCGCGCGGACGCCAGCTTGGCCACGAACTTCGTGCTCGCGATGCCGACCGAGCAGGTCACTCCCTGCTCGTCCTCGACGGTGGCCCGGATCCATCCGCCGATCTGGGTGGGTCCGCCGAGCCGGCGGGCGGCGCCGCGGACGTCCAGGAAGGCCTCGTCCAACGAGATCGGTTCGACCAGCGGGGTGACCGAGCGGAAGACCTCCATCACGCCGGCGGAGACCCGGGAGTAGGCGGCAAAGTCGGGCGGGAGCACGGTCGCCTGCGGGCACAGCCGACGCGCGCGCATCATCGGCATCGCGCTGTGCACCCCGAAGGCGCGGGCCTCGTAGGTGGCCGACAGCACGACCCCGCGGGTGCCGCCACCGCCGACGATCACCGGGGTGCCGCGCAGCTCTGGGTGCTCCAGCAGGGACACGCCGGCGAAGAAGGCGTCCATGTCGACGTGGAGGACGTGGCAGCCACGGTCCGAGCCGGGCGGACCCGCCGGCGGACCGATCGGCGGCACTCCGCCGCGGCTCACCTCAGCACCCCCGGACCACGGTCAGCCTCGGCGGGCCAGCACGTGCAGCTGCGTCGCGACATCCCGGAACGGCGGTCGGTCCGACAGCGCGCGTTCCAGCGCCAGCAGGGACGCCGCCGCACCGGGCTCGGTGTCCAGGACCGCACTGGGCACGAGGTCGGCCACCACCCGCACGCCGTGGACCTGCTCGAGCTGCAGACCCGCGGTGCGGACGAGCCCGGTGAGCTCTTCGACGTCGAACCGCCGCTGGACGCCGTCGGCGGGACCCCAGCGACCGGCCGGGTCGGTGAGGGCGTGAGCCGCCTCGTCGGGCCGGCCGGCGACGGCGCGGGCCAGCACGACAGCGGCCCGGTTGGCGACCAGCAGGCTGAGCCGTCCACCCGCCCGCAGCGCTCCGGCGACGGCCGCGAGCGCCTCGACGGGGTCCTCGACGACCTCCAGCACGCTGTGGCACAGCACCAGGTCGGTACTGCCGACGGCGACCAGGCCCGGCAGGTCGGACAGGTCTCCCTGCAGGCCGACGACGCGGGCGGACACGCCTCGCTCGGCCGCCCGTCGCTGGAGCGCGGCCAGGGAGTCCGGGCTCGGATCGACGACCGTGACCCGGTGTCCGGCCTCGGCCAGCGGCACGGCGAAGCCGCCGCTGCCCCCGCCGGCGTCGACGACGTCCAGGCCGCGACCGTCTCGGTCGGACTCGGCCAGCACGGCCGACAGCACCTCCCAGACGACGGCGGTGCGGGCCGAGGACGCCGGGCCGGAGGGGCGACGGACCGCCGCCGGTCGGGGGTCGGCGGTCGCGGGCAGGCCGATGTCGCCCTGGTCGGGGCCGGACGGGTCGGCGGGCACGGGGGTCCTCCTCCGCGCGCTGGCCGGCGTGCCGCGCGCGGGCCTGAGCCTAGTGACCCCGGGACCGGTCGTGGGAGCGCGCGGAGGTGTGCGGGTAGGACTGCTGGTGGGTGTGCGCACGGGACTGCTGGCGGGACTGCTGGCGGGACGGCGCCTAGCGACGCCGCCACGGGCCGGCCATGCTGCCGACGGCGACCTCGCGCTGGACGGCCCGGGCCCGGGGGTCGCCGAACGCCGGGGCGACGCCCTCCTCGATCGCGGTCGACGTGGTCGCGGTCGCGGTCGCGGCCGGCGCGGCGGCGCGTACCGGGGCGTACATCACCGGGGCGACGGTGCCGGTCCAGAAGGAGGTGGCGCCGTAGGCCCCCGCCCAGCCGAAGCTGAGGTGCACGTGGTCGGTGTGCGGGCTGCTGCCCGAGTAGGGCTGCCAGCCGCGGCTGGACTGGTAGGCCTTCCAGACCTGCCGGTTCCAGATGACGTACATGATGCCGAGCCGGCGGGCCATCGCTGCCTCGTTGCCGTGCTGGTCGGTGGCGAACAGCCAACCGACCAGGTCCTGCACCTGAGCGGCTTGGACAGGATCGGCCGCCGACACCCGCCAGTCCCAGGCCCGGCCCTCCTTGTGCTCGCTGGCGCCACCGACCGCGCAGTCGCGCACCTGGCCGGCGTCGCCGGTGCCCGGGTAGGTGCGCAGGACCAGGTCGCGGAACGCCACGACCCCGGCCCGCACGACGGGGTCGCAGGTGGTCTGGCCCTGGTAGGGCGCGAAGCCTTCGATCTGCGCACCCGGGTCGACCGACGCCGGCGCCGCCTGGGCGGGCACGACGAGCACGGTCAGCACGGTGAGCAACGACAGGGCCCCGGCCAGCAGCGTGGCAGGCACCCGGCGGCGCAGACGACCACCGGAGGAACGGCGGTGGACAAGGTCGAGAGGGTGCACGTCGCGGATCCCTTGCGGCAGGCGGACACGGCCCCGCCTCCGGGGTCGAGGACGGGGAGCGCACCGGGGTGGGCGTGCCCTGTTCCTCGGCCGGGGGGCCGTCGTGCTTCAGGGTGGCGACGGGGTTTGTCATGAGATTGTGACAGATGGGTCCAGCGTGGCGCACGGGATTGCAGGGTTGCGTGGTGCTCGGCCGGTGCGAGGCGTTCATCGACCGGCACTCCCGGGGCTCGCGTGCCAGAGCTTGCGCGGGGGCGCGGGGCGTCCTTGCGCGGTACCGGTGCCGTCGCCGGCCGGCTTGATGTCGGCGTACGGCGAGGCCCGGAAACCGGTGGCGTACACGTGCGAGCCGCCCCCTACCTCGACGGCCGCCTGGTCCTCGGACTGGTCCGCCGGATGCTCGGGCGCCGGGACCCCCGTGCCGACCGCTCCGCCGACCCCGGAGTGCCCGGACCCGCCGCCGACCAGGCCGCCACCGGCGATGCGAGGCGGTCCGGCCATGACCGGCCGGCTGGACCGGCTGGCGGCCGCGCCCTGCACCGCCGCCTCGCTGACCTGTACCGGGACGTGCATCAGCTCCCACACCGCGTCGATCCCTCCGGTCAGCCAGGCGTCGTGCAGCACCGGCAGCTCCCAGCAGCCGACGGCCTGCATGGACACCCCGCGCGGGCCGGTGCGCCGGACCAGCCCCTGCACGACCAGCAGCCAGGAGTGGAAGACGGTGGTGGCGTAACCGACCTGGGCGTCCTCGAAGAAGGTGGCGTCCAACGGGCCGGTGCCGTCGTCGAGCGTCACGAAGATGACCCGTCGGCCGGAGCGGATCGGCGGGGTCTGGGTGGCGACCTTCACGCCGGCGACCAGCACCTGCTGGCGGCTGCGGCAGCCGAGCAGCTCGTGGGAGCGGGTCGCCCCGAGCTCGCGCAGGAACGGCTCGTAGGCGTCCATGACGTGCGCGCTGACGTCCAGCCCCAGCACGTCGAGCTCGGCCCGCACCCGCTCGGCCTGGCTCATCTCCGGCAGACCGCTGGACCGGGTCTGCTCCGGGGCGTCGCCGAGGTCGAAGGACAGCTGGACGTCGACGGGTTCCACCGGCGCAGGAGCCTGCGACTGGCGGGCCTGCCGGGCGCGGACGTCGTCGAGCTGCACCACCGGGCGGGCGTGCTCACCCGCTCCCCCGGTCAGTCCGGCCGGGAGCGGGGTGGGGGTGCGCCCGACGACCTGGGCCGCGCTGCGGCCCCCGCTGCGCGCGGCGCGGCGAGGGGCCGTCCGGCGGGCGGCAGCGGCGGTCGAGCGGCTCCAGCGGTCCAGCTCGGCGACCTGCAGCAGCAGGTCGCGCCGGGTGACCTGGCCGCGCCGGCGCACCGGCAGGGTGCTGCCGAGGCCGTAGAGGGAGTCGAACGCACCGGCCACCACCAGCCGCTCGGCGATCGGCCGGGACACCTGGGCGCGGTGCCAGAAGTCCGACAGGCTGGCGTAGGGACGACCGGCCACGATCCGCGCCGTCTCGGCCGCGCTGATGCCCTTGAGGTCGGCCAACCCGATCCGGATGCCGTAGCCCCGCCCGTCGGGCAGCCGCAGGTCGGACGGGGCGCTGCGCGGGCCGCTGACCCCGCCCCGCACGCCGCGTCCGTCGGCGTAGGTGGGGGTGTCCGCGGGGGTGGGGGTGTCCGCGGGGGTCGGGACATCACCCGCTTGCAGGCCTGCAAGCGGGTCGTTACCCGACCCTCGCGGGTCGGCCGACCCTCGCGGGGCGGGTGACGTCCGCGGGGCGGCCGGGGCTGCTCGTGGGGGGTCGGCGGGCTGCTCTCGGGGGAGGAGGTCGGACGCGCGCAAGGGCTCGGCGGCGGGACTGCCGACCTGGTCGAGCACGGCCGGCGGCGGCTCGTCGAGCACGCCGACCCGCTCGACCCGGTAGGTGGCGTCGGAGGCGTTGACGTCCAGCGACAGGATGGCGATGCCGAACTGGCGGGCGTCGTCCAGGATCAGGCGCTTGGGGTACATGCCGGGGTCGTGGGTGAGCACCCCGGCCAGGAACGCCGCGGGATGGTGGGCCTTGAGCCAGGCCGACTGGTAGGTGGGCAGGGCGAAGGCGGCCGCGTGGGCCTTGCAGAAGCCGAACGACCCGAACGCCTTGAGCACCTCCCACACCTGCTTCACGACCTCGAGCCGGTAGCCGGCACCGAGCGCTGCCGGGAAGAACCAGGCCTGCACCTCGGTCTGGCCGTCGGGGTTGCCGAGCGCGCGGCGGATCTCGTCGGCCTCGGCCAGCGAGCAGCCGGTCATGACGCTGACGATCTGCAGCACCTGCTCGTGGAAGACCACCACGCCCCAGGTCTGGGCGAGCACCGGCTCGAGGTCGGGATGCGGGTAGACGGCGCTCTTCCACCCCTGCCGGGCCTCCAGGAACGGCCGGATCATGTCGCTCTTGACCGGCCCGGGCCGGAACAGCGAGATGTCGATGATGAGGTCCTCGAAGGTCTCCGGGGCGAACTTGCCGACCAGCTCGCGCTGGCCGGGCGACTCGATCTGGAAGCAGCCCAGCGTGCGGGTGGACTGCACGAGCGCGAAGGTGGCGGGGTCGTCGCGCGGGGCGGTGTCGACGTCGATCGTCCTGCCGTCGACCCGGGCGACCTCGGTGACCGCGTAGGACATCGCCGACTGCATCCGGATGCCCAGCACGTCGAGCTTGAGCAGCCCGAGCTCTTCCACGTCGTCCTTGTCGAACTGGCTCATCGGGAAGCCCAGCCAGCTGGACTCGACGGGGGTGCGGTCCAGCAGGGTGCGGTCGCTCAGCAGCACCCCGCACGGGTGCAGGGCGATGTGCCGGGGCAGGCCGTCCAGGCGCTCGACCAGCCGCAGCAGCAGGTCGGTGCGACCGGCGTTCTCGCCCCGGCCCAGGCCGCTGGCCCGCAGCTCGGGCAGGTCGCGCATGGCGGCCCGGACCTGGCTCGCGCGGATGTGCGGGAAGGCCTTGGCGAGCGCGTCGACCTCGCCCGGCGGCAGGCCCAGGGCGGCCCCGACGTCGCGGACGCCGTGCCGGGCCCGGTAGGTGTCCATCATCGACACGCAGGTGCAGCGCTCACCGCCGTAGCGGCCCAGGATCTGCTCGTAGACCTCCATCCGCCGGGCCGACTCGACATCGACGTCGATGTCGGGCAGCTGGTGCCGCAACGGTGACAGGAAACGCTCCATGAGCAGGCCGTAACGGATCGGGTCGACGTCACTGACCCCGAGCAGGTAGGTGACGAGCGAGCCGGCGCCGCTGCCCCGGGCCGCCACCCGCACCCCCATGCCCTTGATGAGGTCGACGACGTCGGCGACGGTGAGGAAGTAGGCCGGGTAGCCCAGTCCGGCGATGACCCCGAGCTCGTCGTCCAGCCGGGCCAGGGTGGTGCTGTCGCGCGCCATCGCCCGACGACCGAACCCTGCCTCGCAGCGCTCGCGCAGCACCGCCGCCGGCGCGCCCGAACCGGCCTCCAGCTCGGGGAAGTGGACCTCGCCGATGCCCAGGTCGTCCCGTGGGTCGACCGCGCACCGGTCAGCCTGGTGCCGGGTGCGGGACAGCAGCCCGCGACCGTCGTCGGACAGCCCCGCGGCCCGGGCGACCTGAGCCGCGACCTCGGCCATCTCCTTGCCCGACAGCAGCGCCGCCTCGGCGTTGCGACGGTCGACGTGGCGGGTGTCCAGCGCGACCAGCCGGCGCGCGGCGTCGAGCACGTCGGCGGTAGGGGCGTCGCTGCGGTCGGCGTAGCGCACGACGTTGGTGAGCACCGCACCGGCGCGGTGCGCCTGCGCGAAGCCGAGCAGCCGCGCGGCGCGGCCGACGTCGCCCTGGGCTCGGTGGCAGACCACCTCGACGACGACGCCGTCGACCCCGAGGACCTCGCGCCAGCGGTCCAGGTGGCGCGCGGCGAGGTCGTCGCGACGGGCGGTGACGGCCCGGCCGAGCTCGGAGGCCGGACCGAGCAGCACCGCCAGCGACCCCGCCTGCGCGGCGCCCCCGGCATGCTCGGCGACGAGCTCGAGGCTGCTGACCGGGGTGCCGCGCTCGCCGGCCAGGTGGGTGGCCGACACCAGCCGGCACAGTGCCGCCCAGCCGCGGCCGTCGCGCGCCAGCAGCACGACCCGCGGCAGCTCGGGGACGCCCGGCCGGGTGGGCGAGCCGGGATCGCGGTCCAGGAACGCCCCGCCCCGGGCCGGCGAGGCACGGCCGCCCGAGCGGGCGCGCACAGCCGGGCCCACCTCGATCGGCACCGGAGCGACGGCCAGGTCGACCCCGAAGACCGGACGGACCCCGGCGGCCCGGCACGCCTTGGCGAACTTCACCACGCCGTAGGCGCCGTCGCGATCGGTGAGGGCCAAGGTGTCCATGCCGTGCTCGGCGGCCCGCTCGACCAGCCGGTGCGGAGGAGAGGCGCCGTGCCGCAGCGAGTAGCCGGACGCGACGTGCAGGTGCACGAACGGGTCGTTCACGTCGGGCTCCTTCCTCCGGCAACGGGTGCGGACAGCGGGAGCTGTCTGCAGGGTGCCGGGGGAAGGCGGCAGCGGCTACCGGTCCGGGTGCGGCGCTTCCCCACGCCACACCCGGACCGGCCACCACCTGCCGCGCACCGTGCGATGAGGCACGGCGGCAGCGGGTGGAGGTCCGCGACGACGGACCCGAAGCCCGTCATGATCGAACTGTTGTTCGAAGAACTCAGTACACCTGCCCGCAGGCAGGCCGTCAACTGTCGAGCCGGCCTCGAGCCTTTCGCCCGCGGCGCGATCAGCCCGAGGCGAGCAGCAGCTGGGTGCCAGGCAGCCCGAGGGTGGGCTCGACCATGACCAGGAACGCCTGTACCTCGCGCACCAGGTCGTCGGCTTCGCGAGCGGTGACGGCCGAGGCGATGCCGGCCTCGGCCGCGGCCCGCTTGGCCGCTCCGGCGGCGAAGAACGCCGCCCACTCCCCCAGCTCGGGAGCGATCCGGGTCAGCAGCACCCAGGCGCTGGTGGGCCGCCCTCGGCGCGCCTGTCCGGCCGGCCGGGCCCGGCAGGCCAGCACCGCCGCGGCAACCCGCAGCGCGGCCAGGTGGGCGGCGGCGTAGCGCTCACCGGGTGTGGCGGCGCTGCAGGCCTCGACCAGCCCGCGTCGGGCCAGCACCAGCAGCGTGTCGACCGGCAGCGCCGAGCCCTGGCCGAGCCGCCCGCCCCTGCCTTCGCCGGACGCCAGGGCCGGCACCGCCCGGACCGCGGGCGCGACCGGATCGGTCCCGATGCTCATCGTCACCCCCCTCAGTCCAGGACCCGAGCCAGCGACCAGCTGCCCGTGGACCAGCAGAAGCACAGGTCGTAGACCCCGGTTCCGGCGGCGCTGCCGGCCCCGGCCTCGACCCGGAACCAGTCCTGCTCACCGTCGTCGATCGAGGCGGGACCGATCGCTGCACCGACGTCGGGAGCCGGCTCGCCCCAGGCTCGCTGGGCCCATCTCGGGCTGGCCGGGATCGGGGCGGTGTCCAGCGGCGCAGGCGCAGGCGCACCGGACGACCCGGCGGACCCACCTTCGGACCCACCGTCGGCGACCGCTCGGACGGCAGCGCTGCGCCACCACCCGCCGGACTCGGTCCACCGGGCGAGCACTGCCCGCACGACGTAGAGCCGACCACGCCACAGGAACTGGGCCGGTGCGTCGTCACCGCGCTGGACCTCGACGACGTCGGCGTGCAGACGGGACACGGTTCTCCTTCCACGAGCGGACGGGCAGCGGTCGCTGCCCGCGGTGCCGGGGGAAGACGGCGCAGGCGGCGCCGGTCCGGGCGAGGCGCTTCCCCACGCCGCACCCGGACCGGCGGTCCCGCCCGGCGCCGTGAGAGGGTCGAGACTCCTACGTCACCGGGCGGGGTCCGCCCAGGACGGGTCCGCGAGGTCCCGCCCATGTGCTCGAACGTGCGTTCGAACATGAACAACAGTAGACACCGCCTCCGACAGAACCGTCAACCCTGGATCCGAGGTCGAGCCCGCGCCCGTCAGCGCCGCACCTCCCGGCCGCGCCAGCCCCGCCCGGCCGCGCCAGCGCCGGCGACCCGGGGCCGAGACAGCACCACCCGGCCCGAGGCCGAGACAGGCCGCGCCAGTCAGCGCCTGCGCGCCCGGCCACCCGCCGCACCCTGCACCCTGGGTCCTGCAAGAAGGCAGCCCTGCCCGCGCAGCTCCAGCCCCCCGGCACGTTTGCGGGCGCAACCACACGGAAGGACACCCGCCATGACGACCACCCTGAACGACACCGTCGCCCTGGTCACCGGTGCGAGCTCGGGCATCGGCGAGGCCACCGCCCTGGCCCTGGCCGCCCAGGGCGCCACCGTCGCCGTCGCCGCCCGTCGCAAGGACCGGCTGGACGACCTCGCGCAGCGCATCACCGCCACCGGCGGCACGGCGCTGGTGATCGAGGCCGACATCACCGACCCGGAGCAGGCCAGGGCCGCCGTCGAGCGCACCGTCGCCGAGCTCGGCCGGCTGGACACGCTCGTCAACAACGCCGGCGTGATGCTGCTCGGGCCGATGGAGCAGGCACCGCTGGAAGAGTGGCAGCGGATGGTCCAGATCAACGTCCTGGGCCTGCTCTACTGCTCGCACGCCGCCCTGCCGCACCTGGTCGCCGCCGCCGCGGACAGCCCGCGAGGCGTCTCGGACATGGTGAACGTGAGCTCGGTGGCCGGCCGCATCGCCCGACCCGGCAGCGGCGTCTACAACGCGACCAAGTTCGGCGTCGGCGCCTTCTCCGAGGGCCTGCGCCAGGAGGTGACCAAGCGGCACGTGCGGATCGGGCTGGTCGAGCCCGGCGCCGTCGAGACCGAGCTCGGCAGCCACAACCGGCCCGAGGTGCAGGAAACCCTCAAGCAGCGCTTCGGGCAGATGGAGCGGCTGCAGTCCGAGGACATCTCCGACGCCGTGGTCTACATGGTCACCCGGCCGCGGCACGCCGCCGTCAACGAGATCCTCATCCGCCCCACCGAGCAGGAGGGCTGAGTCCGGCCTCGGACTCCCCCGGCGCGAACGCCCGAGAACTTCTTCCGCCCAACCACGCGAACCCCGGCCCGACCTGCCGACAGACACAACATGTGGCAGGTCTCAGCGGGTGCCAACGCGGTCGTGAGCCTGGCCTACTTCGGCATCTTCTTCGCCATCGCGCTGCCGCTGGTCCGTCACGGCCAGCTGCTCAGCAACAAGCTCGGCGCGGCCACGGCGGCCATCTTCTTCAGCTGCGGCGTAGGACACGGCCTGCACGTCGTCCACACGGTCCTGCCGCTGCTGGGCAGTGACTCCCCGGAGGCGTTCGCCGCTCGCACCGTCTCCTTCCACGACGTCGCGTGGTCGTGCCTGACGGCGCTGATCGGCCTGTACTACTGGACGCTGCGTCGTACCTACGGAGCGCTGATGCAGGGCGCGACGCTGTTCGAGGATCTGGAGGCCAAGCGGCGGCGTACCGAGCTCGCCGCCCAGCGGGCGGTGCTCGCCGCACGCAGCGAGGCCGAGGCCGAGCGCGACGCGCAGGCGGCGATGCTGCGCGGCATCGTCGACAGCGACCAGACCCTCATCTACGCCAAGGACCTGGACGGACGCTATCTGCTCACCAACCTGGCCTTCGAGCGCGCCTTCGGGCTGACCGCGGGCGAGCTGATCGGCCGCACCGACCAGCACCTGGACCCCGAGCTCGCGACCGTCTGGCGGAGCAACGACCTGCAGGCCCGTCAGGGCCGCTACGAGGTCGAGGAGATCGCCGAGACGCGGGAGGGTCGTCGCTACTACGAGTCGACCAAGTTCCCGCTGCACGACGGCGCAGGCCGCCTCTACGGCACCTGCGGAGTGTCCTCGGACGTCACCGTGAGCCGTCGGTCGGTCGAGGTGCTCCAGGAGGCGCACGAGCAGGCGCTGGCCGCGTCGCGCCACAAGTCTGCCTTCCTGGCCACCATGAGCCACGAGATCCGGACCCCGCTGAACGGTGTCCTGGGACTGACCTCGTTGCTCCTGACCAGCCCGCTGAACAACGAGCAGCGGCTGTGGGCGACCCAGGCGCAACGCTCCGGCCAGGACCTGCTGCGGATCGTCAACGACGTGCTGGACCTGGCCAAGGTCGAGTCGGGCCGGGTGGTCCTGGAGCAGCTGCCCTTCGATCTGGCCGAGCTGGCCCAGGCCGCGGTCGATGTCGTCGGCAGGCACGCCAGCCGGGGCCTCCGGCTCGTCGTGGAGGTCGACCCGCTGGTGCCCGTCCGTCGCCTCGGTGATCCGGCCCGGCTGCGACAGGTGCTGGTCAACCTCGTCGGCAACGCGGTGAAGTTCACGGCGCAGGGCTCGGTGACCGTTCGGGTGGGGCAGCAGGACGACGACGTCCTGCTCCAGGTGAGCGACACCGGCATCGGCATGACGGCCGAGCAGACCGACCGGCTGTTCACCGCCTTCACCCAGGCCGACGCCTCGACCACCCGCAGGTACGGCGGGACCGGTCTCGGCCTGGCGATCGTGCGCGGTCTGGTGGACGCGATGGGCGGCGCGGTGCAGGTGCGGAGCACGGTGGGGGGCGGGAGCACGTTCACCGTGGTGCTGCCCCTGCCCGTGACCGACACGATCCCGGACCTGAGCCTGCCCGAACCGAGACAGGCCCCGCAGTCGCGCATCGGACGGGTGCTGCTGGCTGAGGACAACGCCATCAACCGGCTCGTCGCGCAGGCCACGCTGCAGGGCATGGGCCTGACCGTCGAGCTCGTGAACGACGGTCTGCAGGCCTGCGAGGCGGCCCGGTCCGGCGGCTTCGACCTGGTCCTGATGGACTGCCAGATGCCGGGCCTGGACGGGTTGGAGGCCACCCGGCGGCTGCGCGCGGCCGGACTCGTCGACCTACCGATCGTCGCGATGACGGCCAGCGCCTTCGACGAGGACCGGCGGGCCTGCGCCGAGGCCGGCATGGACGACTTCCTGCCCAAGCCGTGGACCCCGCAACAGCTCGACGAGATCCTCGACCGGTACCTGCCGACGCGTCGGGAGACCCACGATGAGAGCTGTCCCAGGTAGGAGCGGGTGCCCTGGCCGTCGGTGCAGGTGGCCGCCAGCCCGGACGGACTGCAGGCCGCCGGCGTGCTACCAGTGCACGCCGGGCAGCAGCCGGACCATCGCCGCGGCGCCGCGCGAGAGCGCCTCGGGGGCTGCCTCGGTCGGCTTGCGGTCCGAGCCGCCGGCGGCGACGGAGTCCGGGAACACGTGGTAAGCGGTGTGCAGCACGGCGTCGACCATCTTGGGGGCCAGCGCATAGAGCACGACCGCCGTCGTGCCGAGCTTGGTGCCGACGTGCTTGGGCTGGTTCTCCAGCGCCCCGACGATCATCTGACCGGCCTGCTCGGGCGTGAGCGTCGGGAAGGCGTCGTAGATCTTGGTCGGGGCGATCATCGGCGTGCGCACGAGCGGCATGTGCACGTTGGTGAAGGTGACGCCGTCGCCGATCAGCTCGCTGGACACCACGCGGCTGAACGCGTCCAGCGCCGCCTTGCTCGCGACGTAGGCCGAGAAGCGCGGCACGTTGGTCTGCACGCCGATCGAGCTGACGTTCACGACGTGGCCGAACTTGCGCTCGGTCATGCTCGGCAGCAGCTCCAGCACCAGCCGCACCGGCGCGAAGTAGTTCAGCGCCATGGTCCGCTCGAAGTCGTGGAAGCGGTCATACGACAGCTTCACGCTGCGACGGATGGAGCGGCCCGCGTTGTTGACGAGCATGTCGACGGCGCCGTGGTCGGCGAGCATCTGCTTGACGCAGGCGCTGGTCGACTCCTCGCTGGTCAGGTCGACGGAGTACACGTCGGCCTTGCCGCCGGCGGCCTCGATCTCGGCCTTGACCTTCTCCAGCTCCTCGGTCCTGCGCGCCAGCAGCAGCGGGATGCCGCCCTTCTCGGCGACCTGCAGGGCCACCTCGCGGCCGATGCCGGACGACGCGCCGGTGACGGCGATGGTGCGTCCGGCCAGGATGCCGCCGGTGCGCTGGCGGCGGGCCTTGAGCGGGTCCAGGTGCTGCGCCCAGTAGTCCCACAGCCGCTGGACGTAGCTGGCGAACTCCGGCGGCGCCGCGACGCCCAGCGCGTGCAGCTCGCGCCGGGTGGCGACGGCGGCGAACTCGGACGCGAACGTCAGGTGCGGCACGACCTCGGGCGGGATGCCGATGCGGGCCAGCGCGAGGTCCTTCACGGCCGTGACGCCCGGGACCTTGCTCAACAGGTTCAGCCCCATCGCCGCCGGCGCGAACAGCCGCTTCTCCAGGCCGGCGACGATCTTGGGAGCGCCGGCTGCCTCGGCCATCGCGTTGTAGATGCTGATGAGCTTCTGCGGCCGCGGGTGCACCAGGTGGAAGGCCCGTCCGTCCAGACCGTCGGCGTGCATCAGGGCGTCCATCGCGTCGACGACGTAGTCGACCGGGACGACGTTGGTGCTGCCGAGGTCGGGCGCCACCAGCGGCAACCGCCCGGCCGCCGGCAGGTCGCCGATGCCGGCCAGCAGCGGGAACAGGTAGTAGGGACCGTCGATCTTGTCCATCTCGCCGGTACGCGAGTCTCCGACGACGACAGCCGGCCGGTACACGCGCCAGGGCACCTCGGACTGCTCGCGCACCAGCCGCTCGGCCTCGTACTTGGTCGCGTGGTACGGCGAGGGCAGGACCTGGTTCTCGGCGAACATGTCCTCGGTGAAGCGGCCCTGGTGCTCGCCGGCGACGGCCACGCTCGAGACGTGGTGCAGCCGCTTGGCGTGCAGCGTCTGGGCCAGCTCGACGACGCGGCGGGTGCCCTCGACGTTCACCTGTCGGTTGCGCTCGTCGTCGGCGCGCATGTCGTAGAGCGCCGCGAGGTGCACGACGTGGTCGACGCCCTGCAGCAGCGTGCGGTCGGCCTCGCTGAGCCCCAACCCGTCCGCGGACAGGTCACCGACGACTGCGTGGACGCGGTCTCCGCCACCGAGCCGCTCGGCCAGCGCCTGCAGCCTGCTGACCGAGCTCTGCCGCGCCATCGCGTAGATGGTCACGTCCTCCCGGTCCAGCAGTCGCTCGAGCAGGTTGCGGCCCAGGAAGCCGGTGGCGCCGGTCACGAAGTACGTCGTCATGCGGGGAGTGTCTCAGATCATGGCTACCGACGGGTAGCCCCCTGAGCCAGGGGTCCAGGGCGCCGATGGTGGTGGGTGGGGTGCCGCGGGTCAAGGCGACAAGCCAGCCATCGCCGGCCTCGGCTCCTCCCGTCGACGAAGCCTGCGGTAATGCCCGCGGTCGGTCCGGACACTTCCTGGTGAGCCGACAACAAGGAGTGCACGTGTCCCCCGAGATCGAGGACGAGGCCCGCCTGGACGCGCTGTGGCGCGCGCACGCTCCGGCCGTCGTGCGCTACGCCCGCCGGCGTGTGCTGCCGGCCGAGGTCGACGAGGTGGTCGCCGAGACCTTCCTGGTGGCCTGGCGGCGGCTGGACGAGGTGCCGCCCGTCCCGCTGCCGTGGCTGCTCGGGGTGGCCAGGGGCGTCAGTGCCAACGTGTGCCGCTCGGCCCGGCGACGCGACGCTCTCACCACCCGTCTCGGCCGCCAGCCGCCGGTGCTGCCGCCGCTCACGACGGACCTGCCGACGCCGCTGGAGCTCGCGCTGCAGTCGCTGCGTCCCGACGATCGCGAGCTGCTCACGCTGCTGGCCTGGGACGGCCTGTCGCGCGAAGAGGCAGCGACCGCCCTCGGCGTCAGCCGCGGCACGTTCGCCGTCCGGCTGCACCGTGTCCGACGGCGCGTCCGGCACCTGCTCGACGGCGACGGCGAACCGGCGCCCGCTCCCCCGCCGGTCGCTGCACTGCCCGCAAGAACCACCGCGCGGCCCCCGGCCAGCCAGCCGACCGCCTCTGCCGACACAGCCCTGGAGAGGACCACGACCCCATGATCACCGAACGTCAGCTCACCGACCTGTTCCGCGCCGTCGACCCCCTGGCCGCGGATCCCAGCCCGGCCGCGACCGAGCAGCACCTGAGCGCGGCGCGTCGGGTGCTGGACATCCGTCGCGCAGCCGCACCCTCCGTCCCGGCTTCGTCCTGGCGGCGACGGCTGGTCACGGTCGCCGCGGCGGCGGTGGCGCTCCCGGTGGCTGCCACCGTTCTCGTTCCAGTGGTGTCCGAGCGGTTCAGCGCGCAGACGCCCCTGGCCGGGACCGCGTACGCGAGCGAGGGCGGCCTGTCGTGCGGGAGCGGCTACGCCGCCGCGATCCGGCCGTCCGCCGCCGACCCGCGCCCCTGGCCGGACCGGTTGCCGGATGGCTGGACGGTGCGGGACGTGTTCGCCCGCAGCTACACCGGGACCAGCGGCTGGTGCGGGACGCCGTCGCTCAACGTCGTCGAGCTCGATGCGACCGAGACCATCGTGGGCAGCATCCGGGTGACCGGACCGGCCCGGGTCGAGGTCGGAGACGGCCCGGCCCCGGTGCCGGACCGCGTCGGCCCCTACGCCGCCCGCCGGTTCGTGCCGATCGCCAACGTCCAGCCGCCGACCGGGCACGACGCCTGGATCGTCACCGACGCCGGCGGCGACCAGTGGTACGCCAGTGTCGACGGCTACCCGACCGGGCGCGCACGCGAGCTGCTGGGCGCGCTGACGCTCGGCGACGGCGCCGTCGACTGGGATGCCACCCGCACCCCCGGCCTGCGTGTGCTGCACCGGCGGACGGGGGCGCCCTATGCCACTCGTGTGACCGCCGGGCAGGACTGGTACCTGCGCTTCAACGCTCCCGGCGGGGAGCAGCAGCTGGAAGCGACCAGCGGACGGGAGGGCAACAGGGCGCTGAGCCAGGCGACCGTCGGCAGCCGGCTCACCACGGTCGCCGGGCGCCCCGCCTTCCTGTTCCAGGACGAGGGCCGCCCGGTGGCCGTCGTCACCGACCTCGCACCCGGCGGCACGGTCTACGCCGACGTCCGGGGCAACCTCGAGCAGGTGCTGGCGATGCTTGCGTCGGTGCGGTCCCTGCCCGCCGACGACAAGCGTCTGGAGCGTTACGCGCTGGACGAGGAGTACGCCGAGAACTAACGCGTCCAACGACCTCACCCCCGACGACCTACGTCCAGGTGGGCCCTCATCGCCGTGTGGAACCCCGTTCGACGTAGATCGTCGGCGAAGGGGGGCGGGCGGTGCTCAGGTGTCGTCGGGGTGGGCGTGCACGGTCTGCGGCGCACCGACGCTGGCCTCGCGGCCCGGCAGGGCGATCCGGTAGAGGCAGGCGTCGCAGTTCATCCGCAGGTCGCCGTGCAGCACCTCGTCGAACCGCGCGGCGAGCAGCGCGGCGAGCGCGTCGGAGTCGCCCAGCGGCCCCGAGACCGTCACGTCGAGTCCTTCGACGCCACGCGCCTGCCGGGCGACGAGGTCCGGCAGCCGCCCGGGTCCGAGGAAGTAGCGGGCGACCGACACCGACACCGCCCCCTGCGCGCGCAGCCTCTCCAACGCCTGCGGTACCGAGGGGCGCGCCGTGGAGGCGAAGGCGAGGTCGACGCTGGCGTAGTCGCGCCCCTCGAACAGCAGTCGGGCCGTGGCGGCGACGTCGGCGTTCGCGGCCGGGTCGAGCGCGCCCCCGGCGACGAGCACGACCGGGGCGGCAGGGTCGGCTCCGGCCTCGGCGAGCCGCTGCGCCAGCACCTCGACCAGCACCGGGTGCGGCCCCAGCGGGCGTCCGTAGCGCAGCCGCACCCGCCGGTGGGCCAGCCGGCCGGCCCGGACCGAGGCGGCCACGTCGGTCTTGCTGTGCGAGGCAGGAGTGAGCAGCAGCGGCAGGACGACGACGTCGTCGACGCCCTCCTCCGCGAGCGTCGCGAGCGCCGAACGCACCGACGGTGAGGCGTTGTCGACGTAGGCCGCACGCGCTGACAGGCCCGGGCGCAGGGCGGCGGTGCGGGCCAGCAGCGCCTGGACGACCGCCTGCGCACCGGGGTCCTTGGAGCCGTGGGCCACCCCCAGCAGCACCGTCACGGCACGATCCTGGCAGCCACGACCTCGCCCACCACCACCACGGCGGGGTTGCGCAGGTGCCCGGCGTCCGCGGCCGCGTGCGCCAGCGTGCTGACCACCGTCTCCTGACCGGGCAGGCCGGCCTCCTGCACGACCGCGACGGGGGTGTCGCCGGCGCGTCCCCCGGCCAGCAGCGCCGCGCAGACCGCGGGCAGCCGTCCGACGGCCATCAGCAGCACCAGGGTGCCGCCGAGCCGCGCCAGGGCGTCCCAGTCGACGGTGCTGCCGGGGTCGCCGGGCGGCAGGTGCGCCGACACCACCGCGAACGACTGCGTGACGCCGCGGGCCGTCACCGGGATGCCCGCCAGGGCCGGCCCCGCCAGCGCGCTGCTGACCCCCGGCACGACCTCGACCGCGACGCCCGCCTCCACGCACGCCGCGACCTCCTCGATGCCACGCGCGAACACGTGCACGTCGCCGCCCTTGAGCCGGACGACGCGGCGGCCGGTGGCGGCCTCGCGGACCAGCAGCGCCTCGATGTCGCTCTGCGACCACGAGGCACCCCCCGGCGTCTTGCCGACCTCGACCACCTCCACCCCGGCGGGCAGCTCGACCTGCGGGGCCAGCCGGTCGCGGACGACGAGGTCGGCGCCGGCGAGCAGACGGCGACCCCGCACCGTCAGCAGCCCCGGGTCACCGGGCCCGCCACCGACCAGGGCGACCGAGCCCGTCCCCGGGCGCGCACGCCGCAGCGGCAGGTCGCCGACCTCCAGCGCCAGCGCCAGCGCGTCCCGCAGCGCGACCGCCCGGCGCGGGTCGCGGCCGGCACTCACCGACACCGTCACGTCGTCGACGCGGGCGACCGCCGGCAGCCAGGCCGCCGACAGCGACGCGTCGTCGGCGCGTACGCACCAGACCTGACGCTGCTCGCACGCCGCGGCCACCTCGTCGTCGACGGCTCCGGTGCAGGCCAGCACCAGCCAGGCGCCGGCGACGTCGGTCGCGACGAAGGCCCGCACCGCCACAGCGAGATCGGGAAAGCCGTCGACCACCGAAAGCGCCACGACGTCGACCTGCGCTCCCGCCGCCAGCACGGCGCGGGCCCGCCGGGCCGCCACCGCTCCCGCGCCGACGACCAGCACCCGGCGCCCGGTGAGGTCCAGGTGCACCGGCAGCCGGAGCGGCGGGTCCGCGGGCACAGAGACGGGCGCAGGCTCGGGCACGGGGACAGCCTGCCAGCCTGCTGCCGGCCCGGTCCGTGACCGGTCCAACACCATCGTTGCGCCCGCACGAGCCGGCTGGTGTGCGACGCTGTCTCCATGTGCTCCCTGGTCTGTCGCCCCGCGGGTGCGGGGCTCGTGTCGCGTCGACACGTCGACCTCAAGCGCACCGCCAGCGCCGTCTGTCGCTGACTCTTCCGGGCTGGGCGGCCCTCCCACCGCCGCGAGCACCACGAGCACGGGCCGGCAGCCCGCGCTGACGGTCGTCACCACCTGACGACCGTCGCCTGCACGTCACCCGTCCGACCAGCCGGTCGGACCCCACGCAGACGAACCCGGAGTACTTCATGCCCGCGACACGCGGACAGGGGCAGTGGGCGCTCGGCTATCGCGAGCCCCTCAACGCCAACGAGCAGGCCAAGAAGGACAGCGACCCGCTGACGGTCAAGCAGCGGATCCTGGACATCTACAGCAAGCACGGCTTCGACAGCATCGACGGCGGCGACCTGCGGGGCCGGATGCGCTGGTACGGCCTCTACACCCAGCGGGCCCAGGGGATCCCCGGCGGCCGCACCGCGGTGCTGGAGCCCGAGGAGCTCGAGGCGCCGTTCTTCATGCTGCGGGTGCGCATCGACGGCGGCCAGCTGTCCAGCGCGCAGCTGCGCACCATCGGCGAGATCAGCACGACCTACGGCCGCGACGTCGCCGACGTCACCGACCGCCAGAACATCCAGCTGCACTGGATCCGGATCGAGGACGTCCCGGCGATCTGGGAACGGCTGGACGCCGTCGGACTGTCGACCACCGAGGCCTGCGGCGACACCCCGCGCGTCATCATGGGCTGCCCGGTGGCCGGCGTCGACGCCGACGCCGTGCTGGACGCGACCCCCGTCGTGCAGGCGGTGGCGGCCCGCTTCGTCGGAGACCCGGCGTTCGCCAACCTGCCGCGCAAGTTCAAGACCTCGATCAGCGGCTGCGGCGTGCACTGCACCAACCACGAGATCAACGACGTCGCCTTCGTCGGCGTACAGCTGCCCGACGGCACCCTGGGCTACGACCTGTGGGTCGGCGGCGCGCTGTCCACCAACCCCAAGCTCGGCCTGCGACTGGGCACCTTCGTGGCCCCCGAGCGGGTCGAGGAGGTGTGGGCCGGCGTCTGCTCGGTGTTCCGCGACTACGGGTACCGCCGCTCGCGCACGCACGCCCGGCTGAAGTTCCTGCTCGCCGACTGGGGCCCGGAGAAGTTCCGCCAGGTGCTGCAGGACGAGTACCTCACCGCTCCCCTGCCCGACGGCCCCGCGCCGGCCACCGCCCCCCGCCCGGACCGGGACCACGTCGGCGTGCACCGGCAGAACGACGGGCTCAGCTACATCGGCATGGTCCCCCGGGCCGGTCGCACCAGCGGACTGCAGCTGCAGCGCGTCGCCGACCTGGCCGAGCCGGCTGGCCGGCGGCCGGGTCCGCGCCACCGGGCAGCAGGGGCTGGTGCTGCTGGACGTCCCGGACGAGAACCTCGAGCAGGTCGTCACCGAGCTGGAGGCCGAGGACCTGCGCGTGCGCCCGTCGGTGTTCCGGCGCGGGACGATGGCCTGCACCGGCCTGGAGTTCTGCAAGCTCGCCATCGTCGAGACCAAGGCGCGGGCGGTCGACATCTACGGCGAGCTCGAGCGACGCCTGCCCGACTTCAGCGAGCAGCTGACCATCAACGTCAACGGCTGCCCGAACTCGTGCGCGCGCTTCCAGACCGCCGACATCGGCCTCAAGGGCTCGATCGTCGACGGCGAAGAGGGCTTCCAGGTGCACCTGGGCGGACGCCTCGGCGAGGAGGCCGGGTTCGGCCGCAAGTCGCGCGGGCTGAAGGTCACCGGCGACGGCGCCGTCGACTACATCGAGCGGCTGCTGAAGAACTTTGAGGCCGACCGCGCCGACGGCGAGCGCTTCGCCACCTGGGCGCGCCGCGCCGACGAGGAGCGGCTGCGATGAGCGAGCGAGCCGCGCCGCAGTACTGCCCGTACTGCGGCGAGGACGACATCCGCCCCTTCGGCGACGATCCCGACAAGGGCCACGCCGACTGGCGCTGCGAGTCGTGCCTGCGCGCGTACACCGTCCGCTTCAAGGGCCTGACCGGTCGCGACAGCGCAGCGGCGGCAGCGTGGACAGCGCCGGCAGCGGCGGAGGCGCCCGCATGACCGCGCCGGCGGAGCTCGAGCCGCCGAGGGACCACGCCGCCGACCGGTGCCTGGTGGCGCCGGCTGCCCGCGATCTGGAGGGCGCCACCCCGCAGGAGGTGCTGCGCTGGGCCGTCGAGACGTTCGACGACTCGTTCGCCGTCGCGTCCTCGATGGGCGACGGGCTGCTGGCCGCGCTGGTCGCCGAGGTGGCGGACGGCGTGAAGCTGGTGTTCCTGGACACCGGCTACCACTTCCCGGAGACCTTGGGCACGCGCGACGTCGTGGCCCACCGGTACGGCGTACAGGTGCGCAGCATGCTGCCGCTGCTCACGGTGGGACAGCAGCGCGCCACCCACGGCGGCGACCTGTGGCGCACCGACCCCGACGCCTGCTGCGCGCTGCGCAAGGTCGAACCGCTCAACCGCGGCCTGGCGCCCTACCGGGCCTGGGCCTCCGGAGTGCGACGCGACGAGTCCGTCACGCGTCGCCACGTCGGCGTCGTCGAGTGGGACGCCACCCGCGCGAAGGTGAAGGTGAACCCCCTCGCCACCTGGACCCAGGACGACGTCGACGCCTACGTGCGCGAGCACGAGGTCGTGGTGAACCCGCTGGTCGAGGACGGCTACCCCTCGATCGGGTGCCAGCCGTGCACGCGCCGGGTCGCGCCCGGCGAGGATCCCCGTGCCGGGCGCTGGGCCGGGCGCTCCAAGACCGAGTGCGGCATCCACGGCTGAGCGTTCCGCCGCCTGCGCGAGCGTCCCGTCACCTGCGAGCGTCTTCCAGGCCGCGGCGGTAGCGCTCCCGGTGTCCGGGTCGGTGGATCGGGAGGTGTGCAGCGCTGCCGGCACGGCGCCGCCCTGCCGCGACCCGCTGCCCCAGCCACGGCGCTGCAGGGGCACTCCGCTGGCAGTACCGCCCGACGTCGTGACACGCTCACCCGCGTGCATCCGCAGGTCGTCACCGTCGTCGAGGCACTGCGGGAGCGAGGTGCGCAGGGCGAGGTCCGCGTACTGACCGAGTCGGCGCGCACCGCTGCCGAGGCTGCTGCGGCCCTGGGGTGCCGGGTGGGGGCGATCGCCAGCTCGTTGGTCTTCGAGGCCGACGGCAGGCCGGTGCTGGTGCTGACCTCCGGTGCGCACCGCGTCGACACCGCCGCCGTCGCCGCGCTGCTGGAGGTCGGCGCCGTCCAGCGGGCCACCCCCGCTGTCGTCCGCATCGCCACCGGGCAGGCCATCGGGGGCGTCGCGCCCGTCGGCCACCCGGCCCCGCTGCCCACGCTGGTCGACCAGGCGCTCGCCGAGCACGACGTCGTCTGGGCCGCCGCGGGACATCCGCACGCGGTGTTCCCGACGACGTTCGACGAGCTGCTCCGGATCACCGGCGGCCGCGCTGCGCAGGTCGGCGCATGAGGCCCGACGCGCCCAGGACGCCCGCAGCGCACAGGACGCCTTCGTGAGCGAGGCGGTCCCTGCGCTGGTGACCCTGCACCTGTGGCAGGTCCCGCGTGCGGCGATCCCCGCGGCGCTGCTGCACATGGCCCGCGACCGCGGGCGGGTGCGCCGCACCCCGGGCGTGCGGTTCGCGAAGTCGCTGGGCACCGGCGACGGCCGCACGTTCACCGTCCGCGACGCCGACCTCGGTCGTTGGGGCCTGCTGACGTGCTGGGCCGACACCGGCGCCGCGCGCGCCTTCGAGGGCTCGCGGCTGGCGCGCCAGTGGGCTGCGCTGGCGCAGGAGTCGTGGCGTGCCGACCTCGAGCCGATCGCCGCCCGCGGACGCTGGAGCGGACGCGAACCCTTCGGCGACCCCGTCCCGCGGCGCACGCCCGGACCGGTGGCCGCCCTGACCCGGGCGCGCCTGCGCACCGCCGCCGCCCCCGGCTTCTGGCACGCCGTGCCGCCGGTCTCGGCGGACCTGCGCGACCGGCCGGGGCTGCGCCTCGCGGTGGGGATCGGTGAGGCGCCGGTCGGCCTGCAGGGGACGTTCAGCCTGTGGGACGACGACCGCGCCCTCAACGCCTTCGCTCGCGGAGCGGCCCACGCCGACGTCGTCGCCCGCACGCAGCCGCAGCGCTGGTACGCCGAAGAGCTGTTCGCCCGCTTCGCCGTGGTCGGCGGCGCCGGCACCTTCGATGGTCGGGACGTGCTCGGATGACCCCGCCGCGCGTCGTCGCCCTGGATCGCGGCAGCTTCGCCGCCCACCGCGACGCGGTGCTCAAGGTGTACAGCGACGCGATGAACGTGCCCGAGCGGGCGGCGTCGTCCCGACGCTCGATCCTGCGCGAGCACACCGCGCGCGGAGGGCTGCGGGCGTTCGGCGCCTTCCAGGACGACGAGCTGGTCGGGATCGCCTACGGCTACCTGGGCGCGCCGGGGCAGTGGTGGCACGACCAGGTGCAGGCGGCCCTGTCCCCCGAGGACGGTCGTCGCTGGCTCGACGGCGCGTTCGAGGTGTGCGAGCTGCACGTGCGCACGCGGCTGCAGGGCACCGGACTGGGCCGGCAGCTGCTGGACCGGCTGTTGGCCTCGACGCCGGCGCGCACCGCCGTGCTCACCACCCCCGACGGCGAGACGCGCGCCCGCGGCTTCTACCGCGCCGGCGGCTGGGTCGAGCTGGTCACAGCTCTGACCTTTCCCGGCGACCCGCGGACCTTCGCCGTGCTCGCCCTGCCGCTGGCCGAGCCGACGTGAACGGCTTCTCCTAGGCTCACCGCGATGACTCTCACGGCGATGACTCTCACGGTGATGACTTCTACGGCGATGACTTCTCGGGGGCCGCGCCCGTGACGGACCGCGCTGTGGTGGTGGGCGCCGGGCACAACGGCCTGGTGGCCGCCTGCTACCTGGCCCGCGAGGGCTTCGACGTCGAGGTGGTCGAGCGCGACACCGTCGTCGGCGGCGCGGTGAGCACCGTCGAACGGTTCCCCGGCTATCGCATGGACCGCGGCTCCAGCGCGCACATCATGATCCGGCACACCGGCATCGTGGAGGACCTGGACCTGGTCGGCGCGGGCCTGGAGTACCAGGACCTGGACCCCTGGGGGTTCGCCCCTTTCGGCAGCGAGGGCATCCACTTCTACGTCGACCTGGACCGCACCTGCGCCTCGATCGAGAACGTCTGCGGCACCCGCGACGCCGACGCCTACCGGGCCTTCGTCCTGGACTGGTCGGCGCGCAACGTGCGCGTGTTCGAGGCCTTCCAGGGCGCCCCGACGATGACGCACCTGGGGCGCACGCTCTGGGGGGTCGGGAAGTCGACCGGCCTGGACGGGCTCGAGCTCTCCCGCCAGTTCCTCACCAGCGCAGACAGCCTGCTGGACGAGCACTTCGACGACGAGCGGCTCAAGACCGCGCTGGCGTGGATGGGCGCGCAGTCCGGGCCGCCGACGCACGAGGTCGCCACCGCCGACCTCGTCGGCTGGAACACCGTGATGCACCTGTTGCCACCCGGGCACCCCAAGGGCGGCAGCGGCATGCTGTCCGAGGCGCTGCAGCGCCGGCTGGAGTCCTTCGGCGGACGGGTCCGGCTGGGGGACGGCGCGGCGGCCCTCACCACGACCGCCGGTCGCGTGACGGGCGTGCGCACCGACTCCGGCGAGCACCTCGCGGCCTCCCGCGTCGTCACCGGCTGCCACGTGCTCACCACCCTAGAGCTGCTCGGCGACGGCGCGCCCGGCGACCTGACCGAGCGCGCCCGGCGCAGCGTCCGCACCGGCAACGGCATCGGCATGGTCGTCCGGCTCGGCACGAACGCGCTGCCGCAGTACGCCGCCGGCACCGACCAGACGCACCGTTCGATGCAGCTCCTCGCACCCAGCCGCCAGTTCCTGCGCCGGGCGCACGGTGAGTACAGCGCCGGCCTGCCCCCGACGCACCCCGCCGCGCTCGCCATGACGTTCAGCGCCTTCGACGACACCATCGCTCCGCCGGGCAAGCACAACGTCACCGTGTGGGGGCAGTGGCACCCGTACGAGCTGTCCAACGGCGAGAGCTGGGACGGCATCCGCGAGCGCGAAGGGACCAAGCTCGTCGAGGCCGTCGACGCGGTCGCACCGGGCTTCGCGAGCAGCGTCGAGCACATGCACGTCCAGACGCCGCTGGACCTGGAGCGCGAGCTCGGCCTGCGCAACGGGCAGGTCATGCACGTCGAGATGGCCTTCGACCAGATGTTCATGTGGCGACCGATGCCCGAGCTGGCGCACTACCGCGTCCCCGGCGTCGACGGCCTGTACCTGTGCGGCGCCTCGACGCATCCCGGCGGGGGCGTGTTCGGCGCCTCCGGCCGCTCGGCCGCCCGCGCCCTGCTGGCGGACCGCTCCCCCTCCCCGCTCGCGCGGGCCGTCAAGAAGGTGCGCCGTGGCTGACCTGTACGAGGTGCTCATCGTCGAGGCGGGTCGGACCTGGCACGCCGGCTTCGTCGTCGACGACGAGAGCGAGACCGACGTCCTGCTGCGGGTGCGCGGCAAGGTGCCGCTGTTCGGCAGCCGCGCGGGCGTCGAGCACCTGGCGCAGGAGCAGCGGCTGCCGCTGCTGGACGACCTGCCGGACGAGATCGACCTCGACCTGGGCGGCTGGCTCTCGACCGGCACGCCGCAGCCGACCCCCGACGACGTCCTGCAGCTGTGGCACCTGCTGCTGGACGACCCGACCGCGGGCGGACCGCTCGCCGGGGAGGTCGTGGGCGAGGCCTACGACGATCTGGTCGAGCAGGAGCCCACGTGGTTCTCGACACACGGCGACCGGGCCCGCACGGCCCTGCGTGACGCCGTCCGCCGTCTTTCCGGGGATCTCGACCGACGGGAGTGACGCACGGCGGTGACGCCGCGACACGGGTGCGTCACAGCCCCGTCGCCACGGTCCTGCCGACCTGCGCCGCGGCCGGGCGCACCGCCTGGCGGAGGCCCGCCACCGGCGGCGCGAGCTGCCTGCCTTCGAGCGCACGCTGCGCTGCACCGGCGGTGCGCAGGCCGACGAGCTGCTGGCCGCTGCGCGTCGCGGCTGAGCCCAGGGAGCGCGGCCGACCGGCAGCGCCGGACCGGTCGGTCGGCCCGCCGTAGGCTGCGGACGTGACCGGAGCCGCCCTGCAGCACCGGTCGCGGCTCACCGTGCCGGTCGGGCTCGCGGCCCTGACCGTGCTGCTGCAGATCGCCTACCCGCTGGTCTCGGGCCCGTCGCGCGACGTCTTGACGGTGGTCACCGTGTGCTGCTTCTTCGCCGCCGTCGTGGCGCACGCCTGGGCTGCCCGCGGTGGCACCTGGACAGCCGTGCTCGTCGCGGTGACCGCCGGTGCGGGACTGCTCGCCGAGGCGGTCGGGACGGCGACCGGCGTGCCGTTCGGCGCCTATGACTACGCCGGCTCGCTCGGACCGAAGCTGTTCGGCGTACCGCTCGTCATCCCCCTGGCCTGGACGATGTTCGCCTATCCGAGCCTGCTCGTGGGGCAGCGCCTGCACCGGTCGGCGGCGGGCGCGGCCGTGCTCGGCGCGGTGTCGCTGGCCTCCTGGGACCTGTTCCTGGACCCGCAGATGGTGGCCGCCAGCCACTGGCGCTTCACCGACGTGCAGGCGTCGTTGCCCGGGGCTCCCGGTATCCCGTTGTCGAACTACCTCGGCTGGCTGGCCGTGGCCCTGGTGATGATGGCTGCGCTGCAGCGCCTGCCCCGCGTCCCGGCCGACGACCGGGTACCGGCGGCCCTGTTCCTGTGGACCTGGGCCGGGTCGGTGCTGGCCAACGCCGCCTTCTTCGGACGGCCGGGGGTAGCCGTGACCGGCGGGCTCGCGATGGGGCTGGTCGCCGTCCCGTATCTGCGAGCCCTGGCCGCCGACCGGTCCACGTGAGGCCGAGCCTGGTCCAGGCCGCCGCCCTGGGGGCCGTCGCGGCAGCGGCGCACGCCGCGGTGAACGCGCGGCTGCTCCGCGTTCCGACCGCCACGACCTGCCGCCTCCGGGCGTCGGTGCTGCTGCCGGTGCGCGACGAGGCTGCGCGCCTGGAGCCGTGCCTGCGTGCGCTGCTGACCCAGCGCGGCGTCGACCTGGAGGTGCTGGTCCTGGACGACGGTTCCTCCGACGGCACCGCAGACCTCGTCCGCAGCATCGCCGGCGACCGGGTGCGGCTGCTGCGCGGGGCGCCGCTGCCGGCGGGCTGGCTCGGCAAGCCGCACGCCTGTCACCAGCTGGCGGCGGCCGCCACCGGCGAGGTCCTGGTCTTCGTCGACGCCGACGTCGTGCTCACGCCGACGGCTGTCGCAGCCACCGTCGAGCTGCTTGAACGCACCGGGCTGGACCTGCTGAGCCCCTACCCCCGCCAGCAGGCCCCGGGCCCGACCGCCCTGGTGCAGCCGCTGCTGCAGTGGTCCTGGTTGAGCTTCCTGCCGCTGCGCGTCGCCGAGCGCTCGCCCCGGCCGTCGCTGTCGGCCGCGAACGGCCAGCTGCTGGCCGTGCGCCGCGACGCCTATGACCGCTCCGGCGGGCACGCGGCCGTCCGCGCAGAGGTCGTGGAGGACGTCGAGCTGCTGCGCGCGGTGAAGCGGGCCGGTGGCCGCGGTGGCGTGTGCGACGGCACGCACCTGGCGACGACGCGCATGTACGACAGCTGGGACGAGCTCGTCGACGGCTACGGCAAGTCGCTCTGGACGCTGCCCGCGCCGACGCTGGCGCTGCTCCTGCTGCTCTACGTCGTGCCCCCCGTGGCGGCTCTGCGCGGCTCCAGGGCAGGCGCGCTCGGCTATCTGGCCGGCGTGGCGGGACGCGTCGTGGCGGCGCGTCGCACCGGCTCGCGGGCCCTGCCGGAGGCGCTGGCGCACCCGGTGTCGGTGACGGTCTTCGCCGGGCTGGCCGTCCGGTCCCGCGTGCAGCGGCGGCGCGGCGCCCTCACCTGGCGCGGGCGGCCGGTGTGAGCCGGGTCGTCGTGGTGGGCGCCGGCGTCGGCGGGCTGGCGGTCGCTGCCCGATTGTCGGCCGCGGGGCACGCGGTGACCGTCTGCGAGAGCGCGGACACCGTCGGCGGGAAGCTCGGGCTCTACGAGCAGGACGGCTTCCGGTTCGACACCGGTCCCTCGCTGGTGACCATGCCGCAGGTGTTCCGGGACCTGTTCCAGGCCACCGGCGGCTGGCCCGACGACCTCGAGCTCACGCCGCTGGACCCGATCGCGCGCTACCGGTTCGCCGACGGCACCACCTTCGACGCCGGTCCGGACCTGGACGCGTTCTGCGCGGCCCTGGACGTCGCGCTCGGACCCGGGTCCGGTGCGGACTGGCGCGGTTTCATGACCCGCGCGGGTCGCACCTGGCAGGCCAGCCGCGCGCCGTTCCTGGAGTCCGCGCTCGACGGGCCGTCGACCATCGCCCGGCTGGCGGTCCGGCAGCCGCGCGACATCGCCGCCATCGCCCCGGGTCGTAGCCTGCGCGCCCTGGGTCGCCGTCACCTGCGCGATCCGCGGCTGCGGATGTTCCTGGACCGGTACGCCACCTACACCGGGTCCGACCCGCGCCGCGCGCCGGCGGCGCTGGCCGCCGTCCCCTTCGTCGAGCAGACCTACGGCGGCTGGTACGTGCCTGGCGGACTGCGCCGGCTGGGCTGAAGCGATCCACGACCGCGCGGTCGAGCGCGGCGCCGTCGTGCGCACCGGCGCCGAGGTCGCGGAGATCCTCGTCCACGGCGGCCGCGCCGCCGGCGTGCGCCTGACCGACGGGGAGGTGCTGCCCGCCGACGTCGTGGTCGCCAACGCCGACGCCGCGACCGTCTACGGCTCGCTGGTCCGCTCCCCCGTCGCCGCTCGTCGGCTGGCGCGGGCCACCCCGTCGCTGTCGGGGTTCGTCCTGCTGCTCGGCGTGCGCGGCCGCACCCCCGGCCTGGCGCACCACAACGTGCTGTTCCCGCGCGACTACGACGCCGAGTTCGACGCCGTGTTCGGCCGCGACGCCCGGCCGGTGGACGACCCGACGCTGTACATCAGCGCGCCGGACGATCTCGCGGTCCGACCGGACGGCTGCGAGGCCTGGTTCGTCCTGGTCAACGCCGCCCGGCACGGCACCGGGCCGGGGGCGCTGGACTGGCGGGCGCCGGGCCTGGCCGCCTCCTACGCCGACCGTCTGCTCGACCTGCTCGCAGCGCGCGGCCTGCCGGTCCGGGAGCGGGTGCTGTTCTCGCACGTGCTGTCGCCGGCCGACCTGCAGGAGCGCACCGGGGCCGTCGGCGGCGCCATCTACGGCACGTCGTCGCACGGCGCCACCGCGGCGTTCCTGCGGCCGGCGAACCGCTCCCCGTCCCGGGGCTGTTCCTGGTGGGCGGCTCCTCGCACCCCGGTGGCGGCCTGCCGCTGGTGACGCTCTCGGCGCAGATCGTGGCCGGGCTCGTCGGACCGGCCTGACAGACTCCAGGAGTGATCGCGCGTGAGCGTCTGCTGCTGCTGGCCTTCTTCGGCCTGATCCTGGCCGGGGCCGCCGGGGCCAGGCCGCTGTTCGCGCTGGCGGGCGGGGTCGTCGGCGCCGTCGTCGGCCTGCTGGCGGTCGGTCGCGTCCGCCGGTTCAGCACACGGATGGACGCGCGGCTGGGCCCCGATCCTGCTCGCGACCGTCGGTTCAGCCTGCGCCGGGTGCTGGTGCGGGCCGGGGTCCATCTGGGCGTGCTGTCGGTGGCCCTGTTCAGCACCGCCGTCGTGCCCTTCCTGGGCGACGACCTGTTCGCGGCCGCGGCCGCCGGGCTGACCGCTTTCCCGGCAGTGCTCACCGGCGCCCACCTGCGGCCGGCCCTGCCCCGGCGCCGCGGCGCCCTGCCGCCGGCCTGACAGCGTCGGTCCGGCGACACCTGCTCGCTGCCGGGATCAGTCGTGGCGGTGCGACGTCCCCGATACCGGCGTCGGCGCCCATTCCCGCGACAGCGCCCGTCGGGCTTGCTCGAGCAGCCCGGCCAGGCGCTCGCGCGAGACGTCGTCGAAGTCCTGCTCGCTGACCGTGCGGGCCAGCCGGGTCAGCTGCTCGGCGATCACGCGCCGCTCGTGCCCGCTCTCGTAGCTCCAGGCCACCTCCCCGAGCAGCACGGCGATCCGCCCCAGGACCCACGGGTCGCCGGCGCCGTAGCGCCGGGGCTGGTCGACGGCCAGCTCGAGCAGCTCGGCCAGGTCCGGGCGGCGGAGCACGACGCGGACCCGTCCCTGCTCGTCCCGGCAGACCCACGACCCGAGCTCGCGCGTGGCCAGCTGGCACAGCAGCCCCGCAGCGTGGCCCAGGGCGTGGACCGCCGTCGTCGGGTCGTTGATGCCGGGCGAGAGCGCCTTGTTGGCGACGTCCGTGAGCTGCCGCATACCGAACGCGACGTCCTGCACCGGCGTGCGCTCGTAGCCGGTGGCCACCGCGACGGTGACGGTCTCGGCCATCCGCTCGTACGTCTGACTCGCCAGGTCGCCACCGTCCACGTCCCAGCAGGCGCCGAGGGGCGTGCCCTTCACCAGCGAGCTGCCCGGCGGCTTGTCGACCCACAGCACCAGGTCCAGGTCCAGCGCCGCCTCGCGCAGCCGCTCCACGTCGACGGAGGTGAGGAAGCCCGACGCCGGCGCCAGCAGCGGCCTGGCCTGCGCCGGGGGCACAGGTAGGCGCTCCGGGAGCTCCCTGGCTCGCCCCGCTCCTGCAGAACCGACAGCAGCGCCTCGGTCGCGTCGGCGTGCACCTGTCGCAGCATCGTCTCGACCCGGATCTCCCGGGCGAGGTGCGCCAGGAACAGCACCAGCGCGATGACGCTGGCGACCACGAGCACGAAGGCGAACGTCACCGACACCTGCGGGACGAAGGCGTCTCGCTCGTCGGTCGCGGTGCGCACCGTGCGCAGCACCGTCAGGGCGAAGGTGAACGTCGCGAGGAACATCGCGAGCGTCACGTGCACGAAGCGGTCGCGGCTGAAGGTGCGCAGCAGGCGCGGCGAGAACTGGCTGGAGGCCAGCTGCAGCGTCACCACCGTCAGCGAGAAGGTCAGCGACGTCACCGTGATCTGCGAGCTCGCGATGGCGTTCAGCACCGACCGGGCCGCCTCGGCCCCGCCGCCGAACAGGTAGTCGCGGACCGTAGGGGGCAGGTCGCCGGCGATGCGGCTGTCCAGGGCCGGGAGCATGATGCCCAGCGCCACCGCGAGCACCACCCCGATCACCGGCAGCGGCCACACCTGGCTGCGCAGGGCGTCCCGGGCGATGCTGATCACCTGCTGGGGGCCGGGCAGGGCCATCGATCCTCCGTCCGGTCGTGTCGCCCGGTCGGACGCGCCCGATCAGTCTGCCCGGTGCCGGGGTCGCCGGGACGCCCGGGTGGCGACCGCGCGGACGGGTACCAGGGCACCATGTTCTTCGACGACCTCTCCGGCCTGGTCCGTGTCCTGGTGGTCGGCACCCTGGCGTACGCCTGGCTCCTCACCGTCATTCGACTGACCGGGAAGCGGACCCTCGCCCAGCTCGATGCGTTCGACCTGCTGGTGAGCGTGGCCTTGGGGTCGACCCTGGCTACCGTGCTGCTGTCCCGGGACGTCGCGCTGGCGGAGGGCGCGGTCGCGCTGCTGCTGCTCTGCGTTCTGCAGCTCGTGGTGGGCGTGCTGACCGCACGGTTCACGTGGGCCCGGCGCATCGGTACCGCCCGCCCCACGCTGCTCGCGCGCGACGGTCTCGTGCTCGACGAGGCGTTGCGCGCGCAGCGCATCAGCCGCGACTCGCTGCTGCAGGTGCTGCGGATGCACGGCGTCGGCGGGCTGGAGCAGGTGGCGGCCGTCGTCCTGGAGACCAACGGGCGCTTCAGCGTCATCACGACGTCGCAGCGGGGTAGTGGTTCGACGCTCCTCGATGTCCCCGACGTGGCTGCGCGGCGCTGACGCCGCCCGCTCAGAGCGACCGGCGCATGCCCTGGTGCTCGATGCCGGCTTCCAGGTACACGCTCCCGAACGGCACGAAGCCGGCCGGCGCGTAGAAGCCGATCGCGTGCACCTGCGCGTGCAGCTCGACGGCGGGCAGGCCGCGCTGCGTCGCCCGTTCCAGCAGCGCCTGCAGCAGCCCTCGCCCGAGGCCGCGGCCTCGCGCGCTCTGGAGCACAGCCATCCGGCCGACCGTGCCGACCGTGCCGACGGTGCCCGGTTCCAGCGCGCCCTGCTCGCTGATCCGCCCGTCGACGAGCCGTCCCGTCCCGACGATCTGACCGTCGAGCACGGCGACGACGTGGTCGGCGACAGCGTCCAGGTCGTCGGTCTCCAGCTCGGCAGGCACCCCTTGACCGACGACGAAGACCTCCCGCCGGACGGCGAAGAGGTCTTCCAGGTCGGCCGGACCCGCCGGCCGCACCGCACCGTTCACGATCCGGGCTTGGTGGGTTCCGGAACCACCCCGGTGCTCTCAGGCGGCAGCGGCGTGATGTCCAAGGCCTCCAGGGCCGCACCGCGCGGGGCCAGCTCGACGCCGCGCACGGCGGGCAGCGCCGGCAGCTCGGCGAGCTCTTTCGCCGAGCCCTCGACGACGAGGGCGATGACGCAGGCGCACGGCGTCCGGTAGGCAGCAGCTTCCTGACCGGCGGTGCGGGCAGCCTGTTCGTACTCCGCCTTGAACTGTGCGTCGGTGCCGTCCGGGATCGAGGCGGCCAGCATCAAGAACTCGCGCTGCTCGTCGGCCTTGCGCCGCGCGGTCTCGGCGAACAGCGCCGTGAGACCGGGGACGATCTCCTGCGACAGCTCGACCTCCAGCACCTCCGGACCCGGCCCCTTCACCGGCGCGCGCACATAGGCACGACGGACGGTGAGCCGGGAGTCCTTCAGCAGATCGGCAGCGCCGTCGGGCGTGACCTCGTCGACGAGCGACACCAGCGACAGGTAGCGGTCCTCCGGGGCGCGGCGGGACAGTGCCACCGCCCGGTCACGGCTCTGGGCGAAGAACGGGACGATCTCGGTGCCCGGCGCCGGTCCGAGCGTGAGGGGCAACGACTGCTCGACCGCCTGCTCCTGGCGCGCCTGCACGCTCTCGGGGCCGCTGCGGGCCAGGGCCACGCCGGCCCCGGTGAGGAAGACCGCGCTGACCATCAGGACTCCGAGCTGCGGGACGTCGCGCAACAGCGCCAGCGGCCCGCGCGAGGCGAACCGATCGTCGAGGCGTCGTAGCGGCCCCGGACGTCCGGGTTCGACCAACCGGGCCACCGATCCCACGGCCGCCTCACGGCCGCCGCCGACCCGGTCGAGCAGGGCGCGCAACCGCGTGGCCAGCGCGGGGACGAGCCGGTCGTCGAGGTCTCTCAGCCCCACGAGGCCTCCCGCACCGTCGCGAGCGCCTGCTCCAGGTCGGCGGCGTAGGGGCTCTGGAAGCTCACCCAGCGGCCGTCGTCGGGATGGGCGAAGGAGAGCCGGACGGCGTGCAACCACTGCCGCTCCAGCTTCACCTTCTTCGACAGCGTCGGGTCGGCGCCGTAGGTGACATCACCGAGGCAGGGGTGCTTGACGGCAGCCATGTGGACCCGGATCTGATGCGTGCGACCGGTCTCCAGGTGAATCTCGAGCAGGCTCGCGTGCCGGAACGCCTCGAGCGTCTCGTAGTGCGTGACGCTGTCGCGGCCGCCTGCGACGACGGCGAACTTGTAGGCCGAGGTCGGGTGCCGGTCGATCGGCGCGTCGATGGTGCCGCTGCTCGGATCGGGATGTCCCTGCACGAGCGTGTGATAGCGCTTGTCGACGGTGCGGTCGCGGAAGGCGTCCTTCAGCACGGTGTACGCGCGGTCGCTCTTGGCGACCACCATCAGGCCGCTGGTGCCGACGTCGAGCCGGTGGACGATGCCCTGCCGCTCCTCGGCGCCGCTGGAGCTGACCCGGTGCCCCGCGGCGGCGAGCCCGCCGAGGACGGTCGGCCCCTCCCACCCCGGGCTCGGGTGCGCCGCGACGCCCACCGGCTTGTCCACGACGAGGATGTCGTCGTCCTCGTGGACGATCCGGAGCCCGTCGACGGCCTGCGCAGGTGGCAGCGGGCTGCGCGCCGGCTCGGGCAGCTCCAGCTCCAGCAGCGCCCCCGTCGTGACGCGCTCGCTCTTGGCGCTGACCCTGCCGTCCAGGCTGGCAGCCCCCGCACCCACGAGATCGGCCGCAGCGGTGCGCGACAGACCGAACAGGCGGCTGATGGCGGCGTCCAGACGCAGTCCGTCCAACCCCTCGGGCACGGGAACGGCGCGGTGCTGGGTCACGACTCCATCATGCGTCGTCCGCGGACGGGGCGGCGCCGGTGCTGGCGTCGTCGTCGGTGCCGACGACGGTGCCGGCGTCGGTGCCGGCGGCTCGGCCCTGCTTCGTGCCATCGAACTCGACCCCGCGCAGCGACAGCAGGACGGCGAGCAGGCCACCGGTGACGATGGCGCTGTCCGCGGCGTTGAAGCTCGGCCACACCTGGAAGTCGATGAAGTCGACGACGGCCCCGCGGCCGACCCCGGGTGCGCGGAACAGGCGGTCGATCAGGTTGCCGGTGGCGCCGCCGAGCAGCAGCCCCAGACTCACGGCCCACGCACCTGACCGGAGCCGGCGCGCGACGCGCACGATGATGACGACCACGACGATGGCGACCGCGGTGAACAGCACGGTCGCACCCTCGGCGAAGGAGAACGCGGCCCCAGGGTTGCGCGAGACCCGGATCAGCAGCTGGCCGCCGAGCAGCTCGAGCGTCCGCCGTCCCTCGAGCTCGGCGACGACCAGGTGCTTGGTCGTGAGGTCCACGACGAGCACCAGGGCAGCCACGACGGCCAGCACCAGCGTGCGCGAGCGGCCCTTCGCCGCAGCGGCTGTCCCGGCGTCAGCCGCCCCGGTGGACGGCGCCGTCGTCGCTGGGAGGTCGCGGTCCGCCGGCGGCGGCGCGCCCGCGCCGGACTCGCTCAGCGTCGCTCTTCGCGCTGCTTGCAGGACACGCACAGCGTGGCGCGGGGGAAGGCCCGCAGACGGGCCTTGGGGATGGGATTGCCGCAGGTCTCGCAGCGGCCGTAGGTGCCGGAGTCCAGGCGCAGCAGCGCCCGCTCGACCTGCACCAGCAGATCTCGGCTGTTGTTGGCCAGCGACATCTCGTGCTCGCGCTCGAAGGTCTTGCTGCCCGCGTCGGCCTCGTCGCCGGGACCTTCGGTGCTCTGGTCTCGCTTGAGGTTCTCGCTGGCCAGCTCGGCGTCGTGGATCTCGCCGCGCAGCTCGGCAGCCTGGTCGTCGAGCTCGGTGCGGACTCCCGCCAGCTCGTCCTTGTTCCACGCGTCGGCGCCGGTGAGCGGGCCGCTCGGGATGTCAGCACCGGCAGCCTTGACCTTGCGCGGCGCCCGGGCCGCGGTGACCTTCGCAGGGGTCGCGGCCGCCGCCGGCGTCGTGGGCGCGGCAGGAGCCGCCGCCGCAGCTCCGGCCGTACTGGCGGCACCGGACGGGGTCGCCGGCTCCGCCGCCGTGGGGGCAGCCACCTTCTTGGCAGGAGCCTTCTTGGCGGGAGCCGTCTTGGCGGGGGCTGCCTTAGCAGGAGCCTTCGCGGCCGGAGCCTTCTTGGCAGGAGCCTTCGCGGCAGGAGCCTTCTCGGTGGGGGCTGCCTCGACAGGAGCCGTCCTGGCAGGGGAGCTCGCTGTGGCCGTCGCCGTCTTCTTCGTCCCGGTCGACGCGGACGGCGCTGCCGGGTCGGCCACCTCAGCGGCCTTCTTCGCGGCCGCCGGAGTCACCTCCGGCGCTGAGGTCCCCGTGGCAGACGGCGCCGGCGAACCGGCGGCCTTCTCGGCACCGGGCTCCGCCGGGCTGGTCTTCGCTGCAGCGGCCCTGCCCGCAGCCGCCTTCGCGGGTGCCGGTACCGCGGCAGGCTTCGTCGCCGCTACCGCCTTCTTCGCGGGGGCCGCCTTCCTCGCGGGGGCGGCCTGCTTCCGCGCGGGCGCCGGCGCCGTGGCAGTGACCGCCGAAGTCGCAGGGTCCGGCGTCTTCTTCACCGGGGTGGCCTTCGTGACGGGCGCTGTCGCGGCCGCCTTCTGCACCGGAGCGGAAGCCTTCGCCGCAGGAGCGGCGTCCTTCACGGGCGCTGCCTTGTTCACGGGCGCTGCCGCCTTCGCGGGCGCTGCCTTCTTCACGGGCGCTGCCGCCTTCGCGGGCGCCTTCGCCGCGGGCGCTGCCTTCTTCACGGGCGCTGCCGCCTTCGCGGGCGCCTTCGCCGCAGGAGCGGCCTTCTTCACGGGCACTGCCGCCTTCGCGGGCGCCTTCGCGGCAGGAGCGGCCTTCTTCGCGGGCGCTGCCGACTTCGCGGGCGCTGCCGCCGCCTTCGCCGCACCGGGGGTCTTCGCGGACGCCGCCGCCTGCACGGGTGCCGTCGACCTGGGCGCTGTCGCCTTGGCCGCAGGTGCCTTCGCTGCCGGGGTCTTGGCTGCGGTCGGGGCGGGAGCCGTCGCGACGTCACCCGGGGTCGCCTTGCCGCGACCACCCGGCAGCTTCTGCAGCAGCCGCTTCATCCCCGTGGCCATGACCGCTCCCTCACATCGCCCGTGCCCATCCCGGACATGATCCGGACCGGGCGAGAGGATACGTGCCGCCGGCCCGCCGGACCAACCCACGTTGCCGCCGCACTGAAACCGGTGGTCCGCGGCCGGCCCGCTCCGTTAGGCTGACCTGGACGCACTGGCGGGGACCAGTAGCGCGCGATCGCCGTCATGAGCGAGCCGGGGACGGTGCGAGCCCGGTGCCGGTCCCGCGCGTGAACATCAGCCCCGGCACCACCGGAGCGGCGCGCAGGACCAGAGCGGGGTGCCCGGCAGCGGGAGCCCAAGGAGGGTGGTACCGCGGGGCGGCCGGACTCGGCGCCTCGTCCCTTCGTCGACGCAGCACCCCCGACGAAGGAACGCCATGAAGCAGCTGCCCGCCCAGGTCGACCTGCCCGCGCTGGAGCGCGACGTGCTGGCCGGCTGGGAACGCGACCGCGTCTTCGCCCGCAGCCTGGAGCAGTCCGCGGACGGCGAGCCGTGGGTGTTCTACGAAGGCCCGCCGACCGCCAACGGCAAGCCCGGCACGCACCACGTCGAGGCGCGGGTGTTCAAGGACCTGTTCCCCCGCTTCAAGACGATGCAGGGCCGCCACGTACCCCGTCGGGCCGGCTGGGACTGCCACGGCCTGCCGGTCGAGCTGGCGGTGGAGAAGGAGCTCGGCTTCACCGGCAAGGGTGACATCGAGGCCTACGGCGTCGCGGAGTTCAACGCCCGCTGCCGCGAGAGCGTCACCCGGCACGTCGACGAGTTCGAGCGGATGACCACAAGGATGGGCTACTGGTGCGACATGGACGCGGCCTACCGCACCATGGACACCGCCTACGTCGAGAGCGTCTGGTGGTCCCTGCAGCAGGTCGCGGCCAAGGGCCTGCTGGTCGAGGACCACCGCGTCGCGCCGTACTGCCCGCGCTGCGGCACCGGGCTGTCCGACCATGAGGTCGCGCAGGGCTACAAGACCGTCACCGACCCGAGCGTCTACGTCCGCTTCCCGGTGACGTCCGGCCCGCTGCAGGCGCTCGGCGCGGCCCTGCTGGTCTGGACGACGACCCCGTGGACGCTGGTGTCCAACACCGCCGTCGCGGTGAACCCCGACGTCACCTACGTGGCGGCGCGACGCGGCGCCGAGGTGCTGGTCGTCGCCGAGCCGCTGCTGGCCGTGCTCGCCGACGGCGGACCCGGGCAGGAGGTGGAGGTGCTCGAGCGCTTCCCCGGTACCGCCCTGGAGCACATGACCTATCAGCGACCGTTCGAGCTGATCGACTTCCCGGACGGGTCGACCGCCCACTACGTCGCTCTGGCCGACTACGTGACGGTCGACAGCGGCACCGGGCTGGTGCACCAGTCCCCCGCCTTCGGCGCCGAGGACCTGCTCGTCGCGCGCCGCTACGGGCTGCCGGTGGTGAACCCGGTCCGGCCGGACGGGACGTTCGAGGAGTCGGTACCGCTCGTCGGCGGGGTGTTCTTCAAGGCCGCCGACCGGGCGCTCGCCGACGACCTGGCCGCCCGCGGCCTGCTGTTCCGCGAGCACGGCTACGAGCACCCCTATCCGCACTGCTGGCGCTGCGACACCGCGCTGCTCTACTACGCGCTGCCGTCCTGGTACATCCGCACCACCGCCGTCAAGGACCGGTTGGTCGCCGAGAACGAGCGCACCACCTGGTACCCGGCGACGATCAAGCACGGGCGCTACGGCGACTGGCTCGACAACAACATCGACTGGGCGTTGTCGCGCAACCGCTACTGGGGCACGCCGCTTCCCGTCTGGCGCTGCAGCAGCGACGCCGCGCACTGGCAGATCTTCGGGTCCCTCGCCGAGCTCGGCGCCGCAGCCGGGCAGGACCTGTCGGCGCTGGACCCGCACCGGCCCTACGTCGACGACGTCGTCGTCCCCTGCGACCGGTGCGGCGCCGAGGCCCGCCGCGTGCCGGAGGTCATCGACGGCTGGTACGACTCCGGGGCGATGCCGTTCGCCCAGGTCGGCTACCCGCACTCGGGCGTCGAGCCGGCCTATCCGGCCCAGTTCATCTGCGAGGCGATCGACCAGACCCGCGGCTGGTTCTACACGCTGATGACCGTCGGGACGATCGTGTTCGACCGCTCGTCCTACGAGACGGTGCTGTGCCTGGGCCACATCCTGGACGGCGACGGCCGCAAGATGAGCAAGCACCTGGGCAACGTGCTGGACCCGTTCGTCCTCTTCGAGCGGCACGGCGCCGACGCCCTGCGCTGGTACATGCTCTGCGGCGGCAGCCCGTGGTCGGCCCGTCGGATCGGGCACGAGCAGGTCGAGGAGGTGGTCCGCAAGGTCCTGCTCACCTACTGGAACACCGCGGCCTTCCACACCCTCTACGCGACCGTCAACGGCTGGGAGCCCGGCACCGACGGCGAACGCACCCAGCTGGACCGGTGGGCGCTCGCCCGCACGCACGCCACCGTCGCCGAGGTCTCGGCAGCCCTGGAGGACTTCGACTCCTTCCGGGCCGGCAAGGCCCTCACCGCCTGCATCGACGACCTCTCGAACTGGTACGTGCGCGTCTCCCGCCGACGGTTCTGGGACGGCGACGCCGGCGCGCTGTCCACGCTGCACGAATGCCTGCGGCTGCTGACGTTGCTGATGGCGCCGTTCACCCCGTTCCTCACCGACCGGGTCTGGCAGGACCTGTTCGCGGACGGCGCCGGGCCGGACTCGGTGCACCTGGCGGCCTGGCCGACGGCCGACGCCGCCGTCGTCGACGCCACGCTGACGTCGCAGATGGCTCTGGCGCGCCGGCTCGTCGACCTGGGACGGCAGGCGCGGGCGGAGTCGAAGGTCAAGACCCGCCAACCGCTGGGCCGGGCGATGGTCTCGGCCGTCGGGTGGAGCGCGCTGGACACCTCGCTGCGCGAGCTGGTCGCGGCCGAGCTCAACGTCGTGACGCTGGAGTCGCTGGCGGGCGAGCTCGTCGAGGTCTCCGTCAAGGCCAACTTCCGCGCGCTGGGCAAGCGCTTCGGCAAGGAGGTCCAGGCGGTCGCCGCGGCCGTGGCCGCCGCCGATCCGGCCTCGCTGGCCGCCGGGCTGCGGGACGGCACCGCCGCCGTCGAGGTCGACGGCCGGTCCGTCGCGCTCGGCGAGGACGAGGTCGTGGTGACCGAGACGCCCCGGGTCGGCTGGGCGGTCGCCAGCGCCGGCGGCGAGACCGTCGCCCTGGACCTGGACGTCACCCCCGAGCTGCGTCGGGCCGGCCTGGTCCGGGACGCGGTGCGGCTCGTCCAGGACGCGCGCAAGAGCACGGGGCTGCAGGTCAGCGACCGCATCGAGCTCTGGTGGCAGGCAGACGGCGAGCTGGCGCAGGCGCTCGTCGAGGGCCGGGAGCGCTGGGCCGACGAGGTGCTGGCCACCTCGGTGCTGCCCGGTCCGCCGACCGCGGACGTGACACCGCACCACGACCTGGCCCTGGGGCTGCGCTTCTGGCTGCGCCGCGCCGGGGTCTGACCGACGTCGGGGGTGCGCGCGGGCTCCCGGGCCGTGTCGCGGCCCGGGCGTCACCCGATCGGGGGCACAGCGGGCACGTCGCGCCCGCCGATCATCCAGGAGACCGCACCCGCTGCCCGCCGGCGGCGACCGCCGGACCGTGGGAGCAACGGTGAGCCAGACCACCTTGTCGATCGTCGAGCCGCCGCACCGCTCGTTCCGCCTGACCCGGGGCAACGGGGCCACCCAGGTCCGACCGGCGATCGTGCTTCCCGACCGGGACGCACGGCTGCTGCTCGCGGGCGCGACCCAGGCCGACGTCGCCCGAGCGGGTTCGTTCTCGGCCGGACCGGCCGGCATCCAGCTCTGGAGCGGGCCGTGGGACGGCCTGCTCGGCAGCCGCGGCGGCGCGGCGCACCTGGGCTCGGTGGACTGGTCCTGGGACACGCCGAGCAAGCACTACGTCACGGTCTACCGCGTCCTGGTGACGGCTCGCGGGGCAGCCCAGGGGCTCACCCCCGAGGACGTGCTGGCAGCCGTCCTGGGGCTGGCGGGGCTCCGACCGCCGTCGGGCCCGCTGGCGGCGGCGACGGCGCCGACAGCTGATCCCTTCCGGGCCGCCGTGCAGGCGGGCGCCACCTCCTGGTCCTGAGGTCGCTCGCCTGGCCCGCGGGTCAGGGCTTGCAGACCCCGCACGGCTCGTAGCCCTGCTTGCTGGCCTGCGCCTTGGTCAGGACCTCTGCCTCGTCGACGCCCCGGACGTAGCGGCAGTCGCCCTTGTGGAAGCGACCCCGCTCCGGGATGACCACGACCGAGCCGGCGCGCAGCTTCACCGCTGCGGTCGCCGCGGTGCTCGGCGCCGCCAGGGTCGCGGCCTTGGAGGTGGCCCGGGCAGCCTTCACGGGGGCCGTCTTGGCGGAGTCGGTCTTCCGGGCTGCGGTCTTGGGGGCTGCGGTCTTGGGGGCTGCGGTCTTGGGGGCTGCGGTCTTGGCGGCGGCGGTCTTGGCAGCAGGCTTGCCGGTCTTGGCCGGAGCCTGCCGCACGGACGTCGGCGCCGCGGCCGGTGCGGCCACCTTGGCGGGGGTCACCTTCGCGGCCGGCCTGGCGGCCTTGGCCGGAGCCTTCGCCGCCTTGGCCGGAGCCTTGACGGCCGGCGCCTCGGCCGCCTTGCCCGACGTTACGGAGGGCGCAGGGAGGGTCATCTTGGCCGTACGGGGCGGAACCGCCACCTCGCGCGCGGCGCTCTCCCGCCGAGCCGCGGGGCGGCGCGAGGCCGCCGCGACCGGGATGGACTCGGTCGCGTCGTCGTCCTGGAGGTCGTCGTCCGCCAGCCCGTCCTCGTCGCGCAGGTCCTCGTCGCGCAGGTCCTCGTCGAGGTCGTCCTCGTCCGTCTGGTCCTCGTCAACCGGGTCCTCGTCGGGCAGGTCCTCGTCGAGCAGGGCCTCCAACGCTGCATCGGGCTTGCAGACCCCGCAGGCGGTGAAGCCCTCGTCGCGGGCGTCGAGGACGTCGAGCTCCTCGGCGTCCTTGCCGGTCAGGTAGCGGCAGCCGTCGATGTGATAGCGCGGACGACCGGCGACGACCAGCACGGCGCCGCCGAAGGACAGCTCCTCTTCCGCCTCGAGAGCAGGCTCGGCCACGACCGCAGCGCGCGCGCCCCGTGCCGGCACCGGCTGTCCGTCGGTCGCCCCAGCCGGGCTGGGGTCCACGTCGGCGGCAGGCGAGCCCGCCGCGACCGGCTCCCCGCGCCGCTGCAGGATGCCCACCACCAGGAACACCAGCGCGACCAGGCTGACCGCGATCGAGCCGTAGACGAAGTCCAAGCCCTGCTGCGTCACACCGATGATGAGCAGGACGAGAGCGACGAGGACGAGTGCCCCGCTGATGACGATCACGCTGTGGCTCCTCCGAGCGGATGGGGGGCGAGATGCGCGCGCAGCCTAGCGTCGCGCCGAGCGAGCAGGGTCAGTTCCGGTCCGCCCCGCCCGCGGGGGCGTCGTCGTCCGGGCTGTCGGCGGTCGGCACCGCCGTGAAAGGTCCGACCGGGTTCGCCACCGTGGGCCTCGGCGTGAACCCCGCAGGCCGCGCCGTGCTCGAACCCTGAGCGTCCGGACGCGGAGCGGCCCTCGGGGCCGAGGGACCCGCCGCGCTGGACGCACCGGCGCGGGACCCGTCGGCGCTGGACGCACCGGCGCGGGACACGTCGGCGCTGGACCCGTCGGCGCCGGACCCGTCGGCGGTCGCCGGCTCCGCACCGCCGGCACCCGGGCGCGACGGCCCGCCGCCCTGGACCGCGCTCGCACGGGCGGCAGCCGGCACGCCGCTGCTGGCATCGTCCGGGCCGGCCCGGTTGTCCAGGTCGCGCAGCTGGTTCTCCAGGTAGGCCTTCAGGCGCGTGCGGTACTCGCGCTCGAAGGACCGGAGCTCCTCGACCCGCTGCTCGAGGTCGCGCCGCTCGGCGTCCAGGTTGCCGGTGGCCGCGTGGATGCGCGCCGCGACCTCCTCCTCGATGCCGGCGGCCTTGGCACGCGCGGCCGCGAGGGTCGTCTCCGCCTCTCTGCGAGCAGCGGTGAGGGTCGCCTCGGCCTCCTTGCGCGCCGAAGTCAGCGTCGTGTCGACCTGCTGCTTGGCCGCGGCGAGGGCGGCCTCGGACTCCTTCTTGGCCGCTGCGCGGGTGGTCTCAGCCTCCTCCCGCGCCGACCCGAGCGTCTCGGCCGCTTCGGCTCGGGCGGACGTCAGCGTCGTCGTGGCTTCCTGGCGAGCCGCACCGAGGGTCGATGTCGACGCCTCTCGGGCACTGTTCACTAGCTGCTCGGCCTCGGCGCGGGCCTCCGCGACCGCCTCGTCGGCGGTGCGCTGCGCCAGCAGCAGCGTGCGCAGGGCAGCCTCCTGCCCTTCCAGCCCGCGCAGGGGCGTCGGCGGGGCAGGCGTGGCCTCGGCCGGCGGGGCAGCGTCGCTCGTGCCCACCGCGGGCGCCGTGCCGGATCGTTCCGCGCCCGCGGGTCCGTCGCCGGCGTCCGACGCGGCGAGCACCTGCTGCGCCGTCGTGCCCGCACCGCCTCGGCCCGGCCCGTCGGCGTTGAGCCGGAGCAGTCGGCTCAGCTCGGTCTCGACCTCGTCGAGGAAGGCGTCGACCTCGTCGAGGGAGTAGCCGCGGAAAGCGATGCGGAACTGCTTGTTGGCGACATCGGTCGGAGTCAGCGGCACGGCTTCAGCACTTTCTCGAGGCGGTCGGTCCGGTCCATCATCATCGAGCGCTGCCCGCGATGCCCATGAGGATGTAGACGACCGCGAACAGGACGAGGAACGCAAGATCCAGGCTGATCGAGCCGATCCGCAGCGGGGGCAGGATCCTGCGCAGGGCCTTCAGGGGTGGGTCGGTGACGCTGTACGCCATCTCCAGCGCGATCGCGACGAACCCGTCGGGGCGGTAGCTGCGGGCGAGCTGGAAGACGTACTCCATGACGAGCCGGAAGATCAGCAGCAGCAGGAACACCAGCAGCAGGAAGTACAGGACGTTCGCGACGGCGGCCACGGGGGAAGGGCTCCTGATTCGGGTGGGCGACCGGTCGCGGAGGCGCTCGGTGGCCGGTCGGGCGGGAGGTCCGGCTCAGGACTGGTTGAAGAACCCGCCCTCGGCGATGCGGGCCTTGTCCTCCGCCGTCACCTGGACGTGCTCGGGCGAGAGCAGGAACACCTTGTTGGTCACCCGCTCGATGCTGCCGCGCAGCCCGAAGATCAGCCCCGCGGCGAAGTCGACCAGCCGCTTGGCGTCGACGTCGTCCATCTCGGTGAGGTTGATGATCACCGGGGTGCCCTGCCGGAAGTGCTCCCCGATCGTGCGCGCCTCGTTGTAGGTACGCGGGTGCAGCGTGGTGATGCGGTAGGTGTCGGCGACGGGCGCGGGCGCCGCGACCACGCGCGGCGCCGGGGCCTCGGCGGTCGCCACGACCGGGCGGCGGACCGCAGTCTGCTCCGAGGGGCGCCGCAGCGTCGCGGTGCGACCGCTCTCGTCGGCGTTCCAACGGCGGGCCACCGGAGCCACCTCCTGCAGGTCGTCCTCGTCGTCGTAGCTGTCGAAGGCGTCGTCCACGAAGCGGGGGTCCCGGGCGTCGTCGTCGTCCTCGACCAGACCCAGGTACAGCCCCAGCTTGCGCATGGCGTTGGGCATCCAGGACTCCTCGGGATCGGTGGCGCGGGTGGTGCTGAGAGCGCGCTGCGGTGTGCCGGGCGGGCACGTCGCCTTCGGCAGACTAGCGGGCGGGGGCTGGTCTGGGTCCGAGCAACGCCGTGCCGACACGCACGTGCGTCGATCCTGCAGCGACCGCCGGTTCGAGGTCGCCGCTCATTCCGGCGCTCAGCAGATCGGCGTCCGGATGGTCGTTCCGGAGGCCGGCGGCCAGCTCGGCGAGGTCTCCGAACGCGCGGGCGGGTTCTGCCCCCATCGGCGCGACGGCCATCAGCCCCCTCAGCCGCAGGCCCGGCAGCCCGGCCACGTGCGCAGCCAGGGGCGCGAGGTCGCCTGCGGCGACGCCGGAGCGCTGCGGGTCGCCGTCGAGACTGACCTGAAGCAGCACCGGCAACCGGCGACCGGCCCGCTCGGCCCCGTCGGCCAGCGCATCGGCGAGCCGGACCGAGTCCAACGAATGGACCAGGCTCGCGTACGTGGCGACGCTGCGGGCCTTGTTCCGCTGCAGACCTCCGACGAAGTGCCAGCGAAGGTCGGACAGCCCGGACAGCTCGGCGGCCTTGGTCGAGGCCTCCTGGTCGCGGCTCTCGCCCAGGTCGCGCACGCCCAGCCGGTGCAGCGCCACGACATCCTGCACCGGGTGGAACTTGGTCACCGCGACGACCGTGACACTGCTGCGCCGGCGACCGGCGACGCGGCAGGCTGTGCGCAGCCGGGCCTCGAGGACGGCGAGCGCTGCGGCGAGCTCGTCGGCCCTGCTCGCGGGCGGTGGTGCGCCGCTGGCGCCGGAGGACGGCTCGCCGCTCATGCGGGCAGGCTCACGACCCCGGCGTGGCGGCCGGTCACCCCGTCGCGGCGGTAGGAGAAGAAGCGGTCGGGCTGCTCGAGGGTGCAGCCGCCGACCGCGCTCACCAGCACCCCGGCCGCCCGCAGGAGGCCGGCGGCCCCCGCGGTCAGGTCGATCGCCGGGGTACCGCGCCGGGTGGTCGTGCGGCTGCCGGGCACGGCGGCGCCGACCTCGTCGGCGAGCGCAGCCGGCAGCTCGTAGCAGCGGCCGCACGCCGCCGGTCCGAGCACGGCATGGGTGCGGTCGGGTCGAGCTCCCAGGGCCTGCATGGCCTGCAGCGTGGCCTGCAGGACTCCCCCGGCGAGCCCCGCCCGCCCTGCGTGCGCCACCGCGACGACGCCCGCCGCGGGATCGCTCAGCAGCACCGGCAGACAGTCCGCGGCCAGCACGACCAGCACCAGGTCCGGGGTCGCGGTGACGAGCGCGTCGACGCCCTCCACCCCGGGACCGCGCCCGCGGCTGCTGGCCCGCTCGACCGTGGCGACCTCCCGGCCGTGCACCTGCTGGGCGAACACCAGCCGGTCGCCGCTGACGCCCAGCGCGCGTGCGAGCAGGTCACGGTTGGCGGCGACCCGGCCTTCGTCGTCCCGCACGTGCTGCCCGAGGTTGAGCCCGTCGAAGGGCGGTGCGCTGACGCCGCCGGCGCGCGTGGAGAAGGCACCCGCCGCCGGACCGGGAAGGCCCGCCGGCAGCAGGTCGAGCACTCCTACTTCAGGAAGTCGGGGACGTCGAGGTCGTCCTCGAACACCACGGTGCGGCGCGGGGCCACCGGCTGCGGGGTCGGCCGGGGCCGGCTGACCGGCGCGGGCTCGACGGGCGCCTCGACCGGCGAGGGACGGCGCGTCTCGATGCGGCGCACCGGCGTCGGTGCCCCGGCGTCGAAGCCCGCGGCGATCACGGTCACCCGCACCTCGTCCCCGAGGGCATCGTCGATCACCGCGCCGAAGATGATGTTGGCCTCCGGGTGGGCGGCGTCGGCGACGAGCTGCGCCGCCTCGTTGATCTCGAACAGGCCGAGGTCGCTGCCGCCGGAGATGTTGAGCAGCACGCCGTGGGCGCCGTCCATGCTGGCCTCCAGCAGCGGGCTGGCGATGGCCATCTCGGCGGCGACGGCGGCACGGTCGTCGCCGCGCGCGTTGCCGATGCCCATCAGAGCGCTGCCGGCGCCGGACATGATGGCCTTGACGTCGGCGAAGTCGAGGTTGATCAGACCCGGGGTGGTGATCAGGTCGGTGATGCCCTGGACCCCGGACAGCAGCACCTGGTCGGCGCTCTTGAAGGCGTCGAGCACGCTGACGTTGCGGTCGCTGATCGACAGCAGCCGGTCGTTGGGGATGACGATGAGCGTGTCGCACTCGTTGCGCAGGGCCTCGATGCCCTCCTCGGCCTGCTGCGCGCGACGGCGGCCCTCGAAGGAGAACGGGCGGGTGACCACGCCGATGGTCAGAGCGCCGAGACCGCGCGCCACGCTGGCCACCACGGGCGCCCCGCCGGTGCCTGTGCCACCGCCCTCGCCCGCGGTGACGAAGACCATGTCAGCCCCCTTCAGGACCTCCTCGATCTCCTCGCGGTGGTCCTCGGCAGCCTGCGCGCCGACCTCGGGCTGCGCCCCGGCGCCGAGCCCGCGGGTGAGCTCGCGCCCGACGTCGAGCTTGACGTCGGCGTCGCTCATCAGCAGCGCCTGAGCATCGGTGTTGACCGCGATGAACTCGACGCCCTTGAGGCCGACCTCGATCATGCGGTTGACGGCATTGACGCCGCCGCCCCCGATGCCGACCACCTTGATGACGGCGAGGTAGTTCTGCGGTGCAGCCACGTGGCGTGTGTCCTTCGGGAGGGGTGCGGACGGGTCTCGGCGGCGTCTGCCTGAACAAGAGGTACAGGGTGCTCCAGAGGCGGGGACGGCCTCTGGAACAACTCTCAACCTCGACGAGACGCTTAGAGTTATGTCAACCTGCTGACAGCGCGGGACGCTACGGGAGGTCGCCCGAACGGGTCAACCCGTGTCTCGGCGTGTCGCAGGATTCCTCACGAACGGCACCCCGCAGCAACGGCAGCACGCTGGATCAACGCCCCACGCAGGACCGGGCAGCGTCGCCGGACGGCAGCACGAGCGGTGCCGCTCCTCCGGACGGGTACGCCTACTGCTCGGCGCGCTTGTCCCGGTACATGCGCGCATCGGCTTCCGCCAGCAGGCTGTCCGGATCGGCCTCGCCGCGCTCGGCCAGGGCTACCCCGATGCTCACGCCGACGGTGAGGCGGATGCCCTTGACCTCGAGCTCGCTGGTGACCGCCTTGGACAGCCGGCGGCTCAGGTGGTCCAGGGCCAGGACGTCGGCCGACTCGACCAGGACGACGAACTCGTCACCACCCAGCCGGGCGACGGTGTCCGACGGGCGTACGGCCCGCGACAGCCGCCCGGCGATGCTGCGGAGCACCCCGTCGCCGACAGCGTGACCGTGCTCGTCGTTGACGCCCTTGAACCCGTCCAGGTCCAGGAACAGCACGCCGGTCGACGTCCCTGAACGGGCGTCGCGTGCCAGCGCACCGCGCAGCCGTTCCTCGAACAGGGCCCGGTTCGCCAGACCCGTCAGAGGATCGCGCACGGCGCGCTCGGTCAGCACCGCGGTCAGCTCGCGCAGCTCCTGCTCCGCGCGTCGCCGTTCGGTGATGTCCTGGGCGCTGACCGCCAGCCAGCCGGCGGACCCCCCGGGTCCGGGCACGGTCGCGACGCCGTGCAGCACCCAGCTGACGCTGCCGTCCGGTCGGACGTACTGCTGCTCGGTCTCCAGCCCCAGGGCCGCGGCCAGGGGCGGCGGCCCGGTCTCGAGGTGCAGCAGGTCGAACAGGTCGACACCGACCAGGTCCTCGACGTCGCGTCCCAGCAGATCCGCGTAGGTCTTGTTGACCCGCACGTACCGTCCCGCGAGGTCGGCCAGCGCCAGGCCGATGCGCGCGCTGTCGAAGAACGTCTCGAACACGTCCCTGCTCTCGGCGAGCGCCGCCATGGCGTCACGCGCAGCCTTGGCCCGCGCGCCCGAGAGCTCAGGCGTCGCGGCGGCCGGCGAACGTCGGACAGGCACAGGTCTTCACCTTCCCCTCCCTGTCGTCGACTACGCCTGTCGGTCGGAGCCGGGGCCGGCCGCTGCCCTCAGCGGATGATCGCCACGCCCGGCGTGCTGACGTCGAAGACGTCGCCTTCCCTCCGCAGCAGCGCGACCGCCGCGGCCGCCTTCGTCGCGGCTCCGCCGGGCGCGCCCCAGACGACCTGCTTGCCGTTGTCCAGCAGCAGCAGCACCGACGCAGCGGTCTCGGCGCGCACGATGCGTACCCGGTCGCCGAGCGCCGGCGGCAGCTCGGCCAGCACGGCCAGGCAGGCGCGGGTCGCGGCATCGTCGGGGCCCGGGTCGTTGACCTGCAACCGGACCACGCCGGTCGGCAGGGCGCGGTCGGTGGCGAACACGACCCCGCCCGGGTCGAGCAGCGTCACGCCGGCCGGACCGACGACGCCGACCGCAGCCACCCGTTCGGTGACCTGGATGCGCAGCGTCCGCGGCCAGGACCGGCGCACCTGGACGGCGGCGACCGGGGCCAGCGCGCTCACGCGGCGGGCGATCTGAGCGGTGTCGACGCGGGCCAACGGGCGTCCGGCGGGGACGTCGGCGGCGGTGCGCACCTGGGTCTGGGTGATCCGCGCGGTTCCCGTCACCTCGACCTGCCGCACCGCGAGCAGGCTGCTGACGAAAAGCACCCAGCCGAGCCCGGCCAGCACCACGGCCAGCAGCAGGCCACGCCAGAGCAACCCGCGCAACCGACGGCGTCGCTGCAGCCGCTCGGCGCGGGCTCGGGCCGCCAACCGGGGCGCGGTGGGAACGACGACGGACGGTCGGACGGCCGTGCGCGGGGTGCTCATGCCAACTCCTTACTGCTGCCGCCGCCGCGGCCTCCTGCGGGACACGAGGGGGTCACGCGGCGCGTGGTGCTGCCGACCACCGGGAGGGTCGGCGGAAGCATCGACGCGAGCGCCAGCAGGACGGTCATGGTGCTGCCCCGGCGAGCAGCCGGAGCACCTCCGGCCCGATGGCGGTGACGTCGCCGGCCCCGAGGGTCAGGACGAGGTCACCGTGCTGCGCCCGCTCGGCCAGCAGCGCAGGCACGGCCGTCCAGGACGGCTCGAACACGACCTGCTCCGGCGGCAGCGGCACGGCCGCGGCTACCGAGGCCCCGGTGGCGCCCGGGATGGGCTCCTCCCCGGCGGCGTAGACCTCCATCACGACGACGACGTCAGCCAGCCCGAGAGCCGTCCCGAACGCCTCGGCGAAGGCCAGCGTGCGGCTGTAGCGGTGGGGTTGGAACGCCACGACCACCCGACCCGACCCAGCCACCTCCCGCGCCGCGACCAGCTGCGCCGTGAGCTCGGTCGGATGGTGCGCATAGTCGTCGTACACGCGGATGCCACCGATGCTGCCCTTGAGCTCCATCCGACGGCGCACACCGGTGTAGCCGCCGAGGCCCTCGATCAGCAGCGCTTCGGGCAGCCCGAGCCCGATGCCCGTGAGCAGCGCCCCGGCGGAGTTCAGCGCCAGGTGGCGGCCGGGCACGGCCAGGTGGACCGGGGCAGCCGGCGACCTCGTAGCACCGGCTGGTAGCTGCTCGTCGTCCCGCTGGTCCGCAGCTCGTCCAGGCGCAGGTCGGCGTCCTCGGCGGTGCCGTAGGTGCGCACGTCGAGGCCGCCGGCACGGGCGTGCGTGGTGAGCTGCCGGGCGCCCTCGTCGTCGGCGCAGGCGACCAGGAAGCCGCCGGGGTCGATGGTCGCCGCGAAGCTCTCGAAGGCCCGGTCGACCGCCTCGGCGTCGCCGTAGTGGTCGAGGTGGTCGGCCTCCACGTTGGTGACGACCGCGGCCTGCGGGCGGTAGACCAGGAAGCTGCCGTCGCTCTCGTCGGCCTCGACGACGAACAGCTCACCGGTCCCGTGGTGGGCGTTGCTGGCCGCCTCGTTCAGGTCGCCGCCGATCGCGAAGCTGGGATCCACCCCGCAGTGCTGCACGGCGACGGTGAGCATCGAGGTGGTGGTCGTCTTGCCGTGCGTGCCCGCCACGGCGACACCACGCCGGCCGACCAGGCAGGCCGCGAGCGCCTCGGCGCGCAGCAGCACGATGAGTCCCTGCTCGCGGGCGGCCACCAGCTCGGGGTTGTCCTGACCGATGGCGCTGGACACCACGACCGTGTCGGCCTGCGCGACGTTCTCGCGGGCGTGGCCGATCCACACGGTGGCACCGAGCTGCTGCAGGGCGGCGACGGCCCGGGTGTGCTTGGCGTCGCTGCCGGAGACGGTGCTGCCCCGCGCGAGCAGGACCCGGGCGATGCCGCTCATGCCGGCTCCGCCGATGCCCACGAAGTGCACGCGGCCGAGCCGGTCGGTGTGGTCGGTCACGGCCGTGCTCCTTCGGTGCGGGCCGGCCGGCCCACGGCGAGCAGGACCAGGTCGACGAGGGCTTCGTCGGCGTCGCGACGGCCGTGCGCCGCCGCAGCGCGGCTCATGACGGCCAACCGCTCGTGGTCGGCGAGCAGCGGCAGCACGGTGCCGCGCAGGTAGTCGGCGTCGAAGGCGTCGTCGTCGACGAGCAGCCCGGCGCCGGCCCGCACCAGCGGCGCGGCGTTCAGCGCCTGCTCGCCGTTGCCGATCGGCAGCGGCACGTACACGGCCGGCAGGCCGACGGCGGCCAGCTCGGCGCAGGTCATCGCCCCTGCCCGGCAGACGACGAGATCGGCGGCGGCATAGGCCTGCTCCATGGCGTCGACGTAGCCGAGCACCTGGTGGGTGCGGGGACGGTCCGGTCCGAGCGCGGCAGTGACAGCCTCTGCCTGCGTGGCCCCGGCGACGTGCAGCACCTGCACGCCCGCCGCGGCGAGGTCGGCGCCGGCCGCCACGACAGCGCTGTTGACGCTGCGCGCGCCCTGCGATCCACCGGTCACCAGCAGCACCGGGCCGTCGGTCAACCCGAACCGGGCCCGCGCCGCGGCCCGCTCTGCGACGCGGTCCAGGCGGGCGACAGCCTTTCGCAGCGGGATGCCGAGCACGCGCGCGCCCCGCAGCCCGCTGCCGTCGACGGCCGCCGCCACGTAGGGGGTCAGGCGCGCGCCGACGCGGTTGGCCAGGCCCGCCTTGGCGTTGGCCTCGTGCACGACCAGCGGGGTGCCGCGTCGACGCCCGGCCAGGTAGGCCGGCAGCGCGACGTACCCGCCGAAGCCGACGACGACGTCGGCCTGCACCCGCTCCAGGTGCGCGCGCGTCTGCCGGACGGCGCCGATGACCTTCGCCGGGACGCGCAGCAGGTCGACGGTGGGCCGACGCGGCAGCGGGACCCGCGCGATCTCGGCGAGCGGATACCCGCGGGCCGGCACCAGCCGGGCCTCCAGCCCGGTGGCGGTGCCCAGCAGCGTGACGACGGTCGACGGGTCACGGCGCCGCAGGGCGTCGGCCAGGGCGAGCGCGGGCTCGACGTGCCCGGCGGTGCCGCCGCCGGCCAGCACGACCGACAGCGGGCGCGTCACCGGCGGCCCGGGCGGCGACCGGACCGCTCGGAGGTCCCGGTCCGGCCGGGGGCGCGACCGGCGCGGGCCCGCGGCGCTCGGACGAGCGGACGGTCGGCGGTGCGTCGCCGGGGCGCCGGGACGACGCCGGCCGGCAGCCGCTCGCGCAGCCCGGGCCGGGAGCGCAGCGCGTCGGCGGCGCCGGGCTCCAGCCGGGCGAACGAGAGCAGCATGCCGATCGACCCGAGCGTGACGAGGATGGCGGAGCCGCCGAAGGACACCAGCGGCAGCGGGATCCCGGTGATCGGCAGCAGCCCCACGACGGCTCCCATGTTCACGATCGCCTGGACCGCCAGCCAGGCGGTGACGGCGGTGGAGGCCAGCCGGACGAACAGGTCGTCCGTGCGCTGCGCGATGCGGATGCCGGCGTAGATCAGCACGGTGAACAGCGCGAGCACGGTGAGCGTGCCCAGCAGCCCCAGCTCCTCGCCGATGATCGCGAAGATGTAGTCGGTGTGGGCTTCCGGCAGGCCGCCGGTCCACTTCTCGCGGCTGGCGCCGAGCCCGAGCCCGAACCAGCCGCCGGAGGACAGCGCGTAGAACCCCTGCACCGCCTGGAACCCGCTGTCGCGGTCGTCGGCGAACGGGTCGCGGAAGGACGTCAGCCGCGCCAGGGCGTGCGGGCTGGACAGGGCGTAGAAGGTTCCCAGGGTCACGGCCGTCGCTGCGAGGCCGCCGAACAGTCGCATCGGCATGCCCACCACCCACAGCAGCGCCATGACGATCGTGCCGATGATGACGGCAGTCCCGAAGTCGGGCTGCAGCATCACGAGCCCGAGCACCAGCACGGCCATCGGGACCAGGGGGACGAGCAGGTGCCGGTACTCCCCCAGCAGCCGGGCCTTGCGGGCCAGCAGGTCGGCCCCCCACAGCAGCAGGGCGAACTTCGCCAGCTCGGCCGGCTGCAGGTTGAAGCCGCCGGGCAGCGGGATCCAGCTGGTGGCGCCCTTGCGCTTGTCACCGATGAACAGCACCAGCAGCAGCAGCGCGAGCGCCACGGCCAGCACCGGATAGGCGAACCGGCGATAGGTCCACACCGGCACCCGGGACGCCCCGTACATGACCGGCAGGCCCAGGCCGATGTAGATGGCCTGCTTGAAACCGATGGCGAACAGCGAGCCCGTCTCGTCGTAGGCCCGCAGGGCTGAGGCTGAGAACACCATCACCATGCCCAGCGCCAGCAGCAGCAGCGTGCTGGCCATCAGCAGGTGATAGGAGGCCAGCGGTCGTTGCAGCAGCGGGACCTTGGCCTCGGCGGCCGGCTCCCGCGACCCACCCCCGACGGCCCGGTCCAGCAGCGTCGTGAGGCTCACGCCGCACCGCCGACGGCCGCGGCGAACAGCTCGCCGCGCTGCCGGTAGTCGCGGAAGCAGTCCATCGACGCTGCGGCGGGGGCGAGCAGGACGGTGTCGCCGGGGCGCGCGAGCGCCCGGGCGCGGGTGACGGCCTCGGACATGGCGCCAGTGTCGAGCCGGCTCACCTCCTGCACGGGGACGTGGGCCGCGTGTCGCGCGAGCGCGTCCAGGAACGGCTGCCGGTCGGTGCCCAGCAGCACGACCGCGCGCAGCCGGGCTGCGGCGTCGCGCACCAGGTCGTCGACCTCGGCGCCCTTGAGCAGCCCGCCGGCGATCCAGACGACGGACGGGTACGCGGCCAGGCTCGCGGCCGCAGCGTGCGGGTTGGTCGCCTTGCTGTCGTCGACGAACGCGACGTCGCCCGGTGCGGCGACCCGCGCGTTGCGGTGCGGGTCGGGCGCGAAGGACCGCAGGCCCGTCGCCACCGCCTCGGCCGGCACACCGTAGGAGCGGGCCAGCGACGCCGCGGCGAGCGCGTTGGCGACGTTGTGCGCGCCCGGCACGGTGACGTCCGCCAGCGTGCCCAGCAGGGTGGCCTCGCCCGCGACGTCGCCGGCGCCGGTGAACGCGCGGTCGACGAGCAGGTCCTCGACGACCCCGAGCTCACCCTCGCGGGGCGAGCCCAGGGTGAAGCCGGTGCGCTGCGGACAGGCCGCCGCGAGCCGGCTGGACCACGCGTCGTCGACGTTGTGCACCGCGTGCGTACCTGCGGCGTAGACCCGCGCCTTCGCGTGCGCGTAGGCGTCGAACGTCCCGTGCCAGTCGACGTGGTCAGGGGCGACGTTGAGCACGACCGCCGTGTGCGGGCGCAGGGACGAGCTCCAGTGCAGCTGGAAGCTGGACAGCTCGACGGCCAGCACGTCGTGCCCGGTCAGGACCGCGTCGAGCAGCGGCAGCCCGACGTTGCCGGTGGCCACCGTCGACCGGCCCGCTGCGGACAGGATCGCGGCGAGCATCCGGACGGTGGTCGTCTTGCCGTTCGTGCCGGTGACCACCAGCCAGGGCGCGGGAGCGGGACGGTCGGCGTGGACGATCCGCCAGGCCAGCTCGACCTCGCCGACGACCTCGATGCCGGCGGCCGCTGCCGCCACCAGCAAGGGCGCATCGGGACGCCAGCCGGGCGAGGTCACGACCAGTCCGGCGCCGTCGAGCACCTCCGGCGCGCTGCCGTCGACGACCCGGACGCCGGTCGCCCGCAGCGGTTCGGACCGCTCGGCGCTGTCGTCGACCACGGTCACGCGGGCGCCCAGCTCGGACAGCGCCCGCGCGGCGGCGGCGCCACTGACGCCTGCGCCGGCGACGACGACCGGGACCCCCGTCCAGCGACTCAGAGCAGCGGTCCGGTCGAGAGGTACTCGGCGTAGAACACGCCCAGGCCGAAGAACACCGCCAGTCCGGCGATGATCCAGAAGCGCACGATGACCGTGTTCTCGACCCAGCCGGCCAGCTCGAAGTGGTGATGGATCGGCGCCATGTTGAACAGGCGCTTCCTGGTGAGCTTGAAGCCGCCCACCTGCAGGATGACCGAGATCGTCTCGATGACGAACAGGCCGCCGAGCACCACCAGCAGCAGCTCGGTACGCGTGACGATCGCGATGCCGGCGAAGGCGCCGCCGATCGCCAGCGAGCCGGTGTCGCCCATGAAGATCTTGGCCGGGGAGGCGTTCCACCACAGGAAGCCGAAGCAGGCCCCCATCGCCGACGCCGCCACCAGCGCGACGTCCAGCGGGTCGCGGGCGTTGTAGCACTGGGCCAGCTCGGGCTGCAGGACGCAGGAGTTGCGGAACTGCCAGAAGCCGATCACCACGTAGGCCGCGAAGACCATGATCGAGCTGCCGGCGGCCAACCCGTCCAGCCCGTCGGTGAGGTTCACCGCGTTGGACGTCGCGGTGATGATCAGGTAGGCGAAGACCACGAACCCGACCACGCCGAGGCTGATCGCGACGTCGTCGCGGATGAACGACAGGTGCTTGGAGGCCGGGGTGAGGCCGGCGGCGTTGCGGAACTGCAGGGCGCCGACGGCGAAGGCGACACCCACGACCAGCTGGCCGACGAACTTGCTGGCGGCGTTGAGCCCGAGCGAGCGCTGCTTGCGGATCTTGATGAAGTCGTCCAGGAACCCGACGAGCCCGAGTCCGACCATCAGCCCGAGCACCAGCAGGCCGCTGGCCGTCGGCCCGCGGTCGGGCCGGTTGAGCACGAGCAGGTGCGCGACGGCGTAGCCGATCACCGTCGCGCCGACGATCACCGCACCGCCCATGGTGGGGGTGCCGCGCTTGGTCGCGTGGCTCGCCGGGCCGTCCTCGCGGATCTCCTGGCCATAACCACGGCGCCGGAACAGCCGCACGACTGCGGGGGTGCACAGCAGCGAGATCACCAGGGCGCTCAGGGCGGCGACGAGCACCGACCTCACGCGCACTCACTCCTGGTCACGGCGCAGAGTCTGCCCGTTGCGACCGGCCGGTGGCCGCTGCGACGCGCAGGGACGCCGACTTTGCCCGGCCCCGACCCTGGGAACCTGTCGTCGCCGTTCACCCTTATGCCGGGGATTGGGTCTGATCGGACCGGGCACACAGCCTCCGTGCCCGAGACACGACGGAATCGACGCATCCGTACCGAGATCGATCAACCCGGGCTCCGGGCCTCGATCGTGGCCGACGTGAACGTCGTCGTCTCGAACGGCGGCAACGCGTCTTCCCAGCAGCACGTCCATGTCCGGCAGGGCCGGTCCGTCCGGAACGAGCCCGATCCCCACCCCCAGAAGGAGCAGTCGTGAGCGACCAGCCCGGTCTTTCCCCCGAAGAGCTCGACAGCGCGTCCGGCGAGCAGCTCCCCGAGCGCGAGCAGATGTCGCTCGTCAACGCCAACGTCGCCGTCCCGGTGAACGCCGCCGTGGCCGCCAACGTGCTGTCCGACGGTGCGACCGCGTACGCCGACGCGGCGCAGATCGCCGACATCGACCAGTCCAACTAGCTCGTCCCACCGGCTCGACCCACCTCAACCCCCAGGGAGTTCGACATGAGTGAGATCACCCCCGGCCTGTCCGACAGCGAGCTCGAGGCGCAGGGTGGCGAGCAGCTGCCCGACCGTGAGCAGATGTCGCTCATCAGCGCCAACCTCGCCGCCCCGGTGAACGCCGCCGTCGCCGCCAACGTCCTGTCCGACAACTCGGTCGCGTACGCCAACGCCGACCAGGACGTCACCATCGTCCAGAGCAACTAGGAGATCTTCATGCCTGACACCGACGCAGGTCTGTCCGCCGCCGAGCTGGACGCCGCTTCCGGCGAGCAGCTGCCCGACCGTGAGCAGATGTCGCTCGTGAACGCCAACGTCGCAGCGCCCGTCAACGTGGCCGCTGCGCTGAACGTGCTCTCGGACGGCTCCGTGGCGGTGGCGGACGCCACGCAGACCGCCACCATCGATCAGTCCAACTAGTCGTGCCGCGCTCAGGGTCCGCCGTCCCGGCGGGCCCTGAGTGCTGTCACCGTCGGGGGAGAACGCATGACCGTCGCACCTGAACGTCCGGTGCAGCAGGACCGCCCGATGGTCGGGTGCCCGTCGCGGCGCCATGCCCGCAGCAGCAGCAGCGGTGGCGCGAGCCGGACCCGCACGCCGAAGCTGGCCGACGGTGTGAGCCTGCTCGGCGAGTACGCCGGCTCGGGCTACGAGACGCCGCAGTACCTGGCGCGCCGACCCGGCGGACAGCTCGTGCAGCTGTCGGACCTGCTGCACCACGTCGCCGACGAGTGCGACGGGCAGCGCGACAGCGCCCAGGTCGCCGAACGGGTCTCCGCCACCTACGGCAAGACGGTCAGCGCGGACAACGTCGACACGCTCGTGCGCAAGCTGCAGGAGCTCGGCATCCTGGCCGCGCCCGACGGCAGCAGCCCGGAGGTCCAGGAGTCCGACCCGTTGCTCGGGCTCAAGCTGCGCTCGCAGGTCCTGTCCCCCGCGACGGTGCAGCGTCTGACCAGGCTGGTCCGCCCGGTGTTCTGGCCGCCGCTGGTGCTTGCCGTGATCGCCGCCCTGCTGGCCACCGACGTCTGGCTGTTCTTCGTGCACGGGGTCGGCGGGGGGCTGCGCTCCTCGGTCGAGCAGCCGTTGGTGTTCCTGCTGGTGGTCGTCGTCATCGTCGTGTCGGCCGGCCTGCACGAGTTCGGCCACGCCGCCGCCTGCGCCTACGGAGGCGCCAAGCCCGGTGGCATGGGGGCCGGCATCTACGTCATCTGGCCGGCGTTCTACACCGACGTCACCGACGCCTACCAGCTTGATCGTCGCGGTCGCCTGCGCACCGACCTCGGCGGCGTCTACGTCAACGCGATGATCGTCATCGGCACCGCCCTGACCTACGCCCTCACCCGCTACGAACCGCTGGTCCTGATCTGCTTCCTGCTCCAGATCCAGGTGCTGCAGCAGATGCTGCCGTTCCTGCGCCTGGACGGCTACTACGTCGTGAGCGACCTCGTGGGGGTGCCCGACCTGTTCCGCCGGATCGGGCCCGTGCTGCGTTCCGCGATCCCCTTCCGCACCCGCGAGCCGGAGGTCACCGAGCTGAAGCCCTGGGTGCGCCGGGTCGTGGCCGGCTGGGTGTTCTTCCTCGTGCCGATCCTCGGCCTCAACCTCGGCTACTTCCTGCTGTCCGCACCGCGCATCGTCGCCACCAGCTGGGACTCCGGCGCCCGGTTCGTCGGGCAGATCACCACCGAGGGCGGAGCCACCGCCGTCTTCGCCGCCGTGCAGCTCGTCCTGCTGCTGCTGCCGACGATCGGCATCTCCTACACCGCGCTGCGCTTCGCCCGTCGCGGTACCGCCGGGGCGTGGCGCTGGTCGGCCGGGTCGGTCGGTCGGCGCGGGGTCGTCTTCGTCGGGATCGCCGCCGTGCTCGGGCTGCTCAGCGTCGCCTGGTACCCCGACAGCCGGGTGACCCCCTACCGCCAGGGCGAGACCGGCACCGTGCAGCAGCAGGTCGGCGATCTCAGCGCCTTCGGCGACGGGGCGCCGCTGCTGCGCTCGCCGCGACAGGCCCAGCAGCCGCTCGAGGCCGTCCCGGCCGGCACCTCCGCAGTGAGCGGCTCGACCCGCAGCGCGCCCGGCACGCAGGAACCCGCTGCGGCGCCGGTCCCCGGCACGAGCCCGTCCCCGGGGGCCCCGTCCGGCTCCCCGTCAGAGGCTCCGACGCCGCCTCCCGGGGCGGGCGCCTCACCGGGAACGGCGACGGACCCGACAGCAGGGCCGAGCGCCGCCCCCAGCACGGCGCCCACCTTCGGACCCAGCCCCGACGCCAGCCCCGACGCCACTCCCGCTCCCGCGCCGGCGACGACCTCCGCCACGTCTGCCAGCACCGCTCCGACCGCCGCGCCCTCACCGGCCAACTGAACCGAGGACACCATGCACCTGCCCCGACTCTCCGCCTCGCGCCAGGCCTGGCTGCGACGGCCCGTCGTGCTCGCGCCGATCACCACCTTCGCCCTCGCCGGGCTCCTCGGCACCGGCCTGCTGGTGGCGAACGCCGTCGGCACCGGGCCGGTGACCGAGGTGGGCGCCACCGCCAGTCCCGACCCGTCCAGCGCACCTGCGGGGGGCTCGACGACGTCCGGTGGCGACGACAACGCAGCCGTGGCGGTGAACACCAAGGACGGCAGCACCGTCTACGCCGTCCGGCTGAAGGTCGTGTTCACCGGCGCCGACGTCGTCGACTCGACCAACGTCGCCGTCGCGGCCGCATCGTGCACGGACTGCCAGACCGTCGCGATCGCCCTGGAGGGCGTCGTCATCACCGGCGACGCAGAGGTGATCGCTCCAGAGAACGTCGCCCTGGCCATCAACAGCGGGTGCACCAACTGCCAGACCCTGGCGTACGCCTACCAGAACGTCCAGACCACCGACGGCAAGGTCCGCCTGACCGGCGCCGGTCGCAAGCAGATCGCCGACCTGCGCAAGCAGCTCAACCAGCTGCGCACGTCCGGCCTGGACCTGGCGGCGGTGCGCGCCGAGGTCAACCGGATCGCCGGGGAGTTCGCCTCCGTCCTGCGGACCGAGCTGGTCGCCAAGGGCAAGCCACAGGCGAGCCCCTCCCCCTCGGTCGAGGGCGGCAGCCCGGTCGCCACCGCTTCACCGTCGGCCGACAGCGGCCGCACCGCCTCCCCCGCGGCAGCCGGCCCCTCCGCCGGGACGACGCCCAGCGCGAGCGCGCAACCCACGACCAGCGCCCAGCCGAGGACCAGCGCCCAGCCCAGCGTGAGCGCCTCCCCAGCGGCCTAGGGCTGCTGGAGCAGAGCCTCGGCGACACGCTCGAGGCGGGCGCTGCGGGAGGCCTTGACCAGCACGACGTCCCCCGGCGCGAGCTCGCGGCGCAGCAGGACGACGGCTTCCTCGACGTCGGCGACGTGGATCGACTCCGAGCCCCAGGAGCCCTCCAGCACCGCGCCGGCGTGGATGCCGCCGGCCTGCTCGCCGACGACGACGAGCTGGCCGACGTCGAGCCGCACGACGAAGCGCCCGAGGTCCATGTGAGCCTCGCGGGCGTCGTCGCCCAGCTCGGCCATGTGCCCGAGGACCGCCACGGTGCGTCGCGTCTTGCCCTTGCTCATGACCGCGAGAGTCTTCAGCGCGGCCCGCATCGACTCGGGGTTGGCGTTGTAGGCGTCGTTGATGATCGTGACGCCGTCAGGGCGCTCGGAGACCTCCATCCGCCAACGGCTGACGGGGACCGCGGCGCTCAGCAGGCGCGCGATGCGGTCGACGTCGGTCGTCACGTGCAGCGCAGCGGCCGCGGCAGCCAGCGCGTTGAGCGCGGCGTGCTCGCCGCGCAGTTGCAGGGCGACGTCGGCGGCGCCGTGCGGGGTGAGCAGCCGGAACGACGCGCGCCCCTGCTCGTCCAGGGTCAGGCCGTCGGCCCGGACGTCGGCGCCGGCACGCAGCCCGAAGGTCGTCACCGGACGGTCGGTGCGACGCGCCATCGCCCGGACGTAGGCGTCGTCGGCGTTCAGGACGACGGCGGTGCGCGCTGCCTCGACCAGCTCGCCCTTGGCCTGCGCGATGCCGTCGCGGCCGCCGAACTCGCCCAGGTGCGCCGTGCCGACGTTCAGCACGACGGCGACGTGCGGGGCGACGATCGAGCTGAGGAAGGCGATGTGGCCGATGCCCCGGGCGCTGTACTCCAGGGCGGCGAAACGGGTCTGCGGGGTGCGCCGGAGCGCCGTCAGCGGCAGACCGAGCTCGTTGTTGAACGAGCCCTCCGGGGCCAGCGTGGGGCCGAGGTCGCTGAGCACCTGGGCCAGCAGGTCCTTGGTCGAGGTCTTGCCGCTGCTGCCGGTGATACCGACCGTCAGCGGCTCGGGCTCACGGGCATAGAGCACCCGGGCGAGGTGCTGCACGGCCGTGAGCGGGTCCGGCACCGTGAGGGCCGGCAGCAGCGGGTCCAGGTCGCGGGTCAGCAGCGCGCCGACGGCTCCAGCCTCGCGGGCGGCGCCGAGATGGTCGTGCCCGTCGCTCTGCTCGCCGGGCAGCGCCACGAACAGGTCGCCGGGCCGGACCCGTCGGCTGTCGACCTGAACCTGCCCGGTGACCGGCAGGTCAGCTCCGCGCAGGGCTGCGCCGAGCAACCCGGCGAGCTCGCCGAGCGACGTCGGCATCATCGCGCGGACCGGAGGGCGGCCCGGAGCACGACCCGGTCGTCGAACGGGGTGACCACCCCCTGCGACTCCTGCCCGGACTCGTGCCCCTTGCCGGCGACCACGACGGCGTCCTGCGGTCCGGCGGCTGCGACGGCCAGCGCGATCGCGGCGGCGCGGTCGGGCTCGCGCAGCGCGCCGGGGGCGGCGGCGGCCATCGCGTCCAGGATGGCGTCGGGGTCCTCGCTGCGGGGGTTGTCGCTGGTGAGGACGGCGAGGTCGGCGGTGGCTGCGGCGGCCCCCATCTGCGGACGCTTGCCGCGGTCGCGGTCGCCACCGCAGCCGAGCACCACGATGACCTTGCCGGGCGTGATGCTGCGGACCGCCGCCAGCAGGCGGGTCACGGCGTCGGGCGTGTGGGCGTAGTCCACGACGGCCAGGAAATCCTGCCCGGCGTCGATCCGCTCCATCCGGCCGGGCACGCCTGGGCACTCGGCGACGCCACGTACGGCCGCCTGCAGGTCGATCCCGGCGACAGCCAGCATCGCCAGGGCGGCCAGGGCGTTGCTGACGTTGAAGTCGCCGGGCAGCCGCACCGACGCGCGGGTGTCGACGCCCGGCCCGACCAGGCGGAAGCTGCTGCCGTCGGCGCGCAGGTCGACCTCGCGGGCCTGCCACGAGGCGTCCTCGCCGTAGGTCGCGAGCGGGAGGTCGGCGTTGCGCAGCAGCCGCCGACCGGCGGCGTCGTCGACGTTGACGACCCCGGCGCGGGACCGCGCGGAGGTGAACAGGGAGGCCTTCGCGGCTTCGTAGGCGGCCATGTCGGGATGGAAGTCCAGGTGGTCCTGCGAGAGGTTGGTGAAGCCCGCGACGTCGAAGCGCAGGCCGTCGACCCGACCGAGCGTGAGAGCGTGGCTGCTGACCTCCATCGCGACGGCGGCGGTGCCACGCTCGCGCATGACGGCCAGCAGGGCCTGCAGGTCGGTGGCCTCCGGGGTGGTACGCACGCTCGGGACGACGTCGTCGCCGATGCGGGTCAGGACGGTGCCGAGCAGGCCGGTCGCCAGGCCTGCGGCGCGCAGCCCGGCCTCCAGCAGGAAGGCGGTCGTCGTCTTGCCGTTGGTCCCGGTGACGCCGAGCATGAGCAGGTCGGCGGCCGGGTCGCCGTGGACCCACGACGCGACCTGGCCCAGCACCGCGCGGGGGTCGTGGGTCACGACGGCGGGAAGGTCCGCCGTGCCGCTGCCGGCGGCGAGGGTCGCCGCCCCCACAGGGTCCGTGAGCACCGCGACGGCGCCGTTCGCCTGCGCCTGCGCTGCGAAGTCGGCGCCGTGGGTGCGGGCCCCGGGCAGGGCGGCGTACAGGTCACCGGGGCGGACCGCTCGCGAGTCGTGCGTGCAGCCGGTGACGTTGACGCCGTCGGCCGACCGGTCCACGAGCGGCCGCGCGAGCTGCCCCGTCAGCCGTGACAACAGCTCCGCGAGCGGACGTGCGATCGGCGCCGACGGTCGGGGCGACGCACCGAGCAGGCCGCCGGCCTGGTCTGCCGAGGGGGACGGCGCGGCCGCGCCGGGGATCGCCGTCACGGCAGGTGACGCTAGCCGCGACCGGTGCACGCACCCGCCCGCCGCGCCGCGCCGTCGTGCGCCGATGCTCACAGCACCGTCCTCGGGGCGTCGAGGCGCACCGTGCCGAGGCCACCCCGCGAGGCTCCCGGACCTCGAGCGCCGGTGCAGCGCCGCTAGCGTTCGGGCGTGACTCCTGCCCGTTCGGACGCTGTGCCGGCGCCGCTGCTGGTGCTGGGGGCGATCGCCACCGTGCAGACCGGCAGCGCGGTCGCCCGCGGCCTGTTCGACGACCTCGGCGCCGCCGGCGTGACGCTGCTGCGGCTGCTGCTGGCCGCCCTCCTGCTGCTCGTGGTCGTCCGGCCCCGCGTGCGCACGTGGTCGCGCCAGGCGTGGGTGGCGGCCGGGCTGCTCGGCCTGGCGATGGCCGGCATGAACCTCGTCTTCTACCTCGCGCTGCGCACCGTGCCGCTCGGCGTGGCCGTGACCGTCGAGTTCCTCGGCCCGCTGCTGCTCGCCCTGGTGCAGACGCGCCGGTTCCTGGACCTGACGTGGGCGCTGCTGGCGGCCTCGGGCGTCGTGCTGCTCGGCGCGGACAGCAACGGCAGCGCGCCGCTGTCAGGGCTCGCGCTCGCGCTGCTCGCGGGCCTGTTCTGGGCGGGCTACATCCTGGCCAGCGCCCGCCTGGGTCAGGCCGTGGCCGGGCTGGACGGCCTGGCGGTGGCGCTCGCGGTCGCCGCGGTGCTGGTGCTGCCGGTCGGGGTCGGGGGTGCCGCGGCGGTCCTGGACCATCCGGGGCTGCTGGTCGGGGCCGGGGCGGTGGCGCTGCTGTCCTCGGTCCTGCCCTACGGCCTGGAGCTCACGGCTCTGCGCCGGCTGCCGACCCGCGTCTTCGGGGTGCTGATGAGCCTGGAGCCGGCGGCCGCCGCGGTCGCGGGGCTGGTCGTGCTCGGCCAGGCCCTGAGCGGCCGGGAGGTGGTGGCGCTGCTGCTCGTCAGCACCGCGAGCCTGGGCGTCACCGTCGCCGGACGCGCCGAGGACAGCGCGCCGGCCGGGCTGGAACCGCTTCCGCTCGAGTGAGCGCACCAGGCAGACCGCGGCGGCCCGGTCGGGGATAGTTTGCGCGCATGGACGTGGGCCCGGCCGGCAAGCTGTTCGACGGAGCGGGCTCCGTGCGTCGGAACAGCCCTGCCGCTGCTGCTGCCGCCAGCCCCGCTGCTCCCGTCCGTCTCGGCGGGCCGTCCGACAGCAGCGCCGGCCGGGTGCTGTGACGTCCGGGCGTACCAGCATCGACCTCAACGCCGACGTCGGCGAGTCCTACGGCCGGTGGACCCTCGGCGACGACGAGGGCCTGCTGCCGCTGGTGACGAGCGCCAACGTCGCGTGCGGCGCGCACGCCGGAGACGGCAGCACCATGCGGCGGTGCTGCGAGCTCGCCGTCCAGCACGGGGTGCGCGTCGGCGCGCAGGTCGGCTACCGCGACCTGGCCGGCTTCGGACGGCGGTTCCTGGACATCGACCCGAGCGAGCTGGCCGACGACGTCGTCGTGCAGATCGGCGCGCTGGACGCCGCCGCACGGGTGGCCGGGACGAGGGTGGCGTACGTCAAACCCCACGGTGCGCTCTACCACGCGGTCGTCCGGCACGAGCGACAGGCGGCCGCGGTGGTGGCGGCCGTACGCGCCTACGACCGCGCCCTGCCGGTGCTCGGGCTGCCGGCCTCACGCCTGCTCGTGCTGGCCGGAGAGGCCGGCCTCGCGACGGAGCACGAGGCGTTCCCCGACCGCGGCTACCTGCCGGACGGGACGCTGGCCGCCCGCGGCACCACCGGAGCCCTGCTGGTGGACCCGGCCGAGATCGCGCACCGGGCGGTGCGGCTGGCCGTCGCGCACGAGGTCGTCGCCGTCGACGGCACCCTGCTGACGATCACGGCCGCGTCGCTGTGCCTGCACGGCGACAGCCCCGGCGCCGCCGCCAGCGCAGGTGCGGTCCGCGCCGCCCTGAGGGCTGCGGGGGTGCGCCTGCAGGCGGGCGGCGGGTGATGCGGGTGCTGCCCTACGGCGACGCCGCCGTCCTGCTCGAGCTCGACGGGCTGGACGCGGTGCGGGCGTGGCACGCCGCCGCTCGCGCGCTGCCGGGAGTGGTCGACCTCGTCCCGGCAGCGCGGACCCTGCTCGTGGCCACGCACCCGAGCGACCTCGCCCGGGTGCGCGCGGCGCTGCTGGCGCTGACGCCCGCGCCGGTGGCCGCCGACGCCGGACCGCTGGTCGAGCTGGCGGTCGACTACGACGGCCCCGACCTCGCCGACGTCGCCACGCGCACCGGGCTGACCGTCGAGCAGGTCGTGCGCCGGCACGCCGCCGGGGCGTACGTCGTCGCCTTCACCGGCTTCGCCCCAGGATTCGGCTATCTGGCCGGGCTGGACCCGCGGCTGCACCTGCCCCGCCGCCCGAGCCCGCGGCCGCGGGTGCCGGCGGGCTCGGTGGCGGTCGCCGACACGTGGACGGCCGTCTACCCCGGCGCCTCCCCCGGCGGCTGGCACCTGCTCGGTCGCACCGACGCGACCCTGTTCGACGCGACCCGGCCGGACCCGGCGCTGCTGTCGCCGGGCACGCGCGTGCGCTTCGTGCCACGGTGAGCCTGACCGTCGTCGCCCCCGGGCCGCTGACGCTCGTGCAGGACGCCGGCCGTCCGGGACGGGCCTGGCTCGGCCTGGGTCGCTCCGGCGCCGCCGACCGCGGCGCCCTGGCGTTGGCCAACCGGCTGCTCGGCAACGCCGCCGGGTGCGCGGGTCTGGAGGTGCTGCTCGGTGGCCTGCAGGTGCGGGCCGAGGCGGCCGTGACCGTGTGCCTGACCGGCGCACCCGCACCCGCGGAGGTCGACGGTCGTCCCGTCGGTCAGGCGGCGGCGCTGCGCCTCACGGTGGGTCAGGTGCTGCGGCTCGGCGCGCCGGCGGTCGGTCTGCGCACCTACCTGGGGGTGCGGGGCGGACTCGACGTGGCGCCTGTGCTCGGCTCGCGCTCACGGGACACCCTCGCAGGGCTGGGTCCGGCGCCGCTGGTCGCCGGTGACGTCCTCGCTGTCGGTCGGACCCGGTCGCCGCTCCCGGACCTCGCGCAGGCGCCGGTCCCCCCGCTCGGGCCGGCCCTGCTGCGGCTGCTGCCAGGACCCCGCCGTGACTGGCTGACCGGGCCCCTGCGCCCCGCCGGCTGGATGGTCGGGCCCGACAGCGACCGGGTCGGCGTGCGCCTGCTCGGCGTCGCGCTCCCCCGGCGCGAGGACGAGCTGCCGCCGGAAGGGCTGCTGCCCGGCGCCGTGCAGCTGCCGCCGGACGGTCAGCCGGTGCTGTTCCTGGCCGATGCCCCCGTCACCGGCGGCTATCCGGTCATCGGGGTGCTGGACGCCCCCTCGCTGGACCGGGCCGCGCAGCTGCGGCCGGGCGACCCCGCCGTCCTGCGCTGGAGCCACGGCGACTGCTGACCCGGCCCGGACGGGACGACCGCGACACTGGCCGGGTGCTGCTGCCGCCGGTCGGGTCTCCCGGCGCCGACCTGCCGGTCCGGGAGGTGCTGGACGAGCTGCTGGCGAGCCTCACCGCGCACGGCACGGCCGTGCTCGTCGCCCCGCCCGGCACCGGCAAGACGACGCTGGTGCCGCTCGCGCTCGCCGACGCCGTGCCCGGCCGGGTGCTGGTCGCCGAACCCCGCCGCGTGGCGGCCCGGGCCGCCGCCCGGCGGATGTCGACGCTGCTCGGTGAGTCGGCCGGCGGCCTCGTCGGGCACACGGTGCGTGGCGAGAGCACCGTCGGCCCGCGCAACCGCATCGAGGTGTGCACCACCGGGGTGCTGGTACGGCGGCTGCAGCGCGACGCCGAGCTGCCGGGCGTCGGCGCGATCGTGCTCGACGAGTGCCACGAGCGGCAGCTCGACACCGATCTGGCCCTGGCGTTCGGGCTCGACGTGCGGGCCGTGCTGCGGCCGGACCTGCTGCTGCTGGCGATGTCGGCGACCGCACAGGCCGAGCGGCTGTCGGTGGCCCTCGACGACGCGCCCGTCGTCGCCTCCGGCGGGGCGCTGCACCCGGTGGAGCGGCGCTGGTGCCCGCCGGCGGCTCCCGTCGCTCCGTCGTTCGGCCTGCGGGTCGATCCCGCGCTGCTCGACCATGTCGCCCTCGTCGTCCGTCAGGCGTACACCGAGAACGTGGCCGACCTGTTGGTGTTCCTGCCGGGCGCCGGCGAGATCGACGCCGTGGCCGGCCGGCTGCGGGATTTGCCGGTCGTGCCGCTGCACGGCCGCCTGCCCGCTGCTCGGCAGGACGCTGCGCTGACCGCCGGCCCGGGGCGACGGATCGTCCTCGCGACGTCGGTGGCGGAGAGCAGCCTGACGGTGCCCGGGGTCCGGGTGGTGATCGATGCCGGGCTGGCGCGCGTGCCTCGGACGGACCTCGCCCGCGGCCTGGGCACCCTGGTGACGGTGCCGGTCTCGCGCGCGGCCGCGCACCAGCGGGCCGGTCGGGCCGGTCGGGAGGGCCCCGGCCGGGTCTACCGCTGCTGGTCGGCCGCCGACCACGAGCGGCTGCCGGCGCACGCCGAGCCCGAGGTGGCCACCGCCGACCTCACCGCCTTCGCGCTCGCCCTGGCCTGCTGGGGCAACCCGGGCGGGCAGGGCCTGACCCTGCTGGACCCGTTGCCGAGCGGCGCGGCGCTGGCCGCGGACCAGGTGCTGCACGCGCTCGGCGCCGTCGACGCCGCAGGCGCCGTGACCCCGCGCGGCCGCGCGCTCGGCGACGTCGGCCTGCACCCGCGCTGGGCCCGCGCCCTGCTGGACGGGGCGGCGCTCCTCGGCGCCGAGCGTGCCGCAGAGGTGGTCGCGGTGCTCGCCGACGACAGCCTGGCCGGGCGGCAGGACGACCTCGCACAGGTGCTACGGAACCTGCGGACCGGCCGCGACCGCGGCGCCTCGCAGCGGTGGCGGGACGAGACCCGGCGGCTGGCACGCGCCGCAGCCGGGTCCACCGCGGCGACGTCGTCCACGGCAGCGCCGGTGCTGTCGCTGCCCGGCGACCTCGCGGCGGGGCTGGTCGCCGGTCTCGCCTTCCCCGAGCGGGTGGCCCGGCGACGACGACCGGGCGGTCGCGAGTACCTGATGGCCGGCGGGACGGGCGCGGAGCTTGCCGCCGGTTCGCCGCTGGCCGGGGCCGGGTGGCTCGTCGTCGCGGTCGCCGACCGGCAGCCGGGACGCGCCGACGCCCGCATCCGGCTGGCCGCTGCGGTCGACGAGGCGACCGCGCTGGACGCCGCCGCCTCGCTGCACCGCGACGGGCCCGAGGTCCGCTGGGCCGACGGGGACGTCCGCGCCCGACGGGTCGAACGGGTGGGAGCCCTCGTGCTGCGCGAGCGGCCGCTGCCCGACCCCGACCCGGCCCAGGTGGCCGCCGCGCTCGCGCAGGGGCTGCGGGCCGAGGGGGTCGGGCTGCTGCGCTGGACGTCCGGCGCCACCGCCCTGCGCCAGCGCCTCGCGGCCTGTCACCGCGGGCTCGGCGACCCCTGGCCGGACGTCTCCGACGAGGCCCTGCTGGCCGGCCTGGACCTCTCGGGCGCTCGCGACCGGGCCGGGCTGCAGCGCCTGGACCTCACCGCTGCGCTGCGCACCCGGCTGCCGTGGCAGCTCGCCGCGGAGCTCGACGACGTCGCGCCCGAGCAGATCGAGGTGCCGAGCACGTCCCGGGTGCGCGTCGACTACAGCGACGCGCAGGCGCCGACCCTGCCGGTGCGCGTGCAGGAGGTGTTCGGCTGGACGCAGGTGCCGCAGGTGGCTGGTCGAGCGCTGCGGCTGCACCTGCTGTCGCCGGCGCACCGGGTCGTGGCCGTCACCTCGGACCTGACCTCGTTCTGGACGTCCGGCTATCCAGGCGTGCGCGCAGAGCTGCGCGGGCGCTATCCCCGGCACGCCTGGCCGCTGGACCCGGCGACCGCGACGGCGGCCAGGCGGCCGGCGCCGCGGCGCTGAGGTCGGCCTACCCCGCCAGCAGCGACGAGCGCGCCAGCACGGCGGCGCCCACGATCCCGGCGTCGTCGGCCAGCGCGCTGACGACGAACCGGCGGTCCGCGCGCGCGTGCAGCGTCCAGCGGTCGGCCTCGGTGCGCACCCGCTCCACGAGGTCCTCGCCCAGCTTGCCGACCATCCCGCCGCCGAACACCACGACGTCGACGTCGAGCAGGTTCAGGGCCGATCCGACGGCGACGCCGAGCATCTCGACGCCCGTCTGCAGCAGCGCGCTCGCCACCGCGTCGTCGGCCTTGACGGCGTCCCGCCAGACGCTGGAGGTGGGGGCGCTCTTGCCCTTGGCCTTCATGATCTCGAACAGGGCGGTCTCGCGGCCGGCGTCCTGCCCGGCCTGCGCCGCCACCCCCATCATCCGGCGCCCCATGTAGGCCTCGACGCAGCCGCGCCGCCCGCAGCCGCACATCGCGCCGTGCGGCTGGACCACCAGGTGCCCGAACTCGCCCGCCAGGCCCGTCGCACCCCGGTAGGGCCGCCCGCCGAGGATCAGCGAGCCGCCGACACCGGTCCCCAGCCAGATGCCGAGCACGTCGTCGGCCCCCTGGGCCGCGCCGGCCGTCCACTCCCCCAGCAGCCCGACGTCGGCGTCGTTGCCCAGGTACACCGGCGTGCCGTCGAGGGCGTCGGACAGCTGCGCGACGAGATCGAACTCGTCGTCCCACCCCTGCAGGTTCGGCGTGGTGAGCACCCGGTTGCCGTCGACCAGGCCGGGGATGCCCACGCCGACGGCGCGCACCTCCCCGAGGCCCCGGACCATCTCGACGATGAGCTCGAGCGCCTCGGCGGCCTGCTGCGGGGTGTCGCGCTTGTCGCGCTGCGTCACCTCGTCACCGCCGTCGACCGCCCCGACGGTGATGTTGGTGCCCCCGACGTCCACGCCTGCCACGGTCATGCTCACGGCCTACCCGGTGACGAGCCGGCGACGCCGCACCGCGACGACCGCGCCGAGCAGCAGCAGTGCGCTCAGCGGCAGCAGCACGGTGACCGGCACCTCCGGGACGACCGGTGCCGGGCCGGGGTCAGCACCCTCGACCGCGAAGGCGGGCACGGTCTTGCCGCCCGTGAAGCCCGGGAAGCGGTAGACGTCGAAGCCGCGGCTGACGTCGTTGGCGAAGCCGAAGAAGCTGCCGTCGGTGTTGATGCGGTTGGTCTTGAAGGACCAGGTGTCTGAGTCCGGGAAGAACATCGACCCCAGCTCGGTGATCCCGATCCCCGAGCCGAGCGCGGCCGGCACCGGGACCGGGCTGTCGTAGGTCGCCAGACCGGAGATGTCGAGCACCCGGACCCCGCGCTGGTACCAGGCGATGGTGAGCAGCCCCTGCGCGGGATAGAGCTGGAAGACGTGCGCGGTGCAACGGGTCGACCCGCCCGCCCCGGCACCGTTGCCGGTGTCGCGTGCGCCGGAGGTGTCGTCGATGAACCAGGTGCCCAGGTCCTTGGGCGTCCGCTCGAGCGCACCGGTGATGTCGAAGACCGTGATGCCGCCGCCGGGGCACGCCCCGTTGCCCGATGCGCCGGCGATCTCGTCTCCGACGAGCAGCAGGTCGCGAGCCGAACCGTCGGGCCGGGCCAGCCGCAGCGGCTTGACGTCGTGCTCGACGTTGATGCGAGGGTTCTCGATCTGGGTGATCAGCACCGGACGGGCCGGGTTCTCGGTGTTCAGGATCAGCGTGGAGCTGAGCGAGGCCGAGTACCCCCGGGTGCCGGTGGCGTTGAAGGACACGTCGTGGCTGTTCGCACCCAGGCTCGAGGGGTTGAGCGGGTAGGCGAAGTCGGGCTCGCGAACGGGGTTCGCGATGTCGGTGATGTTGACGATCTCGATCGTCGGCGTGGTGTCGGTGATGAGCTCGGAGTTGGAGTTGTAGAGGTAGTTGCCGCCCGGGTGCACGGTCATGTTGTGCGAGCCCGTGCTGATGACGACCGCGCTGACGCTCTTGGGCGACTCCGGGTCGGTGAGGTCGACGATGACGGTCCCCAGGAAGGTGCGCGCCAGCCCCAGGTCCTTGGCGCAGGCCGAGTCGGTCCTCGGCACGGCAGCGGTGCCCAGGGTGGAGTCCGCGGTGTAGGTGGCGTAGATCTTGCCGTCGCGGCGGAAGACCTGCACGTCGCCCTGGTTGATCGGGCAGTCGTAGACCGCAGCCAGCCGAGGGGCCGTCGGGACCGTGATGTCGATGATCTGCATGCCGTTGCGCAGGGTGCCCGCCACGGCGTAGTCGCGCCCGTTGGTCGAGACGAACTCGACGTCCGAACCGCTCTGGGCCGCGGCGCCGGTCGCCGCGTACTGCTGGTTCGCGACGTGGGTGACCCCGCCCGCGGCCGTGCCGGTCTCGGCGACCGCCACCAGCACCTGCCCGGTCTCCTCCCCCTCGTGGGCCTGGGCCGGCGCCGCCACCGCCAGCGTCAGCGCAGCGGCACCGAGAACGGTGAGGACCTGGAGGACGGAGCGGCGCATGAGAACTCCTGGGTAGGCGGGCGTCGTCGCCGCCTCTCTTCGCCCTGGCGTGATCACCTCCTGCCTGGCGACCGCACCTTCATGAGAATTTCTCATCAACCCGGGCCGGACAGCCGGACCGTCGTCGCGCGGCGGCAGGCCGGATCTCAGTCGACGACGGCTGCGGGCTCGTCCTCCTGGCGCGCGAACTGGGTGCGGTACAGCTCGGTGTAGAGCCCGCCGCGCTGCAGCAGCTCCTCGTGCCGGCCGTGCTCGACCACCCGGCCGTCCTCGACCACCAGGATCTGGTCGGCCTCGCGGACGGTGGAGAGCCGGTGCGCGATGACCAAGGACGTCCGGCCGACCAGCGCGGTCGACAGGGCGCGCTGCACGGCGGCCTCGGACTCGCTGTCCAGGTGGGCGGTCGCTTCGTCGAGCACGACGATCCCCGGCGCCTTGAGCAGCAGCCGTGCGATCGCCATCCGCTGCTTCTCTCCTCCGGACAGCCGGTAGCCGCGGTCGCCGACGAGGGTGTCGAGCCCGTCCGGCAGGCTGCGCACCAGTCCCGAGACCTGCGCCGCGGTCAGCGCCGCCCACAGCTCGTCCTCGGTGGCCGCGGGCGCGGCGTAGAGCAGGTTGGCGCGGATCGAGTCGTGGAACATGTGCGCGTCCTGGGTGACCACGCCGACGGCGTCGCGCAGCGACTGCAGCGTCACGTCGCGCACGTCGTGCCCGCCGATGCGGACCGCGCCGGCGCCGACGTCGTACATGCGCGTGACGAGCTGGCTGATGGTCGTCTTGCCGGCACCGGACGGGCCGACCAACGCCACGAGCTGGCCGGCCTCCGCGCGGAAGGACACCCCGCGCAGCACCACCTGCGACGGCGCGTTGTCCAGCACCGCCACCGACTCCAGCGAGGCCAGCGACACCTGCGCAGCCGTCGGGTAGGAGAAGACGACGTCGTCCAGCTCCAGCGAGGTCGCCCCGGACGCCAGCACCACGGCGTCGGGCTTCTCGGTGATCATCGGCTCCAGGTCGAGCACCTCGAAGACGCGCTCGAAGCTGACCAGGGCGGTCATCACGTCGACCCGGACGTTGGACAGCGCGGTGAGCGGGCCGTAGAGCCGCGTCAGGTAGGCCGCCAGGGCGACGACGGTGCCCACCTGCAGCGAGCCCGAGGCGGCCAGCGTGCCGCCGACCCCGTAGACCATCGCGGTGGCCAGCGCCGCCACGGTGGTCAGCGAGACGAAGAAGACCCGGCCGTACATGGCGCTGGTGACGCCGATGTCACGGACGCGTCCGGCCTTGTCGCGAAAGGCCGCCTCCTCGTTCTCCGGACGGCCGAACAGCTTGACGAGCAGTGCCCCGGAGACGTTGAAGCGCTCGGTCATCGAGTTGGTCATCTGCGCGTTCAGCCCGTAGGACTCGCGCGTGAGCGCCTGCAGCTTGCTGCCGATCAGCTTGGCCGGGATGACGAACACCGGCAGCAGGACCAGCGACAGCAGCGTGATCTGCCACGACAGCAGCAGCATCGCCGCGAGGGTCAGCACGACGCCGATGACGTTGCTGACCACGCCCGACAGCGTGCCGGTGAACGCGGACTGGGCCCCCAGGACGTCGTTGTTCAGCCGGCTGATCAGGGCGCCGGTCTGGGTGCGGGTGAAGAAGGCGATCGGCATCTGCGAGATGTGGGTGTACACCTGCGAGCGCATGTCGTAGATCAGGCCCTCGCCGATGCGGGTGGAGCACCAGCGCGACCACAGCTGCAGCACGGCGTCGACCAGCGCCAGCCCGGCGACCAGCCCGGCCAGCGCCAGCACCAGCCCGCGGTCGCCCGTCTCGGGCGGGTTGGTACCGATGCCGTCGTCGATGATCTGCTTGAAGATCAGCGGGTTGGCGACCGCGACGAAGGCCGCGATGACGATGAGCACCAGGAAGATCGTCAGGTCGCGGCGATAGGGCGCGGCGAACCGGGCGATGCGACGCACCGTTCCCTTGGCGAGCTTGGTCTCGCCCACCGACGGGTCGCGGCGGAAGGACCGCATCATCGAGAACTGGGCCATGTCCTGCATGTACGGCCCCCTGTTCCTCACGCGCCGGGCACCGTGCCCACCGTGCCCACCCGCGCACTCAGGGCCCCCGCACGCACGCGGGCCGCCCCTGCCTTCCAGGGACGGCCCGCGTGCGGGATCGGCTAGAAGGCGGACAGCCCCGTCAGCGCGCGGCCGATGATCAGCTGCTGGATCTGCGAGGTGCCCTCGTACAGGGTGGTAACGCGGGCGTCGCGCAGGTACTTCCCGGCGGCGTACTCGTCGATGTAGCCGTAGCCGCCGTGCGCCTGCACGCAGGCGTTCGCGGCCCGCACCGACATCTCGCTGGCGTAGTACTTCGCCTTGGACGCGGCCAGCGAGTAGTCCTCGCCGCGGGTCTTCAGGTCTGCGACGCGCCAGGTCAGCAGGCGGGCGCAGTCGACCTCGACGGCGGTGTCGGCGATGAGCGCCTGCACCAGCTGGTGCGCGGCGACGGCCTTGCCGAACTGCACCCGCTCCTTGGTGTAGGCGACCATCGTGTCCAGCGCCGCCTGGCCCAGGCCGGTGCACGACGCGCCGAGCGACATGCGTCCGTCGTTCAGCGCGGTGAGCGCCACCCGGATGCCCTTGCCCTCCTCGCCGCCGAGCAGGGCCTCGGGGCCGACCTTGACGTCGCGCAGGACGAGCTCGGCGGTGTCGCACGACCGGAGCCCGAGCTTGCCGTGGATCGCCTTGGCCTCGAAGCCGGGCGTGTCGTTGGGGACGAGGAACGCGCTGACCCCGCGCGCACCCTCGCCTCCGGTCCGCGCCATGAACAGGGTGACGCCGGCGATCGTGCCGTTCGTGATGAAGATCTTGTTGCCGTTCAGCACGTAGCCGCCATCGGCCTGCTTGACCGCGGTGGCCTGCAGGTCGGCGGGGTTGCTGCCGTAGTCGGGCTCGGTGAGCCCGAAGCAGCCGAGCACCTCACCGGTGGCCATCTTCGGCAGCCACTGCTCCTTCTGCTCCTGCGTGCCCCAACGGTCGATGGAACCGGCCACCAGCCCCAGGTGCACGCTGACGATCGACCGGACGTTGGCGTCACCCCGGCCGAGCTCTTCGATGAACAGCACGTAGGACATCGGGTCGCCGCCGCCGCCCCCGAACTCCTCCGGGATGGACAGGCCGATGAAGCCGGTCTCGCGCAGGCCGTCGAGCGCCTCCTGCGGGAAACGCTCCTCCCGGTCGTTGGCGAGCGACGGCGGAGCGACGACGTCGTCGACCCACTCGCGGACGGCCTTGCGGACGGCGTCCTGGTCGGACGTGAGACTCAGATCCATGGAGTGCTCCTGCGGGTCGCGTGCTCAGACGGGGTGGCGGCGGACGTGCTGCCGTCGAGCGTCGCACTCCCGTCCGGAGCCGGCCAGGGCGGAGGGGTGCTCAGGCGCTCTTGCGCCGGGTCGCTCCGCCTCGGCCGCGCATCGAGGCGCCCGACTCGTTGAGCATCCGGTGGACGAAGCCGTAGGAGCGGCCGGAGGACTCGGCCAGCAGGCGGATGCTCTCTCCTGCCTCGTACCTGGACTTCAGCGAGTCCGCCAGGGTGTCGCGAGCATCACCGGTTACTCGACTGCCCTTCTTCAGGTCTGGCACGGCTGACTTCTCCTTCGATGAGGTCCCGGTCGTTCAGGGTCGGTCTGCCCTTGCCCAAGCCGTCCTCACACAACCTCGAACGTCCGGAGCAATGTCCCTCCGACGGCGCCCATGTGCGGGGCCCGGCACGACCCCTGCGTCAGGCCAGCGCGACGAGGTCGGCGAAGTCGTCGCTCCACTGGTCCTCGACCCCGTCGGGCAGCAGCAGCACCTTCTCGGGCTGGAGCGCGAGCACGGCGCCCTCGTCGTGGGTGACCAGCACCACCGCACCCTTGTAGGTGGCGAGCGCGCCGAGCACCTCTTCGCGGCTGGCGGGGTCCAGGTTGTTGGTCGGCTCGTCCAGCAGCAGCACGTTGGCGCCGGAGACGACCAGGGTGGCCAGCGCCAGCCGCGTCTTCTCCCCGCCGGACAGCGTCCCGGCGCTCTGGTGCACGACGTCCCCGCTGAACAGGAACGACCCGAGCACGCGGCGCGCCTCGGGCTCGGCGAGGTCGGGGCTGGCGGAGCGCATGTTCTCCAGCACGGTGCGGTCGGTGTCCAGGGTGTCGTGCTCCTGCGCGTAGTAGCCCAGCCGGAGCCCGTGGCCGGGCAGCACCTCGCCGGTGTCGGGCTGCTCGGTGCCCGACAGCACCCGGAGCAGCGTCGTCTTGCCGGCGCCGTTGAGCCCGAGCACGACGACCCGCGCCCCTCGGTCGATGGCCAGGTCGACGTCCATGAAGATCTCGAGCGAACCGTAGGACTTGCTCAGCCCCTGCGCGGTGAGCGGCGTCCGACCGCAGGGGGCCGGCTCCGGGAAGCGCAGCTTGGCCACGCGGTCGACGGCCCGCTCGCCCTCGACGCCCGCCAGCAGCTTCTCGGCGCGCTTGAACATGCCCTGCGCCGCCTTGGCCTTGGTGGCCTTGGCCCGCATCTTCTCCGCCTGGGCGTTGAGCACGCCCGCCTGCTTCTCGGCGTTCATCCGCTCGCGCTTGCGGCGCTTCTCGTCGGTCTCGCGCTGCGCCAGGTAGGTCTTCCAGCCGACGTTGTACTGGTCCAGCGCGGCCCGGTTGGCGTCGAGGTGGAAGACCTTGTTCACGACGGCCTCGAGCAGCTCGACGTCGTGGCTGATGACGATCAGGCCGCCGGCGTGCTTCTGCAGGTAGCCGCGCAACCAGACGATGCTGTCGGCGTCCAGGTGGTTGGTGGGCTCGTCCAGCAGCAAGGTGCTGGCGTCGGAGAACAGGATCCGGGCCAGCTCGATGCGACGACGCTGTCCGCCGGACAGCGTGCCCAACGTCTGCTCCAGCGCGCGCTCCGGCAGCCCGAGGTTGCTGCAGATGCGGGCGGCCTCGGCCTCGGCGGCGTACCCGCCGAGGGCGGTGAAGCGCTCCTCCAGGCGGCCGTAGCGCTCCAGCACGTCGGCGTCCTCGGGCCGCTCGGCGACCTGCAGCTGCACCTTCTCCAGGTTGCGCATGATCTCGTCCAGGCCGCGCGCGGACAGCACCCGGTCGCGCGCCAGCACGTCCAGGTCGCCGGTACGGGGGTCCTGCGGCAGGTAGCCGACGGGGGCGCTGTGGGTGATCGAGCCCCCCGCCGGCAGCGTCTGCTTGGCCAGCGTCTTGGTCAGCGTCGTCTTGCCCGCGCCGTTGCGGCCCACCAGCCCGATCCGGTCACCGGGCTGGACCCGGAAGGTGACGCCGTCCAGCAGCAGCCGCGCGCCGGCGCGCAGCTCGACGTCCTGGACGGTGATCACGGGGTGCTCCTACGGGGATCGACGGGACGGGCGGCAGCTCGCCGCGGCTTGGTCGTCCTGAGGCTCAGTCCGTCGTCGAAGGCACGGCCTCAGGATACGGGTCCTGCCGTCGGGCCGAGCCGGGCCACGACGAGGTGCCCAGCGGGTGTGGCCGGGCGTCTCCCGGGTGAGACCCTGCGGCATGGACTTCGACGACAACGCGCGCCTGGACACCTCCCAGGTCAGCGACCAGCGGGGCCGGCGCGGCGGCGGTGGCCGCGGGGTCGCGCTCGGCGGCGGCGGCCTCGGCATCGTGGGGCTGATCATCGCGGCGCTGCTCGGCATCAACCCGGGCGACCTGACCGGTGGCGGCACCGACAGCGTCGGCACCTACCGCGACGGCGGCGCGGCCGTCAGCACCTCCGACCTGGCCTCGCGCTGCCGGACCGGCGCCGACGCCGACCGCGACGAGGACTGCCGGATCGTGGGCATCGTCAACAGCATCCAGAGCTACTGGCAGGGCGCCCTGCAGGACTACACGCCGGCGAGCACCGAGCTGTTCACCGGCCAGACGAGCACCGGGTGCGGCAACGCCACGTCCGCCGTCGGGCCGTTCTACTGTCCGCCGGACGAGGGCGTCTACATCGACCTGGGCTTCTTCGACGAGCTGCGCACCACCTACGGCGCGCAGGGCGGCGACTTCGCGCAGGCCTACGTCCTGGCGCACGAGTACGGCCACCACATCCAGAACCTGACCGGTACCAGTGCGAAGGTGCAGCGCTCGGGCGCCCAGGAGGGCCCGAACTCCGGCTCGGTGCGCCTGGAGCTGCAGGCCGACTGCTACGCCGGCGTCTGGGCGGCGAACGCCGCCCGAGACGGTTTCCTCACCTTCGACGACACCGACATCGACGAGGGCCTGTCGGCCGCCGCCGCAGTCGGCGACGACCGCATCCAGGAGAAGAGCAGCGGCCGGGTCGACCCGGAGTCGTGGACGCACGGTTCGGCCGCCAACCGGCAGAAGTGGTTCCGCGCCGGGCTGAAGAACGGACGTCCGGGCGACTGCGACACCTTCTCCGTCCCGACGGTCTGACGGGCTGACGGACGCCCTGCAGATCCTCGTCCGCCAGGACGCAGCGCTGCGGGCCTAGGGCGTCCGGCTGCTCTGGGACTGACCATCCAGGCGAAGCTCCAGTCGCGCCTCGAGCACGGCCCGGTCGCCGTCCAGCCGCGCGTGCAGCAGGGTGAGCTCGGCGGCGCGACCGCGCAGCTGCAGCAGCCCGAGGCCGTTGCCCTGGAACGGGCCGTGCGACAGCTGCCAGTCGACCTCGGGGCGTCCGATCCCCACGCTGCGGGCCAGCAGCCGGCCCAGGGCGCGAGCCGGCGCGGAGCCGGCGAAGGCGAAGCCCCGCTGCACGCTGCGCGGCACGGCGTTGCGCAGCGGTGAGCTGACGATCTGCAGCACCCGGCTCTGGACCGGCTCGGGGTAGTCGACCGGGGCGACGTAGGAGTGGTGGACATCGCCAGACAGCATCAGCACCGTCGCCGGCGCCGTGCCGAACCGCCCCCGTCCGACCTCGCCCAGCCGCCCGACGAGCCGGGTGAAGGAGTCCGGGAAGGCCGCCCAGTGCTCCAGGTCGACGGCCTGCCGGACCTTCTCGCCGAACCCGGTGACGCGCTCGCCCCAGGCGCCGGAAGTCAGCGCTGCGTCCCAGCGCTCGAGGTCGTGCAGCGACCGCTCCAGCACCACCGGCAGGCTGCTGGCGACCAGCAGGTGGTCGACCCCGCCGCACAGCGCGTCCTCGATCAGCGCCCACTCGTCGTCGCTGACCATCTTGCGGTCGCGCTCGTCCAGCACGCGTCCGGAGCGGGTGTCGACCACCACCAGGGTCGCCGGGCCCAGGTCGCGCACGTAGCTCCAGCGGATGAGGGTGCCGCCGTCGACCTCGTCGTCGGCGGTCTTGGCGTACTGGCGCAGGGCATTGCTGCCGTCGCGACAGACTGCGCGGAGCACGCCCTCCTGGGCGACCCGCTCCGGCGACAGGTTGCCCAGGTGCTGGTACACCCAGTAGGACATGTAGGCCCCGACGATCCGCGCCGGCCACCACGGCACCTGCCGCATCTGCTCGCGCCACGCCGCCGAGGTGTTCCAGTCGTCGCGGACGTCGTGGTCGTCGAAGATCATCGCCGACGGGACGGTCGACAGCAGCCAGCGCACCTCGTCGTCGGACCAGGAGTCGTGGTAGAGCCAGGTGTACTCCTCGAAGTCGGCGATCTCCTGCACCGGCTCGCTGTCGGCGCCGCGGCGCTCGATCTGCCGTTCGCGCACCCGCGGCGAGAGCCCCTCGTCGGCGTAGACCTGGTCGCCCAGGTGCAGCAGCAGGTCCGGCAGGTTGCGCGTCCCGGCCTGCAGCGCGAGCGACAGCGCGTGCAGCGCGTCGACGCCGACGCCGTCCTCGTGCTGGTCCGGGGTGAGCGTGTAGGGCAGTACGTGCGGACGGTCGGTGCGGCACGAGCCGAACACGACGTCCAAGGTGTCGTCCTCGCGCAGCGTGCGCAGCCGAGGTGCGGGGCGGGGGTCTGCGGGCAGCGGCCACGCCGTCGATCCGTCGAGCGTGACGGAGTACGGCTCGTCGAAGCCTGGCGGCAGCCCGTCGACCACCAGGTAGCCGAAGTGGTGGCCGTCGATCTCGAAGGTCTGGGTCGTGCGGTCCAGCACCCCGACCTCGGCCGGCGCCGAGGTCTCCACCCACACGCACGCGGTGGTCCGGTCTGCGTACCGCAGCACCGGACCCAGGACGAGCGTCGCCTCGGTGGTCACGCAGCGCTCCTGCCCGTCGTGGCCCAGATCACTCTGCGCGGGAGGTGGCTGCGCTCGACGGGTCGACCGGTCAGACGTTGAAGCCGAGCGCCCGCAGCTGGTCGCGCCCGTCGTCGGTGATCTTGTCCGGGCCCCACGGCGGCATCCAGACCCAGTTGATGCGGACGTCGTCGACCAGCGGCGCCAGCGCCGCCCGGGTCTGGTCCTCGATGACGTCGGTCAGCGGGCACGCAGCGCTCGTCAGGGTCATGTCCAGCGTGACGGTGTTGTCCTCGTGCACCTGGTTGCCGTAGAGCAGCCCGAGGTCGACGACGTTGATGCCCAGCTCGGGGTCGACGACGTCCTTCATCGCCTCGGTGATGTCGTCCTCGCTGGCCCGTTGCTTCGGGGTGTCCGCCGCCGTCGGGGTCGACAGCACGGGTGCGGACGCCACGGCGGCCGGATCGGTACCGGTGTCCATGACGTCGGACTCCGGTGCGGTCGTGACGGTGCTGGTCGCGCTGAGGTCGGTGTCGGTCATGCGAGGCCTCCGGGGCGTCGGTCGTGCGGGTGGTCGGCGGTCTTACGGTTGGTGGCGGCAGGCATCACGGCGTCGGTCAGGTCTGCTGCTGCTGCTGCGCTGTGGCCTGCGCGGTGGCGTCCTTCCAGGCCATCCAGCCCAGCAGCGCGCACTTCACGCGCGCCGGGTACTTCGATACCCCGGCGAAGGCGACGCCGTCCTCGAGCACGTCCTCGTCCGGCTCCATCGTGCCGCGGCTCTGCATGAGCTGGAGGAACGCGTCGGCCGTCGTCAGCGCCTCGGCGACCGGCTTGCCGAGCACGAGCTCGGTCATGACCGACGTGCTCGCCTGGCTGATCGAGCAGCCCTGGCCGTCGTAGGAGACGTCCTGCACGACGCCGTCGACGACCTTCACGCGCAGCGTGACCTCGTCCCCGCAGGTGGGGTTGACGTGGTGCACCTCGGCGTCGAACGGGGCACGAAGGCCCTTGTTCTTGGGGTTCTTGTAGTGATCCAGGATGATCTCCTGGTACAGGGAGTCGCTCATGCCGCCCCCCAGAACCGCTGCACCGTCACGAGTCCCTCGAGCAGGGCGTCGATCTCGGCGGCGGTGTTGTACAGGTAGGACGACGCCCGGGCGGTGGCCGGCACGCCGTAGCGACGACAGACCGGCGCGGCGCAGTGATGGCCGACGCGTACCGCGATGCCCAGCTCGTCGAGCGACTGGCCGACGTCGTGCGGGTGCACGCCGTCGACGGTGAACGACACCGCCGCGCCGCGCGCGTGCATGCTGTCGGGGCCGATCACGCCCAGCCCCGGCAGCGCGTGCAGGCCGGCGAGCAGCCGTGCGGTGAGCGCCTGCTCGTGGGCGGTGATCCGGTCCAGCCCGATCCCGGTCAGGTAGTCGCAGGCCGCGGCCAGCGCCACGGCCTGGCTGATGACGGGGGTGCCTGCCTCGAACCGCTCCGGCGCCTTGGCGTAGGTGCTGCCGGTCATCTGGACGACCTCGATCATCGAGCCGCCGCCCATGAACGGCGGCATCGCGTCGAGCAGCTCCTTGCGGCCCCAGAGCACGCCGATCCCGGAGGGCGCGCACATCTTGTGGCCGGTGAGCACGAAGAAGTCGACGCCGAGGGACGTCACGTCGACGCTCTGGTGCGGCGCCGACTGTGCGCCGTCGAGCAGGGTCAGCGCCCCCACCTCGCGGGCCCGGGCCACCAGCACGTCGACCGGGTTCTCGGTGCCCAGGATGTTGCTGACGTGCACGAAGGCCAGCATCTTGGTGCGCTCGTTGACCAGACTGTCCAGATCGGTCAGGTCGAGGCGGCCGTCGTCGGTCAGCGGGATCCAGCGCAGCGTGGCGCCGGTGCGCTCGCAGAGCATCTGCCACGGCACCAGGTTGGAGTGGTGCTCCATCTCGGTGACGCAGACCTCGTCGCCGGGGCCGAGGTGGAACCGCTCCCCCGCCTTGGCGTTGCCGAAGGAGTAGGCGACCAGGTTGTAGGCCTCGGTGGCATTCTTGGTGAACACGACCTCGTCGTGCTGCCCCCCGAGGAAGGCCGCGACGGTGCCCCGGGCGTCCTCGTAGCCGTCGGTGGCCTCCTGGCTGAGCGTGTGCACACCCCGGTGCACGTTGCTGTAGTGCTGCTCGACGAAGCGGCGCTCCGCGTCGAGCACCTGACGCGGCTTGTGCGAGCTGGAGGCGTTGTCCAGGTAGACCAGCGGCCGGCCGTTCACCTGGCGCGACAGCACGGCGAAGTCGGCCCGGACGGCCTCGACGTCGTACGGCGTGGTGGTGGGCAGCACCGCGGTCACGACGGCGCTCCCACCTCGGAGGTCAGGATCCCGGGCAGCACCGGCGACGTCGGCAGCGCGGACGACCCGGCCGGCTCGGTGGCGGCGGCGCCGTACTTCGCGTAGCCGTTCGCCTCCAGCTCGTCGGCCAGCTCGGGGCCGCCGGACTCGGCGATCCGTCCCTTGACGAACACGTGCACGTGGTCGGGCTTGATGTAGCTGAGGATGCGGGTGTAGTGCGTGATGAGCAGGACGCCGGTCTCGCCGTTCTCGCGGACCCGGTTGACGCCCTCGGAGACCACGCGCAGCGCGTCGACGTCCAGGCCGGAGTCGGTCTCGTCGAGCACGGCGATCTTGGGCTGGAGCAGCTCGAGCTGCAGGATCTCGTGCCGCTTCTTCTCCCCGCCGGAGAAGCCCTCGTTGACCGAGCGCTCGGCGAAGGCCGGGTCCATCTCGAGCTTGGCCATGGCCTGCTTCTGCTCCTTCACCCACAGGCGCAGCTTCGGCGCCTCGCCGCGCACGGCCGTGGCGGCCGAGCGCAGGAAGTTGCTGACCGACACCCCCGGGACCTCGACGGGGTACTGCATGGCCAGGAACAACCCCGCGCGGGCCCGCTCGTCGACGCTCATCGCCAGGACGTCGGCGCCGTCCAGCGTGATGCTGCCGCCGGTGACGGTGTACTTCGGGTGGCCGGCGATCGCGTAGGCCAGGGTCGACTTGCCAGAGCCGTTCGGACCCATGATCGCGTGCGTCTCTCCGGCCCGGATCGTCAGGTCGACGCCGGTGAGGATCTCCTTGGTGCCACCGTCGGCCTCGACGCTGACGCGGAGGTCACGGATCTCGAGCGTGCTGCCCGCACCCGCCTGGGCAGGGCCAGCAGTCGTGCTGGTGGCAGTAGTGCTCGGGGCAGTCGTGCTGGGGGCAGTCATCAGGGCTCCATCTGCACGAGGACGTCGTCGCCCTCGACGGTCACGGGAAAGGTGGGCACGGGGCGCGTCGCGGGCAGCCCGGACGGCTGGCCGGTGCGCAGGTCGAACAGCGAGCCGTGCAACCAGCACTCGATCTTGCCGTCTTCGACGTCGCCCTCGGACAGCGCGACGTCGGCGTGCGAGCAGACGTCGGCGATCGCGAAGACCTCGCCGCCTGACTTCGCCAGGCAGATCGGCCGTCCCCCGACCTCGACGCGGACGGCGCCCTCGTCGGGAACGTCGGCGAGGGAGGCAGCACGCATCGGGGCCGCGGCCGTCCGGGCCGGTTCCGCGCTCACGCGAACACCCGCTCGAGCTCGGCCTGGACGGTGGCCATCAGCCGCTCCTGCAGCTCGGGAACTCCGACGGTCTCGATGATCTCGGCGAAGAAACCGCGGACGACCATCCGCCGGGCGTCGTCGGCCGGGATGCCGCGGGCCTGCAGGTAGAACAGCTGCTCGTCGTCGAAGCGGCCGGTGGCGCTGGCGTGTCCGGCGCCGGCGATCTCGCCGGTCTCGATCTCCAGGTTCGGCACCGAGTCGGCGCGAGCCTCCGGGGTGAGCAGCAGGTTGCGGTTGAGCTCGTAGGTGTCGGTGCCGTGCGCGGCGGCGCGGATGAGCACGTCGCCGATCCAGACGGTGTGCGCCTGGTCGCCCTGCAGCGCCGACTTGTAGGTGACGCGACTGCGGCACTGCGGCGCGGAGTGGTCGACCAGCAGCCGGTGCTCCAGATGCTGGTGGGCGTCGGCGAACGACACCCCGCGCAGCTCGACGTCAGCCCCCGGAGCGGTGAAGTCGACGGTCTCGGTGACCCGGACCAGGTCTCCGCCCAGGCTCACCTGGGTGGAGGTCAGCCGCGCGTCGCGACCCATGCGGGTGGCGACGTGCGTGCCGTGCACGGTGTCGGCGGCCCAGTCCTGCACCTGCACCAGCCGCAGGTGCGCACCGTCGCCGACCAGCACGGAGACGACCGCCGCGTACTTCGCACTGCCGGTGTGCTCCAGCACCACGACGGCGCTGGACTGCTCGGCGAGGTCGAGCACGACGTGGCCCCAGACCACCTCGTCGCTGCCGGTGCCGCTGAGCCGCAGCACCACGGGGGCGTCGGCCTCCAGCGCCTTGGGCACGCGCACCACGAGCGAGGTACCGGCACGCTGCAGCGCCAGCGCCGCCAGCCGGTCGATGGGCAGCGGTACGTCCAGGTCGACGGTGGGCACCTCGAGCAGCTCCACGCCGTCGGGCAGCTCGCTGCGGACGTCGAGCCGCACGTCGGAGTCGGCGGCGTCGAGCAGCACCCGGACGCGCTCGAGCGGGGTGAAGCGCCACTCCTCCTCGCGACCGGTGATGACCGGGAAGGCGTCCGGGTCGGCCGAGCGCAGGCGCTCGGGCCGCACGTCGGCCGGGCTTCCCGCAGCCGGACGCCGCGGTGTCGACGGCGCCACACCGACGGCGACCGAGCCGTCCATGACGCCGCCGGTGGCCTTCAGGGCAGCCCGCTCGGCGGCGAGCGCGGCCTCCATGGCGCCGGTCGGCGCCTGGCTGGGGGCAGGGCTGCTAGCCAACGGAACCCTCCATCTGCAGCTCGATGAGCCGGTTGAGCTCGAGCGCGTACTCCATCGGCAGCTCGCGGGCGATGGGCTCGACGAAGCCGCGCACCACCATCGCCATCGCCTCGGTCTCGGTCAGGCCGCGGCTCATCAGGTAGAAGAGCTGGTCGTCGCCGACCTTGCTGACGGTGGCTTCGTGACCCAGCGAGACGTCGTCCTCGCGCACGTCGACATAGGGGTAGGTGTCGCTGCGGCTGATCGTGTCGACCAGCAGCGCGTCGCACACGACGTTGCTCTTGGAGCCGTGCGCTCCCTCCTGCACCTGGATCAGACCGCGGTAGGACGTGCGGCCGCCGCCTCGGGCGACCGACTTGCTCACGATGTTGGACGTGGTGTTGGGCGCGGCGTGGACCATCTTGGCTCCGGCGTCCTGGTGCTGGCCCTCGCCGGCGAAGGCGACCGACAGCGTCTCACCGGAGGCTCGCTCGCCCAGCAGGTAGCAGGCCGGGTACTTCATCGTGACCTTGGAGCCGATGTTGCCGTCGATCCACTCCATCCGGCCGCCCTCGTGCACCGCGGTGCGCTTGGTCACCAGGTTGTAGACGTTGTTGCACCAGTTCTGGATGGTCGTGTAGCGGACGTGCGCGTCCTTCTTGACGATGATCTCGACGACGGCGCTGTGCAGGCTGTCGGAGCTGTAGATCGGCGCCGTGCAGCCCTCGACGTAGTGCACCGAGGAGCCCTCGTCGGCGATGATCAGGGTGCGCTCGAACTGGCCCATGTTCTCGGTGTTGATCCGGAAGTAGGCCTGCAGCGGGATGTCGACGACCACGCCCTTGGGCACGTAGATGAACGAGCCGCCGGACCACACCGAGGTGTTCAGCGCGGCGAACTTGTTGTCACCGACCGGGATGACCGAGCCGAAGTACTCGCGGAACAGCTCTTCGTGCTCGCGCAGACCGGTGTCGGTGTCGACGAAGATGACGCCCTTCTCCTCCAGGTCTGCCCGGATGGAGTGGTAGACGACCTCGGACTCGTACTGCGCGGCCACACCGGCGACCAGGCGCTGCTTCTCGGCCTCGGGGATGCCCAGCCGGTCGTAGGTGTTCTTGATGTCCTCGGGCAGCTCCTCCCAGCTGGTGGCCTGCTTCTCCGAGCTGCGGACGAAGTACTTGATGTTGTCGAAGTGGATGCCGGACAGGTCCGAGCCCCACGTCGGCATCGGCTTCTTCTCGAACAGCTTCAAGCCCTTGAGCCGCATGTCCAGCATCCACTGGGGCTCGCTCTTCTTGGCCGAGATGTCGCGCACGACGCCCTCGTTGATGCCCCGGACGGCGTCGGCGCCGGCGACGTCGCTGTCCGACCAGCCGAACTTGTAGCTGCCGAGGCCCTCGAGCTGGTCCTGGGTGGTGGTCATGTGCTCGCCTTCTCTGGTGCGGGATGTGCCGGTGCGGTACGGGGGATGAACGTGGTGCAGACGCCGTCGCCGTGGGCGATCGTGGCCAGGCGTTGGACATGGACGCCGAGCAGGCGGCTGAGCGCCCCGGTCTCGGCCTCGCACAGCTGGGGGAACTGCTCGGCGACGTGCTGCACCGGGCAGTGGTGCTGGCAGAGCTGCACGCCGGTGCCCAGCGGACCGCTGGTGGCGGCGTAGCCGTCGTCGCTGAGCCGCTGGGCGAGCACCGCGGGACGTTCGCCGATCGGCAGCAGCTGCAGGTCGGCGTGCCGTCGCTCGAGCTCGGCCACCCGACCCTCGGCGAAGCTCTCGACCGCCTGGTCGCCGCCGGTGGCGGCCAGGAAGCGCAGGGCGTCCAGGGCCAGCGTGTCGTAGGCGGCCGGCCCGTCGGCGTGCCCGGCGTCGGTCAGCGCGTAGAGCCGGGCCGGTCGGCCGCGACCGCGCAGGACCGCGCGACGGGGCTCACGCGTGGTGACGGTGCCGTCGGCGAGCAGCGCGTCCAGGTGGCGCCGCACCGCGGCCGGGGTGAGCGCGAGCTGCTCGCTCAGCAGGGCTGCGGTGGACGGACCGTGCGAGAGCAACAGCTCGCGCACGCGGTCGCGGGTGCTGTCTGCGGCGCGCGCGTCCGGGGCGGCCGTCTCGGTCAGCGTGTCGGTCAGCGTGTCGGTCGGCGTGCCGGGTGCCTGCGGGCCGGGTGCAGGCGGCTCGGGTGCATGCATCTTCCGTGCATGCGTGTCCGGGGTGGTGCGTTCACCTGCCTCGACCCGGTCCATGGTTTTCACAACACCAGTATCACGTAAATGCTTTCCCACGTCGAACGCAGGGGCCGGGATGTGCCTGCTGGGGCAGGCCGGGCCAGGCCGTGCCAGGCCGTGCCAGGCCGTGCCAGGCCGGGCCGGGTCGGGCGAGCACGGCGGGAGCCGGCAGGAGTTCGGGCGGTCGTGTCGAACCTCTGCAGGCATGGTCTCCCGTGCGACGTCCGCCCTGTCCGCTCTGCTCGTCGGCGCGCTGACCGCGGCCGCCGCTGTCGCTGGCAGCACGCCGGCGCTGGCGGCCACCGACACCTTCACCTTCCGCACCACGGTGCTCCAGGACCAGGACGCCTACGGCGAGCCGTCGCTCGCGGTCGCACAGGACGGGCACATCGCCGTCTGCGTGCCGGGCGGCGCCGGCCAGACGAGCGTCTGGTACTCCGCCGACGACGGCCGCACCTTCGGCACCTCGCACACCACGTCCGCCAACGGCGGCGGCGACTGCGAGATCGACTTCCTGCCGGGTGGCCGGCTGATCAACGTCGATCTGGAGATCGTCGACAGCGCGGTGCGCTACTCCGACGACTTCGGCAAGACCTGGCAGGGCTCTGAGACGGCCGGGGTCGAGCAGGACCGTCAGTGGCTGGCGCACACCAGCGACGGCAAGAAGGTGTTCCTCGTCTACCACGACTTCGTCGCCGAGGGCGAGTTCTACGCCCAGAGCTCTGACGGCGGGCTCACCTGGCCCACCGCCGACGCCGCGATCCCCGTGACGGGCGCCGACCAGGCCGCGGCCCCCGGTATCGCGACGACCCCGGCGCAGGGCGACCCTGCGTCGTTGGCCGACCAGGGCGTCAACACCTTCAGCGGCCCGATCCTGGTCAGCCCCGACGACCAGGACCTCTATGTCCTCTACTCGATCTCCAACGCGCAGGACAACCTGACCGCCGGGACGCCCCCGTTCGGCCCGACGCACGGCATCGTCGTGGCGCACAAGGGCGCCGCGGACAGCGCGTTCAGCAACAACTACGCACTCGTCGACGACGGCGCCGTCAACGGTGCGATCTTCCCGTGGGGGACGATCGACAAGGCCGGCAACGTCTACCTGCTCTACAACTCCGACAAGGGCTCCCCCGGCAACTTCCACACCTACTTCGTGGTGTCCACCGACAAGGCGACGACGTGGAGCGCGCCGGTCAAGGTCGACGGCGAGCCGCTCGCCCGCGGCGCGCAGATCTATGCCACCGGCGCCGCCGGCGCGAAGGGCGTGCTGGACGTCGCCTGGTACGGCACCGACGCCGCGAACGCCGACGACCCGGCCGCAGTCTGGAACGTGCACTTCGCGCAGGTGCGCGGAGCCGACACGGCGAACCCGACGATCGAGCGGGGCATCGTCTCGCCCAACCCGATCCACACCGGGGACATCTGCCTCAACGGGTTGCTCTGCATCACCGGGGGTGACCGCAGCCTGCTCGACTTCTTCGAGCTCGCCATCGGCCCCGACGGCCTCGCGCAGATCGCCTACGCCGACAACGACGGGTTCGACACCTCCGGCGGGGGCTCGCGCGGTCGCGTCACCTGGGCCAAGCAGACCTCCGGTCGCAGCGCGCTGGTCGCCGACACCGCGCCTGTCGCGGCGGTCCCCGGGACGACGGCACCCGGGGCGGGGGCACCCGGGGCGGGCACGCCACCGACAGGTACGCCCTCGGCAGGGGCCCCGGCCGGCGCGGCGCCTGCGCCCGGCCTGGCCGCGACGGGCCCGTCGCCGGCGCCGGCCCTGCTCGCCGTGGCGGCGTTCGCGGCCGTGGCGCTGCTCCGGCGGCGTCGACGCATCTGATCGACAGGTGCGACCCAGGTTGCGACCGTAGGCTCGTGCTGTGACCGCACCCGCTGCCGAGGCTGCGCCCGCCGTCCCGGCTGACGGCACGGCGCTGCGCGTCGACGGGCTGGTGAAGCGGTACGGCGGACGCGCCGTCGTCGACGGGCTGTCCTTCACGGCCCGCACCGGGACGGTGCTGGCCCTGCTCGGCCCGAACGGCGCCGGCAAGAGCACCACGATCGAGATCTGCGAGGGCTTCCGCACCGCCGACGAGGGAAGCGTGCAGGTGCTCGGCTGCGCGCCGGACGCGCCGGGGTTGCGGCCGCGCGTCGGCGTCATGCCGCAGACCGGCGGCGCCTACCCCGGGCTGCGGTGCGGGGAGATGCTGCGCCTGGTCGCCTCCTTCGCGGCCACTCCGCTGGACCCTGACGACCTGCTCGAGCGGCTCGGCCTCGTCGACGTCGCCCGCACCAGCTACCGCCGCCTGTCCGGCGGTCAGCAGCAGCGGCTGTCGCTGGCCCTGGCTGTCGTCGGCCGCCCCGAGCTGGTCTTCCTGGACGAGCCGACCGCAGGCCTTGACCCGCAGGCCAGGCGCGCCACCTGGGAGCTGATCGAGGCGCTTCGGTCTGACGGCGTCACGATCGTCCTGACGACGCACCTGCTCGACGAGGCCGAGCAGCTGGCGGACGACGTCGTGATCGTCGACGCCGGCCGGGTCGTGGCCACCGGCACGGTCGCTGAGCTCACCGACGGCGGGAGCGCCGGTCAGCTGCGGTTCTTCGCCCGGGCCGGGCTCGACGTCGAGCAGCTGCTGCTGGCGCTGCCCGCCGGCTGCCTGGCCAAGGAGTCGCCGGCCGGTTCCTACCTGGTCGAGGGGCCCGACGGCGCACCGATCGACCCACAGATCCTCGCGGCGGTCACCGCTTGGTGCGCCGGCCATGGCGCGATGGCCCGCGACCTGCGGGTGGAGCGCCGCACCCTGGAAGACGTGTTCCTCGAGCTCACCGGAAAGCAGCTGCGCTCATGAGCATCGACACCGCGGGGCGCACCTGGGCACCGGGCGACCTCACCCCCCGACCCGGCGCCGCTCCGCTCTCGCGGATGCTCCGGGCCCAGACCGTCGCGGAGCTCAAGCTCGTGCTGCGCAACGGCGAGCAGGTCCTGCTGAGCCTGGTGATCCCGCTCGGTCTGGTCGTCCTGCTCGTCACGGTGCCGTTCATCAGCATCAGCAGCTCCGACGGGGAGCGTCCCGACTTCTTCGTCCCCGGCGTGCTCGCGCTGGCGATCATGTCCTCCGCCTTCACCGGTCAGGCGATCGGCGTCGGCTTCGAGCGCCAGTACGGGGTGCTGAAGCGGCTGGGAGCCACGCCGTTGCCGCGGTCGGTGCTGCTCGGGGGCAAGACCCTCGCCGTACTCGTCGTCGAGATCCTGCAGGTGGCGCTGCTCTGCGGCGTGGGGCTGGCACTGGGCTGGCAGCCGCAGGGTTCGCCGTTGTCGGTGATCGCGCTCGTCGTGGTCGCGACAGCGGCGTTCAGCGGCCTCGGCCTGCTGCTCGGCGGCACCATGCGGGGCCTGACCACCTTGGCGGCGGCGAACCTGCTCTGGTTCCTGCTGCTCGTGCTCGGCGGCGTCCTGTTCCCGATCTCGGAGTTCGGTCCGGCCGAGGGGTTCTTGTCCTTTCTGCCGACGGCGGCCCTGTCGCACGGGCTGCGCGCAGTCCTGCAGGACGGGCTGGTCCCCGGCCGCGACCTGCTGGTGCTCGGCGTCTGGGGCGCCGTGTCGCTGGTCGCCGCCAGCCGTGCGTTCAAGTGGGAGTGAGCCGCGCGCGCCGGTAGCGTCGAGACGTGCCGAGCGCTACGACGGAACGCTCGCAGGTCCGGCTGCTGCAGGTGGGCTCCTTCACCTCCTCCTTCGACCGCTTCGTCGTCGGACCGGTCCTGCTCACCGTCGCCGTCGACTTCGGCACCGGTCTGGCCGGTGTCGCTGCGGTCGCGTCCCTGTACTACCTGCTGTACGGCCTGACGCAGCCGCTGTGGGGCCTGGCCGGCGACCGGTTCGGCCGGGTCCGGACGCTGCGGGCCGCGATGGCCGGCGCGGCCGTCCTCGGCGCGGCCTCCGCGCTGGCGCCGACGCTGGGTGTGCTGGTGCTGCTGCGAGCCGGGACGGGAGCGTGCATCGCTGCCGCCGTCCCCTCGGCGCTGGTGTACGTCGGGGACGTCGTGCCCTTCCCCCGGCGGCAGGGCGTGCTCACTGACCTGAACGCCGCCAGCGCGGTCGGCATCACCAGCGCGATCGGGCTGGGCGGGGTGCTCGCGGCGACGCTGGGGTGGCGTGTGGCCTTCCTGCTGCCGGCGCTGCTCGCCGGCCTGCTGGTGCTGCTGCTGGCGCGGCTGCCCGAGCCCCCTCGTCCGGCCGGGCACACCGGAGGGCTCGCGACGGCACTGCGGTCGGGCTGGGGTCGCCGCGTGCTGCTGCTGGCGCTGGTGGAGGGAGCGGCCCTGCTCGGGTTGCTGACCTACCTCGTCCCGGCGCTGGAGAGCGGCGGCGCCTCCCCCACGCTCGCCGGCGCCGTCGTCGCCCTGTACGGCGTCGGCATGCTGGCCAGCTCGCGCGTCGTGAAGCGGCTGGCGGGGCGGGTGAGCGCTCCGATCTTCCTGGCCGTCGGGTCGACCGGGCTGGCCCTGGCGTGGGGGGTCGTTGCGCTGTCGCAGCGTCCGTCGGCCGTCGCCGGGGCGGCGCTGCTCGTCGGGGCCGGGTGGGCGCCGATGCACTCGACCATGCAGTCGTGGGCCACCGAGGTGGTTCCGGCCGCGCGGGCCGGCATGGTCTCGCTGTTCGCTGCGGCGCTGTTCGTCGGCAGCGGCGTCGCGACCCAGGGGCTGGCACCGCTGGCCGGTGGCCTGCGCTGGGGAGCCGCCTTCGGCGCCGGCGTCGGGCTCGCGGTGCTGTTCGGGCTCGCCGCCACGCTCGGCTCGGTCCGTTCGCAGCGGACGGCTGCCGTCGCTGCCACGGCTCCCCTGTGACCGTTCCGGACGGCGACGTCGCCGCCCCGCCACGGGACCGTGACCAGCAGGCGCGGGCAGGCCGGGACGCCCCTTCCCCCGTAGGCTCGAGCGCGTGAAGCCCCGTACGGTGCGCCGGTTGGCGCTCGCCAGCGTCGTCGCCAACAGCGCGATCGTCGTCACCGGCGGAGCCGTCCGGCTGACCGCCTCTGGGCTCGGCTGCCCGACATGGCCGCGCTGCACCGACGACACGCTCACCCCGACGGCCGAGTACGCCGTGCACGGGGTGATCGAGTTCGGCAACCGGCTGCTGACCTTCGTGCTCACCGCCGTCGTGCTCGCGTGCCTGGTGGCGGTGTTCCGTCAACGGCCGCGCCGCGACGGGATGCGCACCCTGGCCGTGCTCGTCTTCCTCGGCATCCCGGCGCAGGCCCTGCTCGGCGGGGTGACGGTCCTGACCGGGCTCAACCCGTGGTCGGTCATGGCGCACTTCCTGCTCTCGATGCTCATCCTGTCGCTGGCGGTCGTGCTCCACCAGCGCGCACGGGAGGGCGACTTGCCGCCGCGCCCGCTGGTGGCTGCCCCTCTACGCCGGCTCGCCGTCGGGCTGCTCGTGCTCGTCGGGGCCACCCTCGCTGCAGGCACGGTCGTCACCGGCAGCGGCCCGCACTCGGGCGACCCCGCCGCCGGCCGGACCGGGCTGGACCCACGTGCGATGAGCCAGCTGCACGCCGATCTGGTGTTCCTGCTCGTCGGGGTCACCGCCGCCTTCTGGCTCGCGCTGATCGCCCTGGAACGCACCATGCCCGGACCCGCCACCCCGGAAGGCCCCCTGTCCGGACAGGTCATGTCCGGTCAGGCCACGTCCGGTCAGGTCATGTCCGGTCAAGCCATGTCCGGTCAAGCCAGGTCTGACCGCGTCAAGGTCGTGCGCGGACCGGCGCGGGCCATGGGCGTGCTCCTGGCCGTCGAGCTGGCACAGGGGCTGCTCGGCTTCACGCAGTACTTCACCGACCTGCCGGTGGTCCTCGTCGGTCTGCACCTCGCTGGCGCCTGCCTGGTCATGGTCTACGCCGTGCAAGCGGTGCTGTCGCTGCGTGACCGGGGCGAGGTCAGCACGTCCGACCCGACCGGCACGACACCAGCTGTCTCAGCCGCGGAGAGCGTGCCGGTCGCCGTCTGACGACACCCTCCCGCGCCAAGGTCTAGAACGGTGGCGGTTCCAGGGGCTGCCCGCGATCCCAGGGACGCGCCTGCCGCCACCCGTGCACGGTGAGACGACGCAGCCCGTCCTGGTGCGGTAGGTCGTGGCCTCTGTCGTGATGATCGTGGTGATGCTGGGCGCACAGGAGCACCAGGTTCGGCAGGTCGGTGTCTCCGCCGTCGACCCAGTGCCGTACGTGGTGCGCCGCGCACTGTGCCGGGGGCCGATGACATCCCTGCACCACGCACTGCCGGTCGCGGACCACCAGGGCGCGGAACTGGGCTCCGGTCACCGTCCGGCTCGACCGCCCGACGTACAGCGGATCACCGAGCCGTCCGGGGCCAGCGCCCTCGCGACCCAGACGCGACGAGCCGGAGGCCGAGCCCGGCAGCACGCACAGCGAGACGGTTGCATCGCACGCCAACCGCCGGAGGGCCCCGCGCGAGAGCGCTCCGCAGTCGCCGGCGACGCCGGGCGCGGCCGGGGGTGCACCTGCCAGGTCGTCCCGCAGCAGGTCGGTGAACGAGGCCGTCACCGCGTCGTGGCACGTGGTGGCGCCCGTCGGGCCGACGCCGCTGGCCGAGGCGCCGAGCAGCTGCTCCGGGCGGCAGACGACGTGCAGATGGGTGCGGACGGTGTGGGCGTCGTCGGCCAGGCTGTCGCCGGGGCCGTGCTGTCGCGCGAGGTACGTCTGTGCCCAGCCGACCAGCACCTCGGCCTGGCGGGCCGCCTTGCCGCGGGTCTCGCCCTCGGCGCGGCCGGCCTCGACGGCCAACGCCATCGCCAGGCGGACGGTGGCGCCGTCGTCGCCCGCCAAGGTCCCGTCGACCGCGGTATGACTGCCGACGTCGTTCAGCCGTAGCCCCATGCGCTCGCGGGCGCGCCGTTCCGCCTGCGCGGCGATGCGGTCGTCGACCGCTGCCGCCTTGTCCCTCAGCCGCTTGCGCACATCGGTCGGATCGGCGACCTGGGCCAGAGCGCAGAGCGCCTGGGCGGCATCACGCACGACCTCGGCGTCAAGGCCGCGGACGCCGTCGCGTACCGCGGCCGCATGCTCCAGCGTGATCGCGCCCTCGACGAGCAGGGCGCCGAGGGCCGGCAGCTCGTCGCGCAGCGCGACCGACAGGGCGACGGCACTTCGGGCAGCGCCGTCGGACATCCGCTGCTCGTCCCGCAGCCAGGACGCCGTCGTACTGGCCCGGCCGGTGCGGAGATGGCCACCTACCGCGTCCATCTCCGCCAGCTCTCGGAGGGCCAGGCCGCGGGCGCGCTCGGCCTGGTCGAGCAGCGCTGCCGTATCGGCACGCGACCCGGACAGCGCCCCGTGAGCGGCCAACGCGTCGAGGGCGCCGACGAGGCGGCCGACCAGAGGGCTCACGGCGTCGGACGGAGCCCGGCTCAGACCCGGCACGTTCCAGAAGTCGGAGTGCGCGGGCGGCAGCTCAGACATGCTGCGTTCCACCGCCCGGCGATCTGGGGGCGGGGACGACAGTGCTGGAAACGGCCCCGGGTCGCCGAAGGAGAGTGAGAGCACTTTGAGCTCCCCTTCGATCACCTTTGCCCCCTCCATGATGAGAACGTATGTTCGAAGACTACCACCCGCCCGTCTCCTGTCAAGCCCTGCACCAGCAGCTCGCGGCGACGCTCGATGCCGTGCTCGACGACATCGCGGCAGCCGCCCACGTGTCGAGCCAGCGCGCCAGGTCGCCCGTCCTAGAGCGACGTCTGGTCGTGGGGAGACCGTCTTGGTGGCGTTCTGCGCGACACCGCGCGCGTCACCGGGACCGGTGTGGAGGCGACCTTCGTGGGCAACCAGCACCTCGCCGTGACACGCAGTCATGCCGAGCGAGCGCTTCAAGCGCCGGCCACCCGACGGTCACCGCCCTCAGACCGGGAACGGAACGTCGTCAGGCTCGCGCGCGGGGGTGCGTGGTGGCGTAGACCTCGCGGAGCCGGTCCACGGTGACCAAGGTGTAGATCTGCGTGGTCGTCACCGACGCGTGGCCGAGCAGCTCCTGCACCACCCGGACGTCGGCGCCGCCGTCGAGCAGGTGCGTGGCAAAGCTGTGACGCAGTGTGTGCGGCGAGACCTCGACGGTCAGGCCGGCACGTGCCACTGCCGCCTGCAGGACGGTCCACGCGCTCTGGCGCGACAGCCGTCCGCCGCGGGCGTTGAGCAGCAGCGCCGGCGTCCCCTTGCCTGCGGCCGCCAGCAGCGGTCGCGCCCGCACGAGGTAGGCCTCCACGGCCCGGGCCGCGAAGCTGCCGACGGGCACGATGCGCTGCTTGCCGCCCTTGCCGTCCAGGCGCACCAGACCCTCGCCGCGGTCCAGGTCGTCGACGGCGAGCCCGACCGCCTCGGAGATGCGCGCACCCGTGCCGTAGAGCAGCTCGAGCAGCGCCCGGTCGCGCAGTCCCAGCGGGGTCGCCGGGTCCGGGGCGTCCAGCAGGGCCCCCACCTGCTCCACCGTGATCGCCTTCGGGAGCCGGCGCGCCGGCGCAGGTGGCCGCACGTCACGCGCCGGGTCGTGGCTCGCCCAGCCCTCGCGGACGGCGAAGCGGTGCAGCCCGCGCGCGGCCACGACGGCCCGGCCGGCCGAGGACGCCGACAGCGGGGGGTGCTCGTCGTCCCCGGTCCGCAGCGCCGACAGGAAGGCCGACACGTCTGCCTCGGTGACCTCGGCGAGCCGTTCGCGGCCGAGCGCTGCGAGCACGTCCAGATAGCGGCCGAGATCGCGCCGGTAGGACAGCAGCGTGTTGACCGCCAGCCCACGCTCGACCGCCAGGTGGTCCAGGTAGGCGTCGACGGCGCGCGTCGCGACGGGCACGACCGTGGGCAGGCTCAGGCCAGGGCCTCCGACAGCGGGGTCAGCGCCAACCCGTGCGCCTCCGCCACGGGCCCGTAGACCAGGGCGCCGGAGACGGTGTTGACGCCCAGCGCCAGGGCCTTGTCGTCCGCCGTCGCCTGGCGCAGGCCCTTGTTCGCGATGTCGAGCGCGTACGGCAGCGTGACGTTGGTGAGCGCATACGTCGAGGTGTGCGGCACCGCTCCCGGCATGTTCGCCACGCAGTAGAACAGGCACCCTTCGACCTCGAAGGTCGGGTCGCTGTGCGTGGTCGGCCGGGTCGACTCGAAGCAGCCTCCCTGGTCGACGGAGATGTCGACGAGCACGGCGCCAGGCTTCATCCGGGCCACCAGCGCATCGGTGATCAGCGTCGGTGCCTTCGCTCCTGGCACCAGCACGGCGCCGATGACGAGGTCGGCGTCCAGCACGGCCTTCTCGACCTCGTAGGCGTTGGACGCGACCGTCTGCAGGTGCCCCTGGTAGATGCGGTCGGCCTCGCGCAACCGCTGCACGTTCTTGTCCAGCAGCAGCACCTCGGCCTGCATCCCCAGCGCGATGGCGGCGGCGTTCATGCCCGACACGCCGGCGCCGAGCACGACCACCTTCGCGGCGTAGACGCCCGACACCCCGCCCATGAGCACCCCGCGGCCACCGGCGCCGCGCTCCAGGCAGTGCGCGCCGACCTGCGGGGCCATCCGGCCGGCGACCTCCGACATCGGCGCGAGCAGCGGCAGCGACCGGTCCGCGAGCTGGACGGTCTCGTACGCGACGGCGGTCGTGCCCGCGGCCAGCAGCGCGTCGGTGCAGGCTCGCGAGGCAGCCAGGTGGAGGTAGGTGAACAGCAGCTGGTCCTTGCGCATCCGGTGGTACTCGGACGCGACCGGCTCCTTGACCTTCAGGACCAGCTCGGCGCCGCCCCAGACCTCGTCGGCGGTGGGCACGATCCGCGCACCGGCGGCGACGTACTCGTCGTCGCTGATGGAGGACCCGGCGCCGGCGTCCTGCTCGATCTCGACAGCATGGCCGTGATGGACGAGCTCGGTGACGCCTGACGGGGTGATCGCGACGCGGTACTCGTTGTCCTTGACCTCGCGGGGGATGCCGACCTTCACGGGTGCTCCTTCGCTCCGACCGGTCGGGTCGGGATCCGTCGTCGCCGACGGGTGGGGGCGACGCGCGGAGTCTAGAGCCCCGGTGCGCGCCCGCACCCGGGTCGCCGGTCGACCCCCCGTCGGGGCTGTTGCCCGGCCTCCGCCGTCCTAGGGTCTCGCCGTGGATCCTTCTCCGGCGGCCCCGTCCCGCGGCGTCCTGATCACCGGCGCGTCGCGGGGCATCGGCGCCGCGTGCGCTCTCGCCTTCGCCCGCAGAGGGGAGCGCGTCGCGGTGCACTGCGGCTCGGACCGGGAGCGGGCCGAGCAGGTGCGGGCGGCGCTGCCGGGCGAGGGCCACCTCGTCGTCTCCGGCGACCTCGCCGACCCCGCGGCGGTGCAGGAGTTCGTCGTCGCCGCAGTGGCCGGGCTCGGGCGCGTGGACGTGCTGGTGAACAACGCCGCGATCTTCGACGACGAGCCCGACTCCCCCGGCCACCCGCTGGCCGAGGTCTCCTACGAACGCTGGCAGCAGGCATGGCGGCGGACCGTCGAGGTGAACCTGCTGGGCACCGCGAACGTGACGTGGCTGGTGGCACGGCAGATGATCGACACCGGTGGAGGCGGCGCGATCGTGCACGTCGGCTCCCGCGGCGCCTACCGCGGCGAGCCCACCGCCCCGGCCTATGGCGCGAGCAAGGCCGGCCTGCACGCGATGGGTCAGTCGCTGGCCGTCGCGCTGGCGCCGCACGGCATCTCGGTCAGCACCGTCGCGCCGGGGTTCGTCAGCACCGACATGGCAGCGACGGTGCTGGCCGGCCCGGCCGGCGACGCGGTCCGGGCGCAGAGCGCGTTCGGACGCGTCGCCCGTCCCGAAGAGGTCGCCGCCGCGGTGCTGCACCTGGCCTCACCCGAGGCGCTGTGGTCCTCCGGCGCGGTGCTCGACGTGAACGGCGCCAGCCACCTGCGCTGATGTCCGGTCCAGGCGCGGGCGGCCGGTTCAGGCGCGGGCGGACCGGCGACGCCGCAGCAGGAAGGCTGCGGTCAGGGCCAACAGACCTCCGACGGCCACGACGGCCGGCGCCCCGGTGGTCGGCAGCGTGCGGCTGCCCGCGACGACGCCCGCGCTCACCCCGGAGGACGGCGCAGCGGCGCCGGAACCGGTCCCCAGACGGGAGGCGACCGAGATCGGGGCGACCCCCAGCTCGCGGCCACCCACCCGGTCGTACGCCAGCCACGTGACCGCGTCCTGCTTGCTGACGCTGGGCTTGCGGTAGTCGCAGACGCCGGAGGGGAAGGCGGCGGCGAGGTCGGCGACCTGGGCTGCGGTGAGCTTGCCGGCGTAGTCGAACGAAGCGATCGGGATCAGCTGGCACTTCATCGTGTCGTCGGCCACCGGCGCACCGGCCTCGATCCGCGGCGAGGCGAAGATCGTGGTGTCGACCTCCGGGCACGAGGTCATACCGGGTCGGTCGGTGCCGTCCGCGGTGGCGCAGCGGTCGACGACGCCGGAGGTCACGCGGGCGTCCAGGACCTTGCGGGCCAGCGGCACGGCGCGGGCGTCCTTCTCGACCACGGCGAGCCAGCGGTCCATCGCCTGGATGCCCTGCGTGACGTAGGCCGTCGAGCCCAGCAGCGGCACCGGCCCCTCCCACAGCACCTGGTTGGCCGAGGTGCCGTGCTCACGCTTCAGGCGCTCGGTCATCGAGCTGGTCCGGTAGACGTCGTGGAAGGCGCCCGGGTCCGGACCGCGGAGGTCGATGATCGCCACCTGGTCCAGGTGGGCACCGGTGTTCACCGAGCCCGAACGGAACACCCGCTGCAGCGCCAGCGGGTCGGCGGCGCTGCGTCCGGCCGTCGGCTCGAGGTCGATGTCGTAGCCGCCGACGCCCTTGTTGAGCGCCAGGAACTGCTGCGGCAGCAGCGTGCCGTCGAGCAGCCCGGCCAGGCCGTACTGGATGCCGACGTTGTCGTACGGGCGACGCGCCTTGCCGTCCGCCGAACGGCCGAAGACGTTGACCATGTAGTCCTGCAGCGTGCAGCGCACCCCCTTCTGCGAGGCGGTGGTGAACACGTCCGCCGCGGGCACCCCGGGGCAGGAGCGGGACGGGTCGCCGCTGTTCGGGATCACCTCGGTGAAGGTGACCTGGTTCGCGGGGTTCGGGTGGCCGTAGACCTCGCGGTACTGCGCCGGCGTGATGCCCGAGCTCGCCGCGCCAGGGCCTTCCAGGAAGTTGCGCAGCAGCGTGTAGTCGACGTACTGCTGCGCGCTGCTCCACGCGTCGGTGAAGCTGCACTGCGGCAGGATGCCCTGGTAGATGCCCGGGTACGCGTTGGCCACCTGCTGCTGCACGAGCGAGCCGCCGGAGCAGCCGGTGCCGATCGTGTAGCGGATGCTGCCGACGTGCTCGCTGACGAGCTCCTTGGTGACCACGAGCGACTCGGCCTCGGTGACGAGGTTGCAGTTGTGCCCGGCGTTGTCCAGCGCGTGGCTGGCGACGGCGAAGCCGCGTCCGAGCGCGTCCTGGAGCATGACGTCGGGGGCGCTGCCCATCTCGTACGCCGTGTCACAGCTGGCGCCGTGGGTGAGCACGAGCTTGTGGTTGTAGCCGGGCTGCGGGTCGGTGGGGTCGTAGGGTTTGCTCGGGTCGACCAGGCTGGCGATCTTGTACTGGTCGCGGACGCTGACGCCCGTCTCGACGCGGACGATGAACGGCACCTCGTGGCCCTGGTCGGTCGTGGTCGTCGCGACGTCGCTCGCCGGGCTGGCCGGGTCGTAGGCCCGGAAGCCGCCGCCGGTCGTGGGGACGTAGGAGTAGGTGATCGTGGCCTTGCGGTTGCACTGGGCATCGACCGCACCGTCGGTGCAGGCCCACGGCTGGATCTGCGGGCCGGAGAACACCGGCCCACCGATCGGGTGCGTCGTCAGGCGCAGGCTCGCCGCCCGGCCGTCGGGCAGCACGGCACGCACCTGGCTGTCGCCGGTCTGCGGCAGGCCCGTGACGATGCCGTCGACACCGGCCGAGCGCTGACGGAACGCGCTGCTGACGTCGCGGCCGTCGACGTCCACCCGCAGGCCGGTCGCGGCCGTGCCCCGAGGCAGCACGACCCGCAGATAGGTGTCGCCGCCGGAGACCAGGTCGGCGCGGCCGGACACGACCTCGATCCGGACGTCGCCGACGGCGGCGACCGACGGGGTCGCCGGCAGGGTGACCAGAGCCAGCGGGGCAAGGACGACGAGGGGCAGCAGTCGAGAGCGCATGACAGAGGGTTTCGACATCGTTGCACCCAAGTCCTGCCGGCGCTTCCCGCTTGACTACCGACGCGGCGTGGCGGCCGGTGACCTACGGTTCGTCCCATGACCTCCGGGCCCGGTTCGCGGCGGCCGGGACGTCCGCGCCGGCGGGGCGCGGCGGCGGCGCTGGTCGCAGCCGTGTGCGTCCTGACCGCCTGCACCGGCGGCAGCGCCCCGGGCGACGGCGCAGCAGCACCGTCCGGCCCGTTCGAGCTGCCGTTCGGGCTGCAGCCGGTCGACGGGACGACATCGCTGGGCCGGCCGGCCGACCGCGACACCGTGCTGTACGAGTTCGCGGGAGCGCCCGTCACGGGGCGTCGGGTGCAGGCTGCGTACCTGGTGACCTCCCCCGATCCCGTCGAGGTCTTCCAGCAGTGGCTGGACCAGCTGACCACCCTGCCGCTGGACGAGATCGGGGTTGGTCCGGGCATCCTGGGCACCGCCCAGTGGCTGACCGCGCTCGGCTCCGACCGCTTCCAGGGCGACCGCCCCTACGACGCCGCAGCCGACCTCCAGCTCTGGGCGACGGCCGACGGGCCGGTCCTGCTGGTCGACATCAGCGTCGTCGCCGACGGCGGCGAGCGTCCGCAGGCGGTCGCCGCGGACCGGGTGCCGCCGCCCGACCTGCAGGTCGAGGGCCCGCCCCCCGGCTCGGGCGAGGCGCTGTTCACCGAGAAGGGCACGACCCTGCACGTCCCCGTCGGGGCGCGCGCCCTGTTCCCGACGCTCCCCACGCCGGGCGGGACGGGCGGGTCCACCTCGATCGTGCTCGCACCGGACGGGGAGGCCGCCGTGCGCGCGATGCTCGCCGAGGCGCAGGCCGGCACCACCGGCTCGCAGGTCACCGGACCGACGACGCAGGTGCAGCGCGGCGCCCGCGTGACCAGCGCGTCGTTCGAGATCTCCGCCGGCGGCTGGAGCTTCGAGGTGGTGGCCGTCCAGGGCTCGGACGACACGTCGGCGACGCTGTTCGTGACGAGCGCGGCGGACTGAGCGCCGCATCCGCGTCAGGTCTTGCGGGACGGCCAGGGTGCGTCGGCGGGGCGCAGCAGGTCGGGCTCGCGCAGGGCGCGGTCGGCGGCCAGGATGCCCAGCGCCGCCATCGCGTTCTCGATCTGCCCGACGAGCACCTGCCGCACCGCTTCCTCCAGCGGCTGCCAGGACGACGTCAGCTCCAGCTCCTCGTGCTCCTGCACGTCGCGCTCGACCTCGGACAGGTCCCGCGCCAGGAAGATCCGGATGGCCTCGTCGGTCATGCCCGGGCTGGTGAGCGCGTCGACCAAGGTGTGCCAGGTCGCGGCGGCGAACCCGGCCTCCTCCTTCAGCTCACGCTGCGCGGCCACGACGGCGGGCTCGCCGCGGACGTCGAGCAACCCGGCGGGCAGCTCGTCCAGGCGTCGCCTGACCGGATGGCGGTACTGGTTGACCAGCAGCACGCGGCCCTGTTCGTCGATCGCCACGACGCCGACGGCGCCGGGGTGCTCGACGACGTCGCGCTGGCTGGTGGTGTCGCCCGGCATGGTCACGACGTCTTTGCGCACCGAGATGACGCGCCCGGCGAAGACCCGCTCGGAGGACACGACCTCGTGGCTCATCGAGGACCCTCCCGCAGGACGCCGCGCACGGTGTCGGCGGTCGTGGTGATCGGGAAGGAGACGGTCCACCAGGTGGCGCCGACCGCCCCGAACGGCGCCGGGTCAGCGTCCGGTGCGCCGCCGACGCAGACGTCGTAGCCCTCGCGCGGGCCACCGACGGCCTCGACGACCTCGGCCAGCTGGGACGGCTCCTCGATGCCGATGGGAAACACGCCCTCGTGCCGCGCCGCCCGCTGCAGCGGGCGGGGGTTGCCGTAGCGCGCGGCCACCCACACCGGAGGTCCGGGACGCTGCAGCGGCGTGGGCTGCAGCGCGATGCCGTCCAGCACGTAGTGCTCGCCACGGTGGGAGACGGGCTCGCCGGACCAGGCCAGGCGCAGCACCTCCAGGCCCTCGTCGAGCATCTCGCCCCGGGTGCGGTCGTCCAGCTCCTCGCCCGTGGCCGACAGCTCGCCCGACCCGTCGCCGCCGATCCCGACGCCGAGCACGAGGCGCCCGCCCGACAACCGGTCCAGCGTCGTGCTCTCGCGGGCGAGCTTCACCGGCCGCCGGCGCGGCAAAGGAGTGACCATCGGACCCAGGCGCAGCGTCGAGGTGGCGCACGCGACCGCCGCCAGCGTCACCCACGGATCGGCGATGCCGACGACCGGGGCGCGGTAGCCGACGTGGTCCCAGACGAAGAACCCGTCCCAGCCGTGCTCCTCGGCCTCGCCGGCCAGGGCGGCGACGACGGCCGGCTCGGCCAGCTCGTCGAAAATAGGGACGAACAGGGCTTGGCGCATGCCGGGCACGGTAGCCCGCCGCCTCCGCCACGGTGCCGGCCGCTCAGGCCGCACGGGACGGCGACCCCGGACCTGCCGTCCGGTTCAGAGCGGCGCGCGACCCGGCAGACTGACGGGGTGCGCCGCCTCCGCCTGCTGACAGCCACCGTGCTCGCGTGCCTGCTGGCGACGACCGGGACCGCCTCCGGCGCCGAGCGACCCGTCCCACCGGACAACCCGCTGCCGAGCTCCGGCCCGCTGCTGCGGGCCGCCGGACTGCTGGACACGCTGCGCTGCCGGGGAGACGTCGCGGGCTCTGCGCACGCGCCGGTGCTGCTGCTGCACGGCACCGGCTCCACCCCCGAGGAGACGTGGGGACCGGTGTACCTGCCGGCGCTCGCCGCGCAGGGCCGGCCGGCCTGCACCGTGCAGCTGCCGGACCGCGCGACCGGCGACATGCAGGTGAGCACCGAGGTGGTGGTCGCGGCCATCCGGGAGGTGTCGCGCCGACGGGGCGGCCGGATCAGCGTCGTCGGGCACAGCCAGGGGGCGACGCTCGCGGTCACCGCCCTGAAGTTCTGGCCCGACCTGCCAGGGCTGGTCGAGGACTACCTCGGGCTCGCGCCGACGCTCGCGGCCGGGGCGACGGGTGATGTCATGTGCCAGCGGCCCTGCTCGGCTCCCTTTCAGCAGCGTCGCACCGACTCGGTCTACTTCGACGCGGTGCTGAACCACCCGTTGCCGGCCGGACCCTCCTACACGACGGTGGCCACGCAGTACGACGAGATCGCGGCGCCCGCCCCGGCGGCGAGCTTCCTGGCGGGCGCGACGAACCTGCTCGTGCAGGACCGCTGCCCGACCAAGGTGGTCGAGCACTTCGGCCTGGTCAGCGACGGCACGGTGTTCGCCTACGTCCTGGACGGTGCGGACAACCCCGGCCCGGTCGACCCGTCGCGGCTCACCGAGACCGACTGCCTGGCAGCCTTCCCGCCCGGTACCGATCCCGTCACCGTCGCTCCGCTGCTGGCCGAGGCGGTCGCGAACGACCTCGCCGCCAACGGCGCCTCGGACAAGCTCGACGAGGAGCCGACGGTGCGCTGCTACGTCCTGGCGGGCTGCGCGGACGTCGACGACCGCGGGCGGCTGCTGACCTCTGCTGTCGTGACCCCGACCGGCCTCCGGCTCACCGCACAGGCCCCCGGGACGGTCCGGGCCACCGTGCGCGACAGCGGCGGCCGGGCCGTGCGGACGCAGACCGGGCCGCTGCGGGTCGGTGCGCAGACGATCGCCGTCGACCTGTCCGGCGGTGCCTCGGTCGCGCTGGCGACGACGACGTCCTACTACCGCACGGCGGCGGTCGAACGCACGCTCGCGCTCGCCGCGCAGCCCGCTGCGGCGACGCCGCAGGCCGCCCGTCCCGCCGGGAACGCTCTTCCTGCGACGGGGCTGCCTGCGCTGGCGCCGGTCGGACTGCTCCTGCTGGCTGCGGCAGCCCTGCGCCGGCGTACCCGCTGACCGGCGCGCGTACCTAGAGCGGCAGCATCCGGCCGTCGGCATGCGTCACCGAGGCTGCGACGAACGCGCGGAACAGCGGGTGCGCCCGCGTCGGCCGGGAGCGGAACTCCGGGTGCGCCTGCGTGCCGACGAAGAACGGGTGCACTGCCGCCGGCAGCTCGGCGATCTCGACCAGGGTGCCGTCCGGGGACGTGCCCGAGAAGACCAGCCCGGCGGCCTCGAGCTGAGGCCGGTAGGCGTTGTTGACCTCGTAGCGGTGCCGGTGCCGCTCGCTGGCCGGCTCGTCGCCGTAGGCCTGCGCGGCGATCGACTTCTTGACCAGCTTCGTCGGCCACAGCCCCAGCCGCATGGTGCCGCCCATGTCGGCCTCGCCGGCAACGACCGCCTCCTGGTCGGCCATCGTGGCGATGACCGGGTCGGGGCACGCGGGGTCGAACTCGGCGCTGTTGGCCTTGGCGATGCCGGCCAGGCTGCGGGCGACCTCGATGACCATGCACTGCAGGCCCAGGCACAGACCCAGCGTCGGCACCTTGCGCTCGCGGGCGTAGCGGATCGCCCCGAGCTTGCCCTCGATGCCCCGGACCCCGAAGCCACCCGGGATCAGCACGCCGTCGACGCCCTCCAGCGCGCGCGCCGCACCGGCCGCGGTCTCGCAGTCGTCGCTGGCGACCCACCGCAGGTGCACCTTCGCGTCGTTGGCGAAGCCGCCGGCGCGCAGCGCCTCGGTGACCGACAGGTAGGCATCGGGCAGGTCGACGTACTTGCCGACCAGCGCGACGGTGACCTGCCTGGCCGGGTGGTGCACCCGCTGCAGCAGCCGGTCCCAGTCGCGCCAGTCGACGTCGCGGAAGGACAGCCCCAGCCGGCGCACGACGTAGGCGTCCAGACCTTCGGCGTGCAGCACCTTGGGGATGTCGTAGATCGACGCCGCGTCGACCGCGGAGACGACTGCCTCCTCCTCGACGTCGCACATGTTCGCGACCTTGCGTTTGATGCCTTCGGTCAGCGGCCGGTCGCTGCGGCAGACGATGGCGTCGGGCGTGATGCCGATGGTGCGCAGCGCCTGTACCGAGTGCTGGGTCGGCTTGGTCTTGAGCTCGCCGGACGGTCCGATGTAGGGGATCAGGCTGACGTGCAGGAAGAAGCAGCGGTCGCGCCCGACCTGCTGGCGCACCTGGCGCGCCGCCTCCAGGAACGGCAGCGACTCGATGTCGCCGACGGTGCCGCCGACCTCGGTGATGACGAGGTCGACGTCCGGGCCGCCCAGGCCCAGGATGCGTCCCTTGATCTCGTCGGTGATGTGCGGGATGACCTGGACGGTGTCGCCGAGGTACTCGCCGCGGCGCTCCTTGGCGATGACGGCCGAATACACCTGCCCGGTCGTGACGTTGGCGTCGCCGTGGAGGTCCTCGTCCAGGAAGCGCTCGTAGTGGCCGACGTCCAGGTCGGTCTCGGCGCCGTCGTCGGTGACGAACACCTCGCCGTGCTGGAACGGGTTCATCGTGCCCGGGTCGACGTTCAGGTACGGGTCGAGCTTCTGCATCGTGACGCGCAGGCCGCGTGCCTTCAGCAGCCGGCCCAGGCTGGAAGCCGTGAGCCCCTTGCCGAGCGAGGAGGCGACGCCCCCGGTGACGAACAGGTGGCAGGTCTGGCCCGTGCTCGCCACAGCGCGCATACGTGGTGCTCCCGTGCTCGTCAGCGCGGGCCGAGTAGCCCACCGCACGGAAGTTCAGGCTACAGGCGTGGCGGTGCGGCCGGGGAACGTGACACGCCTGCCACGACCGCGACGCCGGCCGGGACGACCACCAGCAGCGCCAGGGCGACCACGGCCGCGCCGCTGTCGTTCAGCCCGAAGCCCAGCAGCGACCCCAGCCCCGACGCCGCCAGGGCCGGGCGGAACTCCGGGACGGCGGCGAACGTGCGGCGCAGCAGCGGCGGCGGGCGGCTCACGACGTAGACCGCGCCCGCCACGACCAGCGGCAGCAGGGCCGTCACGGGGCTGTGGAACAGCAGGCCGAAGACGGCGTCGGCCTTGCGCGCCAGCACGTCGCCGGCGGTGCCGTCACGGACCTGCGCCGCGAAGCGACCCAGGTGCGTACGCCGGCTGACCGGTCGGGACAGGTCGGCCAGCGCGAAGCCGGCCACCACCACGACCGCAGCCGCGAGGGCCGCGCCGAGCCGCAGCACCGACACGCGCGTACCGGTGAGCAGCAGCCCCAGCAGGACGAAGGACGGCACGAGCGAGAGCACTCCTCCGACGTCGCTGCCCCACGGCGGGGCGCCGTCGACGGCGACGGCCAGCACGCCCGCGACCGCGACGACCAGCACGGTGGCACGTCGGCTGCGCCCGGCGGCGGCCGAGGCGGTCGCGAGCAGCACGCAGGCCAGCAGCACCCCGAACGCGACGTTGCCGATGCCGGCGAACCGCCCCGCCACCAGCGGCGAGTACCCGGCGACGCTCGACATCTGCAGCGGTGCGCCGGCGACCAGGTCGGCGCCCATCACCGCCGCGACGCCGCCTGCGGTCCAGCCGACCGGGTGCCGGGTGCGGGCGGCGAGCACCCCGACCAGCACGGCGAGCACGGCGACGATCCCCAGCAGCGCGGCCAGCGGTGACGGCGCCCGCCACCACGGCAGCAGGTTCGCGACATAGCTGGCTCCGAGCGCGGCGACCCCGGCCAGGGCGGCCGTCTGGGCGGCGCGCCCGCGCAGGACCGTCAGCAGGACCAGGAGCACGGCGACGAGCACGACGAAGAACGGCACCGTGGCGCGGCGGACCCCGTCGGCCTTGTCCTGCAGGTCGACCAGCGCGGCCACTCTCGGCGCCGGACCCTGGACCGTCATCGGCTGGCCGTCCATCACCGCGGGCACCTCGGCGCCGAGCACCTGGACGACCGTCGGGGCGACGTCGATGAGCTGGACGTAGGGCGCGCGGCGGGTGCTGGCCGAGCGCAGCGCTCCGCGTGGGAAGTGCGGGCCGGTCGCCATCGCCACGTGCAGGCGCGGCGTGCGGGTGCCCGTGCGGTCCGAGACGCCGACGACCAGCAGGTCGGCCCCCGCCGCCAGCTGCGCCACCTCGCGCGCCACCGCTGCGTCGGCCGCGCGCAGCGACGCCCGCGAGGTGACGTCACCGGCGTCGAGCAGGTCGACCAGCGTCCCCGGCGGGGAGGTGCTCGCGAACCCGTCCGCGCCGTCGCGAGGCCGTCCGAGGGCGATGCGCGACCCGGCCCCGCCCTGCGGCGCGAGGTCGGCACCGACGTCGCGCACCCCCTCGACGGCGGGCAGCAGAGCCCCGAGGACCGCCCCGTCCCGGGTGGCGGCGTTGGCGCCCACCAGCCCGCGGCCCGCCGGCCCGTCGCCCGCCAGGCGCGGGAGCTCGGCGGTGCACCGCTCGTCGTGCTGGCCGATCCAGCCGGCCCGCGCCCCGGCACCCAGCGTCAGCCAGCCGTCGGCCCGGCAGGTGGCGGGGCGGCCGGCTGCAGACAGCGCCTTGACGGACAGCACCCCTACAGCGGCGCGGGACGCCAGGGCGTTGAGCGCGGGCGTGTCCGGACCGAGATCGGACCACCGTAGGCCGCCGACGCCGACGACGACGACCGCGGGTCCGGGCCGCACCTGCGCTCGCGGCGGGGCCACGGTGGTGGGGGCGGAGCCGGGGCCGACGGCGACCGCCGCGGTCGCCGGCAGGACCGGCACGGCCGGCGTCAGCCCGAGCCCGCAGAGCAGCGCGACGGCCGCGACGGCCCCGCGCCTCATCCGAGCAGCTCGCGGTAGACGGCCGCCACCTGCGCGGCGGTGTCGGCGGCCGTCGGCCAGGTCGCGGCCACGGCTCGTCCCCGGGCCCCGAGAACAGCGGCGGCGGCGGGGTCGTCCAGCAGGCTGCGCACCGCGGCTCCGAGGGCCTGGGGGTCTCCGGGGGGCACCAGCAGCGCGCCGTCGCGCACCAGCTCCGGGACGGCTCCGACGGCGGTGGCGACAAGCGGCCGCCCGGCGCGCAGCGCCTCCTGAGCGGTCAGCGAGCGCGCCTCCCAGCGCGACGGCAGCACGACGACGTCGGCCGCGACCAGGAGGTCGGCGACGTCTTCGCGCCGGCCCAGCCACCGCACCTGCGGCGCGCGGGTCCGCAGCTCGTCGGCTTGCGGCCCGTCGCCCGCCACGGCGACGGTGACCCCGCCGAGCAGCGGCAGGGCGTCGATCAGCGTGTCGTACCCCTTCTGCGGGTGCAGGCGGCCGACGGCGAGCACGAGCGGGCGCCCGAGCCCGGGATCGGCGCCGGTCGGCTCCAGCGCAGGAGCCGCCACCGGAGCGAGCCGGACGTCGCGCCCCCCGGCGGCGCGGGCAGCCCGGGCCAGGTCGTCGCCGGCGGCCAGCACGACGTCGGCCCGTCGGGCCACCAGCCGCTCCAGCACCGAGCCGAGCCGGCTGTCGACGGCGTTGTGCCAGGTCGAGACGACGGGTCCCTCGCAGAGCACCGCCAGGGCCGACGCGCGCAGCCCGTGGGCGTGCAGCAGGTCGACCCGCCCGGCCAGCCCGCGCAGTGCGGCCAGAGCCCGGGCGTCGCGCGCCGGGTGCGGCCTGGCCCCGATCTCGACCGGGACCACGTGCGGGAACCCGAACACCTGCTGGGTGGCTGCCGGACAGGCCACCAGCACGTCGAACTCGGCTGCCAGCTCGCGGGTGAGCGAGCGGAGGTGTCGGCCCACCCCGCCCGTGCTGGTGGCCAGCACGAGCGCGATCGTCGGGCGCTCAGGCACGGAGCAGCCCACGCAGGCCTACCGGGTCGAGCAGGCGCACCAGGCTCGCGTACACGACGCCGGTGCTGACGGCGGCGACGGCGACCGCCAGCAGCGCCGGCCCCGGGCGCGGGACGAGCAGTCCCACCCCCGCGGCTGCTGCTGCGGCGACGGCCACCGCGGCCGCCGAGCGCAGCGCCCCGGACAGCGCCGGCGGGCCCGCGGCGCGGCGCAGCCCCAGCAGCAGCAGCCCCGCAGCCACGCTCACCCCGACGGTGTTGCCCAGCCCGAGCAGCAGCACGCGGTCGACGTCGGGGAACGTCGCGATCAGCGCCAGGTCCGCCAGCGCCACCGTCACCCACCCGACGACGGTGCCCACGGCGGGGGTGCGGCCGTCACCGCGCGCGTACAGGGCGCGGGTCAGCAGCGCCAGCAGGCCGTAGCCCACCAGCCCGGGCGCGAAGGCGGCCGTCGACGCGGCCAGCGCACCCGTGCTCGGCACGCCCGGGGCGCCCTGCACCAGCAGCCGGGCGACCGGCAGCGCGGCGACCCCCAGCACCGCCGCCGAGCCCGCCGTCGCCACCAGCACGGCGCGCACCGAGGTGCTCGCCAGCCCGGCGTAGTCGGCCTCACGGTGCTCGTGCGCCGCTGCCGTCAGCCGCGGGAAGGCGCTGGTCGCCACCGGCACGGCCAGCACCGCCCACGGCAGCAGGAACAGTGCGGTGGCCACGGTGAACACGATGACCGATCCTTCGTCGGCGTTCGCAGCCAGCCGTAGCGCGACGACCAGCGCGAGCTGCTGGGCGACCAGCCCGGCCGCCCCGCTCGCCGCCAGCCCCCGCACCCGTCGCGCCGTCCCCGCCGGAAAGCGCAGGGTCGGCCGCAGCCGCAACCCGAGGTGCCGCAGCGGCACGAGCAGGCCCAGGGCGAGGACGGCGACCCCGAGCGTGGTGCCCACCGACAGCACCAGCTCCTGGCCGCGGCCGAGATCGGTGACGTCCTGCGCCCGTCCGCGCAGCGCGTAGAGCAGGTAGGTGCCGATGACCACCACGCTGGACAGCAGCGGCGCCAACGCAGGTCCGAGGAAGCGTCCGGACGCCTGCAGGGTTCCGGCCAGCACCACGGCCACCCCGTACAGCACCACCTGCGGCATGAACACCACGAGCAGCCGGGCGCCGACGTCGACGGCACCCGCGCACGTCGGGTCGTCGGCCAGCAGCAGTCGCATCAACGTCGGCGCGAGCAGAGCCCCGAGCAGCGCGACGGGCGTCAGCACGAGCAGCGCCCACGACAGCAGCGCACTCACGGTGCGCCCTGCGGCGGCACGGTCGCCGGCGGCGAGCGACGCCGCCAGCACCGGGACGACGACCGAGGCCAGCGCTCCTCCGGCGACGACTTCGAAGACGACGTTCGGCACGTAGTTCGCCGCCTGGTAGACGTCTCCGACGCACGAGGTGCCGAGCGTGCGCGAGAGCACCGCGACGCGTCCGAAGCCGACGACGCGGGCGGCGACGGTCACCAGGGCGATACCGGCTGCGGCGCCGACCACCAGCCGGGCGGACCTCACGACCGTCGGCCGGCCCGGTCCAGGGCGCGCAGCGGCGCGACGGCGTCGATGACGCGCGAGAAGGACACCACCTCGCTCGCCGCCGTCAGGGCGACCAGCACCGCGAGCGCCGGCCCGCGCGCTGACGGGTGGCGCGCCAGCAGTCCCAGGCCGAGCACCGCCCCCAGCGCGTTCGCGCCACAGTCCCCGAGCATCGTCTGCTCGCGCAGGTCGGCCGGCAGCAGCGCCGCGCAGGCCGCCGCGACCCCCGGCTGGCCGACGGCGAGAGCGGTGAGCCCGCCGACCTTGAGCGCGCGGCCGGGCCGCAGGTCCAGCAGGTTGAGCAGGTTCGCCGTCCCGGCGACGACCCCCGCGCCGACGAGGACCTCGCGACGGCTGCCCCCCAGCAACGCGGACGCGAGCCATCCGGTCGCGCCGATGCCGACCACCTTCGCCGTGCCGCTGGTGGGGCGTCCGGCCAGCAGGGCGGCCGCGTGGCCGCGCACCCCCTTGGCCGACGTCCGCAGCGCGACGTCGTCGGCACGGCCGACCAGACCGGCGCCGAGCGCTGCCAGCAGAGCGGGTGGCGACGTCGCGAGCCCCGCGGCCAGCGCGAGCGCCGGACCCGACAGCAGGGTCACCGGCTCACCGCGGTGGTTGCTGCGCCGCCACCGTTCCGCGCCCCCGGGGGGCCTGGCGCGCAGCAGCCGTTGCGCCGCCCAGGCCGACAGGCCGCCGGCCGCCGCGTGCGCCGCGGTGCGCCCCTTCGTCACGACGGCTCGAGGATCACCGCGGAGCAGAGCTGGGGAGCGCCCCGGCCGAACCCGGCCCGGCGCCGTACTGCCCGGTCCCCCCGAGGACCTGCTCGGCGAGCGCGGCGACCAGCGCCAGCAGGCCGGTGCCGCGGTCGGCGTTGTCGACGGTGGACACGGCGCCCGAGAGCGAGGAGTCGGCCCGCACCGCCCCGACCAGGCCGCGCCCGTCGGCGGAGCCCGCGGGTCCGGCCACCACGACTCCTGACGAACGCGCGTCCAAGGCTGTCGCGAGGCTCAGCAGGGCCTTCTGCTCGGCCTGCTGCGTGTCGTCCAGAGCTTCCGAGGGCGCCTGCGCCCCCAGGACGACGGCGACGGTGGCCCGCGGCGGGGCGTCGCCCTCGGGCACGAACTGCGCGAGGTCGGCCTCGGTGAAGGCGGCGACGATGGCCGAGGCCTGCCCGGCCGCCACGTTGTCCCCGCCGGGCGTGCGTACCAGGGCCGCGGCGAGCTCGGACGTGGCCCGGTCGACGGCGTCGCCGCCGGCGGGCAGGTCGATGCCGGCCGGCACGACCCGCGCCACGAGGTCGTCGACCAGGCGCGCGGACGACGGGTCCGACAGCGCCGGCAGCAGCCGGAGCCGGCCGGTGACGACGGCGCCGGCCTGCGTCAGCAGCGGCACGAGCCGATCGGCGAGCTCAGAAGGGGTCTGGTCGGTGGTGACGATCAGGACGCGCTGGTCGGTCAGGTCACCGGCGACCAGACCCGGGCCGACCGCGGTGGCGAAGGCGTCGGCGCTCTGCAGCTGGCCGCGCAGCTCGGAGACGTCTGCCTCCAGCGCCCGCTTGTCCCCGGACAGCCGGCTGATGTTGCGGTTCAGGTCGTCCTGGATCGGACCGTTCAGCGCCGCGGTGCCGAGCACGATCCCCAGCGCCAGCGCCAGGAAGACGGCGATGATGGACACGAGGTGGTAGCGGAAGTCGACCATCTCAGCCGACCCGGACCGGGGGAGCGGCTCGGACGCTCGACGTCGACCGTCCCGTCGACGTCCGGGGGCAGGGTGGGGTGCACACGACAGGCGACGCTAGTCGGCTGGAGGCCTCGCGCCGGCCCGACGCGCGGACCCGCCTGCGCTGGCTGCGTTGTCGACGCGCCTGCGCTGGCTGCGTTGCCGACGCCGCCTGCGCTGGCGGCCATGTCACCTAGAACAGGTTCCGCAACCAGAACCAGAAGCTCGCCCACGCATCGGCGACGAGCCGCCCGTAGGCATGCCCTGCCGAGGACAGGTACACCGCGGCCGCCATCGCCACCAGCGTCGACAGCACCAGGGCCACCAGCGACCACGCCGAGATGCGGCTGCGATAGAGGCGGCTGACGCCCTTGGCGTCGACGAGCTTGCCGCCGACGCGCAACCGGGTCAGGAAGGTGGAGGCCATGCCCTGGCGTCCCTTGTCCAGGAACTCGACGAGGGTGGCATGGGTGCCGACAGCGACGATCAGCTGCGCGCCGCCCTCGTCAGCCAGCAGCATCGCGACGTCCTCGCTGGTGCCGGCGGCCGGGAACACGACCGCCGTCACCCCGAGGTCCTGCACCCGGGCCAGGCCGGGAGCGTGCCCGTCGGAGTAGGCGTGCACCACCACCTCGGCGCCGCTGCGCAGCACGGTGTCGCTGACGGAGTCCATGTCGCCGACGATGAGGTCGACCTTGTAGCCGGCCTCCACCAGCGCGTCGGCGCCACCGTCGACGCCGATGAGGATCGGCCGGTACTCGCGGATGTAGGGACGCAGCGCGCGCAGGTCCTCGCGGTAGTCGTAGCCGCGTACGACGATCAGCGCGTGCCGACCCTCGAGCCGGGTGCGGATGTCGGGGAAGCCGACCCCGTCCAGCAGCAGGTCGCGCTCCTTGAGCAGGTACTCCATCGTGTTGGCGGCGAACGCCTCGAGCTGGGTCGCCAGCCCTGCCCGCGCCTCGGCCATCGCCGCGCCGATGGTCTCGGCGTCCTGCGGGTCGCCGGTGGCCAGCACCCGCTCCCCCGCATAGAGCGTGTCGCCGTCCAGCCGGACGACGTCGCCCTCGCGCAGCTCGCCGAAGACCTCGTCGCCGACGCTGTCGAGCAGCGGGATGCCGGCGGCCAGCAGGATCTCCGGACCCAGGTTGGGATAGCGCCCGCTGATGCTCGGGGCCGCGTTGACGACGGCCGCGACCTTGGCGCCGACGAGGGCGTCGGCGCTGACCCGGTCGATGTCGACGTGGTCGATGATCGCGATCTCGCCGGGCTTCAGACGGGGCGTGAGGCGCTTGGTGCGCCGGTCCAGACGCGCCACGCCGACGGTGCCGGGCAGGCCGTTCTGGCGTCCCCGTCGCATCAGCTTCACCGGGGCGAGTCTGCCAGACGTCGAGGGTCCGGCCGGGAGGCGCGCGCCCTCAGAAGTAGTCCAGGATGGTCGGCCGGGGACCGGCGAAGGCGTGGTCGAGCCCGGGCAGGGCCACCTGCGACAGGCCCCGGCGCAGCAGTCCGACGGCGTCGACGGCGCCCGCGTAGGCCTGCGCCAGACCGCGGACGTCCAGCCACGGGGCAGGACCGTCGTAGGTGTGCAGCGCGCCTTCACCACCGTGCACGACCAGGCGCCACGCCCGGGCCTGCGCCGGCACGAGCGGGTCGTGCAGGGTGAAGACGACGTCGGCGCGGGCGTCCGGCCGGTAGCCACGGTCGGCGATCGCCCGAGGCGCGTCGACCAGGCGGAGCATGAACGGCGCCGTCTCGAACGGCGGTGCCACCTCGGTGCCGACGACGGCCTGGACGTCGCCCGCCGGGCCCCGCAGCCGCACCTGTTCGACGACGCTGCCCCACGAGCCCAGCGAGGCCAGCAGCGCCGTCATCGTCGGCGCGTCGAGCGCGACCAGGTCGTGGACGTCCAGGTGCGCGCCACCGCGGTAGCCGCTGCCGCGGTCGTAGCGCAGGTAACCGGTCGGGACGCCGTCGCGGCGGGCGACGGTGGTGACGTGCGCCGTGGACCAGCCGGCGGGATACTCCCGGCCCTCGCGGGTCAGCGGCCCGCTGTGCTGCCGCGCCCAGGCGGCGTAGAGCGGCTGGACCTGCGCGAGGTCCTCGGGCGCCGACCGCAGCGTCACGTCGGCGGGACCGCGTCGCGGCAGGCCGGACGTCGGCAGCCGGGTCCGGTCGAGCGTGGCGACGATCTCCCAGCCCAGCGACCGGTACAGCGCCACCGAGGTGGGATACAGGCCGCTGAGCGGTTGCGGCATGCGTGGCAGCAGGCTCGCCACGAGCGCACGGGCGGTCCCGCGGCCGCGCGCGTCCGGGTGCACGGCGACGCCGGAGACGCCGGACATCGGCACGACCCGTCCGCCCCACCACTGGCCCTCGTGCCGCAGCGACGCCTTGGCCAGCAGCCGTCCGGAGTCGTCGTGGCAGCCGTACTGCTCGCGCTCGGCGAAGGTGTCGGGCCGGACGGCGGCCAGGTCGCCGCCGAAGGCCAGCAGGCCGAGCGCCCACGCCTGGTCCAGGTCGGTCGGCCCCAGGCGCCGGGGCGGCGCCGGCAGCTTCACCGCCCGCTGCGGTCGGGGGTGGCGGCGGCGAGCAGCTCCTCGGCGTGCCCGCGGGCCAGGCCGGTGTCGGCGCCGGCCAGCATGCGGGAGAGCTCGACGACGCGGCCGGCGTCGTCGAGCTCGGTGACCCCGCTGCTGGTGATGCTGCCCAGGTCGGGCTGCTTGACGACGAGCAGGTGCCGGTCGGCGAACGCTGCCACCTGCGGCAGGTGCGTGACGACCACGACCTGGTGGTCGCGCGCCAGGCGGGCCAGCCGGCGGCCGATCTCGACGGCCGCGCGCCCGCCGACGCCGGCGTCGACCTCGTCGAACACCATCAGCGGCACCGGGTCCGAGCCGGCGAACACGACCTCGACCGCGAGCATCACGCGCGAGAGCTCGCCGCCGGAGGCGCCCTTCTGCAGCGCCCGCGGCGGCGCCCCGGGATGCGGCACGAGCAGCAGCTCGACGTCGTCGACGCCGTCGGGACCTGCGGCGAGCACCCGGTCGCCGACGGTGAGGCCGGCGACGTCCTCGCGCTGGTTGACTGCGGCGCTGACCTGCGCGTGCGGCATCGACAGCTCGACGAGCTCGGCGGTGACCTCGGCGCCGAAGCGCTCCGCCGCCTCGGAACGGGCGGCGGACAGCTCGGCGGCCAGCACCCCGAGGGACTGCTCGAGCGCAGCGTCCTGCTCGACGAGGGCGGCGATGCTGTCGTCGGCGCCGTCGAGCTCGAGGAGCCGGTCGGAGGCCCGCGCGGACCACGCCAGCACGCCGTCGACCCCTTCGCTGCCGTAGCGACGCACGAGGGTGGTGAGGGTGGCCAACCGGTCCTGCGCGGTGGCGAGCCGGGCGGGGTCGGCATCGACCCCGGCGAGGTAGGACGACAGGTCGACCGCGACGTCGGTGGCCAGGTGCGCGAGCTCGGCCAGTCGACCAGCGAGCTGCTGCAGCGCATCGTCGTGGCCGGCTGCGGCCTCGACGGCCCGGCGGGCGCCGACGAGCAGCTGCAGGGCGTCGGCACCGTCGGGCCGGTCCTCGTCGCCGGTGAGCAGGGCGGAGGCGTCCGCGGCGGCGGCCCGCAGGTCGTCGGCGTTGGCGAGCCGTTCGATCTCGGCGAGAAGCTCGGACCCTCACCCGGCTGGGGCGCCACGGCCTCGACCTCGGCGACACCGAGCCGGAGCAGCTCGGCCTCGCGGGTGCGCTCCGCGGCCTGCTCGCGCAGCAGCGCGAGGGTCGCGCGGACGTCGCGCCAGCGCGCCCAGTCGGCGGCGAACCGCTCGCGGAGCGTGAGGACGGGGGCGCCGGCGAACCGGTCGAGCGCAGCGCGCTGCTGCGCCGGCTTGAGCAGCCGCTGCTGGTCGCTCTGCCCGTGCACGGCGATGAGCGACTCGGCCAGCTCGCCCAGCACCCCGAGCGGGACGCTGCGCCCACCCAGGTGGGCCCGCGACCGGCCGTCGGTGGTGACCGAGCGGCTGAGCAGCAGGGCGTCGTCGTCGAGCTCGGCGCCGGCGTCGGCGGCACGGTCCAGCGCCGGATGGCCGGCGGGCAGCACCAGCCGGCCCTCGACCAGCGCCCGCGCGGCGTCGGGGCGCACCCGGCCGCTGTCTGCCCGGCCCCCGAACAGCAGGTGCAGGCCCTGCACCACCATCGTCTTGCCAGCACCCGTCTCGCCCGTGACGACGGTCAGGCCAGGGCCCAGACGCAGCACGGCGTCGTCGATGACACCCAGGCCCGAGATCCGCAGCTCTTCCAGCACGGTCCCGAGGGTAGGCCGCGGCGCCGACGCTTCCCGGGACGTTGTCCACAGGCGCGCCGCTTCACTCGCGGGGGCCGCGCCAGCCCTGCACCGGCAGCGCGAACTTCCGGACGAGCGTGTCGGTGAAGGCACGGTCCTGCAGGTGCGCCAGCAGCACCGGGTCGCTCCCCCGCCTCACCTCGACCTGGGAGCCGTGCGGCAGCGGGTGCGTGCGCCGACCGTCGCAGGCCAGGACGGCCGTCGCGCCGCCTGCCAGGACCTCCAGGGCCACGGTCGAGGTCGGCGCGGCGACCAGGGGACGCGAGAACAGGGCGTGGGCGCTGATCGGCACCACGAGCAGGGCCTCGACCGACGGCCAGACCACCGGGCCGCCCGCAGAGAAGGCGTAGGCCGTGGACCCGGTCGGCGTCGCCACGACGACGCCGTCGCATCCCCAGCGCGACAACGGTCGGCCGTCGATGCCGAGGACGAGCTCCAGCATCCGCTCCCGGACCGCCTTCTCCACGCTGACCTCGTTGAGCGCCCAGCCGGTGGCGACGACCGCGCCGTCCAGCCGGACCTCGACGTCGAGGGTCATCCGCTCCTCGACGCTGTAGTCCTTGTCCAGGACGCGGTCCAGCGTGGTGTCCAGGTCCTCCTGCTCGGCCTCGGCCAGGAAGCCGACGCGTCCGAGGTTGACCCCCAGCAGGGGCACCGACGCGGCCCGGGCGAGCTCGGCGGAACGCAGGATCGATCCGTCGCCGCCCAGGACCAGCACCAGCTCGGCGCCGTTGGCCGAGTCCGGGGCGTCGGCGCAGCGACGGATGTCGGTCAGGCCGACGTCGGCGGCCTCGTCCGGCAGCATCCGCACCTCGACGCCGGCGTCCTGGAGCCGCTGGACCGCGCGTCGGGCGGCCGCGGTGACCGTGGCCCGGCCGGTGTGGGCGAGCAGCAGCACGGCGCGGGTCACGTCGCCCACCCTCTCACCGCGCCACCGCCGGCGCGCCCTGCCCTCGCCGGCACTCTCGCCCGGAGGCTTGCCGCGGGATCACTGCTCCCTCGCCGCCGGCTCACTGCGGTCCGACGGCGACGGCGTGCTGGAGCGCCGCCTCCTGCAGCGGCGGAGCACCGGCGCGGAGCCAGAGGAAGAACTCGACGTTGCCGCTGGGCCCCGGCAGCGGGCTGGCCACCACTCCCCGCACGCCGAGGCCGAGCTCCGCGGCCTGCACCGCCACCCGGCGCACGGTCTCGGCACGCAGCTGCGGATCACGCACCACCCCGCCGGACGGCAGCCGCTCCCGGCCGACCTCGAACTGGGGCTTGACCATCGGCAGCAGGTCGGCGGTCGCCGCCGCACAGCGGACCAGCGCCGGCAGCACCAGTCCCAGCGGGATGAACGACAGGTCGCTCACGACCAGGTCGACCGGCTCCCCCACCTGCGCCGGCTCGAGCGCCCGGACGTTGGTCCGGTCCAGGACGGTGACGCGGTCGTCACTCTGGAGCGACCAGGCGAGCTGCCCGTAGCCGACGTCGGCAGCGACGACGTGCGCGGCGCCGCGCTGCAGGAGCACGTCGGTGAACCCCCCGGTGGACGCGCCCGCGTCGAGCGCACGGCGGCCCGCAACCTGGAGCCCGAAGGCGTCGAGCGCGCCGGCCAGCTTGTGACCGCCTCGGGACACGTAGTGCGGTCCGGTAGGGACCTCCACGACCAGCGGCGTCGCGGCCTCGACGGCGGTGGCGGGCTTGGTCGCTGTCGTTCCCGCCACGCGCACCAGCCCGGCGGCGATCAGCTCCGCCGCCTGCTCGCGGCTGCGGGCCAGGCCGCGCCGGACGAGCTCTGCGTCCAGCCGGGCGCGTCGCGCCAGCGTCAGCCGCCGTCGAGCGTCGCGAGCGAGTCCTGGAGCAGCCGGTGCACCGCGTCGAAGACGTCGACGTGCTCGGCCACGGGGCGCGTCGTCAGGTCGTCCAGCCGCGCGAGGGCCTGCTCGACGCCGCGCTCACCGTGGCTCCGCGGCGCGTCGTCGGGTTGCGCGTCCCGGTCGTGGACCAGGCCGCCTGCGCGCGCGGCGACGGGCATGCCCGTAGGGGGGCTCACGCGCCCCGCGATCCCGGCGGCGAAGGCGGCCGGGCTCGGACGAGCGGCAGGACCGTCGGCCCCGGTGGCCGGGCTCACGCCGGAGAGGCCGGGGTGTCGCGGACCGTCTCGGCGGCTGCCGCTCCGCTCGTCGACCCGCCACCGGACGTCACTGCACCGGACGTCACTGCACCGGACGTCACTGCACCGGACGTCGCTGCAGCGGCGGCGTGCGGAGCGGCTGGGTCAGGCATCGGCGTCTCGGCGCTCAGCGGCGCGGGCGTCAGGGTTGCCTCCCCAGGGACCTTCGCGGTCGCGCCGGTCTTGGCGCCCGGCCCCTTCTTCGCCGATGGCGCAGCCAGCGGAGCCGCCTTCTTCGCTGGAGCCTTCGCCGAAGCCCCCGCCTTCGCTGGAGCCCCCTTCTTCCCTGGAGCCCCCTTCTTCGCCGGAGCCCCCGTCCTGCCCGGCGCCGCCGTCACGGCTGCCACCGCCCGGCTCGGCGCCTTCGACGTCGCCTTCGGCGGGGCGCCGCCCGCCTGCTGCTGGGCGTCCACGAGCTGCTTCTCCAACAGCTGGATGCGCTGGTTCAGCGCCGCCACCTCGTCGGTCGTCGCCAACCCCACGCGCGCGAGCGCCCGCTCGACCTCGTAGCCCACCAGGGCGGAGACGGCTTCCCGGTTCTGCCGGGTCTGGGCGATGAGGTCCTCGGCCAGCCCGGTGACCTGCTCAGCCGTCGCCTCACCCTGGCTGACCAGGGCCCGGGCGGCGGCCACAGCCCGCTGCCGGGTGAGATCAGTGACCCCGCCCGCCAGGGTGAGGTAGCTCTTCAGGGCGTCGCGCACCGGGTGCTCCCGTCGTCGTGTCGGTCGGCGAGCGCACCGTACCGCGCGGGCGCGCACTAGCGTTCGCAGATCACTCCCGCCGCGGGGAGGTCTGGGACGGGGGTTCGGTGGCGTCCGAGCAGGAGTGCGAGCGGGCTGTGCGCGTCCTGGTCGAGCGACTCGCCGACGTCGATCCGGCCGTGCTGCGACGGCACGCGGCGACGCGCACGGTGTCCTGCCGGCTGCACGATCTCGACCTCGCCTACGTCGCGACCATCGGTCCGGAAGGCCTGGCCGGCTTGACGTGCCTTCCCGCCCCCGGAGCCCCACGCGCCCAGGTGCGGCTCACCCTGTCCAGCGACGACCTCATCGAGCTCGTCGAGGGCAGGCTCACGGTCCGTTCCGCGTGGGCCGCCGGTCGGATGAAGGTCGATGCCGGGGTGCTGGACCTGCTCAAGCTCCGTCAGCTGTTCTGAGCGCCGTCGGCTCGCCACCAGGCCAGCGCAGCCCGGGCGCGCAGCGCGTCGTCACCGTCCCCGGACACCTGCTCCCGCCCGTCGTTCCATGAGACGGTCGCCTCACGGCAGCGGGCAGTGCCGTCGCGCACGACCACCTCCGGATGCGGCTGGCCGAGTCCGCGCAGGTCGGTGCTGAGGTAGGTCGGCCGGCTGCCGGACGGGGCCGCGAGCAGGCTCGCCACGTCTGTCGCGCCGGTCAGGACGAGCAGGCTGTCGGTGTCCCCGCGGACGGCTCCGAGCACGTCGGTGTCCAGGCGGTCTCCGACCACGAGCGGACGTTGCGCCCCGACCCGTCCGACGCTCTCGCGGTGCAGCGCCGGATCCGGTTTGCCCGCCACCCGCGGCTCGCAGCCGGTCACGCTGCGCAGCAGGTCGACGAACGCTCCGTTGCCCGGCAGCGGCCCCAGCGGGCTCGGCAGCGTCGCGTCGGTGTTGCCCACGATCCAGACCGCACCGGCCCGCAGGGCGATCGACGCCTCGCTGAGGTCGGCGTGGCAGGTCTGGGGCGCAAGACCTTGGACGACGGCCGCCACCCCGGACCCGCCGGCCTCCGCACGGGTGCGGACCGGCCGCAGGCCGTGCGCGGCCACCTGCTCGACGAGGGCCTGGGTGCCCAGCACGAGCACCGCCGCGCCGGCCGGCACGGCCGCGGCCACCAGCCGGGCCGCCGCCTGGCCGCTCGTCACGACGTCGTCCGGATCGGCGGCTACCCCGACGTCGCGGAGCCGCGCCGCGGTCTGGGCCGGCGAGCGGGAGGCGTTGTTGGTCACGAACGCGACGCGAAGGCCGGCCTCCCGCGCCGCGTGCACCGCTTCCGACGCATGCTCGATCCGGTCGCCGTCCAGGTACAGGACCCCGTCCAGATCGAGCAGGCCGGCGTCATAGGCCAGGTGCAGCGGCTGGGCGCAGCTGCCGAGTCCCAGCCCCCGCTGGGTGGGGCCCGCGCTCAGCGCGACGCCGCGGTCAGCGCAGCGCGCGCCCCTCGCAGGGCGGTGGAGTAGTACGCGATGTCGGGGCGCATGGCCGCGGCGAGCGCCAGGTGATCGACCGCGCTCTTGAGGTCACCCACCTTGGTCGCGGCCAGTCCCAGCCCGAACTGCGCATAGTCGTCCGCGGGGTTGATGGCGATGATCCACTCGAAGTTCTCGCGCGCCTCGGGGTACATGCCGATGTCGAACTGAGCCCGGGCGAGCGCCTCGCGCACCTGTCGCGACTCCGGCTCCGCCTGTGCACAGTGCGCGAGCAGCTGCACGGCAGCGTGCGTGTCCCCGCTCTCCAACAGGTCCAGCCCGCGTACGTACCAGTCATAGGTCTCACCGGCCGGGACGACGTCCGGCGGAGGGGGCGGTAGGTCCGAGTACGGCCGGGGACGCTCCTCGTCAGGTGCGCGCGGGTCGTACCGGGGGTCGTATCTGCTCTCTGACACGCCTTCCTCCTCCTGCTCGTCGTGCGAGTGCGGACCCGAGCGGACCAACACCTCTAGTCTCTCCGCATGAGCGGCACCGGCCAGAGCGATCCTGACCCCACGTCGTCGGGGTCGGTCCCGTCCGCCTCCTCCGTCCCCCGCCCGCGCGGTCTGGTGCTGTCGCCCTTTCGGGCCCTGCGGTACGACGTCGCGGTTGCCGGAGACCTCCGGGCGCTGACCTCCCCGCCGTACGACGTCATCGACGCCGACGGGGTGACCGCGCTCGAGGGAGCGAGCGAGTACAACGTCGTTCGTCTCATCCTCCCACGCGAGCCCGCCGCCGTGGTCCAGGACACGACCGGTCCGACGTCCGCCGCGCTGGACCGGTACGCCCGCGCGGCGAGCACGCTGGTGTCCTGGCGGACCCAGGGCGTTCTGGTGCCCGACCCCGAACCGGCGCTGTACGTCTACGAGCAGGCCGAGCCCGGCGGGCACGTCCAGCGAGGTCTGCTGGGAGCGCTCGCGCTGACCCCGCCCGAGGACGAGATCGTCCTGCCGCACGAGAACACCATGTCGGGCACGGTCAGCGACCGGCTGTCGCTCTATACGGCGGTGGCCGCCGACCTCGAGCCGATCTTCCTGGTCTACGACGGGGGTGGCGCGGCCGCCGATGCGGTCTCCGACGTGGAGTCGCAGGCTCCGATCGTCGACGTCGAGCTGCCCGACGGCCTGCGCCACCGGCTCTGGGCCCTCACAGACCCTGGGCTGCTGGCGGCGGTGGCGGCCGATCTCGGGCCGCGCACGGCGCTCATCGCGGACGGTCACCACCGCTATGCCACCTACCTGCAGCGACAGGCAGCCGCCCATGCCGCCGGACGCGGCGCCGGCGCCTGGGACGCCGGGCTGTGCCTGCTCGTCGACGCGACCGCCTTCGGCCCTGAGGTGCACCCGATCCACCGCGTGGTCCCGGACCACACCCCGGCCGAGCTCGCGGCGCTGGCGGAGCAGGGCATGACGGTGCAGCAGCTCACCGGCTCTGTGCCCGACGCCCTCGCCGCCCTGTCCGCCGCCGGCGACGACGGACCGGCGTTCCTGCTCGCATCGGGCGACGGTTCGGCGCTGTTCCTGCTCTGCGAGCCAGATCCTGCGTTGCTGGCGGCCGCCGTGCCCGAGGATCGCTCGGCGGCCTGGGCAGCACTGGACGTCAGCGTGCTGCATGCCTTCGTCGTGGCAGCGCTGTGGAACCTGCCGGACGACATCGAGCATGTCGGCTACGAGCACGACGTCGCCGGAGCGCTACGTCGTGCCGGCAGCGGCGGGACCGCCGTCCTGCTCAACCCGACGCCGGTGGAGGCCGTCGCGTCCGTCGCCGGAGCCGGCGAGCGGATGCCCCGAAAGTCCACGCTCTTCACGCCCAAGCCCCGCACCGGTCTGATCATCCGGGACCATCGCGACGCCTGAGGTCAACCGACTCCGTCGGGGTCAGCCGCGGCTGCATCGGGCCGGCACAGCGCCCTGACCTCCACCTCGTAGCGGCTCTGCGCGCCCGCACCCGTCCGCCAGAAGCGCCGGCGCAGCGCGCCGCGGACCTCGACGACGTCGCCGGCTGCCAGCTGCATGGCCGCGCGCTGCGTCGGACCGGTCCACGCGGCACAGTCCAGGACGTCGACGGTCGGCGGCCGTGCGCCCTCCGCGAGCCGCCGCTCAGGTGGTGGTCGGTCCACGACCAACCGCCAGGACACGACCGAGTCGCCGCTGGGGAGCTCGCGCACCTGCGGACCGGCCGAGAGGCGCCCGACCAGGCACACGTCGTTGCGCGCGTCGACCGGTGCAAGGGTCGCCTGCGCGCGCTCCGGGGCGCTCAGGTCCGAGGTGCTCAGAGGTGGCGGCTCCGGATCCGGAGCCTGCGGGTCCGGGGTGCTCAGACCAGCGACGGCCGGCTGCACCGCCGGCTGCACCGACGGCAGCACCGACGGCAGCACGACCGGCCGCAGCACGTCGTTGCGCACGCGACCCCGCCGCTTCGGGGCGCGCGACGGCGCGCTGTCGTCCGCGGCCGTCGTCGTCGATCGCGCTGCTGCGTTCGCTTCCATGGCATCTCCCGCTGTCCGCGAGGCTCCCACCGAGCCCGTGTCCACACGGTGGTCGACGCGGACGCCCACCGCCAGAGCACGCAGCGGATCTGGGGACAACGTCCACGCCGCGCGGAGCACGCGCGGCGTGGGCGTCAGTCCGGCAGGTCGAACAGCGTGGCTTCCCGCGGGACCGGACCGGCGGCGGGTGCGGTGACCGGCACCTCGACCGAGGAGAACATCGGAGCCGCGACCTCCGTCGGTCGCACACCCTCACGCGCGCCGGGCGTCGTCACCCCGGCATGCTGCTGGTCCGGGACATCGTCCACGTCGCCCTCCTCCGGAAGTCGCCGGCCCGACGCTGCCGCCGCCTGGTCGCGCGCGGCTCGGGACTCCGCGGCGATCTCCGCCATCAGCGCGTCGGCCGCGGCGAGCGAGGCGGCCTCGCTCTCGGTCCGGTCGTCGTCTTCGTCGCCCCCGAGGTGCGCTCCGGCCAGATCGTCGGCCGGAGTGTTGCCCTCCGCGTCTGGCCCCTCATCGTCCAGCACGACCCCGTCGAGCTCCAGCAACCGTTCCACCGCATCGGTCTCACCCGCCGGATCGACGTCGACCACCTCGGCGAACCAGTGCCGGGCCTGTTCGAGGTCGCCGGCACCGAGCAGCGCGTCGGCGTAGGCGTACCAGAGCCGAGCGGCCCACGGCCTCGTGCCGAGCGTGCGCCGCGCCGGCTCCTGCAGCAGGACGACCGCAGCGTCCGCCTGGCCGAGGTCGCGGCGCGCCCCCGCGACCACGATCGCCAGCTCCACCCGGTCGTTCTGCGGAAGGCTCGGCACCTCGGGATCGGCGCCGATCGTCAGCGCACGCTCTGGACGGCCCAGAGCCCGTTCGCAGTCGGCCATCACCGACAGGTGCTCGGGCCGGCCGGTGATGCGACGAGCCGCCCGAAGCTCTGACAGCGCCTCGGTCCACTCCTGCCCGGCGTAGGCGGCCAGACCGGCGGCCTCTCGCACCACCCCGATGCGACCGGCCAGGGCTCGCGCGGCTCGCGCGTGCGCCAGCGACCGTTCGGGATCTTCGTCCAGCAACCGGCCCGTCATCACCAGGTGCCGGGCGACCAGATCGGCCGTCTCCTTGGACAAGGACCTCAGCTCGCGCCGAGCCTCGCCGTCCAACATCCTGGCGTCGACGTCGTCCGGCAGCGCTACCCGGGTGGCTTGCCGACGTTCTTCTCGTCGCGGGTCGTACGGGCGCGCCTCGATCCGCTCGCGATGCGAGATGCCCGAGCTGCCGCCTGCTCGCGGCCGGCCTCCTCGCGCGTCGGACCCCGAACCCGCTCGCTCCGCCGGGCTCGCACCCCGACGGGCCCCCGCGCCCGCGGCGCCGGCTCGCGCCGAGGCTGCCCCGGAAGCCGCAGTGCCTGGGCGGCCCACGGCCGACGGCGCGCTTCCGCGAGCGCCGCGGCCGCTGTCCGCGCGACCGCTGGCGGATGCCGGCCGATCTCGGGCGCCGGCCGAGGACGTCCTCGCCCAAGTGCCCGCGTCGCTACGGTTCGGCTCCGCCGCGCGGGGTGCGGAGGCTGGCCGCTGCGGACGGGAGTCCGCGTGCTCGCGCCCTTTCGCCGGTTCCTGCCCTGACGTCGGTCGCGTCATGCCTTCTCCCTCGACAGTGCCGGCTTCGCCGTTCTTGCGTTGCAGGTGGTCTAGAAATGCGACGAGGGCCATGCACAATGTGCATGGCCCTCGTCAAAAATTGTCCGGCGGCGTCCTACTCTCCCACACAGTCTCCCGTGCAGTACCATCGGCGCTGAAAGGCTTAGCTTCCGGGTTCGGAATGGAGCCGGGCGTTTCCCTTTCGCCATGGCCGCCGAAACTCTATGGAGATGTGGCGGTGCTCGAGCGGCACCGGGCAGACTTCACCCAGGCGGATCTTCGGGCTCCCGACCGTATCTCGGGAACCGCACAGTGGACGCGTTGGCCTGCCGGCAAGCCGACAGAGGTAGCAGTTTGTGGTCAAGCCCTCGGCCTATTAGTACCGGTCAGCTGCACTGATTGCTCAGCTTCCACTTCCTGCCTATCAACCCGATGGTCTAGTCGGGGGCCTTACCTGGTTAACCCAGTGGGAGATCTCATCTTGAAGCGAGCTTCCCGCTTAGATGCTTTCAGCGGTTATCCCTGCCGAACGTAGCTAAACAGCAGTGCTCTTGGCAGAACAACTGTCACACCAGAGGTTCGTCCGTCCCGGTCCTCTCGTACTAGGGACAGCTCTTCTCAAATCTCCTGCGCGCGCGGCGGATAGGGACCGAACTGTCTCACGACGTTCTAAACCCAGCTCGCGTGCCACTTTAATGGGCGAACAGCCCAACCCTTGGGACCTACTCCAGCCCCAGGATGTGACGAGCCGACATCGAGGTGCCAAACCTTGCCGTCGATATGGACTCTTGGGCAAGATCAGCCTGTTATCCCCGGGGTACCTTTTATCCGTTGAGCGACACCGCTTCCACAAGCCAGTGCCGGATCACTAGTCCCGACTTTCGTCCCTGCTCGACATGTCTGTCTCACAGTCAAGCTCCCTTGTGCACTTGCACTCGACACCTGATTGCCAACCAGGCTGAGGGAACCTTTGGGCGCCTCCGTTACATTTTGGGAGGCAACCGCCCCAGTTAAACTACCCATCTGACACTGTCCCTGATCCGGATCACGGACCGAGGTTAGACATCCAATTCGACCAGAGTGGTATTTCAACGTTGACTCCACCAGACACTGGCGTGCCAGCTTCACAGTCTCCCACCTATCCTACACAAGCCGAACCGAACACCAATATCAAACTATAGTGAAGGTCCCGGGGTCTTTCCGTCCTGCCGCGCGTAACGAGCATCTTTACTCGTAGTGCAATTTCGCCGAGCCTATGGTTGAGACAGTCGAGAAGTCGTTACGCCATTCGTGCAGGTCGGAACTTACCCGACAAGGAATTTCGCTACCTTAGGATGGTTATAGTTACCACCGCCGTTTACTGGCGCTTGAGTTCTGAGCTTCGCTCCGAAGAGCTGACCCGTCCCCTTAACGTTCCAGCACCGGGCAGGCGTCAGTCCGTATACATCGTCTTGCGACTTCGCACGGACCTGTGTTTTTAGTAAACAGTCGCTTCTCGCTGGTCTCTGCGACCAATTGCCGCTTCGGGGGCAAGCCCCTACACCACCCTAGGCCCTCCTTCTCCCGAAGTTACGGAGGTATTTTGCCGAGTTCCTTAACCATAGTTCGCTCGATCGCCTTGGTATTCTCTACCTGACCACCTGAGTCGGTTTGGGGTACGGGCCGCCATGATTCTCGCTAGAGACTTTTCTCGGCAGCATAGGATCATCCACTTCGCCTCGATCGGCTCGGCATCAGGTCTCAGGCTATGTGAGTTGCGGATTTGCCTACAACTCGCCCTACACCCTTACCCCAGGTCAACCAACGCCTGGGCTGGACTACCTTCCTGCGTCATCCCCTCGCTTGACTACTACCAGCAGGGGTCCCGCGGCTCCCCGACTCCACCCGAAGGCTTTGTCAGTTCACGGCGGTTAGCACCACTGGATTCGTCATGGGCGAATCAAAGCGGGTACGGGAATATCAACCCGTTGTCCATCGACTACGCCTGTCGGCCTCGCCTTAGGTCCCGACTTACCCTGGGCGGATTAGCCTGCCCCAGGAACCCTTGGTCATTCGGCGGACGGGTTTCTCACCCGTCATTCGCTACTCATGCCTGCATTCTCACTCGTGTGGCCTCCACGACTGGGTTACCCCGCCGCTTCGCTGGCCACACGACGCTCCCCTACCCATCCACGACACCTGGCTCGAAAGCAGGTTATTGTGTGAATGACACGGCTTCGGCGGTGTGCTTGAGCCCCGCTACATTGTCGGCGCGGAATCACTTGACCAGTGAGCTATTACGCACTCTTTAAAGGGTGGCTGCTTCTAAGCCAACCTCCTGGTTGTCTGTGCGACTCCACATCCTTTACCACTTAGCACACGCTTGGGGGCCTTAGCCGGTGTTCTGGGCTGTTTCCCTCTCGACTACGGAGCTTATCCCCCGCAGTCTCACTGCCACGCTCTCACTTACCGGCATTCGGAGTTTGGCTGATTTCGGTAAGCTTTTGGGCCCCCTAGACCATCCAGTAGCTCTACCTCCGGCAAGAAACACGTGACGCTGCACCTAAATGCATTTCGGGGAGAACCAGCTATCACTGAGTTTGATTGGCCTTTCACCCCTACCCACAGCTCATCCCCTCAATTTTCAACCTAAGTGGGTTCGGTCCTCCACGCGGTCTTACCCGCGCTTCAACCTGGCCATGGGTAGATCACTCAGCTTCGGGTCTAGATCATGCGACTCAGTCGCCCTATTCGGACTCGCTTTCGCTACGGCTTCCCCACACGGGTTAACCTCGCCACATAATGCTAACTCGCAGGCTCATTCTTCAAAAGGCACGCTGTCACGGGCCAGCAAGCTGTAACGAGCTCCAACGGCTTGTAGGCACACGGTTTCAGGTACTCTTTCACTCCCCTCCCGGGGTACTTTTCACCTTTCCCTCACGGTACTAGTCCGCTATCGGTCACCAGGGAGTATTTAGGCTTAGGGGGTGGTCCCCCCAGATTCACACGGAATTTCACGGGCTCCGTGCTACTTGGGATACCACTCAGGAGGTGCGGTCGTTTTCGTCTACGGGACTCTTACCCTCTGTGGTGCGCCTTCCCAGGCGCTTCGACTAACGCCGTACTTTGTCACTCCTTGGCGGACGGCAGTCCGACCTGAATGGTCCCACGACCCCGATCACGAAACGCCTGCCGGCTATCACGCGTGCTCGGTTTAGCCTCTTCCGCTTTCGCTCGCCACTACTCGCGGAATCGCGGTTGCTTTCTCTTCCTGAGGGTAATGAGATGTTTCACTTCCCCACGTTCCCTCCTCATGCCCTATGTGTTCAGGCATGGGTGACAGGACATGGGACTCCTGCCGGGTTTCCCCATTCGGAAATCCTCGGATCACAGCTCGGTTGACAGCTCCCCGAGGCTTATCGCAGCCTCCTACGTCCTTCATCGGCTCCTGGTGCCAAGGCATCCACCGTGCGCCCTTACTAACTTGACCACAAAGATGCTCGCGTCCACTGTGCAGTTCTCAAGGTACGGGCGGTGTCCGTCCCGACGTCACCGCCTACCTCACAAGGTGAGGTCGTTCGGTGCGGAACGGTCCTGTCCGTGACGGAGCCCCCGCCCCCGCCAAAAGGCGGAGCCAGGGGCTCATGTCACTGAGGTCGGTGTCTGCTCGCAAGGAGCAGGTCCGTTCCCTCAGGACCCAACAGCGCGCCTGGGCCGCTCTCGCGGGTTGCACTCCGTCCCTGCCGGCAAGCCGGCTGTACTAGGAGTGTGACCTCGCGAGGTCGGCCTACTGGTCAGTGTTCCACCCTTGAGCCCCACCCTCGAGAGCGAACGTCTCGAGCCTGGGTTCATGGACCAGCACCGAGCTGGCCGAGATGCTCCTTAGAAAGGAGGTGATCCAGCCGCACCTTCCGGTACGGCTACCTTGTTACGACTTCGTCCCAATCGCCGATCCCACCTTCGACAGCTCCCTCTCTTGCGAGTTGGGCCACTGGCTTCGGGTGTTACCGACTTTCGTGACGTGACGGGCGGTGTGTACAAGGCCCGGGAACGTATTCACCGCAGCGTTGCTGATCTGCGATTACTAGCAACTCCGACTTCATGGGGTCGAGTTGCAGACCCCAATCCGAACTGAGACCGGCTTTTTGGGATTCGCTCCACCTCGCGGTTTAGCAGCCCTTTGTACCGGCCATTGTAGCATGTGTGCAGCCCAAGACATAAGGGGCATGATGATTTGACGTCGTCCCCACCTTCCTCCGAGTTGACCCCGGCAGTCTCCTATGAGTCCCCGCCATAACGCGCTGGCAACATAGAACGAGGGTTGCGCTCGTTGCGGGACTTAACCCAACATCTCACGACACGAGCTGACGACAACCATGCACCACCTGTGCAGGGCCCTTGCGGACCCCACATCTCTGTGAGATTTCCCTGCATGTCAAGCCTTGGTAAGGTTCTTCGCGTTGCGTCGAATTAAGCCACATGCTCCGCTGCTTGTGCGGGCCCCCGTCAATTCCTTTGAGTTTTAGCCTTGCGGCCGTACTCCCCAGGCGGGGTGCTTAATGCGTTAGCTGCGGCACGAACGGCGTGGAATACCGCTCACACCTAGCACCCACCGTTTACGGCGTGGACTACCAGGGTATCTAATCCTGTTCGCTCCCCACGCTTTCGCTCCTCAGCGTCAGTTACTGCCCAGAGACCCGCCTTCGCCACCGGTGTTCCTCCTGATATCTGCGCATTTCACCGCTACACCAGGAATTCCAGTCTCCCCTACAGCACTCTAGTCTGCCCGTATCGACTGCAGGCTCGGGGTTGAGCCCCGAGTTTTCACAGCCGACGCGACAGACCGCCTACGAGCTCTTTACGCCCAATAATTCCGGACAACGCTTGCACCCTACGTATTACCGCGGCTGCTGGCACGTAGTTGGCCGGTGCTTCTTCTGCAGGTACCGTCACTTTCGCTTCGTCCCTGCTGAAAGAGGTTTACAACCCGAAGGCCTTCATCCCTCACGCGGCGTCGCTGCGTCAGGCTTTCGCCCATTGCGCAATATTCCCCACTGCTGCCTCCCGTAGGAGTCTGGGCCGTGTCTCAGTCCCAGTGTGGCCGGTCGCCCTCTCAGGCCGGCTACCCGTCGTCGCCTTGGTGGGCCGTTACCTCACCAACAAGCTGATAGGCCGCGGGCCCATCCCTAGCCGAAAAACTTTCCACCTCCGAGATGCCGTCGGAGGTCGTATCCGGTATTAGCCCCGGTTTCCCGGAGTTATCCCAGAGCTAGGGGCAGGTTGCCCACGTGTTACTCACCCGTTCGCCGCTCCTTATACCCCGAAGGGCACTGTCGCTCGACTTGCATGTGTTAAGCACGCCGCCAGCGTTCGTCCTGAGCCAGGATCAAACTCTCCGTTAATGATGTGGTCGGGCGAACCCGACAGAGAGTCGCTGCCGCCTGGAGGAGGACAGCTGTTGATCTCAGCGACAGAATCACAACTAGCAAATAGTTGTTGTCCATCAACCAAGAAATCCGGTCGAGCGTCGTACGACCCCGAAAAGGATCACCGTACGTCTCATGCCGGACATATGGCACTGACTTTCGGCACGCTGTTGAGTTCTCAAGGAACGAACGCTCACCGGTCTGGGCCTCTCGGCCGTTCTCGGGGCAACTCGCCTAACCTACGTGCGAGGCGGTCTGCGTGTCAAACCTTGCGGTCTGGAGCAGATCCTCTCCCCCGGCGGACACGGTGTGACCGTGTCGATCCGCTGCGGGGTTGTCGGCGAGACCGTGCTGCAGCGAGTTGAACCGCTGCCGTCCGGTACTCCCGGCGACAGAAAGAACGTTACGAGCCTGAGGGCTCGAGGTCAAATGCCAGCGACGTGGCGAGCCGAACACGGCTCAGCGGGCGGTGTCGGCGCGCCGACGCCGCTGGGCGTGGTAGGGCAGATCGCCCCCCGCTCAGAACGTCCACCTCCCACGGGAGGGGTGGGCCCACGGTCGAACCGGCTGCCTGCCCGTCCGGCCCTCACGCCCCGGCCGCCCCACGATCGGCGACCACCATGCTGCGCCTGCCCCGGCGCAGCACGGCGTACCGCCCGTGCAGCCACTGCCCGGGTTCGACCACGGCGGCCTCGTCCGCCACACGGACGTTGTTGAGGTACGCGCCACCGTCACGGACGGCCCGGCGGGCCTCGGAACGAGACAGGCCCAGGCCCCCGGCCAACAGGTCGACCACGGTCGGCGGCCGGTCACGCGGCACGGTCACCGTCGGCGCCTCCCCCAGCGCGGCGCGCAGCGTGGCCTCGTCGAGGTCTTCGAAGGCGCCGCTGCCGAACAGGGCAGCGCTGGCTGCCTGGACGCGCGCCACCTGCTCGGGGCCGTGCACCAGCGACGTGAGCTCCTCCGCCAGCGCCCGTTGCGCGGCGCGCGCCTGGGGCCGCTCCGCCGTCTCGCGCTCCAGGTCGTCCAGGTCCTGCCTGGACCGGAAGCTGAACGTCTTCAGGAACGTGAGCGACGTCGCGGTCGTCAGCGGCGAGCCAGAACTGGAAGAAGGCGTACGGGGACGTGAGCGCAGGATCGAGCCAGACGGTGCCCGTCTCGGTCTTGCCGAACTTGGTGCCGTCCGCCTTCACCAGCAGCGTGGTGGCCAGCGCGTGCGCGCTCGCACCGGTGGCCTTGCGGATCAGCTCGGTGCCGGCCGTGAGGTTGCCCCACTGGTCGCTGCCGCCGGTCTGCAGCGTGCACCCGTGGCGGCGGAACAGCTCCAGGTAGTCCATGCCCTGCAGCACCTGGTAGCTGAACTCGGTGTAGCTGATGCCTTCGTCGCTGTGCAGGCGGGCGCTGACCGCCTCCCGGCTCAGCATGCGGCCGACCCGGAAGTGTCGGCCGACCTCGCGCAGCAGGTCGATGGCCGACATCGTCGCCGTCCAGTCCAGGTTGTCGACCATCAGCGCGGCGTTGTCGCCGTCGAAGGACAGGTACGGCTGGATCTGCGCGCGGATCCGCTCCACCCACCCGGCGACGACGTCTGCGTCGTTGAGCCGACGTTCCGCGGTCGGCTTCGGGTCGCCGATCAGTCCGGTGGCTCCGCCGACGAGGGCCAGCGGCCGGTGCCCGGCCAGCTGCAACCGGCGCAGCACGAGGATCTGCACGAGGTTCCCGACGTGCAACGAGGGCGCCGTCGGGTCGAAGCCGCAGTACAGCGTGACGGGGCCGGCGCGCAGGTCGCGGCGCAGCGCCTCCAGATCGGTCGTCTGGGCGATCAGGCCCCGCCACTGCAGGTCGTCCAGGACGTCCGGGGCGGTTCCGGGAGGGGGCGAGGCTGGGGTGCTGGTCACGGGGTCATCGTCGCGCACCGGGTTCGCCGGCCCGCAACGACCGACCGGTCACGGCCGCGCCGCGCGGCGCACGGCGGCCCGGTAGGCCGAGACGCTCGGCTCGCCGTCGACCCAGAACCGCCAGGGGCGCACGCCGCCCGCCCCGGACACGCCCACCCGGGGGCCGCTGCGGACCCGTCCCGGCTCGACCGGCTCCCCCGGCATCAGCCGCACCGCCGAGGTTGCTGCGAGCAGGTCGACGCCGTCGTGCGCGCCGGTGACGTCGAGCGCCTTGCACAGGCGGGCCGGACCGCGGCACAGGTCGCGTGCCGACGCGCCGGGCCGTCGCGCCTGGGCCTGCGCGGTCCCGTCGATCACCTGTCCGGCGCGCAGCAGCACCGCACCCGGCTCGCCGACCGGGCCCACGACGACATTGCAGCACCAGTGCATGCCGTAGCTGAAGTACACGTAGGCACGACCGGGCGGTCCGAACATCACCTGCGTCCGGGGCGTGCGGCCGCGGAAGGCGTGCGAGCCGGGATCGTCGGCGCCCGCGTACGCCTCCACCTCGGTGATCCGGACGGTGACGCCGCCGCCGACCAAGAGGCGACCCAGCAGATGGGGTGCGGCGTCCAGGACCGGCCCCTCGAGCAGGTCCCTCAGCGGCCGGCCCACGCCCGGTGCGCGGCGACGAGGGCCTCGACGTCGGTCAGCTGCTCGCGGACGCGCACCGGCGCCGTGCCGCCGAACCCGTCGCGGGCCGCGATGGCCCCCCGCACCGACAGCACCGCCCGCACGTCCGGCGTCAGGTGCGCAGAGACGTGCGCGAGCTCGTCGTCGGTCAGCTCGGACATGTCCTTGCCGTTGACCGTGCACCAGACGACGAGGTGCCCGACGGCCTCGTGCGCGTCGCGGAACGCGACGCCGTTCTTCACCAGCTGTTCCGCGACGTCGGTGGCCAGCGCGAAGCCGGTCGGCGCCGAGGCCTCCAGCACCTCCGCGTGGACGGTCATCGTCGCGATCATGCCGGCCATCGCCGGGAGCACGGTCAGCAGCGTCTCGACCGCGTCGAAACAGGGCTCCTGCGTCTCCTGCAGGTCGCGGTCGTAGGTCAGCGGCAGACCCTTCAACGTGGCCAACGAGCCCACGACGTGCCCGATCAGGCGTCCGGCCTTCCCCCGCGCGAGCTCGGCGATGTCGGGGTTCTTCTTCTGCGGCATGATCGAGGAGCCGGTGGAGAACGCGTCGTCCAGGGTGACCCAGCCGAACTCGGTGGAGTTCCAGAGCACGACGTCCTCGCCCAGCCGCGACAGGTGCACGCCCAGCAGGGCGGCGACGAACAGGAACTCGGCGGCGAAGTCGCGGTCGGAGACCGCGTCCATCGAGTTCGCCGCGGGCGCGGCGAACCCGAGCTCGGCGGCGGTCGCCACCGGGTCGACGGGCAGCGACGACCCGGCCAGCGCCCCCGAGCCCAGCGGGGCGACGCTGGCGCGCACGTCCCAGTCGCGCATCCGCTCGGCGTCGCGCGCGAACGCCTGGACGTAGGCCAGCAGCTGGTGGCCGAACAGCACCGGCTGAGCGTGCTGCAGGTGGGTCATGCCCGGCGCCGGCGTGTCCAGGTGCTGCGTCGCCTGCTCGACCAGCGCCTGCTCCAGGTCGGCGAGCCGGTCGACCACCAGGCGTGCGTGGTCGCGCAGGTACAGGCGCAGGTCGGTGGCGACCTGGTCGTTGCGGGAGCGGCCGGCGCGCAGCTTGCCGCCGAGCCCGCCGAGCTTCTCCAGCAGGCCCCGCTCCAGCGCGGTGTGGATGTCTTCGTCCTGGAAGCGGGGCCGGAACGTGCCGGCGGCGACCTCGGCGCGCAGCTCCTCCAGCGCGCCGAGCATGGCGGGCAGCTCGTCGTCGCTGAGCAGCCCGGCGCGGTGCAGCACCTTCGCGTGCGCCAGCGAGCCCTGCAGGTCGTAGGGCGCCAGCCGGTGGTCGAAGTGGACGCTCACCGACAGCCGGGCCAGCGCCTCGGCGGGGCCGCCCTCGAAGCGGCCGCCCCACAGGCTGGTGGGCTCGGTGCCGCTCGGGTCGGTGCTCACGGTGCTGACTCTCCTGGGTTCTCGGGTGCGGTCGACTCGGAGCCGGCCGCGGGACGTCCCTCGGCCAGGCGCAGCAGCCGCTCGGCCAGCGCGCTGCTGCCGGGTTCGGGGACGGCGCCGGCGGTGCGCGTCAGCAGCAGGACGGTGTCGTCGCCGGCCACGGTGCCGGCGACGTCCGGCAGGCCGGCCCGGTCCAGCGCCGAGCCGAGCAGGTGCCCTCCCCCGGGCGGCGTGCGCAGGACCACCAGGGCGCCGAGCGCCTCCGCCGAGACCAGCAGCTCCTCCAGCAGCCGCGCCAGCCGGGAGTCGACGGCCCGGGCCGTGCCGCCGCGCGGTGCGTTCTCGGCCGGCAGCACGTACGCCAGCCCGCCGGACGTGCGGGCTTTGACGGCGCCCAGCTCGTCCAGGTCGCGCGACAGGGTGGCCTGCGTGACCCGCACCCCGGCGTCGGCCAGCAGGCGCGCGAGCTCCTGCTGGCTGCCGACCGCCCGGCTCTCGACGAGCTCGACGATCCGCGCCTGCCTGGCTGCCTTGGTGTGCGGCACCTCGGCGGCGGGGCCGCGCGCGAGGTCGGGGGCGGTGGTGGTCTGGGTGCGCGCACCGGTGGGTCAGGGGTGAGCACCGGCATCAGGCCTGCCGGAGCAGCCAGGTGAGCAGCGCCTTCTGGGCGTGCAGGCGGTTCTCGGCCTGGTCCCACACCGCAGCCTGCGGCCCGTCGAGCACGACCCCGGCGATCTCCTCGTCGCGGTGCGCCGGCAGGCAGTGCAGCACGACCGCGTCCGGCCCGGCCGCGGCGAGCGCGGCGGCGTCCAGGCTGAAGGCCGCGAGATCGGCACGGCGCGCCTCGGCGTCGGACTGGCCCATCGACACCCAGACGTCGGTGTACAGCACGTCGGCGCCGCGACAGACCTTCTCGGCGTCGTCGCTGACCAGGATCTCGGTGCCGAAGGCACGGGCCCGCTCGAGCACGGCCGGGTCCGGCTGGTAGCCGGGCGGCGCTCCCACCCGGACGTGCATGCCGGCCATCGCGGCACCGACCAGCAACGAGGCAGCCATGTTGTTCGCGCCGTCGCCGAGGTAGGTCAGCGTGCGCCCGGCCGTGGCGCCGAGGCGTTCGGTGACGGTCTGCAGGTCGGCCAGCACCTGGCAGGGATGCCAGGAGTCGGTCAGGGCGTTGACGACGGGCACCTGGCTGGCGGCAGCCAACGCCTCGAGACGGTCCTGCCCGCCGGTGCGGATGACGATGGCGTCGACGTAGCGCGACAGGACCCGGGCGGTGTCCTCGATCGTCTCGCCGCGGCCGAGCTGGGTGCTCCGGGCGTCGAGGACGACGGGGTGCCCGCCGAGCTGGACGATGCCGACCTCGAACGACACGCGCGTACGCGTGCTCGGCTTCTCGAACACGACCGCGACGGCCTTGCCGCGCAGCGGGTGGTCGGACGCGCCCTGCTTGCCCTGGGCCGCCAGCGCGAGCACCTCGGACTGCTCGGCGGGCGTCAGGTCGTCGTCGGCGAGGAAGTGCCGGACCATCAGCGCCGACCCAGCGTCGGCGGGGCGGTCCCGGCTGCCACGGAAGGCGTCGCGGAGGCGGTCACTGACCCGACCCACCCGTCACGACGGCGACACGGGCCAGCAGCTCGCCGACCGCGAACGGCTTGAGGAAGACGTTGTCGTCACCGAGGCGATGCCGCATGTCCGGCACGGCGTCGATCTTGCCGGTGACGACGATGACGGGGACGTCGGCGAGGTCGGGGTCGTCCCGCATCTCCTCCAGGACACGGACGCCGCCGAGGTCCGGCATCATCAGGTCCAGCAGGACGAGCTGCGGCGGGTTCGCGGCGGCCTTGACGAGGCCGGCCAGACCGTCGGAGGCGGTCGAGACGTCGTAGCCCTCGGCCGACAGCAGCGTGTGCAGCAGACCTCGGACGCTGGGGTCGTCCTCCACCACCAGGATGCGGACCGGACTCATCGGAGCTCGCACAGACTCATGCCGCGACCCTAGCGGCGTCCAGAACGGCCGGGAACGCCGCCACGAACGCATCCAGTTGCGAGGTGGTCACGATCAGTGGCGGAGCCAGCCGCAGGACGTCGGGTGCGGCAGCGTTGACGAGGAAGCCGGCAGCACGGGCCGCGGCCTCGACGGCGGGCGCCACCGGTGCGGTCAGGACGATCCCGAGCCACAGGCCGAGGCCACGCACGTGGCTGATCAGGGGATGGTCCAGGGCCTCGAGGCCGGCCCGCAGGTGCGCCCCCAAGGTCTGGCTGGCCGCGAGCAGACCCTCCTGCTCGACGGTGCGCAGCACGGCCAGCGCTGCGGCGCACGACAGCGGGTTCGCTCCGAAGGTCGTGCCGTGGTCGCCCTTGCGCAGCGCCGTCGCCGCGGCGCCGTTCGCCACGACCGCGCCGATCGGCAGCCCGCCGCCCAGCGCCTTGGCGAGCGTGACGACGTCGGCGGTGACGTCCGGCGCGGTCACCCGGCTGGTGAGCCAGGAGCCGACCCGGCCGACGCCGCCCTGCACCTCGTCCAGGATCAGCAGCGCGCCGTGGGTGTCGCAGGCGGCGCGGGCGGCCTCCAGGAACCCGTCGGCGGGAACCACCACCCCGGCCTCGCCCATCACCGGCTCGACGATGACCGCGGCGGTGGAGGCGTCGACGGCCGCAGCCAGCGCGTCGCCGTCGCCGTAGGGGACGAAGACGACCGGGCCGGGCAGCGGCTCGAACGGCGCGCGCTTGCCGGGCTGCCCCGTGACGGCGAGCGCCCCGAGCGTGCGGCCGTGGAACGCGCCCTCGCAGGCGACCCAGCCCCCGCCGGGCCGCCACCGACGCGAGATCTTCAACGCGGTCTCGTTGGCCTCCGCGCCGGAGTTGGTGAACAGCACGCGGCTGTCGGGGCCGGCGCCGACGAGGTCGCGCAACCGCTCCGCGAGCTCGATGCCGGGCGCGTGCGCGGCCAGGTTGCTGGTGTGGCCCAGGGTCGACACCTGGCGCGTGACCGCCTCCACGACGGCTGGGTGCGCGTGCCCGAGCACGTTCACCGCGATCCCGCCGAGCAGGTCCAGGTACTCCTTGCCGTCGACGTCCCACACCCGCGCGCCGTCGCCGCGCGCAAGGACCACCGGCGGCGTGCCGTAGTTCTGCATCAGCGCGTGGTCCCACCGCTGCTGCCACCGGACGCTGTCGCTCACGGGACCACCATCGTGCCGACGCCGTCGTCGGTGACGAGCTCGAGCAGCAGGCTGTGCGCGACCCGGCCGTCGAGCACGTGCGCGCGCGGCACTCCCCCGCGCACCGCCCGCAGGCAGGCCTCCATCTTCGGTGCCATCCCGGCCGACAGCTCGGGCAGCATCGCCTCGAGCTCGTCGGCGGTCAGCCTGCTCAGCACGTCCTGCGAGGCCGGCCAGTCGGCGTACAGGCCCTCGACGTCGGTGAGCACGATGAGCTTCTCGGCGCCGACGGCCACCGCCAGCGCGGCCGCCGCGGTGTCGGCGTTCACGTTGTAGAGCGTCCCGTCGACGCCGCCGGCGATGGTGGCCACCACCGGCACCTTGCCCTGGTCCAGCAGCGCCGTCACGACCTGCGGCTGCACCTTCACCACCTCACCGACGTGACCGACGTCGACCGGAAGCCCGTCGACGACCGCGTCGCGCCGCTCGGCGGTGAACAGCTGCGCGTCCTCGCCCGACAGCCCGACGGCGAACGGGCCCAGACTGTTGATGGTGCCGACGACGTGCGGGTTCACCTGCCCGACCAGCACCATCCGCACCTCCGTCACGGCCTCTGCGGAGGTGACGCGCAGGCCGCCGCGGAACTCGGTCGGCAGCCCGATGCGGTCCAGGTGGGCGGTGATCTGCGGTCCGCCGCCGTGCACCACGACCACGCGCACGCCGGCGTGGCGGAGGAAGACGACGTCCTGCGCGAACGCCTGCTGCAGCTCGGGCGAGGTCATGGCGTTGCCGCCGTACTTCACCACGACGGTGCGCCCGGCGAAGCGGGTGAGCCACGGCAGCGCCTCGACGAGGATCGCGGCCTTGGCGAGCGCGGCATGACCGCGGGCGGTGGCGGTGACCGGAGCGGTCATGTCGAGTAGGCCGAGTTCTCGTGCACGTACGCGGTGGTCAGGTCGTTGGTGACGATCGTGGCCTCGGCGTCGCCGGCGTGCAGGTCGATGCGGACGGTGACGGCGCGCCCCTGGAACCGGACACCGCTCTCGTCGGCGTGGGCCTGACCGGCCCGGCACACCTGGACGCCGTTGAAGGTGACGTCCAGCGCCGTCGGGTCGAAGGTGGCCTGCGTCGTGCCCACCGCCGCCAGCACCCGGCCCCAGTTCGGGTCCTCACCGAACACGGCGCACTTGAACAGGTTGCTGCGCGCCACGCTGCGACCGACCTCGACGGCGTCGCCCTCGCTCGCGGCGCCGACGACCTCGATGGCGATGTCGTGCGCGCTGCCCTCGGCGTCGGCGAGAAGCTGCGCGGCGAGGTCGGCGCAGACCGCGCGGACGGCCTCGTCGAAGGCGGCTGCGTCGGGCGTCGCCGCCGCACCGCTGGCCATCAGCAGCACCGTGTCGTTGGTCGACTGGCAGCCGTCGGAGTCCAGCCGGTCGAACGTCGTGCGGGTGGCCGCGCGCAGCGCCCGGTCGCAGGCTGCGGCGTCGACGTCGGCGTCGGTGGTGAGCACGACGAGCATCGTGGCCAGCGCCGGGGCGAGCATGCCCGCGCCCTTGGCCATCCCTCCGACGGTGAACCCGTCGGCCTGCACGACCGCCTGCTTGGCCACGGTGTCGGTGGTCATGATGGCGGTCGCGGCGTCGGCGCCGCCCGTCGCGCTGAGGTCGGCGTGCGCGGCGTCGACACCGGCCAGCAGCCGGTCCCGCCGGAAGTGCCGACCGATCAACCCGGTGGAGCACACGACGACGTCGCCGGCGGAGTCCGCCAGCAGCGCCGCGACGCGCTCGGCGGTGGCGTGGGTGGTCTGGAAGCCTTCGGGACCGGTGTAGCAGTTGGCACCGCCGGAGTTCAGGACGACGGCGCGGACCGACCCGTCCCGCACGACCTGCTCGCTCCACAGGACCGGGTTGGCCTTGCAGCGGTTGCTCGTGAAGACGCACGCGGCGGCGCGCGCCGGACCGTCGTTGACGACCAGCGCGACGTCAGGCTTGCCGCTGTCCTTCAGCCCGGCGGTGGCGCCGGCGGCCCGGAAGCCCCGGGGGGCGGTGACGCTCATGGCGCTGTCACTCCTTGCACGCTCACGGCGCTGTCACTCCCTGCAGGCTCACGGCGCGACTCCACTCGCGGACAGGCCCGCGGTCTCCGGCAGGCCCAGCGCGAGGTTCGCGCACTGCAGCGCCTGCCCGGCCGCGCCCTTGCCCAGGTTGTCGAGGGCCGCGACGACCACCACGCGGCCGGCGTCGGCGTCGACCGCCAGCTGCAGCTGGCACGCGTTGCTGCCCGCGACGGCCGCGGTGTGCGGCCAGCGTCCGTGCGGCAGCACGAACACGAACGGCTCGGCGTCGTAGGCGGCGTGCAGCGCGGCGCGCAGGTCGGCCTCGCTCGCCGTCGTGCGAGCCGTGCAGGTGGCCAGGATGCCCCGCGGCATCGGCGCGAGCGTCGGCGTGTAGGACAGCGTGACGTCGGCGCCGGCGAGCCGGCTCAGGCTCTGCCGCACCTCAGGGGTGTGCCGGTGCGCCGCCACCTTGTACGCGCTCAGGTCGCCCATGACCTCGCTGGCCAGCAGGTTCGGCGACAGCGCGCGGCCGGCGCCGCTGGTGCCGGACGCGGTCGTGGTGACCAGGTCGGCCGGCTCGACGAGCCCGGCGGCCAGCAGCGGTCCGAGGGCCAGCGTCATGGCGGTGGCGTTGCAGCCCGGGCCCGCGATCCGCCGGGCACCCAGCAGGTCGGCGCGGAACAGCTCGGGCAGGCCATAGGGCCAGACGCCGGCGTACGGCGTGTCGTAGCAGCGGTCCCAGTCGGCGGCGCTGGCCAGCCGGTGGTCGGCGCCGAGGTCGATGACGGGCAGGTCCGGGGGCAGCTGCGCGGCCGAGCGTGGCCGACTGGCCGTGCGGCAGGGCCAGGAAGACGACGTCGGCCTCGGCCAGGACGTCGGCGGTGGTCTCGGCGAAGGCGAGCCCGGCGAGCTGCGGCAGGTGCGGGTGCAGGTCCGTCACCGCCGCGCCCGCGCTGGTGCCGGCCGCGACCGGGCCGAGCTCCAGCTCCGGATGGCTCAGCAGCAGCCGCAGCAGCTCGCCGCCGGCGTAGCCGCTCGCCCCGGCCACCGCCGCTCTCCGCTTCACCTGCACGATCATACACGACCTTGCATAGATATCCACGCAGGCCGGCAATCCGTCACGTCGGCGGGCGTGCTTCTGCGTGCGCCCCCACCTGGCCCGCATACGTCACCCCGCACACCGGTGATCCTCAGAAGCATCGGTGCGTCTCGGGGCCCCAGCGGCCGCCAGAACGCCTCGAGGCTTCTGACGATCACGAACGTGTCCTCGGTGCGCGGCGAGCGGCGCGGGCCGCTCAGTCCCACGGGACGAGCCGCAGCGTCCCCGGCTCGGGCCGGTCGACGGCGGCCAGCGCCGCGGGCAGGTCGGCGGTGGCCCGGACGAGTCGACCGTGCAGCGCGTCGAGCTCCCCCGCGACGACGCGCTGCAGCAGGCCGAGCAGGGCCGACTCGTCGGTCCAGGCGTCGTCGGCCGGCTCCCGCAGGTCGGGGCGCAGCTGCAGGAAGCCCTCGGGGAAGCCGTGCGTCATGTCCGTACGGACCATGCCGGGGCTGACGGCCAGCAGGGTGACCCCGGTGCCGTCGAGCTCGCCCGCTACCGAGTCGACCAGCCGGGCGACGGCGGCCTTGGACGAGGCGTAGGCCGACGCGCCGGGGGTGGGGTTGGCGCCGAACCCGCTGCCCAGGACGACGACCCGACCGCTGCCGCGCGCCACCATCGCCGGCAGCGCGGCGTGCAGCAGGAGCGCCGGCCCCCGCAGGTTCACCTCGACGTCGCGCCACCACTGCTCGACGTCGCCTTCCCACAGCCGACCACCGGCCGAGAAGGCGCCGGCGTTGGCGAGGAGCAGATCGATCGGCCCCAGCTCGGCGACAGTCTGCTCGACCGCTGCCCGGACGGCGCCGGCGTCGGTCGCGTCGCCAGGCAGGGCCAGCGCCGCATCCCCGTCGGCAACGACCTGCCGCAGCGCGCCAGCGTCGCGGGCAGTGACGGCGACCTGCCAGCCGGTGCGGGTGAGGGAGGTGGCGCAGGCCCGGCCCAGGCCGCGGCTCCCGCCGGTGATCAGAGCGACGTCAGGCATGCGCCCATCCCCGCGCAACGTACGGCCTTCTGTCGTACATCCTGTGAGACACTCGACGGCATGGCCGACACGATCACCTTCCGCCCCGACGCCGACGCCGCCCGTGCGCTCGCAGCGCTGACGCGGGACGGCACCACGGTCTCGGTGGCGGTGCGGACGGCCCTCATCGACGCCGCCCGCGCGCGCGCCCGCGCAGCGTTGCGCGCCGAGTCCGAGTCGCTCGCCGCGGACGAGCAGGACCGTGCCGAGGCGGCGCAGGTGCTGCGCGACATGGAGGACTTGCGTGCGTGGTGAGGTCTACCGGCTGCGGGCACCGAGAGCCGCTCGGGAGCACGAGCAGCAGGGCGCCCGCTTCGCCGTCGTGGTGCAGTCCGACGTCTTTGCACTCTCGACCCTGCTGGTGGCACCGACGTCGACCTCGGCACGGCCGGCCAGCTTTCGACCTGAGGTCGAGATCCTCGGACGCACGACCCGGGTGCTGGCCGAGCAGACCGTCGCGGTCGACCCCACGCGTCTCGGTGCGAACGTCGGACAGCTGACGTCCCTCGAGCTCCGCCAGGTCGAGGCCGCGCTGCGGCTGCTCCTCGAGCTGTAGGGCCGGCAGTCGACCGGTCCGTCCGCCGTGTCTCATGAGCGCAGCACCGCGCCGACGACCTCACCGGCCTCGGCGACGGCGGCGTCGCGCGCGGCGAGCACCTCGACATCGGTCAGCGTGCGGTCGGGCGCCCGCAGCCGGAGCGCGTAGGCCAGCGAACGCTTGCCCGCGGCCACCTGCGGCCCGGTGTAGACGTCGAACAGCGCGACCTGCTCGAGCAGCTCGCCTGCGCCGACGCGCAGCGCCCGCTCGACCTCCGCAGCCGGCACCGCGGCGTCGACGACGAGCGCGACATCGACGCTCGCCGGCGGGAAGTGCGACACGACGGGCGCCACGGCGTTGCCGCGGGCTGCCGCCGCCTCGACCAGGACGTCCAGGTTCGCCTCGGCCGCGCAGGTACGCGCCGGCAGCTCCAGCGCGGCGACCACCCGCGGGTGCAGCTCCCCGGCGAGACCGACCCGGCGGCCCTCCAGCAGCAGCTCGGCGGTGCGTCCCGGGTGGAACGGACCGTGCTGAGCGGCGCGCACCTCGAGTGTGAGCCCGAGCGCAGCGCCGAGCCCGACGAGCGAGGCGACGGCCCGGTCCCAGGACGCCCCCGGCCCGGCGAGCGCCAGGCCGACGTGCCGCGGCTGCGCCGGCAGCGCAGCCTCCAGGGCGGTGCGCTGCTCGGCCGTCGGCGGGCCGTCGACGCCGGGGGTCGGTGCGCCGGTGCCGGTGCCGACGAACACCGTCCCCGTCTCGAACACGGCGACGTCGGCCAGCCCCCGACCAGCGTTGCGCTGCACGACCGTCAGCAACCCGGGCAGCAGCGAGGGCCGCAGCAGCGCCTGCTCGGCCGAGAGCGGGTTCAGCAGGCGGGGCGCCGGCATGGCGCCGCCCAGGGCGGCCAGCTCGTCGTCGCCGACGAAGGGTGGCGTGACGACCTCGACGAGGCCGCCGGCGGCGAGCGCGCGCGAGGCGCTGCGGCGCAGCCGCTGCTCAGGGGTGAGGCCACGCCCGGCGGGCGCCGACGGCAGCACCACCGGGATGGTGTCCAGCCCCTCCAGCCGGAGCACCTCCTCGATCAGGTCGGCGCGGCCGGTGAGGTCGGGCCGCCAGCCGGGCGGCAGGACGGTGAGCGGGTCGTCACCGCTCACCTCGCAGCCGACGTCGACCAGGCGCTGCCGGACGACCTCCGGTGCGTAGTCGCGGCCGGCGAGGCGGCCGGGAGCATCGAGCGGCAGGGTCAGCACAGGCCTCGCCCCGGCCTGGCCCGTGCGGGTGACGGATCCCGCGCTCGCACCGCCGAGCTCGACCAGCAGGCGCACGGCCACCTCGGCCGCAGCCTCCTGCAGGCCGGTGTCGACGCCGCGCTCGTAGCGCCGGCTCGCCTCCGACGGCAGCCTGTGCCGCCGGGCGGTGCGGGCGATCGTCACCGGAGCGAAGTGCGCCGACTCCAGCAGCAGGTTCGTCGTCGTCGCGGTGACCTCGGTGGGCCCGCCGCCCATCACCCCGGCGAGCGCGATCGGCCCGCTGCCGTCGGTGATGAGCAGGTCGGACGGGTCGAGCGCGCGGTCCTGCCCGTCCAGGGTGGTCAGCCGCTCTCCCGGCGCCGCCCGGCGCACGACGATGCCGCCGGAGAGCTGGTCCAGGTCGAACGCGTGCAGCGGCTGACCGAGCTCGACCATGACGTGGTTGGTGACGTCGACGGCCAGCGAGATCGGCCGCATGCCGGCGAGCACCAGCCGCCGCTGCAACCAGGCGGGCGAGGTCGCGGCCGGGTCCAGCCCGGTGACGACCCGCGCGACGTAGGTGCCGCACGCGTCGGGGTCATCGATCCGGACGACGAACCCGTCGGAGGAGACCGCAGGAGTCGGCACGCCGGCGGGGTCGGCCAGCGCCAGCCCGAACGCCGTCGCCGCCTCGCGCGCCACCCCGCGGATCGACAGCTGGTAACCGCGGTCGGGCGTGACGGCGATGTCGAGCACCTCGTCGCGCAGGCCCAGGTGGTCGACGACGTCCAGGCCCAGCGGCGTGCCTGCGGGCAGCACGAGGATGCCGGGAGAGGCTTCGGCCAGGCCGAGCTCGGCCTCGGAGCAGATCATGCCGTCGGAGGTGTGGCCGTAGGTCTGTCGCGCAGCGATGCGGAAGCCGCCGGGCAGCTCGGCCCCGGGCAGGGCGAACGGCACGACGTCACCGACCGCGAAGTTGGTGGCGCCGCAGACGACCTCGTGCACGCGGTCCGCACCCTGCCCCTCGGCGATGGCGACGTGGCAGTACCGGATCGGCTTCTTGAACTCCGTCAGCTCGGTGACGTCCAGGACGCGGCCGGTGACGACGCCGGTGACGTCGTCGCCGTAGCGGTGGACCTGCTCGACCTCCAGCCCGGCGCGGACCAGTGCGGCGGCGAGCTCGTCGGCCGTGGCGGTCAGGCCGGGCACGAGCGAGCGGAGCCAGGAGACGGGGACGCGCATGTCAGGCCTCCTGTCCGAGGGCGCGGCTGAAGCGCAGGTCACCCTCGTAGAAGTCGCGGATGTCGGTGATGCCGTGGCGGAACATCAGCGTGCGGTCCAGGCCCATGCCGAAGGCGAAGCCGCTGTACCGGTCGGGGTCGACGCCGCAGGCGACCAGGACGGCGGGATTGACCATGCCGCAGCCGCCCCACTCGATCCAGCCCTCGCTGCTGCACACCCGGCACGGCTCGCCGCCCGGGACGGCGGACGCCCCGCGGCAGGAGAAGCACTGCAGGTCCATCTCGGCGCTGGGCTCGGTGAACGGGAAGTAGTTCGGACGCAGGCGCGTGCGGATGTCGGCGCCGAACAGCTCGGACGCCAGGTGGTCCAGCGTGCCGCGCAGGTGCGCCATCGTGATGCCCTCGGCCACGCACAGGCCCTCGACCTGCGCGAACACCGGCGAGTGGGTGGCGTCCAGGGCGTCGGCCCGGAAGACGCGGCCCGGGCAGATGACGTGCACCGGTACGCCCCGGTCCAGCAGCGAGCGCACCTGCACCGGGGAGGTGTGGGTACGCAGCACGAGCCCACCGCCGGCCGGCTCGACGAACAGGGTGTCCTGCATCTCCCGGGCGGGGTGGTCGCCGCCGAAGTTCAACGCGTCGAAGTTGAACCACTCGTGCTCGAGCTCGGGGCCTTCGGCGACCTCCCAGCCCATCGCGGTGAAGATGTCGGCGACCCGCTCGCAGATGAGCGTCAGCGGGTGCCGGGCGCCGGCGGTCGGCGCCGGGAGCACGGTGACGTCGACGGCCTCGGTACGCAGCACCTGCTCGTCGCGCTCGCGCTCCAGCACCTGCTTGCGCTCGGCCAGGGCGGCCTGCACGGCCTGCGCGACGACGTTGACGCGCTTGCCGGCGTCGGACTTCTCCGGGCCGGGAAGGCCGCCGATGGCCTTGCGGGCCAGCGCGACCGGTGAGCGGTCACCGACGTGGGCGGTGCGGGCTGCGGCGAGCTCGTCGAGGGTGGACGCGGCCGCAAAGGCTGACAGCGCTGCGTCGCGGGCGCTGTCCAGCGCGTCGGGATCCAGCACGGAGACTGCGGAGACTTCAGGGCCGGACACGGTGTGGCTCCAGACGTGGCTGAGGGGACGGGGAGCAGTCTCCCAGGCGGGGCCTGCGCGGGAGGGGGACGCCGGCCGAGCGGCCGACGTCCGGGGCGCCCGCCGGGCTCCTACAGGAAGGAGGGGGTCCCGGCGGGCAGCACGAACTCAAAACGTGCCCCGCCGCCGGGGGCGCGCTGCACGCAGACGCTGCCGCCGTGGGCCTCGACGAGGCCCTTGACGATGTAGAGGCCCAGCCCGGTGCCACCACGACGGTCGCCGCCGCGCCAGAACCGGGTGAAGACGCGGGTGGCGACGGCCTCGCTGATGCCCTCGCCCTCGTCGTCGACGGTGACGACGGCGCCCGGGCGCTCGGGCCACGGCCCGACGCTCACCGTCACGGCGCCGGCGCCGTGGCGCAGCGCGTTCTCGACGAGGTTGCCGACGATCTGCTGGAGCTTGTCGGGGTCCAGCCACATCTCCGGCAGCGCGCCGTTCTCCACGACGACGAAGCGCTCCTCCGGCTCGCCGGCGGCCACCCGCCCGGCCACGGCCTTGCGGACGGCGGCCGGGAGGTCGACGACCTGCTTGCGCATCTCCAGACGGCCGGCGTCGATGCGGCTGACGTCGAGCAGCTCGGTGATCAGCCGCGTGACGCGGTCGGCGTCGGTGTTGACCGCCTGGAGCATGACCTTCTTCTGGTCGTCGTTGAAGCGCTCCCACTTGGCCAGCAGCGTGGCGGTGAAGCCTTTCACGCTGGTCAGCGGCGACCGCAGCTCGTGCGCGACGGTGCTCACGAGGTTGGCGCGCGAGCGCTCCAGCCGCTCGCGGGCATGGGTGTCGCGCAGCACCACCATCAGCCGCCGCAGGCTGCGGTCGGGCGCCCGGACGTAGGAGGCGGTGACGAGCACGTCGTTGCCGTCGGGCAGCGTCAGCAGGGCCTCGGGCTGCCGCGTGCGGCTGCGCAGACCGCCGTAGGGATCGGTGCAGGCCCACCAGTCGCGGCCCTTGTCGTCGGTCAGGCGCAGGACCGCGCGGAAGTCCTGCCCCAGCATCTCGGCACCCGTGAGCCCGGTCAGCCGCTCGGCAGCGGGGTTGAAGGCCGTCACGCGGCCGTCAGGGCCGGCGACCACGACGCCGTCCGGGAGCTCGGCGACGTCAGGTGCCACGTCGACGCCGGCGACGGCGGCAGACCCAGCGTCGTCCACCCCTGCTCCCCCCGTTCGGCGACCGGCACAACACCCTATGGGGCGACGGGCCGCCCGGCAGCCAGGAGCGTCACCCCGGACGGCCTGGACGCCCGGGGACGGTGACCCGGAGGCGGACGCGCCCAGCCCGCGGCGACGTACCGCGCGAGAGGGGTGGGGACGGCTCACGACGCGAGCCGGCGTGCGGTCACCGCCCCGGCCAGCAGCTGCAGCCCCCGCGTGGTCGCGGGCTCCAGACCGGTCAGCTCCACGATCCGCTTGAGGCGGTAGTCCAGCGTGTTGGGGTGCACGTGCAGTGCTCCCGCCGTCCTGCGTCGGTCCATGTCGTGCTGGAGGTAGGCCGCCAACGTGCGGCCGAGGTCGGGGAAGGGCTCGAGCGGGTCGAGCAGAGCGGCCAGCGGCGCCTGAGCATCGCTGGGCCGGCTGAGCTGGTAGTCCAGCAGCACGTCTGCGAGCGTGTACGCCCCAGGCTCGGCCGGCGCCAGCCGCAGCACCTCCCGGGCCTGCTGGGCGGCGCCCGCGACGGCAGCGTGGGAGTCGGCGCGCGCGACGGCCACCCGCACCCGCGTGTCAGCGGCTTCCTGCAGCTCGCGGGCGAGCCGGTCCAGTGGCGGGTCGGTGTCGGGCAGCAGCGCCACCCCGCCGGTGGGGTGCAGCTGACCCAGCACCGGCGCGCCGACCTCTGCGTCCAGGAGCGCCTGCACCCGGCGCACCTTGCGCCGTGCTGCGACCGCCCCCGCGCTCGCCTCGTCGGGATGGGCGCCGAGCTCGAGGGCCAGCACCAGCCAGCGTTCCGGGAGCGGCCGGCCGACGCGCTCGGCCAGCGCCTGGGCCGGCTGACCGGCCAGCAGAGCGGCGACCAGCGCACGCACGGCGTCGCCCTCCTCGCCGGCGATCGCCTGCTGCTCGGTGAGGTAGCTCGTGGCGACCACCGCCGTCACGGCCTGGATGTAGAGCTGGACGCGGTCCGCCGCAGCCAGCAGCGCGGCGGTCTCGTCCGGCCGCGCCTGCGCGACGAGCTCCTGCCAGCCCAGCCGGCCCCCGAGGTGGTAGGCGGCCAGCACCGCGGCCAGCGGGACCCGCTCCTGTGCGCGCCGGGCAGCAGACGCACGCGGCTCCTCCAGCTCCTGCTCGGTCGGCGGACGACCCTCGACGAGCGTCGCGAAGAAGGTGCGCAGGTTGTCCGCGCAGATCGCGAGCACCTCGCCCTCCAGCTGCTCGCGCGGGAGCAGGGCGTAGAGCGGGATCTCCTCGACGAAAGCGCCGATCATGCGCCGCGCCAGGACGGGCTGGCGCTGCCGCACGCGCTCGTACAGGGTGGCTGCCACGCTGCGCACTCTGCACCCCTGTGGTGACCGATCACAAGCGGCCCCCGGCCGCCCGCAGGCGCTTCGGCAGGGTCGGGCCGCGTCGAAGGACCCGTCGCCCCGGTCCGCACGCCACCGTCGACGTCGGCGCCCGATCCCGGCCTGCGGTGCGCGCGCCGACGGCTCCCGCTCGTGGCAGATCACAACCGTGGCCCCGATACCTCGTGCACCGCCCAGCAGGCCCCGCCACCTGCCGTCGCGAAACCAGAGCGCAACCGCCGAGTCTGGAGACCTCCCCATGCGCAACGTCGTTCGTTCCACCCTGCTGGCAGGCATGACCGGCACGCTCATGGTGTCGGCGGCCTGGGCCGGCATCGGCCTCGCGCCTGCGCCCGTGCCCGCGGCGCCGGGCGGCGCGCTGCCGCCCGCCGTCACCGGTCTGCTGCCGACGGCGGACGCCGCTGCCGTCAAGGCCACCGTCGCTGCTGTCGACCCGGCCACCCTGGGCGCCGGACGGCTGCTCGTCGGCGCGGCCAAGACCTCCATCGCCCCGCGCCCCGAGCAGGCCGACCCGGTCCGCTTCCCGGGCGCGCGCTGGGAGACCGACCCGGCGAAGTGTTCGACGCTCTCGGAGAACTTCCTCGCCGACATCCCGACCAACGCGCTGAACTCCCTCGACGGGATCGCCAGCACCGGCACGCCGTGGCCGGAGAACCCCGACTGCATCTATCAGGGCGGATTCGGACTGGGCCCGATGAACCCGGTCCGGGCCTTCGACACCAAGCTCGGCCTGTGGGTGCGCAGCATGGCGTTCAGCGACGGGAAACAGACCCTGGTCACCACCGTCGTCGACGGTGAAGGCTGGCTGTGGGACTACAAGAGCAAGTGCACCGACTGCGGCGCCAAGCAGATCGCCGCGGCGCTGGCCAAGGATCCTGAGCTCGCCGCCCGCGGGGTCACGCCGGCCTCGCACGTCCTGCACGCCACCCACTCGCACGCCTCGCCCGACTTCATCGGCGGCTGGGGCTTCGTGCCCGACTGGTACATGACGCAGGTGACCGACACCATCAAGGCCACCGCGAAGCAGGCGGTGCTGCAGATGGAGGCCGCGACCCTGGAGACCGGCGAGCAGGAGGCGCGCGCGTTCAACTCCGAGCGGCGCGGCACCTACCGGGCCGCCGAGGAGCAGCAGATCAGCTGGCTGCGCGCCGTCGCCGTCGACAGCAAGGCCAAGGGCAAGAAGGGTGGCGAGCCTCGGGTCATCGCCACCCTCGGCGCGTATGCCGCCCATCCGACGTCGGTCGGCAACAACGACGGCGTCGCCCACCCCGACTGGGTCGGGCTGTTCGAGAAGCGCCTGGAGGACCGCTTCGGCGGCATCGGGCTGCACTTCATGACCGGGCTGGGCAACCTGTCCAACTCCGGCGGCACGACCATCGGCACCAAGCTCGCCGACCTCCTGCCGGCCGTCGGCGCCGGCCGCCCGGTCCAGGACACCACCGTCAAGGTTCAGCAGATCACCAGCCGGTCGGCGCTGACCAACGTCCCGCTCGACGCGCTCGGCACGCCGGGCTTCTTCGACCGCAAGTTCGACCCGGTCCCGGTCGTGGTGAACACCGGGGAGAAGGAGACCGCGCCGTGCCTGTCGGCCTCGCCCCAGTCGGTCGAGCTCCCGACGACCGCCGCCCGGATCGGCAAGGACATCATCCTGACCACAGCGGCCGGCGAGGTCTTCGCCAACTGGACCAACACGATCAAGGAGAAGAACGTCGGCCGCATCACCTTCCCGCTGGCGCAGACCAACGACGCGCTGGGCTACCTGCCGCAGAGCTTCGAGATCAACCCGGTCGGTCAGCAGGGGCTGGGCTTCGCCGCCGGCGGCTACCTGTTCGTCAACTACGAGGACAGCTACGCCATCGACCGGTGCACCGGCGACCTGCTGCTGGAGAACACCCTGGACCTGCTCGACGAGGTCAAGAAGTAGGGCGGCGCGCGCGCACCGCCGGGCCCGTGCTGCGGTGCGCCCTCGCCGAGGCGTAGAGGCACACCCCCGCGGCCACCGCCAGGTTGAGCGACTCGGCGCGACCCCGCAGCGCGACACGCACGCGCCGGTCGGCCAGGGCGAGGGCGGACTCGGACAGCCCGGCCGCCTCGTTGCCCAGCAACCACGCCGTCGGGCCGGTGAGCAGGCCGGCGTCGATGACCTCGTCGAGGTCGTCGGCGTCGGCGCTGCCGGTGGTAGCCAGCACCGTCAGGCCCGCGCTCCGGCAGGCGCCCACCGTCTCCGGCACCGTCGGGCCGTGCGCGAACGGCAGGTGCCAGAGGCTGCCGGCGGTGGCCCGGACGCACTTGCCGCCGTGCGGGTCGGTGGACCCGTCGGTCAGCACGACGGCGTCGGCGCCCGCGGCGTCGGCGGTGCGGAGGACGGTGCCGGCGTTGCCGGGGTCGGCGACGGCTTCGAGCACGGCGACCAGCCGCGGCGTCCCGGCCAGCGCGGTGGCCAGGGCCACGTCGCGCAGCGGAGCGACGCCGAGCACGCCCTGCGGCGTCACCGTGCCGGCCATCGCGGCGAGCACGGCGTCGCTGACCAGCGTCACGGGCACCGGCGCGGCGGCCAGCAGGCCGGCGTGCCGCTCCAGGCCGCCCGGGTCGGCGTACAGCTCGAGCAGGTCGGGCAGCGCCTCGCGGACCGCCTGCGGCCCCTCGACGACGAACCGGCGCTCGGCCACCCGGGCCGAGCGCCGGTCCAGGCGACGTACCGCCTGCACCCGCGGCGAGCGCAGGGAGGTCAGCATCGCGGTGCCAGGGGGACGGCTCAGGCCGCTGCGGCCTTCTGAGCGGCCGGGCCGCCGGTGCCGTCGGTCGGCAGGGCGGCGCGAGCCACCCCGACCAGCGCGGCGAACGCGGGAGCGTCGTGGACGGCGAGGTCGGCCAGCACCTTGCGGTCGACCTCGACGCCGGCCGCCTTCAGACCCTGCATGAAGCGGCTGTAGGTCATGTCGTTGAGCCGGGCCGCGGCGTTGATGCGCGTGATCCAGAGCTTGCGGAAGTCGCTCTTGCGCTTCTTGCGGTCGCGGTACTCATAGGTGGCCGAGTGGAGCAGCTGCTCCTTGGCCTTGCGGTAGAGCCTGCTGCGCTGCCCGCGATAGCCGGACGCCTTCTCGAGCACCTCACGACGCTTCTTGTGGGCGTTGACCGCCCTCTTGACGCGTGCCACGTCTGCACCTGCTTCTTTCTCGGGTCTTGCTCGTGAACGGGGGGAGCGAGCCGGGCGGGCCGGCCGCGGGGGCTAGCGGCCGAGCAGCTTCTTGATCTTGCGGACGTCGGCCGGAGCGACGTCGACGGTGCCGGTCAGGCGCCGGGTCAGCTTGCTCGACTTGCGCTCGAGCAGGTGACGCTTGCCGGCCTGCTCACGGGTGAGCTTGCCGGTGCCGGTGACCTTGAAGCGCTTCTTGGCGCCGCTGTGCGTCTTCATCTTGGCATTGCCGTCGGTGTCCTTCTGGTCGGGATCGCGCGGGATGGTGCAGGTCAGCTGGCGGGCGCGTCGGTGGGCTCCGGAGCAGCCACGACCGCAGCGGGCGCCGCGGGCGCGGGCGTCTCCGGAGCGGTCGCCTCGGCGGCCAGGGCCTGGTCGAACGTCTGGGGTGCTGCGTCGGCCTCGGGGGCTCCGGCGGCGGGAGCGTCCTTCGCCGCCTTCTTCAGGTCTGCGGCGTTCTTGTGCGGCGCCAGCACCATGATCATGTTGCGGCCGTCCTGCTTAGGGGCGGACTCGACGAAACCGAGGTCGGTGACGTCCTGTCCGAGCCGCTGGAGCAGGCGGTAGCCGAGCTCGGGACGCGACTGCTCGCGCCCACGGAACATGATCGTGATCTTGACCTTGTCCCCCGCCTTGAGGAAGCGGACGACATGGCCCTTCTTGGTCGCGTAGTCGTGCGGGTCGATCTTGGGACGGAGCTTCATCTCCTTGATGACGGTGAGCACCTGGTTCTTGCGGCTCTCACGCGCCTTCTGCGCCGTCTCGTACTTGAACTTGCCGTAGTCCATGAGCTTCGCGACGGGTGGCCGGGCCATGGGGGCGACCTCGACGAGGTCGAGGTCGGAGTCCTGCGCGAGCCGCAGGGCCTCGCCGATGGCGACGATGCCGACCTGCTCGCCGTTGGGTCCGACCAGGCGGACCTCGGGGACGCGGATCCGGTCGTTGATGCGGGGTTCAGCGCTGATGTGGCCTCCTAGGACACTCCGGGACGACCTCGCCGGGCCCGACACGACGAAGGGCCCCGCGCTGCGCGCAGGGCCCACCAGGCGTCCGCCGGTCCCGAGGGACGACGGACCACGTGCGGCGCGCCCGCACCCTGGGGTGGAGCGGCACCGACCGGACCCGGGCACCTGGCGCCGCACACGTTCTGCGGCTCCTGCCGTCGCCCGACCTGGTGGTCGGACGGGACAGCGGTCCCTCGGGTGGGAGGTGGGAACCTCCGCTTGCTCGGTCCGCTGCCGTCTGCCTGCTGACACCGGGGTGTCGGAGGGCGGACAGCGTCAGACCGGGTCGCAGTGCAAGGCTAGCACCGTGACCACCCTGCCTCCGCCGTCGCCCGCCCTGCCCTCGCCCGAGCCCGGCGGGCCCGGACCCGACGGTGCGGCCCGCGATCTCGCGGACGTCCCGGCCGCCGAGGTGATCGCCTCCGCCGCCGTGCACCTGATGAGCGCCGCCGCCGTCAAGTGCGGGCTGGCCGAGCCCGAGCACACCGACCTGGACGAGGCCCGCAAGCTGATCACCGCGCTCGCCGGTCTGGTCACCGCGGCCCGACCAGACCTGGGCGTGCACGCCGCCCCGTTGCGCGACGGCCTGCAGTCGCTGCAGCGAGCCTTCCGCGAGGCGTCGACCATCCCGGACGAGCCCGGGGAGGGACCGGGCGAGCGGCTCACCGGCCGCGGGTAGCCGACAGCCGGTAGCCCGGTGGCAGGTAGCCCGTCGGCAGGTGGCCCGACGGCAGGCAGTCCGGTAGCGGGTCGCCCGGCCGGTGCTCAGCCGACCCATCCGCTCGGTCGCGCTCGCTCAGCGCCGTCCCCACCGTCGGGCTCGGGCGCGACCGCTCGCGAGCGGCACCGGCACGCCCGGTCCGGCCGGGCCGACCACGGCCAGGTCCAGCCCGGGGGGCAAGGCAGGCAGCACCCGGGCCGCCAGCGCTGCCAGCTGCGCGGGCGGCAGCGGACGGGTAGGCACCACGCCCAGGACCGGGCCGTCCGGCCCGTCGAGCAGCCGGCCGCGCTGACCGGCTCGTCGTGCAGCGCCCGGGCGGCAGCGGCGAGCAGGCCCTCGTCGACCTGGGCGGGCGCCGTGAGGGTCACGGCCGCGTGCCGGCTGCTCAGCGCCGAGCCGGCCCGCGGGAGGATCGCCGCCACCGGGACCCGGCCGGCCGCGAGCTCGGCCAGCTCCGCGCCCTGCAGCAGCACGGCTGCCCCGCCCGGGTCGAGCAGGACGGCGACCATGCCGTCCTGCAGCGCCGCGGCGCACACCTCGACCCCGGTGCGTGCCACCGGCCGTGCGCCGTCGCGGAAGGCGACGACCCCCGGCACGTCGAGGAAGGTCGGCAGCGCCCGGCCACCCGCCGACCCGACGAGACCGAGCAGCGCCATCTCGGCGCCGGACTCGGCCCGCAGCCCGGTGCCGGCGTCCACCTGCTCGCCGGTGCTCGCGGCGACGACGGGGGCGAACACGCGGGCGGTGACCAGCGCGGCCAGCACCTCGGCCCGGGTGGCCGCCCCGGGACTGCTCCGGTGCGCGACCAGGGCGGCAGCCAGCCGCTTGTCGGGACGTCCGTCGTCGCCCGACCCGGTCATGGCCGCCACGCTACGGCGGCCTACTCGGCGGCCGACGCCAGCGTGACGACGGCGCGGTCGAGGGCGGCCAGGGCCTTGTCCCCGTTGCCGACGCCGGTGAGCTGGAAGCTGAACCAGACGTCGCGTCCGCTCGCGGTGCGGGTGTAGCCGGTCAGCGCTCGCACCCCGGGCAGCGTGCCGGTCTTGGCTGACACCCGGCCCTCGGCCGCCGTGCCGCAGAAGCGCTTCTTCAGCGTGCCGTCGCGACAGCCGAGCGGCAGCCCGGCACGCAGCGCCGGACCCGCCGCCGAGGCCTGCGCGGCGCGGACGAGCAGCACCGCGCCGGCCGGGGTCTGCCGGTCCACGCTCGACAGGCCCGAGCCGTCCGAGCCGGCGCCGACGGGCACACCGAGCGGACCCAGGACGTCGCGTACGCCGCCGAGGCCGCCGTTCGAGCTGCCGTCGTCGCGCACGACGCGGCCGACCTCCTTCAGCAGCAGCTCGGCGCCGAAGTTGTCGGAGTCCTTGAGCACCCGCGCCACCACGGCGCTCATCGGTCCGGACACGCGCACCGCCAGCACGTCCGCCGTGAGCGGTCGACGGTCGCGCAGCACGGTGCCGGTGACGGTGACCCCTCCTCGCGCAGGTAGTCGCGGAAGAGCACCGCGGCCGGCAGGGCGGGGTCGCGCAGGTAGCTGCTGTCGCTGCGCCAGGTGTTGCGGTCCACCGCCAACGCCGAAAGCGGGCCGGACTGGCCCGGCACGTAGGAGGACTTCCAGCCGTCGGCGCTGCGACGCTGGTCGAAGCGGCTGTCGTCGAGCCGGACGTCGCCCGCCACGGTGGTGATGCCCGCCGCCCGGACGTCGCGCGCCATCGCGCGCAGGCCGGGCTTCGTCAGGTACGGATCGCCCGAGGCGACCAGCCACACCGAGCCCGGCAGCCGACCCGCGACCGGTCGCGCTGCGGCCACCGCCTCGGTGCGGAACCGCGTGTCCGTGCCCAGCGCCAGCAGCGCGGCCGTGGCGACGAACGCCTTCTGCGTCGAGGCGGGTGGCAGCGCGTGCGCGGCGTCGTGCCGCACGATCGCGTCGTAGCCCTGGACGTCGACCGCCGCCGCGACGGTGACGGCGCTCGAACCGGCGAGGGCGTCGAGCACGCGGCGGCCCAGGGCCGCGCCGTCGCCCGGGTCGCCCGCCGGCGGCTGCTCCGGCGCTGGCGTCGCGTCCGGTGCGGGCGACGGGAACGACGACGGGGAGGGCAGGGGCGGCGGGGACGGCAGGGGCGACGGGGACGGCAACGGCGGCAGGGACGGCGGCGGCACCAGGCTCCCGCCGTCGACCAACCGGGCCAGCCGCTCGCGCGGGCCGAGCAGGTCGGCCTGGGCCGGCACGGCGGTGACCGACAGCAGCACGGTCAGGGCGCTGAGCGGGGAGCGCCAGCAGGGCGGCACGGGGCAGGCGGCGCATCAGGTCACATCCGGGTTCGTCGCGCGGGCGGCGGGCGGGCGGGCGTCCGCGAACGGCGCGGCCTGACCGGAGTCTGCGACGGGACGACGACGAAAGCCGTGCGAACCGCCGAACTGTCCTCGAGCCGACACGCTCGGCACCCCGGAGGGCCCGGCACCGCTGACGGCTCGGCACCCCGGACGGCTCGGCCCCCTTGGCCGCTCACCCACGCCTGCGGCCGCCACCGTCTGAGCCCGCCGGCCGCACCCCTGCCTGCTCAGCCCTGCGGCGGCGCGGGCTCGGCCGGTCCCGGCCGGCGGCTGGCCGCGAGCAGAGCGCGCAGCCCGACGACGGCGTCGACCGCGCGGTCACCGTCGTTGGCCTGCACCGCGAGCAGCTGGACGGTGTCGTCGTCCTGCAGGTCCAGCACCGCCCACGGCGCCCCCTCGTCCAGCCGCACGCCGGCTACGACGCCCCACGGCAGCGTCTTGTCGCCGAGCACGTTGCGCACCCGCACCCCGGCGGCGTCGGCGTCGACGCGTGCCCGTGTGAACGCCAGCACGGCGGCCGCGAGCAGCACCCCGAGCCCGAACATCGAGAGCTGGTCCGGCAGCCGGAAGGTGACCGAGGTGGCCGAACCGTCGCCGGCCCGCCCGAGCGCCCAGGCGACGACGCCGAACAGCGCCAGCACGAGCAGTGCCACCGCCCAGCAGACCTGGGTGAGCCGGCGCGGCCGCGCGTGCACCTCGTGGCTCGCGCCGGGCCCCGTGCCGGACGGCAGCCCGTCACTCATGCGTCCTCCAGGCTGTCACTCATGCCGGCGCCTCGACCGGCCGACGCAGCGGCGTCTGCCGCAACACCCGGAAGGCCACCTGCACCGCCGGTCCGATGCCCAGCGCGAACAGCACCGTCCCCACGCCGACCGGCCCGCCGAGCAGCACGCCCACCACGAGCACGGTCGATTCCAGCAGGGCCCGGCACAGGCCCACCGACCACCCGGTGCGGTCGTGCAGCGCGACCATCAAGCCGTCGCGGGGACCGGGGCCCAGGTGCGCGCCCAGGTACAGGGCCGAGCCGGCGGCGACCGTCGCGATGCCCAGCAGGGTCGAGCCCAGCCGCAGCACCAGCGGCCCGTCGCCGAGACCGTCCAGCAGCGGGCTCTGCAGCAGCACGTCGAGGACCGCGCCGATCAGGACGACGTTGAGCACGGTGCCGATGCCGGGCCGCACCCGCGCCGCCAGCCCGATGAGCAGCACCACCACCGAGACGATGATGGCCATGACCCCGAAGCGCACGCCCGTCTGCGCGGCCAGCCCACCGGTGAGCACGTCCCAGGGCCCGACGCCGAGCTCGGCCACCAGACCCAGCCACAGGCCGACCGCGAACAGCACCAGTCCGACGACGAGCTTGAGGCCCCTCATGGCCTGGCACGGCCGCTGACGCCGATCGCGACGAGCGTCAGCGCCACGCCGACGAAGGTCAGCAGGTCGACGCCGCGGCCGTGCACCGGCACCAGCAGGTCCAGCAGCAGCGCGCCGACGAGCTGACCGGCGATCACGGCCAGCCCCAGCCGCAGCACGCCGAGCGTGCGCACCGTCACCGCGGCGACGGCGACGAAGATCGCGCCCATCGGCCCGCCGAGGTAGAGGTAGCCGTGGACGAGGTCGGGCCACGCGCCGACCTGCACGCCGCTGAACAGGGCGTGCAGCGCGACGCCGAGCGCCAGGGCGATGGTCCCGACGACGAAGTTGACGAGCGTGGCGACGGCGGCGTCGCCGGTGGTGCGGCGGACCCGGCCGTTGAGGGCCTGCTGCACCGAGATGGCGAACCCGGCGGCGACGACGAGCACGAGCAGCAGCGGGTCGGCCTCGCGAGCGCCCTTGCCGAGCACGCTGATACCGACGGCGACGAGCGTGATCGTCGCGCCGAGCACGCGCGGCCGGGTCAGCGCGTGGGCTCCGCCCGGCCCGAGACCCAACCGGTCGACGAGCAGCCCGCCGGAGGTCTGCCCGGCCACCAGCCCGACGGTCAGCAGCGCGACCCCGATCTCGGGCGCTGCCGCGGCACCCACGGCCACCAGGCTCGCGCCGCCCAGTCCGCCCAGGCGCTGCAGCCACGGCACACCCGCCACCAGCCGGACCCGCGCGCGGGTCGCCGGCCGGCTCAGCACGACCAGCGCGACGGCGACCAGACCGGTGCCGAAGGACACCAGCGCCGCGAGCAGCGCGTCGCCGAGCTCGGTCTTCAGCTCGCCGTTTATCCGCTGCTGCAGGGCGACCAGCGCGCCGGAGGCGACCGCTGCCACCAGGCTGGCCCGGACCAGTCCGGGCGCCGCCTGCGGCTCGGTCGCGACAGCCGTGCTCACTCCACGATCTTGGCGATCGGCAGCTCCAGGATGTCCCGGGCGCCGGCCGCCTTCAGCGAGGGGATGAGGGTGTTGACCCCCTTCTTCGGTACGACGGTCTCCAGCGCGCGCATGTTCGAGGCGGCGAGCGTCATGACGGTGGGCGAGCTCATGGCGGGCAGCACGGCCACGACGGCGTCGAGCCGGTCGGTCGGCACGTTGAGTTTCAGGAGCACGTGCCCGCGGGCCCGAAGGGCGCCCTGCAGCAGTACGACGAGGTCGTCCATCGCCGCGCGCTTGTCCGGGTCCTCGTAGGCGGCCCGGTTGGCCAGCAGCTCGGTACGGCTCGTCAGCAGGGTGGCGATGATCTTCAGCCCGGCCTTGCGCAGCGACGAACCGGTCTCGGTGAGGTCGACGATCGCGTCGACGATGTCGGGGATCTTGGCCTCGGTCGCCCCGTGGGAGGTGAAGACCTTGGCCGTGATGCCGTGCTCGGTGAGGAAGCGTCGCGTGGTCTCGGGCATCTCCGTCGAGATCCGGATGCCGTCGGGCAGGTCGGCCACCGACTCCCAGGGCGACTCCTTCGGCACCGCCAGCACGACGCTGACCACCGACTCGCCCGCCCGTCCGCCGCCGATCTCGCCGAGGCTGACGACGTCGGCGGCCGTCTCGGTGACCCAGTCCCGGCCGCTGATGCCGAGGTCGAAGATGCCCTGCTCGACGTAGGTGGGGATCTCCTGCGGCCGCAGGAAGCGCACCTTGTCGATGCGGGGGTCGTCGACGCGCGCGTGGTAGTCGCGGTCGCCGCCGCGCACGACGTGCAGGTCGGCGGCCGAGAACAGCTCGAGGACCTGCTTCTCCAGGCTGCCCTTGGGCAGGACGATCGCGAGCACGGTGCGGGCCTCTCAACGGCGGTGGGTGCGGGGGTCGGTCGGTGGTGCGCGGACAGGTCTAGCAGTCGCCGCCGACGCGCAGGGTCCGCAGGGTGACGGCCGTGTCCAGGGCGGCCAGCACCGCTTCGCGGCCCTTGTCCTCGGTGGCTCCCGGCAGCCCCGACCGGGCCCGCGCCTGCTCGTCGGTGTCGCAGGTGAGCACGCCGTTGCCTACCGGGGTGCCGGTGTCCAGGGCGACCCGGGTCAGGCCGTAGGTGACGGCGTCGCAGACGTAGTCGAAGTGCGGGGTCCCTCCGCGCAGCACCAGACCGAGCGCGGCGACGGCGTCGTGCGTGGCGGCGAGGGCCTGCGCGACGACCGGCAGCTCGACGGCCCCGGACACGCGCACGACCGTCGGTTCGGGCACACCGCACTCGCCTGCCGTGCGCACGGCGGAGTCGACCAGCGCTCCGGCGATCTCGTCGTGCCAGCGGCTGGCGACGATCGCGAGCCGGAGACCGCTGGCGTCGGGCGCGGGCGCGGCGGGCGCGCCGGATCCGCTCACGGCTGCTCGTCGCCGGTCGCCGGCAGCGGCAGGGCGGTCGCCGGCAGCGGCAGGGCGGTCGCCGGCAGCGGCAGGGCGTTCGCCGGCAGGGGCAGGGCGGTGACCACCGCGACGCTGTCGGCCGAGGCTTCCGTCGGCTCGTCGTCGAAGATCGCCAGGCCGGGCAGGTCGTGGCCCATGCGGTCGCGCTTGGTACGCAGGTAGCGCAGGTTCTCCGGGGTGGCGTGGACCGGCAGCGGCACCCGGCCGCTGATCTCCAGGCCGTAGCCCTCGAGCCCGGCCCGCTTGGTCGGGTTGTTGGTGAGCAGGCGCATGCTGCGCACGCCGAGGTCGACCAGGATCTGCGCGCCGGTGCCGTAGTCGCGGGCGTCGGAAGGCAGCCCGAGGTCCAGGTTGGCGTCGACGGTGTCGCGTCCGGCGTCCTGGAGCTGGTAGGCCTGCAGCTTGTGCATCAGGCCGATGCCGCGGCCCTCGTGACCCCGCATGTACAGCACCACGCCGCGCTCGGCCTCCGCGACGGCCGCCAGCGCGGCGTCCAGCTGCGGACCGCAGTCGCAGCGTCGCGACCCGAACACGTCACCGGTCAGGCACTCGGAGTGCACGCGGACCAGGACGTCCCTGCCGTCGCCGATCTCGCCGCGGACCAGGGCGATGTGCTCGATGCCGTCCAGCCGCGAGTCGTAGCCGACGGCCCGGAAACGACCGTGGGCGGTGGGGATGACGGCCTCGGCGACGCGCTCGACCTGCTTCTCGTTGCGTCGGCGGTAGGCGACGAGGTCGGCGATCGAGATGATCGCCAGGTCGTGCTCGTGCGCGAACACGCGCAGCTCTTCCAGCCGGGCCATGTCGCCGACGTCCTTCTGCGACACGACCTCGCAGAGCACTCCCGCCGGCCGGAGCCCGGCCAGGCGGGCCAGGTCGACGGCTGCCTCGGTGTGCCCGGTGCGGCGCAGCACGCCGCCCTCGCGGGCCCGGAGCGGGACGACGTGGCCGGGCCGGGAGAAGTCGATGGCCGAGGAGTCCGGGGCGGCGAGCAGCCGGATCGTGTGGGCCCGGTCGGTGGCGGAGATGCCGGTCGTCACGCCCTCGCGCGCGTCGACGGTGACGGTGTACGCGGTGCCGCGCTTGTCCTGGTTGGTGTGGAACATCGGCGGCAGGTCCAGCCGGTCGCAGTCGGCGTCCTCCAGCGGGACGCAGATGTAGCCGGAGGTGTAGCGGACCATGAACGCCACGAGCTCGGGCGTCGCGAGCTCGGCGGCGAAGATCAGGTCGCCCTCGTTCTCGCGGTCCTCGTCGTCGACGACGATCACCGCCTTGCCCGCGGCGACGTCGGCGACGGCGCGCTCGATCGGATCGAGCGCGGTCCTCTGCTCGGGCGCCTCGACGCTCATGAGTGTTCCTGCTTTCCCGGGTCGCCGGTGGATGGTGGTGCTGGAGCGCCGGCGGCGCCCGCCCCCGGGTGGATCCCCGCGAGCAGCAGTCGTTCGACGTGCTTGGCCAAGATGTCGACCTCGAGGTTGACCGGGTCGCCCACGCCCTTGCGGCCGAGCGTGGTGAGCCCGAGCGTGGTGGGGATCAGGCTGACCTCGAAATGGTCGCCGGTGAGCGCGCTCACCGTCAGCGATACCCCGTCGACGGTGATCGAGCCCTTCTCGACGACGTACCGCGACAGGTCCGCAGGCAGGGACACCCGCACGACCGTCCAGTGCACGTCGGGCGTGACGGCCAGCAGCACGCCGGTGCCGTCGACGTGGCCCTGGACGAGGTGGCCGCCGAGGCGGTCGCTGACCCGCACGGCGCGCTCGAGGTTGACGGCGCTGCCGGGCACCAGGGCGCCAAGGCTGGAGCGCCTGAGGGTCTCGGCCATGACGTCGGCGGTGAACACGCCCTCGCCGGCCGTGACCACGGTGAGACACACCCCGTTCACCGCGATCGACTCGCCGTGTCCGGCGTCGGAGGTGACCAGCGGACCTCGCAGCGTGAGCCGGCAGGCGTCCGCGAGGGTCTCCACCGCCACCACCTCACCGAGCTCCTCGACGATGCCGGTGAACACCTAGCGCCTCCTGCTCTCGGTTCGGGTGCGGGACGGCGGGCGCAGCGTGAGGCGCACGTCCGTACCGAAGCGCGTGACGTCATCGAGCGACAACCGGTGCGCGGCGTCGATCGTTCCCACCCCCGCCGCGGCGAGGGCCGCCGCCCCCTCGCCGAACAACGTCGGAGCCAGATAGCCGACGACTCGATCGACGAGCCCGGCGGCGACGAACGCGCCGGCCAGGGTCGGCCCGCCCTCCAGCAGGACGGACACCACCCCGTGCTCGCGCTCCAGCGCCGGCAGCAGCGCCGACAGGTCGAGCCGGCCGTCCGGGCCCGGCGCGACGGTCAGCGTGCGGGGGTAGCCCGGGTCGTCGACGGACGGCAGCGTGGCGACGATGCCCGGGTCGCTGCCGCTGAGGCAGCGCGCGGTCGGCGGGGTACGCCCGTGCGAGTCGAGCACGACCCGCAGCGGCTGGCGACCGTCGGCGCGAGCGGGTCGTACGTCCAGCAGGGGATCGTCGTGCAGGACCGTGCCGACGCCGACCAGCACGGCATCGGCCTCGTCACGCAGGCGGTGGACGTCGGCGCGGGCGCTCGCGCCGGTGATCCAGCGCGAGGTGCCGTCGGCAGCGGCGCTGCGGCCGTCGAGCGTCGCGGCGAACTTCCAGGTGACGAACGGCCGTCCGGTCGCCCGGCTGGTCAGCCACGCCTCGAGCGGTCCCCGGGCGACCTCCTCGGTCAGCACGCCGGTCTCGACGTCGACCCCGCCGGCGCGCAACGCACCTGCTCCCCCGCCGGCCTGCGCCGTGGGGTCCTCGCACGCGATCACGACGCGGACGACGCCGGCGTCGAGCAGGGCCTGGGTGCAGGGACCCGTGCGGCCGGTGTGCCGGCACGGTTCCAGCGTGACGACGACGGTGCCGCCGCGGGCCTGGTCGCCGGCCTCGGCGAGCGCCTCGATCTCGGCGTGCGCGCCGCCCACCGGCTGCGTCCAGCCCCGACCGACGACGGCGCCGGCCGCGTCGAGCACGATCGCGCCGACCGGCGGGTTGGGGCTGGTGCGGCCCAGCGCGCGTCCCGACAGCTCGAGCGCGAGCCGCAGCGCTCGCTGCTCGGGCTCGGTCGCCACCGCCGCGCCTCCGCCCGCTCCCGCGCCGGGATGCTCCGGCGTCCGCTGCCCTGCAGTCTGCCAGCGTGGCCGGACGGCTCCCGGCTGCCCTCCCGGTGGGCGGGACGCCGCAGCCGCTCAGCGGGATGCCCGCTCAGCGGCCGCGGACCGCGTCCGCCTGGGCCCGCAGCGCCTGGACCGCACGGGCCGGATCGGCGGCACCGTAGACCGCGGACCCGGCGACGAAGACGTCGGCGCCGGCTGCTGCGCAGCGCTCGATGGTCTCGGCGCTGACGCCCCCGTCGACCTGCAACCAGACGTCGAGGTCGCGGCCCTTGATCGCCTCGGCGCAGCGGCGCAGCTTGGGCAGCACGACGTCCAGGAACGACTGACCGCCGAAGCCCGGCTCGACCGTCATGACGAGCAGCATGTCCAGCTCCGGCAAAAGGTCCAGGTACGGCTCGACGGGTGTCGCCGGCTTGAGCGCGAGCCCGGCACGCGCACCCGCGGCGCGCAGGTCGCGAGCCAGCCGGACCGGCGCCGCGGCCGCCTCGGCGTGGAAGGTGACGCTGCCCGCGCCCGCCTCCGCGTACGACGTCGCCCAGCGGTCCGGGTCCTCGATCATCAGGTGGCAGTCGACCGGGACGTCGGTGGCTGCGAGGATCGCCTGCACCACCGGCAGCCCCAGCGTGAGGTTCGGCACGAAGTGGTTGTCCATGACGTCCACGTGCGCCCAGTCCGCCTTCCCGTCCAGGCGGGCGAGCTCCTCGGCGAGCCGGCTGAAGTCGGCGGACAGGATGCTGGGCGAGATCTGGACGGGGCGCGGCACGGAGCTCCTTCGGGTCGCCGTCGATGCTAGGTCCGCCGACCCCCAGGGCGTCGACGAGGGCTCGGGTGAGCTCGCTGCTCTACGCTGCTCGCCGATGCGTGCGACGACCGCCTCGGCCCGCCCGGCCTACGACCGGGCGGTCGACACGCTGCGCGCCCAGCTGGCGGACCTGCCCGCGGGCTCGGCCGTCCGGCTGGGCAAGCGGACGAGCAACCTGTTCCGCACCCGGGCCGGGGTCGCGTCCCGGCTGGACGTGTCGGCCTTCGCCGGGGTGCTGTCGGTCGACCCGGTGGCGCGCACCGCCGACGTGCTGGGCATGACCACCTACGAACAGCTCGTCGACGCCACGCTGGCGCACGGGCTGATGCCGCTCGTGGTGCCGCAGCTGAAGACGATCACGCTCGGCGGCGCCGTCACCGGACTCGGCATCGAGAGCAGCTCGTTCCGCAACGGCACCCCGCACGAGTCGGTGCTCGAGATCGACGTGCTGACCGGCGCCGGGGACGTGCTCACCGTCACCCCCGACGGACCGCACGCCGACCTGTTCGCGGGCTTCCCCAACTCCTTCGGCACGCTCGGCTACGGGCTGCGGCTGACCATCGAGCTCGAGCCCGTCCAGCCGTTCGTGCACCTGCGTCACGTGGTCTGCGGCTCGGTGGCGGAGGCCGCAGCGCTCATGCAGCAGGTCTGCGACGTCGCGACGCACGACAGCGAGCCGGTGGCCTTCGTCGACGGCGTGTGGTTCTCGGCGTCGCACGTCGTCGTCACGTTGGGCAGCTGGGCCGCGACCGCGCCCCGCACGTCCGACTACACCGGGCAGCAGGTCTACTACCGCTCGGTGGAGGACGGTGGCGAGGACTGGCTCACCGTCCGCGACTACCTGTGGCGCTGGGACACCGACTGGTTCTGGTGCTCCCGGGCCTTCGGCGCGCAGCACCCCCTCGTCCGGCGGTTCTGGCCGCGGCGGTGGCTGCGCAGCGACGTCTACTGGAAGCTGGTCGCGTTCGAGAAGCGGCACGGCTGGAAGTCCGGCCGGGACCGCCGGCGCGGTCGGCCCGAGCGCGAGGACGTCGTGCAGGACGTCGAGGTGCCGCTGGGCCGGCTCGCTGAGTTCATGGACGTTTTCGCGCGCGAGGTGCCGATCGAGCCGGTGTGGTTCTGTCCGCTGCGGTCGCGGGCCGGACAGCACTGGCCGCTCTACCCGCTGGCGCCCGGCGAGCTGTACGTCAACGTGGGGTTCTGGTCGAGCGTCGCCCTGGCGCCCGGTGAGCCCGACGGCACCCACAACCGGCTGATCGAGCGGCTCGTCGCCGAGCTCGGGGGCCACAAGTCGCTGTACAGCACCTCGTTCTATGACGAGCAGGAGTTCAGGTCGCGCTACGGCGGCGCCGCCTATGCACGTCTGAAGCAGGTCTATGACCCGGCCGGCCGCCTGCTCGACGTCTACGACAAGTGCGTGCGCAACCGCTAGCTCCGGAGGCTCTGCTGATGACCCGTCTGCCTGTCCTGCCCCGTCTGGCGCCGGGCGGCCACGCGACCGCCGTCGCTCCGGCGCTGGCCGCCGTGCTGCCCCGCGGCGTCGCCGTCACGGCCTTCGACGGCTCGGCGGCCGGCCCGACGGACGCCGAGGTGACCGTCCATGTGCGCGACGCCCGCGCTCTGACGCACCTGGTGGTGGCGCCCGGCGAGCTGGGGCTGGCCCGCGGCTACGTGTCCGGGCTGCTCGACCTGCAGGCGCCCGACCACCACCGGGCGCTGCAGGTGCTGTCCAACACCTCGGCCATCGCCGACCTCACCTGGCGACAGCGGCTGCAGGTGCTGCGCACGTTGGGGCCGGCGGCGCTGCACCTGGTCGAGCCGCCGCCGCAGGAGGTCGGGGCGCGCCGTTTCGTGGCCGGGCTGCGGGCGCACACCCGCGGCCGCGACGCCGCGGCCATCTCGCACCACTACGACGTCAGCAACGCTTTCTACGCGTGGGTGCTCGGGCCGTCGATGGCCTACACCTGCGCCTGCTACCCGTCCGAGGACGCGACGCTCGAGCAGGCGCAGGAGCACAAGTTCGACCTGGTCTGCCGCAAGCTCGGGCTGCAGCCGGGGATGCGCCTGCTGGACGTCGGCTGCGGCTGGGGCGGCATGGCCCTGCACGCTGCGCGGCACTTCGGCGTCGACGTCGTGGCGGTGACGCTGTCGCGGCAGCAGGCCGAGTGGGGCCAGGCGGCAGTGGCCGCAGCGGGGTTGTCGTCGCAGGTCGACATCCGGCACAGCGACTACCGCGACGTGCCCGAGACGGCTTCGACGCGATCAGCTCGATCGGTCTGACCGAGCACATCGGCGTCGCGAACCTGGACGAGTACGCGGCGTTCCTGGCCGGGGCGGCTGCGTCCCGGAGGGCGGCTGCTGAACCACTGCATCACCCGGGCCGACGACGACTGCCCGCCGATCGCGCCGCGCGGCTTCATCACCCGCTACGTCTTCCCCGACGGCGAGCTGCCGGGGCTGGGCCGGATCGTCGGTTCGTTGCAGCGCGCCGGTCTGGAGGTGCGCCACGAGGAGAACCTGCGCGAGCACTACGCCCGGACCTGCGCCGCCTGGTGCAAGAACCTGGACGCCCACTGGGACGAGGCGGTGGCCGAGGTGGGTGAGGGCACCGCGCGCGTCTGGGCGCTGTACCTGGCCGGCTCGCAGCTGGGCTTCGAGCAGGGCGACATCCAGCTGCACCAGGTCCTGGCGGTCCGTGGCGGCGCTGGCGAGGGGACGCTTCCCCTCCGTCCGGACTGGGCGTCTGAGCGGCCGGTCGTCCGCGGCCGTTGCGGTGAGCCACGTCCGGGCAGCTCGTCGACGCCACCTCGGATGAAGGTCGTCGCCGTGGTCTTGCAGCTCCGGGCGCAGGTGCGGGTAGACGCCGCTCGTCCCGACGCGGACGGATGATGCAGGCCCGCCAACCCTGTGCGAGACCGCTGGTGCAGGTCCCCCCGGGGGTACCGACGGGGACGGCGATGCAGGTCCCCGGGCACGAGGGCGACGGCCGCTGCAGGTCCCCGGGCACTGAGGGAGACGGCCGATGCAGTTCCCTGGGCACTGAGGGAGACGGCCGATGCAGTTCCCTGGGCACCGAGGCAGACGGCTGATGCAGCTGCGTCGGCCTCGAGAGACGCCAACTGGCGCTGCCCGATGCCCCAGCGACGTCGATCGCGACGGCCGGTGCTGCCCACGAGGGCGCGCAGCCTGACGTCGTCGGGCGGGCGCTGGCTCACGAAGGCCAGCGCTTTGCCACGGTCGCACGACCGCGAAATCGTTGCTACGGACACGAGCATCCCCTTGACCCGACCCATAGAACTGGTATCCTTCGAACATACGTTCGCATAGTGGAGGGGAGCCAGGGTGTTGACCTACGACTCGTCATCGTTCTGGTTGACCTGCGGGGACCCTGGCCCACTGCCCGAGCAGTTCTTCGAGCCGGCCGTCGGTACTTGCTGCGTGGGCGACGCCGATCGTGGGGAAGGTCCTCGTCACGGCGCGCGCGCCGACGCCGGGTCGGACGGGGCGTCCCGCCTCACCGTGGCGGAGCTGCCGCCCGCGGACTCGGCATTCTGGAACGTCCCGGGTGCCGCTCCGCTCGCGCCCGCGGCGAGCCGCCTGCTGCTCGATCTGATCTCGGCGCTCGATGCGGTGTCTGCGCACGGGCCGCTGTCGGGGTCGCGGGCCGACACCGCCGCGCTGCTGCAGCAAGCCGAACGCGCCCGCGGCCTGGCGTTGCGCGAGCTCGCGGAGATGGACGCCACCGGCGGTCACCTACGACCGGGAGTAGCGAGCACCACCGCCTCGTGGCTGCGCGGGCAGCAGCGGCTGTCCGACGGAGCCGCCCGGAGCGCCGTGGCTCTGTCGGTGGCGCTGCGCGACGACCTGCCGGCCGTCGGGGCGCTGCTGCTCGAGGGCACGATCACCCAGGAGCATGCCGGGGCGGTGCGCGACGGCGTCCGAGGGCTGGACCATGACGTCGTCCACGCCGCGCAGGAAGGGCTGTGCGCGCTGGCTCAGGCCACCGACCCGGCCGACGTCCGCAAGCGGCTGCGCGACAAGGCCGCGGCGATCGATGACCGCATCGCCGCCGAGGCCGAGCGCCGGGCTCGCGAGCGGATGGGGCTGCGCCTGACCGAGGTCGGCAGCCACACCGCCGTCGACGGAACCCTCGCCGGCGACGACGGCGCCACCGTGCGCCTCGCGATGGCGCTGGCGGTCGAGGCCGCCCGCACCGACGGCGAAACCCGCGGTAGAGCAGCGCGGCAGGCAGACGTCCTCGTCACCTGGGCCAACGCGTTCCTGGCCCGCGAGCACGGACCCGGCGACAGCCTCGCCGACGACGCGCACACCGTCCGCACGCACCTGCACATCCTCTGCCGACCCGACCAGCTGCCCGACCCGGCCGTCGACAGCGCTGTCGACAACGCCGTGAGTCCGATCGCGACCCACCCCGCCCGCGACACCACTGCCAGCGACAGCGCCACGAACGATGCCGCTGCCTACGGCAACCCCGAGCATCCTGCCGGAGCGCGCGGGGCCAGCCCCCTCTCCGACCTCCTGCGCGCCGACCTCACCGGAGCGCCACCGGTCGCGGCAGCCGTCGCCGGGGACAGCGCACCCCTGTCCCGCGGCGCGCTCCGGCGACTGGCCTGCGACGCCACCGTGTCGCTGTGCCTGCTCCCGGACCGGTCAGGCGGCACCGACCCGCTCTACGTCGGCCGCTCGACCCGCACCGTCAGCGGAGCCCAGTTCCGGGCGTTGGTGGCTCGCGACCGGCACTGCGTCGTCAACGGCTGTCGTCGCGCACCCGCCCAGTGCGCCGCCCACCACGTCCGGCACTGGGCGGACGGCGGCGCCACCGACCTCCCGAACCTGGTGCTGCTGTGCCATCAGCACCACCACGATCATCACGACCGCGGCCAGGACCTCCCCCACCACGACCGCCTACGCCGCCTGACCCCGCACGGCTGGGCAGCGGCGCGGTCGTGGGAGAGAGACCGGTCAGCCGAGCCACCACCGTTCTAGGAGCAGCCGAGCACGGGCGTGGCAGGGTGACCGCATGGCCTCTCTGATCACCGTCAACGACCGCACACCGTCCGTCGACCCAGGCGCGTTCGTCGCCGAGAACGCCGTGCTGGCCGGTGACGTTCGGCTGGCCGCGGGTGCGTCGGTGTGGTTCGGGTGCGTCCTGCGCTCGGAGGTCGAGGCCATCACCATCGGCCCAGACAGCAACATCCAGGACCTGACCGTCGTGCACACCGACCCCGGCTCGCCGTGCACCCTCGGGGCGCGGGTCACGGTCGGGCACCACGTGGTGCTGCACGGCTGCACGGTCGAGGACGACGCCCTGATCGGCATGGGAGCGGTCGTGCTGAACGGTGCGGTCATCGGCGCAGGAGCGGTCGTGGCCGCCGGAGCCGTCGTGACGGCCGGGACGGTCGTCCCCGCCGGTGCGCTGGTCGCGGGCGTGCCGGCGAAGGTGCTGGACCGGCCGGTGCCGGAGGTGCCGCGGCCGAACGTCGCGGGGTACGTCCTGCTGGCCGGGCTCTACCGCGACGCCACGGCGACGAGCTAGCGAAAGGTCGCAGCGGCGCGCACCGAACATGCTGTGCACCCGCGACCGGTGGGCAGCAACCGAGTGGCCGCGCCGATCATCAGCGGCCTGTGGATCAGGCCACAGCACCCTTCGGTCGCGGGGGACGAGGCAGTCGGACCGGAACCCGGGCAGGCCCATGGTCGTGGCCGGCCTGCTCCTGCTCGTCGTGTCGTCCGTCGCACGCGGATGTCGGCTCGCTCGACTATGACCACACTTTCGCATGCGTTCGTGCATGCATCCCGGGGTACCCTGACGCCATGACGACCACGGTCAGGGTGTCGGAGCAGACGCGGGCCCGGGCCGCGCGCCTGGCTGCCGAGCGGGGACGCCCCATCGGTGACATCGTCGACGAAGCGCTCGAAGCCCTGGAGACCGCCGACTTCTGGCGACGCACGCAGCAGGCGCTGAAGACGCACGCCGAGGCCGGGACCGCGGACCCGGCGTGGAGCGGCACGGTGCGTGACGGTCTCGAGCGTGAGTGAGGCCCGTCGAGGGGAGCTTTGGCTGATCGACCTCGGCGAGCCGGTGGGGCACGAACAGGGATGGCGTCGCCCGGCCCTGGTGCTGTCCTCCGACCACTGGAACGGCCACGCGGCGACCCTGGTCGTCGTCCCCCTGACCCGCACCCGGCAGGAGCTGCCGACGCGGGTGGAGATCGCCCCCGAGCCCGCGAACGGCTTGTCGGAGGAGTCCTACGCTCGCGTCGAGGACCTGCGCTCCATCGGCCAGGAACGGCTGGTCCGTCGGCTGGGAACACTGGACCTCGTCGCCCTGACCGCTATCGAGCGGGTGGTGCGCCGGTTCCTGGAGGTGTGAGACGCCTCAGCGGGACGCGGCCAGGACGCGTCCGTCGTGCACCACGACGTCGACCCGGTCGGCCTGGAGATCGGCGGTCCGGGCCAGGCACCCACCGTCATGCCCGACGGCGCGCACGCCCCACCCACGGCCCTGGCGGCGTCGGCGGCCTGCGGCTCGGTGAGGCCTACCAGGGCGCTGGTCGGTACCGCCGCGCCTGCCAGGCAGGCGTCGACAAGTGCTTGCACGTCCTGGGTGTCCATCGGCGAGGTGAAGGCGTCACGGACGGCCGAGCGCACGACGTCGTCCTGGGCGAACGTCTCACCCTCGACGGTCAGCGGCAGGCACAGGTCCGGTGCCTCGACGGTGGTCCCCGCACGCTCGTCGACGGTGAAGGTGACGACGTACCCCGACACCGGCCGCAGGTCCGTCCGCGCGCACGCCGTGTCGGCGCCGCGGACTTCCGGCGCCGTGGCCAGAACCTGTCGAAGGGTCTGCGCCTTGGCCGCTCCCCGCATCTGGCAGTCCAGACAGCCTTGCAGGCAGAGCGTGACGGTCGCGGGCTGAGGCGGCAACGCGCCGGTGTCCCCCAGAGTCCTGCGCAGGTCGGTCTCGACGACGGACGCACCGGCGACAGCCGCGAGGCGGTCCGCTTCCCGGACGGCAGCAGCCCCGGCACGACCAGCCCCAGCACCGCGACGGCGGCCACGCCGAGGGCTGCCGCACCGGCGGTCCGGGCGCGGCGTCGGCGACGGTGTCGTGCCCGCAGGTCGTCGAACGGCGTCGGCGCGGCGTCGGCGAACGCCCTCGTCCGACGTGCCCAGGGCACGGTGCAGGGCCGGCGGGAGGTCAGGCATCGGGTCGCCAGGCATCGGGACGCCAGCCATCGGGTCGCCAGGCGTCGGGTCGCCAGGCATCGGGCCGTCAGGCGTCGGGTCGGACACGGCAGGACTCCTCGGTCGACGGCGCCCGGGAGGGCGCAGGTGCTGTGGGTAGGGGGCCGGGGGCCCGCGCGTGCAGCCGGGTGCCCGCACGGAGGTCGCTCGACGGACGGGGCGCGTTCCCGCGCGCATCGGTCTCGGCGAGCAGCGGCGCGAGCGCAGTACGGGCGCGCGAGAGCCGGGATTTCAAGGTGCCGACCGGCACCCCCAGCTCGGCGGCGATCGCGGCCAGCTCGAACCCGGTCGCGCAGCACCAGCACCGCCCGCTGCTCGCGCAGCAGCGCCGCGAGCGCCCGGTCAAGGTCGACTGCGGCCCCGGTCGGGGCCCGGGGCAGCATCGGCCGGTCCGTGCCGGAGCCAGGCTCGCACTCCACCGGCGCGCTTGCGCCGACTGTTGCTGACCTTGCCGAGCGCGACCCTGCGCAGCCAGGCCTCCGGGTCGTCGTAGCGCCGCACCGTCGGCCAGGCGCCGATCAGGCGCACGAACGCCTCCTGCACCGCGTCGGCCGCCTCGGCCCGGTCGCCGCAGACGGATCCGACGACACCGACGAGCCGCGCGTCGCTGGCGACGTAGAGCGCCTCCAGCTCGTCCGGCTCGTCGGTCATACCTGTCACCCCCGCGAGCGGCGCGGAACCTTCCGGCTCACCGCGACTGGCTGATCCAGGACGCGTGCAGCCGCTGGTAGACGCCGTCGACCGTTACCAGCTCGCGGTGCGAGCCGCGTTGCACGACGACGCCGGCGTCGACGACGAGGATCTCGTCGGCGTTCTCGGCGGTGGAGAGCCGGTGCGCGATGGCGAGCGTCGTGCGACCCCGGGTGAGCGAGTCGAGCGCCCGGTTCAGCCGCACCTCGGTGGCCGGGTCGACCGCGCTGGTGGCCTCGTCGAGCACGAGCACGTCGGGGTCGGCGATGTAGGCGCGCGCGATCGCGACGAGCTGCCGCTCGCCGACCGACAGCGACCCGCCGCGTTCGCCGACTTGCGAGCGGACCCCTTCGGGCAGCTGCTCGAGCCAGTCCGAGAGGCCCAGCGAGGCGAAGGCCTGCTCGATCTCGGCGTCGGTGGCGTCCAGGCGTCCGTACCGGACGTTGTCGGCGACGGTGGTGTCGAACAGAAAACCGTCCTGAGGCACCATCACCACGCGCTGCCGCAGCGAGGAGAACACGACCTCCGGCAACGGCACCCCGGACAGCAGCACCCGACCCTCGGTGGGGTCCATCAGCCGGGTCAGCAGCTTGGCGAAAGTCGTCTTGCCGCTGCCGGTCTCGCCGACGACGGCGACCCGCGACCGGGCTGTCAGCGTCAGGTCGACATCGTGCAGCACCCGCGGCCCGGCCGGGTAGGCGAAGCTGACGTGCTCGAAGGTGACGGTGACCGGCCCGGGCGGCAGCGGCCGGCCGGCCTCGGCGGGGTCGGCGACGTCGGTGGGGGTGTCGAGCACGCCGAGCACCCGGCGCAGCCCGGCGATGGCGTTCTGCGCCTCGTTCAGCACCTCGGTCGCGATCTGCACCGGCTGCACGAACAGCGTCACCAGGAACAGGAAGCCCACGAGCCGGCCAGTGGTGATCGACCCGCCGGCACCGAGGACGACCCCGACGACGACGACCGCGCCGGTGGCGAGCGCCGCGACGAGCTCACCCGCGCAGAACGTGCTGACCGACAGCCGCTGAGCCCGCGTCTGTGCGACCTGGGCGTCGGCCACGGCCGCGTCGATGCGCTCGGCGGTGCGCTCCTGGACCGCGTAGGCGCGGATGACCTGCGCGCCCACCACCGACTCCGAGATCGCGCCGAGCATCTCGCCGATGCGCTGGCGTACCAGCTGGTAAGCGGCCTGCAGGCGCACCTGCAGCACCTTCACCGCGCCGACCAGCGGCAGGAAGCACAGGTACACCACCAGGGTCAGCTGCCAGGACCAGACCAGCATGAGCACCGTCGCCAGCACGACCTGGGCGCTGGAGACGACGATCAGCAGCCCGCCGAACTGCATGAAGGTGCTGATCGTGTCGACGTCGCCGGTGACCCGTGAGACCAGCGAGCCGCGGCGCTCGGAGGCCTGGTGCAGCATCGAGAGGTCGTGCACGCGGCGGAAAGCGCGCACGCGCAGCGAGGCCAGGCCAGCCTCGGTGGTCCGGTACAGCCGCACGTTGGTGCCGTAGCCCGCCACCGCCGTGACCACGACGGCCAGCAGCGCCAGACCGCAGGACAGGCGCACGAGTCCGAGGTCGGGCCCGTCCGGTCCGGAAAGGCCGTGGTCGATCGTCTGCTGGACGGCCACCGGCACGACCACGCGCCCGGCAGTCGCCAGCAGCGCCAGGAACAAGGTCAGCGCCAGCCCTTCGCGGAACTCCGGGGTCAGTCGCAGCCCGTGCAGCAGCGTCGCGAACGAGCCGCGCTCGACCGCGCGACCGTCGACGGTGTCCGGCCGGGGCGGCGCGGCACCCCCGCCGGCCGAGCGGGCCTCGACCGGCTCGTGGGTGGTGGTCATGCGCCGACCTCCGCCTGGACGTCGGGCAGGCCCGCGTCCAGCTCGTCGCGCTCGGCGTCGGCGCGCGCGTAGGCCTTGACGAGGTCCTGGTAGCCGGGCGAGGTCTCCAGCAGCTGCTCGTGCGTGCCTCGACCGGTGATGCGGCCTTCCTCCAGGAAGACGACCTCGTCCGCCAGCGCGATGGTGGCCCGTCGGTAGGCGACGACCACGACCGTGCCGGCGGTGCCGTCGGCGGCGGTGGCGGCCCGCAGCCCGGCCAGGATCCGCTGCTCGACGCTCGGGTCGACGCTGGAGGTGGCGTCGTCCAGCACGAGCAGCCGCGGCCGCCGCACGATCGCGCGGGCCAGCGCGAGCCGCTGCCGCTGCCCGCCGGACAGCGTCGTGCCCCGCTCGCCGACGACCGTGTCGAGGGCCTTGGGCAGGGCCGCGACGAACCCGTCGCCCTGCGCGACGCGCAGCGCCGCCCAGACGTCCTCGTCCGGGATCGGCGCACCCAGGGTGATGTTGCCGCGCACGGTGTCGTCGAACAGGAACGTCGACTGCGGTACCAGGCTCGCGACCTCGGCCGCCGCTCCCGGCGCCAGGGTGCGCAGGTCGACGTCGTCGTAGGCGACGCGGCCGGTCTCGGGGTCCAGCAGGCGCACCAGCACCGACGCCAGCGAGGACTTGCCCGCCCCGGTCGGGCCGACGACGGCCACCGTGCGGCCCGGGCGGACGTCGAAGGTGACCTCGTGCAGCACCTGCGTGTCGCCGTAGGACAGCGCCACCGCCTCGACCGAAAGGGCTGCGCCGCCCGCCCCGTGGACCGTCTCGGTGCCGTGCTCCTGGGCGCCGGTGGCCGTCAGCACCCGCTGGACGCGGTCCCACCCGACGACGCTGCGCGGGAGCTCGTTGAGCACCCAGCCGATGGCCCGCACCGGGAAGGCCAGCAGCGTGAACAGGTAGGCGACGCGCACGAGCTGGCCGGCGTCGATGTTGCCGCTGCCGACGCGGCTGGTGCCGACGAGCAGCACGGCCAGGACGCCGACGACCGGCAGCGCCTCCATGATCGGGTCGAAGGTGCCGCGCACCCGGCCCACGCGGACCAGGGTGTCGCGCAGCGCGAACGAGCGCTGCTCGAAGCGGGCCGTCTCGTCGCTCTCGCGGCCCAGGGTCTTGACGACGAGCGCGCCGTCGAAGGACTCGTGCGCGATCTCGCTGACCTCGCCGCGCAGCTGCTGGGCCCGGGTCATCAACGGCGACATGCGGCGCGAGTACACGACCGTGAGCGCGGCGATGCTCGGGAAGATGACCGAGCCGACCAGCGCCAGCACCGGGTCGGTGACGAACAGCAGCCCGAGCGTGGTGAACAGCATGACGATGACGCCGACGGCGAACGGGAACGGCGCGATCGGGTACCAGGTGGCCTCGACGTCGCTGTTGGCGTTGGACAGCAGCTCGCCCGTGGGGTGCTCCTGGTGCCAGGCCAGCGGCAGCTGCAGGTAGCGGCGGGTGACCCGCCGCCGGTAGGTGGCCTGCAGCCGGTACTGCATGATGCCGGCGCCGAGGCGACGGCCGATGATGCCCACCACCTTCAGCGTCGCGACGGCCATCACGGCCAGGAACGCCGCCGCGACCCCGGCCGTCCCGACCTCACCGTTGCGGATGTCCGGCACGATGACGTGCGCGGTGATCGCACCGAACACGTAGGCCTGGCCGATCGTGGTGAAGGCGAACAGGGCGCTGCCGACCGCAGAGACGGCGAAGACCCGCGGCTCCTCCTTCACCGCCACCCACAGCACGCCCAGGCCCCGCCGGATCACCCCGGCGGGCACGGCGGGCGCGGCGCTCTCGTCAGCGGACACGGTCGGGCGGGTCATGGCAGGTCCTGTCATCGAGGGGGCCTGCCGCAGGGATGGCGCGGACGGGCCCACCCTGTGCCTACACCGCGCCGCCGACAACTGTTCCCGACGCAGCGGGCTCGCCTTCGCCGGGCGGCCCGCCCCCGCCTCAGCGGACCGGGTGGCCGGCCGTCCGCAGAGCGTCCTTGACCTCGCCGATCCGCAGCGAGCCGAAGTGGAAGACGCTGGCCGCCAGCACCGCGTCGGCCCCCGCCTCCACTGCCGGGGCGAAGTCCTCGACCCGTCCCGCGCCGCCGCTGGCGATCACCGGGACGGTGGTCACGGCGCGCACCGCCCGCACCAGCTCCAGGTCGTAGCCGGCGCGCGTCCCGTCGGCGTCCATGGCATTGAGCAGCACCTCGCCGATGCCGAGCTCCTGACCACGCTGCACCCACTCGACGGCGTCCAGGCCGGTGCCGGTACGACCGCCGTGCGTCGTGACCTCGAAGCCCGACGGAGTGCCGGCCGCGCGCCGGGCGTCGACCGACAGCACCAGCACCTGGTTGCCGAAACGGTCGGCGATCTCGTGGAGCAGCTCGGGCCGGCCGATCGCGGCGGTGTTGACCCCGACCTTGTCGGCGCCCGCGCGCAGCAGCCGGTCGACGTCGTCGGTCGTCCGGACACCGCCGCCGACCGTGAGCGGGATGAAGACCTGCTCGGCGGTCCGGCGCACCACGTCGTAGGTGGTCTCGCGGTCGCCGCTGCTGGCGGTGATGTCGAGGAAGACGAGCTCGTCGGCGCCCTCGAGGTCGTACAGCCGCGCCATCTCGACGGGGTCCCCGGCGTCGCGCAGCGCCTGGAAGTTGACGCCCTTGACCACGCGACCGGCGTCGACGTCCAGGCACGGCACGACCCGGACGGCAACCCCCATGTGACGAACGCTACCGGCGCCGGGCGTCCCGGAGCCTGTTGCGCACCCGAGGTACCTGCCACACTCGCCGGGTGGGGACAGGGGTGGGCAGATGAGGTTGGCGGTGTGCTCCTCCAAGGGCGGCGTCGGCAAGACGGCGACCGCAGCGAACCTCGCTGCCGCGCTCGGCGCCACCGGTCGCGTGCTGGCGGTCGACGTCGACCCGCAGGACAGCCTCGGGCGCGCGTTCGGCATCGTCGCCAAGGGCCGGGAGGACTCGCTCGCGGGCCTGCTCGAGGACGCCGACCTGGACGCTGCCGCCGTCGTGCGCCGCGAGGTCGCCCCCGGGGTCGACCTGCTGCCCGCGCACCCCTCGCTGGAAAGCATCGGGGTGGCCCTCGCGGCCCAGGGCGGCCTGGTCAGCGGCGTGCGGAGGGTGCTGCGTCCGTTGCTGGCCGACTACGACCACGTCGTGCTGGACACCCACGGCGACCTGGGGAACATGACCCTGTCGGCGCTGGCTGCGGCCGACTGCGTGCTGACCGTGTTCACCAGCGACCCGGGCTCGGCGCTCGGCGCCGCGCGCGTCGCGGCCTTCGTCGAGCAGCACCGCCGGTTCGAGAACACCGACGCCCGCCTGATCGGGGTCGCCTGCTCGCTGTGGGACGCCGGTGGCAAGGCGGCCAAGGAGGTCGCCGGGGCGCTCACCGGCACCGACCTGCCGCTGCTGGAGACCCGCATCCCGCTCTCGCGCCGCGTACCGAGCGCGACGCTGGCCAAGAAGCCGGTCCTGCTCACGGCGCCGAACAGCAGCGTCGCGCAGGCCTACACCGCCCTCGCGCAGGAGCTGCTGCGCGCCTACGCCGAGAAGGTGCCCCGATGACCAAGCCCGCCAGCGACCTGCAGCAAGACCTGCGGGCCGACCTGCTCACCGACCTCGGCCGGCCGGCGGCGCTGCCGTCGGCGCCGCTGCTGCCGCCGCTGCCCGAGGTCCCCACGCTGGCCGGCACCCCGTGCCTGGCGGTCCGCGTGACGCCCCTGCAGTGGGCCCGGCCGTGCCTGGAGAGCTCCGAGCGCGGCGCAGGCCTGGCCGCGCGCTTCGGTCCGGTCCGCCTCGAGGTGTGCTTCTAGCGCGCAGCGCTCAGCAGCGGCGTCGCGGCCCGAGGGGCGAGCAGGTCGGCGACGGCGTCGGCCGGCAGCGGTCGGCCCAGGTGCCACCCCTGTCCGTTCTCGCAGCCCATGCCGGCCAGCGCGACGGCCAGCGCCTCGTCCTCGACCCCCTCGGCCACGACGGGCAGCGAGAGCGCCTGACAGACCCCGACGATCGAGGTCAGCAGCCGGCTGTCGCGTGGCGCCGTCGAGGTGCTGACCGTGAACGACCGGTCGATCTTGACAGTGTCGACGGGGAGCCGTGCGAGCTGGGACAGCGAGGACTGCCCCGTCCCGAAGTCGTCCAGCGCGACCGTGACGCCCATGGCGCGCAGCCTGAGCAGCGCGGCCGAGGCGGCGTCGACGTTCTCGACGACGGCGCTCTCGGTGACCTCCACGCACAGGTCGCTGCCGAGGATGCCGTGCCGCCGGAGCGTCGCGGAGACCAGTCCGGGCAGCTCGTGGTTGAGCTGGCGGCGCGAGACGTTGACGCTCACCCGCGGGGTGGACAGGCCCTGCTGCTTCCAGCCGGCGAGATCGGCACACGTCCGCTCGAGCACCCAGTGGTCGACCTCCCCCACGATGCCGGACTCCTCCGCCAGCGGGATGAACAGCTCCGGCGACACCGGGCCCGTGACCGGGTCGTCCCACCGCACGAGGGCCTCCACGCCGACGAGCCGGCGGCTGCGCAGCCCGACGATCGGCTGGTAGACCACCCGCAGGTGTCCCTCGTCCAGCGCTCGTCGCAGCCCGCGGTGCACCTGCATGCGCTGGGTGGCGGCGGCGTGCATGCTCGCGTCGTAGGGGGTGATGCGGTTGCGCCCGGCGCCCTTGGAGGCGTACATGGCCAGGTCGGCGTCGCGCAGGACGTCGTCGGGACTGCCCGCCTCCTGCAACCGCGCCAGGCCGATGCTGGCGCCGATCGTCAACGGCGTCCCGGCGACGTCGAACGGCTGCTGGAGCACCTCCAGGACCCGTTGCGCGGCCCGCGTGTCATGACCGTCCAGGATCAGGACGAACTCGTCCCCGCCGATGCGGGCGACCTCGTCACGGCTGCGCAGACAGTCCGTCAGCCGGGCGGCGACCTGCACCAGCAGGGCGTCGCCCTGGGCATGGCCGAAGGTGTCGTTCACGGTCTTGAAGCCGTCCAGGTCGACCAGGACGACCGTGGCCGCGTCCGGGGGCTCGACCGCGAACCGGGCGACGAGCAGGTCGCGAGCGCGGGCCAGGTTGCCCAGGCCGGTGAGTGCGTCGGTGTAGGCAGCGCGGGCCAGCCGGTCCTCGCGGGCCCGCAGACGACGGGTGAACGCCTCTGCGTCCCGCAGCACGACACTGTGCCGAAGGATGATGAGCAGTCCGACCGCCGCCGCCGCGCCCTGCTGCATCCCGGCGAAGACGACCCCCCGCGCCGCTGCCTGCCCGGTGACGACGACCACCGCCACCATCGGCAGCTGCTGCAGCAGCACCAGCCGGCGCACCCGGCGTCCGCCCGCCGCCGCGGCGTCGGGTGTCGGCTGCGCCAGGGTGCCCAGGACGATGACGATCAGACCGGCCTCGGCGAGGACGTTGACCCAGCTGTCGGCCCGGTAGGTGCCGCGAGCCAGCAAGATGCTGTAGGCCAGGTCGCTGACGACGTACAGCCCCAGCCCGCACGCCATCACGGTGAGCTCCCGGCGGGCAGCGGCCTCGACCCGGACCAGCACGCCGAGCACCATCCCGAGCACGAACACGTCGACGGCCGGATAGGCGAGCGCCGTGAGGGCCGCCAGCCGGTCGACCCCCGCGCCGACGTCGTTGGGTGCCAGCAGCAGGGCGTAGGCGACGAACCACAGCGAGCACACCGCGACGCCGCCGTCGAGCAGGGTGCGCACCCGCGACCCCGACTCGTCGGAGACGACGGGATAGCTGAGCAAGGCCGCCACCAGGACCGGTGCGAACGCCAGGTGCAGCAGGTCGACGAAAGACGGCCCCTGCGGCGGCTGACCCGTCACCAGGTGCACCGCAGCCGCAGCGACGCCGGCGAGCGCGCCGACCACCAGCCCCGCCGCGATCAGCAGGCGAGCCCGACGCAGCGCGCCCCGGGACCGGCGCCCCCGGCGGACCAGGGCGACGACGGCGACTACGGCGGTCACGGACTGCACGAGGTAGGTGAACGGCCGGCCGATGCCTCCTGGCAGCAGGTGGAAGGCGGCGACCACGGCGTACGCCACGAACAGCAGCCCCACCAGGACCAGGGGGGCGGACCGGCGCCGGGGCGCGCGAGGCACAGCCGGCGGCAGGGTCACAGGTCACCTTCGACCACCGCGGCGCCGAACTGCACCCCCGCCGCGCGAGATGGTCACAAAGAACCAGGCCGGCGGCGCAGCCGGATCGCTCGCGGGGCTGCTGCGTCCGGCGGGCACTAGCCTGCGCCGATGGTCGTGCCGCACGCGTCCGGCCGCCTCGCGGACGACGTCGCCGACCCTGACGCTCCTCTGGGCGACCCTGCAGCGCCGCCGCGCGCTGGTGGGGCGGGCACCGCGGACACCGACCCGGCCGCTCGCTCCGCCGGCCGGCGCCGTGCTGACCCGACGCGCGTCGGCCTGCGGACCCTGCTGCCGTACCTGCGCCCGCACCGCCGGGCCCTGCTGGCCACGGCGCTGCTCACGGCGCTGACGACGGTGACCTCGCTCGCTTCGCCGTTGCTGACCCGCGAGGTGCTGGACGCGGTGCGCGAGCGCCGTCCCACCGGGGCTGCGGTGCTGCTGGTGCTGGCCACGGTGCTGGTGGGCGCGGCCGTCGGCGGAGTCGTCCGCTACCTGCTCCAGCGCACCGCCGAGGGCGTCGTGCTGACCGCCCGCAGCCGGCTCGCGGCGCACCTGCTGCGGCTGCCGGTCGCCGAGCACGACCGCCGACGCTCCGGCGACCTGCTCTCCCGGGTCGGCGCCGACACCACGCAGCTGCACTCGGCGGTCACCTCCGGCATCTTCCAGGTGCTGGGCGGCGCCGTCGTGGTGGTGGGGGCGGTGGTGCTGATGGGGGCCATCGACCTCACGCTGCTGGCCGTCACGCTCGCCTCGGTGGGCGTCGCCGTCGCGCTGGTCGCCGCTGTCTCGCGGCGGGTACGGACGCTGTCGACCCTGGCCCAGGCGCGGGTCGGCGACATGACCGCCGCCGTCGAGCGGGCCCTCGGCGCCGTCCGGACCATCCGCGCCAGCGGCGCCGAGGTGCGCGAGACGGCGGCCGTGGTCGCCGACGCGCACGCGGCCTACGACGCCGGCCTGCGCTCGGCCCGGCTGACGGCGCTGGTCTCCCCCGCGGCCGGTCTGGCCGTGCAGGGTTCGTTCCTGCTCGTGCTCGCCCTGGGCGGCGCCCGGGTCGCCCGCGGCGAGCTGACGGTCGCCGACCTGGTGGCCTTCGTGCTGTACCTGTTCCTGCTGGTCCTGCCGCTCGCGCAGGCCCTGCAGGCCTGGACGACGCTGCAGTCCGGGCTCGGGGCCCTGCAGCGCATCGAGGACGTGCTCCGCCTGCCGGCCGAGGCCGACGCCGTGCGGGTCCCGGTACGGCTGGACCGCGACGCACCGGTCCTGGAGCTGCGGGGGGCGGGCTTCCACTACGCCGAGGGTCCGCCGGTGCTGCACGACGTGAGCTTCGCGCTGGCCCGCGGCACCCGCACGGCGCTGGTCGGCCCGTCCGGCGCCGGGAAGTCCACGGTCCTGGCCCTGGTCGAACGCTTCTACGACGTCACGTCCGGCGCCGTGCTGCTCGGCGGCACCGACGTGCGGGCGATGCCCCGGACCCAGCTGCGCGCCGCGCTCGGGTACGTCGAGCAGGAGGCACCGGCGCTGGCCGGCTCGCTGCGCGACAACCTGCGGCTCGCGGCGCCGCTCGCGAGCGACGCCGAGGTCGAGGCCGTGGTCGACGCGGTGAACCTGCGGAGCCTGGTCGACCGGGCGCCGGCCGGTCTGGACAGCGACGTCGGCGACGGCGGCGTGCTGCTGTCCGGCGGAGAGCGCCAGCGGCTGGCCATCGCCCGCTCGCTGCTGGCCGCGCCGCCGCTGCTGCTGCTGGACGAGCCCACCAGCAACCTGGACGGCCGCAACGAGGCGGCGCTGCGCTCGGCCGTCGACGCCGTGGCGCTGGGCCGCACCCTGCTGGTCGTCGCCCACCGCCTGGCCACCGTCGTCGACGCCGACCAGATCGTCGTGCTCGACGCCGGCCGGGTGGTCGCCGTGGGCACGCACGCCGAGCTGATGGCGACCGACCCGCTCTACCTCGAGCTCGCCACCCACCAGCTGCTCACCTGAGCCGCTGCGCGGCCCCCCGGGTGCGGTCTCAGCCGCGGACGGCCGCCAGCGCCTCCGGCAGCGTGAACGCCCCTGCGTACAGCGCCTTGCCGACGATGGCGCCCTCGACGCCGTCGCCGACCAGCGAGGCGAGCACCCGGAGGTCCTCGAGCGAGCTCACGCCGCCGCTGGCCACGACCGGTCGGTCGGTGGCCGCGCAGACCTGGCGCAGCAGCTCGACGTTCGGGCCGGTCAGCGTGCCGTCCCGGCGCACGTCGGTGACGACGTAGCGCGCACAGCCTTCGCGGTCCAGCCGGGCCAGCACCTCCCACAGGTCGCCGCCCTCCTGCGTCCAGCCGCGCGCCGCGAGCGTCGTGCCGCGCACGTCCAGCCCGACGGCGATCCGGTCGCCGTGGTCGGCGATCGCCTGGGCGCACCAGTCCGGTGACTCCAGCGCAGCCGTGCCGAGGTTGACGCGGGCGCAGCCGGTGGCCAGCGCCGCCTGCAGCGAGGCGTCGTCGCGGATGCCGCCGCTCAGCTCGACCTTGACCTGCAGCGTCTGCACGACCCGGGCGAGCAGCTCGCGGTTGCTGCCGCGGCCGAAGGCGGCGTCGAGGTCGACCAGGTGCACCCACTCGGCGCCGTCCCGCTGCCACTGCAGGGCGGCCTCCAGCGGGTCGCCGTAGCCGGTCTCGCTGCCGGCCTCCCCCTGGACGAGGCGGACGGCCTGGCCGTCCGCGACATCGACGGCGGGCAGGAGCTCGAGCGGGCGGGTCATCGGGACCTCCGGGACGGGTCGCGCACGAGCACGACGATCAGGGGCAGGGCGGCGGTGGTCAGGATGAGCATCCCGAGGCGGACGCCCCAGGACCGGCTGAGGTAGAGCGTCAGGGACAGCACGGCGACCCAGCCGACGCCCAGCGCCGACTTCAGTCGCCAGGGCAGCGGCGGGAAGCGTCGCTGGCGGTAGACGGTCTCCCGGCGGCGGCGCCCGCCGACCGGACGTTCGGTCGCCCGGGGCGTCGCCGGCGGCGCGACCGCCTGCACGCGGGCGGCCTCGGCCTCGCGCGCCTCCCGGGCGCGTCGGCGCTCCTGGCTCATCGGCCGGCCCGGCCGCTCATGACGGCTCCGGCGGAGGTCACAGCGTCGCGACCCAGTTGGCGAGCAGCTGCGCGCCGGCGTCACCGCTCTTCTCGGGGTGGAACTGCGTGGCCGACAGCACGCCCGCGCTCCGCGGCTGCGGCGAAGCTGCCCCCGTGGTCGGCGGTGGTGAGCAGCGCGTCCGGTGCCTCGCGGGCGGCGTAGGAGTGGACGAAGTAGAAGCGCTCGTCCTGCACCCCGGCGAACAGGGTGGAGCCCGCAGGGGCCTGGACGGTGTTCCAACCCATGTGCGGCACGACGGGCGCCGTCAGCCGCTCGACCCGGCCGGCCAGCACACCCAGCCCGGTCGTCCGCACCCCGTGCTCGACGCCCTGCTCGTAGAGGATCTGCATGCCGACGCAGATACCCAGCACCGCCCGCCCCTTGCGCAGCCGGTCCCACACGAGGGTGCCGCCGCGGACGGCGTCGAGCCCGCGCATGCACGCCGCGTACGCCCCGACCCCGGGCACGACGAGCCCGTCGGCCTCCGACGCCACGCCATAGTCCTTGCTGAGCGTGACGGCGGCGCCGGTGCGTTCCATCGCCCGGACCACCGAGCGCACGTTGCCCGAGCCGTAGTCCAGGACGGTGACGCTCGCCTGCGTCACGGCTCCTCGCGGTGGCGCAGCCACAGCGCGCGCAGGTAGCCGGCGCAGCCGGTGAAGGCGCCGGCGACGAACAGCACGTACAGGACGGTCAGGGTCCTCACCGCCCGCTCACCTGCCCCGGCGACGACTGACGGCCAGGCAGGCGAAGGCGATGCCGATCACGGGGAAGAAGACGCTCTCCAGCCCGAGCGTGCCGGAGCCGAGGTCGGCCCAGACCCTGGGCGTCCCCAGCACGACGACCAGCAGCAGCACGAGCCCGGTCAGCACCGGTCCGGGCTCGCGCGGCCCGGCGTCGGGCCAGGCCAGCGGCTGCTCGTCCAGGCTCTCGAGCCGGTCGACGGCGGTCACAGGCTGCCCTTGGTCGACGGGATGCCTGCCACCCGCGGGTCCAGCGCGACGGCGTCGCGCAGCGCCCGGGCCACCGCCTTGAACTGCGCCTCGACGACGTGGTGGGCGTTGCGCCCCGACAGCACCCTGACGTGCAGGGCGATGTCGGCCTTGGCCACGATCGACTCCCAGATGTGCCGGGTGAGGGTGGTGTCGTAGGAGCCGATCAGCTCGACCATCGGCGGCTCCTCGTGCACGACGTAGGGTCGGCCGGACAGGTCGACGGCCGCCTGCACGAGGCACTCGTCGAGCGGCACCAGCGCGTCGCCGAAGCGCCGGATGCCGGCCTTGTCGCCGAGCGCGCTCTTGAGCGCCTCGCCGATCGCGAGCGAGGTGTCCTCGACGGTGTGGTGCGCGTCGACCTCCAGGTCGCCGCGGGTGACGACGGTCAGGTCGAAGCCGCCGTGCCGGCCGAGCTGGGCCACCATGTGGTCGAAGAACGGCACGCCGGTGTCGGAGGACGCCTGGCCGGTGCCGTCCAGGTCGAGCTCGACGCGGACGTCGGACTCCTTGGTCGTGCGCTGGATCGAGGCGGTGCGGGATGCGCTCATGCGGTGATCTCTCCTAGCGCTGCCAGCAGCGCGGTCGTCTCGGGCTCGGTGCCGGCGTTCACGCGCAGCCAGCCGGCCAGCCCGGGGCCGGCGGAGACGTCGCGCACCAGGACGCCGCGGTCCAGCAGCGCCTGCCAGGTGGCGGTGGCGTCGGCGAAGGGTCCGAACAGCAGGAAGTTGGCCTCGGTGGGCACGGTGCGCAGCCCCAGGGCGTGCACGGCCGCGACGATCCGGTCGCGCTGCGCCTTCACCTGCTCGACGGTGCCGAGCAGCTCGTCGGCGTGCGCCAGCGCGGTGCGCGCGGCGGCCTGGGTGAGCGAGGACAGGTGGTAGGGCAGCCGCACCAGCCGCAGCGCGTCGACGACCTGCGCGCTCGCCGCGAGGTAGCCCAGCCGTGCGCCCGCGAGCGCGAACGCCTTGCTCATCGTGCGGCTGACGATGAGCCGCGGGTGCCGCTCCAGCAGCGTCACGGCGCTCGGCCCGCTGGCGAACTCGGCGTAGGCCTCGTCGACGACGACCATGCCCTCGGACGCGCCGCAGACGGCGTCGACGACCTCGAGCCCGACGACCGTGCCGGTCGGGTTGTTCGGCGTGGTGAGGAAGGTGATCGCCGGCTGGTGGCGCTGCACCGCAGCGACGGCGTCGGCAGCGCTGAGGGTGAAGTCGGCGGCACGCCGCTCGGCCACCCAGCCGGTGCTGGTGCCGGCCGCCAGCAGCGGGTGCATCGAGTACGACGGTTCGAAGCCCAGCGCGACGCGACCGGGGCCGCCGAAGGCCTGGCACACCTGCTGCAGCACCTCGTTGGAGCCGTTGGCCGCCCACATCTGCTCGGTCGTCAACGCGACCCCGGTGCGGCCGGTCAGGTAGGCGGCGAGGTCGGCCCGCAGCTCCACCGCTTCACGGTCGGGGTAGCGGTTCAGCGTCGTCGCAGCCCGCGCGACCGCGGCGGCGAGGTCGGCGACCAGCGCGGTCGACGGCGGGTGCGGGTTCTCGTTGACGTTCAGGGTGACCGGCTCGCCGATCCCGTCGCGGCCGGTCTGCGGCGCGCCGTAGGGCGTACGGCCGACGAGGTCCGCGCGCACCGGGAGCGCGACGCGGGTGGGCACGGCGGCGCGCTCCTTCGTTCGGCGGGGCGGGTTCGGCGGGGAGGGGTTCGTCGGGACGGGCTCGGCGGGGACAGGTTGGGTCGGCGGGCGACGGGCAGGTCCCCTCGATCGACCGCCGGGCACGTGCTGCTGCGGACGCACGCGGCAGACCACCGCCCCAGCGAGCCTACCGGCGTGGTCGCGGCCCCTACCGCAGCCGTGGGCGTGACGCCCGGCACCCGCGCGCGCGGTGCGCCGCCCTCGCGGGGAGCGCCGGCTCAGCTGCGGGTCGCGCGCACCCAGGCCGACCACGAGCGCACCGAGCCCGCCGTCGGCCGGCGCAGCCACGGCCACGGGTGCAGGACGGCGACGTCCAGGCGCGCGCTGCGGGTCGCGAAGCCGGGCACCGGCGCGAAGGTGACCGCGAGGCTGCGTCCGGCCAGCTCGACCACGGGGTCGCCGAGCAGCACCTCGACGTCGAGCTCGGCCAGGGCCTCGGCCAGGAACACCAGGCGCTGGCCCGCCAGCCGCAGCCGGCGCAGCAGCGGTTCGTCCCAGACGAACACCCGCGGCAGGTCGGGGTGCGCGAGCAGCGCCGGGTCCGCGGACCCGAGCGACTCCGCCGTCAACCAGACGTGCGTCGGCTCCCCGTGGTGACGGGCTGCCACCGGTCCCCCGTCGGTGGCGCCGCCGGCCAGACCGGCAGGCGGTGCGACAGGCACCAGCTCGGCAGCGTCCGGGAACTGCTGGATCGGGCAGCTGTCGCGCAGCGCGCAGCCTGCGCAGAGCTGCGGTGCGCGCTTCTCGACCTGCCAGCGCGCGAAGCCGTACGGCTTGCCGGAACCGACGCCGGTGGTCCACTGCCAGCCGAGGCGGTTAGCGGCGCGGGAGCCGTCGAGCAGCTGCCGGTAGAGCAGGTCCTCGCCCGCGCGCCAGTCGGCGCCCGCCCGCACGCTCCACTGCGAGGCCAGCCACATCCGGGTCTGGTTCACCAGCCATCCGTCGCTCTCGAGCTCGTCGAGCACGGCCTCCATGCAGGCCATCTCGCGCGGCCACGGGTCCGGCCAGGCGCTGCGGCTCTGCTGCTCGGCGCGCAGCGGCCGGGCCAGGTCGCCACCGAGCCGCGCGTAGAGGTGGCGGGCGTACTCCTGCCACAGCAGCTCGTCGCGGTACTTCTTGCGGTCGGTGGGGGGCGCCGCGCCCGCCGCCTCCCAGACCTGCGGCAGGGTCAGCAGCCCGTGCCGCAGGTAGGGCGACAGCCGCGAGGCGCCGCGGGCCGACGTCGGCAGCACCTGGCTGCGGCGCCGGGCGTAGCCGGTGAGGTCCAGCGTCGCCAGCGCCGCGTCGGCGGCGGCCTGCCCGCCCCGGATCGACGACGCCGTGACGTCGCCGTCGAGCAGGTGGGACAGGTGGTCACGGACCCAGCCGGTCGCGGCCTCGGCGCCGCTCGCGGGGGCGGGCAGGGCGGTCATCCCGCCATCCTGCGGGGGCGCGGCCGCCCGCGCGAGCCGAGGGTTCCGCTGCGCCGGAGCTGTCAACAGGGCTGAGGCGAGCGTCCCCACCCGCGCCCGTGAGCGGTTAGGTTGCCGAGGTCAACGGGACGGGTCGGGCGAAAGGGGCATCGGTGTCGGCGGTGGAGCTCGTCGAGGCCGAGGTGCGCGAGCTCGTACGCCGTCGCGGCCTGGACCCGGTCTCCGACCACGGACAGATGCGCCAGCTCGTCGACGACGTCGTCAACGACTACAGCGAGCGGTCGCTGACCTCCTCGCTCGCTCCGTTGCCGGACCCACGCCTGGCTGCCCGAGCCGTCTACGACGCCGTCGCCGGCTTCGGCCCCCTGCAGCGGCACCTGGACGATCCGGAGATCGAGGAGATCTGGATCAACGAGCGACTGCCTGCGGGGTAGTGAGGCCGCTGCTTACGGTCGTGAGCAGGCGGCTCGGGTGATCAGCCTGCACCGCCGGGAAGTCACCGCCTTCCGTCGTCCCACAGGCCACAGACGAGGGTTCCGCCGCCAGCCCTGCTCCCACGCCCCGGACCACCCTTGACAACGACCCCCGTTGCCACGGGGGCCACTGACGAGGGAACACCGACCGCGCCCCGTCAGCGGTCCGCGCGCAGCGAGCTCAGGCGGGGCGCCTCACGGGTGAGCACGACGACCTCGGCGAGACCGGCCGGCACTCCCGGCTCGGCGGGATACAGGTCGTCCAACCGGATCTGCAGGCCGTCGATGTCGCGCAGGTCCAGCGGGAAGCTCTGCTCGCGCAAGGTGTCGGCCAGGCGGAGCACGACGCCGGCGTTCCCCTCCGACACGATCGTTACAGCGGCCGGGCGCGGGCGGCCCGACCCGGCAGCCGCAGTGAGGCGGATCCCGACGATGTTGCGGGCGTCGACGAAGGTCAGGCCCAGCATCTCGCCCACACCCGGGACCGCGCCGGAGGTCCACGAGGTCGACAGGTCGCCGTCGACTGCCAGCGCCGGCGTGCTGCCCGGGAACGAGCTCGTCGCCCGGGTGCTCAGCGGCACAAGCTCCACCTCGCTGGAGACCCGTTCCGTCACCCGGTCCCGCCCCCCGCCGACCAGTCGACCCAACGCCCCGGACAGGGGGGTCAGGGCGATGACGGCCACCAGCGCCGCCACCGCGGCCAGCGCGACGAGCGGGGCGACCTGCCGGAGCCGCCCTCCGGCGCGCAGCGCCGACGCGCCGCCGACGCGGGCCCGGCGCACGGCGGCAGCGGTGTCGGGGTTGCCGCCAGGAAGCGGGCGTGCACCGGCCGGCACGAAGGGACGCTCAGCTGGCCGGTCGAGCCGGAGCAGCCTGCGCCACCAGACCACGGGCGGCGGCTGGGGGCTCGGGCTCCGGTAGGTGCAGCGTCGCCCCGCAGGAGCGGCACAGGGTGCGCAGGACGCTGTTGCCTGCGTCGCACGACGGGCACGGGACCGGTCGTCGTCGTCGTCGGCGAGGTCCAGCCGGCTGGCGCGCACGGCTGCCCGGCGACGCACCTCCACGGGCATCACGGCGCGCGGGTCGTCGTCGTCGCCGTCCTGAGGCGTCGCGGCGGCGATCGGCACGACCCGCTCGGCGGTGCGGGCGGCGCGCTCGGCGGCGCCCGCGCCCTGCAGGACCCCGTCGAGCTCGAGGTCGTCGGCGGCAAGCTCGGCGCGGCTGCGCCGGTCGTCCTCCCTCTCCGCACGCCGCAGGCGGCGGCGCTCGGCCACCTCGGCCCGGCGGGCGACCTCCTCGACGGCCTGCTCGGCACTGGCGGCTGCCTCGGCCCGCAGCGCGTCCTGCTCGGGCATCGCGACGACCCGCCGCGGCGTGGCCCGCAACGCGAGCAGCCGCTCCTGCAGCGCGACCTCGGCGAGCGCTGCCGCCGCGGCCCGCTGCGCGTCGTCGGCGGCCTCCCGGGCCACGTCACGCTCACGTTGGGCCTGCCCCACCGCGGCAGGCGCCTTCGCGACCTCACCCCGGGCCCCCGCCAGGACCCCCGTCAGCGTGGACACGCTCGCCTGGGCCGCGTCGCTGGCGGTCCGTGCCGCCTTCTCCGCCCGACCGGCGGCGCGTACCCGCGACCGCAGCTCGCGCAGCCGCTGCTGGATCGCCGCCGACCGCTGCGCCCTTCGCGGCGCTGCTCGCCCGCCGGGATGCCGCCGCGGCGCGGTCGACAGCCCGCTCGGCCTCGCGGGCGCGCTCCTGCGCCGGCGGCATCTGCTCCTCGAGCCGTTCGACGCGCCGGCGTGCCGAGGTGCTGCGGCGGCGGGCCCGCTCGAGCGCGACCTGGGCACCCATCGCCTGCGTGCGTGCCGCGTCGGCACGCTCCTGGGCCTGCGTGGCCAGCAGGCGCAGCGGTGCCAGCGGGTCACCAGCGGGCTCGCCCCCGGGCGTGACCGGCGCGGGACCGTCGGGCGAGGCGTCTCGGGCTTCGGCAGCCGTCAGCATCGGGACGTCCGCGACGACGACCTCGGGCGCGGGCGGGCTCGGCTCGCGCCAGCCGAGGAAGTCACCGCACGAGCCGCAGAACTCCTCGTCGCCCCGGACGGGCTCGCCGCACTGGCTGCAGCTCAGGACCACCGGCTGCATGCTCACCGCGCTGCCTCGACCTCGACGACGGCGTGCGCTGGGCACCAGTCGCGCACCAGCGGCCCGGCCAGGGCGACCTGAGCCGCCGTGGCCCCCTTCAGGCGGACCCGCACGAACGGCCCAGGGTCGCCGGGCAGCTCGCCTCCCGGCACCTCGTGCACGGCGACGCCGCCCGACTCGATCACCTCGGCGTGCAGCCCGTGCACCAGCAGCAACCACTCGACCAGCGCAGCACCCGTCCCCCGCCCCGCATGGACCCGGACGGCGGCCTGCACGACGTCGCGCTGGCGCTGGTCGGTCCAGGCCGGGTCGACCTCCACGCCGAGCCAGCCGCTGCCGACCCACCGCAGCAGGTCCAGCGGGGCCGTCCGGGGGTCGATGTAGGAGTCGAGGGCGTCGAGAACGGCGAGCACCGGGGCCAGCACCTCGTCCAGGCCGGCCAGCAGGCGCTGCGTGAAGGGGTCGTCCTGGTAGAGCGCCGGCAGCTCGGGACCCAGCGGGTGTCGGGTCGGCAGCCCGGGAACGTGCCCCTCACCCGTCCACCGCCGAGACCCGCACCTGGTGGTCGAAGCTGAAGACGAGGGCGTTCGGGTCGAGCTCGATGCGCTGGGCGGCGTCGCCCCGGACACCGACGACGGGATCGGCGGCGTACAGGCGGACGTCCTCGACGAGGTCGACCCCGGGGACCGCCTGCAGCACCCCGTACACCTCGCCGACGTGGACGGTGCGGCCGAAGGGCCAGCCCGTGCCGTCCGGCCCGCCGACCACCGGCGAGAACCACCGGTCCAGCGCCGCCTGGACCCGGGCCTCGACACCCGCGGGTCGCCGCGCCGGCCGGCGCGCACGGCCGCCACCACCGTCACGCCCTGGTAGGCCGGCGGCTCGACGACCACCCGGGTCGTGAGCAGCCGGGCTCCGTCGAGCGCGTCGGCGATGCGCTGCAGCGTCGCCCGCTCGGGCACCAGCCGGCCGAAGTCCAGTCGCTCGTCGGTCGGGACCGCCGGGACGACGAGCACCCGCACACCGCCCGCCTCCGCACCGCTGCCGGCCGCCACGGCGCGCACGCGCGCGACCTCCGGAGCCGCAGCGCGCGAGAGGTGCTCGAAGTCCTCCGCGGTCACGGCGCGCCCGCGGTGCCGCAGCACGACCGGGCCGCGCGCCTTGGCCTGCTCGATGTCCTCGGCGTCCTGCCCACCGCGAGCCGATGCCCGGTTGACCACCTCGCCGATGAAGGGCAGCGAGGAGGTCAGCACCACCAGCGTCCCGGCGCCGACGTTGCCCGCGGCGCCACCGCCGGTGCGGTATTCCCGCACGCGGACCACCGCCCCGGGCTCCGGGACCCGACCGAGCTGACGCACCCCGCCGTCCGGCTCACGGACCAGCGGGCCGAAGCTCAGCTCGCCGCTGCGGCTGTCGAGCACGACGTGCCTGTCTTGCGGGCCGGAGTCGCCGAAGTCCTCGACCACCTGCCACTCGCGCCACGCGCTGCCACCCGCAGCCAGCGGCTCGGCGACCTCGACCACGGTGGGGGTGTCGCCGGGGACGATCGGCCTGCGCTGCAGGGAGAACCGCTGCGCGGCCACGCCGTCGCTCTCGCCGAGCACCTCGCCGCGCACCCGGTCGGCGTGCACCGCCGTGACGGTCCCACCCAGGACCGCCGCCGCCGCCGACCGCAGGACCGGGCTCTGGCTGTACGTCGGCTGGTCGGGCCGGGGCTCGACCAGCCGGACGCGCAACCAGCCGCCCCGGCTGCGACCGATGTTCGAGACCCGGTGGCCCCGCGGCACGTGCACGACGACGTCGCCCGCCTTGTTGAACCCGCCGGTGCCGTCGCGCTCGACCTCGCACGGCGCCCACCCGTCGCCGGTCCAGGCGTCCCACGCCAGCGGCGGGTCCTCCGGGTCGACACCGACCCCGGCGACCGAGCAGTCCAAGGTCACGGCGACCGCGCAGCCGACCGGCGGCCTCCGACAGCCCGAGCAGCAGCACGTCGCCCTCCTGGGGCGGCGCCCCGAAGCAGGCGACGTCGTCCCCACGCCCGAGCGCTGCACGGACGTCGCGCCCGGCACCGAGCGCGTCGGCCGTGCGCACGTGCAACAGCGTCACCGAGGGCAGCACGAGGTCCTCGACGGTGGTGAACACCGTCGGGTCCCCGCCCGCCGGACGCGGGGTGGCGACCTGCGTCCCGCCGGGCACCACGACCCCGGCCGGCTGCGGGGCCGACAGCCAGAACGTCTGCGCGCACGCGGGCGGCGGTCGCCGGCAGCGTCGAGACTCCGAGCAGGTCCAGGAACGTCGTGTGCAGCCGGTCCGGCACGCGGTTGAGCCGGTACACGACCTGCTCGGTCATCCAGGCGAACAGCTCGATGAGCGTGACCCCGGGGTCGCTGACGTTGTGGTCGGTCCACTCCGGGCAGCGCTGCTGCACCAGTCGCTTGGCGTCGTCGACGAGGTCCTGGAAGCGGCGGTCGTCGAGGTTCGGGACGGGCAGGGCCACGTCAGTCCTCCGGTGGCAGGGAGTAGAAGGGGAAGACGAGGTTGCGGGGGTCGTCGGTGTCGCGCACCAGGTAGCTGACGGTGATGAGCACGGTGCCGTTGTCGTGCTGGTCCGGCGCGGCCACGACGTCGAGCAGGTCGATGCGGGGCTCCCAGCGCGCCAGGGACGCCCGCACCTCCTCCTCGACCCGGCCCAGCAGGCGCTGCTCGGTCGGTGAGAAGACCAGGTCGTGGATGCCGCAGCCGAACTCTGGGCGCATCGGCCGCTCGCCCTTGGCCGTGCCCAGCACGAGCCGGATGGCCTCGGCGATCTCGGTGTCGCCGTCGACCAGGGCGATCCCGCCACCGGCGGTGGTGCGCAGCGGGAACGCCCAGCCGCGTCCGGTGAAGGGAGAGCCGGCCATCACGCGACCTGGACCGTCACCGCGCTGGCGCGCAGCAGCCCCGGCGTCACGCAGCAGGTGACCGCGGAGCCCAGGCGCGCGACGGGCCGGCCCTCGGCGAGCACCGTCAGGCTGCCGACCAGCACGCGACCGATCTGCGCGGCCGGCACCGCGAACGGGTCGGCGGGGTGCAGCCCGACGTGCGGCGGGGTGTTCAGCCCGGACGAGGCGGCCAGCACGACGGGGCGGCCCTGCACCACGACGGTCGCTGCGGTGCCGACAAGCACGGGGGCGGAGAAGGGCCGGGGCCCGGCGGGCACGGGCAGCCCGAGCGGGTCGGGCATCAGGTGGTTCGGGCAGACCCCCACGATCGGGTCCCCGGCGACGGCGGCTGCAGTGCCCATCAGGCTCCTCCTAGTTGAGCCGGATGACGGCGCCGCGCACCGTCACGTCGGCCTGGGCCTCGAGCGACACCGTCGCTCCCTTGATGTGGACTCCCGCGGTGCCCTCGAGCACCAGGCGGGCACCGGCGGACACCGTGACGTCCTGGGCGCCGCGCACCTCCACGCGGCCGCGGCTGTCGACGACCACCGTGGTGCTGGCCGTGTCGAGCCGGATCTGCAGGGCGTCGTCACCGGTCGCCACGGTCACCCCCGCCCGCCCCGTCTCGTCGGACAGGACCAGGCGCTGGCCGGTCCGGCTGCGCATCGCCCGCACGGCCGTACGACCGGCCGCGTCGACCAGCTCGGCCTGCAGCGGTGGGGGCGCCTGCGGGCTCCACAGCCCGCCGACGACGTAGGGCCGGCGCGTGTCCCCGTGCTCGAAGGCGACGAGCACCTCGTCGTTGACCTCGGGCAGCCAAGCCAGGCCGCGCTCGTCGCCCCCGCCGGGGACCACCAGCCGCGCCCAGTCGGAGGCGTACGACCCGGACAGCCACGGGAAGCTGACTTTGACGCGGCCCTTGCGGGTGGGGTCCTTGACGTCGGTGACCACGCCGACGGTGACCCCGGGCACGGGGCGGCTGCCCGCTCCCGTCGGGGCCGCGCCGGCGCCACCGACCAGGCCACGCAGGGTGCGGTCCTCGCCGCCGCCGCACTCGACGTGGGTCGAGTAGCCGTAGCGCGTCGACTCGTGGCGCACCCGCGTCAGGACGTAGGTGCCGTCGTGGTCCGGCCCGGTCCCGGCCACCTTGACCGAGACCCCGGGCTGCAGCCGCGGGTCGCCACCGCAGGTGCCCTCGAGCTCGGCGTGCACGTCGGACGTCCTCGCCGCGAGCCCTTCGGCCACTGCCCTCGCCTCGGCCACCGAGGTGAGCGCCGGGTCGCCGACGTGCAGCGGCGGGGCGGCGAAGCCGCCGGTCAGTCGGGTGTGGGCCAGCCCGGCGCGCGCCGCGTCGCCGCGGGGGCGGACCCGTCCCTCGACGGCTCGCTGTGTGGTCGGGTCCCAGCCGCGGACCTCGACGGAGGGCACCTGGCCGGCACTTGTCACCCGCACCCGCAGGCGCTTCAGGTTCTGCCCGACCACGAGCTCCAGCGGCGCGCCGGCCCCGACGGTCGGCCGGGCGCGCACGTGCGCCTTGCCGTCCTGCAGGAACAGCACCCGCCCGACGGCGCGGGCCCTTGCGGTGAGGAAGTCCCAATCGCTCACGTCGAGCTGCGCGACGTGGTCGTGGCGCAGCGCGCTGCCCTCGACCGTCCCGACCGGGACGCCCGCACCGGCAAGAACCGCGCGGGCGACCGTCGCGTCGTCCGTCGCGCTCCACGACCGGGTGCGCCGGCCGCGGGTCAGCCGGTGCAGCGCGTCGTGGCAGCGGACGACGACGACCGAGCCGCGCGCGTCGTACTCGTACTCCAGGGCCGTCACCTCGCCCTCGAGCAGCGTGACGACCGCCGGCGCGCCCGGCCGGTTGAAGGCGACGGTGACGGCCGCGCCCACCGTGAGCCGCGCCTGCGACAGCGCGCGCAGGTCGGGGTCGCGCAGGCGCAGCAGCGCACTGCCGGGGAGCCCGACGGCCTGGTCGACGACGACGGACTCCAGCAGCCGCGCGACCTCGTCGGCGAGCGGCGTCCCCGACACCGACACGACCGGTGAGTGCCCGAATTCGGTGCCGGGCGCGGTGGTCACCACGGTGACCGTGCGACCGGCGCCGGGGTGAGCTCGGACAGGTCGGGCAGCAGCAGCTGGGTGCCGGTCCGCAGCGCCATCGGGTCGTCGAGCCGGTTGGCCTCGGCGAGGTCGCGCCAGTGCCGCGGGTCGCCGTAGGTGGCGGTGGCGATCGAGTGCAGGCTGTCGCCGGCAACGACCTGGTGCGAGCGACGACCGACCACGCTGCCCGACGTCGGGTTCTGCCGCTGCAGGGGCAGCACCACCTCGGTGAGCGCGAGGGTCATCTCCCCACGGGTCGGTGTCCCGTCCGCGGCAAAGGCCGTGTAGCGGGCGGTGGCCGAGGTGAGGCTGACGTCGAACCAGAGCTTGCCCCAGCTCAGCGCGAGGATCGGCGGGGTCGGGGCGCCCTTGGCGCGTGAGGCCGCCGTCGGACGCAGCCAGTCGAAGACCTGCTGGACGACGGCGGTGACCGGACGCCCGAGCGCCCGCGCGTCGAGCCGCGCCGTCACGGAGGTCGTGCGCGGCGACCGCCCGGTGTACTGCATCCCGGGGGCGTCGTCGTTGCTCGGCGAGGACCGGTAGTCCGCCGACCCCTCGATCGTGATCTCTTCCGGGTTGTACGGCAGCACGAGGGGTCCACCGGGACCGCTCTTCGGGCGCAGCGTGAGCTTGGCGACAGCGGTCATCTCAGGCACCGCTCCTGGCCGTGTAGGTGAAGTCGAAGCCGTGGTGCACCAGTTCCAACGACTCGGTGGCGGCAGTGGTGGCGCCGGCAGAAAAGCTTGGCCCCGTGTAGCGGGACGGGAAGACGTCGGTGAGGTCCCAGTGGGCGAGCGGGCGCCCCACCATGTCCACGGCGGTGATGCGCGCGGTGCGCAGCGTCAGCTGCTGCTCCCCGACGCTCTGGAACCACGCAACCAGGGCGTTGCTGCTGGCGTCGACGTACCGGCTCAGGGTGATGTCGGTGTAGCTCCGCCGGCCGGGCAGCCGGTGCGCGAAGCCGTTCTGACCGCCCTCGGACCAGTCCTCGACCGCATACTGCGCGCCGATGCCCGAGCACTCGGTGAAGCTGGGGAGCACGAGCCCGTCGATCGTGACCCAGAAGCTGGTCGCGGCCGAGCTGTCGACACCGGCGACGGCCGGGCCGGTGGCGGACGCCTGACGTTGCTGCGGTGCGGTCACGGTCAGCTCCAGCTCGTGAGGTCGGACATGCGGTCGCGGTCGGCGAGCAGCTCGCCCCGCAGCTCGCTGCGGAGACGGCCGTAGAGCAGGTGGGCGAGCTCGTCGAGGTCAGCCTCCGACAGCGACGCCAGCGGATCGGGCTTTGCCGACTCCCGGAGTACCGAGGTCGTGCGGGCCAGCGGGTCGGGGGTCGCCAGCTGCACCGGCGCACCCGCGTTCCCAGGGGCGCTCGGCACCGGGTTCGTCAGGGCGACCGGAAGTGCCGGCGCGGCGGCGCGGGGAGCCGACACCACCGACGAGGCGCCCGGCAGTCCGAGGTGGGGTCGCGTCCCGCCCGCCCCCGCCGGACGGGTGCCCGGCATGACCGGGGACGGGCCGCCGCGAGCCGGACCACGCGCCGCGCGGGACACCAGGTGGCCACCGGGTCGTACGGCGAGGGAGGGCGGGGCCTGCGCGCCGGCCTGGACGGGGGGGCCTTCGCCGGCCGTGGCGGGGGGCGACGTCGGAGTCGTCGGGCGACCGCCGGCGCGCGCCTCGGCGGTGCGCGCCTCGTCCTCGGCGTCGGCGGCGTGGTGGCGGTCAGCCGCCTGCTGGGCCACGTGCGTGAGCTCGTGGACGAGCAGCCCGGCGGCCCGTGCTCCGGTGAGCGGCCCTGCCGTCAGGGGCAGGACGACCGTCTGCCCGGCCGCCGCGGCCAGCGCCCCGAGCGGACGCAGCGATGCCGTAGACGCGGCACGGCGGTCGACCACGACGTCGGGCAGCGGTCGGCCCGTCGCCCGCTCCACGCGGGCCGCGGCGCGGTCCAGAGCGACGGCATCCAGGGCCGCGGTGCCACCCGGGGATGTCTCGGGCACCGGCAGCCGCGGCTCAACCGACGGAGCAGGAGGCGACGCTGGCTGTGCCCGGGGGCTCAGCGGGGTTGCCCGAGCGCCTTCCGGGTGAGCGCGCACCGACGCGTCGGCTGCCCTGGCCCAGCACCGCGGACGACCCCGGCAGCGAGGTCGGCAGTCGGTGACGGGGCCATGCGCCGGACCGAGCCGGCTGCGTCGGACCTGCGGTCGGTGTCCACCGACGAGCGGGGTCGACGCGACGGACGTCGGCTGAGCGGGGGAGCTCGCCGGCGCTGAGCTCTGAGCAGCCGCGACGGGCGAGGCCGTGCCGCCCTGCGTCGTCGTGCCGCCCTCCGACGTCGTGCCGGTGCTCGGCGCACGCGACGGCGAGGTCACGGCGGGTGCCCGGGTCACGGTCGACGTCGCTGCGCCGTGGGGCGCCGGGGCGGCGGCGACCGGTCCGGGGGCCGTACGGGCAGGACGGCCCGCCCCCGGTGTCGAGACACGATCCCTCGGAGGTGCGCCGGGGGTGGCCGCGTCGACCGGCAGGCGACGTGCGGCCGCCCCGTCCGCAGCCGCGGGGAGCGACGACCCGGTGGTCGGTGACGCCTCCGGGCTCGCCGGTGGTGGGCAGGACGGACTCGCCGTCCCGCTCCGGCCGGCGACCGGCTGCCGACGACGCCGGACGGGACGACAGGTCCTCACGCAGCAACCGGGGGAGCGCCAGGACCACGGGCTCGACGGAGTCGGCCGGCGCCTGTCCGGGCTCGGCCTGACGCCACGGCTCGGCCGCCTCCGCGATCGTCGACGTGTCGTCCGGCTGCACCTGCCCGGACGTCGGCGGGCCCGCGGGCACGTCGGCAGCGGGCGCCGCGCCGGACGGGGTCGCCTGGGCCGGTCGCCCGGGGGAGCCCGGCGCGGCAGGAGGCAGCGCGGGCCCGGCGGACGAGCCGGCGGCGGGCCGGCCACGGAGGGCGGGCTGGGCAGAGCCGACGCAGCCGACGAGCCGGCGCAGCACGCAGCGACGCAGCCGACGCAGCCGGCCTACCGGACGTCGACGCCGGATCCGGCACGACGGACGGCTCCTGCGACGCGCATGGCGTCAGCCGTCGTTCCCCGGCCCGCTGCGGGGGGCTCCGAGTCGAGCGCGGCGCGACACCAGCGGCCGTCGACCAGCAGGCGCGGCTGCGGGCTGCGCGGTGCGGCGGGTGCGGGACCGGTCGGCGACGGACCCGGAGGCAGGTCGCCTGGCGTCTCGGCGCTTGCAGTCAGGGCTGGCCCCGCGACACCCTCCGGACCTGGCGGCTGTCGGCGCTCGGGTGCCGCAGACGCGACGGCGCGGGCCGTCGCCTCGCCCGCCTGGCCGCTCGACGGCCCGCTGCGGACGAGCCGGACCCGCGCGTCGGGAAGCGCGGCCACGCGGGCGGGCGAGCTCCGGGCCGGTCGCTCCGGGGACGCCGGCGCGGCAGGAGGCAGCGCGGGCTCCGGCGGACGAGCCGGTGGCGGGCCGGGAACGGAAGGCGGGCTGGACAGAGCCGACAGAGGCGGAGCCGAGATAGGCGCAGCTGACCCGACGGGCGTCGACGTCAGGTCGGGCACGACCGACGGCCCCTGCGACGGCGGCACGGCGTCACCGTCGATCGCCGGCCCGCTGCGGGGGGCTCCGAGGTCGAGCGCGGCGCGACACCAGCGGCCGTCGGCCTCGGGAGCGGGCGCGGGACCGGGGCCGGCGAGCGCGACCGCGTGACGCGGCGTCGGCCGCGGGGCCTGCTCGGCGCTCGCGGTCTGGGACGGACGGCTGCGACGGGCCGGTCGACGGCACGGTCTGCGCAGGGGACCCCGACACGGACGAGGACGGCGTCGGAGCTGGCGGGGCGGGCGCGAGGGCGGGCTGGCGGCTCGAGCGCGGGCGGCCCCAGGACCGGTGGGGCAGGGACCGGTGGGGCAGGCGGACCGGGCCGACCGACCGCAACGCCTCGGGCAGGTCGGGTGCCTCCGACCTGGGCGCGCTGTGGTGTCGTCGTGCCTCCGCACCGGGACCGACGGCAGGGCCCACCGGCAGGGTCGGAGGAGACCAACGGGGCGGTGGCAGGGGGGCCGGCAGCATCCGGGCCGGGCGTCGTCGTGGGTGGCGCCGGGCTGCGACCGGCCTGGTCGTGAGCAGGATGCTCGGGGGGCCGTCGCGGCCACGCGGTCGAGGGACGGGCTCGTCGTGAGCGGCTGTCGCCGGCTGACGCGGTGCCTGCGCGTCCGGGGTGTCGGGAGACCTGCCGGCGGTGAACTCGCGGCTCGCCGGGAGCGTGGCGCAGCCGGCTCGCCCGCTGCGGCGCCAGGCCGTCCGAGCAGGGACGGGGGTGCGTCGATGGGTCGTCGTCGACCGGGCGCACCGGGGCCGTCAGAGCTGTCGGGCCCTGGCAGCTGCGCAGCGGCGGTCGACGTGAGAGGAGCAGTCGGCTGCAGCGGGGTCGCCGGGACGGGTGACCAGAGCCGGCTCGCTGGTCGGACCGGCATCGCGCCGCTGCACCACGGGCAGGCGACGCGGCATGGTCGCGGCTGCCGGTCGGCTCGGTGTCGGACCTCGCTGCTGCGGTGACCGCGTGCTCGAGGTCGCCGTCGGCTCCCTGCTGGGGCTCTGGGTCCGGCCGGGTGCCGCGCCGGGCGCGCGGCGGCGACGGGACGGCGTACCGACAGCACCGCAGGCAGCGGCATGGCGACGGAGCCCGCGGCGGGCAGCGGCGGCGGCGCCGCGAGCAAGGGCGGGGCGGCGGGAGCGCCGCCCGTCCGGCGGCACCCTCGTTGCCGGCACCGCCGAGACGCCGCGCCTGTCGTCGCGCGCGCGAGCTCGGCGCGGGTGCTGACGCGGTCCGCGACACCGACCCGGGCTGCGTCACGGGCGCCCGGGCAGACGGGGGCCGCCGGCGTGACGTCCGGGACGCCGGCTATCCACGACCTGTCAGCCCCGAGCTGCGCCGCTCGCCGGGTCACCCGAGCCACGGCGGCGTCGGGTGGGCGTCGTCGGGGCAGCACGACGCCGCAGCAGCCGGCGTGGTGCCGCAGGTGCCGCGACGGGCGCCGGTCCGACCGCCTCGTCGACCACGTCGCCCTCGACCCCAGGTCGATCAGCGGTCAGCGGAGGCGGCAGAGGGCCGGGATCGAGGGCGGCCTGCCGGGAGCGCACGACCCCGACGACCAGTCCCGCCGGCGCAGACGGGCTCAGCAGGTGCCCGAGCGGGCTCAGCGTGCCGGGCAGGACGTGCTGGGTGGCCAGTCCTCGCAGGAACTCCCGCCCGTGGACACCGACCCACGGCACGGCGGCGCCGGGGACGAGCGGTGGTGCAGTGCGCCACGCGCGGGGAGCGGATGGGGGCAGCTGCCGTCGGCGCAGGAATCGTCTGCGCCGACGGTGACGATACGGAGGTCGGCGCGGCAGCGCTCCGCCGGGACCGGCGGGACGCGGGACGCCGCAGCAGGACGTCGGTCAGGCGTCCCACTGCTGGTCACCTCCCGAGGCTGCGTTGAGCCGGCCGATGTGTGCGATGAACTGCTGGCGGAGCGGGTGCTCGAGGTCGAGGATGTCGGCCAGCGGCCAGTGGAAGTGATAGGCGACGTACGCGGCCTCCTCGAGCAGGCGGTCGGCCGCGTACGTCAGGACCCCCCCTGGCCGCTCCCGGCGACGTCGACGGTGAACTCGTGCTCGCAGTCCGGGCAGGTCACGAGCGCCTGGGTGTGGCCCTCCTGGTTGACCCGCCGGTACAGGTCCTGCAGGAAGGCGAGGTCGACGGCGAACAGCCCCTCGACCACGCGCGGGTCGACCGACTCCAGGACTGCCGAGCCGCTCGACGACGCGGGCCAGCAGCAGGACGGTCAGGTACGCCTCGTTGGCCTGGACGCGCGGGTCGCGCAGCGGGGCGATCTCGTCGCGTGCGGTCGCCAGGCGCATGACGCCCTCCCGGTGCACGCGCCCGTCCTCGTCGACGTACCCGCGCGGGAGCACGAAGCTGAACTCCGTGCTCAGTCCCTCCTGCGGGCCTGGGGTCTCGTCCTCCGGCGCCCGCTCGCGGGATGACCGCGACGCGGGCCTCGAACGGTGCGCTCCATGACGGCCTAGAAGCCGTTCTTGCCCTGGAGGCTGAAGCCCTCGTGCTCGATGGTCAGGGTCTCCATCAGGGCGTCGGTGCCGGCCGCGTCCAGGTCACCGAGCGACCACCCGGACGGGAAGGCGTTGCGGAAGTTGTAGCGCTTGCTCTCCTTGCCCATCGCGTCGAACAGCACGATCGAGATGTTCTTGCGGGCCTTGACCATGTTGCCGTCGATGGCGTCCTGGATCCACGTCCACATGGAGTCGTCCAGGATCAGACCGCGCGTGCAGGTGAGCTTGCCGGGCTTGACGCCGCCGGCGTTGACGGACTTCATGACCTGGGTCTTGCCGCCCGTTGATGGCGTGCTGCAGCTCGACGACGTTGAGCTCCAGGCAGATGCCGGAGATCGTCTTGAAGGCGGCGAGCTGGGTGCCGCTGGCATCGAGGTACCAGGTGGTGACGGCGACGTTCTGGGTCTGGCTGCTGCCATGGGGTGTCCTCCTCGTGACGGTGGTCGGGGTCGACTACTCGGAGACCGACGGACGGTGCCGGTCGGGCAGGCTGGCGAGCCGGAAGACGACGAACTCGGCGGGCTTGACGGCCGCCATGCCGATCTCGGTGGTGACCAGACCCGCCTCGATGTTCTCGCTCGGGTTGGTCTCGTCGTTGCACTTGACGTAGTACGCCTCGCTCGGGCGAGGAGCCGAACAGCGCACCCTGCTGCCAGAGCCGGAACAGGAAGCTGTTGACCTCGCGCGAGATGCGGGCCCACAGGTCGCGGTCGTTGGGCTCGAACACCACCCAGTCCATGGATGCCGAGCAGCGAGTCCTCGACGAAGGAGAACAGCCGGCGGACGTTGATGTAGCGCCAGCCCGGGTCGCTCGACAGCGTGCGCGCACCCCAGACGCGGATGCCGCGGCCGGGGAACGAGCGGATGACGTTGACCCCGATCGGGTTCAGCTGGTCGTGCTCGCCGCGGGTGATGCTGGACTCGACGTCGACGACGCCGCGCAGCACCTCGTTGGCCGGCGCCTTGTGCACGCCGCGCTCGGCGTCGCTGCGGCTCCACATCCCGGCCAGGTGGCCCGACGGCGGGACGAGGACGTTGCGGCCGGACAGCGGGTCGAAGACCTTGACCTGCGGCCAGTACAGCGCGGCGTACTTGCTGTCGTAGCCGGCGATGTCGGTGCGCCACTCCTTGATCTGCTGCGGCGCCGAGCCCGGGCGGCGGCGTCGAGGATGGCCATCCGGTCGCCCATGAGCTCGCAGTGGTTGACGATCCCGAGCTGCACGGCCTTGAAGCCCTCGAGGTCGATCGCGCCCTGCTGGTAGCGCGGCGACCAGGTCGGGGACCGCGACCATCGTGACGTCCTCGAGCGTCTCGAGGACGCCGAAGCCGGTGCGGTCCGCGGCCGAGCCGACGTAGTCGTCCGGGCCCACGGCCGCCTGCGCCGGGACCAGCGCGGCAGCCGGCGCGGCCAGCGGCGGTGCTGCCGCGGCCAGCTTGCTCGATGGTCCCGGCCTTCGGCGACCTCCTCGATGCGGATCAGCTTGCGACTGCGCGTTGACCGCGGTCGCGACGTTGGTCTTGCCGCGCTTGGTGGTCAGGCCCTCGAAGGTCTCGACGCGTCTCGTTGCCGCGCTTGACGACGACGCGTGTAGGTCTCGTCGCCGCCCTCGACCGGCGTCGGCGTGACGTCGACGGTCAGGGTCGTGCCGGCCTGGCCGGCCTCGAGCGCCTGCACGCGCGTACGCGGGGGTCTGGTCGGTGCGCCGATCAGCTCGGCGGCGGCGGCGGGCAGCTCGGCCGGCTCGCGCCTTGGCACTCGGCGGCGCCGACGCGCACGACGTAGCAGGTGGTCCCGCCGTTGGTGAAGAAGCCGTAGACGGCGTGGGCGAGGTAGCTGCCCTCGACGAACTCGCCGAACGTCTGGGTGAACTGCGTCCAGTTGGTGACGAGCACCGGGGTGTCGAACGGCCCGGTGGCCGCGAGGCCGACGAAGGCCGCGACCGAGGTGCTCACGCCCTCGATCGGCCGGGCAGCGGGCGGCATCTCCTCGACGAACACGCCTGGCGACAGGTACTGCGGCATTGCGGCCCCCTCGGGTCAATGGTGTGGGGGAATCCTGACGCGGGCGGCAGGTGCTTCAGAGGAGCCTCCGTGCGCCCGAAGGTGCGGCCGACAGTGCCCCTGAGGGCAGGCCGACCGGGCCGGGGCGGACTCAGCCCGGATCCACCGTCCAGCTTTGGGTGACATATGGGTCGTGACCACGGAATGTCCTTCTGCTCCGGAAGAATCGAGCTTTTCTCGGGATCGGATCAACTCGGCCTCGCCGGGTGCCAGCCTGGCCAGGTGGCACACTCGCTGAACAGGGAGGGCTCGCGCAGGCGAACTGGAACCGCCCGCGAGCAGCCGGCACGGAAACATGGTCGTGGCGCGTGCACCCACGGGAGGGGGACCGTGCCCGAAGGGGAAGCGCCGAACCACACCGGTCCTGATCGGGCGAGCACAGACTGCCGTGTGCTCTCCTCACCGGCCAACGTGGTCGCCCCCCTGCGCTCGGCGGGTCGGCGTCGCACGCTCGCCGCCGGCGTCCACGAGGAGCTGACGGCGCTGCTCGACGCCGTGCAGCGCGACCACGGCGACGTGCCCGCCGGCCAGGACCGGGTCGTCGACGCACTGGCAGCGGTGTTCGGCCTGACCGAGCTGGACGTCACCCTGCTCGGCGTCGCGTGCGCTCCGGACGTCGACGACAACGTCGGGAGGGCCTACGCCCTGCTCCAGGGCCAGCAGGACCAGTCAGACCCACGGTGTCGCTCGCCCTGGAGCTGGCGTCCGAGTCCAGCCGATCCTGGGACGCTCGGGCGCGGCTCGCCAACACCGGTCCCCTGGTGCGGGCCGGACTGCTCGAGGTGACGGTGGACGGACCTGTGCTGCGGCGTCCGCTGGTGGTGCCCGACCGGGTGCTGGCCCACCTGCTCGGGGACCCGACCGCCGACCCTGCGGTCGAGGATGCAGGTGCACGTGGCTGCGCAGGAGAGCCCTGCGGCCAGCGAGGCGGCACGGGCCCTGCGAGGGGGCGCGCCGTTCGTCTGGATGCACAGCCCTGCCGGCACTGCGGGCCCCGGGACGGCGGTCGCCGTGCTCGACGCACTGCGCGTCGAACGCCCTCGTCGTGGACCTCGCCCGCACGCCCGGCCGGACGCCGCTGCGCACGCTGCTGCCCCGGCTGGTGCGCGAAGCGGCGCTGCGACCGCCGGGCTGGTCCTGCTGGCGGCCGAGCTGCTGGCCGCACCCCGCGGAGCGTCGTTGCTGTCCCAGCTCGCATCGGCGCCGGTCCCTGTCGTGGCCGTGGCCCGGACGCGGCTGGGACGCGCACTGGCTGCCCCAGATCCCCTACTGCCTGGACGCGCCGGTGACGTCCCGCGGTGCGCGCCGGCCTGTGGCGTACGGCGCTCGGCGGCAGGGGCGACGACGCCCGGGCTGGGCCGACCTCGTGGCGCTGCGCGCTCACGCCCGAGGAGATCGGCCAGACCGCCCGGTACGCGGAGGTGCTCGCCAGCGCGCCGCGCGCAGGAGCGCTGGGCGTCGGACCGTGCGCGAGGCGGCCCGCCGGCTGTCGACCGACGTCGCCGGCCGACCGGCCGGTCAGCGAGGCCCCGACTTCGACGACCTCGTGCTGCCGGAGCCGACGTCGACACGACTCTGCGTGAGATCGTCGCGTGGGCCCGGCACCGCGACGAGGTGCTCGGGTCGAGCGCCGCTCGCGGGCCGCGGCGGCAAGGGCCGGGGCATCGCCGCGCTGTTCGCCGGCTGGCCCGGGACCGGCAAGACCCTCGCGGCGCACGTCGTCGCCGGCGAGCTCGGCCTCGACCTGCACACGGTCGACCTGTCCGCGGTCGTCGACAAGTACATCGGTGAGACCGAGAAGAACCTCGAGCGCGTCTTCGACCAGGCCGAGAGCCTCAACGTCCTGCTGTTCTTCGACGAGGCCGACGCCCTGTTCGGCAGCCCGGTCGGAGGTCAAGGACGCCCGGGACCGGTACGCCAACCAGGAGGTGGCCTACCTGCTGCAGCGCATGGAGGCGTTCGACGGCATCGTCGTGCTCGCCGACCAACCTCGCAGGGCAGCCTCGACGCGGCGTTCAGCCGACGGCTGCACTTCATCGTGCACTTCCCCGACCCCGACGCCGCGACGCGTCGCCGGCTGTGGAGCGCGCACCTGCGTGCCGTCTCGCGCCTGGACCCGGACGACCCCGTCGACGTCGCCCACCTCGGGGACGTGGTCGAAGCGGCGGGCGGCGAGGTGCGCAACATGGTGCTCGCCGCGGCCTACGCGTCGGCGGCCGAGGGCGTCCTGCTGGGCATGCGCCACGTCCTGCGCGCTGTGGATCGCGAAGTACGCAGAAGCTCGGGCGCCTGCTGCCGGTACCCCATCTCCGGAGGCCGTCCTGACGGTCTCTGCGCCCGCGGGTTGCCCCTAGGGGCCGACTGCTGCTCAGACGCTGGGTCGGAGCCGGTAGCGACCTAGCCTGCGATCGGGAGGAACCATGACCACGCACACCCGTCGTTCCGCAGCACGCAGCGCCGAGGCCGACACGGCCGAGGCCCACCTGCTCACCTCCTCGGACCCCGGCCGGCTGCTGGGGCTCCGGTCGGTGCTGACCGAGCACGAAGCCACGACGTGGGGGCCCGTGGTGGGCCGCGCCGACGCGGCTGCCGAAGCGCAGGCCGACCGCATGGCCGACGCCGCCCTGCAGGGCGGGGCCCGGTCCTGCCGGCGCCCACGTGCACCACCCGGCCGATGCGGTCCTGCGCCGCACCGACGGCTGCACCGGCGACGAGCTCGGGGGCCGTCCCCTCGACCGGGACGTCGCTCAGACGCTCGCCTCACGCCGCGGCACCGGCAGGCCGCTGGACCGGGCGACGGCCCGGAGCATGAGCGCCGGATTCGGCGACCACGACTTCTCCGGCGTGCGCCTGCACACCGACCCGGTCGCCGACGGCCTGACGCAGGCCGTGCAGGCGACCGCCTTCACCCAGGGCTCGGACATCTACTTCAGCAGGGCTCCTACGACCGGCCTCGTCGGCGGGCCAGGGGCTGATCGCCCACGAGCTGGCCCACGTCGTGCAGGGCGGCGACACCGTCCGGCGTCGATCTTGACCAAGGCCGAGTTCAAGAAGGCGACCGAGGAGGGCAGCTTCGCGGGCCGGCAGCGGGCCCAGAAGGACATCGGGCGGCTGCTGGACACCTACGAGCGCACCTTCGTGCGGGACGGCGTGGTGGCTGCCGAGGACTACCCGCGGGCGCTCGTGACCCTGCGCGAGCTCTGAGAGGATGGCCGAAGCTCTGGCTCGAGGACAACAGCCTGACCGACCCCGACACGGAACAGGTGAAGTGGCGCAAGTCCCGCACCTACCGGTTCATCACCTTCGACCTGTTCCTGGGGGGCGTGAGGGACGAGATCAAGGCCTTCGAGTCGGGCCCCCTGATTCCCATGATCGGCCCGCACAAGCCGTCCAAGGAGTTCAGCAAGACCCAGAGCAGGTACGAGGGCGACCTGCAGACCTTCCTCATGCGCTGCGGTGGCCAGCTGGAGAAGCTCGTCCCGGAGGAGGGCAGCCGTTCCACGCTCGACCTGGAGTTCCAGGTGCCCGTGGACCCCTCCGGCATCGGCTACGTCGGCGGGAAGTTGAGCGCCGAGGTGAGCCGCGACGACGGCATGACGCAGATCAGGGCACGCATCGGCGCCCTGGCCGGGGGTCAGCTCGACTTCGGCCAGGTGGGTGCCGAGCTCGCCGGGAACGTCACCGCGCAGGCCCCCAACGCCAACCAGGCGATGGAGCTCATCTCCTACGGCCTGTACCGCCGCCTGGTGGAGAGTCACGTCATCCCCCGGGAGGTCTCCTCCTTCGTCTGGGGCGGCGACGCTGGCGAGTTCGGGCGGCTGCAGGCTGACCGCTGGTCCAAGCGGGTCGAGAAGGACCGCTTCGGCGTCCTGGTCCCACCGACCCTGGCGAACTTCGCGAAGGACTTCCCGGGGGCGACGGCCGATCAGCTGGCCGACCTCTACGCCCTGGAGCTCGAACGCATCGAGGAGGTGAACCTCCAGAACTCCGCGAGCTTCGTCGAGACGGGCTCGTCCTCCGGCGCCGCGCTCGGCATCGAGGGTCAGGTGTTCGACTTCGGCGCCGGCGTCGAAGGCGGAGTCGGCCGGCGCTACGACGCGACGTCGATGGACAACCGCAAGGGCGGAGCCGGGCAGGCCAACCGCAAGTCGGACTCCTTCCTGGCCAAGGGCGCCCGCAGCCTGACCTCGGACCGGGGAGCGGAGAAGCGCCTCGGCCGTGACATCGAGACGGTCAGCGCGTCGGCGTCCTGCAACGTCGGCTGGCCGGGGCTGTCGGCCGCGGGCGCGCTCAGCTTCGAGGGGAAGTACCAGACCCAGGGTCTGCGGAAGACCAGGGGCAACAAGCACGAGAAGCCGACGGCCGTCTCGGAGGTGACCTCGCTGACGTTGCAGCTCGACCTCATGGGCTCCGGCATCGGGGAGGCCGTCGGCGCCGACCTGCAGAGCTGGGCGGCGAAGAAGGTCGACCTGTTCGAGCGTGCAGAGGCGGCCCCGAACGTCAGGAAGAAGCTGGCGATGCTCGTGGCATCGATGGCCGAGGACGCCGGCACGGCAGCGAGCGCGACGGCCGGCAAGGCGTCCGAGGTCGCCGCCCGGGCCAGCGCCGCCGTCAACGGGATCGGCGCCTCGGTCGACGATGCGATGCGCCGACTCGGGGGCGCCGCCGCAGCGTTCTCCCAGGCCAGCGCCCGAGAGCTGTTCGACAGCGTCGTCTCCCGCGAGAACGCCGAGGCAGCCGCGACCGCGCTCGTCGACGCCGCGATCGGCGTCGACGGGCGCGAGCTGACCATCAGCTACGACAGCGTCTCGAAGGCGGCGGTGCTCGAGGTCCGGGCGGTGAAGGGCCGGGCGATGCGCGTCGAGGGCAAGGCCAAGGGGTCGCAGCTGAACTCGACCCGGCTCTACCGGGCCACCTTCAAGGGTGGGACCTGGACGATCGGATGATCGTGCTCACCGGCCCGGCCACGGTCGGGGAGGTCGAGGTCGAGCCTGCTGGACGGGTGGCTGGAGGGGGACGACACCTTCGTCCGCGTGGCCATGAGCGTCAAGACCTGGGCCCGCGTGGAGCCCCACCACGTCTTCCACCTCGACCCGGAGCACTGGCCGAGGAGCCTGCCCGGCGGCGGCGGCGTCCTGGGGTACCGGCTGCTGCTGCGCGGCCCGCGGCGGCTGGGCGCGTCTCCTGAGCACGCGCTGCGCGCCGAGCCGTTCACCGAGAGCTGGTACGCCGTCGAGGTCGAGCGGGACCTCGAGCTCCCCGACGACCTGGTGGGCACCTTGTCGGAGGGGCGCTCCACGGCGTGGGCCACCGAACCCCGGGCGCCGGACTCGTTCCCGCTGCTGCGCGCGTGCGAGCGGTGGTTCGCCTCGCAGGACGTCGTCGCCCGGCGGCGCGCAGACGCGACGGTGCTGCACGTCGCCAGCAGCGGGGCGTCCGGCGAGTGGGACATGTGGATCGAGACCGACGAGGAGCGCCGCACCGTCGGGGTGCTCTCGGCGTGGGGCGAGCTGGTCCCCCGTCCCGTCGGGCCGATGTCCAGGACCTTACGACCCGCTGGAACCTCGGGGAGCCGACAGCGACCGCTCAGCTCGACCCGGACTCGGGTGTGGTCAGCGTGCGGACCGGCGTCGAGCTGGGCGGCGCGCCGTGGCACGACGACCTGCTGGCGGGATCGTCGGCGCAACGCCGTGCTGTTCGAGCAGGTCCTGCCTGAGCTCGCTGGTCCGCTCAGGGCGCGCGGGAGGCGGCTGACCACGAGGGCCGTGGGGGGAGCGTCGTCGCCGGATCACCCCGCTCAGACCGGCGGGAAGTCGATGTCGCGGACGATCTGGCCGCTCTGGACCAGCTCACGCCGCACCGCCTGCTCCAGGACCGCCTGGGTGATCGACGTGCCTTCGGCCGCGGCCAGGAACGCCGCCGTCTGGCCGGCGTTGCGGATCGACCCGCCGGAGAGCTCGAAACGGTCGGCCAGGCGCAGCAGGTCGACGTCCGCAGCGAGCGCCGCGCTGGGCAGGCCCGACTGCCACAGGCGGCGTCGCTCCGCCGGCCCCGGCAGCGGGAAGTCGATCACGACGTGCATCCGGCGCAGGAAGGCGTGGTCGAGGTTCCCGGGCAGGTTGGAGGCCAGCACGACCACGCCGTCGTGCCGCTCCAGCTTCTGCAGCAGGTGGGCGACCTCGAGGTTGGCGTACCGGTCGTGGGCGTCCGAGACCGCGGACCGCCGGCCCAGCAGCGCGTCCGCCTCGTCGAAGAACAGCACGACCGGGCTCGCGGACGCTGCGGCGAAGACCTCGGACAGGTTCTTGCCCGTCTCCCCGACGTACTTGTCGACGACCTGCGACAGGTCCACCCGGTAGAGGTCCAGGCCCAGCTCGCCGGCCACCACCTCGGCGGCCAGGGTCTTGCCTGTCCCGGACGGTCCCGCGAACATCGCGACCACCCCGCGCGACGGCTCGGCGCTGAAGCCCCACGTGTCGTAGACCTGGTCGCGGTGCTGGGCCCGGGCGATCAGGTGCCGCACCAGCTCCTGCTGAGGGCCGGGCAGGACCAGGTCGGCCAGCGTGCGGGTCGGGCTGATGAGCTCGGCCGTCCGGCCGATGCGCCCGGCCGCCAGGCGTCGGACGGCCCGTCCGGGGTCGTCCTCGACGGCAGGCAGCAACCGCGTGATCTGGTGCAGCTGGTCGGCGGTCAGCCGGGCGGTCGAGGTCCAGGAGTCGCCGAGCAGAGCCGCCACCTCGTCACTCGACGCCGCCGCGCTCTCGACGGGAGCCTCGTGCCAGGTGCCGTCGGGCAGGCACGTCACCGGCAGCGCATGCGCCGAGCACAGGGCCCAGGCCAGGTGACCGGCCCGGCCGGTGGGCTCGAGGGAGTGCTCGGCGACCTCGGGGCCGCACTCGAGGGCGACGGCCGCCCCGTGCAGCGTCGCCCAGCGCACCACCTCCTGCCAGCGCTCGGGGCTGTCGGGGACCTGCGCCACCAGCGCCGCGGTCGCCTCGAGGTGCTGCTCGAGTGCGGCCAGCCGCCGGGTCCGGTCGGGCCCGGTCGCCAGGACCTGCCGGTACGTGCCCTGAGCCTGCAGGGCGCGCCGGTGGGTTCCGGCGGGGAGCGGGGTGAGGACGTCGCCGCCGGACCACCACCACCACAGCACGTCAGGGTGGAGCGCCACCGCGGTGTCCGCCCAGCACGGCGCCGAAGGGGTGTCCAGCAGCAGGCCGGCTCGGCGCAGGTGGCTGTGCGGGCCGACGGCCAGAGCGGCGCCGGGGTCGCCGTCGAGCAGCACCGACAGGGTCTCGAGCGTGGGCACCCGGCGGTCCGGGTCGTCGTGCAGCCAGGCCAGCAGCCGGCCCCGGCGTGGATCGGCGGCGAAGGCGACCAGCAGGGCGAGGACCTCCGTCGCCGTGTCGTCCAGCCCGGCGCGTGCTCGCAGCAGGGACAGCGGATGCTCTGGGTCGAGCCGTCGCTGCAGGGCTGTCCTGGTCGCCGTGACGGCCGCGGGGCCCACCTCGGCGGCCCCGTCGGTGTCCAGGGCGCGGGCGAGCAGGGTGTCGGCGAACAGACCCTCGAGCAGCAGCAGCGGGGGAGCGGCGTCCTGCTGGTTCACGAGGACGGCTTCGCCCCCAGCAGGGCCGGCCCGAGGCTGCTGGTGCCGTCGGCCGCGGTGGCGGTCGGTCCGACGGTCGCCGAGGCACGACGCGGCGTCGCCTGGTGCGGGCGCTTCGGGCCGCGCTCGGCCAGCTCCGCCGTCACCATGTACACGCGGCGGACGTGGCCGGGGGTGGCCGCGGTGGCCAGCCTCCTAGCGACCTCGTCGATCTCCTCGGTGCCCGACCACGTCTTGTCGACCGCCCGCACCGTGAGGATCCGGAGCAGCGTCCCGGACGCCACCAGTACCTCCTGCTCGGACGCGACCAGGCTGAAGTCGGAGATGTCGTGCCCCACGTCGGTGAACCTCCACAGCACCGAGATGTCGTTCTTCGCCGTGGACTTGCTCGCGTACCTCTCCGGCACGGTCAGTCCTTGCGACGTGCTCGTGAGGACGCGCGTGGTGGTGAGACCCCCCTCCCTGCAGTCCCGGTCGAACCGCTCCTGGGACATCGCGTCACCCCGGAAGGAGGTTCCGGAGTAGCGCGGCAGCTTGGCAAGCCCCTGGGTGGCGATCCCGGCGTGCAGGGCCCCCTCGGCCCGCAGGACCTCTCGTCGCTGCTTCTTCGCCGGTCCCGCCTTCATCTCCCGCCGGGCGCCGTCCATGACCGTGCGGATGCCCAGGACTGCCCCGTTGATGTAGCGGTAGTCCTCCTCGTTCGTGTAGGTCGCGATGGCCGTCGCCTCGGCTGCGGTGAAGCCGGTGCTGTCCATCAGCGCCTTGCGCCTGGTGAGCGGCGCCAACTGGTTCTGGAAGTCCGCAACGGCCGCGTCGTCTCCCTCCATCTGGTAGTCCGCGATGCCCTGGGTTTTCGAGTCGATCGAAGCGTGGTCGCCCTTCGCCCACGTGTGCTTCGCCTGGCCCCTCGGATCTCCCCCCAGCGCCTGGAGCGACGTCGGCGACGTGGCGTCGACGGCATCGCCCAGGTACTGCTCCTGCGCGGCGTAGTTGCTCAGCGCGACGCGCTCGGCCGCGACGCCGTCCACGAGCCCGTCGACGGCCGCTCGGCGTCCGGAGTCGCGCCGGCCCTGGTGCTGCTTGTCGTTCAGCCACCGCGTGCTCAGGCCCTGAAGGTACTCCAGCAGCTGTTCCTGGCGGACCACGTCGCCACCGTCGAGCGCCTGCTCGTACTCCACGAACCGCTTGTACAGCGCCTTGTACGAGGAGCCGGAGCCCAAGGACGCCGTCCGCGAGTCGCCGAGCTCGGCCTTGAGCGCTGCTCCCAGCTGAGCCGTGCGCTTCTTCGCGGCCTGCTGCAGCCCCTTGCGCTCCCCGGCCAGGCGGCGGTCGGGCGCCGGAGGCGTGGGATGGACCTTCTTCTGCAGGAACCTGGACACGTCAGCGGCGTCCGCATCCCGTCGACGCCGCGGCGCGGTCGGCCTGCACGTCGAGCGGTCGGCGGTGAAGGTCGCGAGCGGGCACGGAAGCCTCCGGGTCAGCGGTCGGTTCGGACGATAGAGAGCGCGGCCGCCGCGCGGTAGCGCACGCGGCACACCGTGCACCTACAGGCAGCCGGCCCTGGTCGCGGAGGTCCATCCAGCCCGGGGCCCGGCGGTGCGAGCAGGTCACGGCGTCGGCAGGCGGTGGAGCACCAGGGCCGGAACCTCGGTGACCGGCAGACCGACCGGCAGCATCGCGGCGGCGTCCAGGGCGACCGTCACGGTCAGGTCCAGAGAGGGCTTCAGCTCGCCGCCCAGCGCCGACCACAGGTCGGGCGACTTGCGGTCGGTCGGGGGCGGGAGGGCGACCTCGAGCTCGCAGGGCAGCCCCTCGACCACGCCCGCGCCGAGCAGCTGCGCCGGGACGGTCTCGTGCTGCAGCAGCCCGACCAGGCAGGCCGACAGCAGCGCGTGCTCGTCCTCCGGGCCGGGAGGTCCAGCACGTCAGCAGGTAGGACAGGGCGTACCACCGCTGAGGCACGCGGCGCCCGACGGTCCGCCCGTCGACCGTGACCGGGACGCGTCCCTGCTGGCGACGGGCGAGCACCTCGTGCACGTCGTAGAGGTAGACGTCGACGACCGGCCCGGTGCGTCGGGCCGACCAGTCGCGGGTCGGCGCCTCGAACGTGACCGCGACCGCCGCGTCGGGGACGGCCTCGCGCACGAGCTGCCGCAGCGCGTCGTCGACCGCCCCGATCACGCGATCAGGCCGTGTCGCAGCGCGTGGGCGACCGCCTGCGTCCGGTTGCGAACCCCCAGCCGCGTGGTCAGGTCGTGCACCACGTTCTTCACCGTCCGCTCGCTGTAGGCCAGCCGCCGGGCGATGCCGACCGTGTCCTCGCCGTCGGCCAGCAGCTCGAGCACCCGCTGCTCCCGGTCGGTCAGGCCGGTCGAGGACAGCCCGCGTGGCGCCAGGACCTCGCGGCCCAGCCGCTGCACGTGGCCGAGCAGACGACCCAGCAGGTCCGGCGGCAGCGTCCCGTCGCCCGAGCTGGCCGTGCGCACCGCGTGCGCCAGCGCCTCAGCGCGTCGCGTCGCGGCGTCGCATCACGCCCGCTCACCCCGGCCTCGAGCAGCGACAGCAGCGCCGCGTCGTCGAGCCCGCCGACCACCGCCACGGCCCGGCGCGCGCCCGACGCCAGGACCTGACGCGCCAGCAGCGCGGCCCGCCCGGCGTCGTCCGCGACGCAGACGACGACATCGGCGCGCGCTGCCTCGCGCTCCTCGAGCAGGTGCAGGGCGTGCCCCTCGCGCAGCGCCGCGACCACGCCGGCCCGCGACACCGGCTCGTCGGCCAGCACCACCACGCGCACCAGCTCGACGACGACCCCGAGCTCCGCGGCAACCGACATGGCAGACCCCTCTCCGACCACCCGTCCGGACGGTCGACCACCATCCGAACGGGCGGGGTCAACAGGGACTCAACGGGCAGGGGACCGTGCCCCGACGGGCAGCCCGACGACGGCGTGCGGCGCCATGGTTCGCGCCACCCTGGGGCGCATGAGTGCTCATCTGGCCCTGGAGCGACGGGCCGTCCAGGTGCGACCCGGCGACGAGGTCGCCGTCGAGGTGACGGTCACCAACACCGGGACGGTCGTCGACGCCATCAGCCTCGACGTCGTCGGCGTCCCGGCCGACTGGGCCCGGGTCGACCCGCCGCAGCTGCGCCTGCTGCCCGGTCGACGCGGCGTCGCGCGCCTGGTCCTGTCACCGCCCCGATCGAGCACCACGACCCCGGGCGAGGTCGTGCTGGGCCTGCGCGCCCGGTGCCAGGAGGCCGTCGGCACCGACCGCGTCGAGGAGGCGCTGCTGGACGTGCTGCCCTTCGTCGACATCGAAGCCGAGCTGGTCCCGCGCAGCCGGACCGCCCGGGGGCTGCGGCGAGCGAGCTACGTGGTGGCCGTCGACAACCTCGGCAACGCGCCGGTGACGGTCACCCTGGACGGGATCGACCCCGACCAGCATCTGCTGCTGGCGGTGCAGCGACCCGAGCTGGTCTGCGCTCCGGGGGCGGCGACCTTCGGGACCCTGCTCGTGCGGGCGCAGCGGCGCTACTGGCGGGGCCCGGCCCTGACCAAGGGCTTCGTGGCCACCGTCCGCGTGCCGGGCGAGCAGGACGACCTCGAGCTGCCCGGCAGCCTGACTCACGCAGCCCTGGTCCCGCAGGCCCTGCCGCGCCTGGCCACCCGCGCGGCCCTGCTGGGTCTGGGGCTCGCTCGTGCTGCTCCTGCTCCTGCAGCCGCAGCTCAGCGGCCTGACCGGGCGCGAGGCGACCGAGGCCTCGGTCGACCTCGCGGTCGCCCCGGTGGCCGAGAACGCCGCCCAGGCCGCCGCCGACGCCGAGAGCGCCCGTCGCGGTCGCAGAGGACACCGCCAGCCGGGTCGCCCAGCTCGAGGCCGCCCCGAGCCCCGACCCCGGCGCCGAGCCCGTCCGCCACGGCCGAGGCGCCCCCGTCCCCGTTCAGCGCTCGCCTGCAGACCGGCACCGGCCAGACCGGTCCGTTCCTGCGGGTGGCGCCGGACCGCGAGCTGTCGCTGGCCGGCTTCGTGCTGCAGCCCAACGGCGACCGCGGTGAGATGGCCCTGCTGCGCAACGGCGTCGCGCTGGTGACGGCGCGGCTCGGCGACACGCAGGTCTTCGACTTCCCCGCCCCCCTGCTGTTCGGCCCGGCGTCGTCGATACAGCTGACCGTCGTCTGCCGCAACCCCGAGGGCGAGGCGTGCGACACGGCGGTCCTGCTGACCGGCACCAGCCGTGCGGTGCGCGGTGTCGACCCCGCCGCCCGCCCCGGGGCCGGTGGCACCCGCGCCGGCGCCGGCCCCGACCCCGGCCCGGACTGCCGAGCCGCTGCCCGTCGCCCTCGCCGCCGGCCGTCACCCAGTCCTTCCGCCGCACCACCCCCTGACTCCACGTCACCCTGACCGCCGACCCGTCGGGAGGACTGGATCCAGGTCTAGTGCTTTGCGGCTTTTGCTGCGGTTCGCTGTCTCCACACCGTGATGCCGGGGGGCAGGGACGTGCTGACGAACTCGACGGACCCGCCGCAGGCGGCTGCACCAGGCCGGTCCTGGTCCGCCGGCAGGCCCGGGGTCGGGTTGCGCCCGTGCTCCCCGGTGCCGACTCCGGTCCCGCTGCGCGCCCAGCGCCCGCGCCCGCGGTCCCGATCCGGACCGTCGGCTGCTGCTGGACCACCTGCACGACGAGGCGGTGCTCGCCGAGCGGGAAGGGGACGCCGACACGGCGGCCTCCCTGCGTCGGGCCGCGGTCGCCCTCGCGGTGCGCCACCAGGCGGTCACGCGCGACCAGCTCGCCCACGTCCCGGCGCAGGCGCGCTGCTTCGGGGTCTTCACCCTGACCGCGCAGGGGGGCCCGCTGGCGCTGTCCGACCTGCGCCCCCGCGCCCGCAGCGTCCTGCGGCTGCTGGCCCTGCAGGGCGGCAGCCCGCTGCACCGTGACGTCATGCTCGACCACCTCTGGCCCTCGACCGACGAGGCGTCGAGCACCCGGTCCCTGATGACGACCCTGTCGTCGGTGCGCACCCTGCTCGCGACCACCCCCGCCGCCGGTGCGCTGGTCCGGGACGGATCGGCCTATCTGCTCGACCCCGACGCTCGTCGACACCGACCTGGCCGCCGTCGACCGCCTGCTCGCCCGGGCCAGGCACCAGCGCACGGCGGACCCCGTCGCGGCCGAGGCCACCTACACCGCCGCCCTCGGGCTCTACAGCGGCGAGCTGCTGCAGGAGGAGGGCCCGGCCGAGTGGGTGGTCAGCGCGCGCGAGCGGTGGCGGCTGCGCGTCGCCGACGCCGCCCGCGACCTCGCGGTGCTGCAGTACCGGCAGGGCCGCACCGACGACGCTGCGGCGTCGGCCCGGCTCGGACTGGGCGTCGACCGCCACAGCGACCCGCTGTGGCGCGTGCTCGTCGCGGCGCTGCGCTCGGGCGACGACGTCATGGCCGCCGAGCGCGCCGAGGCCGACTACGACGCTCTGCTGCTCGAGCTGGCGGTCTGAGGACCGCACCGCAGGCCGGTCAGGCGGACGCGGTGCCCGTCCGGTCGGCGCCGAGCAGGCGCAGCACCGCCAGCACGCGTCGGTGCCCGTCGCCTCCCGCCGGCAGGTCGAGACCGGCGTAGATGTTCGAGGCGTGCAGGACGACGGCCTTCTCCGAGATGTGCAGCTGCTTGGCGATGGAGGCGTTGCCCCGACCCTGGGCCATCAGGCCCAGCACCTCCCGCTGCCGCTCGGTGAGCCGCTGCAGGCCGGCGTCGTCCCGGCTCGGGCGGGCCAGGGCCTGCTCGACGACCTCCGGGTCGAGCACGGTCCCGCCGGCGCGCACCGTCTCCAGGACGTCCAGGAAGCGCGTCACGTCGGCGATCCGCTGCTTGAGCAGGTAGCCGACGCCGGCCGAGCCCTCGGCCAGCAGCTCGCGGGCGTAGCTGGGCTGGACGTGCTGCGACAGGACGACGACGCCGACGCCGGCGTGCCGGCGCCGCACCTCGATCGCGGCGCGCAGGCCGTCGTCGAGGTGGCGGGGCGGCATCCGGATGTCGGTGATGACCAGGTCGGGGACGACCCGGGCGACCAGCGGCAGCAGGGCGTCGGCGTCGGCCACCTCGCCCACCACCTCGTGCCCGGCCTGCTCGAGCATCAGCAGCAGCCCCCGGCGCAGCAGCGCCTCGTCCTCGGCGAGGACCACGCGCATCAGGCGGGCCGCATCAGGGTGTGGTCGGGGTGCCGGTGAGCGTCAGGGTCGCCGGGGCAGTGCCGGCCGAGGTCGTGGTGGTCGGCGGCACCTCTCGGGCCGCAGGGACCAGGGGCAGCACCGCCTCGAGCCGCGTGCCCCCGGCCGCGGTCGACTCCACCGTCAGGCGGCCCGACAGGACGTCGACCCGGTCGTGCAGCCCGCGCAGCCCGCCGCCGTCGGGGCTCGCCCCGCCCCGGCCGTCGTCGACGACCTCGACCACCAGCGCGCCGTCGACCCCCCGCACGGCCACGCTGAGCCGAGTCGCCCGCGGCGTGCTTGAGGGCATTGGTCAGCCCCTCCGACACGACGTACCAGGCGGTCTCCGCCACGTAGGCGGGAAGCCCGCCGTCGACGTCCTCGAGCGAGAGCGTCGTCGGGATCGGCATCCGGTCGACGAGGTCGGCCACGGCCGCGGCCAGACCCCGCTCGACCAGCACGGCCGGCAGCAGGTGCTCGACGGTGCGCCGGAGCTCGCCCGCGGCCGCGTCGAGCTCGCGCCGCAGCTCCTCGGCCTCCTGACGCACCGCCGGGTCGGTCGAGGTGGCTGCCAGCGTGCCGGTCCGCATCCCCATCAGCAGCAGGCGCACCTGCAAGCCGTCGTGCAGGTCGCGCGCCAGCCGCGTGCGCTCGGCGTCGGCGGCAGCCACGAGCCGCGAACGGGACCGCCGCAGCTCGACCTGCAGCCGCTCGGCCTGCAGGGCCAGGGCGGCCGGACGGGCGGCGGCGGTGACGAGGTCAGGGTCGGGCAGCAGGCCTACGTCGTAGGTCAGGGCGCCGGCGCGCTCGCCGGCGATGCTGACCTCGACCAGCCCGCGTCCCTGCGCCCGTTCGGGGCTGCGCGGACGGCCGTCGCTGTCGACCCAGGTCTGCTCGGAGGGCAGCCAGTGCAGCAGCTCGACGGTCGGGTCGCCGAGGACCCTGGCCAGCACGTCCTGGGTCGGGGCGGTGTCCTCGGCCAGCATCGTGCCGAGCTCTTCGACGGCGCCGGCGCGGGCGAAGCCGCCCCGCAGCAGAGCGATGGTGAAGGTGACCGGGATGACGGCCAGTGCCGCCAGCTGAAGGACGAACTTCAGCACCGGGTCGAGCCCGAAGAACCGCTGGAGCTGCGCGGCGAACGTCACCGCGACGATCGCCACCGCGCCGTAGACCAGCAGCACGCCGATCTGCCGCCGCTGCGCCGCGCTGAGGCTGCGCAGCCGCAGCAGGAGCAGTGCGGCCACGGCGAAGGCCGCCAGCCCGCCGGCGGACTCCACGACCTCCCCCACGCGGGTCACCCAGGGGACGTCGCCGACCGCGATCGGCGACCCCGGCGTCAGCAGCGCCGCCGGCAGCGGGACGAGCACCGCGAAGACGTAGGCGTAGGCGACGGTGTACCGCGCCGCCCGACCCTGCACCCGGCCGGATGGGAACGCCAGCAGCACGTGGATCGCGAAACCCAGCGCCAGGCTGACGAACAGCGTGCCGGCGGCAGCGATGACCGGCACGCCGGTGTTGGGCAGCGCCCCGAGCAGGAAGGCGCACCCCGTCAGGACCAGGAGCAGGCCCATCCGGTTGCTCGGGCGCCGCGACCACGCCAGCAGACCCGTGCCCGCCCAGATGAGTCCCTCGGCGACCACGAGGGACAGCGCCCACAGCGGCGCCCCGCCCTCGTCGGCGAACAGCGCCAGCTCGACCAGGGCGAACCCGAGGATCGCGACGCCCAGGCCGGCCAGGGCGAGCCGCAGCGAGCGGGTGGTCGGCCCGGGACCGCGCTTCGGGGAGACGGACAGACCGGACCGGAGGCGGCCACGTGGAGATCACCGGTCAGATCATGCCGCAGACCGCCCAGACACGCGCTGTGAACTCGACGCCGGGCTCGGCGGTGGTCACCCGAGCGCCCCAGCCGTTTCCCGCGGGAAACGAGACCACCCGTGCGGTGTCGCTGCCCTCGCCCTCGAGCTCCACGCCTCCGCCCAGGAGCCGGAACGGCGGCGTACCGGGCTCGTTGGGCGTGCACAGCGCATTGGCGTCGCCGCGCGCGCCGGCGCGCACCGTGATCGTCGTGCTGGTCCGGACGATGCCGAGGAACCCCCCGGGGGCGCCTTGCGGGCCGCGGTCCCCGGCCGGACCCGTCGCGCCCTCCGCGCCGACGGGCCCGGGGCCGCCGGCTGCCCCGGCTGGGCCGCTGGGACCGGCCGGCCCGGCCGGTCCGGGTGGGCCGACGGGCCCGGGTGGGCCGCCCGCTCCCCGCGCCCCGGAGGGACCCGCCGCTCCCCGGGGCCCTGCCGGACCTGCCGGGCCGGCCGGGCCCGCAGCACCGGGCGGGCCGGCCATACCCGCAGCGCCCGCCGGACCCGGCGCCCCGGCCGGACCTGCGGGGCCGCGTTCGCCGGAGGCCCCGCCCGGCCCCGTCGGCCCCGTCGGGCCGGCCGAGCCCGGCGCCCCCCCGGGGCCGACACCACCCGGCATGCCTTCCTCCCCCGCCGGACCAGGCGCCCCGGCCGGACCTGCGGGGCCGCGTTCGCCGGCGGCGCCGCTCGGCCCCGTCGTCCCCGTCGGGCCTGCCGAGCCCTGCCCCCCCCGCGGGCCACGACTGCCCGGAACGCCCACGTACGACCAGACGAGGGGCACCTCGTCGCCCCGGCAGCTCGTCGGGTCCTCCACGCGCAGCTGGCCGGTTCCCTCACGGAAGCACCCCTCGACAGGGGCGTCGGCCCGGGCCGGGACGGCCCCGGTGACGGCCGCGAGCAGGGCCACCCCGGCGACGACTGCCGGTGCGCGCCTCATCCCCTCCACCAGCGGTCGTCGTCAGCCAGCCAGCCGACGGCGCTGCGCAGCGCGCGGGGTCCGGCGAGCCAGTGCCGGCCATCCCCGCTGCGCGCACCCACGGAGGTCGGTGCGGCTTCGGCCCAGGCGGGAATCGCGACGGTTGAGGGCGCGGCGGCGGGTCCGGGAGCAGGCGGCACGGCCTCGAGCTGGCTGAGTCTGCGCGCCCCGGTCGACGACGCAGGGAAGGACGGATCCGGCGACGGCGTCGGAGTCGGCGTCGCGGAGTTCGGGCCGAGCTGGGTGCGCACGCAGATCGCCAGGAAGATGGTCTCGGCCTCGCCCGGGAAGCGCAGCCGGCTGGTCCAGCTCGTCGCCGACGCGGGGTAGCTCTCGATCACCTCGGCGTCGGATTGAGTACCGGTGGGTCCGTTGCCCCGCGCCCCACCCGAGACGACGAGGTAGTCGTCAGGGCAGGAGACGGTGCGCTCCTGCACGCCCGGCGGCTCGACCACCTGGACCTGCAGGATGTCCAGGAAGCGGGCATCGGCCCCGGGCGGCCCGGTCGGTCCGACCGGACCCTGCGGACCGGGCGACCCTTCGGGCCCCGGCTGCCCCTGCGGCCCGGTGTCGCCTTGCGGGCCGGTGGGTCCTTGCGGCCCCCGCGGCCCAGGACTGCCCTGCGGGCCGGGAGCCCCGGTCGGACCGACCGGACCCTGCGGACCGGGCGACCCCTGGGGTCCCGGCTGCCCCTCCGGCCCGGTGTCTCCCTGCGGGCCGCTGGGTCCCGCCGGCCCCCGCGGCCCAGGACTGCCCTGCGGACCGGCCGGACCGGGCGAGCCGACCGGACCCTGCGGACCTGGTGCGCCCGACGGGCCGGTCGGGCCGGTCGGACCAGTCGGACCGGGCTGTCCGGGGGGGCCGACCGGACCGGGTGGGCCCGACGGGCCGGGTGGCCCGTTCGGGCCCTGCGCCCCCTGCTCACCCTGCGGGCCCGGGCTGCCGGGCGCCCCCGACGGGCCGGGCGGTCCCAGGGGCCCGGTCGGGCCGACCGGACCCGACTGGCCGGCGCGGGCCCAGACGATGGGTTGCTCGGCGCCGTTGCAGCCCGCGCCCTGGAGCTCGTCGATGCGCAGCGCCCCGGTGTCGACGTGGAAGCAGCCGTAGACGACCCCCTGCTCGTCGTAGCCGAGGTAGGACGCGGCCGTCGCGACGCCGGTGCCGCCGACGAGCAGCACGCCGAGGACGACGGCGCCTGCGCGCGCGATGCGATACATGCCCCCAGGCAAGCGCCGACAGTCAACGCCTGGTCAACGCCTCTGCCCGGCGAGGCCCGTCGCCTGGTGTCGCGCGTTGCTGGTTCCTCGACATTGGTGCTGCACGCGGGAGGGTCAGCCGTGTCGCTGGCTACCGGTCACGCTTCGCGACGAGGACAGCGTGACGTCGGTGAGCTGGACGCGGTCTTCCTCGACAACGGCCGGGTTGGCGTTGCGGGCGCCTATGGTGCTCGCCGCGGCTGACGGCGAACGGACGTCGGTGATGTGCCACCGCCTGAGGGTGACGCGCCCTGCGGTGAGCCGGTGAAGCGCTCTGCGGTCATCGTCGTCGCCGGTCTGGACGACGTTCCCGCTCGGGCGGCCGGAGACGATCGACGACGCGCAGACCCCCACGTGGGCTTCGGGGCCGGCGGTCCGCGCCCGTGGCTGGGCCCGCACCTGGCCAAGCGCGGAGATCGAGGTGCTGTTTCGCACGCTGTTCGAGCAGCTGCCCTGCCTGGTGGTCGTCGGTGAGCCCGACCGGCTGCAGTCCTCCCTCATCAACGGGATCACGCAGCTGCCGGTGGCCCGGCAAGGCTGATCCCGCGCGCAGGGCTCGGACCTGGTCGCACCGGACCCACGCCTGTGCGGCCGTCCCGCCTGCCCATCGCCGGGCCACCAGCGTTGTCCACAGGCACCCGTCCGGCCCTTCCCGGGCTGCGCCGTTTGCCGATACGGTGCCGCGGACAAGGCGCGCAAGTGGGAGTTGGGGGACATTCCGTGTCGGCGGTGGAGACGGTCGAGGCCGAGGTGCGCGAGCTGGTGCGCCGGCGCGGCCTGGACCCGGTCGCCGACCAGCTGAGCGTGCGTCAGCTTGTCGAAGACGTCGTCAACGACTACGGCGAGCGCTCGCTGTCGTCCTCGCTGGTGCCGCTGGCCGACCCGAGGCTCGCCGCCCGGGCCGTGTACGACGCCGTCGCCGGGTTCGGGCCTCTGCAGCGGCATCTGGACGATCCGGAGATCGAAGAGATCTGGATCAACGAGCCCGGCAGAGTCTTCGTCGCCCGGCGCGGACGCTCGGAGCTGACGAACACCATCCTCACCGCCGCCCAGGTCCGCGACCTGGTCGAGAAGATGCTCAAGAGCAGCGGCCGACGCATCGACATGAGCAGCCCTTTCGTCGACGCGATGCTTCCGGACGGATCCCGGCTGCACGTCGTCATCCCCGACATCACCCGCCGGCACCTGTCGGTGAACATCCGCAAGTTCGTGCTGTCCGCCAACTCGCTCGACGAGCTGGTCGGGCTCGGCACCCTGACGCCGCAGGCTTCGGCGTTCCTGGAAGCGGCCGTGATCGCCGGCCTCAACATCATCGTCGCCGGGGGGACGCAAGCGGGCAAGACCACCCTGCTGAACTGCTTGGCGAGCGCGATCCCCGGCTCGGAGCGGGTGATCACCTGCGAGGAAGTCTTCGAGCTGAAGGTCGGTCTTCCGGACGTCGTGGCCATGCAGACGCGACAGGCCAACCTGGAGGGGACGGGCGAGATCCAGCTGCGTCGGTTGGTCAAGGAAGCGCTGCGCATGCGCCCGGACCGCATCCTGGTCGGGGAGGTGCGGCAGGAGGAGGCGCTGGACCTTCTCATCGCCTTGAACTCTGGGCTGCCGGGCATGTGCTCGATCCATGCCAACAGCGCCCGCGAGGCGATCGTGAAGTTGTGCACGCTCCCGCTGCTGGCGGGCGAGAACGTCGGCCACGCCTTTGTCGTCCCGACCGTGGCGAGCTGCGTCGACCTCGTCGTCCACACGGCCAAGGACGGCTCGGGGCACCGGCGCGTCCGCGAGATCGTCGCCGTGCCCGGGCGGGTCGAGGGCGACGTCGTCGAGGTGGCAGACCTGTTCGTCACCAAGAACCGTCGCCTGGTCCGCGCCGACGGTTGGCCACCGCACCCCGAGCGGTTCGAGTGGGCCGACATCGACCTGGTGCCGCTGCTGGCACCGGACCGGGCCTGAGTCCATGGGGGCGCTGCTCGGTCTGCTGTTCGGTCTCGGCTGCCTGCTCGTCTGGCGTTCGACGTCGTCCCCCGTCGTTCCCACCGTGCGCTCTCGGCCCGGCCGACAGGAGCAGCTGCGCGAGCTGCTCGTCCAGGCGGGCATCAGCGGGGTCTCGCCGCAGCAGCTGCTGGGCGTCAGTGCCGGCCTCGGTCTGGTCGTCGGTGTCTTCGTGCTGGGGATCTCAGGGGTGCCCGTCATCGGGCTGCTGTTCGGGCTGTTCGGCGCGCTGCTGCCCGTCGTGCTGGTACGCCGACGACGCAGCCAGCGAACTGTGGAGCTGCGCGAGGTGTGGCCCGAGGCCGTCGACAACCTGGCCAGCGGCGTGCGCGCCGGCCTCTCGCTCCCGGAGGCGCTGACCCAGCTGGGCGTGCGCGGCCCTGAGCAGCTGCGGTCTGCCTTCCGACGCTTCGGGGCCGACTACCGGGCCACCGGTCGCTTCGGCGAGAGCCTGGATGCGCTCAAGGTGAACCTGTCCGATCCGGTCGGCGATCGCGTCGTGGAGTCGCTGCGGATGGCCCGCGAGGTAGGGGGCACGGACCTCGGTCGCCTGTTGCGGACGCTGTCCACGTTCCTGCGGGAGGACGCCCGTACCCGGTCCGAGCTCGAGACCAGACAGGGCTGGACGGTGAACGCCGCCCGGCTGGCGCTGTGCGCGCCCTGGGTGCTCCTGCTGCTGCTGTCCAGCCAGCCCGACGCCGTCGCGGCCTACAACACCCCGACCGGAACCCTCGTCCTGCTGGCCGGTGGGGTGGTCAGCCTCACCGCCTACCGCGCGATGCTGCGGATCGCCCGGCTGCCGACCGAACGTCGGGTGCTGCGATGAGCATCTTGGCCGGCGTCGCCCTCGGGCTGACGGCCGGGACCGGACTCGTCCTGGCGGCCACGGGAACTCCGTGGATGCGGCGGCCGTCGCTGGACGACCGGCTCGCTCCCTACCTCCGCGACACACCACAGCCTTCCCGGCTGCTGGCGAGCAGCGACGCGCTCACCCCGTTCCCGACGCTGGAGCGGCTGCTACGACCGGTGCTGACCGACGCGACCCAGTTCATCGAGCGCTGGGTCGGCGGCCTGGGAAGTGTGCGCAGGCGGCTCGAGAGCTTGGGCAGCGGGCTGACCGTCGAGCAGTTCCGCGCCGAGCAGGTCGTCTGGGGCGGCTTCGGGCTCGCGGCCGCGCTGGGCCTGGCCGTGCTGCAGGTCCTCAGCGGCAAGGCGCCGAGCCCGTTGACCGTCCTGATCTCTGCCGCGCTCTTCACGGTCGGCGGGGTGCTGGGGCGCGACCGCTGGCTGACCAGGGCGGTCCGCCTGCGCGAGCAGCGCATGCTGGAGGAGTTCCCGACCGTCGCCGAGCTGCTGGCGCTGGCGGTGACCGCGGGCGAGGGGCCGGTCGGCGCGCTGGAGCGCGTGCACCGGATCTCCGCCGGAGAGCTGAGCCGCGAGCTCGGACGCGCGCTCGCCGAAGCGCGTGCCGGCGCCTCGCTGGTGCAGGCGCTGGACGGGGTCGCGCGGCGCACGAGCCTGGTCCCGTTGGCCCGCTTCGTCGACGGCGTCGCGATCGCGGTCGAGCGCGGCACCCCGCTGGCGGAGGTGCTGCGCGCGCAGGCCGTCGACGTGCGCGAGTCGGGGAAGCGGCAGCTCTTGGAGTCCGCCGGCAAGCGCGAGATCGCCATGATGGTCCCGGTGGTCTTCCTCGTCCTTCCGGTGACCCTGCTGTTCGCCCTGTTCCCGGGCTTCTACGGCCTCACCTTCCTGTCCTCGTCATGACTCCCCCTCCTGACAACCACCCCCTCACTGCGGCAGGGACCTCGACGCCCGCGTCGAAGTCAGCCGAGTCACCGCCATCCTGGAGGAACCGTGCCCCACAGCCTGCTGCCCCTGGCGCTCTACATCGCCGTCCAGAACCGGATGGCCGAGGGGGGCGACCGCGAGCGGGGCGACGTACCGGGCTGGGTGCTCATCACGCTCATGACTGCGGGCATCGTCACGGTGCTGTGGCAGTTCGCCGGGCCGAAGTTGCTCGACATCCTGGACAACGCGCTGGGCTCGGTCTCCGGCCCCGACTCCTGAGCCGGCGCCGGCCGCCGCTTCGCCGCAGCGCCGCGAGCCAGGCCGGCAACAGCGTCGTCGAGTTCACCCTGGTCAGCTCGCTCATCGTCTTCCTGCTGCTGCTCGTCCTGCAGGTCGGCGTGGCCCTGCACACCCGCAACGTGCTCGTGGCGGCGGCGCAGGAGGCGGCTCGCTACGGCGCGAACGCCGACCGCGGGCCAGAGCAGGCCCGGCTCCGGGCCCGGGAGGTGGTGTCGGACGCCCTGTCCCCCAGGGTCGCTGCGCGCCTGGACGAGATCACCGCCCGGGTGGTCGTCGTCGACGGCCTCAGGACGATGGAAGTGACGCTGTCCGGGCCGCTCCCGCTGGTGCTGCTGCCCGCAGGTCCGCTGCGGCGTCACCGTCCGCGGGCACGCCGTGGAGGAGGGGTGAGCCGTCCGCGCGGCGACGCCGGCAACGCTCTCGTCGAGTTCACCTACCTCGCCGTCCTTCTGATGATTCCGCTCGTCTACATCCTGCTGTCGACGTTCCAGGTGCAGCGTGCCGCCTTCGGGGTGACCGAGGCCGCTCGTCAGGCCGGCCGGGCCTACGCCACCGCGCCGGACCAGGTCACGGCCCGCCAGCGCGCCGAGGTCGCCGTCCGGCTCGCGCTGAAGGACCAAGGCCTGGCCTGCGTCGACTGCCTCCGCGACGTCAGCGGCGTGCTCGCACCCGGTGGCCAGGTGAGCGTCACGGTGCGCTATCGGGTGGCCCTGCCGGTGCTCGGGGCGTTCTTCCGCGGGCACACCCCGCCGAACATCCCCGTGACTGCGAGCCACGTCGAGGTCGTCGACCGGTTCCGGACGACCTCGTGAGGCCGGTACGTCGGCAGGGACGCCCCGGCGCGGCGTCCAGGCGTCCAGGCCGCTGCCGCGCGGTGACCAGGGCACCGTGCTGCTGCTCGTCATCGGTTTCACCGGGATCCTGCTGGTGTTCGTGGCCGTGGTCGTCGACGTCTCTGCGGTCGTCCTGGCCCGGCGGGCGGTCGCCTCGGCCGCGGACGGCGCGGCCGTGAGCGCCGCCCAGGCCACCGACCTCGAGGCGGTCTACACCGGAGGCACCGGAGCGGTCCTGCCGCTGAGTCTGCCCGAGGCCCGCACCCGGGTCGCGGCCTACCAGGCGGTCGTGCGCGGTCAGCAGCCGACGCTCACCCTGTCCGTCAGCCTCGACGGACGGACCGCGGTCGTGACCGCCGTCCGGAGCGTCACGCTGCCGCTGCGCGTGCCAGGTCGGTCCGGCGCTGTCACGGTGCGCGCCGTGGCCCGCGCGCAGGCGCCGACCGTCCCCTGAGCAGAGAAAGCCCCCATGCCCACCCACGTCGTGCGCGACGGTTCTGACCCCCCGGGCCACCGCCGTCACAGCATCTGGACGTCGGCGAGCCGCCAGCCCTGCTCGGTCCGCGCCAGGTCGACCAGCCAGACCGAGCGAGGGGGTGCGCGGCACCACGACGTCGACCCCGGCCGGACCACGCACCTCGTAGCCCGCGAGCGCCTGCACCACCCGCAGCCGGGCCGACGCCGGCTGCCGGTTCAACACCTCGACCCGGTCGATCTCGTGGCGGACTCCTGCGGCGGAACGGCCCTGCCCGGACAGACTGCTCAGCAGCGCCTGGTCCGCGAGCCCTCCGGAGGACCCGTCGGCCCAGACCTGAGCGAGGCCGTCGACGTCGCTCTCGGCGAAGGCCCGCTCGCGGCGCCGGTCCAGCATGACGAGGGCGGTGCGGAGCGCGGCAAGGTCGGGAGCCACGCCGCTCGCCACGCCGCTCGGCGCGGCGACCGGGACGCCGCCGCGGCCGGACAGCCACCCGCCGGCCCCGGCCAGCAGGACGAGGCAGGTGACCACCCCCGCGGTCACGACCGCGCGCGACGGGGACGGGACGTGCCGGCGTACCCGAGGCGCCCGGACCGTGCTCGCCGACCACGACCGCGCCGTGCGGAGCCCCGGCCCCGGGCCGTCCAGGTGGACCGGGACGAACTCCGCCGCGGTCCGCAGCCGCACCGCCAGCGCGGCAGCACCGGGCGCCGTCGAGCGGGTGCCGCCGAGAGCTGCCCGCAGCCGGGCGTCGGCCTCGTCCGCACGTCCGCCGTCCGACGCCCCGGTGTCGGGAGAACCCAGCAGGCGGTGGCACAGCTCGACCAGGGCCTGGACGTCGTCGGCGGCGGTCGGTCGCCGGTCCGGCTGCAGCCGCGCCCGCCCCAGATCGGCCAGCAGCGGTCGACCCACAGCGTCGAACAGCACCGCCGAGGCGCCGACCCCTCCGTGCACCAGCCCGAGGGCATGCAGCGCTGCCAGCGTCTCTGCCAGCGGCACGGCGACGGTGGCGACCTCGCCCGCCGCGAGCCGCCCCCGCCGGGCGATCAGGGCCGCGAGCGACCCCCCTCGGGCGAGCTCGCAGACCACCACCAGGCCGCCGTCCAGCGCGCGACCGACGGCGCGCACCGGCAGCAGGTGCGTGACGGCCGGGGCCGAGGCCAGGTCGGCCTGCAGCAGCTGCAGCGCCTCGGGCGTCGCTCCGGAGTGCAGCCGCGTGAGGGCCACCCGGTCGCCGCGGGCGAGGTCGCGGCCCCGCCACACCTCCCCGGTGGCGCCGAAGCCGAGCAGCTGCTCGGCCGTGAATCCCTCCGGAGCCCAGGCGTCGTCCACGACCGGAAATCTGCCAGCGCACGAGGGCCCGTGCGAGTTGTCCACAGCCAGTTCCTGGCTCCGCCCCGCCACTAGGCTGCGCCGATGCCCCAGGTCGTCGTCGTCGGAGCCGGGCTCGCCGGGCTGGCCTGCGCGCGGCGCCTGCGAGGGGCCGGACGCGAGGTGCTGGTGCTGGAGGCCGCCGACGCCGTCGGCGGCCGCGTGCGGACCGACGTCGTCGACGGACTGCTGCTGGACCGCGGCTTCCAGGTGCACAACACCGGCTATCCCGAGGCGCAGCGGGTGCTCGACCACGACGCGCTGGGGCTGCGGTCCTTCACCACCGGGGCCCTGGTGCGCGTCGGCGACCGACTGCACCGGGTGGGCGACCCCCGTCGCGCACCGACCTGGCTGGCCGGCACCGCCCTTTCCCCGATCGGCAGCGTCAAGGACAAGGCCCTGATCGCCGCGCTGTTCGCGCAAGCGGCGCTGCGCTCCCCCGACACCCTGCTGGCCCGTCCGGAGACGACGACGCGCCAGGCGCTGCGCGACCGCGGCCTGTCCGACACCGTCGTCGACCGGTTCCTGCGTCCGTTCCTGTCCGGGGTGCTGCTGGAGACCGACCTGTCGACCTCCAGCCGGTTCTTCGACCTGGTGTGGCGCTCGTTCGCCCGCGGCACCCAGTGCGTCCCCGCGGCCGGCATGGGCGCGATCCCGGTGCAGCTCGCGCAGGGCACCGAGGTCCGCCTGCTCACCCGCGTCGACGCGGTCCTCGCCGGCCAGGTCATCGTCGGCGGCGAGCGGATCGCCGCCGATGCGGTCGTGGTCGCCACCGCCGCCCCGCAGGCCGGCGCACTGCTGCCCGGACTGGACGTGCCCGCCGGTCGACGCGTCACCACCGACTACCACCTGGCCCCGGAGCCGCCGGTCGACGCGCCGGCCATCGTCCTGGACGGGGAGAACGGCGGACCGGTGGCCAACTCGGTCGTGCTCACCCAGGCCGCGCCGTCGTACGCCCCCGGCCGGCACCTGGTCAGCAGCTCGGTCGTCGGTGGCGGCGCCGACGAAGCCGCCGTCCGCGCTCATCTGGCCCGGCTCTACGGGGTCGACACCGCCCGCTGGGAGCACGTCGCCCGGTACGACATCACTTACGCGCTACCGGCGATGGACCCGCCGATGGGGCGCTTCCGGCGTGACGTCCGGCTCGAGCGCGGGCTGTACGTGTGCGGCGACCATCGCGACTCGTCGTCCATCCAGGGCGCGCTGGTCTCCGGACGCCGCGCCGCCGACGCCGTCCTGCAGGACTTCCCCGCCGGGTGAGCGCCGAGCCAGCAGGGGGCGTCAGCGGGGCGCGTCGACGACCTCGAGCGGGACGGCGTCCACCCGTCCCTGCTGCGGCCCCGACCCGTGCCGCAGCGGCGACGGCCACCAGATGCGGTCCCCCAGCAGCAGCGTCAGCGAGGGCACGAGCAGCGACCGCACGATGAGCGTGTCCAGCAGGACGCCGAACGCCACAGCGAACCCGAGCTCGGCCAGGAACACCAGCGGCAGCACCCCGAGCACCCCGAACGTCGCGGCGAGCACGACGCCGGCGCTGGTGATGACGCCACCGGTGACCGCGAGCCCCTTCAGCACGCCCTCGCGCGTCCCCCGCCGCACCGTCTCCTCGCGCACGCGCGTCATGAGGAAGATGTTGTAGTCGATCCCCAGCGCGACGAGGAACACGAACGCGAACAGCGGGAACGCCGGGTCCGCGCCGGCGAAGCCGAACACCTCGTTGAAGAAGAACGCGCAGACCCCGAGGGTGGCGAGAAAGGACAGCACGACCGTCGCGACGAGCATCAACGACGCGACGACCGAGCGCAGCAGGCCACCCAGCACCAGCAGGATCACCAGCAGCACGAGCGGGATGATCACGACGTTGTCGCGCTTGGAGGCGTCCTGCACGTCCAGGTTCACGGCGGTGAACCCGCCGACCAGCGCCTGCGGGTCGGCGGCGTCGATCTCGGTCCGCAGGCGTCGCACCACCGCCTGCGCCCGGGCTCCGTCGCCGGCGACCGCCAGCGTCGCGCTGAGCAGCACCTTGCCGTCGGACACCACCGGCGCCGTGCCGCCCGGGGCCGTCAGCGGGGTCACCTCCGCGACGTCCCGGTCGCCCGCCACGATCGCGCGCACCGGCTCGAGCAGGGCGACGTCGGTGAAGATCTTCAGCGGCAGCCCCGAGCCGGCCGGATAGTGGGCTGCGATGACCTCGGCACCGGTGACCGACTCGACCTGCTTGGTGAAGCTGTCCTGCTGGCCGAGCCCGTCGGCCCGCAGCTGCGTCGCATAGACCCCCAGCACGCCGAGCAGCACCAGCGTCACGACGGCGTAGCGCTGCGGCCGACGTCCGACCCCGGCGGAGACCTTGGACCAGACGCCGTGCTCGCGCTCGACCTCGTGGTCCGGACGAGGGATGCGCGGCCAGAAGATCCGCCGCCCGGCCAGCACCAGCACCGCCGGCAGCAGGGTCGTCATCGCCGCCAGCGCGCCGAGGATGCCGAGCGCGCTCACCGGGCCGAGGCTCCGGGTGCTGTTCAGCTCCGACGCCAGCAGGCAGAGCAGCCCCAGGATGACGGTGGCGCCCGAGGCCAGGATCGCCGGGACGGCGCCTCGCAGCGCGACCTTCATCGCGTCCCAGGGCCGGTCGAACTCGTGCAGCTCTTCGCGGTAGCGGGCGATCAGCAGCAGCGCGTAGTCGGTACCCGCCCCGAACACGAGCACGGTGAGGATGCCCTGGCTCTGTCCGTTCAGGGCGAGGACGCCGCCCTTGGCCAGGGCATAGATCAGACCGGCGGCGAGGGTGAAGGCCAGCGCGACCGAGAACAGCGGCACCATCCACAGCACCGGGCTGCGGTAGACCACCAGCAGGATCAGGATCACGACCCCGGCGGTGGCGAACACCAGCACCCCGTCGATGGCGCCGAACACCTCGAACAGGTCGGCGGTGATCCCGCCGACGCCGGTGACGTAGGCGTCCAGCTCGTTCGCCGGGCTGACGGCGCCGCGGATCGCGTCGATGACCGCGGGCGCCCGGTCGAAGTCGGCGCCGTCCACCGGGACGAACAGCTGCACCGCCTGCCCGTCCGGCGACGGGACCGGCGGCGACACCTTCCCGCGCAGCCCGTCCAGGGCCTCGATCTTCCGGGCGTCGGCGTTCACGGCGGCGAGATCGGCCGCGGTGATCCCCGACGCGCGCTCGTAGACGACGACGGTCGGCAGCACGTCTGCGTCGCCGAAGCCGGCCTCCAGGGCGATCGCACGGGTCGACTCGGCGCTGTCCGGCAGGAAGGAGGCGTTGTCGTTGGTCGCGACCTCGGCCAGCCTGCCGGTCACCGGACCCGCCAGGCCGCCGACGACGGCGATCCAGAACAGCACGACGAGACCGGCCCAGAGCCGGGGACTGTTACGCATGCGCACGCACAGTAGCGAGCCGCACCTGCCCCGGCGCGTAGCGTGGCGGCGTGCAGATCCGTCGGATCCAGGGGCTGGTGCCGTACCTGCAGGGCTGGGACCTGCAGCGGTCGGCGCACGCCCGGGTCGTCGCGGGCGACGAGGACCGCACGCTGCTGCTCGAGCACGAGCCGGTGTTCACGGCCGGCAAGCGCACCGAGCCGTGGGAGCGTCCGACCGACGGCACGCCGGTCGTCGAGGTCGACCGGGGCGGCAAGATCACCTGGCACGGCCCCGGGCAGCTCACCGGCTATCCGATCGTGCGGCTGGGCGACCCGGTCGACGTCGTGGCCTACGTCCGCGCAATCGAGCAGATCCTCATCGAGGCCTGCGCCGAGCTCGGCCTGACCACCGGCCGCGTCCCGGGGCGCAGCGGCGTCTGGACGCCCGACGGTGCCCGCAAGGTCGCCGCCGTCGGGATCCGGGTCGCGCGCGGCGTCACCATGCACGGGTTCGCGCTCAACGCCGACCCCGACCTGTCGGCCTACGACGCCATCGTGCCGTGCGGGCTCACCGACGTCACGGTGACCTCGTTGAGCCGAGAGCTCGACCGGCACGTCGCCGTGGCCGAGATCGTGCCGCTGCTCGAGCACCGGCTGCCTGCGCTGTCGACCGCTCCCGCGTCGTCGGTGGCCGGCGCCGCGACGGCGTGCTGAGCGTCCGCCCCGGCACGTCGCTGGACGAGGACGTCGCGCTCGGCCTGTGGCAGGACGCGCTGGCCCGCCAGGGCGAGCGTTCCGGGGGCGCCGTCGCCCAGGCGTTCCGGCAACGGCTGCGCTCGCCGCGGGCGCTGCTGCTCGTCGCCGAGCAGGACGGGCGCGCCGAGGGCGTGCTGCTGGCCGAGTTCGGCCGGGCCGACGACGCTGGCGAACCGGTCGGCGACGGTGCCGGCGCGGTCGTCCCGGGGCTGCTGCACGTCGGCGTCCTGGTCACCCGCCCCGGCAGCACGGCCACCCGCGCGCTGCTCCGGGCGATCACCAGCCGCTTCGAGCGCGTGACGGCCTGGACCAGCGAACCCGGACCGTATGAGCTGACCGGCTTCGCGCCGACCGGTCGGGTGCGTGGTGAGCAGGTGCACCTGCAGCGGTGGGCGGCACCGGACGCCACCGCTGCGCGCCAGCAGAGCCCGCCGCCGGTGTGATTGTCTGCCCGCGTGGCCGCCATGGACCTGTCCCGGCTGCTGCTGCCCGACGACGGCGCCTGGGACGCCTGGCTCACCGAGCACGGGGCCACCTCCCCCGGGGTGCTGCTGTTGCTGGCCAAGAAGGGCTCCGACCTCGCGACGCCCACCTACGCCCAAGCCGTCGAGACCGGGCTGTGCCACGGCTGGATCGACAGCCAGAAGGCCCGGCTGGACGAGCGTGCCTCCCTCCAGCGCTTCACCCGTCGCGGCCCCAAGAGCATCTGGTCCAAGGTCAACGTCGCCACGGTCGAGCGGCTGACCGCGCAGGGGCGGATGCGGCCGGCGGGGCTCGCGACGGTCGAGGCCGCCCGGGCCGACGGCCGGTGGGCGCGCGCCTACGCGGGCTCGGCCGACTTCGTCGTGCCGGCCGACCTGCAGAGCGCGCTGGACGGTGAGCCGCTCGCCGCGGCGGCCTTCGCCGCCCTGAACCGCACGAACCGGTACGCGATCGTCTTTCGCGTCGGCAACGTCCTGCCGCAGAACCGTCCGCGCACGATCGAGCGGCTGACCGCCAAGCTGCTCGACGGCTGGGTCCCCCACCCGTGAGCACTGGCGCGCTGCTCAGCGCACCTGCGGCAGGACCTCGGACGCGATCAGCTCCAGGTGGTCCAGGTCTGACAGGTCCATCACCTGCAGATAGAGCCGGGTGGCGCCGGCCTCGGCGAACCGGCCGATCTTGTCCACCAGCTCTGCGGGCGTCCCGGCCAGTCCGTTCGTCCGCAGCTCGCCCGGCTCCCGTCCGACCGCAGCGGCGCGACGCCCGACGGCCGCCTCGTCCGCCCCGCACACCACGATCTGGCAGGCCGACAGCACCAGGTCGCGACCGGTCTGCGCGCACGCCTGCCGGACCCGTCCGAACTGCGCGGCAGTGTCCTCGACGGAGGCGAACGGCAGGTTGAACTCGTCGGCGTAGGTGGCTGCCAGGCGCGGTGTGCGCTTCTTCCCGCCGCCCCCGACGATCACCGGAGGCCGCCGGTCGAGCTTGGGCAGCGCCGGCGAGTCGGCCAGCGTGTAGTGCTCACCGTCGAAGCTGAACAGTCCGTCGGCGTCCCACAGGCCGGTGATGACCTGCAGCTGCTCCTCGAAGCGGTCGAAGCGCTCCGCCAGCGGCGGGAAGGCGATGCCGTAGGCGGTGTGCTCCTGCTCGTACCACCCCGTGCCCAGACCCAGCTCGACGCGCCCGCCGCTCATCTGGTCGACCTGGGCGACGGCGATCGCGAGCGGGCCGGGCAGCCGGAAGGTCGCCGCCGTCACCATCGTGCCGAGCCGGATGGTCGCGGTGTCGCGGGCCAGCCCGGCCAGGGTGATCCAGGCGTCGGTCGGGCCGGGCAGGCCGTCGCCGCCCATCGTCAGGTAGTGGTCGGAGCGGAAGAACGCGTCGAACCCGGCGCTCTCGGCGGTGCGGGCGACAGCGAGCAGGTCGTCGTAGGTGGCGCCCTGCTGGGGCTCGGTGAAGATGCGCAGGTCCATGCGGCGACCGTAGCGGGCAGGCCGACCCACCGCCGGCCGGCCCGCGCTCGGGGAAGTCCTGCGTCGGCCAGCCGGTTACGTTCAGGTGTGACCACGCCGCAGACCGCCGCCCCTGACGGACGCAAGCTGCTGCGGCTGGAGGTCCGCAACGCGCAGACCCCGATCGAGAAGAAACCGTTCTGGATCAAGACCCGCGCAGTGATGGGCCCTGAGTACACGGCACTGAAGTCGTTGGTGCGCACCGAGGGGCTGCACACCGTGTGCGAGTCGGCCGGCTGCCCGAACATCTTCGAGTGCTGGGAGGACCGCGAGGCCACCTTCCTCATCGGCGGCGACCAGTGCACGCGGCGCTGCGACTTCTGCAACATCGACACCGGCAAGCCCGCCGACTACGACACCGACGAGCCCCGGCGCGTGGCCGAGTCCGTCGTCACGATGGGCCTGCGCTACGCGACCGTCACAGGCGTCGCGCGCGACGACCTGCCCGACGGTGGCGCGTGGCTGTACGCCGAGACGGTGCGGCAGATCCACGCCGCCCTGCCCGACACCGGGGTCGAGCTCCTCATCCCCGACTTCAACGGCGACCCGGACCTGCTCGCGCAGGTGTTCGCCGCCCGTCCGGAGGTGCTGGCGCACAACGTCGAGACGGTGCCGCGGATCTTCAAGCGCATCCGCCCCGGCTTCCGCTACGACCGCTCGCTCGGCGTGCTGACGGCCGCGCGCGACGCCGGCCTGGTCACCAAGAGCAACCTGATCCTGGGCATGGGCGAGGACCGCGCAGAGATCAGCGAAGCGTTGCAGGACCTGCACGACGCGGGCTGCGACCTGCTCACCGTCACCCAGTACCTGCGGCCGTCGCCGCGGCACCATCCCGTCGAGCGCTGGGTGCGACCGGAGGAGTTCGTCGAGCTGGCGCAGGAGGCGGAGGAGATCGGGTTCGCGGGCGTCCTGTCCGGCCCGCTGGTCCGCTCCTCCTACCGCGCCGGCCGTCTGTACGCGCAGGCGCGCGCGCGCCAGGACGCCGCCCGCTCGTCCTGAGGCCCGCTGGGTGAGACCGGCCCGACCGGTTACCCATCGTGTGGCCAGGTACACACCTTTTACTGTTCACGATCACGTCACACTTCTGACACACTCCTCGCAGAGGCTCTGCGCGAGCCCGCTGGAGGAAGTCATGTCAGGACGCAGCACGCTGCACCGGAGCACCACGCTCGCCCGCAACATCTTCATGATCGCCCTGCCGCACGGGGGTCAGGGCGCTGCCCGCCGCAACGCCTGGGCCGGCATGTCCCGCGACGCCGCCCTGGGCCGGGCCCGCACCGAGGCCGAGACCGCGCTGCACGACAGCGTCGTCCGGCACGCGATGCCCGCGGCGCACTTCCCGGACTATCCCCTGGACGGCACCGGCCACTGATCACGGTGCCCAGGACCGGCTGGGCCCGGCCGCCACGCTAGGTTGCGGCGCATGGAGCCGACGTACACGCCCGTCATCGCCCTCGCCCGGGCCGTCTTCCGGGGCCTCGGCATCCGCTTCGACGTCACGGGCACCGAGCACGTCCCTGCGACCGGTGGCGCGGTGATGGCGATCAACCACGTCGGCTACCTCGACTTCACCTTCGCCGGCCTCGCCGCCCGGCGGGGCGGACGCCTGGTGCGCTTCATGGCCAAGAAGGAAGTCTTCGACCACAAGATCTCCGGGCCGCTGATGCGGGGCATGAAGCACATCCCGGTCGACCGCTCGGGCGCCGCCAACGCCTCCTACCTGACCGCGCTGGAGACCCTCGGACGCGGCGACATCGTGGGGGTGTTCCCCGAGGCGACGATCTCGCAGTCGTTCGAGCTCAAGGAGTTCAAGACCGGGGCCGCCCGGATGGCGCTGGAGGCCGGGGTCCCGATCCTGCCGTGCGTCGTGTGGGGCAGCCAGCGGATCATGACCAAGGGACGCCCGCGCGACCTCACCCGCGGCACGCCGCTGCGAATCATCCTGGGCGAGCCCCTGACCCCGTCGCCGGGCGACGACCCGACGGCGGTCACCGCAGAGCTCAAGCGCAGGATGCAGGCCCTGCTGGAGACGGCGCGCACGACCTACGCCGGCGGTCCCCGTACGCCGCAGGACACCTGGTGGATCCCCGCCTCGATGGGTGGCACCGCCCCCACCCTGGAGCAGGCCGCGGCCCTGCAGATCGAGCAGGAGCAGGCCCGGGCGGCGCGGCGGGCCGAGCGCGAGACGCGCGGCTGAGCGCAGCAGCCGCCCCCTATCCTGGGGCCATGGCCCTGCGCAGGAAGTCCTCGTCCGCTGCCCCCGCGAAGGGCGCCCCTGGTCGAGGCAAGCCGACCGCCACCAAGGGCAAGGACGGCAAGCCGGCGAAGCAGAAGCTGCCTCGGGGCGCACGTCTGAAGCAGATCCGGCAGGCCTTCACGGTCACCCGCCAGAGCGACCCGAAGGTGCTGCCGCTGGTCCTCGCGGCCTTCTTCGGCACGTTCGCGCTGGTGCTGGCGATCGGCTTCGTCCTCGGCCACCCGGTCTACGTCGGCATCCTGGGCTTCCTGCTGGCGCTGGTCGTGACGGCGTTCGTGTTCGGCCGTCGCGTGCAGTCCACGGCCTTCTCCCAGGTCGAGGGCCAGCTCGGCGCGGCCGCGGCGGTGCTGTCGAACATGCGCGGCGACTGGCGGGTCACCCCTGCCGTCGGGTTCACCCGCGAGCAGGACCTCGTCCATCGCGTGCTGGGCACGGCCGGCATCGTGCTGGTGGCCGAGGGGGCGGCCAACCGCACCCGCAACCTCATCGTCGTCGAGCGCAAGAAGCTCACCCGGCTGGTCGGCGACACCCCCGTCTACGACCTCACCGTCGGCGACGGCGAGAACCAGGTCGCGCTGCGCGGGCTGGAGAAGCACTTCCTGAAGCTGCCGAAGAACATCAAGGGCAAGCAGGTCAACGAGCTCGACCGCAAGCTCAAGGCGATCGCGCCGCCCGTGATGCCGGTGCCGAAGGGCCCCATGCCGACCCGGGTGCCGCGCCGCTAGAGCTGCTCGTCCGCCGCGAACGACCGCTCTCCCGGGCGCCGCACCACCGCGGTGCCGGCCGCCTTGTCGTGCAGCCCGCGCCCGTCGCGGTCGGTGATCAGGGCCGGCACCAGCAGCAGCAGCAGCGCGGTGCGGATCAGCACCGACAGCACGCTCGGCGCGCGCGCCGCATCACGATCTTCGGTGGGCACGGGCACCGGCACGACGCGGACGCCCAGCAGCCGCATGCCGAAGGTCTGCCCGGTGAGCAGCAGCAGCACGATGTAGGCCACGGCCAGCACCGCCATGCCCACCACGCCGCGCCGGGGGTCGTAGGCGTCCGGCACGAACAGCGCCGCCACGAGCCCGGAGCCGAGCGAGTCGACCGCGAAGGCGCCCAGGCGCGGACCGACCCCGGCGATCCGGCCGCGCTCCAGGCCCAGTCGCCGTCCGCGCCAGTCGTCGGTACGGTCGCTCTGCAGGCCCGTCGAGGCCATGCCGCTGAGCCAGGTCTCGCTCCATCGCGCCACGTCCCCAGGTTAGTGCCGACCTCGGCACGCCGCCCGCTGTGTAACCGCGGAGAAACACTCGGGACACGGGGCAGTCATGCCACCTGGATAAGGTCAAGGCCGTGCACCCGGCACGGCCGTGTCGGTCGTGCCTTCCGACTCCTCCGGAGGACGTCCTTGTTCACCAGCGCCGACGAAGTCCTGACCTACCTGAAGAAGGAAGCCGTCGAGATGGTCGACGTGCGCTTCTGCGACCTGCCCGGCGTGATGCAGCACTTCACCGTGCCCGTGGGCTCCTTCACCGAGGACGTGTTCACCGACGGACTGGGGTTCGACGGCTCGTCGATCCGTGGCTTCCAGGAGATCCACGAGTCGGACATGCTGCTGCTGCCGGATCCCACCACGGCGCGCCTGGACCCCTTCCGCACCCGCAAGACCCTGATCATCAACTTCTTCATCCACGACCCGCTCACCGGCGAGGCGTACTCGCGCGACCCCCGCAACATCGCCAAGAAGGCGGAGGCCTACCTCAAGGGCACCGGCATCGCCGACACCGCCTTCTTCGGGGCCGAGGCCGAGTTCTACATCTTCGACTCGATCCGCTTCGCCTCCCAGCCCGAGGGCACCTACGTCCACATCGATGCCGAGGCGGCCGCCTGGAACACCGGGCGTGAGGACGTCGGCGGCAACCTGGGCTACAAGCCGCGCACCAAGGGCGGCTACTTCCCGGTCTCGCCCACCGACCACTACGCCGACCTGCGCGACGAGATGGCCGTCAAGCTCGAAGAGGCCGGCATGATCGTCGAGCGCGGCCACCACGAGGTGGGCTCGGCCGGTCAGGCTGAGATCAACTACAGGTTCGGTGGTCTCCTGGAGAGTGCCGACAACCTGATGCTGTTCAAGTACATCATCAAGAACACCGCGCACGCCGCCGGCAAGACCGTCACCTTCATGCCCAAGCCGGTCATGGGCGACAACGGCTCCGGCATGCACTGCCACATGTCGTTGTGGAACGACGGCGCGCCGCTGTTCTACGACGAGGTCGGCTATGCCGGCCTGTCGGACATGGCCCGCTACTACATCGGCGGGCTGCTGCACCACGCCCCGTCGCTGCTGGCCTTCACCAACCCGACCGTCAACAGCTACCACCGCCTGGTGCCCGGCTTCGAGGCGCCGGTGAACCTGGTCTACAGCCAGCGCAACCGCTCGGCCTGCATCCGCATCCCGATCACCGGCTCCAACCCCAAGGCCAAGCGCCTGGAGTTCCGCTGCCCCGACCCGTCCAGCAACCCCTACCTGGCTTTCTCCGCCATGCTGATGGCCGGCCTGGACGGCATCAAGAACAAGATCGAGCCGCCGACCCCCGTCGACAAGGACCTCTACGAGCTGCCGCCGGACGAGCTCGCCGACGTCGCCCAGGTCCCGGCGTCGCTGGACGCCGTGCTCGACGCGCTCGAGGCCGACCACGACTACCTGCTCGAGGGGGGCGTGTTCACCCCCGACCTGATCGAGACGTGGATCGCCTACAAGCGCGAGATCGAGATCGGCGCGCTGCGGCTTCGTCCGCACCCGTACGAGTTCGACCTCTACTACGACATCTGAGGCACACCCCCTCTGACCTGCGGTTTTAGCGCGCAGAGGCTCCGTTGGCCACATTTTGGCCACAGGAGGATGGACAACGAGGCCGCCGGACCCTGCTGGGTCCGGCGGCCTCGCCGCGTTCCCGGCATGCGCTGTTGGAGCGGGATGCCATGGTCAACACGCCGCTCCCACGCCGGACGCAGCCCTGCCAGCTGCGCGAAGATGGCGCCCAGGTGCTGCGAGGAGGGAGGCCCAGATGACCGCACTGCTCGACGCCTTCGGCGTCCCGGATCGCTTCACGGCACCGCTCTACACGCTCGCCGAGGCGTCGCAGTTCCTGGGCGTCCCGAGCTCCACGCTGCACAGCTGGGCTCGCGGCTATCGCAAGCAGCGGGTGGCGGCGGCCGACGTCGTCGGCGAGCCCATCCTGACGACGGTGCAGAAGCCACCCGGGCTGCGGGGACCGCTGGTGCCCTTCGTCGGGCTCGCGGAGGGCTTGGTCCTGGCTGGGATGCGGCGCTCCGGGGTGCCGCTGCAGCGCATCCGGCCGGCGCTCAGCGAGCTGGACCGCCAGTTCGGGCTCAACCACGCGTTGGCCAGCAAGCGCCTCTACACCGATGGAGCAGAGGTCCTCTACGACTTCGCCGACAGCGCGGACGACGAGACCGCATCGGCACTGCGCAACCTGGTCGTCGTCAGGAGCGGCCAGCGGGTCTTCGTCGAGGTGATGCAGCAATACCTGAAGCGCATCGAGTTCGACAGCGCAGGCTGGGCTCAGCTGCTGCATCTTCCTGGCTACGAGGTCGCCGACGTCGTCGTCGACCCCTCCCGGGGCTTCGGACAGCCGATCTTCGAGCGCGGTGGGGCCCGGGTCCAGGACGCGTTGGAGATGTTCCGGGCCGGGGAGGCCCTGAACGTCGTTGCCGAGGAGTACCGCGTCCCGTTGGAGCAGCTGGAGGACGCCGTTCGGGTCGCGATGCCCCACGCGGCATGACCTCAACGGTCGGGCACCCGCCTGGGTTGCCCGACCTCCTGCTCGACCGCAGCCTCGGCAGTGTGCAGGTCCCGCGCATCCTGCGTGCCGCCGGCTTGCGCCTGCAGACCCTCGTCGACGTCTACGGCTCCCCCGCCGACGAGAGGATCGAGGACCCGCAGTGGCTTCGACTCGCGGGCGAGCGCGGCTGGGTCGTCTTCATGAAGGACCAGCGGATCCGCTACCGGGAAGTCGAGCGGGCGGCGGTGCTGGACAGCCGGGTCCGCGCCTTCTGCCTGAGCAGCGGCAACCTCAGGTCACCGGAGATGGCTGGGCACTTCCTCGCCCGGCTTGCTGAGATCACGGCCGCCTGCGCGGAGCCAGGGCCGCTGCTCTACGCGGTAGGCCGGTCGACGATTCGCCGGCTCGATCTCTGACGCTCACTCCAGCACGCGGTCGATCGCGCGCCGTGTGCGCTCCTCACTGGCGGGCATCAGGTGCGTGTAGACCCGCAGGGTGAAGCCGGGGTCGGCATGCCCGAGGTAGCTCGCGAGGGCGCGGACGCTCTCACCGGCGTCCAGCAGCACGCTGGCGTAGAAGTGCCGGAGCGCGTGCATCCCGTTCTGCCGGGTCGGCAGCATCCCCGCCTCGACGAGCGCCGGCTTCCAGATGTGGCGGTTGATGTAGTTGCGGTTGAGTGCGCCGGACTCCCTGGACGACATGAGCAGCGGGACCTCTCGGGTAGCGCCGTCTGCGCTCTGCCAGGGCAGGCCGACCGTCCTAGCCGGGTAGTCCTCCAGGTAGGCCGTCACTGCCAGGGCGACCCGTTCTGGCAGCGGCACGTCGCGGGTCTTGCGTCCCTTGGGCGGAGCGAAGACCTGATGCGCTCCCAGGAGCTTGACCTGCCGCCGGACGTGCACGACCTCGGTCTTGAGGTCGATGTCCTCGACGCCCAGGGCAAACAGCTCGCCCTGGCGGAGGCCACACCCGGCCGCCAGGGTTGCCAGCAGCCGGTACCTGGCGGGCAACGCCGCCTTGAGCGCTTTGACCTGCTCGCTGGTCCAGGGCTGAACACGCCCCTCGTCCAGGGCGGGCAGCCTCACGGACGCGGCGCTGCACGGGTTCTTGCTGAGGCGCTCGTCGTCGATGGCGGAGTTGAACAGCGCCGAGAGGTTGGCGTGGATGACGCGGACGTAGCGAGGCGCCAGCTTGCGCTGCAGCAGGCGCAGCCACCCCTGGATGTCTGAGGGCTTGATGGACGCGATCGGGCGGTCTCCCAGGTGGGGCGTGATGTGCAGGCGGATCCGCAGCTCGGTCGCGATGCGCGTCGACTCGTCGAAGGTCTGGGCGGCGAGCCACTGCTCGGCGAACGCTCGCAGGCTGATCCGCCCTGCCGAGGGGTCGACGTAGGTGCCGCGGAGCTTGTCGGCTTCGGTGAGCGTGGCGAAGCGGTCGGCGTCACCCTTGCGACGGAAGCTCTGCGACCGCTCGTTGCCGTCGGGATCGCGGTAGCGCACCTGGTAGGCCCCGACGTCACCGCGCCGGCGAATGCTGGCCATCTCTCACCTCCCCGTCCTGCCTATGACGCCCTCGGCGCTGCGGGGCCGGCCGCGCGGGAGTTGTGGACAAGACCAGCCGGCCTGTCCCCGCGTCGCAGCTGCTCCAGCGCCAGGCGCTGCCTGCTGTCGCGGCTGAGCAGTGCAGGTCGCGTGGACGGCAGCGACGGCCGGTGTCCGACGGCGCCACCGCAGTCGGTGGTCAGGTCGTGGAGGTCGCGGGTGCTGACGAACAGTTGGTTGGCGTGCGTGCCGCGGCTGAGTCCGACGTAACCGGCCTGAGCCGACAGGGTGTCACTGCCGACGACGAGGGCGGTGTGGACCGTTCGGCCCTGCGCCTTGTGCAACGTCATGGCGTAGCCGTGATCGAGCCGCCCTTCTCGGAGCCACCCCTGGTCGACGCGGACCTCCCGTCCGCTGGCGGTCTGCACCGTCACGCCGTCGGGGTGCAGGGCGGTGACGATCGCTGTGGTGCCGTTGAGGAGCCCGCGTGCGTGGTCGTTGCGGCTGACGAGGACCTGCTCTCCCCGCCGGAAGCCGACGGGGCCATCGTCGGTCTCGTCCTGCATGGCTATCCGCCACTGCGGGGCTACGCCCTCGCTGAGGTCACCCTGGTTCTGCAGCGCATCCACACGCCCTGACGGCAGGCGCCACGGGCACGGCGAGCGGTTCGCGACCGGGGAGCGTATCGGAGATACCGGGGTGTGCCGCTGAGAATCTGTAGTTCCACGTGTCGCCGTCGAGCAGCTGCAACGGCTCTGTTGTGCCGCGCCGCGCTCGTGCTGATGAAGTCCCTTAGCTTAGAAGCTGCGGCGGCAGGCGGTGGTTCGTCGAGACGGTCGCTACCGCGCAAGCGCCGGCGTCAGCGTGGCGGCCGAGGCCCTCTCGGCGCAGCGTGCGGCTCCGTCGTCTGCAGAGCCTGCGGTTCAGTGAGCCAGAACCGTCACAGGCAAGGTGACGCGCAGGTCGCCAAGCGTTGGAACTCCTCGCCGCGACCCGGCCGTCTACGGGCATACGTGTGCTGCGGCCGCGCTTGGTGTCGCGCCCACAGCCGGTGCCTTGACCGAGTCCAGCGTCATCGCGGACACGGCGCTGGTCTTCGGTGAGCGGCGGCAGGCGGGCGCGTGACGCCAGCTTCGACCCGGGGTCCACCGCCCGGCCGCCAACTTGCCCGCAATGACGCCACCGCCGGGGTCCGGGCGATGCACAGGGCCTGCGGCAATGAAGCTGAGGCTTCGCCGACCTCCCGACGTGAGTCCGGGTCACGATCCTCGGTTGGACGGCCCTACGAACCCCGTGGGGTTCGTGGTGGTTGTCCTGGGGTTGCATGGAGCGGTGCAGGGCCGCAACCCGAAGCCGGTCGTCACGCAGTTGTGGGCCGCGTTGCCCTGGCTCAGCGGCACGAGTGGAGGGTCTTCGGGGCCGCAGCCGACGCGCAGTGCCCGCACCCGTGGGCAGCGGCTCGCGACGCGATGCGCACCCTGGCCGGTTGCGGTCACGTCAGCGGCACCTCGAGCCACCTATGCCTGCAGTCGCGTGACCTCGTGCAGGAGCTCGGCGCGGGCACGGGCCACGCGGCTGCGGATCGTGCCGAGGGGGACGTCGCATACCTGCGCGGCCTCGGCGTAGCTCAGGCCTAAGACCTGGGTGAGGACGAAGGCCTCGCGCCGGTCCCGGTCGAGCCGGTCGAGCAGGTCCTCGAGCGCGACGGCCTCTGTCCGGTCCTGCCAGCGGTCCTGCAGCCCACCGCGTAGCCGGCCGAGTAGCGCGCGGCGTCTCACACGACGACGCAGCTCGTCCGCGCAGACGCGCCGGGCGATGCTGAGCAGCCACGGGCGCACCGGCGAGCGGCCCTCGTAGGCGGGTAGCGCCCCGAGTGCCCGGACGTACGTCTCCTGCGCCAGGTCGTCGGCGGAGTCGGTGTCGACCAGGTAGCGGCAGAGGCGTTGCACGTCTTGCTGGGTGGCGCGCACGAGCGCTGCCACGGCGACGGGATCTCCGTCGCGGGCGGCGTGCGCCCACCCGGCGAGCTCGTCCATGCGCTCATGCTGCCAGGCCGCTGCGACGGCGCGCGGGACTACCTCCGCTGGTCGGAAGGTCCCGGGAACTTCTGCGGGGTCTCGAGCGACCTGGACGGCATGAGGTGTGACGCGGCACGTGAGGGCCTGTCGGCCCGGCTCGACGGTGAGGACCCCCAGGTCCCTGCTGCTGAGCTTGACCGGCATGTGGCGGGGTGCCCGGGCTGCGCGAGCTGGTCTGCGGCCGTCGCGGGTGCTACACGGCCGCTGCGCGTCCGGATGAGCGCGACCCCTGTAGAGCTGACCGACGCAGTGCTGCAGTCCCTGCGCGAACGTCCGGTGATCACCATCGAGCGCACATCGGCGCGGTTCGGGCTTGCGCTCGTCGCTGTCGTCCACCTGCTCCTCAGCCTGCCGGACTTGCTCCTCGGTTCAGGGCACGAGGGCGTGCACGCCGCTCGGGAGCTCGGCGCCACCGATGTCGCCCTCGCTGTCGGGGTGCTCGCTGCTGCCTGGCGTCCTTGGAGGGCGGCCGGGATGCTCCCCGTGGTCGCAGCCCTGTCAGCCGGTCTGGCTGCCACCAGCTTGCTGGACCTGCTGGCTGGCGAGACGACCGCACTGCGCGAGTTGCCCCACCTGCTCGCGGTCGTCGAGACGCTGCTGCTGGTCCGCCTCCGCCGCCCGACGGTCACGGCGCCTGGATCGCCGGAGACGACCGCCCTGCGACGGATCGCGTGAGGAGCCTCCTGACGCCGCGCGGCCAGCGCGGTCGAGCCAGCGGCAGGCGGGCCGCTCGGCGCCCTGCTGTCGTCGCGGTCCTGGTCACCCTGCTGCTCGCCCTCGGGGCAGCACCGGCGTGGGCGCACGCCGGGCTGGTCCACACCGACCCGCACGACGGCGCGGTGCTGGAGTACGACCTCGGCCAGATCGTGCTGACGTTCAACGAGCCAGTCGCGACGACGCTCGGAGCCGTCCGGGTCGTCGGCCCCGACGGCCGTCGCGTGGACCGCGGCACCACGACCCGGCGGGCAGGCGGCACAGAGGTCGTCGCCCAGGTCGAGCCCGACCTGGCTCACGGGACGTACGCGGTGCTCTGGCGGGTCGTGAGCGAGGACAGCCACCCCGTCGGCGGTGTCACCACGTTCAGCGTCTTCGAGCGCACGCCGGTCGGTGCTGCGCAGCAGGCCGGCTCGGACGGGGCGGGCGGGGCTGCGGGCGTCCTGCTCCGGATGTCGCGCGGCGTGCTGTACGCCGGCCTGGTCCTGCTGCTGGGGGTGCTCGGCTTCGTCCTGGCCCTGTGGGATGAAGGTCGTCAACGTCCCAGGGTCCGGCGGCTGCTGTGGTCCGGGTGGGCACTGACCACCTGCGCGACCGTGGCAGGGCTGCTGCTGCAGGGACCGTACGCGGCCGGCCTGCCGATCAGCCAGGCGTTCAGCAGCGTGCTGCTGCAGGACGTGCTGGGTACGCGCTTCGGTCAGGCGAGTGCTGCCCGGCTCGGGCTGCTGTTCCCGGTGGCTGTGTTGCTCTTGGCGCTCGACCGAGCCCCCCGGGCCGCAGCAGCCGCAATGGCGGGCGCGACAGGCGTCGGGCTGCTGCTCACGACATCCGCGACCGGGCACGCGGCCGCCGGTGAGCTCGTGGCCGTGTCCTGGCCCTTGGACGCGCTGCACCTCGCGGCTGTCTGCGCCTGGCTCGGCGGGCTGATCGTCCTGCTCAGCGCAGTACTCCCAGCAGGCCGGACCGACACCCTCGCGGGAGTGCTCCCGCGGTGGTCCCGCTTCGCCGAAGCCAGCGTCGCGATCATCATCGCAACTGGCCTGTTCGCTTCGTGGCGTGAGGTCCGCAGCCTCGACGCCCTGCCCGGTACCGCGTACGGGCAGCTGCTGCTGGTCAAGACCGCCCTGGTGCTCGGGATGATCGGCCTCGGGGCGCTCGGCCGCGGCTTCGTCCGCCGGCACTACACGCGCACGGTCGTGCACGCCAGCACCGTCCTGGCGGCGCCGGAGCGCCCCGCGCCCCTGCCGGAGCAGGTCCGCCGGCTGCGCGCTGGCGTGCTGCTCGAGGCGGTCCTCGCCGTCGTGGTGCTCGCGGTCACCGCCGTCCTGGTGGAGACGAACCCCGCGCGGGTGGCGTACGCCCCGGTGTTCAGCCAGACCGCCGACGTCGCCACGACCGGGGGGCAGCCGCTTCGCGTCCAGGCAGACCTTGAGCCCGCCCGGGCCGGCATCAACCAGCTGCACGTCTACTACACCGCCGCCGGCAGCCTCGCCGTCGACGTCGCGGAGGCGAGCGCACGTCTGGTGTCGGAGTCCGGCGAGACCGTCCCGGTGACCCTGCCGCGCAAGAGCCTCGGGCACTACGAGCAGCTCACCGTCCCCCTCAGCGCCAGCGGCCGCTGGCGCCTGGAGGTGCGCACCCGCACCAGCGACATCGACACCACCACCACCACCTTCACCATCCCCGTCCACTGACGCCAGCACCAGCTGGTCCGCGCAGCCTCGCCTGCACCCTCATCCGCTCCACCCGCACCCGACCGAGAGGAACCACCCCGTGCTCACCCGCCGCCTGCTCGTCCCCGTCGCAGGTTCGACTTTCCTCCTGCTCGCCCTGGCCGGTCCTGCGTCCGCGCACGTGACCGTCCAGGGCCCTGGCGCCACCCAGGGCGGCTTCACCAAGTTCACGTTCCGCGTCCCCACCGAGAAGGACGTCGCCACCACCAAGATCGAGATCGCGTTCCCGGCGGAGCACCCGATCGCCTCCCTGCGGGTCAAGCCGCACCCCGGCTGGACCGCCAGCCTCACCAAGGGCAAGCCCGCCCAGCCACTCGAGGCGTTCGGCTCCCCGGTCACCGAGGTCGTCCAGCGGATCACCTGGACCGCCGCCCCCGGCAGCAAGGGCATCGCACCTGACGAGTTCGACGAGTTCGAGGTCAGCGCCGGACCGCTGCCCGAGACCGACACCCTCACCTTCAAGGCGCTGCAGACCTACGCCGACGGTGAAGTCGTTCGGTGGATCGAAGAGCCCGCCGCCGGCGGCGAGGAGCCCGAGCACCCGGCTCCGACGCTCAAGCTCGCCGCCGCCACGGACAGCAGCAGCGCCAGCGCCCCCGCCAGCCCGCAGGCGGCTCCCGCCGCGCTCACCAGCAGCAAGGACACGGACAACGGCGGCGACGGCAACGGGCTGTCGATCGCTGCGCTCGTCGTGAGCGGACTCGCGCTGCTGACCGGACTAGCCGCGCTGCGGCGCCGCCGCACTGCCTGACTTGCCGCCGTAGCCATCTGCCGCCACCGGAGCCTCGCCGTGCAGCCTGACGGGCTGCACGGCGAGCACGGGTGCGGCAACAACGGACCGCAGCCCCACCGCCGACGCCGGCAAGAGCTCGCCGAACAAGGTCTTGATCCTGTTGCGGCGACGGGCCCGCCAGCCGTCGTCCCGCCCTCCAGACCTTGCCCGAGCGGTGCTTGCCGGGGTGCGCCGACAGACCCGACGGACACCGCCCGAGAACCGCACCGCTGCCCTTGCCGTCCCGGCGTTCGCGCTCGCCCTATCGCTGGCCGCTTGGGGAGGCGACCACAGCACCGGCTCTGACGCTGGCATGACCCAACTCAGACCACAGCGCTGCGACGCCCACAACGGGAGCGCTCGGTGCCACGCCGAGCCCCTCGGTTGCAGGTTCTCAGTGGCGTCAGCCGTCCCTCGACAATGGCGGACCAGTACCAGCTCCATCGCACTAGCAGGCGCATCAAGGCAGTCAGCAAGCGGCGACGGACGTCCAACAGCAGCGCCTCGCGGGCGCGGCAGCGCCGGCCCGCTACCGTGAGCGGCGTGGCAGCGCTGCGCAGCTCACGCACCGCGGCCGTCGCTGCGGCGGTCGCACAAGTCGCCTCGGGCGCGGTCGCCCACGTCGCCGCCTCCGACTGCCTGCCGTCTGGCGCCTCGCTTGCGCTGGCGCTCCCCGCGGCGCTGCTCGGTGTCCTGCTGCTCGGGGCGCTGCTCGACCGCCGCCCGTTGCTGCTGCTCACCGGCGGTCAACTCGCCGTGCACGCTGCTCTCGCGGTCTCGGCCTGCACCGGCGATGGCGAGGCCTCTCCAGTGCTGCTGACGTTCGCGCACGTCGCAGCCCTGGTGCTCTGCCGCGCGGCGCTTGGGCGGGTCGTTGTCTCCGCCGAGCGCGCCGCGAGCTGCCTCGTCCAGCTGCTCCGGCCGCGAGCGGCCGTCCCGGGCCTGCGGCTGGCGGCCCCGTACCGCCCATCCGCCCGCGCGGGCAGGTCGTCGCTGCACCGCGCCGACCTGCTGGCCGCAGCGCCGCGACGCGGTCCTCCCCGATGGACCTGCCTGCCCGCCTGACGCCCTGCGGCGCGGCGGGCTCCGTCCCGTCCCCGTCCGCACGCCCTGTCAGGAGATCTGCTGTGCGCAACCGCCTTGCCCTCATCCCCGCTCTCGCCGTCCTGCTCCTCGCCGGCTGCTCCGCCGGCGAGGCCGACGCTCCGACCGTTGACACCGCGACGCCGGCCGCCGTGTCGGCCGCACCCTCGAACGCACCTTCGACCGCACCCTCGGTGGCTGCCAGCCCGAGCGTCCGCACCATTGCCATCACCGTCGCCGGGGGGAAGGTCACCGGCACGAGTGGGCGCGAGCAGGTCGCGCTGGGCGAGAGCGTCGTCATCCGCGTGACCAGCGACATCGCGGAGGAGGTGCACGTGCACGGGTACGACCTGATGGCCGACGTCCCCGCCGGTGGCACCGTGGACATCCCGTTGACCGCGAGCATCCCGGGCGGCTTCGAGGTGGAGCTCGAGGGCTCCGGCAAGACGCTGTTCCAGCTGCGCGTCGCGTGACTCCCCGCACCGTCCTGCCCCTGGCGCACGGTGTCGGCAGCCGTGCTGACCTGCCGGTACCGGTCGGGCTCGCGCTCTACGGCGCGGGCTTCGCCGTGCTCGTCAGCTTCCTCGCGCTGGTCCTGCTCTGGCGGCGGCCGAAGCTGCACGGCGGCGCCGCCGGCCGTCCGCTGCCGGGCCTCGTGCAGGCCGTCCTCGACTCGCCGGTCCTGCGGTGGGGGCTGCGCCTGGTCGTCCTGGCGCTGACGCTGTTGGTCGTGGCGGTCGCGCTCGTCGGGCCGCTGAGCCCGAACGACAACCTCGCGCCGTACGCCCTGTACGTCACGCTCTGGGTCGGCCTCATCCCCGCCTCGCTGCTGCTCGGGCCGGTCTGGGCGTACGTCAACCCGCTCCGCACGCTGCACGCCGGCCTCGCTGCGCTGACCGGCCCCGCCCCGGCGGAGGACCGGGTCCCGTCGCTGGGCTACTGGCCCGGCGCCGTGGCGCTGTTCTGCTTCGTCTGGCTCGAGCTGGTCCTCCCGGGTCGCTCGGAGCCGCGCACGATCGGGGTCTTCCTCGTGCTGTACGGCGTGGTCCAGCTCGTCGCGGCCCTGTGGTTCGGCGCCGGCTGGTTCGCGCGCGGCGACGGGTTCGAGGTCTACAGCAGCCTGCTCGGGCGGCTGTCGCCGTTCGGGCGCCGGGACGACGGGCGCCTCGTGGTGCGCAACCCGCTGGACGGCGTCGACGGCCTGCGAGCCGAGCGCGGGCTGGTCGCGGTCGTCATGGTCCTGGTCGGCTCGACGGGCTTCGACGGGCTGTCCCGGTCGCAGTACTGGCAGTCCGGGCCCGGGCAGAACGCCTACCTCTCAGCGGTTCCCGGGACGCTCGGCCTGCTGACCATGATCGCCCTCGCGAGCCTGCTGTTCGTCGGTGCAACGCTGCTGGCGGGCGTCATCACGGGGGCGTCCCGTGGCCGGCAGCCCGGCCTGTACGCGCACTCCGTCGTCCCCATCGCCGCCGGGTACGCCATCGCCCACTACTTCTCGCTGCTGCTGCTCGACGGCCAGGCGACCTGGATCCTCGCCAGCAACCCCTTCGCCCAGGACGGCGTGGACCTGTTCGGGACGTACGGCCGCGCCATCGACTACACCGTCGTCGGCACCCGGACGATCGCCTACGTCCAGGTCGCCGCGATCGTGGTCGGTCACGTGCTCGGCGTCGTGCTCGCGCACGACCGGGCGGTGCGCGAGACGCCGCGGCGGGCCACGCGCGGACAGCTGCCACTGGTGGCCGTCATGATCGCCTACACGGTCGGCGGGCTCGGCCTGCTGCTGTCGTCGTGACCGCCGCCCTTGTCTTCGCGCACGGCGGAGGCGCCCCTGAGGCAGCGACGATCGGCCTGCCGCTGCTCGTGCTGGTCGTGTTCGGCATGCTCGAGCGGCGGGCCCGACAGCGCGAGAAGCGCCGAGATGGTCGTGAGGGCGGGTAGCCCAGGCCGCGGTAGCCGTGTCCGACGGGCTACCCACCTAGAGCAGCAGCTTGGCGGCTGCACCGGAGTAGCAATCCGTCCGAGGATCCCACGTGCCGGCGGCATCGGTCTTGGCCGTTTCGCGGCCGAGACGGCAGCCTGCGCCTGCCACCTCCGTTCTCATGGAAGCGAGCACAACAGCCGCGACTAGCGGCAAGTCCTCGCCCAAGGGAAGTGCCGCTAGCCGTCTGACCTGACCCCAGCAGCGCAACTGGAACAGTCAGTACCCGACCCCCGCCGTTCCCAGAGGCCTTCGGGAAACAGCCGCACCTGCCTGCCGCCCGAGCTCGAGGCCGCAGACCGTCGCCCCGACGTCGTCTGAGTAGGCGTGCAGCGTCCCGGCACGAGTCAGGTCGCGGGTGGGAGCAATGTCGGTGGCTGCGAGTCGGTAAACGGGAGACGTCGTCAACCGAGGCTAGGCGCCACTCCTCCAGACACACCGGACGCCCAACTTCGTGCCGGGCCGCAGCTACCGATGCCGCTTGCGGAAGCAGCTGAGTCCATCGATCACCTGCGACGCCGCGTCGCCGATGGCCCCGTTGGCCACATTTTGGCCACACGCCGTTGAGAAAGGCATGGGTCGGCCGAGGAGGGTCCAGCGGTGTTTGCGCAGGTCAGAGGGGGTGCACCGCCTTAGCGATCTTGACGCCGAGCGTGCTGAGAACTTCTACGACATCTAGCACTGCATCCCCTCTGACCTGCGGTTATGCGGGTCAGAGGGGGCCTGGTGCACATAAGTGGTGCACATGCCCATGAGTCCCGTACCGGCACGCAGCCTGCAAGGCCCGATCGACTGCCCGCTTGGTGCGCTCTTCCGGCGCGGGCATGAGGTGCGTGTAGCCACGCAGGGTGAAACCCGGATCGGCGTACTACGGCGATGGCGATGGCGACGGCTCATCCCAGATCGAACGCAACCCCGCGCAGTGCCAGGACCCCGGCAGCACCTGGACCGGCAATGCCTTCCGCGTGCCGTTCAAGCACCGCCTGAGTCCGGGCGACTACCGGCTGCAGCTGACGGTCACGTCCACCGACTGCGGGGGGGGTGACACAGCAGCAGACGACGATCTCCCGCGTCATCCGGGTCACCGGCAACACCTGGAAGGACGTCGACCCTCCGCGCATCCAGGAAAGGCCGCTGCCCTACACCGAGAACTGCTGCCTGACGGATCCTTCGTAGCAGCACGGGTACGCGCGCGACCCGCCCGCCGCCGATCAGCGGGAGGTGCCGTTCGACGCGCCCGGGGCGCAAGCCCTACTGCACGCTGACGCAGCCCGCGGGTTCACCCCTCGGCCGCTAGCCGCGCCGGCGGTAGACGTCTCCGCGGTGATCTACATCGACAACACGCACTGTGCCTGCGTCCGTAGGTCCCGTGTCCGGCTGCGGGTCTGTGTCCGCCCGGTCGTGGATCTCGTACAGGATCCGGTAGGTGCCACGGCGGGCTGACCACATCCCGGCGAGCTCACGCTGCAGCTCGTGCCCGACGCGGCGAGGCGTCCGGAGCAGGTCGCCGTTGAGGAACTCCAGCACGGCAAAGGCGACCGCCTCAGGCAGACGCCCGCTCAACGCCCGTGCCGCCGTCGCGGTGATCTCGAGCCTGTACGACGGCGACGGCCCTGGGGTAGTCAGCGGGCCGGACGCGTCAGCAGCGTCTGCAGCTGCTCAGCCGTGAGGACATCCCCACGGGCGGCGTCCTCCCGGGACTGCCGCAGGCGCTTCATCGTGGCCGGGTCGGACAGCACGTCGAGCGTCTCCTCGAGCGCGGCCAGGTCCGCAGGGCTGATGAGCACGGCGGCCGGGATGCCCTTGCGGGTGATGATCACGCGCTCGTGCGTGCCTTCGACCTGGTCGACGACGGCCGACAGCGTGTTCTTGACAGTGGCTAGCGGCAGCGTCGACATGGCTAGAACTATAGCCTGCTCAGTCGGACCTCGAGGACAGGTCGCCACCCCTCGGCAAGAGGCTTCGCGGGCTCGCCGAAGCTGCTGGTCACCGAGGGGCGAGAACTGTCTGGGTTGGTAGAGAGAGGTCCAGGACTGTTTGTGCAGGTCAGCGGGGGTGCGACTACCCCGGCGCTCAACCGTGAGCACGCTCTTACACTTCTACGACAGCTGAGTCGGCGGCCGGTCACCGAGGCCTCCGAACGCCGTTCTAGGCTCTGACCTGCGGAAATACGATGACCGCAGGTCGCCGAGGGTGGCCGCAGCAGTCCGCTTTTTTGCGGACTAGAGCCGGACTGACAAGATCATGCGGACTCAAGGCGGGCTGGAACGATCTTGTCACGCGCTCTGCGCGAGGGCCCGTTCCCATCCGGGAACGGGCGCCCTGCGTCCGCGCGTGGCCGCGCAGCTGCTCGGGGCTGTCGGAGATGACTGTGCGGGCCTGGGTGGCGGAGGGCGTGCTGCCGGTCGCAGACACCAAGCTCGCCCCGCCTCCTGCTCGACGTCGAACGCGTCCACGACGTGCGCCACCTCGTCAGCGACCTCCGAGCGATCGGCGCGACCGCGAGGCCTGGACGAGGTGCCCCGCGGCTGGCCGACGCCGTCCGGCTCGACCGCGCCGATCTGGCCGAGTCGCTCGAGCAGATGCGGCGGGGCGAAGGCGACGTTATCGCCGAGGCGACGCAGCGCCGGCATGCCGTACCAGGTCACGGCCACCCCCTTGCCCAGCGGTAGATCGCCGGGCTCCGCGGCCCCCGCCGCAAGACCTTCGACGCCTTTCGTGTCCAGACTGGCCGTCGACGGCTGCCGGGCAGTTGCCTACCGCCTGACCCGTGCCGACCCGCTCCCCCGACTGTGCGTGCAGCACCTGCCCCCCGGTGACGCTGGCGGGCGTGACGTCCCTCGCGCTATGCGCAGTGGCGCAGGACGGTCTCGATCAACCGGGCGGGCTGGTCCCAGTGCGGGAAGTGGCCGCAGCTCCTTCCAGATCTCGACGACGGCGTCGGGGAAGCGCTGCTGCAGCGTCTGCGCCTGGCTGGGCAGGGTGACGCGGTCCTGCGTGCCCCACACGGCCAGCACCGGCCCCGGGCAGCGAGCCCGCGGGCGCGCCCTGCTGGTCCGGCCCGGTCGACAGCGCCCGGATCGCCGGACTGGTGCCAGGCGCGTCGGCCAGGCCCTGGATCTCGCGGACGGCGTAGTCGCGGTCGAAGGCCCAGGGCCGGGCGGACAGCTGAGCCAGCAGCGCGGTCCGGCCGACCGGCGTCGCGAGCAGGGCCGGCAGGGCCGGGCGCAGCGTGCGCACGAGGGCGACGCTCGCCGTGAGCGTCGCGCCGAAGACCTTCTTCTGCGTCGGGCTCCAGAAGCCTCCGGGGTCCAGGGCGACGACAGTGCGCCCGACGCCGCGGCGCGCCATCTCCAGCACGAGGCGAGCCCCCATCGAGCTACCGACGAGGTCGGCGCCGCCAGGTCCTCGCGCGCGCAGGTGCGCCTCGAGCGCGTCGGCGACGACGGCGAGCGTGTAGTCGCCGGACGGCATCGGGGTCTGGCCGAAGCCGGGCAGGTCGAGCCGCACGACCTCGCGCTGGGCCTCGAGCCCGGCGAGCACGGGGCTCCAGGTGCCGGTGTCGGCGCCGACGCCGGGGACGAGGACGAGGGGACGACCGGAACCGGTTCGCAGGGTGTGCATGCCGAACTCCTGCCCTGTCCAGCGCATCTAATCCTGTTGCGCATCACCGGCATCGGTGGCGCGTCCGAAACATGCGCCAGCCGGGCCTGGCAGACGAAAGTGGGTACCCCTCGAGGAAGCGCCAGCGGTCACACAGGTGACCGAGGTCGTCGACGCTCGCGTGGGACCTCCCGCTCGACGGCAGGGCTACCGGGCGATCAGGCGGCGGTCAGCCGCCGGCTCCGGCGCCGGACCACCAGCATGGTGACGCCGACCCCGGCCACGGCGAACAGGATGACGTACGGCACCTCCGGCACGACCGGGGCCGGTCCTTCGACGACGTCGTTGAACTGCACGATGTCGAGTCCGCGCTTGTAGTCGACGAGATAGACGGTCTTGCCGTCCGGCGCCCAGTGCGGCGCGGACGTGGCGCCACCGAGCGGCAGGAAGAAGCCGGCCTGGGAGAGCTTGCCGTCCGGGGCGACGCGCATGAACTTGGTGCCGTTCTCATACGCCGCGAGGGCGACGATGCCGCCGTTGCTGAAGTCCTGGCGCGGCTCGAACCAGTGCACGGAGCAGCCGAAACCGAAGCTGCCGTTGGGCGGGTTGCCGTCCAGGAAGTTGCCCGTGGTCGGACGGTACTGGTCGGCGAACGTCAGCGTGGGGCTGCTCGGGGTGCCGGTGACGATGAAGGTGGAGAAGGCACCGGCGTTGGGGTTGCAGGTACCGGTGAAGTTGGTCTCGCCACCCTGCAGCGCGATCGTGTCCGCACCGCCGTTCGCCCACTCGGTGCCGTGCGTGAACCGGGTCTTGTCGTCGGGCGCACCGCTGAAGTCAGAGACCGCGAGCACAGCCGGGCTCTCGACGCTGCCGCCGTCCTCGACGTTCACGCTGATCAGGTACGCGGGCTGGCTGGCCGTGAACAGCACACCGGGCCGGATCTGGGTCTGGTGGTGCCCGCGGGTCAGCACCAGATTCTTGCCGTCCGGCCCCTTCCGGGCCCTGATGACGGCCTGCCAGTTGAACGGGGCCTTGGTCGCCGGCACCGAGGGGGTCGCAAGCAGCCCGCGCAGGTCGACGACGTTGCCCGAGCTGCCGAACATGTAGGCGCAGGTGTTGCCGTTGACGGTGACGCACGTCTGGGTGTGGTCGCCGACGCCAGGCACGGTCTGGAGCAGCTTGGGGGCCGCGCCCCGGACGTCGTAGAGCGCCACGCAGCCGAGCGAGACGTTGCCGGGACAGACGCCCTGCGCGTTGACGGTAGGAGTCTGGCCGGAGATGCCCAGGACCTTGCCGTCGGTCGGGACCTGCTCGTTCTCGAACTCGACGTTGGCGTCCAACGAGCCGAGCAGCTGGGGCACGGTCGGATCGGTGATGTCGAAGACCTGCAGGTCCGTCGTGCTCGTGACGAACAGCCGGTTGCCGACGACGCGGGCCCCGACGCCGTCCGTGACCGTGCGCAACGTCCGGATGAACTTCACGTTCGAGGACGACACGTACCCGTTCCCGACCACAGGATCCTCGGCAGCGGTCCCCGCGAAGCTCCCACGCTGCTGCTGCTGCTGGAACAGGGCCAACGCGTCCTTGGCCTCCTGGGTCACGGGTCCCGGCTGCGCGCCCGGGTCCCGCTCCAGACCGTCGTGGGCGGCGGCCTGCCCGGCCAGCAGGGGAACCATCATCAGCGAGGCAGCGAGCCCCAGCGCAAACGTTCGGGTCGGCTGCATGTGGCCTGCTCTCGTCAGTGGGGTTACCAGCGTTCTTTTGTCACGCGGCAGCAGACTCCTGCCGCCGAGCGAAAATTCGCGCCCCGGGCAGGACACAGCGGACATTCCGGCTCCGTGGACCTCGGCCCGCGATACTGGCGCCCATGACCTCCGCCGCCCTCGCCCGCCGCGAGCTCGGCACGTCCGGTCCGACGGTGGTGCTGGTGCACGGCCTGCTCGGACGCGGACGCAACCTGGCCACCGCCGGCGCCCACCTGGTCGAGCACGGCTACCGCGTGGTGCTGCTGGACCTGCCCAACCACGGCCGCTCCCCCTGGACCCAGACGCTGGACCTCTCCGAGATGGCCGACGCCCTCGCCGGCGCCGTCCAGCAGGACGCTCCCGTGCACCTGGTCGGGCATTCGCTCGGCGGCAAGGCCGTCATGCAGCTGGCGCTGCGTCGACCTGGGCTGGTGGCGTCGCTGGCCGTCGTCGACATCTCGCCCGTCGACTACGGGACGACGAGCGCCTCCGAGTTCAGCCACTACCTGCAGGTCCTGTCCTCGCTCGACCTCGCGACTCTGCGCGACAGACGGCACGCCGACGAGCAGGTCGAGCCTGACGTCCCGGACGCGCGCGTGCGCGGCTTCCTGCTGCAGAACCTCCGGCGCGAGGGCGACGGCTGGGCGTGGGACGTGAACCTGCAGGTGCTGGCACGCGACCTCGCCGCCGCCGCCGGCTTCCCGCTGGACGGCACCGCGCCCTACGACGGGCCCGTGCTGTGGATCGCCGGGGCCGACTCCCCCTACGTGCAGGACGCCTACCGCGACGCCATGACGGCGCTGTTCCCACGGGCCCGGCTGGTGCGCGTCAAGGGTGCGGGCCACTGGGTGCACTCCGAGCAGCCCGCAGTCTTCGCCTCCCTGCTGACCCGGTTCCTGGACGCGCAGCGCTGACCGGCGGTCAGGGACGGACGAGCTCCAGCGGCGGGACGTCCGGCGGGTCGAAGCCGAGCACCTGCCCGTAGAAGGCCAGCTCGCTGCCCAGGCTGTGCACCATCGCCTCGCGCGAGCGGAAGCCGTGCCCCTCACCGTCGTAGAGCAGGTAGGCGTGCGGGACACCGTTGGCCACCATGGCGTCACGGAACAGCTCGGACTGGCTGGGCGGCACCACCTTGTCCTCGCTGCCCTGCAGCAGCAGCACCGGCACGCTGATCCCGTCGGCGTGGGTCAGCGGAGCGCGCTCGACGTAGAGGTCTCGGCGCTCGGGGTAGGGGCCGATGAGCTGGTCGAGGTAGCGGCTCTCGAAGTCGTGGGTGTCCTGCGCGAACTGCTCCAGCTCGGCGACGCCGAAGTAGCTGGCGCCGGCGGCGAAGGCGTCGGTGCGCGTCAGGCAGGCGAGCACCGTCCAGCCGCCCGCGCTGCCACCGGAGATGACGATCCGGGCGGGATCGGCCAGCCCCTGGTGCCCAGGTGCTCGGCGACGCTGACGCAGTCCTGGACGTCGACCACGCCCCACTGCCCGTACAACGCCTGCCGGTAGCTGCGGCCGTAGCCGGTCGAGCCGCCGTAGTCGACGTCGACGACGCCGATGCCGCGACTGGTCCAGAACGAGCGCAGCGCGCTGTAACCGACCTGCGTCCCTCCGGTCGGCCCGCCGTGGACCGTCATCAGGTAGGGCGGCAGCTCCCCGTCGGCAGCGGCGGCCTGCGGGTTGGTCGGCGGGTACACGTAGGCGTGCACGGTGCGGCCGTCCCGACCCGGCACCTGCAGGTGCTCCGGCTCGGCCACCCACCGCGGATCGGGGTCTGGCGCGCTGCGGGCGAGCTCGACGGGTTCGCCGCCGGGACGCACCGCGAGCAGGCGGGTCGGGCCGGTCGCGGTGCCGACCCCGCAGACGAGCAGGCCGCCGGCGGTGGCGAGCTGGGGCAGCAGGCTGGACATCGGAAGGTCGAGGTCGGCGCTGCTGCCGTCGTCGAGGTCCACGATCCACAGCCCGGGACGACCGACCCCGTGCTTGAGCACCACCCGGCCCTGGTCCAGCGGCGCCCAGCTGGACATCCCGAACCGCCAGCCGGGCCAGCCGCACTCGCTGTCCGCCTCGCGCACGACCCGCAGCGACGGCGTGCCGTCCAGCTCGTGGACCTCGTGCAGGTTCCACCAGTCCCCGCGCTCGGCGACGACCAGCAGCCGTCCGTCCTCGGTCCAGCCCGGCTGGAACAGCGCCTGCCCGCCCGCGACCTGCACCGGCGCCGTCAGGGTCGTGCCGTCCAGCCGGGCGAGCCACAGCGTCGTGTGGTCCCACGGCAGGTGCGGATGCTCCCAGGACAGCCAGCACAGGCGGGTGCCGTCGGGGCTGACCCGGGCGGTCGACAGGAAGTGCGGCCCGGAGAACAGGCTCGTCTCGGCGCCGTCGGTGGTGTCCAGGTGCACCAGGCTGCGGACAGGAGAGGCTGTCGGCTCTGCCAGGACGTCGCGCACGCAGACGATCGACGTGCCGTCCGGGCACGCGGACAGGTCGGCGTAGCGGACCGTCCCGTCGGTGTCGGGAGTCAGCGGCACCGGCTCGGCCTGCGGCGCGTCGACCCGGTACAGGCGGGAGTCGGCGAACGAGCTCAGGACGACGCCGTCCGCGAGCGGCGCCCACGCCGCTCCCCCGTACTCGTGCACGCGGGTGCGGGCGTTCAGGCCCGGCCGTAGCCACTCCACCCGTTCGCCGCCCGGCTCGCGGCTGACGATCGCGGACCGCCCCTGCTCGGTGGGTCGCACCTCGCTCCACCAGGCCACCACCGCTCCGTCGGGGCGCGTGGTCGCGGCGATCCCGTCGAGGCCGATGCCCGCCGCCACCACCTCGTCGGCGCTGACGGGGGACGGCCAGGCGCCGTGGGGCAGGGGGCGGGAGGACGGGGTCATCCGGTCATGATGCCCGCGCGCCACCGTCGATCACGGCGTCGACGCGCGAGGAACAGCGCGAGGACGACCACCGCGGCGCCGGCAGCGGACCACGGTGCGGACGGGCCCGTCGCGGCGAGGGGAGCGCCGGTGCCGGGCCCGCCGACGACCCCGGGAGCCGCCGGCGGCGCGACCGGGCGCGGCGCCGCGACGGCCTGCCCGCAGACGGCCGGGTCGGCGGAGGCGTCGGCGCCGGTGCGACCGCTCGCCTGGACCGCGGCGCCGTTGCAGTTGCCGTACCGGTCCCGTGACCGCGCCGGCGGCGACCGCTGCGGCCGGTGCCGCTGCACCGTCGGCGACGGCCGGCCGGTAGGTGAAGTCGACCTCGGTCACGGCGTCGGGGTAGCGCACGACGGAGCCGGACGCGGTGCGGTCGACCGACAGCGTCGTGGCGGGCAGCACCGAGAAGCCGATGGAGGACAACCGGTAGCCGTGCGCGGTGACCACGAAGCGGTAGCTCGCCCAGCGCGACGTCGCGGGGCACCTCCCACTGCACGGTCGTAGCGGCCGTCGTCGTCGACCACCCACATCAGCGTCAGGCCGAGGTCGTCCAGCGCCCTGGTCCAGGTGCTGCCCGTCCGCCGCTCGACCGTGACGAACGGTCTGCCCGGCGGCATGTCGAGCCCGCGCTGGCCGCCCTGCCAGGCGAAGGCGGCCCGCTGCAGCCGCTGCGTCGCGACGGGCTGTTCCAGCGCGGTCGCCGACGTCGCGCCGGTGCCGAACGGCGCCGCGTCCGCCGCCGTCACGCCGTTGCGCGGGTCGAAGGCGTACGCCGGCGTCGCCGGCCGTCCCGCGACGAGCTGACCCGTGAGCGCGACCAGCTCCTCCTGCAGCAGCACCGAGGACGTCCGCCCGTACATCTGCGAGCCACCCTCGTAGTGCTGGGCGTCGTACTCCTCCGGCGTGACGAAGTAGGACAGGTACTCGTTCGCCAGGCCGGACAGCTGCACGCCGGTGATCCCGGCGCTGCCCGCGGCCGACTGCAGGGCTGTGCGCACCCGGCGGCCCATCTCGACGGTCATCTCGCCCGGGATCGTCGCCATCAGCCGTTCGCCCACCCGGGCGACCAGCAGCGGGACCGCCTCGGGCGTGGCCGGCGACCTGCCTCGTCACGATGATCTTGTGGCCCTGCGCGGGGTCGATCGGGTCGTCGACGGCGCTGGCGCGGCCCTCGAACGGCGTCTGGGTGAGGTCGAACAGCGGGCCCCGCCCCTCCTCGGACCCGGTGAACAGCGGCAGGCCGGACTGGCCGCGTGCCGAGACCGGACCGGCCGCGGTGCCGCGACCGCAGAAGCAGGCCCGGGTCCAGCGCGTGTCGAGCTCCGGGGTGGTGGTCATGGACCGGCCCGCGGCGGTCCACGCACCGAGCATCGCGGCGGCCTCCGCACGCCCCACCTGCTCGGCCCAGGCGGGACCGTTGCGCACCAGACCGGCGGACTGGTCCCCCTCGTCGGTGTTGCCGTAGGCGTTGACGACGTCCTGACCCGCGGGGGTGCCGCCCCGGCGCCGGACCTCGTCCTCGAAGACCCGGGTCGCGGCGCCGTGGTGGTCGTCGTTGTAGACGCCGTAGGTGTACTGGTTGGTCGTGCCGTGATCGGCGAACGTGCTCCAGCCGCCGACCGGCCGGTAGGCACCGTCGAGCAGCTTGTCGATCCGCAGCACCTGCACGTCGGAGTCGATCGTGTGCTCGTAGCCGTCGGGATCGTCGGCCACCCGGCCGGTGTCGTAGGCCTTGACGATCCCGTGGTCGCGCAGGTGCGCCTCCAGGCTGCGGTTGGCCGTCAGACCCGACAGCTGGCTGCTGCCCCATCCCAGCCGCGCCGGGCCCAGGTTGTCGTCGGCGGCCGCGATCGCCTCGGCCAGCCGCCGCACCTCGAAGGCGTACAGCTGCGGGTCGAGCGCGCCGGTGACGTTCTGGTCGGTCAGCGTGCTGGTCGTCATGAACACGGTGTTGTAGGTGTCGAAGTTGTAGTAGCCGCTCGGGGCCGCGTGGGTATGGCTGGCGCTGACGACGATGTTCTGCTCGGAGAAGCCCCGGCCGGCCAGCAGCTTCGCCGCGTCGGCCAGCACCCCGCCGGCGACGCCGTTGAGCCCGACGGCCACCAGCGCCAGCTTCTTGCCGCCGCGCTGCAGCACCACGGCTCGCGCCTCGATGCGGGTGTGCACGCCCCGCAGGACGGCGTCGCTGCGCACCCAACCCTGCATGTAGTACCCGGTCGGCGACGTCAGGTCGGCCCGTCCGACCCCGGCGAGCAGGACGTCGGACGGGGCGGCGGACGCCGTCACCGTCGGAGCCAGCAGGGCAGCGAGCAGAGCGAGGACGGTCAGCAGGGCGCGGCGCACGTCCGCACGCTAGGCGGTCGGCGGGCCGCCAGCGTTCAGTGGCCGCTGAGCCGTCCCGCCAACCGGTCGTGCATGGCTGCCGACGGCCCGTTCAGGCCCACGATCTCGACCGTCTTGCCGCGCCGGGCGTAGCGCTGGGTGATGGCGTCCAGCGCCGCCACCGACGACGCGTCCCAGACGTGCGCCTGCGACAGGTCGATGACCACGGCGGCAGGGTCGTGGGCATAGTCGAACTGCGACACCAGGTCGTTGCTGGAGGCGAAGAACACCTGTCCGTGCACCGAGTAGATCACCTGGCTGCCGTCGGGGTCGGTCACGCTGGTGACCTCGACGAGGTGCGCCACGCGGCGGGCGAACAGCACCATCGCCGTGAGGACGCCCGCACCGACGCCGTAGGCGAGGTTGTGGGTGAGCACGACGACGGCGACCGTCGTCAGCATGACCGTCGTCTCGCTCTTGGGCATCGCACGCAACGTGGCCGGTGCCACGCTGTGCCAGTCGAACGTGCTCACCGAGACCAGGATCATCACCGCGACCAGGGCGGCCATCGGGATCAGGCCGACGACGTCGCCGAGCACGACCACCAGCAGCAGCAGGAAGACGCCGGCCAGGAAGGTCGACAGCCGGGTGCGCGCTCCCGACTTCACGTTGATCATCGTCTGGCCGATCATGGCGCAGCCGCCCATGCCGCCGAAGAAGCCGGTGACGATGTTGGCGACGCCCTGTCCCCAGGACTCACGGGTCTTGTCCGAGTGCGTCTCGGTCAGGTCGTCGACGAGCTTGGCCGTCATCAGCGACTCGATCAGGCCCACCAGCGCGATGCCCACGGAGTACGGCAGCACGATCTGCAGCGTCTGGGTCGTGAAGGGCACCGCCGGCAGCCCGAACAGGGGCAGGCTGTTCGGCAGCTCGCCCTGGTCGCCGACCGTCGGGACGGCCACCGAGGCCGTCACGGTCAGCGCCGTCAGCACGACGATCGCGACCAGCGGGGCCGGCACGACGGTGGTCAGGCGCGGGAGCCCGTAGATGATGCCGAGCCCCGCCAGCACCAGCGGATAGACCAGCCACGGCACCCCGAGCAGGTGCGGCAGCTGCGCGCCGAAGATCAGGATCGCCAGGCTGTTGACGAAGCCGACCATGACGCTGCGCGGGATGAAGCGCATCAGCCGGGCCACTCCGGCCAGCGCCAGGGCCACCTGCAGCACCCCACCCAGCACGACGGCGGCGACGAGGTACTCCAACCCCTCGTCGCGGGCCAGCGGAGCCACGACCAGCGCGATGGCGCCGGTCGCGGCCGAGATCATCGCCGGCCGGCCGCCGGTGAAGGCGATGGTGACCGCCATCGTGAAGGACGCGAACAGCCCCACCCGCGGGTCGACGCCGGCCAGGATGGAGAAGGAGATGGCCTCCGGGATCAGCGCCAGCGCGACGACCAGCCCGGCCAGCACCTCGGTGCGCAGGACGGTGGAGGAGGTGAGCCAGACCGGCCGCGACCGCCCCGCTCCGCGCGGGGCACGGCCGGGACGGAGGGAGGTGGGGGCGGTCATGACACCGTTTCTGGTTGTGACGGCGCGCGGAGCCGTCGGCCCGGGCGACGCCGGGCGAGGGACGAGTGGGAGCAGGCGCTCGGACGCAGCGTGCGGCGAGCAACCACGGCGCGGGACGGACACCTGCGGTCCGTGCGACCGGGCCGGGACCCGTCGGGCGATGTCGGGGCGGGTCCGTGCGGGCCCGTCGACCGTACCCCGCGACGCGGCTGCGGTCGGCGTCGCGACCGTGTGAGAGGGCTCACCGCGCGGACGCAGCGACCCACGCCGGCCTCTCGGCGGGTCGAGGGCGGATCGTTCACCCGTCCGGAGCAACGGCGCTGAGCCGAACGGGTGAGTCCGTGACCTTCCGGTGACCCGATCGTGACCCGCACCTCCCTGACGCAGAGGGGCCGGTGGCTCATACGATCCGCCGACGCCTGCCCCGTGCGACGTCGCTCTGCACCGCCGCCCCCGCGACGGTGTCCCCTCTGAGAGGACCCCTATGACCTTGCCCGGTCGGTCTCGACGCCCACGCGTCGCCGCCACCGTGGCCGGCACCCTCGCCGCCACGCTCCTGCTGCCAGCCCTACCCGGCTCGGCCGCCGCTCCCACCACCAGCGCCGACGGGATCGCCCTGGACCGCGGAGGTGCCCGCTCCGGCGCGCTGCCCGGCGCCGGTGACCCCGACCTGTTCCGCTCCCGCCCGTCCGGGGGGCCCCTCGTCGTCCAGCTCGAGCTCGCCACGGCCTCGACGTCGGCCGCCTTCGCCGCGACGCGGACCAAGGGCCTCCGGGCTGCGGCCGACGCCGCCGACAGCCAGGCCGCCCGGGTGCGCGCGGCACAGGACGCCCTCGTCGCGCGCCTGTCCTCCCCCGCCACGGCCGCCACCGTGCTCTACCGCACCTCGGTGCTGACGAGCGCCGTCGTCGTGCGCACCGACGCCTCCCGGCTCGCCGCGCTGGCAGCGCTGCCCGGTGTCGTCTCGGCCCGGCCGATCTCGGCCAAGACCCGGCAGAACGCCGCGGCCGTGCCGCTCACCGGCGGGCCCAAGATCTGGGCCTCCCTGGGTACCGGCGAGGGCGTCAACGTGGCCGTCATCGACACCGGCATCGACTACACGCACTCCGACCTCGGCGGGGCAGGCACCGTCTCGGCCTTCCAGGCTGCAGACGCCAGCGACACGGTCCTCACCCCCGACGTCGCGACCGGCACCGTCACGATCGACAACTTCCCGACCAGCAAGGTCACCGGCGGCTACGACCTGGTCGGCGACGACTACACGGCCGGCTACGACAACGGCAGCTTCGATGCCGACTCGCCCAACCAGACGCCCAAGCCCGACCCGAACCCGCTCGACTGCGCCGACGAGGCCGGCGGCGGGCACGGCTCCCACGTGGCGGGCACCGTCGCCGGCACGGGCGTGAACGCCGACGGCAGCGCCTACAGCGGTCCGTACAACGCCGACCTCCCCTTCTCGTCGTTCAAGATCGGTCCCGGCGTCGCGCCGCGGGCCACGCTGTCGGCCTACCGGGTCTTCGGCTGCAAGGGGGCGACCTTCGTGGTCAGCCAGGCCCTCGATCTGGTAGCGGCCACCCGCACCGACAGCAACCCGGCCAACGACGTCGACGTCATGAACCTCTCGCTCGGCGCCGACTTCACCCGCGGCGACGACCCTGACGCCCAGAACATCGACAAGCTCGCCGTGCTGGGGGTCGTGCCCGTCGTGGCCGCCGGCAACGCCGGCGACCTCTACTCGGCCACCGGCTCGCCCGGCACCGCCGTCCGCGCGCTCACCGTCGCCGCCAGCGACGACGGCAGCGCGCTCACCGACGGCCTGATCGTCAGCGCCCCGGCGTCCGTCGCCAAGACCTACCCGGGTTCGCTGTCGGCGGCCTACACCTTCAGCGACACCAAGGTCGGGGTCACCGACGCGGCCGTCGCCCGTCCGACCGGCACGCCGACCAGCTGTGCCCCGTACACCGACGCGGACAAGGCGGCCGTCGCGGGCAAGGTCGCGATCGTCGACGCCGACAACTTCACCTGCGGCTCGGTGACCAAGACCCGCAACGCGCGGCAGGCCGGCGCCGTCGGCGTCGTGATCATCGACGACGACGACGGCCTGACCACCGGCATCACCGGTGACCCCGGCGACGCCGGGACCGGCATGCAGATCCCGTCGATCCTCGTGCAGGCCTCGACCGGCGCGATCCTGCTGGCCAACCTCGCCACGCTGCGGGTCACCATCTCCCCCGCGTCGATCGAGGCGGGTGGTCTGCTCAAGAACCCCGCGTTCGTCGACATCGCGGCCAGCTTCACCTCCCGCGGCGGGACGACCTCGGCGGGCTCGCTCAAGCCCGACGTGACCGCGCCCGGCGTCAGCATCACCTCGGCGAAGTCGGGCACCGGCAGCGGCCGCCTGACCATCTCCGGCACGTCGATGGCGACGCCGCACACCGCGGGCATCGCTGCGCTGGTGCTGCACGCGCACCCCGCCTACAGCACCGAGCAGGTGAAGGCGGCCATCGTCGGCACCGCGCTGGAGGACGTGCTCGTCGACGCCGCCGACGCGGCCTCCGGTCACTACCCGCCGACCCGCGTGGGCACCGGTCGGGTCCGCGCCGACCTGGCCGCCTCCACCGACGTCCTCGCCTACGCCGCAGGCGGCAGCGGCGCGGTCAACGTCGGTCTCGGCCCGGTCGACGTCGGCACGCCGACGGTGACGATCACCCGCAACGTGTCGGTGCAGAACGTCGGCACCGCCAGCCGCGCCTACGCCGTCAGCACGCAGGACGACGTCAGCGTCCCCGGCGCCGTCTGGACGGCGTCGCCCAGCAGCCTCACCGTCGGCGCCGGCCAGACCGGCACCGTCGCCCTGACCGTCACGCTGACGCGCGACGCGCTGCGCAAGGTGCAGGACGGCACCCGCGAGGAGAGCCCCGAGATCGCCGGGATCCAGCACTTCATCAGCGAGAGCACCGGCAAGCTGCTGCTGACGCCCTCGGGCGCGGGCACGGCCCTGCGGGTGGCCTACGCCGTCGCGCCGCGGCCGGCGTCCTCGATGCGGGCCGGCAGCAGCGCCGTCGTCCCGTCCGGTGGCACGGGTCAGCTGGCGCTGACCGGCACAGGGGTCGCCAACGGCCCGCTCGGTACGACGTCCTCGATCAACTCGGTCGTCAGCGCCTACCAGCTCCAGGACACCAGCGCCCAGCTGCCGTCCTGCGGACCGGTGCCCTCGGGCACCGACCAGCCCTCCGGCTGCATCCTGTTCCCGTCGCAGCGGGCCGGGGACCTGCGCTACGTCGGCGCAGCCACCACGGTGCCGTCCGACGGCCTGGACAACGGTCTCGCCGTGTTCGGTCTGGCCACGTACGGCACCTGGATCTCGCCGTCGTGGAACTACGCGGGCGGCTTCGTCGGTGACGTGCGGTTCCGCGTGTACGTCGACGTCGACGGCGACGGCAAGGACGACCGGCTCGTCGACGTCGAGCGTCAGTACGACGACTTCGACGCCCTCACGGCGAACCTGTACGACATCACCGGGCTGCCCGTCGGCTACGACGACGACGACCTGAAGGCCTCCGAGGGCGACACGCTGCTAGACCAGCAGTTCCTCAACGGCACGGACGGCAGCATCGACACCAACGTGCTGCAGTCGGACGTGCTCGCCGTCCCCGTCTCGGTCGGTGCGCTCGACCTGCCGGCGAACACCACCTCGTTCAGCTACCGCGTCACGACCGAGACCCTGGACCAGACGCCGATCGTGCTCGACACGTCCAAGCGGCTGACCTTCGACGTGGCCGCCCCCGCGGTCACCGTCCAGGGTTCCTCGGCGACCGGCGCCACGGTGCTGTTCCGCGACCGGCCGAGCACCAGCCTGCCGGTCAGCCTGAAGGCCGGTGTGTCCCGTGCCGACCTGCTGCTGCTGCACCACCACAACAGCACCGGCCGCCGCGCCGAGGTCGTCCCGGTCGCTCCGACCTCGGTCCCGGTGCCGCCGGACCCGAACGACCCCTGCTACGCGGTGACGTCGCTGGCGAACGCCACGATCGTCGCGACGGGTGCCGGCAGCGTCACGGTGACGGCCAAGCCCGGTGCGCAGGTGGAGCTGCTGGCCTACAGCCGGCCGTCCACCACCTTCCGCGTCGTGCGGACCGCCACGGTCGGCTCGAACGGGACCGCCGTCTTCGCGGTCCGGCCGCCCACCAACACGCGGCTCTACGGTCGGGTGAAGGGCTGCACGCCTGATCCCGCAGCCGTCAGCACGGTGCTCAACGTGCGCACGGCGCTGTCGCTGTTCGTGACCCGTACCGGGACGCGGGCCTACACCTTCAGCGGTGACAGCCTCCCGGCGCGGCCGCGCGGCCTGATCGTCAGCCTCTACCGGGTCACCTCGACCGGCCAGCAGGTGCTCACGTCCCAGACGCGTGCGAGCGCGACCGACGGCGAGTGGACGATCGAGCGCACCTTCACCGGCACGGGCCGTTTCGGCTTCGTCGTCCGCACCGGTCAGGATCTGCAGAACGCCCCGGGCAGCAGCAACGTCCGGAGCCTGCTGGTCTTCTAGCCCGACCCCGCACGACCCGCAGGGGCGCTCCCGTACGGGGGCGCCCCTGCGGGCTGTCTGCCCCCGGCCCTGCTCCCCGGTCCCGGCGACTCAGCGGGAGGTGAGGTAGGTCAGGGTCCGCACGGTCAGGACGACCCCGACCACGATCAGCGGGATCGACCAGGGCAGCCGGCGCCGCGGCAGCAGCCGGCGCATCAGCAGCGCGAGGACCACCAGCAGCACCAGGATCTTGACCATCTGCGCGTCACCGTAGTGCGGCGCGGACACCGGCGCGGACCCGGCGAGGCAGGATGGCCCCATGCCCGCCTCCGACCCCGGCCCCCTGCCCGGTCCCCCGGCCGCCCGGCGGCCGGACCGGCGCGCCTGGCTGCTCGGCCCTGCGCTGGACACGGTGCTCGTGGCGGCGGCGGCCGGACTCCACCTGCTCGCGTGCGCCCGCAAGGACGTCCTGCCACCCGTCGGCGGCTTCGAGACGGGGCTGGTCGTCCTGCCGCTGCTGGCGCAGATCGGCGCGCTGGCCCTGCTGCTGGCCCGTGGCGACCGCCGCGGGCTCGGGGTCGCCTGCGTGTTCCAGTGGTTGCTCGTGCTCTATCTGCTGCCGGTGGGGTTCCTGGGCCTGGTGTTCGCGCCCCCCGCCCTCGCGCTGACGTACGCCGCGGTGCGCCCACGGCCCTGAGCGAGCCTCAGCAGTGTCCCTGTGGCCGCAGGGACAGCCGGCTGGAGACGACGGCCTCGCCGGCGCCGGAGAAGCGCACCCGGGTCCCGGCGCCCTGACGCTCCACGCAGGCCGGGCCGGTCACGCTGAGCCAGCGCGACCAGCTGATCTTGAGCTCGACGTCGGCGGGGCCGTCGGCCGACAGCCCGATGCTGACGCGGTCGGTGTCGAGCACCCGTACGGGAGCCCCCGCGATCGGCTCGGCCCGGGTGTAGCGCCAGACCGTCCAGGTGCCGTCGGACCACACCTGCTGAAGACCGGGCACGCTGCCGATCAGCAGCAGCGCCCGCTCGAAGCGACCGCCGCCGTCGGCCCGCGCCGAGGGACCGAGGGCGACGGCGTCCACGCCGTTGTCCTGCAACCACGTCGCGTACTCGCGGGCGTCGATGCCACCCCGGTAGAAGATCGGGTTGCGCGCCGTGTCGACCTGTCGGGACCACCCCCGGGCCAGCGGTACCACCGGGGCGACGAAGGCCGCCTCCCCGTGGTCGCGCAGCGGGACGACCTCGACGCGGCGGACCTCGAGCCCGACCAGCGCCCGGTTGAGGGCGACGAAGGACGGCGACCTCGCCTCCCGGAGATCGGCGTACGGCGGTTGCACCTGCCACAGCAGCAGCGCCGCCGTGACGGGCGCGACCAGGCGCCAGTGCTCGGTGGCGGTGGCGACCACCAGGGGCGCCGCCAGCAGCAGGCCCAGGCGCAGCACGTTGCTGCCGAAGGGGTCGGACACCAGCACGAGCACCGCGGCGGTGGCGGCGTACAGCAGCCCGCCCGTCCGCAGCCGCGGCGAGTGCGAGAGGGCGGCCAGCACCAGTCCGGCCAGCACCGCGTACGGAGCAGACCGGGCCTCGTAGGGCTGCACCCCGCCGGACGGGAACAGCAGCCCCAGGGCTGCGACCGGCAGGCTGGCCGCCAGGCCCAGGGTCCAGCCGCCGGGCAGCCGGCGCAGCACCAGCACGGCTGCGGCGAGGCCGAGGAAGGCGGCGGCCACCGGGCTGAACAGACCGGACAGCACGGCGGCGACGGCTGCGGCGGGACGTCGCGGCAGCAGCACCAGCGCTGCCAGCGCTGCGACGGCGCCCAGCGCGAACGTCGTCCGTCCGGAGACGACGTCCGCGACGGCGAAGACCGCCCCCAGCAGCGCGCCGGCCAGCGGGTGGGCGGTCTCGCGCAGCAGCCGTGCCAGCAGCACCGACGCTGCGACGGCGCTGCACAGCCCGGTCAGGCCGATGCCGACGGTCGCCATCACGTACGGGGCCAGCAGGCTGTAGCCGTAGGGGTGCACTCCGCCGTACCAGGACAGGTCGACCGGCACGAACGGATGGTCGGCGGCGAAGGAGGCCCGGGCGATCTGGGCGGCGATGTCGGTGCCGGTGCGCGGTCGCAGCAGCAGGTGCAGCCCGCCCAGCAGCAGCGCCAGCAGCCCGGCCGCGACGTCCGGCCGGCGCAGGCGCGTCGCGACCGCTCCCACGCGGCCGGGGCTGCGCAGGAGGCTGGACGGTGGGCTGCTCAGTGCGGGTGCTGGTGCGAGCCCGGACCGTCGGCCGGGATCGGGTCGGCGTCGACCGCGGCCGGCGGCGCCTGGACGACCCGGTGCTCGTCCGCCGCCTTCGCGGGCGGTGCGGCAGCCGGCACCGGCGCGCCGGGCGTGGCCTCGTCGGCCAGGAAGTCCGCCAGGACCTGCAGGACGACCTCGCTCGCCTCTTCGACGACGAAGTGCCCGGCGCCGGGCACGGTCACCATCACGCAGTCGGCGCCGAGGTCGCGGACGATGCCCTCGCCGATCCCGACGGGCAGCACCGGGTCGGCGGCGCCCCAGAGCACCAGGGCCTTCTCCACGGCCACGCGCGGCAGACCGGGGCCACCGCGGCGGGTGAGGGCCTGCAGCAGCCTGGGCCGGGCAGCGGCCCGGTAGTAGCCGAGCATCGCCGAGACGTTCTCGCGCTCGGTGTAGGCGGCCACGTACTCGGCTCGGCTCTCCGGGTCCAAGGTGCTCTCCGCGCGCCAGGCGGCAGCGAACGCGAGATCGACGAGGCGCCGACCGGCGAGCCGGAACAGCAGCTCCGGGGCCAGCGGAAGCGCGAAGAAGGGGAGGTGCGGCGCGCGCAGCAGCGGCACCTCCCGGAACGGCGCGTTGGCGACCACCAGCCGGCGCACCAGATCGGGCCGGGCACCCGCGAGCCCCAGGGCGATCGAGCCTCCCCAGTCGTGACCGACGACGTCGACGCGACCGCCGGGAACCTCTCCGTCCAGCAGCGCGACGAGCTGGCCGACGATGGAGGCGACGTCGAACGGACCCGTATAGCCCGAACCGCCGAGTCCCGGCAGGTCGGGAGCCAGCACGCGTCGGCCGCGTGCCAGCGCAGGCGCGACCTCGCGCCAGCAGGAGGCCGTCTCGGGTACGCCGTGCAGCAGCAGCAGCGGCGTGGTGCCCGCGGGGGCGTCGTCCCAGCTGCGCAGCAGGAAGCTGGTCTGCCCGGCGCGCACGGTCCGCACCCGACCGGTGGGGCTGTGGGTCTGCGTCACGCGTAGAACACCCTTTCGACGACGGACCTGGCACGTCGGGTGGCTCGCCGGTACTCGTCCAGGAAGTCGCCCTGCGAGTCGGCAGGGTATCCGAGCGCGCGCGCGACCCCGTCCAGGTCACGGCCGCTGGAGGGCAGGGTCTCGGCGGCCCGGCCGCGGACGAGGAACAGCGCGTTCCGGACACGGGTCACCAGGGTCCACGCGTGCGCCAGGATCTCGACGTCCTCCGGGTCCAGCAGGCCCGCCTGCTCGGCGGCGTGCAGCGCTGCCTGCGTCCCGGTCGTCTGCAGCGCGGGCACCGCCGACGCATGCCGCAGCTGCAGCAGCTGGACGACCCACTCGACGTCAGCGAGCCCGCCCGGGCCGAGCTTGAGCGCGAGCCGCGGATCGACACCGCGAGGCAGCCGTTCGGACTCCATCCGCGCCTTGATCCGGCGGATCTCCACGACCTGCTCCTCGCTGATCCCGCCGTCGGGATAGCGGACCGGGGCGATGGCGGACAGGAAACGGGCCGCGAGGTCCTCGTCGCCGACCAGCGGCGAGGCACGCAGCAGCGCCTGCGCCTCCCACACGTGCGACCAGCGGCGGTAGTAGGCGAGGTAGGAGGTCAGGCTGCGCGACAGCGGACCCTGGCGACCTTCGGGCCGCAGGTCGGCGTCGACCACCAGCGGCGGGTCTGGGGCGGGCAGCGCCAGCAGCCGTCGCAGCTCGTGGGCGACGTCGTGCGCGACCGCGGCCGCCTCGCCCTCCGGCACGTCGGGGTCGGCGTCGTGCACGAACAGGACGTCGGCGTCGCTGCCGTAGCCCTGCTCGCCCCCGCCCAGCCGACCCATCGCGATCACCGAGAAGCGCAGCGGCAGCGGCCCGCGCCGCTCCGCCTCCACCTTGCGGGTCGCCGTCGCGAGCGCCGCCGCCAGCACCGCAGCGCCGATGTCGGACAGCGCGACGCCCACCTGGGTCAGCTCGAGCCGGCCCAGGCGGTCGGCGCACGCGATCCGCAGCAGCTCCTGGCGTCGCAGGCCGCGCGCTGCCGCGACGGCGCCCTCCCAGTCCTCCCGACGCCGCACGGTCGCGACGAACGCGCTCTCCAGCGCCTGCCGCGACCGGGGGACGAGCTCCTCGTCGGACGCCAGCAGCCGGACGGCCTCGGGCGCGCGCCCGATGAGGTCGGCGATCATGCGCGAGGAGGCCAGCAGGTGCGCGAGCCGCTCGGCGGCCTCCCCCTCGTCGCGCAGCAGACGCAGGTACCAGGGCGTGGAACCGAGCGTGTCCGAGACCTGTCGGAACGACAGCAGGCCGGCGTCGGGATCGGCGGCGTCGGCGAACCAGCCGAGCATGGCCGGCAGCAGCGTCTGCTGGATGACGGCGCGGCGGGACACGCCGCTGGTCAGGGCCTCCAGGTGCCGCAGCGCCACCGCCGGCTCGCTGAAGCCGAGCGCTTCCAGCCGCGCCCGGGCGGCGGCGGGCGCGAGCCTCGCCTGGTCGCTGGGCAGGCGGGCGACGGCGTGCAGCAGCGGCCGGTAGAACAGCTTCTCGTGCAAGCGCCGCACCTCGCGTGCGTACCCGGCGCGCTCGCGCAGGAAGGTGGGGAGCGCCGCGGCCCGGTAGCCGCTGGCCCGTGCCACCCGCAGCAGACCGGCCTCGTCGTCGGCGGCGGGCAGCAGGTGGGTGCGGCGGAGCCGGTGCAGCTGCAGGCGGTGCTCGACCGTGCGCAGCCAGCAGTAGGCCTCGATCAGGTGCCGCGCGTCCTCGCGGCCGACGTAGCCGGCGTCGGCCAGCTGCTGCAGCGCCTTGACCGTCGTCGCGCTGCGCACCGTGTCGTCGGTACGGCCGTGGACGAGCTGGAGCAGCTGGACGGCGAACTCGACGTCGCGCAGCCCGCCCGGACCCAGCTTCACCTCGCGGGAGGCGCGGGCTTCGGGCAGCGACCGCTCGACCCGGCGGCGCATCGCCTGGACGTCGTCGACGAAGCCCTTGCGCCCCGCGACCGCCCAGACCAGCGGTTCGACGCACCGGACGAAGGCGGCGCCGAGCGCGAGGTCGCCGGCCACCGGACGCGCCTTCAGCAACGCCTGGAACTCCCAGGTCTGCGCCCAGCGGGCGTAGTAGGCCTCGTGGCTGGCCAGGGTGCGCACCAGCGGTCCGGCCTTGCCCTCGGGTCGCAGCCCGGCATCGACGGGCCAGGCCACCTCGCCGCAGACGCGCATGGTCTCGCCGGCGATGCGGGCGGCGGTGCGCAGCGCATCCTGGGTGTCGTCGGGCTCCTGGCCACCGTCGGCCCGGACCTGCAGCGACTCGGCTACGAAGATGACGTCGACGTCGCTGACGTAGTTGAGCTCGCGGCCGCCGCACTTGCCCATGCCGATCACGGCGAGCCGGCACGGGGCGGCCTCGGTCGGCAGGCCCGCCAGAGCGACCGCCATGCCGGCCGACAGCGTCGCCGAGGCCAGATCGGCGAGCTCGGAGCCGACCTCGGTCACCGTCACGGAGCCGGACAGGTCGCGGGCGGCGAGCCCCAGCAGGCAGCGCCGATAGGCCCGTCGCAGCGCGTCGACGGCCGCCGAGCCGGTCAGGGTGGAGCGGGCACCACCGGTGCCCCAGGGCATCGGTCGGTCGGTCGGCGCCCCGACCGCCTCGAGCAGGGTCCGCTCCAGGCCGTAGCGGCTCGGGCGCCGCAGCGCCACGGCGTCGTCGCGCAGCACCCGCCAGTCCGCCGGGTGCTGCGCCAGGTGCTCGCCCAGCGCGAGGCTGGTCGCGAGGACGGCGAGCAGGCGGGTCCGGAAGCCCTCGACGGCGCAGATCGCCGTCAGCAGCTCGTCGCGGTCCGGCGCCGCCTCGTACAGCCGGAGCAGGCTGTCCAGGGCGAGGTCGGGATCGGCCGCATCGGCGGCGGCTTGGACGACCTGCGCGGCACCGTCGTCGACCGGTCGGTCCTGGTGCCAGAGACCGAGCCCGGTCAGCGCCGTGATCGCGTCCTGCGGCTCGCGGAACCCGAGCCGCACCAGGGCCGCGCTGCCGGACGTGCTCCCGCTCCAGACCTTCACGGCCGGAGGGCCTCGGCCGTCGCGCAGCACAGGGTCGGGCCGGGCCGGTGCACGTCACCGGGCGCCATGGTCTGGGCGAGCACCGCCGCGCGCGCCGCATCCCCCAGCGGCGGCGCCCCGGCGTGCGGTGGCCGCGGACCGCTCAGGACGCCACCACGGGCAGCGACACCCGACCGCGCCCCTGAGCGAGCGCGGCGAAGCGTTCCATCGCAGGACGCCAGCACTGCTCGACCTCGTCGAGCTCGCCGACCGCCCGCTCCGCCAGCGCCAGCGGGTCCAGCCCCAGGGCGCGGACCCCGTCGCCGTAGTGGGCTCCCCAGTGCCGCACGATCTCCGCGGTCGGCTCGAGGTGGAACTGCACACCCCAGGCGTGCTTGCCCAACCGGAACGCCTGGTGCGGGTACCGGGTGCTGCTGGCGAGCAGCACGGCGCCCGGTGGCAGGTCGACGATCGCGTCGCTGTGCCACTGCACGACCGTGGGGGTCAGCGGGACGTCGCCGAACAGCTCGTCCCCCCAGGAGGCGTCGCGCTTGGCCACCAGCCGGGCCCCGGCCTCGATGCCGTCCGCGCCGGGCTCGACCCGGCCGCCGCAGGCCTGCGCCAGCAGCTGTCCGCCCAGGCAGACGCCGAACGTGGGCAGGTCCTGCTGGACGGCCAGCGCCAGCAGGTCCTTCGTCGCCCGCAGCCACGGGGCCGAGTCGTCGTCGTAGGCCTGCTGCGGTCCGCCCATGACGACCAGGGCGTCGTAGCCGGCGAGGTCGGCCGGCAGCTCGGCGCCGTCCCACGGCTCGACGACGTCGAGCGCGAGACCTGCTGCGGGCAGCCAGGTCCCGAGCGTGCCCACGCCCTCGGTGGCGGAGTGCGTGACGACCAGCGCCGTCGCTGGCGAGCCGTCCGCGGTCACAGCGACGGTAGGTAGCGGCCGAGCTCGAACGGCGTGACCTCCGAGCGGTACGCGGTCCACTCCGCCCGCTTGTTGCGCAGGAAGAAGTCGAAGACGTGCTCGCCGAGCGTCTCCGCGACCAGCTCGCTGCGCTCCATCACCTCGATGGCCTCCGCCAGGCTGCTGGGCAGCGGCAGCATGCCGACGGCGCGGCGCTCGGCCTCGGTGAGCGTCCAGACGTCATCCTCGGCGCCCGGAGGCAGCTCGTAGCCCTCCTCGATGCCCTTCATGCCGGCCGCGAGCAGGACGGCGAAGCACAGGTAGGGGTTGGTGGCGCTGTCGGGGCTGCGGATCTCGATGCGGGTGGAGCCGCTCTTGCGCGGCTTGTACATCGGCACCCGGACCAGGGCGCTGCGGTTGTTGGAGCCCCAGCAGATGTACGGGGGCGCCTCGCCGCCGGACACGAGCCGCTTGTAGCTGTTGACCCACTGGTTGGTCACGGCGCTGATCTCGGCGGCGTGGCGCAGCAGGCCGGCGATGAAGTGCTTGGCCACCTTGGACAGGTGCAGCGGGTCGCTGCCGTCGTAGAAGGCGTTCTGGTCGCCCTCGAACAGCGACAGGTGGGTGTGCATGCCGCTGCCCGGCTGGTCGCTGAACGGCTTGGGCATGAACGTCGCATAGATGCCCTGGCTCAGCGCCACCTCCTTGATGACGTGGCGGGTCGTGAGGATGTTGTCCGCGGTCGACAGCGCGTCGGCGTAGCGCAGGTCGATCTCCTGCTGACCGGGCGCGACCTCGTGGTGGCTGAACTCCACCGAGATGCCGAGCCGCTCGAGCATGGTGATGGCCTCGCGGCGGAAGTCCTGGCTCACCCCCTGCGGGGTGAGGTCGAAGTAGCCGCCGGCATCGACCGGCACCGGTACCTCGCCGCGGCCCGGCAGCGACTTGAGCAGGAAGAACTCGACCTCGGGATGGGTGTAGAAGGTGAAGCCGGCGTCGGCCGCCTTGCCCAGTGCCCGGCGCAGCACGTGCCGCGGGTCGGCCCAGGACGGTGAGCCGTCCGGCATCGTGATGTCGCAGAACATCCGCGCCGTCGCAGGACCGTCGGAGGACTCGTTGCGCCACGGCAGCACCTGGAAGGTGCCGGGGTCGGGCTTGGCGAGCATGTCGCTCTCGTGGACGCGCGCGAAGCCTTCGATGGCCGAGCCGTCGAACCCGATGCCCTCGGAGAAGGCTCCTTCGAGCTCGGCCGGGGCGATGGCCACCGACTTCAGCGTGCCGAGGACGTCGGTGAACCACAGCCGGACGAAGCGGATGTCCCGCTCCTCCAGGGTGCGGAGCACGAATTCCTGCTGCTTGTCCACGTGCTGGCTCTCCCTGCCTCGACAGGCGTGCACCCGGTCACCGGACGCCTGCCTCGCAGCCTACGGACCCCGGCTCCGATCGTCGCGATCCCGCCTCGTCGACGGCCGAGCCCGGCGCTAGGGTCGACGTGTGTCCGTCGACGATGCACGTACGGCCGGTGAACGCCAGCAGATCGAGCCGCCTTCGGCGCCGTCAGCCGCGGCGAGCCGGCAGACCGCGCCGGACCTGTCGCTCGGGGACCAGGCGCAGCACAACCGGCGCAGCCCGATGCCGCTGCGCTGGGTCCACCTGCAGCTGATCGCCGAGCCGGCGCGTCACGCCGACCGTGCCGACATCCCGCGCGAGCAGCTGCTGACCGAGGCGCGCCCGTGACGCTGGGGTTCGGCGTCGCGACGTCCGCCTTCCAGATCGAAGGCGCGTCCGGCGCCGACGGCCGGGGTGCCTCCACCTGGGACGAGTTCTGCACCCGTCCGGGTGCCGTCCTGGACGGCAGCGACGCCACGGTCGCCTGCGACTCCTACCACCGGACCGACGACGACCTCGCCCTGCTCACCGGCCTCGGGGTGGACGCCTACCGCTTCTCGATCGCCTGGCCGCGCGTGCAGCCCGACGGCAGCGGGCCCCCCAACGCCGCCGGCCTCGACTACTACGAGCGGCTCGTCGACCGGCTGCTCGCCGCGGGGATCCGGCCCTTCCCGACGTTGTTCCACTGGGACCTGCCGCTGACCCTGGAGCAGCGGGGCGGCTGGCCGCACCGGGACACGGCGCTGCGCTTCGCCGAGTACGCCGTGCTGGTGCAGGACCGGCTCGGCGACCGCGTCCGCACCTGGGCGACGATGAACGAACCCTGGTGCACCGCCTATCTCGGTCACGCCGCCGGGGTCTTCGCCCCGGGCGTCCGCAACCCCGCCGCAGCCCACGACGCGGCCCACCACCTGCTGGTCGGGCACGCGCTCGCCGCCCAGGCGATGCGGGCCGGCCGCCCCGACGCCGACGTCGGCATCGTGCTGAACCTGGCGCCGGTCCGCGCCGCGCCCGGCGGAGACGCCCACGCGGTCGACGTCGTCGACGCTCTGCAGAACCGGCTGTGGCTGGACATGCTCGCCGACGGCTCGTGGCCGGACGTGCTGCCGCGACCCGCCGCGCGTCTGGACGACGACGCCGCGCTCGTGTCCGGGTCCGCGTCCTGGGTCGGCGTCAACTACTACACGCCCTTTCGCCTGGGACCACCCGCGGCCGCCGCCGGAGCCGTCGGCCAAGACGTCGACGCCTTCCCCGGTGCCCCTGACTTCAGCTTCCGGCCCCGCGCCCCGCTGACGACGATGGGCTGGGAGGTCGACCCGACCGGTCTGGTCGAGGTGCTCCGCCGCACCGCCGCGCGCCTGCCAGGGCTGCCGCTCCGGGTCACCGAGAACGGCGCCGCCTTCCCGGACCTGCCGGGGGCCCCGGACGACGACCGCATCGCCTACCTGACCGGCCATCTCGCGGCTGTCGACACTGCCGTCGCCGAGGGGCTGCCCGTCGTCGACTATTTCGCCTGGTCGCTGCTGGACAACTTCGAGTGGGCGCAGGGCTACACCCAGACCTTCGGACTGGTGGCCGTCGAGCCGGGCTCGCTGCGCCGTCGGCCCAAGGCCTCCTACCACTGGTACGCCGACCACATCCGGGCCCGGCGCGCGAAGGGATGACCGAGGACGACATCGTCTCCGGTCGACCGGCGCGCGCCGTCCCCGACCGCGTCAGGCAGGTCGGGGGCGCTGCTCTGGTCGTCCTCGCGCTCGGCGGCTACAGCGCCGAGCGGCTCGCCGCCGACCAGGCGCGAGCCTCCCTGCGCGCCTGCGTCGACCGCGGTCAGGCCTCCTTCTCCTACGCCGAGCGGAGGATCGCGGGCGTGGTCGAGTACGCCTCTCCCCTGCTCGTCGCAGCGACGACCCCAGCCGCCGTGCGGACCGACCTCGAGGCCCTCGTGCAGCGCACCGCCGCCGGCGCCCTTCCCGCCCTGGACGAGCGCCGGCAGGCCTGTCGCAGGGTCAGCAGCCCGACGTGGCGCACAGGGACCCGACGGGCGCGGGACGCCTACCTGCGCTACAGCGCGACCCGGCGCGAGGCCATCGCCGCTCTCGGAGCAGGCTTCGACTCCTACGGCACGGTGCCCCGCGACCTGGCCGGGCAGCGCGCAGCGGTCTACCTCGCCCTACGACGAGAGCTCGGCCCGGACGGTGTCGACGCCGCCTGGCAGCTCGGACCCTGAGGTGGGGCCGGTCAGCCCTTGAGTCCGCCGGCCAACAGACCGCGCACGAAGTAGCGCTGCAGGGCCAGGAACACGGTCACCGGGACGAGGATCGACACGAACGCTCCCGCCGCCAGCAGGTGGGTGGCGCTGCCGCGCGTGCCGGACAGGTTGAGGATGCCGACGGTGAGCGGCGCGTTCTGCCCGCCGGCGAAGGTCAGCGCGACGAGCAGGTCGTTCCAGACCCACAGGAACTGGAAGATGCCGAACGCCGCGAGCGCCGGGGTCAGCAGCGGCATGAGCACCCGGAAGAAGATCGGTGACGTGCCCCGCGCCGTCCATGCGCGCCGCCTCGATGAGCTCCTTCGGGATCTCCCGCATGAAGTTGTGCAGCAGGAAGATGGCCAGCGGCAGCGCAAAGATCGAGTGCGACAGCCAGATCGCCCAGAAGCTGCCCGCGAGGCCACCGTCGACGTACAGCCGCAGCAGCGGCAGCAGGGTGACCTGGATCGGGACGATCTGCAGCGCGAAGATGGCGACGAACAGCAGGTTGCGCCCCTTGAAGTCGATCCAGGCGAAGGCGTAGGCGGCGAGCGCCGCCAGGCACAGCGGGATCAGCACCGAGGGCACCGTGATGACGAAGGAGTTGAGGAAGAAGCTGCCCAGGTTGCCGCCGCGCTCGCTGAACACGGTGCGGTAGTTCTCGAACGTGACGTCCGGCTGGGTGAAGAACTCCCACCATCCGGTGGACCGCGCCGCGCGCTGGGGCCGGATCGAGGTGATGGCCAGCCCGAACGTCGGCAGGGTCCACAGCACCGCCAGCACCAGCGCGGCGAGCGAGGCTCCTGGTCGCGACAGCGAACGGCGGGCCTTGGCCGCGGCCCCGGCGCGGGGGGCGCTCGGCGGGGGGCTGCTGACGCCCGCGGGGGCAGCAGTGGTCGTCATCGTGCCTCCGAGGCGCGCAGCTGGCGGACGTTGTAGGTCACGATGGGCACCACCAGGACGAACAGGATGACCGCGAGGGCCGCCCCGAGCCCCTGGTTGTTGGCCCGGAAGGTCTGGGCGTAGAACTCGTTCGCGACGACGCTGGTGCCGAACTGGCCACCGGTGACGGCCTGCACGATGTCGAAGATCTTGAGCGTGGCGATGGCGATCGTCGTCAGCACCACGATGAGCGCCGGCCGGATGCTCGGCACCGTCACGTAACGGAACATGCCCAGCGCGCCGACGCCGTCCAGGCGGGCGGCCTCGACGATGTCGTCCGGGATCGCCTTGATGGCCGCCGACAGCACGGTCATGGCGAAACCGGCCTGCACCCAGATCAGGATGACGATCAGGAACAGCGTGTTCCAGGGCTCGTTCAGCAGCCACTGCTGGGGAGTTCCGCCGAACATCACCACCAGCTGGTTCAGCAGGCCGATCTGCTTGATGCCGGCCTGGTCGGGCCGGTAGGCGTAGATCAGCGACCAGATGATCGACGCTCCGACGAAGCTGATGGCCATCGGCAGGAAGATCAGGGTCTTGGCCAGCGACTCCAGCCGCGCCCGGTCGACCAGGATCGCGTAGACCAGCCCGATCAGCGTCGCGACGAACGGCGTGATGACGACCCAGAGCGCGGTGTTGCGCAGGACCGTCAGCTGGTCGGAGGTGGTGAAGATCTGCCGGTAGTTGGCCAACCCGGCGAACGAGCTGCCCGAGGCGTCGAAGAACGACAGATAGATCGTGCGCAGCGCGGGATACACCAGCCCGACGAGCACGAACAGCACCGTCGGCACGAGGAACACCGCGGCGACGACCTTGTCGTTGCGTTCGCCCTTCACCCGGCTGGCGAGCAGCAGGATGACCGCGATGATGGCCGCGAACGCCACCAACGCCGTGACCATCTGGATGATCTTCTCGCTGTCGGTCATCGGCGCCGGCCCGTCCTCGTCGGTGGTGTCCATGGTGGTGCTGTCCGCGGTGCTGTGATCCGCGGTCGTGCTGGGCTCCGCGGTCGTGCTGGGACCCGCGGTGTGCTGGGCTCCGCGGTCGTGCTGGGCTCGCGCTCGTGCCGCAGCTCTGGTGTGCGCGTCCGCGCGGGCACGGTCCGCTGGTGGTGATGCCGTCCGGGCGCGACCGAGGAGGTCGCGCCCGGACGGAGCTGCGCGGGGAGGGACCGGCCGGTGCAGCAGCACCGGCCGGTACGCCCCGGGGCGGCCTACTTCGGCCAGGCGGCCTCGATCTTGTCGACGGTGTCCTTGGTGGTCTGGCCCACGATCCAGGCGGTGGCCTGCTTCCAGAACGCGTTCGAGCCGATCGCGGCCGGCATCTGGTCCGAGCCGTCGAAGCGGAACACCGCGTTCTCGTCCTGGAAGGTCTCGGCAGCGAGCTGGTCGATGGGGCTCACCAGGTTGGCGGCGTCCAGGCCCTTGTTCGCGCTGACCCAGCCGCCGTTCGGGGTGGCCTTGGCCTTCTCGTTGGCCCAGGTGTCGGTCGACAGGTAGGTCTGGAAGGCGGCGACCTCGGGACGGTTGTTGAAGGCGGCGATGAACTCACCACCACCCAGGACCGGCTTGTCGGTCGCGGTCTTGCCGGGCAGGTAGAAGGCGAACACGTCGCCGTCCTCGGCGACCGTCGTGCCCTCGGGCCAGTTGGAGGCGTAGAAGCTGGCCTGCCGGTGCAGCGAGCAGTTGCCGTCCAGGATCGGCAGCCCGCCGTCCTGGAAGGTCGTGCTGGCGATGCTCTTGATGTTGCCGAGCCCGCCGTTGAAGTAGGCGTCGTTCTTCATGTAGCCGCCGACCGCGTCGAGCGCAGCGGTGGAGTCGGGACCGTTGAAGGGGATCTCGTGGTTCACCCACTTGTTGTAGACGTCCGGTCCGGACAGGCGGAGCATGAAGTCCTCCATCCAGTCGGTGATCACCCAGCCGGTGGCCTCGCCGCTGGCGATGCCGGCGCACCAGGGCTTGCGTCCGCCTTCGGCCAGCTTGTCCGACACGGCCTTGAGCTCGTCCAGCGTCGTCGGGATCTCGATGCCCTTGTCCTTGAACTCCGCCGGGGAGTACCAGACCAGGCTCTTGAGGTTGGCGCCGAGCGGCGCGGCGTAGAAGGTGCCGTCGACGGTGCCGTAGTCCTTCCAGTCCTGACCCCAGAACTCGTCGACGTTCTTGCCCGTCTGCTCGGGCGCGGCCACGACCTTCCCGGTCTTGACGAGCGCCTGGAGCAGGCCCGGCTGCGGGATGATCGCCAGGTCAGGCGGGTTCCCGGCCTGGGCGCGGACCAGGATCTGGGTCTCGAAGGTCTTGTCGCCCTCGTACTGGACCGTCGCTCCGGTGCACTTCTCGAACGGCTTGTAGGAGTCGATCTGCGGCTTGTCCTCGGGGGTGACGATGCCGGTGTAGATCGACACGGTCTTGCCCGACAGGTCGCCGTACTGGTCGAAGGCAGCACAGTCGCCGCCGCTCCCGGTGCCCGCGGACGATCCTCCGGTGGCCGTGCTGCTCGACCCGCCGCCGCAGGCACTGGCTCCGAGTGCCACGGTCAGCAGCCCTGCCGCGGCGACGGATCGCCGGCTCTTGCGTGCAGTCATGCGCGTCCTCTCGACGTGGGCCGCCCGAGTGGTGTGGCCCGCAACACAGCATGTAAGCGCTTGCTGTCGGCGGACCGCAAGATGCGCGGCGACATTCGGGGATCACGATCCCGTAACAGAGTGTCGGGAGCGCTATAGGTGCGCGCGCGTCGGTCCGAGCGCCGCTGCGGAAGATCCGGAGCGCGGTCTGCTCCGCTCCGGACCGGGTGCGCCGGTCGTGCGTCCGGTCCGCAGGTGCACCGGCACGACGACGTGCTCCAGCCCGAGGGCCTGCCGCCCGCCCAGGCTGCGCAGGAGCAGCTGAGCAGCGAGGCGGCCCTGCTCGGCGACCGGCTGCACGACGGTCGTCAGCCCGAACAGCGGGCCCAGCTCGTGCCCGTCGACGCCGGCGACCGACAGGTCCGCCGGGACCGCCAGTCCCAGCTCCTCGGCGGCAGCCACGACGCCGAAGGCCATCTCGTCGGACGCGGCGAAGACGGCGGTGGGTGGATCGGCCTGCGCCATCAGCAGCCGGCACGCCTGCTGACCACCGGACGGCGTGAACCCGCCAGGGACGTCGTAGTCGGCACGCGGCTCCAGGCCGGCCGACCGCAGCGAGGCCATCCAGCCCGCGCGCCGGTCCGACGGGGCACTGAAGTTGATCTGCTGGGCCGGATCTCCGCCGACGAAGGCGATCTTGCGGTGTCCCAGCCCGATGAGATGCTCGGTCACCAGCCGGGCCGCGGCCATGTCGTCGATGCGGACGCTCATCGCGCCCCCCACGGCGGCGCCCACGCAGACGGTGGGCAGCCGCAACGCGCGCAGACCGTCCAGCTCGACGCCGGTGAGGGGCAGCGTCACCACGACGACCGCATCGACGCGGCCGCGCAGCACCTCCGGCTCGAACGGTTCGCGAGGACCGCCGCCCTCGGGCTGGTGCAGCCCGATGAGCAGTGCGTCGTAGCCCTCGGCCCGCAGCGTGGACTCGACCGCGGCGATCACCTGCGAGAAGAACCAGCGTTCCATGAAGGGCGCGACCACCGCCACCGCCAGCGTGCGTCCGCTGGCGAGGTTGGACGCCGCGCGGCTCGCGACATAGCCGAGGCTCGTCGCCGCGTGCAGGACCGCCTGCCGCGCCTGCGGAGAGACGTTCGGCAGGTTGCGCAGGGCGCGCGAGACCGTCGCGGTGGACACCCCGGCGGAGCGGGCGACGTCCTCGATGCGGGCTCCGGCGGGAAACGTCACGACGTCCTCCTGACACACCCGTGAATTGCAAACGCTTGCACGACAGGGGATCATGCCGCACGATGCGAGTCCACCATCCACGACGGATCGTCCGGCACGTACCTGCCGGTGGAGGTAGTCCATGGCCACGGTCAGCTTCGAGAACGCCACCCGCCGTTACAGCCCGGACGCCCGTCCGGCTGTCGACGCCCTGAACCTTCGCGTCGAGGACGGCGAGTTCCTCGTGCTCGTCGGGCCGTCGGGCTGCGGGAAGTCGACCTCCCTGCGCATGCTCGCCGGCCTGGAGCCGGTCGACGACGGCGCCATCCTCATCGGGGACCGCGACGTGTCGCGGACGGCGCCGAGCGACCGCGACATCGCCATGGTGTTCCAGACCTACGCGCTCTACCCGCACATGACGGTGGCCGAGAACATGGGCTTCGCCCTGAAGATCGCCAAGATCCCCAAGGACGAGATCCGCACCCGGGTCGAGGAAGCGGGGGCCATCCTGGACCTGACGGACTACCTGGACCGCAAGCCCAAGGCGCTGTCCGGCGGCCAGCGTCAGCGCGTGGCGATGGGGCGGGCCATCGTGCGCAGCCCCGAGGTGTTCTGCATGGACGAACCGCTGTCCAACCTCGACGCCAAGCTCCGCGTCGCCACCCGCACCCAGATCGCCAGCCTGCAGCGCCGGCTGGGCACCACCACCCTCTACGTCACCCACGACCAGGTCGAGGCCATGACGATGGGCGACCGCGTCGCCGTGCTCAAGGACGGCACGCTGCAGCAGGTCGACACCCCTCGCACGATGTACGACCGCCCGGCCAACTCCTTCGTGGCCGGCTTCATCGGCTCCCCCGCCATGAACCTGTTCACGCTGCCCGTCGACGGCGACGGCACCACGCACATGGGCTCGTTCTCGATCCCGCTGCCGCGCCAGGCGGCCGGAGCGCTGAGCAACGGGACCGCCGTGCTCGGTGTGCGCCCGGAGGACCTGCGCCTGGTGGAGTCCGGCGAAGGCATCCCCGCCACCGTCGAGCTGGTCGAGGAGCTCGGCTCGGACGCCTTCGTCCACGCCAGCGTGCACGGCGACCCCGGCCAGATCCTCGTCGCCCGGGTCGATCCCAAGAACCCGCCGCACAAGGGTGAGGACGTGAGCCTGGCGCCGCGGCTCGATCACCAGCACTGGTTCGACGGCGGGAGCGGCCTGCGGCTCCCGGCGTGAGCGAACCGGTCCCGTCCGGCCCGGCGTCGCCGACAGCCTCGGCGACCGCGCTCGACACCGCGCTCGACACCGCGCTCGACGCCTCGCGACCGACGAATCCCGGGTCGGACCTGTGGTGGCGCGACGCCGTCGTCTACCAGGTGTACGTCCGCAGCTTCGCCGACTCCGACGGCGACGGCGTGGGCGACCTGCCCGGCATCACCGCCCGGCTGCCGTACCTGCGCGACCTGGGCGTCGACGCCCTGTGGCTGACGCCGTTCTATCCCTCCCCGATGGCCGACCACGGCTACGACGTCACCGACCAGTGCGACGTCGACCCCCGGTTCGGCACCCTGGCCGACGCTGATCGGCTGCTGTCGCGCGCCCACGAGCTCGGGCTGCGCGTCATCGTCGACCTGGTGCCCAACCACAGCAGCAGCGCCCACCCCTGGTTCGTGCAGGCCCTCGCCGACCCGCGCTCGCCGCTGCGCGACCGCTACCTGTTCCGTCCGCCCGCTGCGGACGGCGGTCCGCCGAACAACTGGGAGTCGGTCTTCGGCGGACCGGCCTGGACCCGCGACGAGGCGTCCGGCCAGTACTACCTGCACCTGTTCGACAGCGGCCAGCCCGACTTCGACTGGCGCCACCCGGCCATCGCGACCGAGTGGGAGCGCATCCTGCGGTTCTGGCTCGACCGGGGCGTCGACGGCTTCCGGATCGACGTCGCGCACGGCCTGTTCAAGCGCGCGGATCTCGCTTCGCACCACGACCAGGGCCCGCGCGACCCGCTGTTCGACGCGGCGTCGATGCCGCACGCGTGGGACCAGCCGGAGGTCGTGGGCGTCTATGAGCACTGGCGTCGCGTGACGGCGGACTACCCCGCCCGCGTGCTGGTGGGCGAGGTGTTCCTGCCGACCGTTGAGCAGGTCGGTCGCTACGTCGGCCCGGAGCGGTTGCACCAGTCCTTCAACTTCCCCCTGCTGGCCGCCGACCTGGACGCCGCCACCTGGCGAGCGCTCATCCAGGAGTCGCTGGAGGCCTTCGACGTCGACGGCAGCTCGCCGACGTGGGTGCTGTCCAACCACGACGTGATCCGGCACGCGACCCGGTACGGCGGCGGCGAACCCGGGCGGGCCCGCGCGCGGGCTGCGACCCTGACGTTGCTGGCGCTGCCCGGGTCGGCGTACCTCTACGAGGGTGAAGAGCTCGGGCTCGAGCAGGACGAGCTGCCCGACGAGGCCCGACAGGACCCGATCTGGGTCCGTTCGCAGGGAGCGGAACCCGGACGGGACGGATGCCGGACCCCGATGCCGTGGGACGCCACCCCCGGCGGGCACGGCTTCACCACCGGCCGGCCGTGGTTGCCGATCGGCGCCCAGGCAGCGCACCGCAACGTCGCTGCGCAGGACGTCGATCCGGGCTCCACGCTCAGCTTCTACCGTCAGGCCCTCGAGCTGCGGCGGCGGTGGCGCACCGAGCTGGGTCGCGAGGTGGGGTGGTCCAGCACGCCGGAGCACCTGCTGGCCTTCAGCCGGGAGACCTCAGGCGGCGACGTCGTGCTCTGTGCGCTGTCGACCGGTGCTGGCCCGGGCGTGCTCCCGGGGGTGCACGGCAGCCTGCTGATCGCGTCCGAGGCGGGGGTACGGCTGGACGACGGCGGCCTGCACCTCCCGTCCGGGGCAGCCTGCTGGGTCCTCGTCCCCTCGCGATGACCGGGCCGGAACCGTCCGGCGGGGGAAGGGTCCTCACCGCGCACGGGTTCCCTCTCCTGTGGGCGCACCGTCCACCCTGACCCCGGAGGCCGTCCTGACCACGACCGACAACCCCGTCACGCCCAGCGGCACGTTCACGCTCGGTGACCTCACCGTCCACCGCCTCGGCTTCGGCGCGATGCGCATCACCGGCGACGGCGTCTGGGGTCCGCCCAAGGACCCAGAGACCGCCCGCACGGTCTTGCGCCGCGCCGTCGAGCTCGGCGTCGACTTCATCGACACCGCCGACAGCTATGGCCCGTACGTGTCCGAGGACCTCATCCGCGAGGCGCTGCACCCCTACGACGGCGTCACCATCGCCACCAAGGGCGGGCTGACCCGCTCGGGGCCGGGCGTCTGGGAGCAGGTCGGTCGGCCCGAGTACCTCAGGCAGTGCGTCGAGATGAGCCTGCGGCGCCTCGGCGTCGAACAGATCGACCTGTGGCAGCTGCACCGCATCGACGGCCAGGTGCCGGTCGAGGAGTCGCTGGGCGCCATCAAGGAGCTGCAGGACGCGGGCAAGATCAAGCACGTCGGCCTGTCGGAGGTCAGCGTCGCCGAGATCGAGCAGGCGCGGAAGGTTCTCGACGTCGTCTCGGTGCAGAACATGTTCAATCTGGCGAACCGCGGCGCGAGCGACGTGCTCGACTACTGCGAGCGGGAGAACATCGGCTTCATCCCGTGGTTCCCCGTCGCGGCCGGCGACCTGGCCAAGCCCGGCGGCCTGCTCGACGAGATCGCCAAGGACCACGAGGCGACCCACGCCCAGCTCGCGCTCGCCTGGCTGCTGCGACGCTCGCCCGTCATGCTGCCCATCCCCGGCACCGGCTCGGTCGCTCACCTGGAAGAGAACTGTGCCGCCGCCGGCGTCGTGCTCACCGACGAGGAGTACGAGGCCCTCGACGACGCAGGGCGGTGACCGCAGCGGCTCTTCGATCTCCCGCGGCCGCTCGCTCCTGGCGCGTCTGCTGGGGTAGAGACGTGTCATGAGCGAACCGACCCCGGCGCAGGTACGCGCGTGGGCGCGCGCGCACGGCCTCGAGGTGGCGGACCGCGGCCGCCTCCCCGTGGGAGTGCGCGCCGCGTACGACGCCGAGCACGAGGCTGGACCGCAGGTCTCGACCGCGGCGCCCCGGCCGGCAGGAGCGGTGCCAGCGCGGGTCGCGTCGCCGGTGCGTCGTACGGCTCCGCCGCGCGCCCGTGCGGCCGCGGTCCGCGCCGCACCTGACGTCTCGCGACCGCCGCGGCGGCCGGACGGCGGGCGCCGCGCGGTCGCCGTGGAGCAGGCCCCGCCGCTGTCGGAGCCGGCTCCTGCAGCGGCCGAACCGGGCGTGCCGGTCGAGCCCGCCGAGCCCGCGGCCGGCCGCCCACGACGGCGACCGCTCCTGCTGGGTGGGCTCCTCGTCGGGCTCGCAGCCGTCGCCGCCGTCGCTGCCGTCCTGGTCGTACAGCGACCCGGGCCGGCCGACGAGGGCACGGCCGTCGAGGTCCTGCAGGTGGGCGACTGCCTCGGCGTCGGCGCCGCCGACGGCACGACGGTCGAACAGGTGCGCACCGTGCCGTGCGCAGGAGCCCACGTCGGCGAGGTCGTCGCCGTCTTCGCGCTGCCGGACGGCGAATATCCGGGCGACGAGAGGCTCGCCGCGCTCGCCCGGTCCGGCTGTCAGGAGCGCGTCGACACGCTGACGCTGCGGCCGTCCGACTCGGGCTACGCCCTGACCTACTACACCTCGACGGCCGCCGGCTGGAAGGCTGGCGACCGCAGCGTGCAGTGCCTCGTCGAGCGGGACGGGCTGATCGGCCGCGTCTCCCCGACGACCGGCTGAGCCTTCGTCCCGGTGGTCGTCGAGGCCGGTCGTGGGACGTCTTCTTCGCCGCGGGAGGCTGGGTCGCTCGCGTGCAGGTCTGCCCTCCGGGCGGGCGTCCTGACGCGTCTACAGGACCGTCGACTCCGCCTTGGTCGTGCGCAGCCGCTCGGCCGTCCCCGCGTCGGGCCGACCCTCGGCGTTGGTCGCCGCCAGACCCCCCTGCGACCGGAGCGGCACCTCCCGCGTGAGCACGGTCAGCACGAAGGCCGGGATGAGCAGCAGACCGATGAACAGGAACGAGGTGTCGATGGAGTCCGCGAAGCCGTTGAGCACCACGGTCCGCAGGGCGTCGGGCAGGGTGGAGATGACCGAGCTGTCGTTGAGCGAGGACGCCTGTCCGAAGCGGTCGATGACCGCCTGCGGGAGACCGGCGCTGCGGGCGCGGTCCTGGATGTTGCCGGCGACGGACCCGAACAGCACGGCCAGCGAGGCGGCCGCTCCGAACGTGCCGCCGAGCGACCGGAAGAAGGTCACCGAGCTGGTCGCCACCCCCATGTCACGCGGGGGCAACGCGTTCTGGACGCTGATCACGAGCGTCTGCATGGTGAGACCGAGCCCGCCGCCCATGAGCACCATGTAGCCCATCACCTGCAGGATCGGGGTGTCGATCCGCAACGTCGACATCAGCATCATGGCGACGAACATGATCGCCGTGCCGAACACCGGCAGCAGCTTGTAGTGGCCGGTACGGCGCATCACGCGCCCGGAGAGCAGCGACATCGAGAAGATGCCGACCATCAACGGGACGAGCTGCAGACCTGCGCTGGTGGGTGAGGAGCCCCGGACGATCTGCAGGTACAGCGGCAGCATCACCAGGCCGCCGAACATGCCCGCTCCGACCAGCAGCGACGTGACGCTGGTGCGGCTGAACACGCTGCTGGAGAACACCCGCAGCGGCAGGATCGCCGTCTCCCCCATGCGCCGCTCCCAGGCGATGAAGCCGGCGAGCGAGCCGACGGCGAGCAGCAGCAGTCCGACGGACAGCGGCGAGCCCCAGCCCCACTCGCGGCCCTTCTCGGCCACGAGCAGGATCGGGACGACGCTCGTGGCGAGCAGCGCCGCGCCGAGGAAGTCGATCCGGGCCTCGGAAGAACGGCGCGGGAGCTGCAGGTTGCGCAGCACGACGAGCATCGCGGCCAGCCCGATCGGGACGTTGACGTAGAAGATCCAGCGCCAGCCGTCGATGCCGAGCAGCGTGGCCTGGCCGGCGAAGGCGCCGCCGATGACCGGTCCGAGGACGCTGCTGGTCCCGAACACGCCCATGAAGTAGCCCTGGTAGCGGCCTCGCTCGCGCGGGGGGACCAGGTCGCCGACGATGGCGAACGCCAGCGACATCAGACCGCCGGCGCCGATGCCCTGCAGGGCGCGGTAGGCGGCGAGCTCGTAGATGTTCTGCGCCAGACCGCACAGCACCGAGCCGAACACGAAGATCGCGATCGCCGCGACGTAGAAGGGCTTGCGCCCGTAGATGTCGGAGAGCTTGCCGTAGAGCGGCGTGGAGATCGTCGACGTGATGAGGTACGCGGTGGTCACCCAGGCCTGCGCGGTCTGACCGTCGAGGCGGTCGGCGATGGTGCGCATCGCGGTCGAGACGATCGTCTGGTCGAGCGCCGCCAGGAACATGCCCAGCAGCAGGCCCGACAGCACGACGAGGATCTGCCGGTGGCTGAGCTCCCGGTGCTCGCCGGACTCCACGACGACGGGAGCGGGGGCGGTGGTGGTCATCGGTCCTCCGGGAAGGGGGTCGTGCCGGACGCGGGCGTCCCGTGGCAGGTGTCCTGGGTACAGGTGGGGGCGAGGGCGACGAGGACGTCGCGCACGACCTGGGCGGGGAAGTCAGGTCCCGGCGGCGGGTCGGTGCGGATCAGGTTGCGGTAGGCCACCGGACCGACGATCAGGTCGCAGGCGTAGCCCAGGTCGACGTCGGCCCGCAGCAGGCCCTGGTCGACACCGCGCTGCAGCACCGACACGAAGCGCGCACGGCGGGGGTCCAGGACCTGTTCGCGGTAGAGCGCCATCAGCTCCGGGTTCTCGCTGGCGGCGCTGATCAGCTGGGGGAAGATCTTGCCGGTCAGCGTCGAGTCGCTCCGGCGCCGGAGGGTGTCGAGCAGCGCGACGAGCTCTTCCTGCACCGAGGCCCCGTGCATGACCTGCGGGGCCTCCGACACCGACTTGATCGCATCGACGACCAGCTGCTCCTTGCCGGCGTAGCGCCGGTACAGCGTCGCCTTGCCGATGCCGGCCAGGGCGGCGACCGCCTCCATGGTGACGGCAGCGAACCCGCCGTCGGCCACCAGCTGGAGCGTGGCCGAGACGATCGCCGCGTCGACCTTCGGATCACGGGGGCGGCCGACACCCCGCGTCGGTTCGCACGCGGGCGGGGTCGCACTGCCGTCCTTCGCCGCTCCGGCGCGGTCGGCCGCGCTCACGCCGGGGACGACGGGAGCGGCCGCGGCGGCGTGGGGCATCCTCTTCCTCCAGCGATCTCGGCCGGAGTTCCGGCACGCCTGCGTTCTGGATTGAAAGTACGTCGTCCACTTCCGAGACGCAAGCGTTCACATACCCGGTCTCGGTGAGGTGCGCCACAGCGCTCCTGACCGTGCAGGTGGGAGGCTTCCAGGGGATCCGGGGACCAGGCCACCGTCGTGGGGGCAGGCCTCGAGACGCACCGCTGGAGGATTCGTGACCGCACCCGAGCTGCCCCGTCCCGACCGTTCCGTCTCGGCCGAGCTCCCTGGGCTCTACGGCGGGGTGCTCAACCGCAGGGTCCGGACGACCGACCTGCAACGGGCCAAGGACCGGGGTGAGCGCTGGGCGATGCTGACGTCCTACGACATGCTCACCGCCGCGATCTTCGAGGCCGCCGACGTCCCGGTGCTGCTGGTCGGCGACTCCGCGGGCAACAACGTCCTGGGCTACTCGACCACGGTGCCGGTGACGGTCGACGAGCTGCTGCCGATGGTGCGGGCCGTGGTCCGCTCCACCACGCGCCCGCTCGTGGTCGCCGACCTGCCCTTCGGCTCCTACCAGGCCTCCCCCGAGCAGGCCTTCGCCACGGCCTCCCGCTTCCTCAAGGAGGGCGGCGCGCAGGCCGTCAAGCTCGAAGGGGGCAGGCGGGTCGTCCCGCAGGTCGAGCTGCTCGTCGCTGCCGGAGCGCCGGTGATGGGGCACGTCGGCCTGACCCCGCAGTCCGAGCTCGTCCTGGGCCTGCGGGTGCAGGGACGGGGCGCCGCGGCCGACGCGCTGGTGGCCGACGCCCTCGCCCTGCAGGAGGCCGGCGCCTTCGCTGTCGTGCTGGAGGCCGTGCCCGCCGAGCTCGCCGACCGGGTGACCGCGGAGCTCGACGATCCCCACCATCGGCATCGGCGCCGGCGCCGGCTGCGACGCGCAGGTGCTCGTCTGGACCGACATGGCGGGTCTCACGCCGGGAGCGCCGCTCACCTTCGTCAAGCGCTACGCCGACCTGCGCGGCGTCCTTGACCGAGGCCACCCGGGCCTATGTCGACGACGTGCGGCAGGGTCGTTTCCCCGGCCCGGAGCACAGCTTCCGCTGAACCCGCCGGCCTCGGGACTCAGGCGCCGATCGTCGCCGCGAGCTGGGCACGCAGCAGGGCGGGCGCCTGGACCAGCGAGGGCCCGTACCAGGTGAGGTGTCGGCCGCTCACCAGCGCCGCCGGTGTCCCGGGGAACGCCTCCGGACCGTCATCGGCGGTGAACAGGTAAGGCTCGTCCGGCAGGACCACCAGCTCGTGCGGCGGCAACGCTGCCGGTGTGATCTTGGGATAGCGCTCGGGATGTCCCGCCAGCGCGTTGTCGACCCCGAGCCGGGCCAGGACGTCGCCGGTGAAGGTGTCGCGGCCCACCGCCATCCAGGGCCTGCGCCAGATCGGCACGACCGCCAGCCGGCGGGGGCCGTCGACGGGCTCGGCCCAGCACTGCGAGGCCTCCTGCAGCCACCCGGGCGGGTCCAACCGGCACGCCTGCGAGCATGCGGCCGAGGCTGACCAGCGCCTCGGGGACCGTGCGGGGGGAGGTCACCCAGACCGCTGCCCCGGCGGCGCGCAGGGCGTCGAGCTCGACGCTGCGGTTCTCCTCCTCGTTGGCCAGCACCAGGTCCGGGCGAAGGTCCAGGACGGCGGTGACGTCGGGGTTCTTCGTCCCCCCGATCCGGGTGACGGTCAGGTCCGCCGGGTGCGAGCACCAGTCGGTGGCACCGACGAGCAGGCCCGGAGCCGTCACCGCCACCGCCTCGGACAGCGACGGGACGAGGGACACGACCCGGGTGACGCGGCGCGGGACGTCGACCGTCCGTCCTTGGTCGTCGCGCTCCGGCGTGGTCACACGTCGGTGACGCGGAGCCCCGCATGGGCCTTGTACCGCCGGTTGACCGAGATGAGGTTGGCCGTGAGCGCCTCGACCTGGTGGGCGTTGCGCAGCCGGCCGCCGTAGATGCCCCGCATCCCGGGGATGCGGCTCGCGAGCGCCTGGACGAGCTCGGTCGCGTCCCGGTCGTCGCCGAGCACCAGGACGTCGGTGTCGACCTCCGCGGTCTGCTCGTCGAGCAGCACGACCGCGCTGACGTGATGGAAAGCCGCCACGACCCTGCTGTCCGGCAGCACCGCCGAGGCCTGCTGGGCGGCGCTGCCCTCCTCCACCGGCAGCGCGTACGCGCCCTGCTTGTCGAAGCCGAGCGGGTTGACGCAGTCGACGACGATCTTGCCGGCGAGCGTCGGAGCGAGGTCGACGAGCAGCTCACGGTGGCCCTCCCACGGGACGGCCACGACCACGACGTCGGCCAGGGCCGCTGCGGCAGCGTTGTCGGCCCCGCTCGCCTGTCCGGGCAGCCCGTCGGCCGCGGCCTGGGCGCGTCCGGCGTCGCGAGAACCGATGACGACCCGGTGCCCGGCCAGGGCGAAGCGGCGGGCCAGCCCGCGTCCCTGCTCGCCGGTGCCCCCGAGGAAGGCCAGGGTGAGCGCGGAGACGTCGGGCGGGCCGGGATTCGGCGTGGCGGTCATGGCGCCCATTCTGGCAGGGCTCGGCGTCCGCTCCCCACCGGCAGGCGCCCGCGCGCCCGGCGCTGAGCCGACGCTGCACGGGGCGGACCGGCGGGGGCCGCCACAATCACGACCGACATCCGGCAGGAGACCGGCACCGCGTGGCGAAGTCCCTGCACTGAAGGCACCGACCGCAAGCATCGGGCGACGCAGGAGGGGGGACGGGTGAGCAACGACACGCCGCTTCCCGCTCCGCGCAGCGCCCTCACCAGCGCCCTCCCTCGGGCCGTGTCGAGCACCCGCCCGCACCCCGGCGCCGGACGGCCCCCGGAGGCCACCGCCGGCGGCAGCCCCGCCGGCGCAGCGCCGCGGGTCGCCGACCTGGCAGCCCTGCTCGGCCAGATCAACACCTTGCGCGCGACGTTGCAGACCGACCTGACGCTCGCCGCTGCCGCGCTCGATGCCGGAGCACCTGAGGTCGCCGCCGAGCTCGTCGGTGACGACGTGCACGCGGTCGCCGACTTCCAGGCCCGCTCGCTGGCCCACCTGCGCGCGCTCGAGACCGTCGAGCGGGCCGCCGCCTCGCCGTGGGCGCTGCCCGACAGCACCGTCGGCCAGCACGGACCCGTACCGCCTCCCGGCTCCGCCACGGGCGCCGACGACGCGCCGCACGCCGAACCCGGCTCGCGCCAGGGCGGCACCGTGCGGGTGCTGCGTCGACTGCTGCCAGGTGCTCCCCTGGTGGCCGCCGCCGCAGCCCTGCTCGCTCTGTTCGGCGGAGTCTCCTCCACGCCGACACCCCCGCCGACCGTCTCCGCGGTCAGCGCAGCGGCGGCCGCCAGCTACGAGCTCGAGTCGTTGGCCTCGCGCGGTGCCAGCAGCGAGGAGCTCGTCGCCGCGGCAGCGAACCTCAACGACGAGCTCGCCCGGATGGTCGCCGACTCCGGCAACAGCCCCGAGACCGCCCAGACGGCCCTGCTGCTGCTGCAGCGCAGCACCGTGGTGCTCGCGCGCAGCACGCGCGGTCGAGCCCTCGACGGCGTGCTGGCCGACGCCCGCCTGCTGGAGGCCGTGCTGCGCAGGGCGCTGCCGCCGGACGTCGAGCGCTCGCTGGCACCCGTCGTCGACGTCCTGCCGTCGCTGCGACCGAACCGTCCGGCTCCGTCGGCTCGGCCGAGCGAGGCCACGACCCGTCCTACCCCGGAGCCGCAGACGGCTCCCAGTCCGGCTGCCTCGCCGCGGCCCAGCGTGGAGCCGTCGCCGGCGGCCCCGTCGACGAACCCGTCGCCCGACCCCGAGTCGTCGTCGAGCTTCGCCCCGCTCATCCCCGGGGCCCTGCCCGGCTGACCTGCCCGGCTGACCTGCGCCGCTGTCAGCCCGCGCGGCGGAACCCGACGGACCGGGCCTCCGGGTCGGCGGTCACCAGCTCCACCTCGATCCGGGTACCGAGCGGCAGGTCGCTCCCCGTGCAGCGGGCGCGGACCGGCGGGTCCAGCAGCTGGACCGTGCCGCCCTTGTCGCCCGCGTCGACGACGACCGCGACGAAGCGCTCCCCGATCCGACCGGCGAGCAGCACCGCCTCGGCAGCATCGACGACGGCCCGCTCCAGGGCAGACGCCCGACGGGTCGCGCCCGCCATGACCTGTGGCAGCTCCGGCAGGGCCTGCCGAGCCCACTCCGGCACCGGCGTCCCTGCATACAGCGCGACGCAGACCTCCCCGACGTGCCGGTCGGCCAGCCGGCGCAGCGGCGCGGTGCAGTGCGCGTAGGGCATCGCCACCGCGCTGTGCATCGCCTGCTCGGGCGGGGCGCCGTCGAACGCCGTGTAGCCGGCGCCCCGCAGCAGCCGGGTGGCCAGGCTCAGCACCGCCGCGTGGGTCGGCTCGGCCGGGTCCAGGGCAGAGATGACGTCTCCCCAGGACGCACCGTCCGGCCACCCGACGCCCAGCGCCACCGCGCTGCGGCGCAGGGCAGCGACGTCGGCCTCGGCAGGCTCCGGGAGCGTGCGCAGCAGGCCGATCCCCCCGGCCAGCATCAGCCCGGCGGCCGCGATCCCGGTCAGCAGGCTGACCTGAGCGTTCCACCCCTCGCAGGGCAGCTGGGTCCGCCAGGTGAGCGACGGTCGTCCGGCCGCATCGACCTCGACCTCCTGGTCCGGTGTCGGGAGGTCGACGGCGTCCCGCTCGCGGGCGCGCTCCTGGCGCAGGACCCCGACGGTCTGCAGCAGCCGCAGCGACTCGGCGGCCGTCCCGTCGTCGAGCGACGCCTGGACGGTGGCGTAGTCCAGCCGCGCGGTGGAGCGCACCCGCGCCCGTTCGACGCGGGTGCCGGTGAGCTCGCCGCGGGCGTCCAGGTCCAGCTGCCAGAGCAGCGCCGGCCGCAGCTGGTCCGGCAGCAGGCTCGCCGCGCCCTCCCCCAGCACCTCCGGGTGCAGCGGCACCCGCCGGTCCGGCGCGTAGAGGGTGACCCCGCGGGCGAACAGCTCGTGGTCCAGCGCCCCGCCCGCCTCGACGAAGGCCGCCGGATCGGCGATCGCGTACCAGACGCGGTAGCCCTCCCCGGAACGCTCCAGGTGCAACGCCTGGTCGAGGTCGCGGCTGCCGGGCGGGTCGATCGTCACCAGCGGCAGGTCGGTGCGGTCCAGGTCGGGCAGCCGCGGGGCGGCCGCGGCACGCTCCGCCTCGGCCGACGCCTCGGCCCCGAAGGCGTCCGGCGCCTCGAGCTCGGTGCGCAGCGCGTCCAGGTCGAGCACACCGGGGGGCAGGGTGACGCGGGAGGAGGGCACCCGCTGACCCTAGGCCGCGAGCGCCGTCAGACGGCGCCGCCGTGCGGGGCCAGGGCGTCGCTGAGCGTGGCGCGGAACGTCTGCGCGTCGACACTGCCGTCGGACTCCACGCGGGTCCCCTCATAGGGCAGGTGCGTGAGCGTCACACCCGGCAGCGCGCCGACGAGCCGGGTGACGTCGGACAGCGCGACGTCACAGACGACGACGCGCTCGGGAGCCTGCACGGTGCACATGCGGTCAGCTCTCGACGACGGGCAGATAGACCCGGGCGCCCTGCTCCAGGAACTGCTCGGACTTCTCCGCCATGCCCAGCGCGATCGCGTCCGCCGGTGCGACCTCGTTCTGGGCGGCGTACTTCCGGACGTCCTGGCTGATCTTCATCGAACAGAAGTGCGGGCCGCACATCGAGCAGAAGTGGGCGGTCTTGGCGGCCCCGGCGGGCAGCGTCTCGTCGTGGAAGTCGCGTGCCGTCGTCGGGTCCAGCGAGAGGTTGAACTGGTCCTCCCAGCGGAACTCGAACCGGGCGTCGGACAGCGCGTCGTCCCACGCCTGCGCTCCCGGGTGACCCTTGGCCAGGTCGGCGGCGTGGGCAGCGATCTTGTAGGTGATCACGCCGTCCTTGACGTCGTCGCGGTCCGGCAGCCCCAGGTGCTCCTTCGGCGTGACGTAGCAGAGCATCGCGGTGCCGTACCAGCCGATCATCGCGGCGCCGATGGCGCTGGTGATGTGGTCGTAGCCGGGCGCGATGTCGGTCGTCAGCGGGCCGAGGGTGTAGAAGGGCGCCTCGGCGCAGACCTCGAGCTGCAGGTCCATGTTCTCCTTGATCTTGTGCATCGGCACATGGCCGGGGCCCTCGACCATGACCTGCACGTCGTACTCCCAGGCGATCTTGGTCAGCTCGCCGAGGGTGCGCAGCTCGCGAACTGCGCTTCGTCGTTGGCGTCGGCGATGCAGCCCGGACGCAGGCCGTCGCCCAGCGAGAAGGTGACGTCGTACTGCGCCATCAGCTCGCACATCTCGCGGAAGTGCGTGTAGAGGAAGTTCTCCTGGTGGTGCGCCAGGCACCAGGCGGCCATGATCGACCCGCCCCGGCTGACGATGCCCGTCTTGCGCGTCGCGGCCATCGGCACGTACCGCAGCAGGACCCCGGCGTGCACGGTGACGTAGTCGACGCCCTGCTCGAACTGCTCGACGAGGGTGTCGCGGTAGATCTCCCAGGTGAGGTCCTCGGCCTTGCCGTTCACCTTCTCCAGCGCCTGGTAGATCGGGACGGTGCCGATCGGCACGGCGCTGTTGCGCAGGATCCACTCGCGGGTGGTGTGGATGTTGCGCCCGGTCGACAGGTCCATGACCGTGTCGGCGCCCCAACGGGTCGACCAGGTCATCTTGTCGACCTCCTCCTCGATGGAGGACGCGACCGCGCTGTTGCCGATGTTGGCGTTGATCTTCACCAGGAAGTTGCGGCCGATGATCATCGGCTCGAGCTCGGGGTGGTTGATGTTGGCGGTGAGCACCGCTCGTCCGCGTGCGATCTCGTCCCGGACGAACGCCGGCTCGAGCCCTTCGCGGATCGCGACGAACTCCATCTCCGGGGTCACGGTGCCCTGTCGGGCGTAGGCGAGCTGGGTGACCGTCCGGCCGGGCCGCGCGCGCAGCGGACGTCGACCCGCCTGGTCGAAGACGCTGTCCAGGTTGCGGTGCTCGCCGCCGGCCCGGTGGTCGTGCGCCTTCAGCCCGTTGTCGACCGGCTGCACAGGACGCCCGTCGTAGTCCTCGACGTCGCCGCGCTCGGCGATCCAGTCCCGGCGCAGGGCCGGCAGCCCCAGCCGGATGTCGGTGCGCAGGTCGACGTCGGTGTAGGGACCGCTGGTGTCGTACAGCACGACGCTGTCACCGTTGGACAGGACCACTTCGCGCATCGGGACGCGCAGATCGGGGCGGCTGCCCTGCAGATAGGTCTTGCGGGAGCCGGGGAAGTTCTCGCCGGCACCGTCGGCGGCGATGGTGGGGGCGTCCGGGGTGAGCGTCATGAGGGGTTCCTCCCTACGCCGGTGCTCCACCGCAGCGGGTGGGCCGGATCAGGTGCGAACGGTCAGCGGCCGGTCCTGCCGCCCTCTCAGCCTCGGCGCGAGGCTCCCGCGGGTCGTCCCGAACCCTACGGGACGACCGCGGCGCACGGTGGCACCCGCAGCCGCGCCCTGCCGCGCCCCGCCCCGCCGCGCCCCGCCCCGCCCCGCCCCGCCCCGCCCCGCCGGCTGATCATCAGAAGCATCCAGGCGATGCGCACGCGCTCAGCGCCCGGAGGCGCACTGATGCTTCTGACGATCACCGGAGGGTGGGGGACGGGCGGCGGGCGGCAGCCTCAGCCCGGGTCCAGCCCCGGGAGTCCGTCCAGGCTGCGCGCGTTGGACGCGGCACGGTAGGCGGCGAGCCCGTCCGGGCCACGCTGTTCGGCCCGCAGCCGCAGGATCTCGCGCTCCTGCACGACCTCCATCACCGGCACGCCGTAGCCGCACGAGTCGCTGACGCGCTCGGCGTCGACGACGACGACCGCGCGGGTCGACGGGTGCGCCGGGTGCAGCGCCACCACCTGCTCGAACACCGGGTCGCCGGGCAGCGCGACCCTGCCGCGGCCGTGCACCCGCACGATGCGCGGGCGGCCGGTGAAGGCGCTCCACATCAGCGTGATGCGGCCGTTCTCGCGCAGGTGCGCGATCGTCTCGACGCCGCTGCCGGTCAGGTCGACCCAGGCCAGCCGTCGCCGGCCGAGCACGCTCAGGCAGTCGTGGCCGCGCGGCGAGAGGTTGACGTGACCGGCGGACGACAGCGGTGCGGTCGCGACGAAGAACAGCGGCTGGGTCTCGATCCAGGCGCGCAGGTCGTCGTCGATGCCGTCGAAGACCTGGCCCACGGCGCTACTGCCCGGCGATCGGCGGGACGATGCCGCTGTAGCCGGTGAGGATCAGCAGCCCCAGCGTCAGCGAGGCCACGCCGGTGAGGGCTCCCAGGCCGATCTGCACGCGGGGCGACCGCCGGCTGCCCAGCACCCCGGACAGCCACGCCGCGGCGATGCCGAGGTCGGCCAGGACGAGCCCGGCGACGAACGCGGCCAGGATCAGGGCCGCGGAGGCCGTCGACCCCGACGCACCCGCGCTCGCGAACAGCACGACCTGGGTCGGCGTCTCGGCGCCCGTGCCGTGCAGCAGCCCCACCAGGAAGGCACCGCGCCGGTCGACGTCGAGCGTGTCGACCGGCACCTCGCGGCGACGGGCGCGTGCCCAGCCGCGGCGCAGCCCGCCGACGACCAGGCTGATGCGGCCGCTGTAGCGGTAGTCGCTGCGATAGCGGCCCAGCTGGAAGAGCACGACGCCGCCGAGGGTGACCAGGGTCAGCCCGACGGCGTAGGAGAAGGCGTCGTCCAGGCCGGCCGGCAGCCCGAGCCCGAGCAGCAGCACCAGCAGGCCGAAGACCGCGAGGACCAGGCCGTGCCCGGTGCAGTACCAGAACGACAGGCTCAAGCCGCGTCGGCCGTGACGGTGGGCGGTGTGGCTCTCCCGGTCGTCGTCCCGGCGCGGGGCGGTGAGGTCGGTGATGGCCGCGATGTGGTCCCAGTCCAGACCGTGGCGGGCGCCGAGCAGGAAGCTCGTACCGGCCAGTGCGAACGGCAGGGCGGGCAGGATGGAGTCGAGCGACATGGAACCGGCTCTCCCTCGTGGGCGGAGGTGACGTACGAGTCGGCCCGCTCCCGTCGGCATTCTGGCTCGCCGACACGCGGTCGGACGTCAGTAGCGCACCTGCCCCGGGCTCTCACCGGACTTCCCCGACGGAGGGGGGTTGGCTGCAACCTACCGCCGACCCGTGGCACGTTCGCAGCCTGGGCGCCAAGGCCGCACCGGACCGTCAGTCCGGAGCCCGGATCCAGTCCCCGATCGAGGCGCAGGCCGCCGCGGCCTCGGGCACCAGGTGCGCGAACAGGTGCACGTCGTGCCACAGGCCCGGCAGCACCTCCAGACGTGCGTCGCCGCCGAGCGCCGTCACCCGTTCCGCCAGGGCCTGGCCCTCCGGGCGCAGGCACTCGTGCTCGCTGACGTGCACGAGCAGCGGAGGCAGCCCGGTCAGCTCACCCAGCAAGGGCGACAGCGCGGTGACGTCGGCCGCCCCCAGGAAGCCGCTGGTCCCCTGGGCGAGCCACCCCCGCCGCAGCAGCGGATCGCGCCCGGTGAAGGCGTCGCTGCTGCGCAGGGTGAGGTCGACCAGCGGCGAGATCAGCGCGAGGGCCGTCGGACGCCGCACGCGCGCGAGCAGCAGCGCGAGGGTGCCGCCCGCAGAGTCGCCGAGCACGCTGACCCGGTGGGCGCGCGCCAGGTCGTCGAAGGCCGCGATCGCGTCGTCGACGGGTACGGGGTACGGGTGCTCGGGCGCGCGCCGGTAGTCCAGCACCCAGACGTCGCAGCCGGCGGCGGCGGCGACGTGCGCGGCGAGGGACCGGTGCGTGCGGGGGGAGCAGGTCTGGAACGCCCCGCCGTGCAGCAGCAGCACGGCGCGGGAGCCGTCCGCAGCAGCCGGCTGCACCCGTTCCGCCGGCCGACCGCCCAGGGTCGTGGCGACCACGACGGTGCCAGGCGGCAGGCGTACGCCGACGCCGCCCGCCGCCAGCAGGGCACGCTGCACCGAGAGGGGCACGGGTGGTCCGAGCAACGGCCGGACCCCTCGTCGGAGCACCGTGCCGACGACGACGGCGGCGCGGCTCACGCAGCAGCGTCCGTCGACTGCCGTGCCGGGCTGATCACGTAGTCCGCACGGCGCAACCGGCGGGTGCGACGACGAAAGTCCAGCGTCGTGCCCGGCCAGTTCTGCGTGTTGCGACCCGAGGCCGTGAGGTACCAGCTGCGACAGCCGCCGGCGAACACCGTGCCGCCCAACCGCTTCTGCAGCCAGGCGTTCGACGCCGCCATCGCCTGCGGCGTCACTTCCAGGGTGCCGCCGGTAGGCAGCGCGCGAAGGGCGTCCACGACGAGCGCGAACTGTGACTCGAGCATCAGCACGATGCTGTTGTGGCCCAGGTTGGTGTTGGGCCCGTAGAGCAGGAACAGGTTCGGGAACCCCGCCACCGTGGTGCCCAGGTGAGCCTCCGCACCGTCGGACCAGGCGTCGCTCAGGCGCAGGCCGTCCCGGCCGGTGATCTCCATCGGCATCAGCAGCTCGGTGGCCGCGAACCCGGTGCCGAGCACGATCGTGTCGACGTCGAACGTCCTTCCGTCGGCGGTGACGACCCCTTCCGGGCGCACCTGCGCGATGGCCTCGGTCACCACCTCGACGTGCGGCAGGCACAGCGCCGGGTACCAGGTGTTGGACTGCAGGATCCGCTTGCACCCGATGGGGTAGTCCGGGGTGAGCCGCGCCCGCAGCTCCGGGTCCGCGACATGACGGCGCAGGTGCCGGGCGAAGCGCAGCGCGAACGCCTTCATCAGCCGTGGCTCGGTGTTGAAGCCCAGGCTCCGCGCCTCGTTGCTGACGAACGTCCGGAACCGGTCGGCGGTGAGCACGGCGGGGGCCTTGTCCAGGAGCGTCTTGGTCCGCGCTCCGTAGGCCCGGTCGGGCTTGGGCAGCACGTACGGCGCCGAGCGCTGGAAGACCGTGAGAGCGGCTGTCAGCGGGGCAATCTCAGGGACGAACTGGATCGCGCTGGCGCCGGTCCCGAGGACCGCGACGCGGGCACCCGTCAGATCGTGGCCGTGGTCCCAGTGCGCGGAGTGGAAGACCGTCCCGGCGAACTCGGCCAGCCCGGGCACGTCGGGGACCGCGGGCCGGCTGAGCTGCCCGCACGCCGCGACCAGCACGTCCGCCTCGTGGCGGCTGCCGTCGGACAGGTCGAGCTGCCACGCCGAGCCGTCCCAGCTGGCGGCCAGCACCTCGGTGCGGAAGCGGACGTGCGGCAGCACACCGAACTCGCGGGCGATCCGCTGCAGGTAGCGGTGGATCTCGGGCTGCTCGGCGAACCGTCGCGACCAGTCGCCGGCAGGTGCGAACGAGAACGAGTACAGATGGCTGGGCACGTCGCACGCGGCACCCGGATAGGCGTTGTCCCGCCACACGCCGCCGACGTCGGCGGTGCGCTCGAACAGCACGAGCTCGTCGTGACCCTCCTGCAGGAGCCGGGCGGCGAGCCCGAGTCCGCTGAAGCCGGTGCCGATGATCGCGATACGAGGCATCTGGCCACCGTAGGAGCGGCGTGCCGCCCCCTCCATGACCGCACCGGCCAGCTTGTTGACCTTTTCGGCCAGGACTGACGAGACTCCCGTCGTGGAGCTCTCCCAGGACCGGCGCGGCGCGGCCAGCACGCTGTTGCTGGTGCGGCTGGGTGAGGAGCACGGGCTGCCCTCGGAGGTCTGCCTCGCAGGCACCGGGCTGGAGCTCGCCACCCTGCTGCGGCCCGGCGCCGAGATCACCGCCGAGCAGGAGCTCTCGGTCCTGCACACGCTGGTCCGCGCCCGTCCCGCGATCGATCTCGCGGTGCAGGCCGGCCGGCGCTATCACCTCACCACCTACGGCATCTGGGGCTTCGCGCTGGCCAGCAGCGCCACCGTCGGGCAGGCGCTGGACGTCGGGTTGCGCTTCGTCGACCTGTCTTTCGCCCTGTGCCGGCTGCAGGTCGAGCGCGACGACGTCGAGGTGCGGCTGGTCCTGGACGACGCCGCGGTGCCCGCCGACGTGCGGGCGTTCGTCGTCGTGCGCGACCTGGTGGCGCTCACCACCCTCGCCGGGGAGCTGATGGCCGGGGCGCTGGCGCTGCGTCGTGTCGAGGTGACGATGCCGGAGCTGCCGCCGACCTGGCCGCTGCCGGACACGCTCCCCGCGCGCCGTCGCACGCTGGTCGCGCTGGACCTGCAGGCGCTGGACCTGCCGCTCCCCCAGGCAGACGAGCTGACTGCAGCGGCCACCCGGGCCCAGTGCCGTGACCTGCTGGCCGCCCGGCGCCGTCGCACCGGCGTCGCCGCCCAGGTCCGCGACGCCCTGACCGCCGTGCCGCAGGCCATGCCTCCGCTGCCACGGGTGGCCGAGTCCCTGGCGATGTCCGAGCGCAGCCTGCGTCGTCGGCTGGCGGCTGAGGGCACGTCCTACCGAGCGCTGGCGGAGGAGGTCCGCGAGCTGCTGGCCGACGAGCTGCTGCGGGCGGGGCTGGCGGTCGGGCAGGTCGCCGGTCGGCTGGGCTATGCCGAGACGGCGAGCTTCACGCACGCCTTCACACGCTGGAAGGGCTGCTCCCCGACGGCCCACCGAGCAGGTCTGCCAACGCGCTGAGCAGCTGGTCGGACTCCGCGGCGCCGCGTACGGCCGTGCGCCAGTGCGCGTCGGTGAGCCCGGGGAAGGTGTCCCCCCGGCGAACAGCGATCCCGTTGCTGCGCAGGCTGTCTCGAACGTCTGGACGGTCGGCGACGCGGCACAGCAGGAACGGCGCCTGTGAACCAGGGGTGACCTCGACGCCGAGCGCGCGCAGACCGGCCGTCAGGCGTTCCCGCTCGACCGCCAGGGTCTGCGCCTCCCGCGCCGCCGCGGACACCGGACCGCGCGCCAGGCAGGTCTCCAGCGCGACGAGTCCCAGCGACGACACCGCCCACAGCGGCTGGGCCGCACGCAGCAGCCCCACGAGGTCGGCCGGAGCGAGCAGATAACCCACCCGCAGCCCGGCCAGCGCCCAGGTCTTGGTGAGGCTGCGCACGACGACCAGCCCGGGCAGGTCGGCGCGGGGGGCCAGCGAGTGCGGCTCGTCCGGCACCGCGTCGGCGAAGGCCTCGTCGACCACGACGGTGCGTCCGTCGCGGCACAGGTCGGCCAGGCGCGGGTGCACGACGCCGGTGGGGTTGGTGGGGTTGCCGATCACGATCAGGTCCGCGCTGTCCGGTACCTGCGCCGGGTCCAGCACGTACGGGGGGGCGAGGGTCAGCCGATCGACCTCGTGCCCGGCAGCCCGCAGCGCAGCCTCGGGCTCGGTGAAGCCCGGGTGCACGACGACCGCGTGCCGGGGCCGCAGCACCCGCGCCAGCAGGACGAAGGCCTCGGCGGCGCCTGCGGTCAGCAGCACGTCGGCGGGCTCGCGTCCGTGCCGGCGCGAGACCGCCTGCACCGCCGCGGCCTGGTCGGGGTAGCGGCCCAAGCGGTCGAACGCTCGGACGAGCCTGCCCTTCAGCCACTCCGGCGGCTGCTCGGACCGGACGTTCACGGCCAGGTCGAGCAGGCCGGGGGTGGCCTCGACGTCGCCGTGGTGGCGCAGGTCGTACGGCACGTCAGTCGTGGGTGTGCGCGTGACCGTGCCCATGGGCCTGCGCGGGATCGTCCGGATGGTCGTGCGGGGTCTGCGGCCGGCCGACCTTGTCCTCGAAGCCCGGCAGGGCCACCCGGTAGGCGCACGTGTCGCAGTTCATCCGCAGGTCTCCCCCGCCGATCTCAGACCATCGTTCGACGACGACCGACGCGAGCGCCTGCTCGGGGCCGAGCAGGCCGGCGGTGAGCACCCGCACCTCCGGGTGCGCACGGGACCAGTCGTGCGCCTGCACCACGATCCGATCAGGGAGCACGCCGGCGAACAGGAACCACGGCAGCACGACGATCCGCTGATAGCCCAGCCGGTGGGCACGGTCCAGCCCCTGCGTGACCGACGGCTCGGCGAGCGAGACGAACGCGGTCTCGACGGTTCCGATCCCGCGTCCTTCTTGGAGAAGCCTTGCGGTCTTGGCGATCTCGGCGTTGGCGTCGGGATCGGTGGCGCCCCGTCCGACGAGCACGACAGCGGTCTGCGGCCACTCGTCGGACGGCACGACGTCGGCCAGCCGGGAGGACGCCTGCCGGAGCAGGTCCGGGTGCGCTCCGAGCGGGCGCCCGTAGCGGAAGCTCAGGCCGGGATGCCGGCGCTGTTCGCGCGCGAGCGCCGCCGGGATGTCACCCTTGCTGTGACCGGCGGCCACCAGCACCAGCGGGACCACGTCGATCCTCCGGTGCCCGAGGCCGACGAGCTCGGCGACCGCGTCCTGGATCGGCGGCGGAGCCAGCTCGAGGAACCCGCCACGCACGTCGGACTCGGGGATCTGCTTGGCGACCCGCTCGACCAGCTCGGCGAACTGTGCACAGCCGGCGGCGTCGGTCGTGCCGTGCCCGACGACGAGCAGCGCGCCGGTCATGCCCGCGCCTCGGCGTAGAGCAGCGCGTTCAGCGCGGCGGAAGCCACCGCGCTGCCGCCCTTCTCGCTGACGTTGGACACCGCGGGCAGCCCGCTGGCCCGCAGCGCCTGCTTGGACTCGGCGGCGCCGACGAAACCGACCGGCAGACCGATCACCAGCGCCGGCTCCGCTCCCAGGGTCAGCAGCTCGAACAGAGCCGTCGGCGCGCAGCCCACGACCCACACCGCGCCCGGCCCGACCTGCGCGAACGCCATCTGCACCGCGGCGGCGCTGCGGGTGAGCCCGTCCCGCGCCACGGCGTCGCGCACGCAGCACACCGCGTCGACGGCGGTAATCCCGGCAGCCACCATCTGTACGTCGGCGACCACCGGCGCGCCGGCACGCAGGGCGTCGCGCCCTCGCTCCAGCGCGGCCTCGGCGAGCACCAGGTCGTCGACGTAGCCGAGGTCGGCGCTGGCGTGCACGACCCGTTCCACGACGGCGCGCGTCAGCGGCGCCAGCGCAGACAGGTCGACGCGGTTGCGCAGGATCGCGAAGGACTCCTGCTCGATGGGATGCACGGTGCGGGTCACAGATCGAACCACCTCAGGGTCTCGCGGAGCCGGACGACGTCGCCGATCACCGTGGCGACGGGGGCCCGCAGGCCCGCCGCCGCCACGTCGGCGGCCAGGTTCTCCAGGGTGCTCACCACGACACGCTGCTCGTCGGTGGTGCCCTGCTGGATGCAGGCTGCGGGGGTGTCGGCGGGGCGACCGTCGCGCAGCAGCGAACGGGTGAGCAGCGGCAGGCGGTCGTGTCCCATCAGGATCACCAAGGTGCCCGGGCCGGTCGCCAACGCCTTCCAGCGCACCCGGCTGGCGGGGTCGTCGGGGTCCAGGTGCCCGGTGACCACGCAGACGTCCTGCGTGATGCCCCGGGCCGTCACCGGGATCCCGGCGTAGGCCGGCGCCGCCAGCGCCGAGCTGATACCGGGGACGACGCGGACGGCCACGCCTGCCTCGACCAGCGCCTGCGCTTCCTCCGAACCGCGTCCGAACACGAACGGGTCACCGCCCTTGAGCCGCACGACGCGCCGTCCTGCGCGCGCGTGCGTCACGAGCTGGGCGTTGATCTCCTCCTGGCGCGGCGCCGTGCCGGTCCACGAGGTCTTGCCGACGTCGACGACCTCGCAGTCCTTTCGGCAGTGCGTGAGCACGTCCGGGTGCACCAGCCGGTCGACGAGCACGACGTCGGCCTGGGCGAGCAGCTCGGCGCCCCGCACGGTCAGCAGGCCGGGGTCGCCGGGGCCCGCTCCCACGAGCGCGACGCTGCCGGCGAGCAGCGGACCCGCAGCACGGCTCACCGGCAGAGCTCCAGGATCGCGTCGGCCGGACACACCTCGAGGCACTCGCCGCAGCCGGTGCAGCGGTCGTCGCGGACGCCGAGCGGCACGCCGACGACGAACGCGTGCTCGGGGCAGGTCAGCAGGCAGGCGCCGCAGGCGGTGCAGTCGGAGGTGACGCGCACGGTCCTCAGCCCAGCCATCGATACCCCCGCGGCGTCACCATGCGCCCCGCGACGACGGTGCTCTGCGAGGAGCCGACGACCACGCACGCCAGCATCGTCACCTGCGCCGGGTCCAGCTCGCCGAGCGTGGTCAGCACCACGGTCTGCGTGGGACGGCTGGCATCGGTGACGATGCCGACCGGCGTGGTGGCGGGGCGGTGCTCCAGCAGCATCGAGACGGCCTTGGGCAGCTGCCAGTCCCGGCCCCTGCTGCGCGGGTTGTAGAAGGTCACGACGAGGTCGGCCTCGGCCACCGCGCGGATCCGCCCCTCGATGGCCGGCCAGGGCGTGTGCAGGTCCGACAGGCTCACGCTCGCGTGGTCGTGCCCGAGCGGGGCGCCCAGCAGGCTGCTCGCTGCCAGCGCCGCCGTCACCCCCGGCACCCCCACGACGTCGATGTCGGTGCCGGCGACCTCCAGCGCGGGGCTGGCCATGGCGTACACCCCGGCGTCCCCCGAGCCGAGCAGAGCCACGGCGTGACCGAGCCGCGCCTGTTCGACGGCGCTGTGCGCGCGCGCCTCCTCCTGACCGAGCCCGGTCACCAGCAGCCGCGTCCCCGGCCGCGCCAGATCGCGCACCTGATCGACGTACTGGTCCAGCCCGACCCACACGGCGGCGCGGCGCAGCTCCTCGCGCGCGCGCGGCGTGAGCAGGTCGCGAGCGCCAGGGCCGAGCCCGACGAGCGCGAGCCGTCCGCGGGGTCGCCGGCGCGCCACCGCCAGCGTCGCCATGGCGCTCTTGGTCTTCTCGACGACGAGCTCGCCCCCGGCCAGGACGGCCGCAGCCTCGGCGACGCTGGCCGTGCCCAGGACGCGTAGCGGTTCCTCGCTCGGGTTCGGCACCTCCACACCGGCCAGCGCGTCGGCCGGGAAGGTGCTGAACGTCCAACCGCGCTCCTGGCAGGCCTGCACGATGCCGGGCTCGTCGGCCTTGGCGTCGACCGAGACCACCGCCGCGACCGAGGCCGCCGACAGGCCGTGCGCCACCAGCACCGTGTCGACCAGCGTGAGGACCTCGTGCGCGGAGACGCCTCGGGAGGCGCCGACGCCCAGAACCAGCGACGGCGGTCGCAGCACGACGGTGCGAGCGTCCGCGGGCTCCAGGCGGTCCGTCACCCGCAGCACGTGCTCGCCCTGCTCGCCGACCAGCAGCGGAGGCAGCGGCCAGCAGTCGTCGGCGCGCAGACGCACCGGTGCGCCGTCCAGCAGGGCCCGGCTCACGGCGGCGACGGCGCCCTCGACGGGCCAGCCGAGCGTGTCCAGACCGGGCAGTCCCGTGGCGTCGGTGGCCGTGGTGACGACCGGCTGTCGCCCCGAGGACGTCCGCGACGCTCGTGGCGAGCGCGTTCGCTCCGCCCGGCCACCGGGCGCTGTGCCCACCGAGCAACGAGACCGCGAACTGACGCGCCTCGTCGACGACGACCACGGCCGGGTCGGCGGCCTTGTCCTGCAGCAGCGGCGCCAGCAGTCGCACGGTGGCACCGGCGGCGAGGAAGCACACGAGCGCGTCGCAGTCGGCGAAGGCGCTCGTCAGGTCGCGCACCTCGTACACCTGCGTCCCGGGCAGCGCGTCGCCGACGCTCCGGGCCGCCTCGCGTCCCGCCTGCGTGGTGACGACCAGACCGATCACGTGCGAACCCCCGAGACGACGAAGACAGGGTTGGTCGGCACCAGCCGGTGCCCCTCCCCCAACGGCTGCAGCCGGGACGACTGCAGCAGGACGGCCTCGGTGCGGTAGCCCGCCAGCAGCGCCAGCACCGGGCCGACCCGCTCCACCGTGGCGAGCGTGACGACGATGCGCTCCGGCCCACGGGCCACGACCGCCGCGAGGACGGACGGGCCGCCGCCGCCCACGAACGCGGCGTCCGGGTCCGGCAGTCCGGTCAGTGCCTCGGGAGCGCGACCTTGCACGCTCTGCACCGAGACCTGCCAGCGCGCCGCGTTCTCGTGCAGGTGAGCGAGGTCCGCCTGCTCCACCGCGACGACCGCTGCACCGGCGCGCGCGCACTCGACAGCCACCGCACCGCTGCCGGCACCGACGTCCCAGACGAGGTCTCCCACCCGGGGTGCGAGCCGTGCCAGCGCCAGCGCCCGCACCTCGTACTTGGTGAGCATCCCGTCGCGGTGGGTGAAGGCGTCGTCGGGCAGCGCCCAGCCGCGGGCGACAGCCGGGCCGGTCTGCCACGGCGCTGCCGCCGCCGATACCGCTTGCGCGTCGGGGGCCGAGGGGGCGGGCGGCAGCACGAGCACGACGTTCGGCTCCGCCCACGGCCCCGCCGCCGCGATCACGGCAGGGGTGCCGCGCACGACCCGTTCGTCGCCTGCCCCGAGCCGTTCGGCCACCACGAGCTCGACGTCGCCGGGAGCGACCTGTGCGACCTCGCGCGGCCCGGTCCGCGCGTCGGTCAGGACGGCGAGCTTGCCGCCGGCGCGCACCGCCGCCAGGCCCGGCGCCGGGTCGCGACCGTGCACGCTCACGACCCGCGCGTCGTCCCACTCGATCCCGACGCGGGCGAAGGCGAGCGCCACCGAGCACGCCGCGGGGTGCACGTCGAGGGAGACCCCTTCGGCGCGCAGCCGCCGCACGATGCCGAAGAAGCCCGGGTCGCCGCTGGCCAGGACGACCGTGCGCCCGGCCTCGGCCACCACCGCGCGGACGGCTTCGCGGACGTCGCCCATGACCACGGTGCGGGCGCCCGTCGGGACGGCGACAGCGGCCAGGTGGCGGGCGCCGCCGACGACGAGGTCCGCCTGCGCCAGCAGCGTCGTGGCCGCCGGTCCGAGCCCGGAACCGTCCAGGCCCAGGACCGCCACCGGCGCGCTCATGCGACCCACTCCGGGCGGGTGGCGGCAACCACGGCAGCGCCGGCGGGATCCACCAGGGCCACCTGCGCGGCGAGACCGCTGAACCGGGTGAGCACCTGCGCCACCGTGGCGCAGAGCAGGTCGCCCGCAGGTCGGAGCAGTCCTGCTGCCTCCCAGAGCTCGTAGCCGTGGCGGGCCGTGTTGGCGACGGTCACGGCAGCCACCGCGTCGTCGTCGCCGCCGACCTGACGCGTGATCTGCGCCAGCACGCCGAGGTCGACCTTGCTGCGCGTGTAGTGCGTCATCAGCACCCCCCCGGCGAGCTTGGTGAGCTTGCCTGCCATGCCGACGAACACGACCTCGGCGAGCCCGAGGTCCGCGGCCCGGCGCAGGGCGGCGCCGGTGAAGTCCCCCACCTCGACGAAGCACACCGGAGGCAGGTCCGGCAGCATCCGCATGGCTGCCTTCTCGGTGCGCCCGCCGGTCGCGAGCACCAGGGTCGGCTCGCCCTGGGCGGCCATCACCGCGACGGCCTGGACCACCGAGGCTCGCCAGGACTCGGTCGAGAACGGCCGGACGACTCCGGTCGTGCCCAGGATGCTGATGCCGCCGAGGATGCCGAGCCGCGCGTTGGTCGTCTTGCGGGCGCGCTTCTCGCCGTCGGGCACGCTGATCGTCACCCGCAGCCCGCGGTCTTCCAGATCGACTGCTGCGGAGACGTTCTCGGCAATCATCTGTCGGGGAACGGGGTTGATGGCCGGTCCGCCGACCTCCAGGCCCAGGCCCGGCTTGGTGACGACGCCGATGCCGACGCCCCCCTCCAGCAGCAGTCCTGGCTCGTCGCTCCAGCGGACGGTCGCCGTCAGGTGCGCGCCGTGGGTCACGTCCGGGTCGTCGCCCGCGTCCTTGACGACGACGGCCTCCGCGACGGCCGCCGAGACGTCGCACCGGGCCACCTCGAACGGGATCTGCGCGCCGGTCCGGCAGCAGCACGGTCACGTGCGTCTGGACCTGCTGGGTGAGCAGGGCGGTCGCGGCCGCCTTCGCCGCGGCGGCGCTGCAGGTGCCCGTCGTCCAGCCGTTGCGCAGGGGTCCGCTGCGGACCTTGGCGGTCCTCGGCAGATCGGGCTCGCGCAGCTCCGGCCCGGGCTCGGTCACCGCCGGTCCCCCGTGCTCATGGCGCCGCGGCCGCACGCAGCGAGGCGTCACGAGCCTTGAGCTCGGCGCGCATGGCCTTGTCCTCGACCTTGCGGTGCTCGTGGAAGTGACCGGGGTGGTAGAGGTGCGACCGGGTGCCACCAGCGGCGAGGGCCGGGCCGACGAGCACCATCGTGTGCTTGTACAGCTTGTGCTCGCGCACCTTGTCCGCCAGCTCGCCCAGCCTGCACTCGAAGACGAGCTCGTCCGGCCAGGTCGCCGCGTACGCCACCACGCACGGCGTGCTCTCGTCGTAGGTGCCCGCCGAGAGCAGCTCCTCCTGCAGCACCTTCGTGCGCGCAGCCGACAGGAACAGCGCCATCGTCGTCCCGTGGGCGGCGAACGAGCGGACGGTCTCCCCCACCGGCATCGGGGTCTTCCCGCCTTCCAGCCGGGTCAGCACGACCGACTGCGCCACCTCCGGGATCGTCAGCTCCCGCTCGACGATGGCGGCGACGGCGCTGAAGCTGCTGACTCCGGGGATGACCTCGGTCGCCAGGCCCAGAGCCCGGCACAGCTCGTGCTGCTCCTGGGTGCCGCCCCACAGCGCCGGGTCCCCAGAGTGGATCCGGGCCACCAGCAGGTCTTCCCGCGCCGCCCGCTCGTAATGCTCGCGGATGCCCTCCAGGGAGTGCTCGGCCGAGTTGACGACCAGGGCGTCTGCACGCGCGTGCTGCAGGACGTCCTCGTGCACGAGCGAGGCTGCCCAGATGACGATGTCGGCCTCGGCGATGCGCTGAGCAGCCCGCAGCGTCAGCAGGTCCGCGGCGCCCGGACCCGCTCCGACGAACGACACCCGACCGGTCACAGCTTTCCTCCACGCGTGGTGCGTCGCGCCGGGACGACGACGGTCGACAGGTACGGGGCGTCGGTCGGAGCACCGGCGGCCGGGCCGATCTGCTCGTCCGGCAGGCCCAGCGCGGCGCCGTAGACCGCGCCGTCCAGGCGTCCCGTCCGCGTGAGCACCTCCAGGACCGCGCGCATCTGCCGGCCGCCCTTGTAGGCCACGACCGAGTCGAAGTCGCGCAGCGCGCGTTCGAACACCTCGACACCCGCCGTCAACGGCAGCAGCGCGAGCGACTCGGTGCCCTCGCACAGCACCGTGCCCGCGCGGGCGGCGAGGTCCTGCATCGCCGTGATGCCGGGCACGGTCTCGACCACGACCGCAGGCACCCGCTCGCGCACCGCGTCCGCAAGATACGTGAAGGTGCTGTAGATGTTCGGGTCGCCGATCGTCGCGAAGGCCACCGTGCCGCCGTCGGTCTGCAGCTTCTCGGCCACGGCGTCGGCGGCCGCCTCCCAGGCGGAGAGACGCTCGGAGGTCGCCCCCCGGCGGTCGTCCAGCGCGAACACCAGGCGTCGGATCCGGTCGTGGTCGACGTGCGCGCGCACCGTCGCCTCGGCGCGTCCCTGCTCGACCGGGTCCATCACCGGGACGACGACGAGGTCTGCCTCCCGCAAGATGCGCACGCCCTTGACGGTGACCAGCTCGGGATCACCGGGACCCACGCCGACACCGATCAACCTCATGCGGCACCTGCCAGCGCGGCGGACGCCGCGCCACGAGCCGCTGCGCCAGGGACGGCACCCCGGCGGGGTGCAGGTGCACGTAGGAGGCGAGCACCCGCGAGCCGGTGGTGAAGCCCTCGTGGCTGCCGTCCGGCAGCTGCCAGGCCGGACGCGGACCGTGCCGCGGATCGACCACGGTGCGGTGGAACTCGTGCCCCGTGACGGTCGTGCCCGCCGCGCCGGCGAGCGTGTCGACCGGGGCCGTGACGGTGCGGTAGCCCAGGGTCAGCCGCGGTGTCATCACCGCGCGGCGCTGAGCTGGCCGACCATCGCCACCCCGTCCAGGGCGGCGCAGAGCAGCAGCAGCCCGGCGCACTCGGCGTAGACCGCGGCCGTCCGCGGCGAGGTGCCGCCGCGCAGTCGCGCAGCAGCCCCTCGTTGGCCGCCAGCTGCTCGGCGTAGACCTCCGGGAAGCCGCCGGGGCAGCAGCACCGCGCGGCACCGGTCGGGCAGTGCCTGGTCGCGCAGCGGGTCCACCACCACGACGTCGGCGCCGGCGGCCGTGAGGGTCTCGGCGGTCTCGGCGTACGCGAAGCTGAAGGCGGGGCCGCCGGCGAGCGCGACGACCGGCCGCTCGCGCACGGGCTCGGCGACCGGCGGCTCCCAGGGCCGGCACGTCAGGTCGGCGGCCCCTCGCGCGATCTCCAGCAGGGCCACCAGGTCACAGGCCGCCGCCACCACGCGGCCGAGCCGTTCGACGGTCGCGACCGCCTCGGGGGTGCGCTCCACGGCCGGCACCAGACCCAGGTGCCGTGAGGGGACGGCGACGTCCACGTCTCGACGCAGGACCCCGACGACGGGCAGCAGGCCGTGCAGCGCCTCGCGCAGCAGCTGTTCGTGCCGGTCGCTGCCGACCCGGTTGAGCACGACGCCAGCGAGGTCGAGATCCTCCTCGTAGCTGCAGAACCCGTGGACGAGCGCCGCGACCGAACGGGACTGCGACGAGGCGTCGACCACCAGCACCACGGGCGCGCCGAGCAGGCGGGCGACGTGCGCGGTCGAGCCCTGCTCGCTGGAGCCGCGACCGTCGAACAGGCCCATCACTCCCTCGACGACAGCGACGTCCGCCCCTGCCGCACCGTGCAGGAACAGCGGTCCGACGAGGTCCTCGCCCACCAGGACCGGGTCGAGGTTGCGGCCGGGCCGACCGGCAGCGAGGGCGTGGTAGCTCGGTCGATGTAGTCGGGTCCGACCTTGTGGGGGCTCACGACCAGCCCGGCCTGCCGCCACGCGGCCATCAGTCCCGTGGCGACGGTCGTCTTGCCCGCCCCCGAGCAGGGGGCGGCGATGACCAGGCGCGGCACTGCGGTCATGGGCGCTTCACCACTCGATCCCCCGCTGGCCCTTCTGGCCGGCGTCCATCGGGTGCTTGACCTTGGTGGTCTCCATGACCAGGTCTGCGGCGGCGACCAGCAGCGGGTCGGCATCGCGTCCGGTGATGACGACGTGCTGCCCCTCCGGGCGCAGGCTCAGCACCTGGACGACCTCGGCGACGTCGACCCAGCCCCACTTCATCGGATAGGTGAACTCGTCGAGCACGAGGAAGCGGTAGGTCTGCGCGGCGAGGTCGCGCTTGACCTGCTCCCAGCCCTCGCGCGCGTTCGCCGCGTGGTCGTCGTCGCTGCCGTGCTTGCGGGTCCAGGACCAGCCCTCGCCCATCTTGTGCCACACGACGGTGCCACCCTCGGCACTGTCCCCCAGGGTCTTCAGGGCCTGTTCCTCGCCGACCTTCCACTTCGCGCTCTTGACGAACTGGAAGACGCCGATAGGCCAACCCTGGTTCCACGCGCGCAGCGCCAGGCCGAAGGCCGCCGTCGACTTGCCCTTCATCTCACCGGTGTGCACGATCGTCAGGGCGCGATGGCGACGCTGACGGGTGGTGAGCCCGTCGTCCGGGACGCTGGCCGGGACCCCCTGCGGGCTCATGCCGCTGCCCGTACGACACCGGCGAGCGAGTCGGCGGACAGCTCCTCCAGCCGGAGGGCGACCCCGCCGAGCTGAGCACCGAGCGCCTGCGCCAGGCCGAGCCGGACGGGCCCGCTCTCGCAGTCGACGACGACGCAGGCGGCACCGCTGCGCGCCAGGTAGGCGGCAGCGAGCTCCGGCGCCGGCCCGCTGGTGTGCCGTCCGTCGGTGACGACCACGACCAGCGCGCGGCGAGCCGCATCACGCACCGCCTCCACGCGCAGCACCTCGGCAGCGCGCAGGAGCCCGGCCGACAACGGCGTCCGTCCGCCTGTCGGCAGGCCGGTGAGCCGGACGGCTGCCGCCTCCACGCTCCCCGTCGGTGGCAGCGCCAGGTCGGCGCCGGTGCCGCGGAAGCTCACCAGCGCCACCTTGTCGCGGCGCTGGTAGGCGTCGGTGAGCAGGCTCAGCACCGCGCCCTTCACCGCGGTCATCCGCTGCCTGGCGGCCATCGAGCCGGACGCGTCGACGACGAACAGCACGAGGTTGCCCTCGCGCCCCTCGCGGACGGCCTCGCGCAGGTCGTCGCGGCGCAGCGACACCCCTGCCCCGACGCGACCGCGGGCCACCTGGTGCGGCGCGGCGGCCCGCAGGGTCGCCGTCAGGTGCAGCGCTCCGAGCCGTCCGACCGGGGTCCGGGATCCGGTGAGGCGTCCGTCGCCACCCTCGGTGCGCGAACGTCGACCGGCCGCGCCCGCGCGGCGGTTGACGCCCGGGACCTGCAGCCGCACGGGGGTGAAGGTCTCGCCCGCGGCAGCGGCGGGGAGGTCCTGGGCGCCGGGACCGGCCGGCTGCTCCGCACCGTCGTCGCCGGCCGGGTCGTCGGCGCTCTCCTGGGCAGACCCCTGGGTGTCCGCGGGACTCTCGTCGGCGTCGTCCGCTGCACCGTCGCTCGGCGACGGGTCGTCGTCCGGCGGGGGTGGCGGAGGCGTCGGGGCCCCGCCCTCGGGCGGCTGCGGCTGAGGGGGCACCGGCTCGGGCGGCACCGAGTCCAACGCCTGCTGCAGCTGCTGGTCGTCGAGCCCCGGGGCCTCGAAGGGCGTGCGGCGTCGCCGGTGCGGGAGGGCCAGCCGCGCAGCGGTGCGGACGTCGTCGGTGCCGACCTCGGTCCGTCCGCCCCAGGCTGCGAGCGCGACGGCGGCCTTGGCGGTGACCAGGTCCGCGCGCAGCCCGTCGACGTCGAAGGCGGCGCAGACCGTCGTGATCTCCAGAAGCGCGTGATCACCCAGGACGACGTGCGGCAGCAGCGCCCGGGCCGCCGCGATGTCGGCCGCGAGGCCGGCGTCGGCGGCGGCGTAGTCGGCGGCGAACCCCACGGGGTCGGCCTCGTAGGCCAACCGTCGACGGACGACGTCGGCGCGCTCCAGCGGTTCACGCGTCGCAGCGACCTCGACCGTGAGCCCGAACCGATCCAGCAGCTGCGGCCGCAGCTCGCCCTCTTCGGGGTTCATCGTGCCGACGAGCAGGAACCGGGCGGCATGCTGCACCGAGACCCCTTCGCGCTCGACGTAGGAGGTGCCGAGCGCCGCGGCGTCCAGCAGCAGGTCGACGAGATGGTCGTGCAGCAGGTTGACCTCGTCGACGTAGAGGACGCCACGGTGGGCCGCCGCGAGCAGCCCCGGCTCGTAGGCGGAGACGCCGGTGGTGAGCGCCTTCTCCAGGTCCAGCGAGCCCGCCAGGCGATCCTCGGAGGCGCCGACGGGCAGCTCGACCAGCCGTGCCGGGCGCGCCGTCGGCGACCCGTGCCGCGCCAGGTCCGGACAGCGCGGGTCCGGGGCGACGGGATCGCAGGAGAAGCGGCACCCCTCGACGACGGCGACCGGCGGCAGCAGCGAGGCCAGCGCTCGGACGATGGTCGACTTGGCCGTGCCCTTCTCACCGCGTACCAGCACGCCACCGACTGCCGGCGAGACGGCGTTGACGATGAGCGCGAGCCGCAGGTCGTCCAGGCCGACGACGGCGGAGAAGGGGTAGCTCACGCGCGCAGACTCATCGACGGCCTTCCTTCGGGGTCCGCGCCCCGGGTGGACGGATCGACAGCGGAAGTGTCTGGCTCCCGATCCTTGCAGGACCGGTCACAGTGGCGGGACCGCGCCGGCTTCGCACCGGCTTCCTTCCCTGCTGTCGCTAGCCCGCTCAGCGTAGCCGCCTGGACGCACCCGCAGCTCCTGCGCCGGGACCGGGCCTCGGCCGTCGGTGCTGGCGCCGTCCGGCCGGACGACGGCTCAGCCGGGCGCACCCGGTGGGACGAACGGCAGCCCCGACGGCGCACCGTGCTCCAGCAGCCGCAGCACCGCTGCGGTGTCGAGGTGGTCGGCGACCAGGTCACCGAGGGCGTCCAGCCGGGACTGCCGGACGTCTTCGAAGGCGGCGGTGCCCGGGGTCCAGTGGCGACCCGCCCGCTCGGCCACCTCCGTCAGGAGCGCCCGTCGCAGACCGTCGCTCTCCAGCGCTCCGTGCCAGACCGTGCCGAGCACCGCGCCGAGCCGGCAGCCCTCGTCCGGCTGCAGCAGGGGCTCACCGCCGTGCCGCTCGACGATCCCGTGGTGGATCTCGTAGGCCGTCGTGACCGGGTGCGCGCCGTAGCTGCCGAGCGGGCGCGCGAGCACCTTCGACGTCCCGAACACGGTGCGGACGGGGAGCAGGCCCAACCCCTCGACCCGACCCGCGCCGGACTCGACGTCGTCGTGCACGCTGGTGCCGAGCAGCTGATAGCCGCCGCAGATGCCGAGCACGGTGCGGCCCGTGCGCGCGCGCTCTGCGAGCACGTCGGCGAGTCCGCGGGCGCGCAGCCAGGCGAGGTCGGCGACGGTCGCGCGGGTGCCCGGCACGACGACGAGGTCGGCGTCGGCGAGCTCTTCGGCGGTGGTGGCGAACCGCACCAGCACCCCCGGTTCTGCGCGCAGCGCGTCGATGTCGGTCCAGTTCGACAGCCGCGGCAGGCGCACGACCGACACCCGCAGCACGTCGCGGCCGAGGGCGGGACGTGGCTCCACCGGCGTCGCCAGCCCGAGCGAGTCCTCGACATCGAGCTCGAGCCCCTCGCGCCAGGGCAGCACGCCGAGGGTCGGTCGCCCGGTGAGCCGTCGCAGCATGTCCAGGCCCGGCTCCAGCAGCGCGACGTCGCCGCGGAACTTGTTGATGACGAAGCCGCAAACCAGGGCCTGGTCGGCAGGGTCCAGCAGCGCCAACGTGCCGAACAGCGCGGCGAACACGCCCCCTGGGTTGATGTCGCCCACGACCAGCACGGGCAGCTCAGCAGCGCGGGCCAACCCCATGTTGGCGATGTCGGTGGCCCGCAGGTTGATCTCGGCCGGGGAGCCGGCCCCCTCGCAGATGACGACGTCGTACCGGCGTCTGAGGTCCGCCAGGCAGTCCAACGAGATCTCGAGCAGCGCTGCCTTGTGCCGGCGGTAGGAGACCGCGCTGACGTCTGCCCAGGGCTTGCCGAGCACCACCACCTGCGAGCTCTGGTCACCGCCCGGCTTGAGCAGCACCGGGTTCATCGCCGCCTCCGGAGCGATGCCGGCGGCCGCGGCCTGCATGGCCTGCGCGCGACCGATCTCGGCCCCGTCGCCGCTGACCGTCGAGTTCAGGCTCATGTTCTGTGCCTTGAACGGCGCCACCCGCACACCTTGCCGGGCCAGCCACCGGCACAGACCGGCCGTCAGCACCGACTTTCCCGCGTCCGACGTCGTTCCCGCCACCAGCAGCGCGCCGGCGCTCACCGCCTGGCGCGGTCGAGCAGCAGCCGGGTACCCACCGCCAGGCCCGTCGCGGCCAGCGTGACGGCCAGCGACAGGCGGGCGGCGCGCGCGACGTCCTCGACGCGGGGCGCCGGGCCGTCGCCCAGCAGCGGTCGCTCTTCGACCCGGCCCTGGTACGCCAGCGGCCCCCCGAGCGTGCGGCCGAGGGCGCCGGCGAAGGCGGCTTCGACCGGGCCGGCGTTCGGGCTCGGGTGCTTGGCACCGTCTCGTCGCCAGGCGCGCCACGCGGCCCGGGGGCGGCCGCCCACGAGGGGAGCGCACACGACGGCCAGTGCGGCGGTCAGCCGGGCGGGCGCCAGGTTGGCCAGGTCGTCCGCCCGCGCCGACGCCCAGCCGAAGCGCGCGTACCGCTCCGACCGGTGCCCGACCATGGCGTCCAGGGTGTTGACGGCGCGATATCCCAGCAGGCCCGGGAGGCCGAACAGGGCTCCCCAGACGAGCGGGGCGACGACCGCGTCCGAGGTGTTCTCCGCGACGGACTCCACGCTCGCCCGGGCAAGACCGGGGATGTCCAGCCGGCTCGCGTCGCGACCGCACAGGTGGGCCAGGCGCTCACGTGCGGCGTCGAGCTCACGGTCCTCCAGCAGGGTCGCCATGGCGGTCGCCTCTCGGCGCAGGCTGGTGCCGCCGACCACGGCCCACGTGGCCACGGCGGTCACCGCGACGCGCGTGCCGGGTCGCCCGACCCGCCCCGAGACCACGGCCCCGGACAGCGTGGCCAGACCGACCAGGGCCGCGGTGTAGCCGGCACCGGCGGTGCGGGAGTCGCGGTGCACGGCCCGCTCCAACCGCGCCGCCAGCGTGCCGAACCCGGCGACCGGATGGCCTCGGCGAGGGTCTGCGAGGACGGCATCGGCGGCGAGGCCCGCCGCCAGTCCCGCAGCGACGGACCACGGGTGGTGACGGTCGGCGGGCACGTCGTCAGCCTACGGTCGGCGCCGTCCATCGGACGTCCGAACCGCCCCTCCGCTCGCGCGACCGGGTGGGAGGATGGCGGGGTGCGTCCACCCATCCCGACCGCCACCGCCACCGCCCGCGTCGCGGTGGCTGTCGCTCTGGCGGTAGCGGGGCTGGCCGGGTGCGGGAGCGGCAGCACGCCCGCCGCGCCTGACGCCGCCGTCGCGCGTGTCGACCCGGCGCGTGCGGCGAGCCCCCGTCCGGAGGCCGAGGCCTCGCGTGCAGCGGTCGCGCCCGCCCCGTCGGCGGTCGTGCTGCCCTGGGTCGTCGGTGCGTCGCCGCTGCCCCTGCGGGCGGACGGCTTCGGCGTGAACCTCCCGACGCCGCCCGAGCTCCGGGACCGGCGGCTGACCTCGATCGACACGCTGCCACGCCCGACCGGGACGGCGTTCGCGTCCACCGTGCAGGTCCTCTCGGCGTCGGTGCAGGAACGCATGGGCGCGACCTGGTCGACCCTGTGCCCGGTCGATCTGGCCGGGCTGCGCTATCTGACCGTGAGCTTCCGGGGGTTCGACGGCGCCGCCCACACGGGCGAGCTGGTCGTGAACGCGACCGAGGCCGACAAGGTCGTGTCGGTGTTCCGCGAGATCTATGCCGCGGACTTCCCGCTCGAACAGCTGACGCTGCCGACCGGGGCCGACCTCACAGCCCCCCCGACCGGTGACGGCAACGTCAGCGGAGCGTTCGTGTGCCGCACCGCCCGGGGGCAGCGGGCGTGGTCGCAGCACGCCTACGGCCTGGCCGTCGACGTCAACCCGTTCCAGAACCCGCAGGTGAAGAAGGGCCTCGTGCTGCCGGAGCTGGCCGGTGCCTACCGCGACCGGGCGGACCAGCGACCCGGCATGCTGACCTCCGACAGCGTCGTCGTCCGGGCGTTCGCCCGCATCGGCTGGCGCTGGGGCGGCGACTGGACCAGCAGCAAGGACTACATGCACTTCTCGCGCAACGGCCGCTGAGTCACCCGGTCGGGTGATGTCGACCTCGCCTCTCGCTCGTTGACCAGAGCATGAAGCCGTCCGCGCCCCACGCCACCGTCGTCGTCGACGTCCCGGTCGAGCGCTGGTTCCGCCCGGGCGAGCAGCCGCCGGGCCGGACCCTCGCCGTCGCGACCCGGACCCGCGACCTCGCGACGGCGCACGCGCTGAGGTCGTACCTGCAGAGCCGTCCCCGGGTCGACGTGCGCCGGACCGTCGACACCTCGCTCTGATCGCGGCGCGCCCGTCCTGACCGCTACTCGCCCTCCAGGTCGCCCTCGAGCTCGAGGTAGGTGCGCTTGAGGGCCTCGATGGTCTCGCCCCTCGGCTCGGCCCAGAGCCCCCGGTCGGCCGCTTCCAGCAAGCGCTCGCTGATGCCGCGGAGCGCCCAGGGGTTGCTCTTGGCCATGAAGGCGCGGTTCGTCTCGTCGAAGACGTAGGTGCTCGCCAGCTTCTCGTACATCCAGTCGTCGACGACCCCTGCGGTGGCGTCGTAGCCGAACAGGTAGTCGACGGTGGCGGCCAGCTCGAACGCGCCCTTGTAACCGTGGCGCTGCATCGCCGCGACCCACTTGGGGTTCACGACGCGCGCCCGGAAGACGCGGTGCGTCTCCTCCTGCAGGGTGCGCGTCCTCACGGTGTCCGGCACGGCGCTGTCGCCGACGTAGGCCTCCGGCGAGGCCCCGGTCAGCGCACGCACCGCCGCCACCATGCCGCCGTGGTACTGGAAGTAGTCGTCGCTGTCGACGATGTCGTGCTCGCGCGTGTCCTGGTTCTTCGCCGCCACCCGCATGCGGGTGTAGACCCGCTCCATGTCGCCGCGCGCCGCGACGCCGGGCAGGTCCTTGCCGTAGGCGTAGCCGCCCCAGACCGCGTAGACCTCGGCGAGGTCGGCGTCGGTCTTCCAGTCGCGGCTGTCGATGAGCGGCAGCAGCCCAGCGCCGTAGGCACCCGGCTTGCTGCCGAAGATGCGCGCGGTGGCACGCCGCGGATCGGTCCCCAGCGCGAGATCGGCCTGGACGTGCGCGCGCAAAAAGTTCTGCTCCGCGCTCTCGTCGAGCTCAGCCACCATCCGGACCGCCTCGTCGAGCATCTCCACGACGTGCGGGAAGGCGTCCCGGAAGAAGCCGCTGATGCGGAGCGTGACGTCGACCCGTGGTCGCCCGAGCTCGTCGAGAGGGACGACGTCCAGGCCGGTTACCCGCCGGGAGGCCTGGTCCCAGACCGGGCGCACGCCGAGCAGCCACAGCACCTCCGCGATGTCGTCTCCGGCCGTGCGCATGGCCGAGGTACCCCAGACGACCAGCCCGACGGAGGCCGGGTACTCGCCGTGGTCGGCCAGGTAGCGGCTCAGCAGCGAGTCCGCGAGCGCCTGACCGACCGTCCAGGCGTTGCGCGACGGGATAGCCTTGGGGTCGACGGAGTAGAAGTTGCGGCCGGTCGGCAGCACCCCGACGAGTCCTCGTGTCGGCGATCCTGACGGGCCGGCCGGCACGAACCCGCCCGACAGCCCGTGCAGCAGGTTGTCGATCTCGTCGGTCGTGCGGGCCAGTCGGGGCACGACCTCCTCGCAGGCGAAGCGCAGCACGGCCACGACGTCGGGCAGCTCGCGCTCGAGCACGGACGCCACCACTCCGGGGACAGCATCGGCGGACCAGTCCGCGGCATCGACGGCCAGCACCAGCGCGCGGGCCATCTCCTCGAGCCGGTCGGCTTGCACCCTGTCGTCCTCGGTGAGGCCGTACGCGGCGCCGAGTGCACGCCGCAGGCCCGGCAGCGCTCCGGCGGTGCCCCCCCAGGTCTGCTGGGCACGCAGCACGCCGAGCACCAGGTCCACCCGGGGCAGCCCCTGCGGCGCCTGCCCGAGGATGTGCAGACCGTCCCGGATCAGGACGTCCTTGACCTCGCAGAGATAGCCGTCGACGTGCAGCAGGAACTCGTCGAACTCCTCGTCGCTGGGACTTTCCGAGACGTGCAGGTCGTGGTGCAGCTGGGCGGCCGTGATGAGCTCCCAGATCTGCGCCCGGATGGTCGGCAGCTTGGCCGGGTCCATCGCCTGGACGGCGGCGTACTCGTCCAGGAGCTGTTCCAGCTGAGCCATCTCGTCGTAGGACTCCGCGCGGGCCATCGGGGGAACCAGGTGGTCGACGACGGTCGCGTGGGCACGGCGCTTGGCCTGGGTGCCCTCGCCCGGGTCGTTGACGATGAACGGGTAGAACAGCGGCAGGTCGCCGAGCACGGCGTCCGGGGCGCAGCCAGCGGAGAGCCCGAGGCCCTTGCCCGGTAGCCATTCCAGCGTGCCGTGCTTTCCCAGGTGCACGACGGCGTCTGCCCCGAAACCTCCTTCGGCCACCGGGGCGGCCAGCCAGCGGTAGGCGGCGAGATAGTGGTGGGAGGGCGGCAGATCGGGATCGTGGTAGATCGCGATCGGGTTCTCGCCGAACCCGCGCGGCGGCTGGATCGCCAGCACGACGTTGCCGTACTGCAGCGCCGCCAGCACGATCTCGTCGCCGTCGACGTACAGCGAGCCGGGCGGCGGGCCCCAGTGCTCGAGCATCCCGTCCTGCAGCGCCTGCGGCAGCGTGGTGAACCAGGCCTGGTAGTCGGCCAGGGGCACCCGGGCGACCGCGGACGAGAGCTGCTCCTCGGTGAGCCACTCGACATCGTGCCCGCCGGCAGCGATGAGGGTGTGGACGAGGGTGTCGCCGTCCTCGGGGAACTCGGCGACGTCGTAGCCGGCCGCGCGCATGGCCTGCAGCAGCAGGACGGCGCTCGCCGGGGTGTCCAACCCGACGGCGTTGCCCACCCGGGAGTGCTTGGTCGGATAGGACGACAGCACCAGCGCCACCCGCTTGTCGGCGTTGGCGACCTGCTTGAGCCTGGCGTGCGAGACGGCGATCCCGGCGACGCGGGCGGCGCGCTCGGCATCGGCGACGTAGGTCGGCACCCCGTCCTGTCCGGTCTCCTTGAACGAGAACGGGACACCGATCAGTCGCCCGTCGAACTCGGGGATGGCGACCTGCATCGCGGCGTCGATCGGCGCGGCACCGGCGTCGGAGGCGTCCCAGTCGGCCCGGCTGCTGGTGAGGCAGAGGGCCTGCAGGATCGGCACGTCCAGCCGGGCCAGGGCTGTGGCGTCCCAGCCCTCGGCGTCGGCGGCGTGGGAACCGCCGCTGGCCAGGACCGTCACGACGAGGGCGTCGACACCGAGCAGCAGCTCGTCGACGACGGGCAGCCGACCCTCGCCGTCCGGCCGCAGCGAGCCGACGTAGACCGGTCGGGCGTTGGCTCCCGCTGCCTCCACCGCGTCGCAGAGCACGTCGACGAAGGCGGTGTTGCCCGAGAGCTCGTGGGCTCGGTAGAAGACGACACCCACGGTGGGTCGGTCGGCGTCGACCGTGCGGTGGCCGTGCAGCCCATAGGCCGGCAGGACGGCGGGCGGCGCGAACCCCACCCCGGTCAGCAGCAGCGTGTCGGACAGGAACGCGACGAGGGCCGCGAGATTGTCCGGGCCGCCCTCCCGCAGGTAGGCGGCAGCATCGGCCACCACGCCGGCCGGGACCGTCGACGCGTCGGCGAGCTCGGCGTCGACCTCGCCCTCGCCGCCGATGGCGACGAGCGGGAGGCGTCGCTGCACGCAGGCGTCACGCAGCGCCTCGAAGCCCTCCCAGGCACGACGGCCGCCGAGCAGGCGCACGACGACCACCCGCACGCCGTCCAGCAGCGGTACCGCGTCGGTGGTGCGCGCCGGGTTGGCCAGCCGGAGCGCCAGGGCAGGCTCGGGTACCGATCGGGCGGCGAGCAGATCGGTGTCAGCGGTCGACAGCAGCAGCAGGGTCACCCCTCCAGTCTCAGGGACGCTGCGCCCTGGCGCCTCGGCGACGGGATGCCAGGACACCGCGCCCCCGGCCCGATACGTTCCCGTGGACCACAGGAGGTCCTGACGTGACGAACGGGACCGACCCGTCCTGGCGCAACCGGCTCGCCGCACGTCGCGCCGGCGAGGTGTCCACCGCGCAGCTGGAGGCGTTCCGCCGCGCCGGGTCGGGGGTGTTCGAGGTGACCCTGCTCGCCGACGACCGTCGCCGGGAGCTCGCGGCGGCAGGTCAGCACCCCTGGTCGGCAGATGCCGCGACGACGAGCCTGCTCCTGTGCGCCTGGAACGCTCGGGTGCACCAGACGCTGGCTACGTCGTTGCTGGACTCCGACCTCGCCCAGGACCCGCGGACGGCCGGTTTCGTCCCTGCCGTGACGTTCCGCCAGGTGTGGTCGCTGTTCGCTCCGGTGCAGTCGTGGGTGAGTGCTGCTCGGCGGGCGGCAGCGAATCCCGACTTCTGGATCGGGGAGCAGGTCGAGCTGCCCAGCCCGCTGCCCCGGCTGCTGTCGCCCGGCACGCCCGCGCCGAAGTTCGTCCGGGGGATGCTGACCGCTGGCGACACCCTGGACCAGCTGCTGGAACAAGCCCTGGGCGAGGTGCTGCTGATCGGCGAGCCGCCTGAGCCCTGGCGGGGGCATGCCCGCCGCATCGCCGAGATGGCCGCGCACGCGCAGAGCGCGCTGCAGTACGGCCAGGGCCTGTGGCACCCGGCTGCGAGCCCCGAGCTCGACGCCGTCATCCTCGGGCACGTGCTGCCCGCGCTGGTCCTGGCGCACCATCTGGGCCAGTTCCTGGCGCTGCCCGAGCTCGCGGACCGCTACCGGGTGGTCGGTGACGGCACGCTGACCCCGACCCGGCGCCGGCCGTGGAGGACGCCGCAGGGCTGAGGACGGTCTCAGCCGACCGTCTTGCCGGGCCAGCCCGCACTCGCCGTGAGCGTTCCGTCCGGTTCGACGAGCAGGCTCTGATAGCCCTGCGGCAGCGAATATCCCATCGGGCCGGCGACGTACGCAGCGGTGGCCAGGACGTCCGCCCACATCAGGCCAGGTCCGGTGACGGTCGCGCTGGCGAGCCCGCGGGCCGGCTCGCCCGTACGCGGGTCGATGACGTGCGGACCGCGCGCCGCGGCGCCGGACGTCGCGACCGCACCCTCCGTCACTTCGACGGTCGCCAGCACCCGGCGGCGATCGCGCGGATCCTCGATGCCGACGCGCCACGGTGCGCCGTGCCGCGCGCGACCGAGCACGTCGCCGCCGGCACCGACCACCCAGTCGAGCTCGGCGGGACCCTGCAGGGCGGCGACGGCCCGCTCCACCGCCCAGCCCTTGACCAGACCCGAAGGGTCCAGCGCGCGGCCAGGCGGATGGGCGTCGAACAGTCCACCGGTGCGCACCCGCGCCTGCTCGCACAGGGCCAGGACCTCCCGCAGCTCCGCGTCCGCCTCGCTCTCGCCCCGCCACCAGCGCAGCAGTCGGCTGTCGTCCCGGTAGGTGCTGAAGCCGGCGTCGGCCCCGCGCAGCGAGGCGAAGACATCCGCGACCGCCGCGGCGACCTCGGGCCGGGTGCGCACCTCCGGACCGCGGACCAGGACGCTGATGGGCAGGCCCATGATCTGCTCGACCCAGCTGCGGCGCTCCGTCGTGGTCACAGTCCGGCGCCGTCCAGGGCCGCCTGCAGCGACGACAGGTAGCCGCGGCTGGTCACGGTGGCCCCCGACACGACGTCGATGTTCGCACTCTGCGCCTGCACGACCTCGGCGTTGAGCACCGGGATGGCCCGGGCGTTGATCTCGTCGTCCCGTGGGTTGCCGGTCGGTACCTGCAGCACGTCGGCCCCGGTGATCATGCCGCCGGCGACGGTGATCTGCACCTGCACCGGACCCCATCGCGTGCTCGCGACGGTGCCGGCGTAGCTCGTGGTCGGGATCGAAGTTCCGGTTGCGGCCGTACCGGGAGCGGCTGAGGACCGTGACCGCCGTGCCCGTGGAGCGGCCCAGGCTGGTCGGATAGCCGAACAGGAGGACGAGCGCCGTGGCAGTCGTGCCACCGCCGAGGACCAGACGACGCAGGCCCGGTTCACGTCGGCGCACGGTGGGAGCCGCGGACGGGCGTGCTCGCGTCACCAGGAGAACCGTTCCTCGTGCAGGCGGTCGACCGGGACGCCTGCGGCGAGCACGGCCCGCCGCGCCGCCCGGGACCACGCCTGCGGACCGCACAGATAGACGTCCCGTTCGGAGACGTCTGGCACCAGTCGTCGCAGGGCCGGGACGTCCGCACCCGTCCCGTGCCCCGGCAGGAAGGAGTCCTCCGAGGCGCGCGGTCCTGGTAGCAGCACGACGCGTAGTCCGGTGCGCGCGGCGAGCACGTCGAGCTCGTCGGCGAACAGGGCGTCGGCGGTGGTCCGGACGCGGTGGAGCAGGACGACATCACCCGGGGCGCTGGAGAGCTCCTCGGCGAGCGCTCGCAACGGCGTGACGCCCACCCCGCAACCGAGCAGCAGCACGCGGCGACCGCGACGGCGTTCGCTGGTGAACCGCCCGTACGGTCCTTCCAGCGCCACGCGGGTCCCCGGCCGCAGCTCGCGCACCCAGGCGCTGTCGTCGCCGAGGTCCTTGACGGTGACGCGCAACAGGTCCGGGTCGGGCATGGCCGACAGGCTGTACGGGTGGGCGCGGCTCTGCCCGGGCACGCCGAGGAAGCGCCACAGGCAGAACTGGCCGGCGCGGACGGGCAGCCGGTCCAGACGGCGCCCGCGGAGGTGGACCGACACGATCCCGGGTCCCTCCGGCACCACCGCGTCGACCACCACGCGATGACGCAGTGTCCGCAGCAGCGGCAGTCCGACCCGGTAGACCAGCACGAGCGCGGCGGTCGTGGCCCACGTCGTCCACCACGCCGCCGTGGCGAGGGCGTGCTGGACGAAGTCGGCGCCGGTCCAGAGCTGGTGGGGCAGCACCAGGCCTGCGCCCAGGTAGGAGTACAGGTGCAGCAGGTGCCAGGACTCGTAGCGCAGCCGGCGGCGGGCGCGCTTGACCGACGTGGCCGCGACCATCACCAGCAGCAGCGTCCCGACAGCGGCGAGCAGCATTCCCGGGTAGCGAACCGTCAGGTTCCACAGCTCTGCCGCCGGACTGCGTCCGTCGGAGACGGCGTAGCCCAGCGTCACCAGCGCGACGTGCAGCAGCAGCAGCGTGAGCGAGCCGGCACCGACCCAGCGGTGCACCCGGGCCAGCAGATCCTGACCGTAGGACCTTTCCAGCAACGGGATCCGGGCCAGCAGCAGGACCTGTACCAGCAACAGGAAGGCCGCCACCAGCCCCAGGAGCCGACCGAGCGCGGTGAGGGCGCCACCCGTGCTGCCGCCCAGGTCGGCGGGGCCACCCTGCGCGACCCAGCAGCCGAGGACGGCACCGGCGCCGACGGCCAGGCCGCCGACGGCAGCCGACCGCCACCAGGCAGGCGTGGCAGCGGCCAACGGGCGGACCGGGTGGTGCACAGGGCCGGAAGGTGGGTCGAGCAGCACCGTCATCGCCTTCTCCTTCGCGGGGGGATCCCGCAAGGTTGACGACGACGGCTGCGTCCAGGCTGAGGGCTTGCTGGGGACTTCCTGTGAGGAGGTCCGTGGAGCGGCCACCTTCGTCGGCTTCCGCGGCGGTCAGGTCCTGGAGCGGTCCCCGCGGTCGCCGGTGGTCGGTTCTGGTGCTTCGCCGAGCCGGGTGAGGTCGTCCGCGAGCTGTCGGGCCTGCGGATAGAGACCGAGGACGACGACGACCGCGAGGGCTCCCCCGGCGAGCTGCGCGAGGACGAAGCCGGGGACCGACGCCGGGGCGATGCCCGCGAAGGTATCGGACAGGGTTCGTCCGATCGTGATGGCCGGGTTCGCGAAGCTCGTGGAGCTGGTGAACCAGTAGGCCGCCGTGATGTATCCGCCTACGGCATAAGCGACGTGGGTCTTGCGCCCCGAGCGCACGGTCCCGAAGACGACCACCAGCAGCCCGAACGTGGCCACCACCTCCGACAACCAGAGCGCTGCGCCGGTGCGGTCACGAGTGCTGATCACGACCGGCTCCAGCTCGAACATCAGGTTGGCCACGGCCACGCCGAGGCAGCAACCGAGCACCTGGGCGGCGATGAGCGCCGCGGCGGTCGCCGTCGTGAGAGCGCCGAGCGCGCGCTCGGCCAGGGTCACGACCGGATTGAAGGCAGCCGAGACCGGGCCGAGAGCCAGGATGAGCGCGACCAGCACGGCGCCGGTGATCACGGCGTTCTCCAGCAGCTGCAGGCCGGTGTCCTGCGGCGACAGGCGCTGGGCGGCGATCCCGCTCCCGACGACGGTCGCGGCCAGCAGCGCCGAGCCGATCAGCTCCGCGAGCGCCTTGCGGGCCACCTCGCCTCTCACGGCCGCCGCATCCCGACCGGGTCGACCGTCAGCACCTCGCGCAGCCTGCGTGACATTGACCGGTCTCGATGCACGCCGGGAGCCTAGTGGGCGGAAGGTTCACCGGAGCCGCGCCCGAGCCACCGCGCAGGTCCGCCGCACGCGAGCACAGGCACCGCTCACCTTCGGGAGCGGCGTCAGACGGGGCGTGGTGGGACGAGCCGGTCTGCAGGCCGGGTTCTCGTCAGGGCACCCTGCTGACCTGCGGCTTCTCTTCCCGTACCCAGCCTGACCCGCAAGAACAGCGCTGGCAGACGTTGAGCGGCGACGGGCGGATTCGAGCGTCTTGCGGACTTGCTGCGGAGACTCGAGGGCGAGGAGCAGGAAGACGAGTGCCGGGGCGAGCGGCGGCGCGAGCCACAGGCTGCCCTCAAGCAGACGGCTGATGGTGCTGTCGTTTTCCAGCCCCCGTCAGTTGGTCGCGGGCCGTGGGCAGGACCGGCTGTGAGCGCCGGCCGCAGCGCGGCGTGTTCGAGGGTGCGCGCTGCCCGCGCGAGCGCCGGTGCGGCGAGCTCAGTGCCCGGTGCAACGATCACCCCCAGGGCGAGTCCCGCAAGCACGGCGGCCGCAAAGTGGGCGCCGACGTAGACCCGCGCGGACGCCATGAGCAGGGCCAAGACCGCCGCGACCAGCCCGAATCGTCGGTTGAGGATCAGCAGTCCGCCGGCGACCGCTCCGGCCATCGTGGCGCGGTCGGACGGGAACGACGCGTCCCGCTGGGCTGACCAGGAGCAGGACGTGTGGCAGCTGCCGGTACGGCCGCACTTCGTTCACGGCATGAGCGATCGGCTGGTTGATGCCGACCGCCAGCAGAACCCCCGCGCCGGCCAGGAGCGCCGGGGCCATCAGCAGTGGCTGTTGGCGGGACCGGGGCGATGAGGTAGCCGGCGATCAGCAGGAGCGCGAACAGCACCACGCCCTGGTTGGCGTACGTGGTGACGGCTCCGTGAAGTCAGCTCGTCCCTCGGGCGAAGTGCCTCATCCCAGGAAGACGTGCCGGTCGCCGCACCGAGTGCGAGCCGCTCGCGAAAACGGTCGTCACTGCTGCGTCCGCAGTGCTGCCGGTGCGTGGCTCACCCGAGCTCGCCGGAAGGCAGGGCGGGTGCCACCGTACGCAACGCGCGCAGCTCGTAGTCGCCAAGCAAGGCCCCTAGGAACGCTCCGGCAACGAGATCGCTGCGGTAGTGCCCGGCGGCGTACAGGCGCGAGAAGGCGACCTGGTCGGCCATCGCCTGGAAGTCTGCCGCACGACCCGGGTCAAGAGCAGTGAGCACCGCGAGCTCGGAGTAGACGTAGACCGCGTGCTTGCTCGGGTAGGACTGTTTGGCCTTGCGCGCAGCGCCCTTGCGCAGCGAAGGGTCGACGACAGTCGGGGCCTGCCGCCGAAGCGCGCTTGTGCTGTTGCCGTCATCGCCTTGGCCAAGGCCGTGTCGGCCTTGAACACCGTCTTGGCCTGCGTCCTCACCTCGGGGGTGGCGGTCTCCGTCGCGTCGCTCACGTAGAGCTTCCAGACGTCCTTCTTGCCGTAGATCTCGAGCCACGACGCAGCGGTCAGGCCATCAGGCGTGCGTGTGCCTCCTAGCTGATGAAGCTCGGCCAGCTCCCTGACCTGGGTGGTGGCGTCGGGCGGCGCTGGGATCTGCGAGAGCGCGAAGGCGGTGAACGCGGCGTCGTCCTGTGTCGGGTGGCTGGCGGCCCAGGTGGCGAACGCCTCGTCCGCCAGCGGCTTCTGCTTGGCGAGCTCGGCGGCCAGCGGGTTTACTTGCGCTTGGGTGAACAGCGTGGGTGCCGGGTGTGTCTTTATGGGGTTCCCACCGGGGGCGTAGACGTTGCTCGCGCCCGCTCCGGCTACGAGCACCGCTACGACAGCACCGATGCCGATCTTGATGCCTCTGGGTCCGGCCATGCTGCTGTGCTCCTTCGTTGGTCGACTGCCGCGCGCTCAGGTGGCGGCAGGTGACAGGTCGTGGCCGTAGAAGTTCCGTTGAAGCATTGGGCGCCACGGCTGTGCGGGTGCGCCGGCGCGTGTCAGGGCGATGCCGGCGCAGTACTTGCTCACTGACACCGGCCGGATGCCGGCTTCGCGCAGGACGACGTCCGCGGTGCTGCGGCCGCGCTCGGACTTCGTCTCGACCAGGACGAGGTCCTCGCGCAGCCGGGCGGTGCGCCCATCCGGTGCGGTCATGACCAGGTCGTAGTCGACCGTGAAGCGCGCCGCGTCATGGCGGGCCACGAGCGTGCTCCGCAGGTGGCTGACGGTCAGGCTGGGCACCAGCTCGACCGGAGGCAGGACTCGGTAGTTGGTGGCCAGGGACTGCGTGAGCAGGTCGAGTCCTGACGAGGGCACCGTCCCGTACTCGTCGGCGGAGATGACCAGTGCGCACTTGTTGGTCTGCCCGCGGCCGGTCTTGAGCTTGACCTCGAACCGGCACCGGCCGCTGTCGGCGTACAGCCGCGTCCGCGCCTTCCATCGGAGCCGGCGCCCCTGTCGGTGCGCGAAGAAGCACTCGAGCGATGGGGTGTCGAGGTAGCTGCTGCGGTAGGCGAAGCGCGTCAGACCGTCCACCTCGAGCAGCGCGTGGCTGATCCGGAGCTGCTCGGCTACAACCCCGAGCTGTTGCGTCGTCAGCAGGTACTTGCGGTCGACTCGGCGCTGCAGGTCTGCCGCTCCGAGCGCTTCGAGCCCGATCCGTGGTGCCGCGGCGAACGTCACGTCGGCTGCGGGACCGCCGCTCACCGGTCGGTGCCTTCGGTGGCCAGCTCGAAGTCGGCGGCTGGTGCGCCGTCGCCACGGCGATACCGAACCGCCACGCGCGTCGTGTCTCGGACGGCGTCGAGGTCGAGAACCCGTAGCTCCACCACCTCAGCTCCGAGCCGCGCCGCGACCGCATCCCGAAGCTCAGGCGAAACGGGAAAGGCCCGGTCGAGGGTGACGCGAGCGGTGTGCAGCGTCGGGTGCAGAGCCGGATGGTCGGCGAAGTAGACCGCGAGCAGCAGGCCGGCGGACAGCGCGGCGGGCAGCGCGATCCCGCGGCCTGGAAGTCCGTTGACCAGCGCCAAGACCAGGGCCAGGAAGAAGTAGCCGATCTCGGCGTTAGAGAACGCCTGGCTGCGCAGCCGGATGATCGACAGAACGCCGAACAAACCGAAGCCCACACCGGCGGGAAACTTTCCGCCGGTGATCCCGGTCAGTGCAACGAACAAGCCGATGTTGAAGCAGGTATAGACCATCAGCAGCTCGCGGCCGGAGTGGCGGCGTGAGTACAAGCCACCAGCAAGGATCAGCAAGGCGATCACGTCGATGGCTGCGTGGCTGAGCAGCTCCGGGACGGCGACCGAACTACCTGCCGCAAGCACGAGCGTCCCCGACACCTAAGCCTCCAGTCTGCGCCGACACCGGCGGCGGAGGACGACGCTACGAACGCAACATGAAGTCCAGATGAAGCGCGCACGGCCGCCAGCCCCGGGCCGGGTCCGGTCAGGCGAGGTTCAGACGTGGATCAAGCGGCTCAGCACCGGCGGTGAGCAACAGCGTGCACTGGCTCCGACCACCAAAACAGCGTTGGCAGGCGTCGGAGCGAAATGCAGCGGCCCGCGTTCACGCCAGAAGACGTAACTCTTCTCCGTGTCGACCCGCGGGTCCGACAGGACAAGGGTCGACAGTCGGACACCGAATTCTCGTGACCGAGGTCCGCGACGCAGACCTGCGGGTCGCCGCCACGGCGCGCACCGGAATCCGGGCCGTCGGGGCATCGGAACTCGTGATCCCGGAGTCGACGACGTAAGGGCGCGGCGCTCCGGACGGTGCGCCGCAGCGCGGCAGTCCGGACAGAGCGCGGCAGCGCGAACGGTTCCGCCCGCGTCCGCCCCGGCGCGCACGCTGTCACGTCTCGAACCAGCGCCGTACCTGCTCGAGCGGGGCGGGACGCATCCACAGGTAGCCCTGGCCGAAGTCACAGCCCAGGCCGGTCAGCAGATCGGCCTGCTCCTGCGTCTCGACACCCTCGGCGAGGGCCCTCATGCCGAGCGCGTGCGCCATCTCGACGACGCCGCGCACGATCGCTTCGTCCTCGGCGCCTCCGACGATCCCGGTGACGAAAGAACGGTCGATCTTCAACAGGTCGACAGGGTAGCGGCGCAGGTAGCTCAGCGGCGAGTAGCCGGTGCCGAAGTCGTCGAGCGCCACCTGGACACCGAGGGCGCGCAGCTCGGCCAGCCGGGCGATCATCGCCTCGACGTCCGCCTGCGTCCCCGACAGGGTCGCGGTCTCGGTGATCTCGAGCGTCAGGCGCGCCGCCGGCAGCCCGGACGACGTCAGGGCGGCGCGCACGTCGGCGACCAGGGCCGGGTGCTGCAGCTGGCGGGCAGCGACGTTGACACTCATCCGGGCGTCTTCCGGCAGGTCGCGCGCGGCTCGGCACGCGGTCTCGAGCACCCAGGCGCCGATACCGAGAATCTGCCCGCTGTCCTCCGCGTGGCCGATGAAGGCCTCGGGGGCGAGCAGGCCTCGCTCGGGGTGCTCCCACCGCACGAGAGCCTCCACACCGATCTTGCGCCCGGTGCGCAGGTCGACGACCGGCTGATAGTGCAGCACCAGCTCACCCCGGCTGAGTGCCCGGTCGAGCTCGGTGCGCACCCGGGAGCGCGCTTCCATCGCCGTCTGCATCGCCGGTATGAAGACGTCGTACCGCTGCTTCCCGCGCTCCTTCGCGGTGTACATCGCGGCATCGGCCTGGGCGAGCAGCTGGTCGGGTGTGACAGCGGGATCGATCGACAGCGTCAGGCCGATGCTGGTGTGCACGACCACCTCGGTGCCGGCCAGGGCGACCGGCGCAGCGGTGGCGATGAGCATCCGCTCTGCGACCTCCGATGCGTCGTCGAGGTCGGCGTCCTCGAGCAGGACCGCGAACTCGTCGCCGCCCAGCCGGGCGACCGTGTCGGCCGGCCGGACACATCCGACCAGCCTCTGGGCGACGGCCCTCAGCAGCTCGTCCCCAGCCGCGTGACCGAAGGTGTCGTTCACCGACTTGAAGTCGTCGAGGTCGAGGAAGGCGACGCAGAACGGAGCGGGGCGGCGGCGGGCGCGCTCGAGCGCGTGCCGAGCCCGGTCGAGGAACAGGACCCGATTCGGCAGTCCGGTGAGCGCGTCGTGCAGAGCGCGATCGCGCAACTCGTCCTCGAGCCGTCGGCGGTCGCTGATGTCGCGGGTGTTCAGCACGACCGACTTGACCATCACCTCGGCGCGCAGGTCGCGCACGGCCGTCTCGACGTGCCGGAAAGAGCCGTCCGCGTGGCGCACCCGGCACTCCACCCGCGTCTCGCCGGTCTGCAGCGCCTTGCCCAACGCAGCCGTGAACCGCGTCGCGTCCGCCGGGTGCACCCAATCGACGACGTCGCGCCCGACAAGGCCGTGCGTCGGCAGGCCGAACACCCGGTGCACCGCGGGGCTCTGGTAGCTGACGACCCCGTCGGCGTCGACGAGGGTGAGCACGTCGCTGCTGTTCTGCGCCAGCGACCGAAAGCGCGCCTCGCTGCCGGCCAGGTGCTCGAGCGACGCGCCGGCAAGTGTGGCGATGAACTCCGACAGCTGCACCTCCTCGTCGCCGAACAACTGCCCGACCTGCCCGTGCGTCACGTAGAAGCAGCACACCGGCTCGCCGCTGACGCACACCGGCGCCGCTAGCACCGATCGCATCCCGGACAGGATGAGGCTCTCGCTGTCGTCGGCGGCAGCGTCGCCGGCCACGACCGGCACACACTCGCGCACGGCCCGTTCGATCACAGTGCGGCTGACGGCGTCGACCGGCTCGCCCGACTGAGTCGCGAGGTTCGTGGCTTCCAGCGCGGTGACCGACACCAGGTGACACCGCTCGCCTCGAAGCAGCGTGAGCCCGGCGTCGCGGACCGCCTGCTCCAGGCCGGCGAACGACGTGGCGGCGGTGATCTGGCGACCCACCGTGAGCAGCGTGGTGAAGCGGTCGAACAGCGACACGGTCGCGGGGTCGAACCCGCCGTCGGTCGGCGACGGGTCGCCCACGGCGGCGTCGACCGTAGCCTGCGCGGTGCGCAGCGCCTCGACGTCCGTCGGCGAGCCGACCTGGACGAGCGCCAGCCGGGTGAGCGCGGCCTCGTGGTGCGCGCCCTGGGCCTGCGCCACCCCGAGACTGCGCTCGAGCCTGTGCAGCGCCGTTCGCCGCGACCCGCGCAGCGCCGCGACCAGGCCCTGCTCGCGCAGCACGTGCGGCGCGTTGTTGCCGTAGGCCAGCGCCCACCAGCGGGCACGCCAGCCCGCGAGAGCGGCTCGTCGCAGGACCGCGGCCCGCCCGCGCGGGTCGTGCGCCGGCCATGCCTCAGCCTGCTCACGCAGGACCGTGGCGTGCCACGCAGGCACGGGCGCCACGTACTCCTGGCGCAGCCCGCGCCGGCGGGTGCTCGGTGACGGCTGCGCGCAGGTGGTTGGCCGCGGCGACCAGGTCGCCGTCGCGCCGGGCGCACAGGGCAGCGGCCAGCCGAAGCTCGGACAGCGTGTGCGCGTCGTCGCTGCCGCGCGCGAGCTCGGCGTCGACCGACGCGGCGTCGACGGCTACGGCGCGGGTGCGGGCCAGGACGCTGAGCGCGATGCCGGTCGACGCGGAGTCACCGATGGCACGGGCGGCGCCGAGCACCTCGGCGGCAACCTCCGCCGCCTCGCCGAGCCGGCCCGTGCGGGCAAGGCACATGGCGACGTGCCAGCCCGCGGTGTTGCCCTCCCAGCGGTCGCCGGTCTTCTCGAGCAGCCGGATCGCCTCGCGGCAGACTGCTCGATGCCTCGTCGTAGCGCGAGGCTGCATAGAGCACGACGCCCAGGAAGCTCAGGCTCTGACCCTGTCCCCAGGCGTCGCCGAGCTGTGTCGGACCTCGAGGGAGCGGCGTGCGTAGCGTTCGCCGCGGCCGTACCAGGGAAGCATCGTCATGACCGGCGCGTGCTCCGACCAGGCCTGGCCCGAGCTCGGCCGACGGCGGGTACCGCTCGGCCAGGTTCATGCCGCGCAGGTGCGCCCAGGCACAGGGCACCCGGCCGCTGCCGAACCAGTAGCACGTAGGCGAGCCGGCTGTACAGCTGCATCGCGAGCGCGTCGTCGTTCTGCGCGGCCGCCGGCCGACGGCCCGTCGTCTGCCCCGGCAGCAGCGAGTGCAGCGCCTGCACGAGCAGCTCCCACAGCAGGCAGACCAGCAGCACCGGCATCGCGTGCGGCGTCCGCCGTCCGAGCATGTTCAGCGCGCCCTCGACGTGCCGGCGGGCCGCCGCGATGTCACCGCGCTTGAAGGCGACGTCGCCGAGCTTGCCGTCGAGCGTCGCCGCGTCACGGCCGTCGCGCACCAGCGAGCGGGCGACGCCGAGCTGCCGCTCCGCGTCGTCGTAGGCACCCTGCAGCGTGAGCACGTCCCCGAAGCCGACCGTCAACCGGCGCCGGACCTCGTCGTCGTCGCTCCCGATGCCGCGCTCGGCCATCCGGTAGTGCGCGACTGCCGTGTCGAGCGCGTGGCGGGCGCGGGCGAGCTCAGCGCCTCGCAGCGCGTACGGCAACGCCTGCTCCGACGCACCTGCCGCGTCATAGTGGTAGGCCAGCGCGAAGACGGAATCCTCGTCGTCGCCCGCCCGATCAGCCAGCAGGTCCGCGGCGTCGCCGTGCAGCTTGCACCGGACCGTGGGGTCCAGCCGGTCCAGCAGCGCCTCGCGGATCTTGTCGTGGCTGAAGCTGCAGCGGCCCGTGCGCTCGTCGACCCATAGCAGCCGGCGGCGGCGCGCCTGTTCGAGCGCCGCAGGGGCGCCCGACGGTAAGCCGGCCAGCCGCACCGCGGTCTCGACGTCGAAGGACTTGCCGAGGACGGCACCGACCGACAGCAGCTGCAGCGCGTCGGCGGGCAGCAGCTCGAGCCGACGCACCAGCAGGGCGGCCGAGCGGCGGGCGGCCTGAGACGTCCGTGAGCGCGTCGCGGTCGAACGTCCAACCGCCCGGCGAGCCGACGACGGCGCCGGCCTCCACGAGTCCGCGCAGCACAGCGGCGGCCATGAACGGGCTGCCGTCGGCCAGCCGCACGACGGTGGAGAGCACCTCGGCCGGCAGCGGTCCGGCCATGGACTCGGCGAGCGCGCGCACGGCGTCGGCAGACAACGGGCCCAGGTGCAGGCGGTGAGCGCCCGGCAGCGACCGCAGCGGCGTCCTCGACCGGCACCTCCTCCGCCCGGAACGCGACGATGACAGCGAGACCGGCGGGCATGTCGGCGGCCAGCGTCTGGAGCAGCCGCACGGTCAGCCGGTCGGCCCACTGGCAGTCGTCGAGCACCACGAGCGCCGGCCGCTGAGGCGTCGCCACCGCGGCGAGGAGCCGGCCCAGGGCGTCGAGGCTGCGCTGCTCGCCGAACTGCTCGGGCAGGCGGTCCGAGCCGGCCAGCAGGCCGAGCGGACGAGCCAGCGACGGCAGCGCCCGGGCAACCGCCGGCGCCGTGTCGTCGAGCGCATCGACCACCCGGGCCCGCAGCAGGGCGTCGGCGGCCAGCTGGCTCGCGAGCCCCTCCGCCACCCCTTGCAGGACCCTAAACGGAGTGGCCCCCGACTGCGCCACTCCCTGCCCGTGGAGCACCAGCAACCCGTCGCGGGCCGCCGCCTGCGAAACCTCCTGCAGCAGCCGGCTCTTGCCACCGCCGGACTCCGCGTCCAGCGCGACGATACCGCCCTCGCCGTCGTGCAGCCGGTGCAGCACCGCGGTCATGGCGTCGAGGTCGACCTCGCGACCGACGAAGGCGGGGTCGGTGAGGCTGCGCCGCTGGTCGAGCCGGCCGACGACCAGCCGCGGGTCGGCGTCGCCCGCGCGCAGGGCGGCGAGCAGGTCGAGCAGGTCGCTCGCGAGCGCACCCGCGGACTGGTAGCGCTCGGCAGGGTCCTTGCGCAGCAGCCGCTGCAGGACGAGGTCGAGTGCGCGCGGGGCGGCAGTGCCGGAGTCGCGCAGGAATGGCACGGGCGCGGACAGGTGCTGGCGCAGCACGTCGCCGACGGTCGGTCCGGCGAACGGCGGCGAGCCCGTCACCGCCTCGTGCAGCAGGACGCCGAGCGCGTAGAGGTCGGAGCGCTCGTCGACCGGCGCCGCGAGCAGGCCGGCGGCCTCCGGCGCGAGGTAGCGGACCGTGCCGACGAGCTCGTCGCGGATCGACTCGTCGAGCCAGGGGCTGCGCGCAAAGCCGAAGTCTATGAGCGCGACGGTGCCGTCGCCACCGAGCACCACGTTGGCCGGCTTCACGTCGCGGTGGACGACGCCGGCGCCGTGCGCGACATCGAGCATGCCGGCCACCTCCGCGACGACCCGGAGCGCTTCCTGGACCGGCAGCGGGCCGTCGAGCAGGCGCTGCTCGAGCGTGCACCCCACTACGTACGGCTGGACGAGGTAGAGCCGGTCTGGCGTACGCCCGGCGTCGAGCAGGCCGGGCAGACCCTTCCCCGCGAGCTCGCGCAGCACCTCGGTCTCGTGCTGGAAGCGCAACCGGGCCGCAGCGTGCACGCAGTCCGGGTCGATGGACTTCAGGACCGCGAGGGCACCGCCCGCGGTGTCGCACACCAGCCAGGTCTCGACGCCGTTGCCGCGCTTGAGCGCGCGGACCGCGCGATAGCGGAGCGGGAAGCTGTCCAGCGATTGGCGGGCAGCGGGCACCGTCACGCCGACCCGCAGTGAGTTCACCCGCTCGTCCCCACGTGGCCCGGCACAGAGGTCCGGCTGGTCGTCAGTGTCCGGGACCGCCCGGGCCGAGCGGAATAGTCAATCGGAACGTCATCACGGCGGCACATGGCGGACAGCGGCGGCCGCAACCTGCCCCAGCCCGACAGCCACGACGAGAAGGCCGGCCATCCCTGTGGCGGGCGGACGTGCTCCGTCGACCCCGCGGCTCGTCCACCACCTGCACGATGCGCTGCGCCACCGCGTCGACTCGACAGTTCTGCGGTGTCGGTCCGTCGGCACGATCGTCTGCACGGCCCGCACAGCGCTGCGCGTCAGCCGACGGGCAGGCCAGCCAGTCCAGGACGACCCCGGTCGCCGAGCACGCTCCCAGGGTCCGGAGCACCGACCACTTCGCACGGAACAGCAGCAGGCGGCCAGGAGAGCGATGAGCACGGCAACCGGCCGTGCTGTGCCGGGGTCCGGGATCTCGCCAGACGACGGGCCCGGCGCCGAGGGCGGCGGTGCTTCGGAACAGGGTTTGGCCGGCGAAGTACAGCGCGAGGTTGGCGATGACGCCGACGCCGACGACGGTGATCCCAGCGAGAGCGGAGGACATCCAGAACCTCAGCCGCAGGACTCCAGCACCGTCATGTACCAACCGGAGCGGATCGCCGGTCCGACGACGAACGTCGCTGTCCCAGACTCCTCCGACTGCGCGTAGCCCGCGTCGTCTGGGTGGCCCTGGTAGCCGACCGGGAAGCCGTGGGTGAACGTGCAGTCGTAGTCGCGGCGGTCGGTGTTGCGGGCGCAGCCGGTGAGTCGCAGGTCGACCGCTTCCTGGCGCATGTACTCCAAGGACTCCCGGCCGATCGGGGTGGTCACGTGCTTGAGGGAGACCAGGTCGCGGCGGTTCCAGGCGTCGGCGAGGTAGCGCATCGCCGCCTCCGGTGTGGAGAAGTAAGGGATATCCGGCGTGCGACGGGGCGACGGGGCCGTGATGGGTGGAGAGGCGGACGCCGGGACGACGGGCGAGGCCGAGGCGATCGCCGGGGAGGCAAGGGCAGAGCCGGCCGACGCCGGGGTGGCGGGGGTGCTTGCGCCGCAGGCTGTGGCCAGGGCGAGGGCAGCGAGCAGCGCCAAAAGCCTCATGCGCTCTCCTCAAGCCGTACCAGCGGTGCGTCGCTGACGCGCGCAGCATGCCCGAGTCGCAGCCGCCGTGCAAGCTCGACCCAGGACGCGCCGGGTGCCCTGGGCTGTCGCTGCGCTGGTCGGACTGCTGTCCACCTGCGGCGCGCGCGCCGCCGTCGACCGCGGGCTCCCCTCCGGTTAGCAGCACCGTCCCCTCCGTCAGCGCGTCGACAGCCGCTTTGCTCCGAGCAGGCCACCCCCAGCCGCCTCTCACGACCTGGACCGTCGGCGAGAGCCCGCCTGCCCCTGCGCGCGGACGGGCCTCGGCGAGGTCCAGCCGGCGGCACCTCTGGTCCTACGCGACCGACGCCTGCCCACGGCAGATCTCCTGCCCCCCGCCTGAGGGCGGTCAGTTCACGGACACGAGGGCGCGCGGCTTTACGACCTCAGGCACGACTAGGCCTCGCTGCTCATCCGCGACAGCGGGTCGGTGAAGGTCGTCCAGGCGCGCCTGCGGCACGCCACAGCAGCCGAGACGCTCGACTGCTACTCGCACCTCTGCCCCGACTCGGAGAACCAGACGAGGCTGGGGCGAGATCGAAGCGACGATGGGCAGCGCACACCGGGCAGGCAGGCGATCGACGCCGTTCTCGACGCTCCTGCGGACTTCCCGCGGACTGACAGGGCGTCTGAACGGGTAGAAACGCAGGCCAGAGCACGTATGGGGACGAGCCGGTCTGTAAGCCGGGTTCTGTGATCACCACCTCCGCGAACGCAGGTGGAGCCGACGGCCATCCATCTTGGACCACCGTTGCCGATGGCCTCGTGCGGTCTACCCGCAGACTCGGGCGGGCCGCCCTCGAGCGTCTGCGCAGCGGACCCGAGGGCCCGCCTCTTGACCTTGCTCCGGGTGGGGTTTGCCGAGCCGCCCGGGTCGCCCCGGGCGCTGGTGGGCTCTTACCCCACCGTTTCACCCTTACCGCTGCGAGCAGCGGCGGTCTCTTCTCTGTGGCACTTTCCCGCGGGTCACCCCGGGTCGGTGTTACCGACCACCCTGCCCTTCGGAGCCCGGACTTTCCTCAGTGGCCCCCGCTCCGCAGAGAGGTGGCTACCGCGGCCGTCCGACCGACTCGTCCCGGTAGCAGCGTACGCGTCCTGCACCACGGTCTGGCTGCGCTGCCGGGTCAGCGCACCGTCAGGTCCGCCTGGCGAGCAACCGCGTCCGCGCGCGTCGAGGCAGCCGCTGGACAGCGGGCGGGCTCACGCCGGCAGGTGCGAGGTGTCGTTCAACGAGCGCACGACGGCTGGTCCATCGGCGAACCAGGCGATCTCGCTCAGGCAGGCGAGATCCAGGTGCATCCGGAACAGGGCGCTCGGCGGGGCGTCGAGCGCCGTGCGCAGCAGGGTCTTGATCGGCGTGACATGGCTGACGACGATGACCCGTCGGCCCTGGTAGCGAGCCTTCAGCCGTTCCAGGGCTGCCAGCACCCGCACGGCGACGTCCGCGAAGCTCTCACCACCCGGGGGCCCGACAGCGGGGTCGGAGAGCCACGACTTCAGCTCCTGCGGCCACTGCTGCTGGATCTCCCGGAAGGTGTGGCCTTCCCACTCGCCGAAGTCGGTCTCCCGCAGGTCCTCGTCGACCTCTTCGGTCAGGTCGAGCGCGCTCGCCACCAGCTCGGCCGTCGACCGCGTCCGTCGCAGCGGGCTCGTCACCACGGCCGCAGCGCCGCTGGTCGCCAACCGCTTCGCCGCAGCCGTCGCCTGCGCTCGTCCCACCTCGGTGAGGGGCTGCTCGCCCACCCCCGAGAAGCGACCGGCCACCGACAGCTCGGTCTGGCCGTGCCGCAGCAGCAGCGTGGTCGTCGCGGAACCGGTCGGCGCCGACCAGCCGGTCACAGCCCCGACTCGGCGGTGCGCACCATGATCCGGCCGCACTCGTCGTGGCGCAGGACCTCGTCGGGAGCGGCGCTGCGGATCGCCGTCTTCTCGTTGTTCATCAGGTCCAGCCGGCAGCCGCCACAACGTCCCTGTCCGATCGCGCCCGCCCCCAGACCCCCTTCGCTGGAGCGGATCCGGTCGTACAGCGCGAGCAGCTCCGCCGGCAGCTCGGCAGCGACCGACGCCCGCTCGGCCGTCGTCCGGACGAGCTCGTCGTCGATCTCGACGAAGGCGGCGTCGCGGTCACGCTCCGCCAGCTCGCGGTCGGCCAGGTGCACGCTGCGCTGCCCGGTGACCGCGTCCAGGGCCGACTGCGCGGCCTCGGCCCGCTCCATCACCTCCAGCTCGCTGTCCTCCAGGTCGGACTGGCGGCGCTTCAGGGTGGCGACCTCGTGCTCGAGGTCCTGCAGCTGCTTGGCCACGGTGATCGACCCGGACGCCAGCCGGGCCTCGTCCCGCTCCTTGCGCGCGCGCACCTGGTCGATCTCCTTCTCGAACCGGGCCTGCTCCCGGGCCAGGTCCGAGACCTCGGTCTCGCCGCGGACGATCTCGTCGCGCAGGGCGTCGACCAACCCCTCCAGTCGGAGCATCTCGGCCAGGGCCGGCAGCGTCCGGCGGCGGTGGGCGAGCCGGTCCAGGGCGGTGTCCAGCGCCTGCAGGTCGAGCAGCCGGAGCTGGACGAACGGGTCGGCCTTCACGTGGTGGGGCTCCTCGCAGCAAGTGTCCAGGGGTCGGTGACCCGCGTCGAGACGACGGTCTCCACGGTAGTGGCGGCGGCCAGCCTCGCGGCAGCGTCGTGCAGCCACGGCCACTCGGTGGCCCAGTGCGCGGCATCGAGCAGGGCCAGGCCCTCCGGGGCCTCGCTGGCCGGATGATGGCGCAGGTCAGCGGTGAGGTAGGCGTCCGCCACGGCAGCAGCCTGGGCCAGCAGCCCGTCCCCTGCCCCGCCACAGACGGCCAGGACCCGCACGAGGCGGTGGGGATCGCCCGCGCTGCGTACCCCCCACGCCGTCGCCGGCAGGACCGACGCGGCCAGCTCGGTCAGCGCGGCCAGCGTGAGCGGCGCCGGCAGCGAGCCGACGCGCCCCAGTCCCGAGGCGTCGAGCGGCGCGAGGTCCGTCAGTCCGAACAGTGCGGCCAGCGCGTCCGACACACCGGGGGTAGCGACATCGGCGTTCGTGTGGGCGACGAACAGCGCAGAGCCCGCCGCCAGCAACCGGTGCACGACCCGCCCCTTCGGCGTCGTCGCGGCCACCGACGTCGTCCCCCGCAGGTAGAGCGGATGATGCGTGACCAGCAGGTCGAAGCCGCCCTCGACCGCCTCGTCGACGACCGCAGCCACCGGGTCGACGGCCAGCAGCACCCGCCGCACCTGGGCATCCGGGTCGCCGCAGACCAGCCCGACGGCGTCCCAGTCCTGCGCCGTGGCCGGCGGGTAGAGGCCGTCCAGCACCTGGACGAGGTCGCGCAGCCGCTCAGTCACCGCCGCAGGTTATGCGAGCAGCCACGACCGCACCGTCCAGGTGACGGAGCGCGCCCCGTCAGTTGTTGATGACCTTGGCCCCGGTGAAGTCGAAGATCTGCTCCAGCCCGGCGAAGCTGCTGCCGGAGTCGTCGTTCTTGCCGTTCGTCACCGGCTCGTCGCCGGCGCTGAAGAACCCGTCGCCGTCGCTGTCGGTGTACAGGCGCGCGATCAGCTCGATCTTCTCGGTCGGCTCCTCGGCCAACGACACCTGGATCATCTGCGGCGCGGCACCGGCGTCGACGTTGCCGGTCCCGAGGATGTTGCGCCCGCCGTCGCCGGCCACCACGACGAACCCCGGCTTGGTGAGGGCGACGGCCTTGACGTTGACCGTCGGGCCTTCGCTGGTCTGGTCCTCGACGGTGAGGACGGCAGCCGGATCGGTGATCGCCACCTCCGGGCTGGCGACCGGGATCGACGGCGTGCCGAGGGCTGAGGGTGAGCTGTCCTTGCTGGAGGAGGTGCACGCGGACAGCGCCAGCGTGGCAACAGCGGTCAGGGCGAGGGCGGGGATGCGTGCATTCATGCCACCAGGATGCCCGACGGACCGGCTTGGACGCCACGACCGCGGATGGATCATCTCACTCCGGCGGAGGGACGACCTGTGGTGCGCGGGTGGACCCAGACAGACTCGAACTGCCGACCTTCGCCTTGTAAGGGCGCTGCTCTACCAACTGAGCCATGGGTCCCGACGCCCCAGCGTAGGGCGCAGAACGCGCTCACAGCCCGGCGAGGACCCGCTTGTACTCAGAGGGGTCACGGGCATCGGGGATGGCGTTGACGACCTTGTAGGCGACGGTGCCGTCCTTGTCGATGATGAACGTGCCGCGCACGGCCAGCCCGATCTGCTCCTCGAACACTCCGTACGCTCGCGCGACGTCCCCGTGCGGCCAGAAGTCTGCCAGCAGCGGGAACGTATAGCCCTGTTCCGCAGCCCACTTCGCGTGCGTGGGGCCGCTGTCCACGCTCACGGCCAGGGTCTGGACGTCGTCGGTGTCGAAGTTCGCCAGGTCGTCGCGCAAGGCGCAGAGCTCGGCCTGGCAGACACCGGTGAACGACAGGGGATAGAAGACCAGCACCACGTTCTTGCGGCCGCGGAACTGCGAGAGGGTGACCTCGTTCCGCTCTTGGTCACGCAAGGTGAAGTCCGGTGCCTGCTCGCCGACGTCGACCATCCGGTACGTGCTCCTCTGGGTCAGGGAAGGATGAGCAGATGGTAGCCACCGACGAGCAGCAGACAGGCCCCAGGCAGCCCGCGGGCAGCTGCGGGCTCACCGACCTCGGCGCCCGCGAGATGGGCGTCGCGGTCCTGGCGTCCTGGGACGCGTTCCTGCAGGTCGTCGAGGACCCGGCCACCGACCTGGCCCGGCCGTCGCGGCTCAAGGGCTGGACGGGCCGCGACCTGCTGGTCCACCTCGGGTCCTGGCCGGACGCCGAGGTCATGACCGGAGTGCTCGAGTCGGCGGCGTCCGGTGGTCACGGCTCCGCACCCGACCCCGACGCGAACAACCGGAGGCTGCTCGCCGCGCACCGTGACGCCACGGTCGAACAGGTCGTGCAGGCGTGCCGTGAGGGGCGCGACCGGGTGGCGGAGTTCTTCGCGTCGCCGGACGTCGAACAGACCGGGCGCCTGCTGTCGCGCTCGACCGTGGGACCGCTGCCGGTGCTGTCGCTGCTGCACGCGGGCTGCTTCGAGCTGGCGGTGCACGCGCTGGACCTGGGCCCGTGCGGCGCGCCCGCGCCCGCGGAGCTCTTGCTGGACCGCGGCCTGGCGGCGCTGCTGGACATCACCGGCGCCCTGGCCGCACGTCAGGACGTCCATCTCACGCTCACCGCGCAGACCCCTTCCGGTGGCTGGGGCTTCACGACGGGCGCCACCGGTTGGACCACCCAGCGGCACGCGCCCGGAGTGCTCGACGGCGTCGGGGTGCGCGGCAGCGCCGTCGACCTGCTGGAGACCGCGTCCGGCCGGACGAACCTGGCTCAGCTGCTGGTCACCCGACGGCTGGTGGTGCAGCAGCTCCCGCAGTGGATGCGGCTGGCTCCGCTGCTGGACGACGTCCCGGGGCTTCCCGGCGGTGCAGCCTTGAAGACGGCCGTGGGTGGCTTGTCAGGGGTGGCGGGCGGTGTCGCCGGGGTGGCGGGCGGTCTCGCCGGGGTAGCCGGCGGCGTCGGGCGCGTCCTGGGGCGCTGGCGCCGCTGACCCGGCTCGCGGCGGGCTGAGAGCTCGGACGATCAGCACCACCTGCCGGCCCTGCGCTCGGGTCAGCACGACCGTGACCTCCCGGCTGCCGGTCAGCTTGAGCTGCCGGCGCAACGTCTCCGGTTCCACCGCGGTCCCGCGCTTCTTGACCACCAGGGGGCCGGCGTCGTGCGCCCGCAGCCGCTCACGCAACCGCTTCAGGCCGAACGGCAGCGTCTCGAGCACCTCGTACCAGCGACCGAACGGCGTCGGCGCGGGCCGGGCAGCAGACACGTAGGCGATCGTCGTGTCCAGCAGCCAGCCGTCGACCAGCCCGGCGACCTCGGCCACCAGCTGCGCGCGCACGACCGCGCCGTCGGGCTCCAGCAGGAAAGGACCCGGCTCGCGCACGTCCGGCGCGGCCGCGGTGGACCCGACGAGCACGTCGCCGGCCGGGAGCAGGACCGCGGAGGTACGACGCCCGACGCACCCCGCTCCGGACCGGAGCACGGCCTCCTTCACCTCGCCGCGCAACGACACGACCTCGACCTCGATGTCGGCCGGCAGCGCGGCGAGATCGACCCCCGGCGCCACCTTCACCGTCAGCGAGCGGACCTCCCGCCGCCAGGACAGGACCGTGTCCAGCGCCGGCTGGTAGGCCCGTGGGTCGAACACCCGACGCCCGCCGGCACGACGAGCCGGATCGACGAACACGTCGCGGTCTCCCGGAAGCGTCAGCGAGGTGACGTCGGCCCGGACCAGCTGGACGGGGTGCTCGAGGAGCCGGGCGTTGGCGGCGGCGAACAGCAGCCGGGCCTCGTCCAGGTCGACGCCGACGGATCCGGCGGGCAGCTCCAGCAGGTCGCCCCCGACCGAGCAGCACAGGTCCAGCACCGGCCGGTCGAACTGGCGTCCCCGCCAGGCGGCAACCTCCTGCGACGTCGCCTGCTCCAACGCGGCAGCCGTCCACCACAGCTCGTCGCCGCGCGCGTGCTTGGCGCGGGCCCGACGTCTCAGCAGCGCCTGCGCGAGCGCCGCCGGACCCAGCTCGCCGCACTCCGCCCGGACCGCCTCGGCCGCTACGAGCCGGCCCTGCGGCGACAGGTCCTGCGTCTCGGCGAACGCGACCGCAGCCCGGCCGGGGCCGGAGAGCAGCAGCCGGGCCTGACCCGGCGTCACCCGCGGCTGGCCGCGAGGCTCAGCGCCGCGGCTTGCTCTTGCTGGCCCGGGGCGACACCAGCCGCGTGCCGGACCACTCCGGCGCAGCACTGGTGCTGCGGGTGCTCGCCAGCCCGGCGGTAGGGGCTGCTTCGTCGATGTCGCTGGGCTCCACGTGACCGGCCCGCCCGGCCTTGGGCGTGAGCAGCCACACCACGCCGTGGTCGGCCAGGTTGGTGAGGGAGTCGACGAGCGCGTCGACGAGGTCGCCGTCGCCCTCGCGCCACCACAGCATCACGACGTCCACGACCTCGTCGGAGTCGTCGGTGGTGATCAGCTCGGTTCCGGCGCGGGCGGCGACGTCGTCGAGCAGCTCCTGGTCTACCGCTGCGGCCTCGGCGGGTTCCGTCGGCCCGCCGGTGCCGGTGACCTGGACGACATGGCCGGGCTCGATGCCGAGCTTCTCGGCCAGGCCACGCTGCGCGGCATGGTCCGCGGACGTGCTCACGTGTCGAGCCCCTCCCCCTCAGCCCCTCGACCGGGGGCGCTCGGGGGTAGTCCACCGGACCGTCCCTGTCTGCGCAAGTGCCAGCGCTCTCGGCGCGGCGCCAGAACGGTCGGCCGCTGTCCGTCCAGCCGGCTCCGACCGGGCCCGACAGCACCGCTGCCCGAGCCCCCGGCAGACGTCGGGCGGGGTGCGCTGCAGTACCGGCGCTCCCCCTTACCCGCCGGTAGGGGGAAGGATGGTTGCGCCTGACACGACCCGACACGATCTGACCGGCGAGCCCCAGGAGCAGCGTGACCACGAGCAACCCGCCCCACGAACGGTTCAGCGTCATCAGCGACGGTCTGCCCAGCCAGCTGCCGGACATCGACGCGGACGAGACGGCCGAGTGGTTGGAGTCGCTGGACGCCGTCGTCGAGAACGCCGGACGGGGACGCGCCCGTTTCTTGATGCTCAAGCTGCTGGAGCGCGCCAGGGAGAAGGCCGTCGGCGTGCCGGCCCTGCGCTCCACCGACTACCTCAACACGATCCCGCCCGAGCGCGAGCCGTGGTTCCCCGGGGACGAGCATGCAGAGCGCCGGATCCGCGCCTACGTGCGCTGGAACGCCGCGATCATGGTCAGCCGCGCCAACCGGCCCGAGATCGGCGTCGGCGGGCACATCGCCACCTACGCGAGCGCCGCCAGCCTCTACGAGGTCGGCTTCAACCACTTCTTCCGCGGCAAGGACAGCCCGGACGGCTCCGGCGACCAGATCTTCTTCCAGGGTCACGCCTCCCCCGGCATCTATGCCCGCGCGTACCTGGAGGGCCGGCTGTCCGAGGAACGTCTGGACGGCTTCCGGCAGGAGTCGCGCAGCGCCTCGCTGTCGTCCTATCCGCACCCGCGGCTGATGCCCGAGTTCTGGGAGTTCCCGACGGTCTCGATGGGGCTGGGCCCGATCGGTGCCATCTACCAGGCCCGCTTCAACCGCTACCTGCAGCACCGCGGCATCAAGGACACCTCGCAGAGCCGGGTCTGGTGCTTCCTGGGCGACGGGGAGATGGACGAGCCCGAGTCGCTCGGCGCCATCGGCATCGCGGCCCGCGAAGAGCTCGACAACCTCACCTTCGTCATCAACTGCAACCTGCAGCGGCTCGACGGTCCGGTGCGCGGCAACGGCAAGATCATCCAGGAGCTGGAGTCCTACTTCCGGGGCGCCGGCTGGAACGTCATCAAGGTCGTGTGGGGTCGCGAATGGGACGACCTGCTCGCGCGCGACGTCGACGGCGTACTCGTCAACGCCATGAACACCACGCCCGACGGCCAGTTCCAGACGTACTCGGTGGAACCCGGTTCCTACACCCGCGAGAACTTCTTCGGCTCGGACCCGCGGCTGCGCAAGCTCGTCGAGCACCTGTCCGACGATCAGATCCGCGGCCTGCCGCGCGGTGGCCACGACTACCGCAAGGTGCATGCGGCCTTCCACAGCGCGACGCGGCACGAGGGCCAGCCGACGGTGATCCTCGCGCACACCATCAAGGGCTGGACGCTCGGCAAGGACTTCGAGGGTCGCAACTCCACCCACCAGATGAAGAAGCTCACCAAGCCCGAGCTGAAAGAGCTTCGCGACCGGCTCTACCTGGAGATCCCCGACTCCGCGCTGGAGGGCGACCTGCCGCCCTACTACCACCCAGGCCAGAGCTCCGACGAGATCGCCTACATGCGCGAGCGACGAGCCGCCCTGGGTGGGTCGGTCCCCCGGCGCGTGGTCCGGGCCGCGGGGCTCACCCTGCCTCCGACCGAGGTCTATGACGAGCTCAAGGCAGGCTCCGGGAAGCAGGCGGTGGCCACGACGATGGCGTTCGTCCGGCTGCTCAAGGACCTGATGAAGCACGAGGGCATCGGGGCCCGCATCGTCCCTGTGATCCCCGACGAGGCCCGCACGTTCGGTATCGACGCCATGTTCCCGACGGCGAAGATCTACTCGCCGCTCGGCCAGCGCTACGAGGCGGTCGACCGGGCCCTGCTGCTGTCCTACAAGGAGTCCAAGCAGGGCCAGATCCTGCACGAGGGCATCACCGAGGCCGGGTCGATGGCGTCGGTGATCGCTGCGGGTACGTCCTACGCCACGCACGGCGAGACCATGATCCCGGTCTACGTCTTCTACTCGATGTTCGGCTTCCAGCGCACCGGCGACCAGATGTGGGCGATGGCCGACCAGCTCGGGCGTGGGTTCCTGCTCGGGGCGACGGCCGGCCGCACGACCCTCAACGGCGAGGGGCTGCAGCACCAGGACGGGCACAGCCTGCTGCTGGCCTCGGCCAACCCGGCCGTCGTCGCCTACGACCCGGCGTTCGGCTTCGAGGTCGCGTACATCGTCGAGGAGGGGCTGCGCCGGATGTACGGCGAGGCGCCGGAGGACGTCTTCTACTACCTGACGGTCTACAACGAGCCGTATCCGCAGCCGGTCCAGCCCGACGTCCCGGAGCTGCGCGAGGGCGTGCTGCGCGGGCTGTACCGCTACGCAGCGGGCGACGGCGACGGACCGCGGGCGCAGGTGCTCGCCAGCGGGATCGCGGTCCGGCTGGCGATGGATGCGCAGCGGCTGCTCCGCGAGGACTGGGGCGTCGCCGCCGACGTCTGGAGCGCCACCAGCTGGAACGAGCTGCGCCGGGAGGCGGTCGAGTGCGAGCAGCACAACCTGCTCTGCGGCGCTGACGGGCGACGGACGCCGTATGTGACGCAGGCGCTCCAGGACGCCCCCGGGCCGGTCGTGGCTGTGAGCGACTGGATGCGGGCCGTCCCGGACGCCATCAGCCGCTGGGTGCCTCAGCAGTGGGCCTCGCTGGGCACGGACGGCTTCGGCCGCTCGGACACCCGCGCTGCGCTGCGGCGGCACTTCCGCATCGACCCGGAGTCGATCGCCGTCGCCGTCCTGACCGAGCTCGCGCAGCGCGGCGAGGTCGATGCCGAGCTCCCCGCGCAGGCCGTCGCCCGCTACCGGCTGGGTTCTGAGGACGTCCCGGCCGACAAGGACACCACCGCAGGAGGCAGCGAGTAGGCCGGCGTGCTCCGGGTAGTGGGCGGGCCATGGAAAGAGGAAGCGACAAGCACAGCCCGCGCCTGGACGAGGCGATGGCGGCCGAGGTGCAGCCGATCGTCCGTACCGGCCACGACAGCCGCGCCGACTGGAACTCGCCCGAGCCGTCGGGTGAGGACCAGCCCGACGTCGACCGGATGCCCGACGGCACGCTCACCGGCGGCGTGCCCGACGGCATGACCGAGCAGGACGTCGAGGCCCGCAGCGAGCTGGCGTCGTTCCTCGGGCGCATCTGGCCGGCCCCCGCCGGGGCGATCCTGCAGGCCGCCCGCGACAATGGTGCGCCGGACAGCGTGCTGGAGCAGCTTGCCTCGTTGGCCCCGGAGCAGGTCTTCGAGAACCTGCAGGACCTGTGGTCGGCGCTGTCCGGCGGTCACGTCGAGGCGCACCGCTTCTGACGGCGCCACCGTCGCAGCGGGTCGACGGGGGTGACCGTGCGGCTCAGGCGTGCCGCGCCGTCCATGCCAGCAGCGCTTCGGCGCTGCGCGCGTTGACGATCCGGTCGGCGGTGACGCCGCACAGGTAGGCGCGCTCGGCGCCCAGGTGCTGCCAGTCCAGCTGGCCGGGAGCATGCGCATCGGTGTCGATCGCGACGTCGCAACCCGCCTCGAGCGCCAGTCGTAGCAGCCGTTTGGGCGGGTCGAGCCGCTCCGGACGGCTGTTGACCTCGACCGCGACGCCGAAGCGGGCACACGCCGCGAACACCAGCTCGGCATCGAAGTCGCTCTCGGGCCGGCCCTTGCCCCCACGACCGTGCCCGAGCACCTGTCGGCCGGTGCAGTGACCGAGCACGTCGGTGTGCGGGTTGCTGATGGCCGCGACCATGCGGGCAGTCATGTCGGCGGCCGGCATCCGCAGCTTGCTGTGCACCGAGGCCACCACCAGGTCCAGCTGCGCCAGCAGCTCGGGCTCCTGGTCCAGCCGACCGTCGTCGAGGATGTCGCACTCGATGCCGGTCAGCAGCCGGAACGGCGGCCCGGCCTCCGCCAGCTGTTCGTTGACCTGCGCGACGACCGTCAGCTGCTCCCGCAGCCGCTCGGCGGACAGTCCGTTGGCCACGGTCAGCCGCGGGGAGTGGTCGGTGAGCACCACGTATTCGTGACCGAGCGCCTGCGCTGCCAGCGCCATCTCCAGGATCGGGGAGCCGCCGTCGGACCAGTCCGAGTGCGTGTGGCAGTCGCCCTTCAGCGCGGCCCGCAGGGCGGCGGCCCCCTCGGAGACCGGCGTGTCCCCGAGCGTCTGCACGCGCCGCAGGTAGACCGGCTCCTCCCCCGCCAACGACTCGCTGATCACCAGCGCCGTCACCTTGCCGATGCCGGTGAGCTCGGTCAACGTGCCGGTGCCGGCCCGGTGCACGATCTCGGCGGGGGGCGTCCGCTGGACGACGGCCGCCGCGGTGCGGAAGGCCCTGACCCGGTAGGACGGCTCCAGCGCGCGCTCCAGGCAGAACGCGATCGACCGCAGGTCCTCGACGGGATCACGGGGAGCGGTCATGCGCCCATCCTGACGGGTCCGGGTCGCCCTCGGCCAGCCCGGATCGAGCTGCTGGGGGCGCCGGCTCGGGGCGACTCCGCGGGCGCACGGTCGCGGCGCAGACGGCGGTCCATCCCCAGCCCAGCAGCAGTCCGCCGAGGACGTCTGAGAGGTAGTGGACGCCGAGCAGCACACGGCTCGCCGCGACGACCGCAGCAATGCTCGACGACATCATCAAGACCGTCCACGGTCGGCGCACGTGCGGCAGCAGCAGCACCGCCACCGTGCTCCAGAACGCCGCCGCACCGAGGGCGTGCCCGGACGGGAACGACGGCCCGAGCACGACGGTCACCGGCTGGTCGAAGACCGGTCGGACCCGGTCGACAGCGGCCTTGAGCGTCCCGCTGAGCAGCAGCGCACCGACCCGGGACAGGACGACCAGCACGGCGAGGCGTCGCTGCCCGCGGGCGACCAACACCAGGGCCAGCACCCCCGCCGCGGTGCTGAGCAGGAACGGGTCTCCCAGGTTGGTCGTAGCCCCCGCCAGGCCGAGCAGCCCGGGCACCGACCTGTCCGCCTGCTCTGCGACGCGCGTGACGGCACGGTCCAGGTCCAGCAACGGGCTCCAGCGGCTGTGGACCAGCAGCGCGAGCGGGCCCGCGACGAAGGCGATCGCCACCAGTCCGCCGGCAGCCGACGCGAGCCGGGGCCCGCCCCGGCGGCCGGTCCGCAGCCGTTCTCGGCGGTTCATGGCAGCCTCCTGCCCCGTCCGGACACGCCGATGCCCGGCGGGGGGCCGCCGGGCATCGGACGTGCGGGGTCGGTCAGCTGGTCGGACGGCGACGGCGCGTGGTCGCCGGCTTGGCCGTCGTGGCGCGGGTCGTGCGGCGAGCGGCGGCAGCGGGTGCCGGGACGTCCTGCTCGTCGTCGTACTCGTCGTTCGCCACCTCCTCACGCACCTCCTGGATGCGGGTGCGGCTCTGCGTCTGCATGGTCCGGATGGCCTCGCGGGCGGGGTCGATACCGCCGACACCGAAGGCGATGATCGGCGGGATCACGATCAACGCGAGCAGGGCGTAGAAGATGCCGCCGGTGATCAGCGGAGCGATGTCGAGCTGGTCGAGGGCGAAGAACACGCCGATGCCCACCACGAACAGCGAGGCCACGTTGGCCAGGGTGGCGCCGTAGGACAGCCCGCCCAGGGTGTTGGCGAGCAGGTCCTTGACGGCCGCGGCGATGGCGGCCGCGATCACCAGGACCAGGACGGCCACGAACAGGTTCGGCAGGAAGGCGATGATCTGCGCGAGGAAGGCGCTGACAGGGTTGTCGTTGCCGAACACGCCGAATGCGGCCGACACCACGAGCAGGAAGATGAAGTAGTAGACGATCCGGGCCAGGATGGTCGCGGCGTCGTACTTGCTCTTGGCCAGGGCGGTCTTGACCCCACCACGCTCGACGAGGGCGTCGAAGCCGACCCGCTGCAGGATCTTGACGAGGATCTTCTGGACGAACTTGGCGATGACGATGCCGATGATGAGGATCAGCAGGAAGTAGCCGATCTTCGGCAGCAGCTCGATGCCGTCCTGGAATGCGTTGTCAAAGCCTGTCTGGAAGTCGATGGCGAGCGGGGTCATGCGTTCTCCTGAAGGTGGGGTGCGGTGGCGGACGTCGTCCCCCGCTCGACTGCGCGCAACCCTTCCGACCGGCGACGCAGCGGCGCGCCCGGCTCCGCGGACGTCGCGGTCCGGCCCGAACCAGCCGTTCTGCCGCGCTGTGCGTCAGCCGGGCGCGCGTTGACGTGACGAAGACCTCAGACGACCTGGTGCAGCCAGGTCACCGGCGCGCCGTCGCCGGCGAGGCGGTACGGCTCGAGCTCGTCGTCCCAGGCGCCGCCCAGCAGGCCGTCCAGACCGGTCGCGAGGGCGGGACCCGACGTGGTGGCGAGCAGGGCACGGAGCCGGTCCTCGCCGACGAGCACGTCGCCGTTGGCGCCGATCACCGCGCGGAACACCCCGAGCCCCGGCGTGACGCAGTAGCGCTCGCCGTCCAGGCCGGGGCTCGGGTCTTCCGTGACCTCGTAGCGCAGCATGGTCCAGCCGCGTAGCGCGGCCGTCAGTCGGCCCGCCGTGCCCGGCCGACCGCGCCAGTTGATCTCGGCGCGCAGCTGCCCGGGCTGACAGGGTTGATCGGTCCACTCCAACCGGGCACGCGTGCCGAGCTCAGCCGCGACCGCCCATTCCACATGGGGGCACAGCGCAGCAGGGGTCGAGTGGATGTAGAGCACGCCGGCGGACACGGTGCCTCCTGGTGGACGAGGTGCGCCTTCCCCGACGGCCTCGGTCCTGCTCAGGTGTTCCGCGTGCCTGGTGGTGCTGCGTGCTCGTGGTGCGGCGGGCTGGTGGTGCAGGTTCTGGTACTGGTGTGACGTGTGAGCCGCATGATGCCATCTATCCCGCCTGCTGGCCAGCGTCCTCGCGCAGCCACCCCGCGATGCCCGCCAGCAGCGCAGCCCGTACGGACTCCGGGGCCGCGCTGCCCCTGACCGCATCGCCGGCCAGGTCGGCCAGGGCCACGTCGTCGAACCCCTGCTGCTCGCGGACGGCGGCGTACTGCTCCAGCAGGCCGGACCGGAACAGCAGCGGGTCGTCCGATCCGAGCGCGACGGCGACGCCGGCGGCCCGCAGCTCGCGCACCGGCACGAGCTCGACCGCGCCCGCCACGCCGAGCGCCACGTTGCTGGCCGGGCAGACCTCCAGCACCACCCCCCGCTCCGCCAGCAGCCGCACCGTCTCCGGGTCCTCGACCGAGCGCACGCCGTGCCCGAGCCGGTCGGCGCCCAGCGCCTCGACGGCCCCCCGCACGCTGCGGGTGCCACGCAGCTCACCGGCGTGCGGCACCGAGAGCAGCCCGGCCTCCCGGGCGATCCGGAAGGCCTTGGCGAACTCCTCGGGTGGCCCCTTCGTCTCGTCGTTGCTCAGCCCGAATCCCACGACGCCCTGGCCGGCGAACCGCCTGGCGACCCGCGCCAGCACCTCCGCCTCGCCCGGGTGCCGGGTGCGGTTCGCCGCCACCACCAGCGCCATGCCGGTCCCGGTCTGCTGCTGTGCGCTCCCCATCGCGTCCAGGACGAGCTCGACGGTCGCCTGCAGGCCGCCGAGCCGGGTCGCGTAGGAGGACGGGTCGACCTGCACCTCGACCCAGCCCGAACCCGCGGCCCGTTCGTCCTCGGCGATCTCACGCACCAGGCGCCGCACCTCCTCGGGTCCGACGAGGACGTCGCGCGCCGCGTCGTACAGCCGTTGGAAGCGCGACCAGCCGCGCCGTGCGGTGACGTCCAGGCGCGCACCCGACGGATCGAGCAGCTCCGGCGGCAGGCGACGGCCCTGGTCCCTCGCCAGCTCCACCAGCGTCGCCGGCCGCATCGCCCCCGCGAGGTGCAGGTGCAGGTGCGCCTTCGGGAGCTTGCTGAGATCGCGCACGACACCCATCGTGGCGCAACCTCCTGCGGCCCGCGGACCTGGGACACTGGCGTGGTGACCAGCCCGGCCCCGACACCAGCCCCCAGCAGCGGCTACAACGCCGAGCACCTGTCCGTGCTGGAGGGGCTGGAGGCGGTCCGCAAGCGTCCTGGCATGTACATCGGGTCGACCGACTCCAAGGGCCTGACGCACCTCGCCTACGAGATCGTCGACAACGCTGTCGACGAGGCGCTGGGTGGCCACTGCCAGCGGATCGAGCTGACCCTGCACGCCGACGGCTCGGTCGAGGTCGCCGACGACGGCCGGGGCATCCCGGTCGACGTCGAGCGCAAGAGCGGGCTGACCGGCGTCGAGCTGGTGCTCACCAAGCTGCACGCCGGAGGGAAGTTCGGCGGCGGCGGCTACAAGACCTCCGGCGGTCTGCACGGCGTCGGGGCGTCCGTGGTGAACGCGCTGTCCCAGCGCCTGGACGTGGTCGTGCGGCGCGGCGGCCGGGTGCACACGATGTCGTTCAGCCGCGGTGTGCCGGGCACCTTCGCCGGTGACTCACCCGGTGCCGCCTTCACCCCGCGCGAGGGGCTGTCGGTGGCGGGCAAGGCGCCGAAGACGCAGACCGGCACCGTCGTGCGCTGGTGGCCGGACCTGCCGCTGTTCGCCCGGGGCTCGGCGGTCGACGTCGCCCAGCTGCACGACCGGCTGCGTCAGACGGCGTTCCTCGTCCCGGGCCTGACCCTCGCCGTGCTCGACCGACGCTCCGGCGAGCTGGTCGAGGAGAGCTTCCGGTTCGACGGCGGCACCGCCGACTTCGTCGAGCACCTGGCGCCCGACACCGCCGTCACCGACCCGGTGCACCTGCTCGGCTCCGGCGACTACAAAGAGACCGTGCCGGTGCTGGACGGCTCGGGGCACATGGTCACCCAGAGCGTCGAGCGGCACTGCGAGGTCGATGTCGCGCTGCGCTGGGGCACCGGCTACGACACCGTCGTCCAGTCGTTCTGCAACGTCGTCGCCACCCCCAACGGGGGCTCGCACCAGAACGGCTTCGAGCGCGCCCTGCTCCGCTCCGTCGTCGACGCCATGAAGACCACCCGCGTGCTGCGGGCTTCCGACGACGACCCGATCAAGGACGACGTGCTGGAAGGCCTCACGGCGGTGGTGACCGTGCGCGTGCCCGAGCCGCAGTACCTCGGTCAGACCAAGGACCAGCTGGGCACGCCCGGGGTCACCAAGATCGTCACCGAGGTCGTCGCCCGCGGGCTCAAGAGCGAGTTCCTGGACAACCGCAAGCGCAAGGCCCAGGCGCGCACCGTCCTGGACAAGGTCGCCGCCGCCGCCAAGACCCGGCAGGCGGCCAAGGCCTCCAAGGACGCCGCCCGGCGCAAGACGGCGCTGGAGTCCTCCACGCTGCCGGCCAAGCTCGCCGACTGCCGGTCCACCGACGTCGCGCGCACCGAGCTGTGGCTGGTCGAGGGCGACAGCGCGCTCGGCACCGGCAAGCTGGCGCGCAACAGCGAGTTCCAGGCGCTGCTGCCGCTGCGCGGGAAGATCCTGAACGTCCAGAAGGCCGGCGTCAGCGAGATGCTGTCCAACGCCGAGTGCGCGGCGATCATCCAGGTCGTCGGTGCGGGCACCGGTCGCACCTTCGACCTGGACCAGATGCGCTACGGGAAGATCGTCCTGACCACCGACGCCGACGTCGACGGAGCGCACATCCGCTGCCTGCTCATCACGTTGTTCGCGCGGTACATGCCGCAGGTCATCAGCTCCGGACGCCTGTACACGGCCGTGCCTCCGCTGCACCGGATCGAGGTCGCCGGTGCGAAAGAGCCGATCTACACCTTCAGCGAGAAGCAGATGCAGCACGAGCTGAAGAAGATCGCCGCCCGCGGCGCCAAGGTGAAGGGCCAGATCCAGCGCTACAAGGGCCTGGGCGAGATGGATCCCGATCAGCTGGCCGAGACCACGATGCACCCGGCGTCGCGCACCCTGCGCCGGATCAACCCCGGGGAGGCCGACGCCGCCGAGCGCGTGCTCGAGCTGCTCATGGGCAACGACGTCGCTCCCCGTCGCGACTTCATCGTCAGCAGCGCCTCGCGGGTCAACCGCGAGCTGCTCGACACCTGATCAGGAGCCGACGTGGCCCGTAAGCGCACCTCCAGCACGCACATCCCGCCCTTCGAGGGCGACGGCACCATCATCGACACCGACGTCGTCACCGAGATCGAGTCCAGCTACCTGGACTACTCCTACTCCGTCATCTACTCCCGCGCGCTGCCCGACGCCCGTGACGGGCTCAAGCCCGTGCACCGGCGCATCCTGTACTCGATGGCCGACTCCGGGCTGCGACCGGACCGGCCCTACGTCAAGAGCGCACGCGTCGTCGGCGACGTCATGGGCAAGTACCACCCGCACGGTGACAGCGCGATCTACGACGCGATGGTCCGGCTCGCCCAACCCTTCGCGATGCGCGTGCCGCTCATCGACGGGCACGGGAACTGGGGCTCACCCGACGACTCCGCGGCCGCCTCGCGCTACACCGAGTGCCGACTCACGCCCGCCGCGCTGCTGCTCACCGACGGCCTGGACGAGCAGACGGTCGATGTCGAGGACAACTACGACGGCTCGCTCCAGCAGCCGTCGGTGCTGCCGGCGGCGATGCCGAACCTGCTCGTCAACGGCACCTCCGGCATCGCCGTCGGCATGGCGACGAACATGATCCCGCACAACCTCGTCGAGGTCGTCGACGCCGCCCGGCACCTGCTCGCCCACCCCGGAGCAGACCTCGACGACCTGATGCGCTTCGTCCCCGGTCCCGACCTGCCCACCGGCGGGCAGCTGCTCGGCATGACGGAGGTGCGCTCCGCCTACGAGACCGGCCGCGGCGTCGTGCGGATGCGGGCCACCGCCGAGGTCGGCACGCTCGCCCGCGGCAAGAGCTCGATCACGGTCACCGAGCTGCCCTACGGCGTCGGCGCCGAACGCGTGATGGCGAAGGTGTCCGAGCTCGCGAAGGCCAAGAAGCTCCAGGGCATCGCCGACATCAAGGACCTCACCGACCGCCAGCTCGGCACGCACCTGCTCATCGAGGTCAAGGCCGGCTTCAACGCACAGGCGGTGCTCGCCGAGCTGTACCGGCTCACCCCGCTGGAGGAGAGCTTCGGCATCAACAACGTGGCCCTGGTCGACGGCCAGCCGCGCACCCTCGGGCTCAAGGCGCTGCTGCAGGTCTTCCTGGAGCACCGCGTCGACGTCGTCCGGCGGCGCTCGCAGTTCCGCCTGCGCAAGGCGCAGGAGCGCGCCCACCTGGTCGAGGGGCTGCTGCTCGCCCTGCTGAACATCGACGAGGTGGTGCGCATCATCCGCGGGTCGCAGGACGTCGGGGAGGCCCGCGCGAACCTGGTCCAGCAGATCGGCCTGAGCGACCTCCAGGCGGGCTACGTGCTCGACATGCAGCTGCGACGGCTGGTGCGGCTCGAGGTCGCCAAGCTGGAGGCAGAGCTCGCCGAGCTGCAGGCGACGATCGCCCACCTGGAGAGCCTGCTGGCCGACGACGCCCTGCTGCGCGGCGTCGTCGGTGACGAGCTGGCCGAGGTGGCTGCCGAGCACGGCACGCCTCGCCGCACGGTGCTGGTCGGCGGCGACCTCAAGGCGCTCGTGACGCAGCGGGCCGCCTCGCTCGAGGTGGCCGACGAGGCGTGCGACGTCGTGCTGTCGAGCGCGGGGCTGCTCGCCCGTACGCCGCTGCACGCCGACCCCGAAGACACCGGCGGCCGCAAGCGCACCGGCCGCAGCCGGCACGACGTCGTGGTGTCGATCGCACGCTCGACCACCCGCGGCACGGTCGGTCTGGTCACCTCGGCCGGCCGGGTGCTGCGGGTCGGCGTGCTCGATCTGCCGAACGTGCCGGCAGTGACCACGGGGGCGCTCTCGCTGCGGGGCGGCGCGCCCGCGTCGGAGTTCGTCGGCCTGGAACGCGGCGAGCGACTGCTCGCGCTGACCTCGCTGGCCGACGGCGGACCCGGGCTCGCGCTCGCGACCCGGCAGGGCGTGGTGAAGCGGGTGACGCCCGACTGGCCGAGCAAGGGCGAGGCGGTGGAGGTCATCGCGTTGCGGCCCGGCGACGAGGTCGTCGGAGCGGTCGAGCTGGCGGACGGCGAGGAGGAGCTGGTGCTGTTCTCCTCCACCGGCGACCTGCTGCGCTTTCCCGCGTCCAGCGTGCGGCCGCAGGGCCGCTCGGCCGGCGGCATGGCCGGCATCAAGCTGTCCGCCGGCGCGGTCGTCGTGGGGTTCGTCGCGGTCGACCTCAAGCCGCCGACAGACACGTTGGACGTCGTGGACGAACCGGTCGTCGTGACCGGCTGCGGGCTGCCGCCGGAGGGTCGAGCGAAGGGACCCGGCGTCGTGTCGAGCCTGAAAGTGACCCCGCTGTCGGAGTACCCGCGCAAGGGACGGGCCACCGGCGGGGTGCGGTGCCAACGCCTGCTGAGCGGCGAGGCGTTGCTCGTGCTCGGCTGGGCGGGCCGCGGACCGGCGTGGGCCGCTGCCCAGAGCGGTGATCCGGTCGAGCTGCCGGCGACCTACGGCAAGCGCGACGGTTCGGGCACCCCGGTCGAGAAGCCGCCGGTCGCCGTCGGACGGCCGCACCGGTAGGCGCGGTCGCGCGCGGGTGGCTAGAGGCCCGACACCGTCTCGACGGTGCTGCCCTGCGGCGTCTTGTGCACCCGCACCTGGGTGGGGATCCGGTCGCGCAGATCAGCGACGTGGCTGACGAGCCCGACCAGGCGTCCGCTGGAGCGCAGCTCGTCGAGATTGCTCATCACCCGGTCCAGGCTGTCGGCGTCCAGGCTGCCGAAACCCTCGTCGACGAACAGGGCGTCGATCGTCTGCCCACCCGCCTCGGCGGTCACGACGTCGGCCAGACCCAGCGCGAGCGACAACGCCGTCATGAACGTCTCGCCGCCGGACAGCGTCGAGGTGTCTCGACGCTGTCCGGTCCAGGCGTCGTCCACCTGCAGCCCGAGGCCCGCGCGGCTGCGCCGGTCGGCGCCGGTGTCCTGGTGCAGCAGCGTGAACCGGCCCGCGCTCATGCGCGCCAGCCGGGTGCTGGCCGCCTCAGCCACCTGTTCCAGCCGCGCCGCCAGGACGTAGGTCGACAGCGACATGAGCTTGCTGTTCTGACCGCGGCCGGCGGCGACGTCGGCCAGTCCTCGCGTCTGCTGGGCGAGCTGCTGGAGTGGCGTCAGCGTCTCGAGCGCGGCCTCCACCTGCGGCTGCAGCGCGGCGAGCCGTTCGGCCCGCGCCGCCACCAGGCTGTGGTCACGTACCGCCCGCTCGTGCGCCTGGCCAGCCCCTTCGGCTGCCTCCCGCGCGGCCGGCACGGCGGCCGCAGGCTCGAGCGGTACGTCCAGCTCGTTGCTCGCGAGCCGACTGTCGAGCAGGGCGAAGCGACGGTGGTGGTCCTCCAGCTCGGCCCGGGTCTGCTCCCGCCACAGCAGCGGTCGATCCGCTGCCGTCGCGTCCTGCGGCGTCGCGAACCCGGCCTCGACGGCGCGCTGCCGCAAGACTGCCGCGGCGTCCGTGGCCAGCCGATCTGCTGCCAGCACCACCTCGGCCGCTCTGGCCGCAGCCTCGCACGCCCGGACCAGGCCAGACAGCTCGTCGAGGCGGGCGGCGGGCTCGTTGCCGGGGCCGAGCTCGCGGTCGAGCCTGGCCCGCAGCTCCGCGACCCGCTCGTGCGCCTCCGCGGCGCGCTTGTCGTGCTCGCGCAGCTCTACCTCCGCACGGGCGAGATCGCCGGCGAGCCGCTCACCTTCGCCGCGCAGGCTGGTCAGCGCCTCGCGCCGCGCGGGCAGCTGTGCGGCGTCCGCCCGGGCCCGGTTCAGCTCCTCGTGCAGGGTGGCGACGTCGGCAGGCTCTCCTGCGGGCAGCCGGGCCACGAGCCCCGTGCATCGTTCCTGCAGCCTGGCGACGTCCCTGGCTGCCTGGGCGTGCGCCTCGTCGGCCTGCTGGGCCGCCCGCTCCGCGGCCTGCTCGGCCGCCCGCCCTGCGTCGACGCCCGACACGTCGGTGACGTCCGGATGGTCGAGGGAGCCGCACACCGGGCACGGGGTGTCGTGCTCGAGGTAGGAGGCGATCTCGGCGAGCGCCGCGTCCAGGCGCTCGTTGCGCACCTCGCGTGCCCTCTCGCGGGCCTGCTCACGCGCGGCCGCAGTCTCGACCAGGCTCGCCTCGGCGGCGGCAAGCTGGGTCTCGGTGGTGCGCAGGGTCGAGCGGGACTGCGCCAGCGCTCGTGCTTCGTCCAGCCGTGCCTGCAGCCCGGGGACGGACAGCTCGGCGCCCTGCGCCTGCTCGACCCGGGCCTCTGCGCCGACGAGCAGCGCCGGCAGCTCGGCTGCCCGGGAGCGGGCGGTCTCCAGGGCCACGGAGGCGACCGCGGAACCGGCTCGCTGTTCGGCGGCGGACCTGGCCGCGGCCTCTGCCTCCAGCGCCACCTGTCGCAGCGCCTGGACCCGCCCGGACTCCGTCCGCGCCCAGCCGGCGCGTGCGGCGAGCCAGGACGCGTCCTGTACCTGCAGCGCGCCGGGCGAGCGGAGGGCGGCCGGCTGCTCCCCGCCCGGCTCGCCCGGCAGCACGGAGGGGACCTGCTCGGCGGCCTCGGCCCACAGCTGCCCGGCCAGGGCCAGCTCGCGCTGGCGGCTGTCGGCAGCACTCGCGGCGACCGCCACCGGCACGGCGCGCTCGGCAGCGGTCAGCTCGTGCTGACGCAGACCCATCGCCGGAACCTGCTGCCGCAGCCCGGCCCGCTCGGTCTCCGCCTGACGACGCAGTGCCTGTCGTTCGGCCAGCCGCTCGGCGTCCTGCAGCTCGGCGGCAGCCTGCCGGCGGGCGACGTCGAGCTCGGCCACGCGCACCGTGGCACGCAGGCGCTCCGCGGCGGCGTCGGACGCGAGCGCACCGCACCAGGACGAGGCCTCCGCGAGCTCGGCGGGCCCGGCCTCCGCGCCGGCCTCCTGCGCCACCCGGTGCACCAGGGCCGTGACCGCCTCCAGCGCCGTGGTCACGCGCGCCTGCGCGGTCGCGGCGTGCTCGGCCAGCCACCGTTCGGCACCCTCGAACCGGCGCACGTGGAACAGCTTCTTGAGCAGGGCCTCGCGGTCGTCGTGCTTGGCCTGCAGGAAGGCGGCGAAGCGCCCCTGTGGGAGCAGCACCACCTGGAAGAACTGGTCCGCCGTCATGCCGACCAGGCGCCCGACCTCCAGGCCGACGTCGTCGAGCCTGGTCGGGCCGCCCACCCAGGCTCCACCCTCCCAGCGCTCCAGCAACGCGGACGGCTGCTGTGTCGTCGTCCCGGCTCCCCTCGACTTCGGCCGCTCCCACCGCGGGGTGCGGGTGACCCGTAGCCGCTGACCCCGGGCGGTGAACTCCAGCCGCACGAACGGCTTGTCGTCGGCGCCCGCATGGTGGGAACGCAGATCGCCTCTGGCCTTGGCTCGTTCGCCCGGAACCTCCCCGAACAACGCGTACCCCATCGCGTCGAGCAGCGTCGTCTTGCCTCCGCCGGTGTCGCCGCAGAACAGCACCAGCCCGCTGCGCCCCAGCTCTTCGAGGTCGAGCCGGACCCGACCGGGGAAGGCGCCGAAGGCGTGCAGCTCGAGCAGGTGCGGACGCATCAGGCAGCGTCCTGATCAGGATCGGCGGACAGCCGCGCCGACTCGAGCGCCTGCGCCAGCAGGCCCTGCTCGCTCGCCGTCGGAGCGCTGCGGACGAAGTCGACGAATCCGTGCGCCAGCTCGGTGTCGGACAGCCCGACGGTGCGGGCGGCGTAGCTGCCCGCTGCGTCACCGGAGTCGCCGCTCGGGTCCCAGGACAGCGTCAGGGGGTAGGTGTAGCGCCGCTGCAACCTCGACATCGCTTCCATCGGACGCACCGGATCAGTCATCCGCAGCGCGACGAAGTCCTGCTCGGCGCCGTCGAACTCCCGGCTGTGCAGCAGCTCCTCCAGGGTGCCCGACAGCGCCTGCAACCGTCGGTGGACCGGCGTGGGGACCTCCTCGACCCGCGACAGACCCGTCGCGTCCAGCTCGACCAGGAACGAGGTCTTCACGTGGGAGGCCTCGCTGAAGGAGTAGGGAAGCGGCGAACCGGAGTAGCGCAGGCCGGGACGCAGCGTCTGAGGGCGGTGCAGGTGCCCCAGCGCCGTGTAGTCGATGCCGTCGAACAGGCGGGCCGGCACGTCGCCGATCCCACCGACGCTGATGTCGCGCTCGGAGTCGGTGGCGGTGCCACCGGTCACGAACGCGTGCGCCAAGACCACGCTCCGCCCACGACCGGCGCGGTCGGCGTGCACCGCCGTGAGGGCCTGCCGCAGCACGCGTCCGTGCGCGCCGCGCTCGACCGGGTCGTCGCTCTCAGGCTCGACGGGCACGCCCGGCACGAGCCCCCGCACGGCCGCTGGCTCCAGGTACGGCAGCCCGTAGACAGCCACCTCGCCGTGCTGGTCGGACAGCAGCACCGGCTCGGCCAGGCGCCGCGGATCGGTGCGCAGCGAGATGCGGCGGTCCAGCAGGCCCGCCTTGTCACCCAACCGGGCCGCCGAGTCGTGGTTGCCGCTGATGACGACCACCTCCGTGCCCGCATCGCGCAGCCGCTGCAGCGCGTCGGCGAAGGTGCGCAGCGCCGACTCGGGCGGGAGCGCGCGGTCGTGCACGTCGCCGGACACCAAGACGGCGTCGATTCGCTCCGAGACCGCGACCTCGACCAGGTGGTCGACGAAGGCCGACTGCGCCGCAGCTAGGTCGTGCCCGTGCAGGTGTCGACCCAGGTGCCAGTCGGAGGTGTGCAGCAGGCGCATGGACGACACCGTAGAGGCCGCCTCAGACAGTCTCCGGGCGCCCTTCACACCGTCCTCACAGCCGCCCTGCTCCACTGGTGGCGTGACCTGGCCCGACTCCTTCGACCACCCTGCCCGGCTGCTCCTGCTCGTGGTGGTGGTCGGCCTGCTCGGCGTCTATGCCGTCCTGCAGGTGCGCAAGCGCTCGGTGCAGCGCTCGTGGGCCGACGATGCCCTGCTGGCCTCCGTCGCGCCGCGCCGACCCGGCTGGTCGCGGCACCTGCCGGCGGCCGTCCTGGCCCTGTCCCTGGCTGCCATGACGACGGCGTACGCCGGACCCCGCGAGCCCGCACAGGTGCAGCGTGAGCGGGCCACCGTCGTCGTCGCGCTCGACACGTCGTCCTCGATGCTCGCCCAGGACGTCGCACCGGACCGCTTCACCGCGGCCAAGGCGAGCGCCGCACGCTTCATCGAAGACCTGCCCGACACCTTTGACGTCGCGCTCGTGACCTTCCACGGCACGGCCACGCTGCAGGTACCGCCGACCCGGGACCATGCCCTCGTCACGGCCGCGATCAGCCGGCTCGAGCTGTCCGGGGGTACGGCGCTCGGCGACGCGATCCTGGCCTCGTTGCAGGCGCTGTCGACCGGTGGCTCGCAGGCCGTCGGCGCCGTCGTGCTGCTCGCCGACGGTGGCAGCACCGCCGGCTCGCCGCTGCCCGACGCCGTCCAGCAGGCCGTCGACGCCGGCGTGCCGATCAGCACCATCGCTTACGGCACGCCCGACGGCATCGTGGTGGCCGACGGTCGGACCTTCGAGGTCCCCGTCGACGAGGCGTCGCTGGCCGCCGTGTCGGAGGCCACCGGCGGGCAGACCTACCTGGCGGCCACCGCGGGTCAGCTCAGCGACGTGTACGCCAACATCCGCACCCGGCTCAGCACCGTCACCGTCCAGCAGGACGTCTCTGCTCCGATCGCCGGGGTCGGCCTGCTGCTGCTGCTCGTCGGGACCGCTCCCGCGCTGCTGCGCCGTTGAGCTAACCGCGGCGCCGCGCGAGCGCAGCGACCCCCACCGGTAGGGCGGTGAGCAGCAGCAGGCTGAGCGCGACCGGCTGCGGGCCACCCTGAACCAGGACGTACCCGGCAGCCGATCCGGTCACGAGCAGCCCGCAGAGCAGCGCCCAGAGCACGAGCGCCCAGCCGGGCGACGCTGAGCCCGCCCGACCGACCATCCGGTCGTCCCACCGTCTCAGCACCGTCGTCACGCTCACGCCGTGGACGCTCCCACGCCGCCGCACCCGTGCTGCGGACGTCCGCGCACGACACGCCACCCAGGACCGGCAGGCCGCCGGCCGGGCGACGCGACCGTCACCGTGGTTCGCCCGCTTCCAGCAGCGTCTTCAGGCACGCCAGGTCCTTGCGGTTGGCTCGCCTCATGGCCGGCGCCATGGCCAGGCCCGCGACCTTGGAGAAGCCGCTCGGGGCACCCTCGTTGCGCAGCGTCATCCAGGTGGCGCCGTCGCCGTCAGGCTCGAACAGGTAGGTCGTGGTCATGGGGAACGGTCCCTGCGCGGTCGACATGACCAGCCGCACGGCAGAAAGCTCCCGGACCTCGTAGGTATAGGCGAGGCGGCGACCGAGAAAGCGCGCCACGAACGACACCCGGGAGCCCACTGCCACCGGGCGCGGGGTCTCCCACTCGACCTCGGTGATGTTGGCGTACCAGCGCAGCGCGTTGTCGGGATCGCCCGCGAAGGCGGCCACCTGCTGCAGGGGCCGCTCGATCCGGATGCGGGTGGTGACGTCGACAGCCATCCGGCGACCGTAGCCCGGGGTCGGGCCGGTCCGCCGCCACCACTGCTCCGGTGCGGCGGTCAGGCGGCCCGCCGCCCTGACGCCGGATGCGCCGTCCGCACCCCCACCGCCGGAGCGTGTCGCTGCGCTGCCGGGGCTCGGCCCGGTCGTGTGCGCCGTTGCTTACGGGATCATGTCCGGACGGCCCGCCGGGCATCGGGCGGCTCCTCGCCTGGTTGAGCACCACAGCAGACACTCGCGACCTCGGAGGAACGATGAGCATCACCATGTACGGCACGGCCTGGTGCTCGGACTGCAAGCGCGCGAAGCAGTTCTTCGGCGAGCAACGCGTGCAGTACGAGTTCGTCGACGTGGACGCCGATGCCGCCGGGCGCGCCGTCGTCCAAGGTCACAACGACGGCAAGGACATCATCCCGACGATCGTCTTCGAGGACGGCAGCATCCTCGTCGAGCCGAGCAACGCCGAGCTCGCCGCGAAGCTGGGACTGCAGTCGACCGCGAAGAACGAGTTCTACGACCTGGTCGTCGTGGGTTCCGGACCGTCGGGACTGACGGCGGCGCTCTACGCGGCGCGCGAAGGCCTGTCGGTGCTGGTGGTGGAACGCGCCGGCGTCGGCGGTCAGGCCGGGGTCACCGAGCGCCTGGACAACTTCCCAGGGTTTCCCGAGGGAGTGACCGGTGACGAGTTCGCCGGCCGGCTGCGTGCACAGGCGGAGCGCTTCGGCGTGGAGGTGCTCCCGGCGCAGGAGGTGACCTCGGTCGAGGTCGACGGTCAGTACCGCATCGTCACGACGGGGGACGGCACCGCTTACTGCGCGTTTGCCGTCCTGCTGGCCATGGGCTCGACCTACCGCCGCCTGGGCATCGACGGGGAGGACGACCTGATCGGAGCAGGCGTCCACTTCTGCGCGACCTGCGACGGCGCCTTCTACCGCGGCAAGGACGTCGTCGTGGTCGGTGGTGGCAACAGCGCCGGCGAGGAGAGCATCTTCCTGACCCGCTTCGCCGACTCGGTCACCATCGTCACGCGCGACACGGCGCTGTCGGCGAGCAAGGTCGTCGTGCAGAAGGTCGAGGAGAACGCCAAGATCCGCGTGGTCACCGGCGCGACCCCCACCGGGTTCGTCACCCGCACCGACGGCACGCTGGAGGCCCTCGCCGTGGACCGGGACGGGACCGCCGACACGGTCCCCGCGGACGGCGCTTTCATCTTCATCGGGCTCTCGCCGAACAGCGAGCTGGTGAAGGACCTGGTCGACGTCGACGAGGCGGGGTTCATCGTCGCCGACCTCGGCATGTCGACGAGCCAGCCGGGCGTCTTCGTCGCCGGCGACGTGCGCAGCGGATCGACGAAGCAGGCAGCCAGTGCCGCAGGCGAGGGCGCGGCTGCCGCGCTGGCCATCCGGCGCTATGTCGACCCGCTCGCCAGCGGTCTGCGCCCGACCTCCGTCGACGCGGGATAGCTCTACGGTGAGCGTCGAGGCCCTGCTGCGCGACTACCCGGACGATTTCGAGGCGGCCTCTGCCCAGGCCTGGTGGACGCAGCGTCTGGTCCTGCTCGAGGCGCGCCGTCGTCCGACGACCGACCCGCACCGGTCGGTGAGCAGCGGCTGCGCGGCCACCGGCGCCCGCACCCACGCGCAGAAGCTCGCGGAGTCGGCGAGCCGATGCCTGGACCGGTGGCGGGAGGGCGTCGGCACGCGTTGCGAGGGTTGCGGTCAGGTGCTCGAGCTCGCCCGGCTCCATGCCGTCCCTGCTGCGGTGCGGTGCCGGGCGTGCGCGCCCCGCTCCGCCTCCGATACCAGGTGGTGCCGATAGGCGTGGCTCCGGCCGGCTCCAGACCGGCTCTGCGTTGCGGGCCGCGGTAGGCCGGGATCGGGACATGCCTGTGGACGCCGACCTCGCGGCACGGCTGCGTGCGGTGCTCAGCGCCGAGCCTCAGCTGTCCGAGCAGCGGATGTTCGGTGGGGTGGCCTTCTTGCTCGACGGCCGCCTCGCGGTCAGCGCCAGCAGCCAGGGTGGGCTGCTGGTTCGGGTCGATCCAGCCGAGACCGACGCACTGATCGACGAACCCACGGTGACCCGCTTCGTCATGCGTGGCCGTGCGATGGACGGCTGGCTGCACGTGCTCGCGCCGGTCGTGGAGCAGGACGCCGACCTGCTGTCGTGGGCGGCCCGCGGCGTCGCCTTCGCCCGAACGCTGCCGCGACGCGAGCACTCCCGTCCGTAGGCTGGCGGACGTGAGCCTCGCCCCACCGCCTGCAGTCGTCCTCGGTGACCAGTTCGCTCGGGAGCTGCCGGAGCTGGCGCTGGCGTGGCAGGCGGAGCAGGCTCCGAACCCTGCGCTGCTGCTGCTCAACGAGCCGCTCGCGGCCGAGCTGGGGCTGGACGTCGACTGGCTGCGCAGCCCCGCCGGCGTCCGCATGCTGCTCGGTACGCAGGTGCCCGAGGGCGCCCGGCCGGTCGCTCAGGCGTACGCAGGCCATCAGTTCGGCGGCTACAACCCGCGACTCGGCGACGGACGGGCCCTGCTGCTGGGAGAGCTCACTGCTGCTGACGGGCAGCTTCGCGACCTGCATCTGAAGGGGTCCGGTGCGACGCCGTTCTCCCGCGGTGGAGACGGCCGGGCGGTCGTCGGCCCGATGCTGCGCGAGTACGTCGTCAGCGAGGCCATGCACGCCCTGGGCATCCCGACGACCCGGTCGCTCGCGGTCGTCGCCACCGGTCGAGCGGTGCAGCGCGAAGGTCTGCTGCCCGGGGCCGTGCTCGCCCGGGTCGCGAGCAGCCACCTGCGGGTGGGCAGCTTCCAGTACGCCCGAGCCGCTGGCGAGCCGGGGGTCCTCCGGCGACTGGCCGACCACGCGGTGGCACGGCACCACCCGGACGCCGCCGGGGCAGAGCAGCCTCACCTCGAGCTGTTCCGTCGGGTGCTGGCGGCACAGGCCGAGCTGGTCGCGCGGTGGATGCTCGTCGGGTTCGTCCACGGTGTGATGAACACCGACAACACCACCATTTCCGGCGAGACGATCGACTACGGGCCGTGCGCGTTCCTCGAGGCTTTCGACCCGGCGACCGTGTTCAGCTCGATCGACGAGAGCGGTCGCTATGCCTACGGCAACCAGCCGGCCGTCCTCGGCTGGAACCTGGCCCGGCTGGCGGAGGCGATGCTGCCCCTGTTCGACGAGGACCAGGACCGGGCGGTGGAGCTCGCTCAGGAGACCCTGGACGGCTACCGGGACCAGTACCGTGCGGCGTGGTTGCGCGGCATGCGGGCCAAGCTCGGCCTGACCGCCGCTCCGTACCCCGTCACCGACCCCCTGGTCGAGGACCTGCCGGCGCTCCTGCAGCAGGCGCGGGTCGACCACACCTCGTTCTACCGACGGCTGGCAGAGGCCGTCCGCGACGAGACGACGGCGCGCCCCCGGCAGCTGCCGGACCAGCCTGCTCTTGACGGCTGGACGCAGCGCTGGCTGGCGCTGCACCCCGACGCGGATCTGATGGACCGCACGAACCCGGTCTACGTACCCCGCAACCAGATGCTGGAGCAGGCGCTCGCCGCGGCGACGAGCGGCGATCTCGAGCCGGTGCGGCGGCTGCTCGGCGCCGTCACGCATCCGTACCTGGAACGGCCGGGACTGGACGCCTACGCCCGTCCGGCCCCGGCCGAGTTCGCCGGCTACCGGACCTTCTGCGGCACGTGAGCCCAGAAGGCTCGCCGGACTGGACGCAGACCGCCGTGGCCGACCCGCAGGCCGCGGTCGCATCCGGCGGGCTGCGGCCCGAGGCCGCCGGTTGCGGTGGGGCGGGCGGGTGGGTGGGGCTCGAACCGTCCGGACCCAAAGGATGATGCACTTGTGCGGATCGTGGCGAACGTGGCGAATTTCGGGGCAAAAGGCAACCAAGATGGCCCATGAGACGCTCTCGCCGCTGCGTCCCCGAGGCCCCGGTCTGTCGCTCTCCCGAAGCCGGGTTCAACTCCGGGAGCGTTGTCCCCAGTCGGACCGGATCGGCGGCAGGTCACACCCGCGTGGGTCGGGCGGCATGGGCGTCTCGCCATCGTCCGCATCGAACTGCCGTCCGTACTGGTCGGGCAGGCTCCCCCAGCCCCAGTACGCCGCTGGACGGTCCGGCGTCTCGCCGAGCACCTCGTACGGATCGACGCGCTGGTCGCCGACCGTGCACAGGTGGGTCCAGTCGTCGCCGAGGTCGAAGGTGTAGGCGAACTGCTCGCCGAGGGCCAGCCGGGACAGCCTGGTCCGGTCCGTGCGATCGACCTGGCGCCCTTGAGGCGGGTCGTCGCCCCAGGAGTCTCCTGGTCCGATGAGCAGCGTCTCGTCGACGAGCTCGACGGTGTGCAGATGCGCCAGGTCCCATCGACCGAACGCGTCGTCGATGGCCGCGGCAAGCTGGCCGAAGGTCATGGACGCGGGCAGCGACGAAGATCCGGCCCGGTCGCGGCCAGAGATCTTCACCACGCCCGCTCACCAGATCGACCCGCACGGACAGCCAAGTACGAGACAACGGTCAAGCCTCCATCTCTGTCGGGCGTCGCCGGGGGCGGAACCCGTTCCGTTGGCAGGGTACGGAGTGGGCCTCGCCGGCTGGCAGTGCCGGTGTCCCAGCGGGTGCTCGCCGACTGTTGCTCGGCCGTGGTGATGAGGGCGAAGACGTCCGCGTGTTCGATCCGGGAGGAGGCGATGGCCTCCGAGCGCAGCAGGAATCGCCCGAGTCCTTCGAGCCCCCGGCTGCCGGGCAGCTCACCGAGCCGCCGGACGGAGGCCTCGACGCGGCCGGTCAGCTCCAACACGTCGGCCGCCACCGTGAGCGGGCGTTCCACGAGCCGATCGGGCGATACGTGCTGTACGACTCACCGCGACGATCGGCACAGGCGAGGGCGAATCGGCCGCCGTCCAGCAGGGGTCCTCCCACTCGGCCACGACCACTCCCACGATGCCGAGATACACCAGAGGCGAGCGCTCGTCCGCACCGACCTGCTGTCAGGCCATCACCCAGGGGGCGTTTTCCGTGCCTGTCGACCGCGGGCCGCGGGCCGGCGTCCCGGGCCTGGTGCCGTGACCGCAGCCCGGCTCGCAGCGAGCCGTGCTCAGGGCCGCGAAGTGATCTTCGCCTGCGCGAGCAGGGCTGCGACCAGCACCTGGAGGCCGAACTCGAAGTCGACGTCGCCGGCCTCTTCGTTGCGTGCGGCGGCGGCCGCGACGAAGGGCCGTTCAGCTGCCATATGCGTGTCGACTGCGCCTACGTTCGCGAGCATCTCAGGCTCCGTGAGCAGGAAGCCGTTGGTGTATGCGGCAAGCAGTCGCGCCCAGCGCGCAGCCTCGGTGGCCCCCACCTGCTCCTGCAGAAGCGCGAGCGCCGTCTCGATCCCGGCCCAGGGCTCCGGGCTGCCGAGCCGGCCGTGCAGCATGACTTCCAGCGCCCACGGTTCGCGTCGGACGGCCTGGCGGTGTCTGCGGAAGATCTCGGCGACCTGCTCCCACCACGGCCCCTCCGAGAGCGGGCCTGCGTCTCGGAACACTCGAGCCAGTGCTGCGGCCAGCAGGTCGTCCTTGTCGCGGACGTGCTTGTAGACGGCCATGCTGCTCAGCCCGAGGCCCGAGGCCAGCTGTCTGACGCTGAAGCCTTGCGGACCGCGGGCCCGGAGCATCTCCAGGGCGGCCGACACCACCGCATCTCGGGACAGCCCCGCGTGGTACGCCCGGCGAGGTTCCTGCGGCACCGAGGCGTTGATGCCGGAGTCGTTCTCCTCGTCCACGTACGCACCTCCGCAGGTCTACGGGCGACGAAGCTGCCGACTGCTGCCGACCGTACGGCGTCTTCGTGCTGGCTCAGGACCACCAGGGCTGCTG
>CAWASE010000002.1:0-427425 GCA_963784675.1 uncultured Actinomycetes bacterium
GCTCGCCCACCCGCGCGTCGCGGTCGTCCTCCACGACGCCGCGCCGCTGCGCTGCCCCGACTGGTACTCGCCGCGCTACGCGCGGCTGCAGGCGGCGCTCATGCCCCGCATCGCCCGGCGGGCGCGCCTCGTCGTCACCGTCAGCGCGTTCTCCGCCGCGCGAGCTGCGGGAGCTGCTGGGGGTGGAGGCCGTCGGTGGTCCCGGGCGGGGTCGACCACGAGCGCTTCCTCCCCGGCGGCGGCGCGGCGCCGAGCGCCCGTCCCTACGTCCTGACCGTCGCAGCCGGACCGCCCGCAAGAACCTCGGGCGCTCGAGGAGACCGCGCGCCGTCTCGCCGGCCACGGGGTCGAGCTGCTGGCGGTCGGCGGCGACCGGCCGCAGTTCGCCGGCGAGGCGGTCCCCGGCGTGCGTCGAGCTCGGCCACGTGCCCGACGAGGAGCTCCCGGCGCTCTACGCCGGGCGCGCCGCGCGTTCGTGCTGCCCTCGCTCTACGAGGGCTTCGGGCTGCCGGTGCTCGAGGCGATGGCCTGCGGCACCCCGGTCGTGGCCGCCGACGCCACCGCCCTGCCCGAGACCTGCGGCGGGGCGGCGCTGCTCGCCGACCCGCTCGACCCGCGCGGATCGCCGACGCCGTCGAGGCGGCGATCGCGACCGGAGCCGCTGCGGGCCCGCGGGCTCGCGCGCGCGGCGGCGTTCTCGTGGGAGCGCACCGCGCGCGAGCTCGACGCGCTGCTGCACCCGTGAGCAGTCCGTACGCTGCGCCGCGTGCCCGACGCGCTGGCCCACGCCTACGAGAACCCCCGGCTCGAGCTGCAGGCGCGGGTTCCGCCGGACGCCCGGCGGATCCTCGACCTGGGCTGTGCCTCCGGGGCGCTCGGCGCCGCGCTGAAGGCGCGCCAGCCGTGCCACGTCCTCGGGGTGGAGCGCGACCCCGCCTACGCGGCGCGGGCACAGGAGCGGCTCGACCAGGTGCTCGTCGCCGACGTCGAGCGCGCTCGAGTTCTCCTACCTCGCCGCCCGTCGACTGCCTCGATCTGCGGGGACGTGCTCGAGCACCTCGTCGACCCGTGGCGGGTGCTCCGGCGATGCCGCGGGCTGCTCCGCCCCGGGCGGGACGCTCGTGGTCTCGCTCCCGAACGTCCGCTACTGGGAGACGTTCTGGCAGCTCGGGGTCCGCGGGACCTGGCCGCGCCGCTCGCTCGGGATCTTCGACCGCACCCACCTGCGCTGGTTCACGCTGCGCGACGCGTACGCGCTGCTCGAGGAGGCGGGCTGCCCGTGGCCGGGGTCGACCGGCTCTACCGGCTCGGGCCCGAGCGGCCGCCGCTGCGGCGCACCGCGCTGGTCGAGCGGCTCCCGGGGCGCACGCTGCTGAGCTTCCAGCACGTGCTCGTCGGGCGCCGCGCGTGAGCGGGGAGCGGGCGTCGAGCTCGACGTCGAGACCCCGCACGGCCCGGCGCGGGTCGAGTCTGCACGCGGCGCCGATCCCGTCGGCCGCGCTCCTGCTGGGCCACGGCGCGGGCGGCGGCGTCGGCGCGCCGGACCTGCGGGCGAGCGACGGCGGTCGGCGCTCGACGGCCGGGGTCAGCGTCGCGCTCGTCGAGCAGCCCTACCGCGTCGCGGGACGCCGGGCCCCGGCGCCGGCGCACCAGCTCGACGCCGCCTGGCTCGCCGTGGCCGCGCAGCTGCGCGCCGGGCCGCTCGCCGGGCTCCCGCTGCTGGCCGGCGGCCGCTCCTCCGGGGCCCGGGTGGCCTGCCGGACGGCGGAGGAGCTCGGCGCGGTCGGGGTGCTGTGCCTCGCCTTCCCGCTGCGGCCCGTCCCGCGGGCCGGGCGCCCGCAGCAGGACCGCAGCCCCGAGCTCGACGCGCGTGCCGGGTCCCCGTCCTCGTGGTGCAGGGCGTCGGGGACCCGTTCGGGATGCCGGTCGCCGCGCCGCCCCTGCGCACGGTGGTGGGGATCCCCGGCACGCACACCCTGCGGGGGCAGCTCGCCGGCCTGCGCGACGCCCAGGCCGCCTGGCTCGCGCGAGCTGCTCGGACGCGCGCTGAGCGACGGCCGGCGGCTCCCGCTCCGAGCGGGAAAACGTCCCGCCCCCGGGCCCCCGGAGGGCACCTGGCGCCGATACCCTAGGCGGCTGATGGCGGGAACCACACACGCGGCGGTGACCCCCACCGGCATCCGCGACGGCGAACCCGCCGCCCTGGCCGCGCTCGTGGAGCGCCGCGCCAACGCGGTGCTCGCCTACTGCGAGACGGTCCTCGGCCCCCAGGAGGCGGAGCGGGCCGCGGCGGAGGCCTTCGCCCGCTTCCGCGCCGCGGTGGCGACCGCGGCCGACGCGCGGTCGCTCGATCCGGAGATGCTGCTGCTCGGCGCCACGCGCCACGCGGCCGCGCGACCTCTCGCCCGTCGCCACCCCGGAGTCCGCCGGGCGGCCTGCGGCGTCGCTGCTCCAGGCCGGCCGTGGCGTCGCGCCGGCGACCTGCGCGCAGATCCCGGCCTGCTCGCCGGCCGGGCGGAGGGTGCGCTCAGCGAGCCCGACCGGGAGCGACTCGCCCGCCACCTCGAAGCGCCACGCCGCCTGCCGGGCGTTGGCCGACCGGGCCGAGCGGCCGAGCAGGCCTACGCGGCGCCCCCGGAGCGCACCGTGCCGACGGCGGCGCTCACGGAGATCCTGCTCGCGCTGACCGCAGCCGCCCCCGTCCTCATCGACCCGGACGACAGCTTCGACTTCGGCATCGACCTCGATGCGCTCCCGCCGCCGACCCAGCCCTCCACGAGGACGCCGACGTGCACGGCCCGTCGGAGCCGCAAGCGTCGAGCCGCCTCCCGCCGAGGAGGCTGCGGACACCGCGGGCGAGGACGCCGCTCGCCGAGGATGACGACACGCCGACGCGCGTCGTAGTCGCGGACGGGGCCACGGTGCAGGACCCCTACGCGGCGAGCGAGGAGCCCGATGGGAGCGCCCGCACGGAAGTTCTCCCCGCGGTCGCCGCCGCGGGAGCCGCCGAGCGCGGGACCCCCATCCGCGACCGCCGCGACGCGCGCCGCACCGCGTCGCCGCACCCCATGCGCACGGCCTGCTCTACCGCTATCTGCTGCCGGGGGTGTTCGTCGCGGCCACGCTGCTGATCGTCATGGTCATCGCCGGGGTCTTCTCCGCCGACCCGGCGTCCACCGGCGGTGCGACGACGAGCTCGACGCTGCCCGGCCGCCCCGCCCCCCGGGGCTCCGCCCGTCTTCCGCGCCCCGTCGGGCGCGCGCACCCCGGAGCAGGACGCCGCGGTGCGCCGCGCCTCGACGGCCGCCCGCAAGGCCCGCGAGGCCAAGGCGGCGCCGCAAGCGTGCCGCGAGGCTCGAGCCGCGGCAAGCGCGGCGACCGAGAGGCCGACCGCGCCGACCGCGACCGCCGTCGGACGACCCGCCCCCCGCGGACACGACCGGACGACCGACCCCCGCCGACGGCGTCGACCCCGGGGGACGACCAGCACGCCCGCCCCGAAGCGCGCCGTCCCGAAGCCCACCACGAGCACGAGCAGCCGCCGCCGGCCGCGACGAGCACCGGGGCCACGACCCCGACCAGCACCGCGCCGCCGGCCACCGGCACGACGCCCTGAGCCTCCAGGCGCTCGTCGACGCGCTGGCCGCGGACCGGCCGCGCCATCGACATCGAGGACCGCGCCTTCCGGCTGCTGGCCCACTCCGCGCACGACGGCCCCGTCGACGGCGTCCGCCGCGACACGATCCTGCGCCGCGCCGCGACCCCGGAGGTCGTCGCGCGGCTGGAGCGTCTCGGCGTTCGCGCCGCCCACGGCCCGCTGCGCCTGCCCGCCGACCCCGCGCTCGACATGGGTGCGCGGCTCTGCTTCCCGCTCCGCGACGGCGGGCGCCTGCGGGGCTTCCTGTGGGTCCTCGACGAGCCGCCGCTGGCCGAGCCCGAGGCCGGCGCGCCTGGCGGCTGCGGTCGGCGAGGTCGTCGCCGCGCTCGCGGTGTCGCAGGCCGAGGACGACGCCGCCCGGGCCGCCGAGCAGCACGCGCTCGTGACGCTGCTCTCCAGCGGCGACGCGTCCCCGGCGCGGCGCTGCTGGCCGAGACCGGGCCCGTCGTCGTCGCGGTCGCCCCGCCCGGCAGCGACCTCGGGGCGCTGCGGCGCGCGCCGGGACCGCGCGGGCGCTGACCGGGGAGCACGGCGGCTACGCGTGGCGCTGCTGGTCGCCGGCGAGCCGCCGTCCGCCTCCTCCGGGACCGCGGTGGCGCTGGGCGTCGGGCGGCCGGTCGCGGGCCTGGCGGACGCCCCGCAGAGCCACCGGGAGGCGCTCCTGGCCCTCGGCGTGATCGCCGCGCTCCCGCAGCTGGGACCGGTCGCGCGCTTCGACGCGCTGGGTCCCTACGCGCTGCTGGCCCCGCTGGCCCTCCTGCCGCCGGATGCGGCCCCGCTGCCCGCGGCGCTGTCGGCCCTCGCCCGGGCGACCGACGGCGCCGAGCTCCTCTCCACCCTGCGGGCGGTGCTCGACGCCGGCGACGACGTCGCCGGGGCTGCCGCCGCGCTGCACGTGCACCGCTCGACGCTGCACCGCCGCCTGCGCCGCGTCGCCGAGCTACGGGGTGCGACATGGGCGACGGCGCCACGCGGCTGGTGCTCCACGCGGGGCTGGTGCTCGCCGAGCGCGGCGCCGACGAAGGCGCTCGCGGCCATCTGGGCGGCGGTGCGCCGGTCGACCGCCACCCGCCGGTTGTAGGTGATGGCCGCCGACCCCGTACCGACGACCGAGGCGAGCTTGTTGGTGCCCAGCAGCGCCACGACCGGCTGCGTCGGCAGCACCACCAGCAGCGCAGGCAGCTGGATCAGGCCCCCGCCGCCGACGATCGCGTCGAGCCCGCCGGCCAGCAGCGCGAACGCGCACAGGACCAGCACGTCGGAGAGCTCCACGGGTTCAGCCTGCCGCAGCGGGTGGACGCGGCCCGGGAGGGACGTCGTCACGGCCGTTTCGTACGGTGGAGTCATGAGCAGCGCACCGGCCGACCGGGACTCGATCAGGCAGCGCTTCCTGCGGACCGGCGACGCGCCGGCGTCCAGCGCCCGGGGGCTGCACCACGTCGCCCTGGTCAGCCAGGACGTCGAGCGCACCACCCGCTTCTACAGCGAGGTGCTGGAGTTCCCGCTGACGGAGATGATCGACAACCGCGACTACCCGGGGTCGACGCACTTCTTCTTCGACATCGGGCACGGCAACCTGCTGGCCTTCTTCGACTTCCCGGGCCTGGACCTGCAGCCCTACGCGGAGGTGCTCGGCGGGCTGCACCACGTCGCGATCTCGGTCGAGCGCAGCCGGTGGGAGACGCTGCGCGGCAACCTGCAGGCGGCCGGCGTCGAGCTCGTCGAGCACTCCGGCAGCTCGCTGTACTTCCGCGGGCCGGACGGCGAGCGGCTGGAGATCATCAGCGACCGGCTCGGCGAGATGTACGGCGACGCCGTCCTGTGACGCGCGGACCGGTGCCGCCGGGCGACCGCTCAGTCGATGGGCGAGATGTCGTCGAGGTGGTCGCCGGTGCGACGCCGGGGCTCGCCGGAGTGCTCGACCGCGCTGGGGTTCTCGGTCAGTCGCTTGCGCGAGGCGAGCACCTCGGCCTCGGCCAGCTCGCGCCCGACCCACTCGGCGCCCTCGACGCTCTTGCCGGGCTCGAGGTCCTTGTAGACCTCGAAGAAGTGCTGGATCTCCAGGCGGTCGAACTCCGAGACGTCCTCGATGTCCTGCAGGTGGTCCTGCCGCGGGTCGCCGACGGGCACGCACAGCAGCTTCTCGTCCGGACCCGCCTCGTCGGTCATCTGGAACATGCCCAGCGCGCGGACCCGGATCAGGCAGCCCGGGAAGGTCGGCTCGTCCAGCAGCACGAGCGCGTCGAGCGGGTCGCCGTCGCCGCCGAGGGTGTTCTCCACGAAGCCGTAGTCGGCCGGGTAGCTCGTGCTGGTGAACAGGCGACGGTCGAGCCGGATGCGACCGGTGTGGTGATCCATCTCGTACTTGTTGCGCTGGCCCTTGGGGATCTCGATGGTGACGTCGAACTCCACGGCGGGGTCTTCTCCTCAGGCAGGGACGGCAGGGTGCGGGGGCGTCGCGGGCGGCGGCGCGGTCAGCACCAAGTCTCGCGCACCGTCGCGCCGGGATGCGCGCCAGGCCCAGGGTGAGAGGGCCCGGGCTGCGCACGTGGCTGGCGCTGAGCGCCGTGACGGTCCTCGCCGGCGCCGGCGGGGCGGCCGTGTCGCTGCAGTCTGCCGCCGAGCCGGCGGTCGTGGCGGCGCCCTCGACCTCGCCGTCGCCCGCCGTGCGTGCGCCGCTGCTGCCGGCCGCGCCGGCGGACGCGCGCGTGCCGCTCGGGGAGCAGCTGCAGGCGGCCGTCGGCGTCGCGCTGGCCGATCCCGGGCTGGGCGGCAGCGTGGCCGTCTCGGTCGTCGACACGGCGACGGGGCGACCGCTGTACGAGCGCGCGGCGAGCACCGCTCTGCTGCCCGCGTCCACCGCCAAGCTCGCGACGGCGATCGCCGCGCTGACCGCCCTGCCGGCCGACCTGCGGCTCACCACGCGGGTGCGTACGGGTGCGACCGCGGGGGAGGTGGTGCTCGTCGGCGGTGGCGACCCGACGCTCGCCGGTCCGGGCTCGGAGGAGAGCTATCCGGTGCCGGCTCGGCTCACGGACCTGGCCCGACGCGTGCGGGCCTCGCTCGGACCGGTCCCGGTGACGAGCGTGCTCGTCGACGAGTCGCTGTACAGCGGCGACCGGCTCGGGCCGGGCTGGAAGCCCGACTACGTCACGCAGGGCGCGGTGGCGCCGGTGGGTCCGCTGATGATCGACGGGGGACGCGCACGGCCGGACCGGTCGGCACGCAGCCCGGACCCGGCGCTCGCGGCCGGACGCGCCCTCGCCGCGCTGCTGCAGCCGGGCGCGCAGGTCGCGGTCGGACGCGGGACGGCGGGCCCGGACGCCGCCGATCTCGGAGCGGTCGTGAGCCCGCCGTTGCCGCTGCTGGTCGAGCGGATGCTGCTGCGCAGCGACAACGACGTCGCCGAGGCGTTGGCGCGTCAGGTGGCGCTGGCCGCCGGTCTGCCGGCCTCGTTCGCCGGCGGTGCGCGAGCGGTCGACGCGACGCTCGCCGCGCTGCTGGCAGAGGTCGGCGTCGGCCGCGGCGCGGTGGCACTGGTCGACGGCAGCGGCCTGTCGCGCGACAACCGGCTGCAGCCCGCTGCCCTGGCCCGGCTGCTGGCGCGCGTCGCCGGGGGCGAGGACCCACGGCTCGCGCCGCTGCTCTCCGGACTGCCGGTCGCGGGCTTCGACGGCACGCTGACGCGGCGCTTCCGTGGGGCCGACGCTGCTCCGGCGGCCGGGATCGTCCGGGCCAAGACCGGCACCCTGGACGGCGTGAGCGCGCTCGCCGGCCTGCTGCGCACCGCCGACGGCCGGCTGCTGGCCTTCGACGTCACCGCCGCGACGGTGCCGGAGGGCGGCACGCTGGCGGCCGAGCGGGCCCTGGACCGGCTCGCGACCGCCTTCGCCGCCTGCGGCTGCTCCTGAGGGCGGACTCTCGTCCACGTCTGCGCCCAGGACCTCGCCCGGGGGCCGGTGGTGGCCCAGCCTCGTCGGGTGCGGCCGCGGCTGTCGCAGGGGCTGTCGCCGCGGCTGTCGTTGTCGCGGCGGCGGGTTAGCGTCAACGGATGCCCTCCCCCCGCAGCCCGGTCGACGTCGATGTCGCGGTCGCGACCGCCCGCCGGCTGGCCCCCCGGCCGCCGCAGGTGTCGTGGGCAGAGGCCGGCGACGTCGTCAGCGAGCTGCGACAGCTCGCCGTGCAGGCGGAGCAGCACGTCCGCTCGGTGACCGGCCTGGTGCCGCCCGGTGAGGTGCTGGAAGCGACCGTCCTGGACCGGCCCGGCTGGGCGCAGGCGAACGTCGAGGGCTTCCTGGTGGTGCTGGAGCCGATCGCGCGCAAGCTCGAGCAGAAGAAGCCGAACCGGCTCGCGGCCGGGGTGACGGCGAAGGTCGCCGGCGTGCAGATGGGCACGATGCTCGGCTGGCTGTCGGACAAGGTGCTCGGCCAGTACGAGGCGTTCCGGCCCGAGGGCGAGGTCGGCCGGCTGCTGCTCGTCGCACCCAACATCGTCGAGACCGAGCGGCGGCTCGGCGTCGACCCGCACGACTTCCGGCTGTGGGTGACGCTGCACGAGGTCACCCACCGCACCCAGTTCACCGCCGTGCCGTGGATGCACGACCACGTCCGCTCCGAGATCGGCGCGCTGCTGGAGGCCACGTCGCTGGACGATCCGGCGCAGCTGGTGGAACGCCTGAAGTCGATGGCCGGCGGGATCACCAGGGGCGGCTCGCTCGTCGAGCTGCTGCAGACCCCCGAGCAGCGTGTCGTGATGGACCGCGTGACCGCCTTCATGAGCCTGCTCGAGGGGCATGCGGAGCACGTCATGGACGGCGTCGGGCCGTCGGTCGTGCCGTCCGTGGCGCACATCCGGGCCAAGTTCGACGAGCGCCGGCGCCAGCGCGGCGGCGTCCTGGACCGGGTGCTGCGCAAGGCTCTCGGCCTCGACCTGAAGGCGCTCCAGTACGCCGAGGGCAAGGCGTTCGTCGACGCCTGCGTGGCGGAGGTCGGGATGGAGCGCTTCAACCGGGTCTGGGAGTCGCCTGAGACCTTGCCGACCCGGGAGGAGATCCGCGCGCCGCTGGAGTGGGTGCGCCGGGTCGGCGGCGGTCCGAAGGCTGTGTCGGTCTAGCGGCCGGTCCGGCCCCTGAGACCGCGGCGGCCCGTCAGTAGGGTCCGGCCATGACCGGTCCCGGACCAGCGACGGCGGCGGTCCGCGTGGCGGTGCGGCGCGCGCTCGCCGACCTGGCGGCGGACGCGGAGGTGGCCGCAGCGGTGTCGGGCGGGGCGGACTCGCTCGCGCTGGCCGCGGCCCTGGCCTTCGAGCGGCCGGGCAGCCGGGCGTGCGTCGTCGACCACGGGCTGCAGGCCGGCTCCGCCGGGGTGGCCGAGCGAGCAGCCCAGCAGTGCGCGGCGCTGGGCCTGCGGGCGGAGGTGCTGCGCACGCCCGCCCGCCGCCCCCGCGCCGATCGCCCCCACCGCCCCCACCGCCCGCGGATCATCGGCCCTTCCCCAGCACTCCCGTCCTGGGGATTGCCCGAAGTCGGGCCCAGCCGGCGGCCCGGAGGCAGCCGCGCGGACCCTGCGCTACGCGCTGCTGGACGCCGCGGCCGACCGGCTCGGCCTGGCCGCGGTGCTGCTCGGCCACACCCGCGACGACCAGGCCGAGACGGTGCTGCTCGGGCTCGCGCGCGGGTCGGGCGCGCGCTCGCTGGCCGGCATGCCCGCCGCCCGCGGCCGTCACCGGCGACCGCTGCTCGGCCTGGCCCGCAGCGCGACCGAGCAGGCGTGCGCGGAGCAGGGCCTGGCCCCCTGGTCCGACCCGCACAACACCGACCCGGCCTTTGCGCGCGTCCGGGCCCGCCGCGACGTGCTGCCCACGCTCGAGGCCCAGCTCGGCCCGGGCGTCGCCGCGGCTCTCGCCCGCAGTGCCGGCCTGCTGCGCGAGGACGCCGACGCCCTGGACGCCCTGACGCCCGCCCTGCCCGCAGAGCCCGACTGCGCCGAGCTGGCGGCCCTGCTGCCGGCCCTGCGCTCGCGCGCGCTGGCCCGCTGGGCCGCTGGACGGTGCGGCCACGCCGTCACGTCGACGCACGTGCAGGCCCTGCGCGCGCTGGTCGAGCAGTGGCGCGGGCAGGGGCCGGTGGCGCTGCCGGGTGGGCTGTCGGTGCGTCGTCGTGACGGGCGGCTAACCTGCGGACGTGACCCCCGGCTGAAGCCCTCGTCCCGCCCGAGATCGAGCGGGTGGTCATCTCCGAGCAGGAGATCGCGACCAAGGTGGCCGAGCTGGCGGCCAGGGTCGACGCCGACTACGGCGGCCGCGAGATCCTGCTGGTCGGCGTGCTCAAGGGCGCGGTGATGTTCATGGCCGACTTCGCCCGAGCCCTGCGTACCCCGGTCTCGATGGAGTTCATGGCCGTCTCGTCCTACGGCTCTTCGACGAGCTCGAGCGGCGTCGTCCGCATCCTGAAAGACCTGGACCGCGACATCGTCGACCAGCACGTGCTCGTCGTCGAGGACGTCATCGACAGCGGCCTGACGCTCTCGTGGCTGCTGCGCAACATGCGCTCGCGCGGACCCGCGTCGGTCGAGGTGGTGGCCCTGCTGCGCAAGCCCGAGGCCGCCAAGATCGATGTCGCGGTCAAGTACGTGGGGTTCGACATCGCCCCGGACTTCGTCGTCGGCTACGGCCTGGACTACGCCGAGCGCTACCGCGACCTGCCCTTCCTGGGTGTGCTGCGGCCCGAGGTCTACGCGGACTGAACCGGCGCTGCCGCCGACGCCGAACTCGGCCGACACGCCGAGCGGCGACCGCCGGAACAGTGCGGGGAGGCGCTCCGTTGTGCCAGATGAGAGCCTTGTCGCTCCGGTGTACCGTCGTGCTCCATCATTCTCCTAGGAGGGACAGGGCTCTCGCCCTGCGTCGATGAACCTCAAGCGCTTCTCCCGCGGGCCCTTCCTCTACGTCCTGCTCGGCCTGCTCGTGCTGGTGTACGTCACGAGCCTGGTCGGACGCGACGACTACAAGCGCGTCGACACCGCAGCGGTGCTGTCCGCCATCTCCGCCGGGGACGTCCGGGCCACCACCGAGGACCCGGTGCTGGTCAGGGCGAACGAGCAGGAGATCCGGCTGCAGCTGCAGGGCCGGAAGATCGACGGCGCGACCAAGGTCAAGTCGCAGTTCCTGTTCGAGCAGGGCGTGCAGATCACCGATGCGCTCGACAAGGCCGAGCTCACCTACGACGTCGAGGTCAAGCAGGACAGCCTGCTGACCTCGCTGCTGGTGAGCTTCCTGCCGATCCTGCTCATCCTGGGGCTGCTGTTCTTCTTCATGAACCAGATGCAGGGCGGCGGCAACCGCGTCATGCAGTTCGGCAAGTCCAAGGCCAAGCTCGTCAGCAAGGACACCCCGAAGACCACGTTCGCCGACGTCGCCGGCTCCGACGAGGCCATCGAAGAGCTGTACGAGATCAAGGAGTTCCTGCAGGAGCCGGCCAAGTTCCAGGCCGTCGGCGCCAAGATCCCCAAGGGCGTGCTGCTGTACGGCCCTCCCGGTACCGGCAAGACGCTGCTGGCCCGCGCGGTCGCCGGCGAGGCCGGGGTGCCGTTCTACTCGATCTCCGGCTCGGACTTCGTCGAGATGTTCGTCGGTGTCGGCGCCAGCCGCGTGCGCGACCTGTTCGAGCAGGCCAAGGCCAACGCCCCGGCCATCATCTTCATCGACGAGATCGACGCCGTCGGACGGCACCGCGGGGCAGGCATGGGCGGCGGGCACGACGAGCGCGAGCAGACGCTGAACCAGATGCTGGTCGAGATGGACGGCTTCGACGTCAAGGGCGGCGTCATCCTCATCGCGGCCACCAACCGGCCCGACATCCTGGACCCGGCGCTGCTGCGCCCGGGTCGCTTCGACCGGCAGATCGCTGTCGACCGGCCGGACATGCAGGGCCGCAAGCAGATCCTCGAGGTGCACGCGAAGGGCAAGCCCGTCGCTCCGGGCATGGACCTGGAAGTGATCGCCCGCCGCACCCCCGGGTTCACCGGAGCCGACCTGGCCAACGTCGTGAACGAGGGCGCCCTGCTCACGGCGCGCGCCGGCGAGAAGCAGATCACGATGACCATGCTGGAAGAGGCCATCGACCGCGTCATGGCCGGCCCGCAGCGGCGGACCCGGCTGATGAGCGACAAGGAGAAGAAGGTGACGGCCTATCACGAGGCCGGTCACGCCCTGGTCGCCCATGCGCTGCCGAACACCGACCCCGTTCACAAGATCACGATCTTGCCGCGTGGTCGCGCCCTGGGCTACACGATGGTGCTCCCGCTGGAGGACAAGTACTCCCAGAGCCGCGCCGAGCTGCTGGACATGCTCGCCTACGCCATGGGTGGCCGGGCCGCCGAAGAGCTGGTCTTCCACGACCCGACCACCGGCGCCAGCAACGACATCGAGAAGGCCACCGCCACCGCCCGCGCGATGGTCACCCAGTACGGCATGAGCGAGCGGCTCGGCGCGGTGAAGTTCGGCCAGGAGTCCGGCGAGGTCTTCATGGGTCGCGACATGGGGCACGGTCGCGACTACTCCGAGGAGGTCGCCGCACAGGTCGACGCCGAGGTGCGCGGGCTGGTCGAGTCGGCCCACCACGAGGCCTGGGAGATCCTGGTCGAGTACCGCGACGTGCTCGACGACATGGTGCTCAAGCTGCTCGACAAGGAGACGCTGGGCAAGGAGGAGATCGCCGAGATCTTCCAGGCCGTCGACAAGCGGCCGGCCCGTCAGCATCCGACCGGCAACGGTCGTCGCCCGCTGTCGAACCAGCCGCCGGTGCTCACGCCCGCTGAGCTGGCGCTGATGGGACCGGCCGACGTCGCCGAGCTCGAGGACCTCGCCCGCGGTCGCAAGAACGGCGGTCCGAAGTCGCCGACGCGGCGTCGCAGCACCGCCTCGTCCGCGCCCGACCCGGCAGCCGCCCCCAGCCCGTCGCGCGCCCGGGCCTCGGTGAACCGGACGGCGACCACGCGCAAGCCCGCGGGGGCGTCCCGGGCGGCGCAGCCGCGCCGTACCCGCGCCACCGGCACGGACCCGGCGAGCTGACCGGACGTCACGGCGAGGTGCAGGGCGACCGTTCGCCGGCACGGTCGTCGGCCCGCCCCTACGACGCTGCCCGGGTGGAGGCCGCCGTCCGCGAGCTGCTGGTGGCCATCGGCGAGGACGTCGAGCGCGAGGGTCTGCGCGAGACGCCGGCGCGGGTCGCGCGCATGTACGCCGAGGTGTTCTCCGGGCTGCACGTCGATCCGGCCGACCTGCCCATCCCGATCTTCGACGAGCAGCACGACGAGCTGATCATCGTGAAGGACATCCCGCTCGCCAGCTTCTGCGAGCACCACCTGGTGCCGTGGACCGGCGTGGCCGCCGTCGGCTACCTGCCGGGCGTCGACGGGCGCATCACCGGTCTGTCCAAGCTCGCGCGGCTGGTCGACCTCTACGCCAAGCGGCCGTCGGTGCAGGAGCGGCTGACGGCGCAGGTGGCTGACGCGCTGGTCGAGCGGCTGGCGCCGAGCGGCGTGATCGTGGTCGTCGAGGCGGAGCACATGTGCATGACCGTGCGGGGCGTCCAGAAGCCCGGGGCGCGCACCGTCACCTCCGCGGTGCGGGGCACGCTCAAGAGCTCCGCCGTCACCCGCGCCGAGGCGATGTCGCTGATCCTGGGTCGTTGATGCGCGAGCTCGCCGGCTTCCCGGGCCTCGGACGCACCCGCGTCATGGGGATCGTCAACGTCACGGCCGACTCCTTCAGTGACGGGGGGCTCCTGCCCGACACCGCGACGGCGGTCCGGCACGGGCTCCGGCTGCTGGACCAGGGCGCCGATCTGCTGGACGTCGGCGGCGAGTCGACCAGGCCGGGGGCGGAGCGCGTCCCGGTGGCGCAGGAGCTGCACCGGGTGCTGCCGGTGGTGCGCGCGCTGGTGGCCGCCGGAGCCGTCGTCAGTGTCGACACCACCCGCGCGCAGGTCGCCCGCGAGGCGGTCGACGCGGGCGCGCTGCTGGTCAACGACGTGTCGGGCGGGCTGGCCGACCCGCCCATCCTGGCCGTGGTGGCGCAGGCCGGGGTGGCCTACTGCGCCATGCACGGCCGCGGTCCGAGCGCGTCGATGCAGCGCCACGCCGTGTACCGCGACGTCGTGGCCGAGGTCCGCGACGAGCTCACCGCCCGCCGCGACGACGCCCTCGCCGCCGGCGCGGACCGGCTGCTGCTCGATCCGGGCCTGGGCTTTGCCAAGACCGCTGAGCACAACTGGGCGCTGCTGCGGCGTCTGGACCGGCTCGACCTGGGCCATCCGGTGCTGGTGGGGGCCTCGCGCAAGGCCTTCCTCGGCGCGCTGCTGGCAGACCCCGACGGCACCGCGCGTCGCCCCGGCGAGCGCGACGACGCGACCGCGGCGGTGGCGGCGCTCGCCGCGCAGGCGGGGGTCTGGGGAGTCCGGGTGCACGAGGTACGGGCCTGTGCCGACGCGGTGCGCGTCGCCGCGGCGTGGACGGGCCCGGCATGAGCGACGTCGCTGCGGTCGAGGCCGCGCACACGGCGCTGTACGAGGCTCTGGAGACGGCCGACGTCGACCGCATGCAGACGGTCTGGGACGACGTCGATCCCGAGGCGGTGGTCTGCGTGCACCCTGGCTGGCCGATGCTGCGCGGCCGGGAGCAGGTGCTGCGCTCCTGCTCGGCGGTGATGGCCGGCACCGACTACGTCCAGTTCTTCCTGACCGACGTCGCCGTGCGGCTGCTCGGTGACACCGCCGTCGTCACCTGCACCGAGAACGTCCTCACAGAGGTGTCGGCGACGTCGGAACCGCAGCCGATCGTGGTGGCGACCGACGTGCTGGTGCGCCGCCCGGACGGCTGGCGGGTGCAGGTGCACCACGGCTCGCCGGTGCTCGGAAAGCTCGTCGACGATGACTGACCGCATCATCCTCACCGGCTTACGGGTGCGGGGCCGGCACGGGGTGCTGGCGCACGAGCGGCGCGACGGCCAGGACTTCGTCGTCGACGCCGTCCTGGAGCTCGATCTCGGACCGGCCGCCGCGACGGACGCGCTGGCGGACACGGTCGACTACGGGACGCTCGCCGACCGGCTCGCCGAGGTCGTCGCCGGCGAGCCCGTCGACCTGATCGAGACGCTCGCCCAGCGACTGGCACAGGTCTGCCTCGGCGATCCTCGGGTCATCACCGCGACCGTCACGGTGCACAAGCCGCAGGCGCCCGTCGCCCACTGACTTCACCGACGTCGCCGTGACCGTGGTGCGGCCGTGAACGCCGTCCTGTCGATCGGTTCCAACCTCGGCGACCGCCTGGCGCACCTGCGGCTGGCCGTCGACGTGCTGCGGCCGGTCGCCGTGTCCTCGGTCTGGGAGGCGGACCCGGTCGGGGGCGTCGCGCAGCAGGACTTCCTCAATGCTGTCGTGCTCTGCGAGCTGGACGCCGCGAGCGCGTGGCAGCGGGCCCAGCAGGCCGAGCAGCTCGCCGACCGCACGCGCGAGGTGCGGTGGGGGCCGCGGACCCTGGACGTCGACCTGGTCCTCGCCGACGGCGAGGTGCCGGACGACCTCGAGCTGCCGCACCCGCGCGCCCACCAGCGAGCCTTCGTCCTGGTCCCGTGGCTGGAGGTCGACCCGGAGGCAACCCTGCCCCAGGGTCGGGTCCGCGACCTGCTGGCCAGCGCTCGACCCCTCGACGGTCCGGGTCACCCGGTGGCGGCTGTGAGCCAGACCCGGGTCAGCGTGCTGCTGCAGATCGCCGTCGTCGTGGCGGTGCTGGGCTACGTGCTCGCCGCGCGCGCGTTCGGCTCGGTGCCCTTCCCGTCCTACGGTCCGGCGCCGGTGGCGCTGCTGGCGGTCGCCGAGCTGTTGATCGCCCGGGTGGTCCGCGACCGGCTGCGGGCGCGGGTGCGCGGGACCGCGCCGGGCCGGCCCGGGCCCGGCAAGGTGCTGCACCCCATGCAGGTCGCACGCGCGGCCGTGCTGGCGAAGGCCTCCAGCGTGACAGGCGCGGTGGTCGCCGGCTGCTACGCGGGCATCCTGGTGTGGACGCTGCCGCAGCGCGGCGTGCTGGCCAGCGCCGACCGCTCGGCCGCCGTCGCGGGGCTGACGGCGTCGGCGTCGGTCCTGCTGGTCGTCGCGGCGCTGGTGCTGGAGCGCACGTGTCGGCTCCCGGAGGATCCGGCCGTAGGGTCCAGGGCGTGACCGACGACCTCGAGCAGCTGTCCACCGACGAGCTACGCTCGCGCGCCTTCGCCAAGGCCGAGCACGCCCATGACCTGCCGTTCCTGTGGAGCGTGGTCCGCCACATGCGCAGTGCGCACGCCATCGCCGCCGAGGACGGTTCGTCCGGGGCGATCACCGGCACCATCGCCGAGGCCGTCCACATCGTCCAGGAGCTTCGCGGCAAGCAGCCCCTGGGCGAGGACGAGCCCTTGCTCCGGGCGAAGTTCCTGGACTACCTGCGGCCGTAGCGAGGGTCCCCGGCGCCGGCCGTCGGGTCGAGCGCTAGGAACGCTCACCGACCGGGACGTCGACGTCGAGCACGTTGCCCGCCGGCGGCAGCGGGCAGGCCCAGGCGGGATCGTGCGCGCAGCTGGGGGCGTAGAGGAAGTTCAGGTCCAGCACCAGCGCGCCGTCCGCCGTGCTCCCGAGGTCGGCGCCCTTGACGGTGTCCAGCAGGTAGCGGCCGCCGCCGTAGCTGCCCGTTCCGGACGAGCGGTCCCGCACAGGCACCCACAGCCCGCCGCCGTAGGAGTCGAGCCACCATGCGTCCAGGCGGCCCCACGGCGTGCGCAGCACCCCGGCCCGCTCGAACGGCACCACGCCGTCGGTGCCGGTGGGCAGCTCGAGGCGTCCCGGGTCGGCCGGCTCCAGGCGCGCCTCCACGCGCCAGTCCGGGTCGTACGTCGCGACGCGCAGTCCGCGGAAGCCCGGCCGCTGCGCGGGGGACGCGGGGTGCTCGGCGAACATCTGGTCCCGCACGGCCTGCCAACCGCTGTGCGCCACCGCCGGGCAGCTCTCGGCCCGGACCGCGGCGTACAGCGCGACCGTCTCGCGCCGCCAGTCGAGCAGGTGCGCCGCGTTCATCGGGCCGGGCTCACTTGTCGATGTCGCCGATGACGAAGTGCAACGAGCACAGCGCGACGACCAGGTCGGTGACGCGGGTGCCGGGCAGCAGCGCGGACAAGACCGAGACGTTGTTGAAGGACGCCGTGCGCATCGCCAGCCGCCACGGCTGGGCGGCGCCCCGCGAGACCAGCAGATAGCCCTGCAGCCCGAGCGGGTTCTCCGTCCAGGCATAGGTGGAGCCCTCCGGAGCCTTGACGGTCTTGGGCAGCCGCAGGGCGACCGGACCCGTCGGGAGGGCGTCGAGGCAGGCCAGCGCCAGCGCCAACGACACCTCGACCTGCTCGAGCACGCACGCGAACCGGGCGGCGGCGTCTCCCGTCGTACGGGTGACGACGCGCACGGGCAGCGCGCCGTACGCGAGGTACGGGCTCGTCCCGGCGCAGGTCCAGGTCGACGCCCGAGGCGCGGGCGACCGGTCCGCTGACGCCGTGCGAGAGCACCAGCGACGGGTCCAGCACGGCCACGCCCTCGCCCAGGCCGGCGATCCGCTCCGCGAGGCTCGGCAGCACGCCCCGGACGCCGTCCAGCGCGGCCCGGCAGCGGTCGGTCCAGCCGAGCGGCACGTCGCAGGCCAGACCGCCGACGCGGTTGAACATGTAGTGCATGCGCCCGCCGGTGGCCTCCTCCATCACGGTCTGCAGCGACTCCCGCTGCGAGAAACCCTGCAGCACCGGCGGTCCCGGCACCGGCGCGGCTCCGAGGAACAGCAGGTGGCTCAGCACCCGGTTCAGCTCGGCCAGCAGCGTGCGCAGCCACACGGCCCGGTCCGGCAGCTGCATCCCGAGCATCCGCTCGACCGCCAGCACGATGCCGAGCTCGTTGCCGAAGGCCGAGAGCCAGTCGTGCCGGTTGGCCAGCATCACCAGCTGGCGGTAGTCGCGCACCTCGAACAGCTTCTCGGCGCCGCGGTGCAGGAAACCGACGTCCGGCTCGGCCGCGGTGATGACGTCGCCGTCGAGCGTCAGCCTCAGCTGCAGGACGCCGTGGCCGCTCGGGTGGTGCGGCGCCAGGACCAGCACCTCGTCGCAGGTGCCGTGGGCAGCGGCGCCCAGGCCCACCACCCGCTGCTCCACCTGACCGAGCCTAGAGCGGGTCCGCGATGCCGACCGCGTGCACCAGCCAGCAGAACGCGCCCAGGCCCCGCGGCGAGAGCAGCTCGGCCCGCGCGGAGGACTCCGCCAGCAGCCGCAGGTAGCCGCGCGGGTCGTCGTCGGCCAGCGAGCGGTCGGGCGGGGTGCCGTCGACGCCGAGCGCCAGCAGGGCCGCGCGCTGGCTCAGCAGCCGGCCGCCGCCGCCGGCCGCCAGCACCGCGTCCATCGCGACGTGCGCGGTGAGATCGCAGGAGCCGTCCGGCAGCGGCAGCACCTGACGACCGTCGCGGTAGCCGGTGAGGGTGGGCCGGCGGTCCCCCCAGGTCATCAGGTCGCCCTGGACGTGCGCGTAGTCGATCGCGACGGCGAGCCCGCGCCGGAGCTGTGCGACGGCCGCCGCCCAGGCGCGGTCCCGGGACCGGCCGACCTCCACCCGGCGTCCGTTCGGCCACCAGCGCTCGGCCCAGCCGAGCAGCTCAGCGGCGGCAGGTGCGCCGAGGCGCTCGCTGCCGTCGGCGTCGACCTCGACCACGCGACCGTCGAACAGCACGTCGACGGGCACCGCGTCGAGCCACTCGTTGGCCAGCAGCAGCCCCTGCAGCGGCGGCACCTCGGTGCGCCAGCCGACGTCCGGCTGCCGAGGATCGTCGGCGATCTCCACCCCGGTCAGCCGCCAGCGCGTCGGGACGTCGGGGAGAGCGGCCAGCAGCTCCCCGCGGCCGGCTCCGACGTCGACGACGTCGAACGGGTCGGGCCGCCCGAGCGCCTCGTCGACCCGGCCGGCCAGCACCCGGACGGCCGCCGCGAACGCCGGCCCGGCCGTGGGCGAGGTCCGGAAGTGGTGGGCGGGCGGCTGGTGGCGGAAGAAGCCGTCGTCGCCGTAGAGCGCGTCCTGCATGGCGTCGCGCCAGGGTCGGTAGGGCACCCGCCACGCTCCCACGACCCGGCGAGGCAACCCGGGGCGGGAGTTGGCCGGGCGGGTGATCCTTCGCACAACCCCAGACGCCGTGCTGCACCGGCGTTACGCTGGCGGCGCACGTCCGGTACCCCTCGAAGGACTGGAACGGTCATGGGACTTCCCCACCCTGAGCTCGACGCGCGCCGTCCGGCGCGTCTGGACGTCGGCGTCGTCGGCTGCGGTCGCGTCGGCAGCGTCCTCGGTGCGGCGCTCGCCCGGGCCGGCCACCGGGTCGTCGCGACGTCGGCGGTCTCCGCGGCCTCGCGGGACCGCGCCGCCGACCTGCTGCCGGGGGTCCCGGTCGTCGAGGTCGCGCAGGTGCTGGCCGCCGCCGACCTGGTGCTGCTCACGGTGCCCGACGACGCCCTCGCCGCTCTGGTCGACGGCCTGGTGCGCACCGGCGGCGTCCGGCAGGGCACCCTGCTCGCGCACACCAGCGGCGCGCACGGGCTGGCTGTCCTGGAGCCTGCGCTGCGCGCCGGGGCGATGCCGCTGGCGCTGCACCCGGTGCTGCCGTTCGCCGGCACGCGGATCGATCTGGAGCGGTTGCTCGGCACCTCGTTCGGCGTCACGGCGCCCGACGCGCTGCGCCCCGTCGCCGAGGCGCTGGTGGTGGAGATGGGAGGCGAGCCGGTCTGGCTCACCGAGCAGCAGCGGCCGCTGTGGCACGCGGCGCTGGCGCACGGCGCCAACCACCTCACGACGCTGGTGGCCAGCGCGGCCGACCTGCTCCGGGCCGCCGGGGTGGACCAGCCCGGGCTCGTGCTCGCGCCGCTGCTCGGCGCGGCCCTGGACGGAGCGCTGCGCGAGGGCGACGCCGCGCTCACCGGCCCGGTGTCCCGCGGCGACGCCGGCACGGTGCGGGCTCACCTGCAGGTGCTGGCCGAGCTCGCGCCGGAGGTGCTGCCGTCCTACGTGGCGATGGCCCGGCTGACGGCCGACCGGGCGATCGCTGCGGGTCGGCTCGATCCTGAGCGCGCCTGGACGCTGCTCGAGGTGCTGGGATCGGTGCCGCGGTGAGCCCGACCACCGCGAAGGCGCGGCCGGCGGCACCAGGCCCGGAGCCGCGGCCGATGCAGGTCGTCGCGAAGCGTTCGGACCTGGCCGCGGCCCGCGACGGCCTGCGCGGCCGGGTCGCCGTGGTCATGACCATGGGTGCACTCCACGCCGGCCATGCCGAGCTCATCCGGCGCGCCCGGCAGCAGGCCGACGCCGTCATCGTGACGATCTTCGTCAATCCGCTGCAGTTCGGCGCCGGCGAGGACCTGGACCGCTATCCCCGCACGCTCGAGGCCGACCTGGCCGTGTGCGCCCGCGAAGGCGCCGACCTCGTCTTCACCCCCGGCCCCGACGTGGTCTATCCCGACGGCCCCCCGCTGGTGCGCGTCAGCGCCGGCCGGCTCGGCGAGGTCTACGAGGGCGCGAGCCGCCCCGGCCACTTCGACGGAGTGCTGACCGTCGTCTGCAAGCTGCTGTCGCTGACCCGCCCCGACGTGGCGCTGTTCGGGCAGAAGGACGCGCAGCAGCTCGCCGGCATCCGCACGATGGTGCGCGACCTGGACCTGCCGGTCGAGATCGTCGCCGTCCCCACGGTCCGCGAGCCCGACGGTCTCGCCCTGAGCAGCCGCAACCGCTACCTCAGCGACGACGGTCGGGTCGCGGCGCTGGCGCTGTCCCGCGCGCTGGCCAAGCGCGACGTCGCTGCCGGGCTCGCGGTGCTGGCGGCCGAGCCCGGGGTCGAGCCGGACTACCTTGCCCGGGTCGACAGCCGCACCTTCGCCGACGATCCCGACGGGGACCTGCTCGTGGTCGCCGCCCGGGTAGGTACCACCCGGCTGCTGGACAACCTGCTGCTCACCGCCCCGCCGCACGAGCCTGCCCTGCCCGACAGCCCTGCCCTGCCCGACAGCCCTGCCCTACCCGACAGCCCTACCCCGAACGACAGCCCCGCTTCCCCGACCGTCGAAGGACGCTGACGCCGTGTACCGCACCATGCTCAAGAGCAAGATCCATCGCGCGACCGTGACGCAGGCCGACCTGCACTACGTCGGCAGCGTCACCGTCGACGAAGACCTGATGGACGCTGCCGACCTCCTGGCGGGCGAGCAGGTGGCGATCGTCGACGTCACCAACGGGGCGCGGCTGGAGACCTACGTCATCGCGGGTCAGCGCGGCAGCGGCGTCATCGGCATCAACGGTGCTGCGGCGCGGCTGGTGCACCCGGGTGACCTCGTCATCCTCATCGCCTACGCGCAGATGGAGGATGCCGAGGCCCGGCGCTACCAGCCACGCGTGGTCTTCGTCGACGCCGACAACAGCGTCATGGGCCTGGGCTCGGACCTGGCCGACGCGCTGCCGGGCAGCGGACTGGTCCGTGGGGACGTGCTCGCCAACCCGCTCGCCGCTCGCTCGGGCAGCTACGACGACGACCCGACGCTGGTCTGGTGACCGCGCCAGCGCACGGCCGGCCTGCGCCATGAGCGCCAGGCGCCTGCTGGCGCCGGAGCCCGGGTGGACGATCGCCGCGGACGTCGTGGTCGTCGGCTCCGGGGTCGCCGGGCTGACGGCTGCGTTGCACGCCGCGGACGCCGTCGGTGCGGACGGTCGCGTGCTGGTCGTGACGAAGGTGCTCGTCGGGGACGGCTCGACCAGGTGGGCGCAGGGCGGCGTCGCGGCGGCGCTCAGCCCTGAGGACAGCCCCGAAGACCACCTGCGCGACACGCTGGAGGCCGGCGCCGGCCTGTGCGACGAGGACGCCGTCCGCGTGCTCTGCACCGAGGGCCCGGCGCGGCTGCGCGAGCTGATCGCGCTCGGCGCTGCGTTCGACCGTGACGCCGCCGGCGAGCTCTCGCTGACCCGCGAGGGCGGCCACCACCGCGATCGCATCGTGCACGCGGGCGGCGACGCCACCGGCGCGGAGGTCTCGCGCGCCCTGGTGGCTGCGGTCAAGGCGCACCGGCAGATCGAGCTCATCGAGCACGCCCTGGTGCTCGACCTGCTGCGCAGCGCCGACGGCCGCGCCGCCGGCCTCACGCTGCACGTGCTCGGCGAGGGGACGCAGGACGGCGTCGGCGCGGTCCACGCGCGAGCCGTCGTGCTCGCGACCGGGGGGATGGGGCAGGTGTACGCGAGCACCACCAATCCTTCCGTCGCCACGGGTGACGGCGTTGCGCTGGCGCTGCGGGCCGGTGCCGCCGTGGCCGACGTCGAGTTCGTGCAGTTCCACCCGACGTCGTTGTTCCTGGGCTCCGCCGCGGCGGCCGGGCAGCAGCCGCTCATCTCCGAGGCCGTCCGCGGTGAGGGTGCGTTCCTCGTCGACGTGGCCGGCGAACGGGTCATCACCGTCGCCGACCACCCGCTCGCCGACCTGGCGCCGCGCGACGTCGTCGCGAAGGCCATCCACCGCCGCATGCTCGAGCGCGACGACGACCACGTGCTGCTCGACGCCCGCCATCTGGGCGCCGACCTGCTGCTCAGCCGCTTCCCGACCATCGTCGCCCGGTGCCGGGAGGCCGGTGTCGATCCGGTGACCGAGCCGATCCCGGTCACGCCGGCCGCCCACTACGCCAGCGGTGGCGTGCGCACCGACCTGCACGGCCGCACCGACGTCGCGGGGCTGTACGCCTGCGGCGAGGTGGCCTGCACCGGTGTGCACGGGGCGAACCGGCTGGCCTCCAACAGTCTGCTCGAGGGGCTGGTGTTCGCCGCCCGCATCGGCGCCGACCTCGCTCGTCACCTGCCCCCGCAGGCCCCGCCGCTCGTGCCCGACGGTCCGGGGACGCTGCTGGACGCCTCTGTCCGCCTCGACCTGACTGCCGCGATGACGCTGGGCGCGGGCGTGCTGCGCTCGAAGGAGACGCTGACCCAGACGGCCGAGGCGCTCGACGTGCTCGCCCTGCGGGCCAGCACCGAGCCGGGGCCTGCCGCGTGGGAGACCACGGATCTGCACGCCGTCGCCGTGGCCCTGACCGCCGCCGCGCTGCGCCGCGAGGAGACCCGTGGCTCGCACTGGCGCGAAGATTTCCCCGACACCGAGCCGGGTTGGCACGGTCACCTCGTGACGACTGTCGCCGGCACGTCCTACGAGCCGGTCCCGTGACGCTCTCCGACGCCACGCGCGTTGCCCTCGAGGCGGCCGGGCTGGACGAGGCGTACGTCGTCGATCTGGTGCAGCGGGCCGTCGCCGAGGACCTCGACGGCGGTGTCGACGTCACCTCCGTCGCCACGGTGCCCGAGACGCTGCGCGGCACCGCGGCGTTCGTGCCGCGACAGGCTGGAGTGGTCGCCGGGACGAGCGTCGCGATGGCTGTGCTGGACCTTGTCGTCCCGGACGTCGAGCACCGCATCATCGGCCGTGACGGCGTGCAGGTGCGGCCGGGTGAGCACGTGCTCGACGCCGTCGGGCCGGTGCGCCAGCTGCTGACCGCCGAACGCACCGCGCTCAACCTGCTCTGCCACCTGTCGGGCGTGGCGACGCTCACCCGCGCGTGGGTCGATGCCGTCGAGGGCACCGGCGCGCGCATCCGCGACACCCGCAAGACCACGCCGGGGCTGCGCCGGCTGGAGAAGCACGCGGTGCGGTGCGGTGGCGGGGTCAACCACCGGATGTCGCTGTCGGACGCGGCGCTGGTGAAGGACAACCATGTCGTCGCGGCCGGCGGGGTGCGCGCCGCGTTCGAGGCGGTGCGCCGCTCGTTTCCTGGGGTGCCGGTGGAGGTCGAGTGCGACACCGTCGAGCAGGTCCGTGAGGTGCTGGCTGCCGGCGCCGATCTGGTGCTGCTGGACAACATGGACCTGGCGCAGACCCGAGCCTGCGTCGCGGCGTGCCGTGAGGCCGGTGTGCTGACCGAGGCGTCCGGCGGGCTGTCGCTGGACCGCGCGCGGGCGATCGCCGAGACCGGGGTCGACTTCCTGGCGATCGGCGCGCTGACGCACTCTGCGCCGGTGCTGGACCTCGGCGTCGACCTGACCATCGGCGGCGCGTGATGCTGCTGACCGTCGATGTCGGCAACACCAACACCGTCCTCGGCCTGTTCGACGGGGACCGTCTCTACGACTCCTACCGCTTCAAGACCGATCAGCGGGTCACTGCGGACGAGCTCGCGCTGATGTTCCGCGGGCTGCTGCAGGGGCACCCGGCGCCGGACGGGGTGGCCGTCTGCTCGACCGTCCCGAGCGTGCTGGACGAGCTGCGGCGCATGTTCGACCGCTACTTCTCCGACGTGCCGACCGTCATCGTCGGTCCCGGTGTGAAGACGGGGGTGCCGCTGCTGTACGACAACCCTAGAGAGGTGGGCCCGGACCGCGTCGTCAACACGCTCGCCGCCCACACCCTTTACGGCGGCCCGGCCGTGGTCGTCGACTTCGGTACCTCGACCAACTTCGACGTGGTGAGCGCGAAGGGCGAGTTCCTCGGCGGCGCGCTCGCGCCGGGCATCGAGATCAGCGTGGACGCCCTGGCCGCCCGGGCGGCCCGGCTGTTCAAGGTCGAGCTGGTCGAGCCCCGCTCGGTCATCGGCAAGACCACGGCGGAGGCACTGCAGTCTGGCCTGCTCTACGGCTTCGCCGGTCAGGTCGACGGCATGGTCGCGCGCATCGCCGACGAGCTCGGTGAGCGGCCGGTGGTGCTGGCCACCGGCGGCCTGTCGCATCTCATGATCACCGTCTGCGAGACGCTGGACCATCATGAGCCCGACCTCACCCTGCACGGTCTGCGCTTGGTCTACGAGAAGAACTGCTGACTCGCCGTACCTGCTCCCTGGCTCGGTGGAGGTCCACGTCAGAAGACCGGTTTCCGGCGCCAGCCGTGTGCGTCGAGCCACCGGCCGTCCTTGAGCCTGACGGGGTGGCCGGTGTGGAGCAGGTGGTGGGTCTGTTCGCAGAGCAGGACGGTGTCGGTGACGCTGGTGGTGCGGGAGGCAGCCCAGGGGGTGGCGTGGTGGGGGATGAGCGGATGTCCGGGCCCGCGGGTGCAGCCGGAGCCCTGGCAGTGACCGCCGGTCTCGACAGCCTTGGCGTGTCGTTCGTGGGCCTTGAGGGTGCGTTCGGTGTGGCTGGTCTGCACCACTCTGCCGCCGAGGCCGAGGACGAAGCGGGTGACGGCGCTGTCGCACCACCAGCGACGGACCAGGCTGCGGGGCAGGACGGTTCCGGAAGCGGCGACGGCCCCGAGGGTGCCGGGGGCGCCGTGGAGGCTGTCCAGGCCGACGGTGACCTGGATCTGCGGGGCAGTCTTGCCGCGTCGTCCGGTGGCGCCGGAGCTCAGATGGCGCCGCAGTCCGTTGCGGAGGGCGTCGTGCCGACGTTGCGCCAGGGTGCGGGGCCCGGGACACCAGCCGTCGCCGAACAGCGGATCGCCCGGGTCGTGCTCGGGGGTCGAGGATCCGGCGGCAGCGGGGTCGGGGGGTGTGCCGACCAGGCCGTCGGCGCCGTCCGCGGAGCTCCAGCCGTCGGCGCGGGCCGCCCGGTAGGCGTCGGTGTCGAGCGGGTTGTCCGGGTCGACGCTCATCTCGGCGGTCAGCAGGGTGTGCAGGAGCTCACCGGTCTCCAGGTCGAGCTCGCCGGTGCTGACGTACCAGCCGCTGCCGTCGCTGTGACGACGGAGGCTCAGACCGCGGCGGGCGTGCTGATCAGCGGCCTTGCGTTCGAGCAGGCTCGGGACGACGGCGTCGACGAGCCGGGCGAGTGCGGGGCCGACCTGGGCGGACTCGAGGTGGCTGGCGAGCAGGACGAAGGCGCCTTCCAGCCGGGCTGCCTGGCTCGAGGGCAGGTCCGCGATGTCCTGGAGCTGGGCGAGGAGCGAGCTCAGGCGTGGGTCGTCGTCGTCGAGTCCGGCCCAGCTCTGGAGGACCAGCTGCCGGACGCCGTCGAGGACGACAGCCTGCACGACGGCTTCGCCGTCCTGGCCGTCGATGCGTCCGTCCGGCCGGTCGACGAAGCGCCGGACGGTGACCAGGGCGGCGGCGACCCTGGCGGCGACGGCGACACTGAGCAGCCCGGTCTCGACCGCGGACCGTAGGCACGGCAAGGTCGTCATCCGCCGGGCCAGCGCGACCTCGCCGGCGCCCAGGCTGGTGCCTTGTGCGGCGACCCACGCGGGGGTGGACGGTGCGCCGTCGGCCTCGTGCAACCGCCGCAGGTCGACATCGGCCAACCGCCCCAGCGTCAACGCCCGCAGCCGCTCACCCAAGGCGAGCAGGGCGGCGGTGTCGGCCAGGGCGACGGACGCGGAGAGGTCCGCCGGGACCTGCGCCGCGACGGCTTCGACGCCCAGGAGCAGCGTCCGGACTGCCGGCGAGACGTCCGACGACGGCGCGGCAAGCAGCAGGGAACCTGCAACGTGACTGCGATCGGATTCGAACACATGTTCGATACTACCAGAACGGTGGTGAAGGTCAAGCACTTCCCGCAGGACAGAGGACACGTGCTAGCGGTCCCGGTGGAACCACGGGTGCGGTCTGAGCTGCGGCGCAGGCAGGCCTTCGGTGGCGTGCAAGGAGCAACCCCACCGATCCGCGGGTCTGGCTGGTGACTTTCGGTGAGCACGGTCGACCCGGGCCGACGGCCCTCAGCACGACTGGACCGCACGTCCCGGCCGGCCTGTGTGCCGCGTCCAGAGCGCGCCACCCCGGGTGGGCGCTGGCAGCGACTACGGTCGGGCCGGATCCGGGTGAGGAGGTCTCGTCCGGACCGCACAGGAGGCGAGCCAGCGATGAGGCTGCACCACGTCCAGGTCGCCTGCCCGCCGCAGGCGGAGGACGCCGCGCGTCGCTTCTACGCCGACGGGCTCGGTCTGACGGAGGTGGCCAAGCCGCCGGAGCTTGCCGCCCGCGGTGGCGCCTGGTTCCGTGCGCTGGCCGACGACGGCGAGATCACGGCCGAGGTGCACGTCGGCGTCGAGGACCCGTTCGTGCCGGCCCGCAAGGCGCACCCTGCGTTCGTCGTGGTCGACGTCCCGGCCCTGGACGAGGCGGCGGAGCGGTTGCGCACGCTCGGCTTCGCGATCGACGAGGGGCAACGGCACACGCTGGAGGGGTATGAGCGCTTCCACACCGCCGACGGGAGCGGCAATCGCGTCGAGGTGCTGGCACCTGCCTGAACCCGCAGGACCGAGCGCGAGCGCGGTCAGCCCGCCCCCAGGCTCAGGCGCGGACCGACCGCCAGGCCTCGCAGCGGTAGTCCAGGTCGAAGGTGTCGTCGTCCGGCGCCAGCTCGCGGGCGCGCTCCAGCACGGCCGTGCGCTCGGCGTCGGGCATCGTCAGCACCGCAGAGCGGGAGGCCACCAGGTCGACGAGCAGGTCGGCGTCCAGCTGCTGGCTGTTGTCGAACAGCTCCAGGGCAGGCGCCCCGAGGCCGGACTGGCTCTGGAAGGGAGCGCCGTCGACCGTGTCTTCCGCGAACAGGTCCCACACCGCGCGCACCCACTCGGGCGAGTCGTCACGCACGTTCCAGAGCAGCCCGAGGGTGCCGCCCGGCCGCAGCACCCGGGCGATCTCGGTCAGCGCCGCCGCGGTGTCGAACCAGTGGAAGGCCTGCCCGACCAGCACGGCGTCCAGCGAGCCGTCGGGCAGCGGGATGCTCTCGGCGGTGCCGTCCAGGACCTGGGCCCGGGCGGGGATCAGCTCGCGCATCTGGGCGGACGGCTCGACCGCGACGACGTCCAGTCCGAGGTCGAGCAGGACGCCGGTGAGCTTGCCGGTGCCGGCGGCGAGGTCCAGCACCCGGTTCACCCCCTCGGGCAGCACGTAGCGCACCGCCTCCACCGGGTAGGACGGCCGAGACCGGTCGTAGACGACTGCGGCGGGCCCGAACGAACCGGCCCGCTCCCTCCACTGGGTGCTGTCCATCCCCTGACGCTAGGACACCCGGGTGACAGTCCGGTGTCGCGCCCGGACGAGCCGGCTCCAGACCCTGCAGCCCCGCAGGAGCACGACCCCCTACCCTCGGCGGGATGAGCCAGCAGCCCGTCGACCTTCCCGAGCAGCAGCGGGTCCGGCGGGAGAAGTACGATCGCCTGCTGGCCGCCGGCACGCCGCCGTACCCGCTGGGCGCTCCGCGCACGCACCGCCTGGCACAGGTGCGCGAGACCTGGGGCGCGCTCGAGACCGACACCAGCAGCGGCGAGCAGGTCAGCGTCGCCGGGCGGGTCGTGCTCAGCCGCCACGGCGGCAAGCTGTGCTTCGCGAGCCTGCAGGAGGGCGACGCCACGCTGCAGGTGATGATCAGCCTGGACGGCGTGGGCGCGGACCGGCTCGCCGCCTGGAAGACCGACGTCGACCTCGGCGACCACGTCGCGGTCACCGGCGAGGTGCTCAGCAGCCGGCGGGGAGAGCTGAGCGTGCTCGCGAGCGCATGGACGATGACCAGCAAGGCGCTGCGGCCGCTGCCCGACAAGCACCACGGCCTCACCGACCCCGAGCTGCGGGTGCGGCAGCGCTACGTCGACCTGGTGGTGAACGCGGACAGCCGCCGGATGGTGCGCGACCGCGCCGAGGTCGTGCGGGCGGTCCGCGACACCCTGCACGGGCACGGCTTCGTCGAGGTCGAGACGCCCGTCCTGCAGACCGTGCACGGGGGTGCCGCGGCACGTCCGTTCCACACCCACCTGAACGCCTTCGACCAGGACATGACGCTGCGCATCGCGCTCGAGCTGTACCTCAAGCGGCTCGTCGTCGGTGGCGTCGACAAGGTCTTCGAGATCGGACGCATCTTCCGCAACGAGGGCGTCGACTCCACCCACTCGCCCGAGTTCACGATGCTGGAGTTCTACGAGGCCTACGGCGACTACGACACCGTCGCCGCGCTCACCCGCGAGATGGTGCTGGAGGCCGCCCGACGCACCGGCCGCACCACCGTCCCGGACGGCCAGGGCGGCGAGATCGACCTCGAGCAGCCGTGGCGCGACGCCACCCTGCACGGCCTGGTGAGCGCTGCCGTCGGCACGACGGTCGACGCCGACACCCCGCTGGCGGAGGTCGTCGCGCTCGCGGCCGCGCACGAGGTGGTCCTGCAGCCCGGCTGGGACGCAGGGGAGGTCGTGCTCGAGCTCTACGAGAAGCTCGTCGAGCACACGCTGCTGCAGCCGACGTTCGTGCGCGACTACCCCGTCAGCGCCCGCCCGCTCGCCCGCGACCATCGCGACGACCCCCGGCTGGCCGAGGCGTGGGACCTCGTCGTGGCCGGCACCGAGCTGGCCACCGGCTACTCCGAGCTGGTCGACCCGGTGGAGCAGCGCCGTCGGCTGACCGAGCAGAGCATCAAGGCTGCCGGCGGCGACCCCGAGGCGATGCAGCTCGACGAGGACTTCCTGCGCGCCCTGGAGTACGGCATGCCCCCCACCGGTGGACAGGGCATGGGCATCGACCGCCTGGTGATGCTGCTGACCGGCCAGCCCGTGCGCGAGACGATCCTGTTCCCGCTGCTGCGTCCGGAGGCGGACCGAGGCTGACAGCAGCTCGGATCGACCTCGGCCCAGGCGGAGCGCTCGACCGGTGGTCGTCGGCACAGCGACCGCGTCGGCACGTCGGTGTCCTGCCCCTAAAGGTGTAGTCGTGGCGTCAGGTGCCGATGGAGCCAACGTGAGTGATCATCGTCGTGTCGCTCAGACGGCCCTGTGGACGGTCGTCGGCGGGCTGGCCGTCGCCTATCTCACCGTGCTGCTGTCGGTTCCCGGTACCCGCACCGCGGTCGTGGTCGACGACGTCGGCAACCTCGCCGCGCCGCTGTTCGCCGGTGCCTGCTGCCTGTGGAGCGCCCGGAGGCTGACCGGCCGGATGCGCCGCTGCTGGCTGCTGCTCGGCGCCTGGGCGCTGACCTGGGCCGGCGGACAGGCCGCCTGGGTGACGCACGAGGTCGTCCTGGGCCAGCAGGTCCCGTTCCCGGGGCTGCCCGACGTCGGGTACGTCGCGGCGGCGCCGCTGGCGATCCTCGCCCTGCTCGTGCACCCCGGGGCACCGACGATCCTGCACGGCCGCGTCCGGCTGCTGCTCGACGCGGTGCTGGTCTCGGCCGGGCTGCTGCTGCTGACCTGGCACCTGGTGCTCCGCGACGCCTACGTCACGACGGAGCGGCTGGGTCCTGCGCAGGTGCTCGGGCTGGGCTACCCGGTCCTGGACGTCGTCGTGCTCAGCGTCCTGCTGCTGCTGCTGGGCAACACCCGCCGCGGCGACGCGCGGCCGCTGCTGCTGGTGGCCGGTGGCATGCTGCTCGGCGTCGCCGGGCACCTCGTCTACGGCGTGCTGGCGCAGTCCGGCACCTGGCTGCCGGGCAACCCGGTCGACGCCGCGTGGGGCATCGGGTTCCTGCTGGTGGCCGCCGGCGCACAGCTGCAGCGCAGCGCCCCGGCCGAGCCGCAGGACCGGCCTGCGCCGTCGCCGTCGGTGCTGAGCGCTGCCCTGCCGCTGGCCCCGGCCCTGCTGGCGATCGCGTCGTCCTGGGTCCAGCGGCTGCAGGGCCGGCTGGACCGGTTCACCCTGCTGCTGATGTTCGTCATCGTGCTCATCCTGATGCTGCGACAGGTCTGGGCGCTCCTGGAGAACGGCAGGCTGTACGCCGACCTCGGGCGGCTGGTCGACCAGCGGACGGTGCAGCTGCGGACGCTCGCCGAGACCGATCCCCTGACCGGCCTGCCGAACCGGACGGTGCTGTTCGCGCGCATCGACGAGGCGCTCTGCGGCGGTTCCCCCGTCGGGGTGGCCCTGCTGGACCTGGACGGGTTCAAGGCCGTCAACGACAGCCGCGGCCATGCGGCCGGCGACGAGCTGCTCCGTCACGTCGCGGAGCGGCTGAGCCGCTACCTGCCGGCGGGCTGGACGGCGGCCCGGCTCGGTGGCGACGAGTTCGCGATCGTGCTCGTGGGTGAGCTGACGCCCGAGCAGGCCCTGCAGGAGGTCCGCAGGCTGCTGTCGGTCGTCTGCGGGACGGTCTCCCTGGCCGCCGGCGCGGTGGAGGTCTCGGCCAGCCTGGGCATCGTGCTGGCCGTCGACGGCGACACCCCCGAGGACCTGCTGCGCAACGCCGACGTGGCCATGTACGCGGCGAAGCAGGCCAGCCGGACCGTCGGACGGGACGGCGTCGAGGGCACCGGGCGGGTCTTCGTGCCGGCGATGCGCGAGGTGCTGCTGGCGCGGGTGTCCCTGGAGGCGCAGCTGCGCTCGGCCCTGGACAACGACGAGGTCGTGCCGTGGTTCCAGCCCGTGGTCGAGCTCGAGAGCGGCCGCGTGACCTCGTTCGAGGCGCTGGCCCGTTGGCGCCGCGCCGACGGCACCGACGTGTCGCCGGGCGACTTCGTCCCGATGGCCGAGGAGTGCGGCCTGGTCACCCGGCTCGGCCACAGCATCCTGCACGCCGCGTGTCGGACGGCCGGCGAGTGGTACCGCGCCGCGGCCAGAGGCGAGCTCTCGCACGCCCCGAGCCTGTCGGTGAACGTCTCCGCGGTGCAGCTCGCTGACGACGGTCTGGTCGACGACGTCCGCGCTGCCCTGCAGGCGGCCGGTCTGCCGCCGCAGATGCTCGTCATCGAGATCACCGAGACGGCCCTGGTGCGCGACCCTGTGCTCGCGGGGCAGCGGCTCGCGGCCTTGCGGGCGCTCGGCGTGCGCGTGGCGCTCGACGACTTCGGGACCGGCTACAGCGCGCTCGGCGCGCTGCAACGGATGCCGGTCGACATCATCAAGATCGACCGCGCCTTCGTCCGTGACATCCATCTGGGACCGAGGCAGGCCGCGCTGGCCACCGCCGTGCTGTCGCTGGCCGGCAGCCTGCACATGTCGGTGGTCGCGGAGGGTGTCGAGCTGGCGGCTCAGGCCGAGCGCCTGCTCGCGCTGGGCTGCCCGATGGCGCAGGGCTTCCTGTGGTCGCGCGCCGTGCCCGCCGCCTCGGTGCTGGGCCTGCTGGCCTCGGTACCGGCGCCGCGCGTCGGCGTCTGAGCACCGGACAGGCGCGCCAGCAGGTCGTGGTTCGCCGCGCTCCGGCATAAGCGGCGCTCGTCGTCTTTGATTTATCGGAATAAAGCGGTAATGTTTTTCTCGTGTCCCAGGGGAGAGGCATTATCGGGCGTCCTGACCCACGGCCGATAAATCTTGAAGGAGATATTGTGGCTCAGCGAGTTTCTGTAGTTCTGGTCTGTGATCTGCACGACGAAGACGTCGAGGGGGAAGAGACCGTCGCCTTCGGTCTGGACGGCGCCGCGTACGAGATCGACGTGTGCGCCGATCATGCCGCCGAGCTGCGCGACGCGTTCGCGACCTACGTAGGAGGCGCGCGCCGCGCCGGGCGCGCACCGGTCAAGCGCAGCAGCGGACGTCCGAGCGCGCGGCCGGCAGCCGCCGGCAGCGACCGCGAGCGCGTCCAGGCGGTCCGGGAGTGGGCCCGCAAGAACGGTCACGAGGTCAGCGAGCGCGGCCGGTTGAAGGCCGACGTCCTCGCGGCCTACGAAGCCGCCCACTGACCTGGCGCCTGCGCGACGCGTCGCGTCCGCAGACCTGCGCCGTCCGTCCCGCGCCCGCCGTCCGGCGTTCGCTGCGGGCGGACGGCGGGCGGGGAACGCCGCATCCGGGCGGGGGGTTGCACAGGGCGTAGGACCAGACCCCCAGTAACGGGCGGCTCACCCGACAGGGGCGGGCCACCGGGGCTAGTGTGCGAAGGACGACGGGAACGACGTCCCCGCCCCGTGAGGAGCGACAGCCATGTTCGAGCGATTTACCGACCGAGCCCGCCGCGTGGTCGTCCTGGCCCAAGAAGAAGCCAGGATGCTCAACCACAACTACATCGGCACCGAGCACATCCTGCTCGGGCTGATCCACGAGGGCGAGGGCGTCGCCGCGAAGGCGCTGGAGTCCTTGGGCATCTCGCTGGAGGGCGTCCGCAGCCAGGTCGAGGAGATCATCGGTCAGGGCCAGCAGGCCCCGTCCGGGCACATCCCCTTCACCCCGCGCGCCAAGAAGGTCCTGGAGCTGAGCCTGCGCGAAGCACTGCAGCTGGGCCACAACTACATCGGCACCGAGCACATCCTGCTCGGGCTCATCCGCGAGGGCGAGGGCGTCGCCGCCCAGGTGCTGGTCAAGCTCGGCGCCGACCTCAACCGGGTCCGCCAGCAGGTCATCCAGCTGCTCAGCGGCTACCAGGGCAAGGAGTCCGCGACCGCCGGCGGGCCCGCCGAGGGAACGCCGTCGACGTCGCTGGTGCTCGACCAGTTCGGCCGCAACCTCACCCAGGCTGCGCGCGAGTCCAAGCTCGACCCGGTCATCGGGCGCGAGAAGGAGATCGAGCGGGTCATGCAGGTGCTGTCGCGGCGCACCAAGAACAACCCGGTCCTCATCGGTGAGCCCGGCGTCGGCAAGACCGCCGTCGTCGAGGGTCTCGCGCAGGCGATCGTCAAGGGCGAGGTGCCCGAGACGCTCAAGGACAAGCAGCTGTACACCCTCGACCTCGGCGCGCTGGTCGCCGGCAGCCGCTACCGCGGTGACTTCGAAGAGCGGCTGAAGAAGGTCCTCAAGGAGATCCGCACCCGCGGCGACATCATCTTGTTCATCGACGAGCTGCACACCCTGGTCGGTGCCGGCGCGGCCGAGGGCGCCATCGACGCCGCCAGCATCCTCAAGCCGATGCTGGCCCGCGGTGAGCTGCAGACCATCGGGGCCACCACGCTCGACGAGTACCGCAAGCACCTGGAGAAGGACGCCGCGCTCGAGCGCCGCTTCCAGCCGATCCAGGTCGGCGAGCCGAGCCTGGCCCACACGATCGAGATCCTCAAGGGCCTGCGCGACCGCTACGAGGCCCACCACCGCGTGTCCATCACCGACGGCGCGCTGGTGGCTGCCGCCACCCTGGCCGACCGCTACATCAGCGACCGGTTCCTGCCGGACAAGGCCATCGACCTCATCGACGAGGCCGGTTCGCGCATGCGCATCCGTCGCATGACCGCGCCGCCGGACCTGCGCGAGTTCGACGAGCGCATCGCCAACGTGCGTCGCGACAAGGAGTCCGCGATCGACGCGCAGGACTTCGAGAAGGCCGCCTCGCTGCGCGACAAGGAGAAGACCCTGCTCGGCGAGAAGGCCCAGCGCGAGAAGGAGTGGAAGGCCGGCGACATGGACGTCGTCGCCGAGGTCGACGACGAGCAGATCGCCGAGGTCCTCGCGATCTGGACGGGCATCCCGGTGTTCAAGCTCACCGAGGAGGAGACCGCTCGGCTGCTGCGCATGGAGGACGAGCTGCACAAGCGCGTCATCGGCCAGGAGCAGGCCATCAAGGCGGTCTCGCAGGCGATCCGACGCACCCGCGCCGGCCTGAAGGACCCCAAGCGCCCGGGTGGCTCGTTCATCTTCGCCGGGCCGTCCGGGGTCGGGAAGACCGAGCTGTCCAAGACGCTCGCCGAGTTCCTGTTCGGCGACGAGGACAGCCTGATCCTGCTCGACATGAGCGAGTACATGGAGAAGCACACGGTCAGCCGCCTGGTGGGCTCACCCCCCGGCTATGTCGGGTACGAGGAGGGTGGGCAGCTCACCGAGAAGGTGCGCCGCAAGCCGTTCTCGGTGGTGCTGTTCGACGAGGTCGAAAAGGCGCACCCGGACGTGTTCAACACGCTCCTGCAGATTCTGGAGGACGGTCGCCTGACCGATTCCCAGGGTCGGGTCGTCGACTTCAAGAACACCGTGCTGATCATGACGTCAAACCTGGGCACCCGCGACATCTCCAAGGGTTTCAACCTCGGTTTCCAGAAGGACAACGACAGCACCGGCGCCTACGAGCGCATGAAGACCAAGGTGCAGGACGAGCTCAAGCAGCACTTCCGCCCGGAGTTCCTGAACCGCATCGACGACATCGTCGTGTTCCACCAGCTCACCGAGGACCAGATCCTCACGATCGTCGACCTCATGCTGGCGCGGCTCGACGGTCAGCTCAAGGCCAAGGACATGGGCCTGGAGGTCACGACCGCGGGTAAGAAGCTGCTCGCCAAGAAGGGCTACGACCCGGTCCTCGGCGCCCGTCCGTTGCGCCGCACGATCCAGCGCGAGCTCGAGGACCAGCTCTCCGAGCAGATCCTCTACGGCACGCTGCTGCCGGGCAACATCGTCGTGGTCGACGTCGAGGGTGAGGGCGACGACGCGAAGTTCGTCTTCCGCGGGGAGGCGAAGCCGAGCTCGGTGCCTGACGAGCTGCCGGCCGACCTCGCCGCGACCGGTGGCGCCGGCGCCCCGGCCGGGCCCAGCGCCGGCAACCCGCCGGCGTCGGACTAGGCATCGGCGAGGCCCGCACCGCGCGTCCCGCAGGGGCGACCTCCGTCCGGGGGGTCGCCCCTGCGGCGTGCGTGCACTCGGTCGCGTCCTTGGCGAGCCTCGACCTCAGCAACCCGGCCGGGGCCGGGGCCGGCCTTGTCTGCGGCGCAGCCCCCGGTGGGGCGTCGGCGGTCTCGGCAGTCTCGGCGCCTCGCGTGGGTGAAGCAGCGGGGGTGGTGCTGACCCCCCTGCGCTACGCCCTGCCGGGGTTCCTGGTCGTCGCGACGCCCTGGGCCGGGGTGCTGCTCGGCCGCCGCGTCTGCCTGGTGGCTCAGCGGGTGCCGGCGCTGGTCTGGCTGGTGCGAGCGGTCTACCGCTGGAAGGACGCCCGCGCCGTCGCAGGCGAGGGCAGCGCGCGCCGGGAGCCTCCGACGTCTGCGGCAGCGGGGTAGGTTCGGCGGCCACGGAAGGAGCGCGATGGACGCGGTGCGCGACGACGTCATCGGCATGTTGTTCGGCATCACGAGCGACGCCGTCATCGTGCTCGAGGACCGCCGCATCGTGGCCTGGAACGCTGCCGCCGAGCAGCTGTTCGGCACCTCCGAGGCGCAGGCGCGGACCGGCGGTGTCACCGGCGCCGACGCCTACCTGGACCTGCTGCTGCGCCTGCCCTCCGTCGGGCCGTCGCAGCGGCTGCTGCTGGACCCTGTCGGCGTGGTCGACGCCACCCACCGGCTGCTGGGCGAGCAGGACGTCCTGGTGCTCCAGGACGTCACCGCGGTCGTGCGCCGCGAGGCCGGGCTGCGACGCATCGCCCGGCTGTCGCAGGAGGTGATGACGGGGCCGCGGAGCCTGGCCGCGACCCTGCAGACGCTCGTCACCGAGGCCAAGCAGCTGGCGGGGGCCGACTTCAGCGCCCTGCTGCTGCTGCGCGAGGGAAGCGCCACCGAGTCCAGCCACTTCGTCTACGACGCTCCCCGCCACCTGTTCCCGCCGCGGATGCCGCGCGCGGTCGGGCTGCTGGCGGTGCCCATCGACTCGCACGCTCCCGCGCGCCTGTCGGACATCCGAGGCCATCCCGCAGGTGTCGGTCTGCCGGGCGTCCATCCGCCCATCGGACCGCTGATCGCCATCCCGCTGATCGTCGCCGGGCAGGTCATCGGCGAGGTGGCCGTCGCGAACAGCCCCGAGCGACCGGCGTTCGACGCGCTCGACGAGTCGCTGCTGACCGACCTGGCGGCGTTCATCGTGGTCGCCATCCGCTGGGCCCAGGCGGCGGAGGACCGGCAGGCCACGGTGCGGCGGCGGCAGGAGCTCATGGACGCCGCCCGGCACGACATCCGCACCCCGCTGGGCGCCGGCAAGGGCTACGCCAGTCTGCTGGCCACCCGGCTGGACCGGATGTCGCCGGAGCAGGTGAGCACCGCGGTGGCCGGACTGACGGTGGCCTTCGACCGCATCGAGGCCTTCAGCGCCACCCTGCTGGTCGAGGATCGCGAGGACGCTCCCGGCGCCGCGCTCCGGTGGCAGGTCGTCGACGTCGTCTCGCTGCTGGAGCAGGTCCGGCGCGACGCAGCGGTGATGAGCGGTCGGGAGCAGGCGGTCGTCGTCCAGCGCGAGCCCGGGGCGCCGCAGGTGCTTGCCGGGGACGCCGAGCAGGTCCGGGCGGTGCTGGACAACCTGGTCGGCAACGCGCTGACCTACGCGGGGCACGCCGGTCCGGTGACGGTGACCGTCCGCGCCGAGGGGGACCAGGTGCGGCTGGACGTGCGCGATCTGGGTCCGGGCATCGCCGAGGACGAGCAGGCGGGCCTGTTCGCGCCGGGCGTGCACACCAGCGCCGGCCTCAGGAGCGGGCCAGCCGGCGGAGGACGAGGCCTGTCTATCGTCCGGCGGCTGGTGCGGGCGCACGGCGGGCTGCTGGGCGTCAGCTCGCGGCCCGGCGAAGGAGCGACGTTCTGGGTGACCTTTCCGGCACACCTGCCGCCGCAGGAACAGGCTCGGGCCTCGTGACGGCCAGAGTCGTGCTCGTCGAGGACGACCCCACGATCCGCAGCGTCGTGGAGATCCTGCTCTCGACCGAGCCGGACCTCGAGCTGGTCGGTAGCGCCGCCAGCGCCGAGGAGGGCATCGAGCTGGTCCGCACCACGATGCCCGACCTGCTGCTGCTCGACAACCAGCTCGAGGGCGAGCTGACCGGCGTGGCGGCCGCCCCGGCCTTCAAGGCCGCCTTCCCCGGCGTGGTGGTGCTGCTGTGCACGGCGCTGGACCTGGCCGAGGTAGCGACGGCGGCTGCCGAGATCGACGGCTACCTGCGCAAGGACCGGCTGGTCGAGCTCGCGGACGTCGCCCGGCAGCTGCTGGCTACGCGGGACGACCGGCGCTGAGCGTCCCGACGTCGCGCGCGCTCCTCGGGAGGCCGTAGCGACCGTCCGCCAGCGGCTCGACCAGCCCGTCGGTGACGAGCCCGGCCAGGGCCCGCCCTCGCTGCACCGGCTCGTCCCACGCCTGGCTGAGCAGCTCGTCGGGGACAGGACCGGGGCTGTCCCGGAGCACCGCCAGCAACCGACCGCGCACCTGACGGTCGGTACCGGCGTAGCCCTGGGGCCGGCGCACGGGCGTGGCCAGCGGTGGGCTGCCCGCGGTCGACCAGGCGCACTCCTCCCGCACCGGACAGTCGGCGCACCGTGGCGCCCGGGCGGTGCAGACCAGCGCGCCGAGCTCCATCAGGGCGACCGACGCGAGTGCCGCGGCGTCGCCGGCCGCCGGGAGCAGGGCCTCGACCAGCGCCAGGTCGCGACGGGTGACCGGCGCGTCGGCGACGCCCTCGACGGCGCGTGCCACGACGCGCCGCACGTTCGTGTCGACGACCGGCACCCGCTGTCGGTGCGCGAAAGCCAGCACGGCCCGCGCGGTGTAGTCGCCGACCCCGGGCAGCGCCAGCAGAGCGTCCAGCTCGGCCGGCAGCACCCCGCCGTGCTGTGACACGACCGCGGTCGCCGCGGCGTGCAGCCGGAGCGCCCGTCGCGGATACCCCAGCCTGCCCCAGGCGCGCACCGCCTCGCCGGGTTCGTCGGCGGCCAGCGCTGCCGGGGTCGGCCAGCGCCGTTGCCAGGCCGTCCAGGCGGGGAGCACGCGCGCCACGGGCGTCTGCTGGAGCATGACCTCGCTGACCAGCACCGCCCAGGCGTCGACGTCCGGGCCGCGCCACGGCAGGTCCCGGGCGGCGTCGGCGTACCAGGCCGTGACCAGGTCGGCGAGCTGCGTCGTAGGAGGCACTGACGCAGGGTAGGTGCGCTCGCCCGGGAAGGGGCGCCGCCTGCGCACCGCCGCACGCCCGCCGCCTGCGCACCGCCGCACGCCGCTTCCCGCACGCTGCCGCTCGCCGTCTCCCGCACGCCGCCGCTCGCTGTCTCCCGCGGCTGCCGTGGCTGGACGTCCCCGCTAGGCTGCCCGCGATGGCGCTGCACTGGCGGCCGGTCGGTCCGGAGCCCGCCCAGACATATTGGTGGCGTCGCGCGCTCGTGCTCGCCGGGGTGCTCGTCCTGCTGGCTGTGTCGGCCAGCCTGGCCGCCGGGCTGTCCACGGGCGACGATCGGGTCCGGACCGCCCCCGAGGTGAGGCCGAGCGTCCTGATCGGACCGACGGCCGCCAGCGCCCCGCCGAGCCCGACGGTCGGGCCCTGCCAGCCGGAAGCCCTGACGCTGCAGGCCTCCGCCGAGCAGAGCAGCTACCCCGTCGGCGACCGTCCACGGCTGAGCCTGCAGATCACCAACACCGGCTCCGAGCCCTGCACGCGCGACCTCGGTCAGGCTGCCGTCGAGGTGATCGTGTTCTCCGGCAGCGACCGCATCTGGTCCAGCGACGACTGCGCGCCCGGCGGACCGATCGCGCTGCGGACGTTGGCCCCCGGAGTCGCCGAGACCGTGAGCGCGACCTGGACCGGGAGCCGCTCGGCGCCGGGGTGCCCGGGCGACCAGACGGCGGCCCGAGCCGGCACCTACCGGGTCGACGGCCGGGTCGGACAGCTCAGCTTCCAGGGCAGGGCGTTCCGGCTCACCGGCTGAGGCAGGCAAGCCCCGCTCGCCTCAAGGAAGCGCACCGGCCCGTCGAAGCACCGCGCGTGAGGTCCCCGCTACGACACCGACCTCAGGTGCCGGCCGCGTCCGGCGCGCCGCGGCGGCAGCGGTGACGGCGCTCGCGAGCGGCGCCCCGGCGACGGTCCTGGTGGTCGACGACTCGGCCGCGCAGCGGCGCTTCCTGCGCACCGCGGTGGAGGTGGACCCGGGGTTCAGCGTGGTGGGCGAAGCCCGGAGCGGCCGTGAAGCCGTGGCCCTGGTGACCCGGCTACGCCCCAGCGTCGTGCTGATGGACCTCGATCTGCCGCTCGGCACCGGCCTGGACGCGATCGAGCGGATCATGAGCGCGCACCCCACGCCGATCCTGGGCTACAGCGCGCACCCGAACGGCGTCGCCCCCGGGCAGCAGGGCAGTCGGGCGCTGGAGGCGATCGCGGCCGGCGCGGTCGACGTGCTCGCCACCCCGGCGCCGGACGACCGTGGTGCCCTGGACGGCTACGCCGACGTCCTGCGCCGCCGGCTGCGGGTCTGTGCGCGGGTGCGGGTCATCACCCACCCTCGCGGTCGGCTGCGGGTCGCCGCGACCGGGCAGGCGACCGCAGCGCACGCAGACCAGAGGGACAGCACGGTCTCGCTGGTCGCGATCGGCGCCTCCACCGGTGGACCACAGGCGCTGCTGCAGGTGCTGGCGGCGCTGCCGGCGGACCTGGGGGCGGCGGTCCTGGTCGTGCAGCACATGGCCGAGGGGTTCATGAGCGGCCTCGCCTCCTGGCTCGACGACCTGCTGCCGATGACGGTCGCTGTCGGCGCCGGTCAGACGCGGCTGCTGCCGGGCACCGTCACCCTCGCCCCCAGCGGCGCGAACCTGCTGGTGCTGGACAGCCGTCTCCGGGTGGCGTCCACGCCGCCGGACCCGGGCCAGTTCCACGTCCCCGGCATCGACGCCACGCTGCACAGCATCGCGTCGGCGGTCGGGTCGGAGGCCGTGGGCGTGCTGCTGACGGGGATGGGACGCGACGGCGCGGCCGGGCTGCTCGCCATGCGCAGCAGCGGGGCCCTGACGCTGGGCCAGGACGAGGCGACGAGCACCGTGTACGGGATGCCCGCAGCGGCCTACCAGCTCGGCGCCGTCGAGCGCCAGCTGCCGCTGCCGGCGATCGGCCCAGCCATCCTGGCCGCGGTGCGAGGCGGGCGATGAGCCCGGTGCTGGCGCTCAGCGACAGGGAGTTCGCCCGGCTGAGCACGCTCGTCGCCGACCTCGCCGGGCTCGCCTTCGCGCCGAGCCGCCGTGAGTCCCTCGGCCACTCGTTGCGCGAGCGGCTGGCGGCCACCGGTCTGGCGGCCGTGCGTGACTACCTCGACCTCGTCGCCGCGGACGCCGCCGAGCAGCAGGCTCTGCTGGACGAGCTGACCGTCCAGGAGACGCACTTCTTCCGTAACCCCCCACAGATGCGGGCGCTGCGGGCGCACGTGCTGCCGCAGCTGCTCCGCGAGGCGGAGCAGCGTGGACGTCGGCTGCGGATCTGGAGCGCCGGCTGCTCCACCGGCGAGGAGCCGTACACGATCGCGATGATGCTCCGCGAGCTGCTGCCGTCCACCCGCGGGTGGGACGTCCGCGTGATCGGTACCGACGTCTCGCAGGGCGCGCTGGCCGCCGCCCGACGGGCCACCTACGGACCGCGGGCGCTGCAGCAGGCGACCGAGCACGAGCGCGAGCGCTTCTTCCACGCGCTGCCGGACGGTCGCTTCGAGGTGCGCCCGGAGGTGCGCGACCTGGTCGAGCTCCGGCACCACAACCTCGTGCGCGAGGACGTCGTCGGCACGTGCCTGGACCTCGTCCTGTGCCGCAACGTGACCATCTACTTCTCTCGCGAGACGACCCGGACGCTGGTCGGTCGGCTGCACGCCTCCTTGCGCGACGGGGGATACCTGTTCCTCGGGCACTCCGAGACGCTCTGGCAGGTCAGCGAGCAGTTCCGGCTGGTCACGCTCGGCAGGGACACGGGCGCCGCCTACGTCTACCGGCGCGAGGACGGGGTCGCCGCTGCCCCGGTGAAGAGCGCCGCGACGGCTGCCCGGGTCGCCGCTCCCCGCCGCACCGACGAGCCGGCGAGGATGACCGTCGCGGAGCCGTCCGCGGCAAGGGCTGCGCGACCACGCCGAACGGACGCTCCACCTACGGACGCCCGCCTCGGCGACGTGCGCGAGGCGCTGGCCGACGGCCGCTATGCCGACGCCGCCCGCCTCGCGGCCCTCGCTGCCACGCGCGAGCCGCTGAGCGCCGACGCGCACTACCTGCTCGGCCGGGCGCTGGTCGAGCAGCGGCAGGACGTCGTCGCGCTGACGGCGCTGCGCCGGGCGGTGTATCTGGCGCCGGAGGCGGGGCTGGCCCACTTCCTGCTGGCCGGGGCACTGGGGCGCACGGGCGACCCCGCGGCCGCTGCTCGCGAGTACCGCGCGGCTGCGGCGACCCTGGAGCACACGGCAGGCATCGCGGGCGCCCCCGAGCTCGGCGGCCGCAGCGCCAGGGAGCTGGCCAGGCTGTGCGCGCGCCTGGCCGACGTCGAGCTGCCGGTGCGGCAGAGCTCATGAGGAGGTTCGTGTGAACGGTCTGGTGACCTTCCGGCTCGGCGCCCGCGAGTACGCGACGTCCCTGAGCACGGTGCGCGAGGTCGTCCGGCTGTCCGGGCTCGAGGACCTGCCCGGGATGACGCCGCCGCTGGCCGGCGTGCTCGACCTGCGCGGTGACTCCCTGCCGGTGCTCGACCTGCGTCCGGTGGCCGACGGCCGGGGGGACGTGCTGGTGCTCTCGGGTGGGCCGGCCGGCTCGGTCGGGGTGGCTGTCGACGAGGTCCGAGCCGTCGTCGAGGACGGTCTGCTCCGCCCCTCGGGCGACGGCGCGCCGGTCGAGGGCGTGCTGCCGGACTATGTGCTGCAGGTCTTGCGCGGCGACCGGGGGCTGGTGTTCCTCGTCGATCTGAGCGCGATGGTCGACAGCGCCCGGGCGGGCTCGTTCGCGCCCGCCTGACCTGCCGTCGCGCGGACGGGGGCCGGGTCTCGGCTCAGACGTAACGCTCCAGGATCGAGCTCTCGGCCAGCCGGGAGAGCCCTTCGCGCACGCCGCGCGCCCGGGTCTCGCCCACGCCGTCGACGATCTGCAGGTCGTCGATGCCCGCCGCGAGCAGCTTCTGCAACCCGCCGAAGTGCTCGACGAGGCGGTCGACGATCGCCCCCGGCAGCCGGGGCACCTTGGCCAGCAGCCGGTAGCCGCGCGGGCTGACCGCAGACTCCAGCGCCTCCGGACCCGCCGCGAAGCCGACGCAGCGGGAGACGGCCGACAGGTCCAGCAGGTCGGCGGCAGAGAGCGCGTCGAGCGCCTCCAGCGCGTCGTCGGTCGTGCGGGTGCGCCGGCCGGTGCCGCTGACGAGGTAGTCGCGGACGACCAGCTCGCGCTCGCCCTCGACGCCGGCCATCAGCTCGCCGAGCTGCAGCGACAGCAGCCGCCCGTCGGTGCCCAGCTCGACGACGTAGCCCTCGATCTCGGTGGCGATGCGGCGCACCATCTCCAGGCGCTGGCTGACGGCCATGGCGTCGCGGACGGTGACCAGGTCTTCGATCTCCAGCGCCGACAGGGTGCCGGCCACCTCGTCCAGGCGCAGCTTGTAACGCTCGAGCGTGGCCAGCGCCTGGTTGGCCCGCGACAGGATCGACGCGCTGTCGTCCAAGACGTAACGACGTCCGCCGACGTAGAGCGCGATGATCCGCATCGACTGGCTGACGCTGATGACGGGGTTGCCGGTCTGCTTGGCGACCCGCTCGGCGGTGCGGTGCCGGGTGCCGGTCTCCTCGGTCGCGATGTTCGGGTCCGGCACGAGCTGGACGCTGGCGCGCACGATCTTGGCGAGGTCGCCGGTGACCACCACCGCGCCGTCCATCTTGGACAGCTCGCGCAGCCGCTGGGCGGAGAAGTCGACGTCGAGCTGGAAGCCGCCGGTGCACACGCCCTCGACGACCTTGTCGTGGCCGAGCACGATGAGCGCGCCGGTGTTACCGCGCAGGATGCGTTCGAGGCCGTCGCGCAGGGCCGTGCCGGGCGCGACCGCGGCCAGCGTCGTGCGCAGCAGGTCGTCCGTGCTGGCCACCTGCTCCGGACCCCTTTCGAGCGCGCGTCTTTGTCGCGGAGTCTAGGCAGCCGCGGGGCCGCTGACCCGCCGACGCGGTCACGGCTACGTCACGCGTGTGTGTCGTCCCTGCGAAGGTGCCGCTGCCGTGCCCGCTCCGGTCCGATGCCCGCTCCGGTCCCGTACCCGCCAGACGGGACGCCCGCGCGTCCTCGGGAGCGCCCTGGCGGGGCTACCCCGGCAGCGGGCGGTCGGGGTGGGAGGGACGGGACTGCTGGCGAGGGGCGACCAGGCGCAGGACGGCGGCCAAGCCGTCGGGCGAGCCGGGCCAGTGTCGCTGCAGCGCCTGCGGCCCGGCGCGACGGACCACCGAGCGCAGCACCAGCGCGACCAGCACCGCGTCGTCGGCGTAGCCGAGCACCGGGATCACGTCCGGCACGAGGTCGACCGGCGAGGCGAGGTAGGCCAGGAGCCCCCACAGCCGCCAGCGGACCCCGCGGGCGAGGGTGCGGTCGCGGGCCAGCCGGGAGACCAGCCGGACGACGTCGGGCAGCAGCCGCAGCAGGTCGCGCAGCCGGGCGTCGTCGGGACGCGAGCGCCAGAGCACGACGAGCAGACCCAGCCAGAGCAGCACGAGCCCACCGCCGGCGCCGAGGACGAGCCGCCAGGTCATGTCGCCATGGTGCCGCAGCCGCAGCCGCAGCCGCAGCCGCAGCCGCAGCCGCAGCCGCAGCCGCAGCCGGCTAGCCGGGGCGGCGCAGCGGCCGCACCACCGCGTACCCCTGGAGCGCCTCGAGTGCGGAGGTGAGGTGACCCACCTCGGTGACCAGCACACCCTTGGGTTGCGGCCCCAGCCGCTGCTTGCCTCCCCGCGGGACGATGATCCGCGCGTAGCCGAGCCGGACCGCCTCCGACACCCGTTGTGACAGGTGGCCGACCGGGCGGATGTCGCCCGACAGCGCGACCTCGCCCATGACCACGACGTCGAAGGGCACCGCGGCGTCCCAGACCGCCGAGGCCAGGGCGAGACAGACGGCGAGGTCGGTGGACGGGTCGGAGAGCTTGGCGCCGCCGACGGTGGCGACGTAGACGTCGTTCTCGGCGAGCTTGACCTTCGCGCACCGTTCGGTGACGGCGATGAGCATCGCCACGCGGGCGCTGTCCAGGCCGGTGACCCCTCGCCGCGGATGGCCGCTGGAGTCGGCCACCAACGCCTGCACCTCGGCCGGCATCGCCCGCCGTCCCTCGACGGTGATGGCCACGGCGGTGCCGGCGACCGGGACCTCGCGGTGGCTGCGGAACAGGTCGGACTGGTCGCGCACCTCACGCAGGCCGTCGTCGGCCTGCTCGAAGCAGACGACCTCGTCGGTGGGCCCGAACCGGTTCTTCACCGCGCGCAGCAGCCGGAGGCTGGTGTGCTTGTCGCCCTCGAAGGTGAGCACCGTGTCGACCATGTGCTCGAGCGCGCGGGGCCCGGCGACGGCGTTCTCGCGGGTCGACTGACCGATCAGCAACAGCGGCATCCGGCGGGCCTTGGCGGCCCGGGTGAGCACAGCGGTCACCTCCTGCACCTGGGCCATGCCCCCGGCACGCCCCTCGATCGACGGCGAGGCGAGCGCCTGCACGCTGTCGACGATCAGCAGCACCGGGTCGTGCGCCTCGATGTGTCCGAGCACGCTGGCCAGGTCGGTCTCGTCGGCCACCAGGATGCCGGGGTCGATCGCCCCGATGCGACGGGCCCGCACGCTGATCTGCTCGACGCTCTCCTCGCCCGACACGTAGAGCACCACCGATCCGGGGTGCGAGCGCGCCATGGTGTGCGCCGCCGTGCTGAGCAGGGTGGTCTTGCCGACGCCGGGCTCGCCCGCCAGCAGCACCACCTGCCCCGCCACCAGCCCGCCGCCGAGGACCCGGTCGAACTCGGCGAGCCCCGTCAGGGTGCGCGGGGTGGCGTCGGCAGCCACCTCCGACAGCCGCTGCGCGGCGGTGGCCGGCGCCGAGCCCGAGGTGCGCAGCCCCGGTGCGACGCGGGTGGAGGCGGCCTCGACCAGCGAGCCCCACGCCTGGCACTGCGGGCAGCGCCCGACCCACTTGGCGACCGTGACGCCGCACTCGCCGCAGCGGTGCTGGGGGCGGTCGCGGGCGGAGGTCTTCAGCGAGGACGCACGGGCGGCGGGTCTGGTCACGCCTCGAACACTAGAGCGAACCTACGACAGGACGCGGTCGCCCCGCCGAGCCGGTCAGGGGCTCGCGCGTCAGCCCTCGCCCGCGCCCTCACCGTGCCCGCCGGCGGGACCCCCGAGCGCCGGCTCGCCCTCGGCGTTGCCGGGCCCGCCGGTGATCGGCCGTTCGGTGCGTCCCGTCAGCCTGACGGGCACCTGGACGTCGACCGCGCCGTTGCGCTCGAAGCGCAGCGTCATCGGGACGAACGTGCCCGTCCGGAAGTCACCGGTGAGCTCCTGCAGCACCAGCTCGACGGCGTTGCCGGTGGAACCCTTCGGGGGCACGACGACCTGCCCGGTGCGGCCGTTGACGATGACGACGACGGTGCCGGCGGCGGGGCTGCTCACCGAGAGCAGCCGGTCCGGCTCGGTGTCGTCGCTGACGACCGTCAGGACGGCCCGCGCGCTCGAACCCGTGCTCAGCACCTCGCCGACCAGCGGCGGCAGCACGGCCAGGTTGCGCAGGTCCAGCAGTCCCACCGCCTGGCTGGTGGAGTCTGCGGCGGTGCGCTCCTGATAGGTCTGCGCCGAGCGGCCGACCCCGCAGCCGGTGGCGGTGAGGAGCAGGCCGGCGGCGAGCGACGCCGTCAGGGCGGTGCGGTGACGGGGGCTCACGGGGTGTCTCCTGAGGGTGCAGCGGCGAGCAGGGGGAGGTCGGCGGCGATGTCGCTGGGCCGGACGCCGCCCGGGTACAGCACCGGCAGCCGGTCGGCGACGTCGAACCCGAAGATGACGTTGGCGTGGCCCACACCGTATCCAAGCGGTCCGAAGTGCTGGTGGGGGGCCGTCCCCTGCTTGTGCACGTGCTCGTCGGGCTTGCCGGCGACGGTCTCGACGTCGCCGCCCCTGGCCGCCGCCGTGATGCCGGTGGCGACCTGCGCGGCGTCGACCTCGGACTGCGTCCCGACCAGCCCGACGAAGCCGTCCGACCACTGGTCCAGGAACCGGCGGACGACCGGTCCGGTGTCGCGCGCGGGGTCGGTGGTGACGAACACGACCCGCACCTGGTCGCGCAGGGCCGACGGGGTGGCGCGCAGCGCCCCGGCGATGTCCGCGAGCGCGGTGGGGCACTCGTCGGGGCAGCTGGTGTAGCCGAAGTACAGCAGCGTCGGGCGGCCTCGCGTCTGCGCGGCGAAGTCGTAGCGGTTGCCGGCCGTGTCCCGCAGGACGAACGACGGGCGCGTCGGTCCGCTCTGGCCGGCCGCGACGTCGGGTTCGACGCCGTGGAAGGCGGCCACGGCCGACGGCAGCGCGACCGGTCCGGCGTCGGGCCGGACGCCGGACGAGCATGCGCCCAGCGCCAGCACGACGAGGGCGCCGGCGGCGTGCGTGCGGTGCCGTCGGGTCATGCCGTCCAGTGTCCCAGGCCGTGGCCGCGCCCCGCCTGCCCGCACCGGCCGAGGCCGCGTGCGGCTCAGCCGGCCACCAGCGCCGTCCCGCGCGCGACCAGCAGCCCGACGCAGAGCGCGGCGACGACGATCGCCGCGCGGAAGGCGTCGCGGCTGCCGGCCGCCCGCGAGGGCACCAGCCCCAGGCCGGTGACGACGGCGGCGCCGGCGACGACGAGCAGCGACGTGCGGCCCGGCGAGCCCGGTCCGACGGCCAGCACCACCGCGGCCGACAGCAGCAGCACACCGGCCACCCGCACCGACCGTCGCGGCCCGAGCCGGTGCGGCAGACCGCGGATGCCGTCGGCGAGGTCGTCGTCCAGGTCGGGCAGCGCGTTGCACAGGTGCGCGCCGACGCCGAGCAGCGCGCCGGCGAGCGTCGCCCACCAGGGGGCGACGGGGGCACCCGGCAGGGCCAGCGTCACGATCGACGGCACCGCCCCGAAGGCCAGCGCGTAGGGCAGCCAGGACAGCGCCGTCGCCTTGAGCCGCGCGTTGTAGGCCCACGCGCACGCCACCGCGGCCAGGTGCAGCAGCCCGGCGCCGGCCCCCAGCAGCACCGACAGCGGGACGCACAGGGCGACGGCGAGCAGCGCCGCCGCCCTCACCACGCGTACCGGCACCTCGCCCCGCGCGACCGGCTTGTCGCTGCGGCCGCTGCGCACGTCGCGGGCGGCGTCGATCCAGTCGTTGCTCCAGCCGACGCTGAGCTGGCCGGTGAGGAAGGCCGCCGCGACGAGCAGCGACCGCCAGCCCAGCCCGCTCGACACCGCCAGCGCCGTCGCGAGGGCCGTGACGGCGACGGTGGGCTCCGGGTGGCTGGCCCGGAGCAGGGCGGTGGGCAGGGGCACGGCGAGCAGTGTGTCGTGCCGACGTGGACACTGCAGAGGTGCCGACCCCTGCCCGACCCGCGACGGCGGCACCGGTACGGCCGCGCAACGACCCGGCCCAGTACGACGACCTGTCCGCGCTGTGGTGGGACGGGCGCGGTCGCTTCGCGATGCTGCACTGGATCGCCGCAGCCCGCGCCCGGCTGGTGCCGGCGGCCACGCGGGACGGCAGCGTGCTGCTCGACCTCGCCTGCGGTGGTGGCCTGCTGGCGCCGCACGTCGCGACGCTCGGCCACCGGCACGTCGGGCTGGACCTGTCGCGCACCGCGCTGCCGCAGGCGCGCGCGCACGGCGTGACGCCTGTGCGCGGCGACGTCCTGCACCTGCCCTTCGCCGACGCGGTGGCCGACGTCGTCGTCGCGGGAGAGGTGCTCGAGCACGTCCGCGAACCCCTGGTGCTGCTGGCGGACGCCTGCCGCGTGCTGCGGCCCGGCGGCACCCTGGTGCTGGACACGATCGCGGCGACCTGGTGGGGCCGGTTCAGCGCCGTGACGGTGGGCGAGCGCCTGCCCGCCGGGCCGCCCAGGCGGTTGCACGACCCGGCCCTGTTCGTGGACCGGTCCGCCCTGGTCGAGACGGCGGCGCGGTGCGGGGTCCGGCTCGAGCTCACCGGACTGAGACCGAGCGCACTCGACTACCTGGCCTGGCTCGCGGGGAGGAAGCCCGACGTCCGCATGCTCGCTACCCGTTCGACTGCCGGCCTGTTCCAGGGCCACGGCCGCAAGGAGCTCCCATGACCGTCCCCGCCCCCGCGGTGCTCACCGGCGCAGCGCACGCCCTGCCTGCCCCGATGCAGCAGCAGAACCTGTGGGACGGGTTCTTCCGCGACCACTACGCCGACGACCGGCTGGCCCGCAAGGTGTTCGCGAAGTCCGGGATCCAGACCCGGCGGGGTGTCGTCGACCCGACGCAGGAGGACATCAGCGGGTGGGGCACCGCCGCCCGGATGCAGCGCTTCCTGGCCGAGGCCCTGCCGCTCGGCAAGGAGGCGGTCGCCGGGGCGCTCGCCGACGCCGGCCTCGCGGCGTCCGACGTCGGGCTGCTGACGGTCGTCTCCTGCACGGGCTATGTCACTCCGGGGCTGGACATCCTGCTGGCCCGCGACCTGGGCATGGACGACTCGGTCCAGCGCCTGCACATCGGTCATATGGGCTGCTACGCGGCCCTTCCCGGGCTCTCGTCGACGGCTGACTTCGTCGTCGCGCGGGGTCGTCCGGCGGTGCTGCTGTGCCTGGAGCTGACGAGCCTGCACGTGCAGCCGACCACCGAGACGGCGCGCAGCGGACGGCCGACCCCCGAAGACCTGCAGCAGATGGTGGCGCACGCGCTGTTCAGCGACGCCGCGGCGGCGGTCGTGCTCGAGCCGGGGCAGCGGCCGGGCTTCGAGGTGGTCGACGTCGTCGCCCGGACCGACGCGTCGACGGCAGACCACATGACCTGGGACGTCACCGATCTCGGGTTCAAGATGGGGCTGTCGCCGGCGGTGCCGGACGTGCTGGCGCGCCACGCCGGGCCGGTCACCGAGCAGCTGCTGAGCCGCAACGGGCTCACCGTCGAGCAGGTCTCCGGCTGGGCGGTCCACCCCGGTGGGCGGCGCATCGTCGAGGTCGTCGGCGAGGCGCTGCACCTGTCGGAGGAGCAGCTCGCCCCGTCCTACGACGTGCTGCGCGAGGTCGGCAACTGCTCCAGCGCGACGGTGCTGCTGGTGGTCGAGCGGATGCGCGAGCTCGAGCTCGTCGAGGTCGGCGGCTACGCCGTCGCGATGGCCTTCGGTCCGGGGCTGACGCTGTTCGCGACGCTGCTGCGGCGCACCGGCTGACCTGGGCGTCCGCGCGCCGCACCGGTCGCGGACCGGCGCCGACAGCATCCGGGCGGGTGGTTGTCAAGGCCCCGCTGACCCCTCTGACCTGCGAGGACGCCTGAGACGTGGGCGATCCGGGTGTTATCCTGGGGTCGGCGAGAGGGGCCACACACACATGACGTTCGCAGTTGGCGAGACTGTCGTCTACCCCCACCACGGGGCCGCACTGATCGAGGCCATCGAGACCCGCACCGTCAAGGGCGAGGATCGGCTCTACCTCGTGCTCAAGGTGGCGCAGGGCGACCTGACCATCACCGTGCCGGCGGCGAACGCCGAGGACGTCGGCGTGCGCGACGTCGTCGGTCAGGCCGGTCTCGACAAGGTCTTCGAGGTGCTGCGCGCACCGGCCGTCGAGGAGCCCACCAACTGGTCGCGCCGCTACAAGGCCAACCTGGAGAAGCTCGCGTCGGGCGACATCAACAAGGTCGGCGAGGTCGTCCGCGACCTCTGGCGCCGCGACAAGGAGCGGGGGCTGTCGGCAGGCGAGAAGCGCATGCTCTCCAAGGCTCGTCAGATCCTGGTGAGCGAGCTCGCTCTGGCCGAGGGCACCAACGAGGACAAGGCCGAGGCCATCCTCGACGAGGTCCTCGCCTCCTAGTTGCTACCGGTTCGCCATCGGGTGGGACTCGTGCCCACCGGTGTGGCTGCCGAGACAGAACAGGTGACAGCGCGGACGGACCCGGACGCCGGCCCCCCTCGGGAGGTCGGGCGGCCGGGTCCTTCTCGTCCCCGGAGCGCGCCGGGGCTCGTCATCGAGGTGCTGCGCCTGCTCGTCGTCGTCTTCTTCGCCGGCACCGGCTACCAGCTGGGCAGCGCGGTGCAGTCCGACCGGGCCGTCCTCGGTGCGCTGAACGGGACCGCGCTCGGGCTGGTCCTGGGCTCGGGCCTGGGTTACGTCCTGGGCGGGATGCTCGGGCGGCGGACGGCCAGCACGGCCGACCTGGCTCGCAGCCAGCTGCGCGACGTCTCCGCGGAGGACCTCGTGGCCGGTGGCCTGGGGCTCACCGGTGGCGTCCTGCTCGGTGCCGGCGTCGCCTGGCCGGTGTTCTTCCTGCCGCAGGCCTACCTGGCGTTCCCGCTGTTCGCGTTCGTCGTGGTGGTGCTCGGCTACGTCGGCTCGCAGGTCGCGGTCAGCAAGCGCGACGGCGTCCTGAACCTGTTCGGCGAGCGCGCCGGGCTCTCGCGACGGCAGGCGCCCACCTCACAGCTGCCGCGTGTGCTCGACACCTCTGTCGCCATCGACGGCCGGGTGCTGGACGTCGTGCGGGCCGGCTTCCTGCACGGCCGCATGCTCGTCCCGAGCCCGGTGCTGGGCGAGCTGCAGGCGATGGCCGACTCCGCGGACGACACGCGCCGGGCCCGGGGGCGGCGAGGGCTGGAGCTGCTCGAGGTGCTCAAGCGCGAGCCGGGGGTGCAGCTGGAGGTGCTGGACCTCGAGGTCCCGGGCGTGCCCGAGGTCGACGCCAAGCTCGTCCGGATCTGCCTGGACCACGAGGCCGCGCTGCTCACCCTGGACACCAACCTGGCCAAGGCCGCGGCCCTCGCCGGCGTGCGCGTGCTGAACCTGCACGCGCTCTCGCTCGCGATGCGCCCTCCCGTCGCGGCGGGCGACGACGTGCCGGTGCTGCTGCTCAAGGCGGGCAAGGAGCAGGGGCAGGCGGTGGGCTACCTCGACGACGGCTCGATGGTCGTGGTCGAGCACGCCCGCGCGCGGGTCGGCAGCGAGGTGCCGGTGCACGTGACCAGCGTGCTGACCACGGCCAACGGTCGGCTGGTGTTCGGCCGGCCGGCGGACGAGCCGCACGAGGCCGGCGCCCGGCCGCGTCGGCCGGCTGCGCCGCCGGAGGGCTCGTCCGCCGCCGGTCCGCCGCGCGCCAGCCTGCCGATGCCGGCGCAAGGGCGGGCGAGCCCGGCGTCGATGCCGCCGCGCCGGCCGCAGTGACCACCTGAGACGCTCTCGGCATGACGGTCGGAGTGCTGGTGCCGGCGGCGGGGCTGGGAGTACGGCTCGGTCCCGGTGGGCCGAAGGCGCTGCGCGAGCTGGCGGGTGAGCCGCTGCTCGTCCATGCCGTCCGTGGTCTGCGGGAGGCGCCGAGCGTCGGGCCGGTGGTCGTCGCGGCCCCCGCGGCCGACGTCGCGCAGGTGCGCGCCCTGCTGAGCGCCCTGGACGTCACCGTCGTGGCAGGCGGCGCCACCCGGCAGGACTCGGTGCGCGTGGCGCTCGCGTCGCTGCACCCCGCCGCCGACCTCGTGCTCGTCCACGACGCCGCCCGGTGCCTGACGCCGCCGCGCGTGTTCGACGCGGTGATCCAGGCGCTGACCGAGGGGGCCGCGGCCGTCGTCCCGGTCGTGCCGGTCGCGGACACGCTCAAGGGTGTCGACGGCGACCGCGTGCTCGGCACCGTCGACCGGTCGTCGCTCCGTGCGGTGCAGACGCCGCAGGGCTTCCGCCGCGACGTGCTCGAGCGCGCGCACGCCGCCGGGCGTGCGGCGCTCACCGACGACGCCGGCCTGGTCGAGGCCGACGGCGGCGTCGTCACGACCGTGCCGGGCGACGACGAGGCGTTCAAGATCACCCGTCCGCTGGACCTGCTGCTCGCCGAGGCGGTGCTGGCGATGCGGCAGCCCGTCGGAGGCCGTCACGCCGGCGGACGTGGGCGTCGGGGGCAGCATGCGGGCTGACCTGCCGCGGGTCGGGATCGGCACCGACGTCCACCCGTTCGAGGCGGGCCGCCCCTGCTGGGTCGCCGGGCTGCTCTGGCCCGCCTGCGACGGCCTGGCCGGGCACTCCGACGGCGACGTCGCCGCGCACGCGGCCTGCGACGCCCTGCTGTCGGCGGCCGGGCTCGGCGACCTCGGCTCCAACTACGGCACGGCCGAACCGCGCTGGAAGGGCGCCTCCGGGGCCGACCTGCTCGGTGAGACCCGCCGCCGGGTGGAGGCCGCCGGCTTCGCGATCGGCAACGTCGCCGTGCAGGTCGTCGGGAACGCCCCGCGCGTGGGCCCGCGGCGGGAGGAGGCGTCGGCGGTCCTGTCGGAGATCCTCGGCGCGCCGGTGAGCGTCTCGGCCACCACGACCGACGGGCTCGGCCTCACCGGCCGCGGCGAAGGGCTGGCGGCGATCGCCACGGCGCTGGTGTTCCCCGCCTGACCGTTCGCGCCCCGTCCGCCGCTGAGCAGAGCGGATGCGGCCGGCTCCGGCCGCGACGCCCCCGCCGGTAGCCTCCACCTACGTGACCCTGCGCCTCTACGACACCGCGACGCGGACCGTCCGCCCGCTGACCCCGCTGGTTGCCGGCCGGATCGGCCTGTACGTCTGCGGTCCCACGGTGCAGGCGGCGCCGCACGTCGGGCACCTGCGCAGCGCGGTGGCGCTGGACGTCCTGCACCGCTGGCTGCGGCAGAGCGGGCTGCAGGTGACGTTCGTCCGCAACGTCACCGACATCGACGACAAGATCATCCACGACGCCTCGCACGACGACGAGCCCTGGTGGGCGCTCGCGACCCGGATGCACCGCGCGTTCACCCAGGCCTATGACGCCGTGCAGGTGCTGCCCCCCGACGCCGAGCCGCGCGTCACGGGCAGCATCGGCAGCATCGTCGCCCTGATCGAGACGATCATCGAGCGCGGTCATGCCTACGAGAGCGGCGGCGACGTCTACCTGTCGGTGCGCACGGTCGAGGGCTACGGCCGGCTGTCCGGGCAGAACCTGGACCAGCTCAAGGCGTCGGAGAAGGTCGTGCCGCACGGCCACACCGGCACCAAGCGAGACCCGCTGGACTTCGCCCTCTGGAAGGCGGCCAAGCCGGACGAGCCGTCGTGGGCCTCGCCGTGGGGCCGGGGCCGCCCCGGTTGGCACATCGAGTGCTCCGCGATGGCGGTGGACCACCTCGGCGAGAGCTTCGACCTGCACGCCGGCGGTCTGGACCTGGTGTTCCCGCACCACGAGAACGAGATCGCGCAGTCGCGCTGCGCCGGCCACGGCTTCGCCCAGCACTGGCTGCACCACGGTCTGGTGACCGGCCCGGGCGGCGGCGAGAAGATGAGCAAGAGCCTGGGCAACGCCACCGGTGTCGCCGAGGTGCTGGAGTCGGTGCGCCCGCAGGTGCTGCGCTACGTGCTCGGCGCCGGGCACTACCGCTCGGCGCTGGAGTGGTCGGCGCAGACGCTGGCCGACGGCGAGGCGGCCTACGCCCGCATCGAGACGTTCGTCCGCAACGCCACCGAGGCGGTCGCCGAGCTGCTGGCACAGGGCGGCGAGCCGGGTGAGTCCAAGGCCGGCTGGGCGGAGTTCGCGGCGGCGCTCGACGACGACCTCGGGGTCCCGGCCGCGCTGGCGACGATCCACGCCGGGGTGCGGGCCGGCAACGCCCTGCTGGCGGCGCGCGAGCTGCCGGCGCTGGCCGCCACGCTGACCGACGTGCGCCGGATGTTGACGGTGCTCGCGCTGGACCCGGTCGAGCAGTGGCCGGGCGGCACGAGCGAGCTCGCCCCGGTGGTCGACGCCCTGGTGGCGATCGCCGTGGAGGCCCGCGCCGATGCGCGGGCCCGCAAGGACTGGGCGGCAGGCGGACGCCGTCCGCGATCGGCTCACCGCCTCGGGCATCGTGCTCGAGGACACCCCTGGCGGGGTTCGTTGGAGGCTCGCATGACCGGCAAGGCGAGCGGTGGACGCGGTGGCGTCGCCAAGGGTGGCCAGGGCGGCCGCGGCAACAAGTCCGGCACGCACCGCAAGGGCGCCGCGGTGGGTTCGGGCGGTCAGGGCAGGCGAAAGCTCGAGGGTCGCGGCCCCACCCCGCCGGCGGAGCAGCGCACCAAGCACCCGGCCTCCCGCAAGGCGGCGGCGTCGGTCAAGCGGGCTGAGCGAGGTGGGGCCAACCCGGCCAGCGCCACCGCCGCCGTCGACCGGTCGGCGGGGCCGCGCGGACCCCGCCGTGGCGCAGCGGACGCCCCGGAGACGGTGGTCGGACGCAACCCCGTCGTCGAGGCGCTGCGGGCCAGGGTGCCGGCCACGGCGCTCTACGTCGCCCAGGGCACCGACGCCGACGAGCGGGTCAGCGAGGCGGTCGCGCTGGCCGGCAAGATGCACCTGGCCCTGATGGAGGTCAGTCGTACCGAGATGGACCGGATGACCGGTCGCGCCCTGCACCAGGGTCTGGCGCTGCAGGTGCCGCCCTACACCTACCTGCACCCCGACGACCTCGTCGAGCGGGCCCTGGCCACCGATGCTCCGCTGCTCGTCGCGCTCGACGGCGTCACCGACCCGCGCAACCTCGGCGCGGTCGTGCGTTCGGCCGCGGCCTTCGGCGCGCAGGGCGTGCTGGTGCCCGAGCGCCGCTCCGCGGGGATGACGGCCGCCGCGTGGCGGACGTCCGCGGGCGCCGCGGCGAGGCTGCCGGTGGCTCGGTGCACCAACCTGGCGCGCACGCTCAAGGACTGGCGCGAGCGTGGCATCTTCGCCGTCGGGCTGGCTGCCGACGGCGACGTCAGCCTCGACGATCTCGAGCTGGCGACCGATCCGCTGGTCCTGGTCGTGGGTTCGGAGGGCGACGGCCTGGGCCGGTTGGTCGCCCAGAGCTGCGACCTGACCGTCTCGATCCCGATGGCGGACGGCAACGAGTCGCTGAACGCCGGTATCGCGGCCGCCGTCACGCTGGCCGAGGTCGCCCGCCGTCGCCGGGTTGCGGGCTAGGTCCGGTGCTGTTGCACGGATGATTCCGTCCCTGCGCGTGAGGTAGAACACATCTGCCGGATGCAGGGGTCGGAGCGTCACTCCGGTCGCGGACCCTCGTTGTCTGCTCCAAGCCCATGGTCACCAGGCCAGCACGGGCTTACTGTGTGGTGAACAGCCGGTGCGCGCGCCCGTCACCCGGGCCTGTCAGCGGTCGAAGTTGCCAGTCAGACCCGACGACGGCGAAGGTGCACACGTGCGACTGCTTCGTGAGCGATCTCCGAAGGCCGAGGCGCCGACCCATCTGCTGGCGCTGGCGCGCGAAGACTCCGTGACCGTCGAGGAGCTCGCGGTCACGGTCGAGGCCGAGGTCGCTGTCGGGGGAGAGCGCGGCGCGCTGTCGCTCGTCCAGGAGATCGACGAGGCCGAGAGCCTGGTCAGCGAGCTCGACGTCGAGGTGCACCCCGGGCGTCGCTGGCGCAACGCCGACGGCTACACCGACGACGAGCTCGTCCTGCAGGCGCGCGGGGGCAGCGAGCCCGCTCTGTGCGAGCTGCTGACGAAGTACCGCGCGTTCGCTCGCGTCAAGGCCCGCTCCTACTTCCTGGTCGGCGCGGACCGGGAAGACATCGTGCAGGAGGGCATGATCGGCCTGTACAAGGCCATCCGTGACTTCAACCCGGACATGCAGACGTCCTTCCGCGCCTTCGCCGAGCTCTGCATCACCCGTCAGATCATCACGGCGATCAAGACCGCGACCCGCCAGAAGCACGGTCCGCTGAACAACTACGTCTCCTTCGACCGTCCGGTGGGCAGCGACGACGACGGTGAGCGGGTGCTGTCCGACGTCCTGCCGACGGTGGCGATCAGCGACCCGGCCGACCTGGTCGTGTCGGCCGAGCGCATCCGCGCGCTGCAGTCGCACTTCGACGCCGTCCTGTCCGATCTGGAGACCGAAGTCCTGCGCCTGTACGTCGAGGGCAAGAGCTACCAGGAGATCGCCGAGCGGCTCGAGCGGCACGTGAAGTCGATCGACAACGCACTGCAGCGCATCAAGCGCAAGCTCGAGGAACACCTGACGGCTCGCGCCGTCGCTGACGCCGGCTGACTGCCGTCCCGGTCACACCGCCGCCGTTCCCCCCGCCGACCAGGCTGGAGCAGCGCGTCTCCGAGGGCGGCTGGCTCGTCGACCTGCTGCTGCCCAGCACCGACCGCGGTGTCGCGGTGCAGGCGGTCGTGCTGCTCGCGGTGTTCGGCGTGCTGGTCGTGCCCGCTCGACGGCTCGGCGTCCTGCAGCTGTGGGTCGGCGTCCTGACCTTCACCGCCGGCCTGTTCGTGCTCCGGGCCGCGCACTAGGGGCTCGGTAGGCTCCAGGCTCTTGCCGGATTAGCTCAGTGGTAGAGCAACCGCCTTGTAAGCGGTAGGTCGTCGGTTCAACCCCGACATCCGGCCCCACGATGCGCAGCGCGGCCGGGTGGGCGACGACCGATCGGGGCAGGGCAACGGCATGCCCGGACCCCGGACTCCCCAGCAGCACGAAGCCCGACCCACCCAGGGCCGTAGCCGCCGCCAGCTGCTGAAGGCGACGACCACCCCGCTCGCCTCGATCTTCGGGTCCGGCTTCCTGATCATCGTGCCGGTGCTGGAGAAGGCGTTGGGCCGCTCGCGGTCTTCGGCGCCGCGCTGGTCTGCGCCGTCGCCTGGTGGGCCGGCTCGGCGGTGCGGCACAACGTCCGGACGGCTGAGCGGGCGTCGTGCGACGGCAGCCTGGACCGGACCACGCACGGGTGGAGGAGGGCGCAGACGCCGTCATCGTCGTCGCGTACGTCATCTCGGTGGCGCTGTACCTGCGGATCATGGCGCAGTACGTGATCGGCGCCTTCGACGACGGTGCCGCGCCCGGGCTCGAGCGGTTGATCGCCTGCGTCGGGGTGGGCCTGATCGTGCTCGTCGGCGTCACCCGCGGCTTCGGCGGCCTCGATCTGCTCGAGCGCATCTCGCTGGTCGCCGTGCTCGCCCTCGTCGTGCTCCTCAGCGTCGCGATCGGCATCGACGACACGCACGCGCTCGCCACCGGCGGGCTGAGCCTGCCCCCGCGACCGGACGAGTCGACGTGGCAGGTGCTCCGGGTCCTCGGCGGCATCGTGATCACCGTGCAGGGCTTCGAGACCGTGCGCTATCTCGGCGACACCTACGACGCCGACACCCGCGTGGTCGCCTCGCGCGTGGCCCAGATCACCGCGACGGTCGTCTACGTCGGCTTCGTCGCGCTGGCCACCCCGCTGATGGGCCTGGGGACGCCGGACGGGCCGGACGACACCTTGCTGCAGATCACCGACCGCGTGCTGCCGCTGCTCGCGATCCCGCTCGTGCTCGCCGCCGTGCTCAGCCAGTTCAGCGCCGCCACGGCCGACACGGCCGCGGCCGAGGGCAACCTGACCGGTCTCGTGCAGCGCGTCGGTCCTCGTTCGGCCTACCTCGGGTCGGGCGCAGTGGCGATTCTGCTGGCCGCGACGGTGCCCACCTTCACCATCGTCGCCGTGGCTTCCCGGGCCTTCGCGCTCTACTACGCGCTGCAGGCCGTGGTCGCCGTGCGCACCTGCGAGGGTGCCCGGCGGCGCGCCGCGTACAGCGCGCTCGCGGTGCTCATGCTCGCGATCGCGGTGCTGGCCGTGCCGTCATGACGAGCGCGCGCCAGTCCGACGGCGGCGCAGCGCCGGGAGCGTGACGCCCAGCGCGGCGAGCAGGAGCCCGACGAACGGCAGCCCCCCGGTCGCGGGCAGCGAGCCTGTCGACGGGGACGCAGCCGCGACCGTAGGGGCCACCACCTGACGCACGGCCGACGCCGCGGCGAGGCGGCCGACGATGCCGCGGGTCTCACCGCCGTTGGCCTGACAGCCCGGCGAGCCCGGAGCGGGTCCGCAGTCGAGCGTGAACGACCCCCACGGGGTGCCGTCGGGACCGACGGCGCTGCCGAGGAAGTCGTTGCCGAACAGCTGGATCGTGAACGGCGGCGGGAAGGGGGCCTCGATGCCCGCCGGCCCGTGGACGGTGCCCGCGCCGCTGACCGCCGGCCCCAGCTGGTTGCTGCCGAACAGCATCGGTTCGGTGCGGACGGCGCCGCTGGCGACCGTCACGCCCCGGGTGCGCAGCAGCGTGCGGGCGTCCCGGATCGCGCCGACGTAGCCGTAGAAGGCCGGGTCGCCGGCGCGGGCGCCGAGGTAGGCCAGGCCCAGCGTCGTGCCGCGCGAGGAGACCGCCCAGGTGCGGGTCCCGACGAGCCCGGGCGCGGTGACGTCGACCGGAGAGGTCCAGCTACGGCCCTCGTCGCCCGACACGCGCAGCTGCAGCCGCCCGTCCTCCTTCGAGACGACGGCCAGCGTGCCGTCCACGAGCACCTGCAGCGCCGAGGAGTTGAAGTCCGGGATGGATGCGGCCGGGAGCGGGATGAGCCGCGGCGCCCCGCCGTCGGTGAGCACCGGGAAGGTCAGCGCCTCGTCGGTGCTCTTGGCCAGCAGGGTCAGCGGGCCGCACGAGATCATCAGGTACAGCGAACCGTCGGCGGCCGGCTGGGGATAGTGACCGTCGGCAGCCGAGAGGTTCTCCGGTTGTCCGTCGCACTCCGGGTGCACCGGGACGTTGCCGCGCAGGATGATCGACCGCTGCTGGAAGCTCTCGCCGCCGTCCAGGCTGCGGAAGCAGAGCCGGGCGGCGATGGCCGGCTGGTGAAGCCGATCGTGTCGTTCGCGCAGAAGTAGGTCACCCGCGGATAGCCGACCGGCTGGTCGCCGCCGGGCGGTGGCGCGGCGGCGGTGTACTGCGGGTTCTCGGGCAGGAGCAGCGTGTCGATCACGCTGTGCGTCCAGGTCTTCCCCTTGTCCGCGCTGACGTTCAGGTGCGCGGGGCCCTCCTGCTCGGCGCCGAAGGGCAGGTAGGTCGGTACGGGTCCGTAGTCCTCGAAGAACAGGCGACCGGTGACGGGGTCGATGTAGTCGCCGTGGTCGGTCGGGTTCCAGGTGGCGCCGGAGGGCTTCGACGAGCGACCAGGTCGCCCCCTGGTCGCTGCTCATCGCCAGCGCGCCGGGGCTGGCGTTGGACTGGGCGGTGCCGACGTCGCCGGGGAAGCCGGTGCCCAGCGTGCCCGCCGGCAGCACCGCCGGCGTGACGACGACGGTGCCGTCGGGAACACGCCGAGGTGGCTCTCGGCGATCGCATAGCCGGTGCTGGTCGCGCAGGCCAGCGGCGCCACCCCGGTCGGCCGCCCGGCGCCGGCCTGGTGCAGCACGGCGGTGCGGCCGTCGCAGCCGGGAGCAGTGCGTCGCCTGGACGGCGGCCTGCGCGTCGACGAGCAGGAGCGGCGCTGCGAGCAGGCACGCGCCGAGCAGCAGGGGCAGACGGCGGGAGCGCATCGATGGACTCGCTTTCGTTGTCCTGTGCCTACTGCCAGGCCAGGCGCCTGTCGAGGGCCGGCGGGCCGCAGGTACCGCTCACCGGACGCGGGCCAGGAGCGCCATCGGCGGCGAGATAGTAGGAAGTCCTTGCACATGCAGGGCCTGCTGGCCATACTCGGAGTCCGTACCGACCGGTGCGCGGACCGAGCAGCGGAGGTGGCATGCGCCTCGACGCCTCCGCCCGTCAGAAGTCGCCCGCCCCGCGGCGCATCGAGGTCAGCACGCGGACGAGGGTGACCACGTCGCGGCCGGCGACGCCCGGATCAGCGAACACTCCTGCGTTCAACGACTGCGTCGCCGTCTCGGCGAGCGTGCGACCGCGGTCGGTCAGGGACACCAGGACCGCCCGCCCGTCCTCCGGGTGCGGCCCGCGGCTGACGTGACCGTCCTTCTGCAGCCGGTCGACGGCGTTCGTCACGCTGGTCGGGTGCACCTGCAGGCGGCTGCCGATGATCTTCATGGGCAGCACGCCCCGCTTGCTGAACAACAGCAGCATCAGCACCTCGTAGCGGGCGAACGTCACGCCGAAGGGCCGGAGCGCCTCGTCCGTGCGCGCCAGCAGGATCTGCTGCGCCCGCATCACCGAGGTCACCGCCGCCATGCCGTCTGCCGCGTCCGGCCAGCCGTGCTCGATCCACTGCCGGCGAGCCTCCTGGAGCGGGTCCAGAGGCAGCCGGCCGGAAGACATGCCCCGCAGCATAGGAACATCGCCCTCGTGCCCCACCCCCGTCCGTCGACCGTGGAGTCCCCATGACCGCGCCCGTCCTGCACGTGCCGACCCACCCGGTGCGCTTCGTCACCGCGGCCAGCCTGTTCGACGGTCACGACGCGGCGATCAACGTCATGCGCCGGATCCTGCAGGCGCAGGGCGCCGAGGTCGATCCACCTCGGACACGACCGCAGCGTCGAAGAGGTCGTGCACGCCGCCGTGCAGGAAGACGTGCAGGGCGTCGCGCTGTCGTCCTACCAGGGCGGTCACGTCGAGTACTTCAGCTATCTGGCCGAGCGGCTCGCCGAGGTCGGCGCCGGGCACGTGCAGATCTTCGGCGGCGGCGGCGGAGTCATCGTGCCCGAGGAGATCGCGCTGCTGAAGACGCGCGGCGTCCACATCTTCTCGCCCGAGGACGGACAGCGGCTCGGGCTGCCCGGCATGATCAATCAGCTCATCGCCGCCTGCGACGTGGACCTGACCACGGACGGCGCCGACGTCGACGCGCTGCGCGCCGGTGACCCCGCCGCCCTGGCCCGGGCCATCACCGTGCTCGAGTCCGGCGATGCCGACCTCGCCGCGCAGGTCCGCAGGCCGCCCTGACCCGCGAGGTCCCCGTGCTGGGCATCACCGGCACCGGGGGCTCGGGCAAGAGCGGCGCTCACCGACGAGCTGTTGCGGCGGCTTCGCCTGGACCAGGAGGACAAGCTGCGGGTCGCCGTCCTGGCCGTCGACCCGACGCGTCGCTCGCGGCGGCGGCGCGCTGCTGGGCGACCGCATCCGGATGAACTCCCTGGACGGCGCCGACAACCTGTTCTTCCGGTCGCTGGCCACCCGCAGCGACGACGGCCGGCTGCCCGCGCACCTGGCCGACGTCATCGCCGCCTGCAAGCTGGCCGGCTACGACCTCGTCGTCGTCGAGACGCCGGGCATCGGTCAGGGCGACGCAGCGATCGTGCCGTTCTGCGACGTCTCGCTGTACGTCATGACGCCGGAGTACGGCGCTGCGTCGCAGCTGGAGAAGATCGACATGCTCGACTTCGCCGACGTGGTGGCCGATCAACAAGTTCGAGCGCCGCGGCGCCGAGGACGCCCGGCGCGACGTGGCCCGCCAGCTCGTGCGCAACCGCAGGCGTTCGGCGTCGCCGTGGGAGCAGATGCCGGTCTTCGGCACCAGCGCCGCCCGCTTCAACGACGACGGCGTCACCGCGCTGTACCAGCACGCTGACGCGAGCTGCTGGTCGGGCAAGGGCCTGGCCGTCCGGCGAGGGCGTGCTGCCGGTGGTCGACGTGCAAGCGCCTCGACCGGGCTGACCAGCGTCCTGCCGCCCGCCCGGGTGCGCTACCTCGCTGAGATCGCCGAGTCGGTGCGCGGCTACCACGCGCAGACCGAGCAGCAGGCCGACGCCGCCCGCACCGTCCAGCACCTGCGCACCGCGCCGGGCGCTCGTGCGCCGGACGCCGACCTCGGCCGCTCGTCGACGCCGCCGTCGAGGCTGTCCGCGCTCGAGCCGGCGACGGTCGCGCTGCTCGAGCAGTGGCCGGCGCGCGTCGAGGAGTACACCGGCGACGAGCTGGTCTACAAGGTGCGGGACAAGGAGGTCCGCACGTCGCTCGACGCGGGAGACCCTGTCGGGCAACAAGATCCGTCGGGTCGCCGTTCCGACGATCACCGAGGACGGCGAGCTCGTCCGCTTCCTCCGGCGCGAGAACCTGCCGGGCTACTTCCCCTTCACCGCCGGCGTCTTCCCCTTCAAGCGCGACGGCGAGGCGCCGGCCCGGATGTTCGCCGGCGAGGGCGACGCGGTCCGCACCAACCGCCGGTTCAAGGTGCTGTCCGCCGACGGCGACGCCACCCGGCTGTCGACGGCCTTCGACTCCGTCACCCTCTACGGCCGCGACCCCGATCCGCGCCCGGACGTCTACGGCAAGGTCGGCACCTCCGGCGTGAGCATCGCGACGCTGGACGACATGAAGGCGCTCTACGACGGCTTCGACCTGTGCTCGCCCACCACGTCTGTGTCCATGACCATCAACGGGCCGGCGCCGACCGTGCTGGCGATGTTCCTCAACACCGCCATCGACCAGCAGGTCGAGCTCTTCCGGGCCGAGCACGGGCGGGCGCCCGACGACGCCGAGCACGCGAAGCTGAGCGCGTGGGTGCTCAGCAACGTGCGCGGCACGGTGCAGGCCGACATCCTCAAGGAGGACCAGGGTCAGAACACCTGCATCTTCTCCACCGAGTTCGCGCTGCGGGCGATGGCCGACATGCAGCAGTTCTTCATCGACCACAAGGTGCGCAACTTCTACTCGGTGAGCATCTCCGGCTATCACATCGCCGAGGCCGGGGCGAACCCGATCAGTCAGCTGGCCTTCACGCTCGCCAACGGGTTCACCTACGTCGAGGCCTATCTCGCCCGCGGCATGGACATCGACGACTTCGCGCCCAACCTGTCGTTCTTCTTCTCCAACGGCATGGACGCCGAGTACTCGGTCATCGGACGGGTGGCGCGACGGATCTGGGCGGTGGCGATGCGCGAGCGGTACGGCGCGGCCGAGCGCTCGCAGAAGCTGAAGTACCACGTGCAGACCTCGGGCCGGTCGCTGCACGCGCAGGAGATGGACTTCAACGACATCCGGACCAGCCTGCAGGCGCTGTGCGCCATCTACGACAACTGCAACAGCCTGCACACCAACGCCTACGACGAGGCCGTGACGACCCCGAGCCAGGAGTCGGTGCGCCGCGCGCTGGCCATCCAGATGATCATCGACAAGGAGTGGGGCCTGGCGGGCAACGAGAACCCGCTGCAGGGCAGCTACGTCATCGACGAGCTGACCGACCTCGTCGAGCAGGCGGTGCTGATCGAGTTCGACCGCATCTCCGAGCGCGGCGGCGTGCTCGGGGCGATGGAGACCGGCTACCAGCGCGGTCGCATCCAGGACGAGTCGATGCTCTACGAGCACCGCAAGCACGACGGCTCGCTGCCCATCGTCGGCGTCAACACCTTCCTGAAGCCGCACTCCGACCAGGACGTGCCGACCGTCGAGCTGGCGCGCGCCACCGAGGCGGAGAAGCAGTCGCAGCTGGACCGTCTCGCGGCCTTCCACGACACGCACCGGCAGGACGCCCCGGCGGCGGTCGCCGCCCTGCAGGCCGCCGCGACGCAGGACGGGAACGTCTTCGCCGCGCTGATGGACGCGGTACGGCACTGCTCGCTCGGTGAGATCAGCAACGCGTTCTTCGAAGTCGGGGGCCAGTACCGCCGCAACGTCTGACTGGTGGCTGCGTGATCACCGGAGCGACCGGGTGGGGACTCTGCACCCTGCCAGGGGCGTGCTGTGGAGCGTCTGCACCTCGTCCGGGGGCTGCCGCCGACCTAGCGTGTGAGCCATGCCGCTCCTGACCCGCCGTGCCCCGGTCGCCCTGCTCGCTGCTGTCGCCCTCGCCGCGCTGACCGCGTGCGGGAGCACCGTCCAGCTGACCGAGACGCTCGAGTCCGGTGCAGCCGGTCCCGGCGGTCCGGTCGGACTCGGCAGCGGCACCGACGCAGCAGCGACCGACGGACTCACGACCGACGGTGGCGTCGCCACCGACAGCGGGGGCAGTCTCGCCGGCGGCAGCGTCGCCGGGTCGAGCGGTGCAGCGGGCGGGAGCACGACCACCGGCGGCGCCGCGGGCAGCCCGAAGACCGGGACGACCGGCGGCGGCGCAGCGACGTCGTCGGGAGGCGGGACGGCTGTCGCGAGCCGCCCGGCAGCAGGCACCTCCGTCCCTGTCAGCGGACGAGGGTGGGACAAGGACAACGTCTACATCGGCGTCACCACCCAGAAGGACGTGCAGACCGTCGCCGCGAGCGTCGGCGCGAACGGCCTGGACGCCGGCGACCAGGAGGCACAGGCCAAGGCAGTGGTGGACGAGCTGAACCGGCGCGGTGGCCTCTTCGGCCGGAAGATCAAGCTCGTCTTCAAGGACCAGCAGACGGTGGCCACGTCGCAGGACCCCAACACCGCCGGCGCCGCTGCCTGCACCTACTTCACCCAGGACCGTCCGGTCATCGCCCTGCTCAACCCGGTGACGCTGATGGACGTCCCGAGCTTCCGCTCGTGCATGGCCAAGGGCAAGGTGCCGCTGTTCAGCGCCTCTGTCGCTGCCGTCGACGCCAAGGTCGGGGAAGCGTTGGCGCCGTACTTCTACCAGTCGGTGGCGCCGAGCTGGGACGCGCTCGCGCCGACGCTGATGACCCGGCTGAAGGCGCAGGGCTGGTTCTCCGGCTGGAACCCGCGCACCGGCACCGCGGCCTCGACGACGGCCCGGGTCGGGGTCCTGGTCGCGGACGACGACATCGGCAAGCGCATCGCCGGGGTGGTCACCAGGGCGCTGGGAGCAGCGGGCTCGAAGGACCCGGTCGTCTACCGGGTCGCGTCCGGCGGCGACATGTCCGGCGCCGTGCTGCAGTTCAGCGGCAACGGCGTCACGCACGTCATCGCGACCAACGCCGACCTGCTGCCGTTCCAGCTCGCGGCCGCCAACCAGAGCTACCGGCCTCGCTACGGCATCAGCACGGTCAACGCGCCGCAGGCGTTCCTGGAGTCCAACAGCCCGCCCAACCAGAACGACGGCGCGATGGGCATCGGTTGGTCGCCGTCGTTCGACGTCAGCGACAGTCGCGACACCGTGCGCACGCCGGGCGAGCAGGAGTGCGCGCAGATCATGGCCAAGGGCGGACAGACGTTCAAGGGCAAGCGGCTGGCCGAGACGGTGGCTTTCGCCTTCTGCGACGGGCTGCGGCTGATCGCCGGGGCGTCCACAGCGGGTGGCGGTTTCACCGGCACGCAGATCTACGACGGCGTGCTGAAGCAGTCGAGCAGCTTCGCCTCGGCCTTCAGCTTCGCCACGGGACTCGGGCCGAAGCGCTTGTTCGTGCCCGGAGCGGGCCTGGACATGCAGTGGGACTCCTCCTGCAAGTGCGTGAAGTACACGTCCACGGCGAGCGCCCGATTCTGAGCCTGCAGCGCCGTTCGCTGCCCGCCACATGAGCGAGGAGGGGATCGGCTTTCCCGCCGACCCGTACGACACCGGCGTCGTGCACCTGGGCCTGGGTGCCTTCGCCCGCTCGCACCTGGTCGCCTACCTCGACGAGCTCGACGCCCCCGGCTGGCGGGTCTGCGGGGTCGGGCTGCTGCCACAGGATGCTTCGGTCAGGGATGCCCTCGTCGCGCAGGGTGGCCGGTACACGCTGGTCCTGAAGCACCCGGACGGTGCGGTCGAGGCGCGGACCATCCGGGCCGTGCGCGACTACCTGTTCGCCCCCGACGACCCGTGGGCCGTCGTCGACCGGCTGGCGCACCCCTGCACGCGGATCGTCTCGCTGACGGTGACCGAGGGTGGCTACGACACCGGCACCGAGGCCGTGGCCGCGGACGCCGTCCCCGGCGCGGTGCCGCGGACCTTCTTCGGGCTGCTCGTCGCTGCGCTGGCCCGTCGTCGCGCCGCCGGAATCGGCTCCCTTCACGGTGCTCTCGTGCGACAACGTCGAGCTGAACGGGCAGGTGTGCGCCGCGGCGGTGGCCGCCTTCGCCGACCGGGTCGATCCGGCGCTCGGGGCCTGGATCCGGTCCGAGGTGGCCTTCCCGAGCTCGATGGTCGACCGCATCACCCCGGCGACCACGGCGGCCGACCGCGCGCTGGTCCGCGAGCGTTGGGGTCTGGTCGACCAGGCTCCGGTCGTGGCCGAACCGTTCCGGCAGTGGGTGGTCCAGGACCACTTCCCCGCCGGCCGGCCGGCCTTCCAGGACGTCGGCGCGCAGGTCGTGGACGACGTCCGACCGTATGAGCTGATGAAGCTGCGCCTGCTCAACGCCGGTCACCAGGCGCTGGCCTACGCCGGGGCCCTCCGCGGACACCGGTGGGTGCACGAGGCGGTCGCCGACCCGCTCGTCGCAGGGCTGCTCCGGGCGTACCTCGACGAAGCCGTGCCGACCCTGGACCCCGTCCCCGGTGTGGACCTGGCGGCCTACTGCGACACCCTGCTCGAGCGGTTCGGCAACCCTGCTGTCGCCGACACCGTGGCGCGACTGTGCGCCTTCACCTCCGACCGCATCCCGACCTTCCTGCTGCCGGTGGCGCACGTCAGGCTGGCGTCCGGGCTGCCCGTCGATGCGGTCGCGACCGTCGTGGCCACCTGGGCGCACTACCGCCGGGGTGTCGACGAGCAGGGGGCGCCGCTGGAGGTCGTCGACCGCCGAGCCGGTCTGGGGGTCGGGGCCACGCTGCTCTCGGCCGCGGACCTGTTCGCAGACCTGCCGACCTCGCCACCCTTCCGGACGGTGTTCGACGCTGTGCTGCGCACCCTGGAACAGGACGGGACGAGTCAGGCACTTCGGGCCTGACGCCGCTCCCGGGCAACCGCTACGTGCAGAGTCCACATGGCGGACGCACGGAAGTGGGCCTTCCTGCCGATGCCGAGCACCCGCCAGCAGCTCTAGCGTCCCGGTCATGACGGTGCGAGAGCAGGACGAGCTCCAGGTGGCAGCCCTTCGTGTGACCCAGTGGGGCGGCAGCGACGGGCCGGGCGCAGGGCTCACGGTCCTCGGCCTCCCGGGGCTGGGCAGCAGCGGCTACGCCTGGCAGGCGCTGGCCGACGCGCTGCCCGGCGCCCGCTTCGTCGCGCCGCACCTGCGCGGCCGCGGGCCGTCGGCCCGCATCAGCGGCCCGACCGGTCTGCGAGCCCACGCCCTGGACGTCGCCGCCGTCGTGCACGAGCTGGACCTGCGCGAGGTCGTCCTCGTCGGCCACTCGATGGGTGCCTATCTGGCGCCGGTCCTGACGAGAATGGTGCCGGACCACATCGCGCGGCTGGTCCTGGTCGACGGCGGGCTGCCGCCCAGGCTGCCCTTCTTCATGGGGCCGCGGCTGACCCGCTTCGCGTTCGGCCGGCAGATCGGCAAGCTGGAGCGCGACTGGCCCAGCGCCGAGGCGCTGTACGAGAAGTACGCCGGCAAGATCCTGGCGAACCGGCCGGACCTCGTCCCGACCGTCACCGAGATGCTCGCACGCGACCTCGACGGCCCGCCCGGCGCTCTGCGGCCGGTGCTGGACCGCGAGCACGCCGTCGCCGACGCCGTCGACACGTTCTTCGGCAGCGAGGTGATCCCGGCGCTGGAGGCGTTGACCGTGCCCGCGCACCTCGTCGCGGCGACCCACGGGAAGACCGACAGGGTGAAGGCCTTCCTGGCCGACAGCGTCCTCCAGCACTGGACGCAGCGGCTGCCGCTGCTGAGCGCGGAGCGGGTCGACAGCAACCACGTCACCGTCGTGTTCACCCCCGAGGTCGAGAAGGCGGTAGCGGGATGACGGCCACGACCCTGGCCGGCGGCCTGCACCACGTCGACGTCGCCGGCGGCGCCCTGGAGGTCGACGTGCTGCCCGGCAGCACCGCACCGGTCCTGGCGGTGCACGGCATCAGCAGCCAGCGCAAGCTGTGGAACTGGCTGCGCGCGGAGGCTCCCGAGCTGACGCTGGTGGCGCCGGACCTGCGCGGGCGCGGAGGCAGTCTCGGCGTGACGGGCCCGTCGTCGGTGACCCAGCACGCCGACGACCTGATCGCCGTCCTCGACGCGCTGGGACTCCAGCAGGTGCACGTCTGCGGCATGTCCATGGGCGGGTTCGTCTCCGTCGACCTCGCCGTGCGCTACCCGGACCGGGTGCTGAGCCTGGTGCTCGTCGACGGCGGCTTCCCGATGGCGACGCCTCCGGGGCTCACCCGCGAGGCGCTGCCGACCGTGTTCGCCGACCGGCTCGACCGGCTTCAGCAGGCGTGGGAGAGCCTCGACCAGTTCCTGGCCTTCTTCACCTCCAGCACCGCTCCGCTGCTGGACCCGACCGACCCGCTGCTGCGCGACTACCTGGCCCACGACCTGGCCGCGGACGGCACGGTGCGGCTCTCGGGCCAGGCGCTGCTGGAGGACGCGGCGGCGATCTTCTTCGGCGACAACCGCTGGCAGCAGCTCGCTCTGCCGGTCCGCTTCCTGTACGCCGAGTGGGCCAGCGGCGCCGGTACGCCACCGGCCTACCCGGCCGAGGCGGTCGCGCGCTACGCCACCAAGGCCACGACGGTGCGCTACGTCCCCGGCGTCGACCACGCCGGCAGCATCATGACGCCGACCGGCGCGCGGGTCACCGCCGAGCTGCTGCGCGAGGCGCTGGCATGACCGCGGTCGCCGGCTCGGCCACCGAGCTGTTGCTCGAGGCACTCGGCCGAGGTCTGCCGCACGACCGGCTCGTGGTCGACGGCGACGTGCTGGCCAGCCTGTCGCACGACGAGGCCGAGTGGGCGCCTGTCGGCCGGGCCGCCGTCGCGCTGCGGGCCCGCAGCGAGGCCGAGGTGCAGCACGCCGTGCGCGTCTGCGCCGACCTCGGCGTCCCTGTCGTCCCGCGCGGAGCGGGCACCGGCCTGTCCGGCGGCGCCAACGCCGTCGACGGTTGCCTCGTGCTCGATCTCTCGCGCATGGACCAGGTGCTCGAGATCGACCCGGACAACCTGCTCGCCGTGGTGCAGCCGGGCGTGGTCAACGACGACCTGAAGGCCGCCGTCGCCGAGCACGGCCTCTGGTATCCGCCGGACCCCGCGAGCGCGCCCTGGTCGACGATCGGCGGCAACGTCGCCACCAACGCCGGCGGGCTGTGCTGCCTGAAGTACGGCGTCACCCGCGACTACGTGCTGGGCCTGCGCGCCGTCGTCGGCGGACCGGCGGGCTACGGCACGGCCGTCACGCTGGGACGCAAGACGAACAAGGGCGTCGCCGGCTACGACATGGCCGGCCTGATGGTCGGCTCGGAGGGCACGCTCGGCGTCGTCACCGAGATCACCCTGCGCCTGCGTCCGGCCCTGACCGGGACCCCGCGCACCGTCGTCGGCAACTTCGCCAGCCTCGTCGACGCCGGGCAGGCGGTCGCGATCGTCACGCGCCGCGGGCTGACCCCGTCGGCGCTGGAGCTGCTGGACCGCGCGTGCCTGCAGGCCGTCGAGGACTGGAAGCACCTGGGCCTGGAGTCCGACGCGGCCGCGCTGCTGCTGGCCCGCGTCGACACCCCGGGCGATGCCGGCGAGGCCGAGGCGCAGGCGCTCGTCGAGTGCTTCCAGGCGGCCGGTGCCATTTGGGCGGAGCAGTCGACCGACGACGCCGAGGCCGAGGCGCTGTTCGACGCACGGCGCCTGGCCTACCCCGCCCTGGAGCGGCTGGGACCGGTGCTCACCGAGGACATCTGCGTGCCGCGCTCGAAGGTGCCGCACATGCTGGCCGACGTCGAGACGATCGCCGCCCGCAACGGCGTCACGATCGCCACCATCGCGCACGCCGGCGACGGCAACCTGCACCCGCTCATCCTCACCCCGACGGGCGACGAGAACGCCCGCCTGGCCGCACAGGTCGCCTTCGAGCAGCTGCTGGACGCCGCCCTCTCGCACGGCGGCACCGTCACGGGGGAGCACGGGGTCGGCCTGCTGAAGATGGGCGGCCTGCAGCGCGAGCTCGACCCGGGGTCGCTGGCGCTCCAGCTCGGCCTGAAGGCCGCTCTGGACCCGCTCTGCCTGTTCAACCCGGGGAAGGTGCTGCCGGTCCGGGACACGCGGGTGTGACACTCGGCCCCGTGACCGACGTCCCCACCTGGCTCGAGCTGCTGCTGCAGGACGCCTCTGCCGATCGGCTCGAAGAGCACCGGCAGCAGCTGGAGGGCGCCGGGGCAGGCAGCGCGCAGGACGAGGCCGAGGCGCGTCGCGCGGTGCAGCTCCAGGCCCAGCTGCGCGACAGGAGCCGGCGCGCCGCCGAGCTGACGGTGCTGTCGGAGATGGCGTCACGGCTCACCTCGGTGCGCGACCTGTCCGCGCTGCTGCAGGACATCGCCGTCCAGGCGCGCCAGCTGCTGCGCACCGACCTGGCCTACCTGGCCCTGGTCGAGCAGGACGCCCTGCGCATCAGGTACTTCGACGGGGTCCTCGGTCCGGTGGCGCAGGAGCTCCGGCTCTCGCTCACGGCCGGGCTCGCCGGCCACATCATGACCACCGGACGCCCCTCCTGGACCAGCAACTACCTCGACGACGCCCGGTTCGAGCACCTGCCGGCAGCCGACGACTTCGCCGGCGACGAGCGCCTGCACAGCATCCTCGGCGTGCCGCTGCGGGCGCACGGTGTGACGCTGGGCGTGCTGTTCGCCGCAGAGCGCTCGGCCCGACCCTTCACGCACGACGAGGAGTCGCTGCTCGGCGGGCTCGGCAACCACGCGGCCGTGGCGATCGAGAACGCCCGGCTGCTGGAGGCCGAGCGCAGCTCCGCGCGAGGGCTGCGTGACGCCAACGAACGACTCCGTTCGGCGGCGGCAGCGGTCGACAGAGCCATCGTGCTGCACGAGCGGCTCACCGAAGCCGTCGTGCGGGGCGGCGGGCCGGCCGAGGTCGTGCACGCGCTCGCCGACGTGCTGAAGGCTCCGGTACAGCTGGTCGACGTCGACGACCGCCCGCTGGCCGGACCGGACCTGGGGGCGCCCTCACCCGCGCAGCGGTTCGCCGCCGGCGACCGCCGCACCGTGGTGCTGCCCGGCGACGACGGGCAGGTGCTGCTGCTTTGCCCGGTCGTCGCCGCCGAGGACTACCTCGGCAGCCTCGTCGTGCGCGGGCGTGGTTCCGCCGACGACGCCGAGGTACGGCTGCTCGAGCGGGGAGCCCTCGGGATCGCGCTGGCGCTGGTGCAGGAGCGCGCGGTCACCGACGCCGCGACGCGCAGCCGCGGCGAGCTGCTGACCGCGCTGGTCGAGGGCGGCGAGCCGGAGGTGCTGGAACGTCGGGCCGCCGGGGTGCGGGTGGACCTCGGTCGCGAGCACGTCCTGGCGCTGGCCGACACCGCCGACACTGCCGCCCGCAGCGCCTGCGCCGAGATCGCCCGGCGCAGCGACGGTCTCGTGGTGGACCGGGCCGGCCGCACGCTGCTGCTGGTGCCGTCCGGGACCGATCTGACCTCGTTGGCTGGGTTGACCACCGTCGGGCTCAGCCCGCCGACCACGGGGGCGGCGGCGCTGCCTGCGGCCTACGCGACCGCCCGCCGCTGTCTGCAGGCGACCCTCGCGCTCGGCCGCACGCACGTGGTGGCCGGTCCGCAGTCGCTCGGTCTCTACCGCTTCCTGCTCTCGGTCGACGGGCCGGCGGAAGCCGCGGAGTTCGTCCAGCGCACGGTCGGTCCGCTGCTGGAGCAGGACGTAGCGCGCGGCACCGACCTGGCGCGGACGCTCGAGGAGTACCTGGCCAGCGGTCGGCAGCACACCGCGACCGCCGAGCGGCTGCACATCCACCCGAACACCCTGTACCAGCGGCTCACCCGGATCGGCGCGGTCCTCGGCGAGGACTGGCGCGAGCCCGACACCGCGCTGGACCTGCACGTGGCGCTGCGGCTGCACCGGTTGGCCGGCGAACTCTGAGCCTCCGGCCCTGAACGTCCGTTCAGAGATTGCTGCCCATTTTTCTGAAGCGCTTGCGTTGCACGGGCGAGTCAGTCATAGTTCCGTCACGACGCGCTATGAACGCTTGTTCATACGGCGCTCTCTCCGAGGGGACTGTAGATGCCTTTCATCGACAACGACGGCGTACGGATCCACTGGTCCGAGCAGGGCACCGGCACCCCGGTACTCCTCGTCATGGGGCACCGCTTCAGCGGCCGGCTCTGGTACCCCGTGGTGCCCGCGCTCGCAGCGCGGCACCGGGTCGTCTGGTTCGACAACCGCGGCACCGGCAAGAGCGACTCGACGCGCGATGCGTCGATGGCCGACCTTGTCGCCGACGCCAAGGCGGTCCTGGACGCGGCGGGTATCGACCAGGCGCACGTGTTCGGCGTCTCGATGGGGGGCGTCATCGCGCAGGAGCTGGCGCTCACCCTGCCGGAGCGGGTGCTCTCGCTCGTGCTCGGCTGCACGACGATCGGTAGCGCCGACGTCGCTGCGGCCCGCTCGACGAGCCGCCTGCGCTACCTGCGCTACTACGTGCCGTTCCGGCTCTACAAGAACAAGATGCGGCTGCCGCTCTACGGCCCGGCCGCTCCGAAGGACGCCGTGGACCGGGACGTCGAGATGCTCGCGACCGATCCGTGGACGCGTCGCGGCGTCATCGCCCAGTCCAAGGCCATGGAGGGCTACGTGACCACGCACGAGCGGGTCGCCACCTTGGCGCTGCCGACGCTGGTCCTGCACGGCGACGTCGACCTGACGGTGCCGCACGCGCTGGGGGAGAACCTGGCGGCCACGATCCCCGGCGCCCGGCTGGAGACCTTCGTCGGTGCCGGTCACAACTTCATCGTCACCGACACCGAGCGCACCAACCGGCTGCTCGGCGAGTTCTTCGGCGAGGTGGACGCCGGTGCTGCCGGCCCGGCGCGGGTGCCGGGGCAGGCGGCCGGACCGGGCCTCGTCGGGCAGGTCGCGGCGGACGCGTGAGCCGGACCCTCGTGCCAGGCTCGCGCTATGTGGTGAGGATGCGGACCGCGTACGCGGCGTACGTCTCGACCACGGTTTCGGCGTCGAACGCGTCGAGCGGCCACCACTCCGCGGCCCGGATGCCCATGGCGGCGATGGCCCGCACCGCCAGGTGCGGCTGCTCGCTCTCGAACAGTCCCAGCCGGATGCCCCGGCTGACGACGTCGACGAACATCTGCTCGGTCTCGGTGCGGATGGCCAGCACCGGGACGAGCTGCTCGTCGGTCAACGAGCGCAGCTCGCGCGAGGACAGCCGAGCCAGCGCCGGGTACCGCAGGTGCGAGCGCACGTGCGCCCGGGTCAGCTCGCGCACCTGCTCGACCGGGTCCGGGCCGCAACCGAGCAGCGCCTGCTTGAGCTGGTCGCGCTGCTCGCTGTGGCCCATGAGCACCAGCTCGAGCAGCAGCTGCTGCTTGGACGCCACGTGCGCGTACATCGCCGCCGGCTGCACCCCGAGCACCGTCGCGATGTCGCGGACGGTGACGCTGTGGAACCCACGCTCGCTGAACAGGACCACCGCGGCCGCATACAGCCGCAAGCGTGCTTCGGAGACGTCCGCGCGCACCGGCAGGAGAACGTCCTGCGTCGGTCGCACCGGTGCCGTCCTCCGTCCCGTCTCGACGGGACCGGTGCCGGCCCCGACCCGAGGCTACCGACCTGCCCTCACCCCTGTGAACGCCCACCCGATCCCACGGAGCTCGTCATGACGCGATCGACCCGTCGCCTGCCCGTCGCCGTCAGCCTGACCGCGGCCGCCCTGCTGCTGTCGGCCTGCGGTTCCACCGTCCAGCTGACCTCGGACAGCATCGCCGCAGCCGGCGGGGGAGCCCTGTCTGCCGACGGGACGCCCGTCGACGCGCTCGGTGGCGTAGCAGCCGCCGACGGCAGCGACGCCGGGCAGTCGGGCGCCGCACCTGCTTCCGGAACGGCAGCGGGCTCCACCGGCAGCACGACCACGTCCGGCGGTTCCAGCGGCACACGTCCGGCCGCCGGCGGCGCCGCGACCGGAACCTCCGGCAGGAGCACCGCTCCGAAGGCCGGCTCGGCGCCGGCGGCAGCCGGGCCGGTGTCGACGGCACCCGTCGAGGTCGGCTTCGTCATCTTCCCGGACGCCGCCGCCTTCTCCGCAGCCCTCGGGGGCAGCGGCAACGGCGTCGGGGACCAGAAGGGGCAGATCAACACGGCCGTCGCCTGGGCCAACGCCCAGGGCGGCCTCGCCGGGCGCAAGATCGTGCCCGTCTTCTTCGAGGTCGAGCTGACGAGCTCACAGCCCTACTCGGTCACCTACCAGCAGATCTGCGACTCCTTCACCCAGGACCACAAGGTCGTCGCTGCGGTCATCATCGCCAACGCCGACAACTCGCTGCCTGCGTGCCTGGGTCGCAAGGGCGTGCTCACGCTGGCCAGCGGCCACTTCCTGCACGACCCGCAGGACTACCGGCCGCTGCCCTATCTGGTGACTCCCCGCGAGGCGGGCACCGACCGCGCGGCGCGCACGCTGCTCGCCGAGATGCAGTCGGCGAAGCTGCTGGAGAAGGGCGCCGGCGTCGGCCTGCTGATCATGGACTACGGCGCACCGAACCGCACCGCGGAGCAGGTCATCGCCCCCGCGCTCAAGGCCCGGGGCGTCAAGCTCACCACCTTCAAGATCCCGCCGCCGCAGTCCACCCCCGGCATCAGCGACTCGGTGGCCGCCGTCCAGTCGGCGACGCTGAAGATGGCCGCTCAGGGCGTCAAGACGGTGATGTTCCTGTGCCCCGGCTGCGCGAACTTCTTCCTGCAGAACGCCGAGTCGCAGGCCTACTACCCGCGCTACGTGCTGTCGTCCCTGGACGGCCCGGCCGGGCTCGCCGGGAGCCACGAACGCTCGCTGAGCGACGCGATCGCCCTGGGCTGGGAGCCCTCTCAGGACGTCGGCACCTACACCCACCCCGAGGTCGTCTCGGGCAACCCCTCGCGCACCCTGTGCAAGCAGGTCCAGAAGGCGCAGATCAACAGCGACGAGTCAGAGTTCGCCGCCCTGAGCTTCTGCGGCGCCCTCGTCGACCTGCGCGCCTTCGCCCAGTCCCTGCCGACAGGCTCGGTGACCGGCCCCCAGCTCGCGCAGGGCGCGACCAGGCTGGGTACCAGCTACAGCCATGCCATGAGCTTCAAGACCACCCTCACGCCGTCCCAGCGGGACGGTGCTGCCGGCCTGCGCAGCCTGCGGTGGACGGGCTCGTGCACCTGCTTCGCCTTCGTCGGGCCGGTCCGTCCCTTCGGCTGAGCGGGGAGCGGCGGCACGCCGACGCTCCTATGTCGAGATTGACTACCAGCCCCGGTAGCCGCTGGTACATCCGCACATTGACCCGACGACGTCGAGGATTGACGCTGATCACCGTGACCTACACCACCCCTGGGCAGCCCCGCCGATCCGGCCGGGCTCGCCGAACAGCCGCGCTAGGCCTGCTGTGCGCGCTGTCCCTGTCTGGCTGCGGCGCCGGCAACCTGCAGTTCCGGCAGGACGACCGGTTGAGCTTCCAGGCTCCGGGCAACCGGGACCGCGTGACGTTGCCGGTGACGGTGGCGTGGACGATGAAGGACTTCCAGGTCGTGGGCCTGGACGGTTCGCGGAGCGAGTCCAAGGGTGTGTTCGCGGTGTTCGTGGACCGCGCGCCGATGCCGGTGGGCAAGAACCTGCGGTGGTTGGCCCGGAACGACACGAGCTGTGCGCGTGATCCGCGGTGTCCCGGGGCGGAGTACCTGTCCGATCAGGGCGTCTTCCTGACGACGACGCCGTCGGTGCGGCTGGAGCAGCTGCCTCGCGCGTCGGACGGCGTGGGCGACGAGCAGCACTTCGTGAACGTCGTCCTGCTCGACGGTGCCGGCGCGCGCATCGGTGAGAGTGCCTGGTACCGCCCGTTCCAGACCCGGAGGACCGCGTGACGAGTGTGCTGGAGCCGCCGGTGGTCGACGCCGGCGCGACGGACGAGGCGTCGGTGCGCGACACGCGCCGGGCCGCCGCGCGGGTCACGCTGGGCGTGTCGGGCGAGCAGAAGTCCGAACCGATCGGTCCGGTGCTGCGCGAGCACGGCCTGACGGTCTACCCGATGGTGGCGCTGGGGCTGCTGGCCATCGTCGACAGCTTCCAGGCCTTTGCCTTCACCGTCCTGACGCCAGAGATCAGCCGGGCGCTGGGACTGTCGCTGGGGGCCATCGCCGGAGCGCGGACACTGGCGTTCCTGGCGACGATCCTGGCGCCGTTGCCGGTCGCGGCGCTGGCGGCGCGGACGAGCCGGCGCGCGTTGCTGTGCATCGTCACCGGGGTGGCGTGGTCGGTCGTCACGCTGTTCACCGGGTTCGTGACCAGCCTGCTGGGTCTGATCGTGGTGCTGGTGCTGGACGGTCTGAGCACCGGGTCGGTCAAGGCGTTGCACGCGCCGATCCTGGTCGACTCCTATCCGCCGAAGGCGCGGGTGCGGATCCTGTCCGGCTACACGTCCTTCGACGTGGCGGGCAACATCCTGGCGCCGCTGCTGGTCGCTGGGCTGGCGGGTCCGCTGAACCTGACCTGGCGCGGAGTGTTCCTGATGCTCGGGGCGATCTCGCTCGCGACGACACTGTTCAGCCTGCGGCTGCGCGATCCCGAGCCGGGCCGGTTCGACACCGAGGCGCTGCGCGAGGACGCGCAGGAGGCCGCCGGCACCCGTGAGCTCGCCCAGGAGCAGGACGCCGACGACGTCGAGCTGGGCTTCTTCGAGATCCTGCGCCGGATCCTGCTGATCCCGACGGTGAAGCGGATCGCGGTCGGCTACTTCACCCTGGGCATCCTGATCGTGCCGTTCGGGACGTTCCTGTCGACGTTCCTGGAGGTCAAGTTCGACCTGGGCCCGGGCGGTCGCGGGTTGTTCTTCGCGGCGATCTCCGCGGTCAGCGTGGTGGCGCTGGTGGCGTTCGGCAGCCGGGCCGAGGCGATCTTCCGGCAGGACCCGGCGAAGCTGCTCGTGTTCTGCGGGTACGCCCTGGCCGGCGCGGTGAGCTTCATCGCCGTCGGTGCGCTGATGCCGCTGTTCATCTTGATGTTCTTGATGTTCGCCGCGGGTCAGAGCCTGATCGCGATCCTGACGCCCGGACTCACGGCGTCGCTGCTGGCGATCCTGGACGCCCGCTACCGGCCGCACGCGGCGGCGGTGGTCGGGATGTTCGCCGCCGGCGGCTCGATCGTCGGGGTCATCTTCTTGTCGGGGATCGACAAGCGGTTCGGGATCTCCGGGGCGTTGTTCGCGCTGATCATCCCGGGGGTGCTGGCGGGGTTGGTGATCCGCAGCGCCGGGCCGCTGATCGGCAAGGACCTGGACCGGATGATCGACGAGGTGCTGGAGACCGAGGACGTGCGGGCGAGCACGGCTCGGGGGGAGAAGCTGCCGATGCTGGCGTGCAAGGGCATCGACTTCTCCTACGGTCAGCTGCAGGTGCTGTTCGACGTCGACTTCAGCGTCGACGACGGCGAGATGGTCGCGCTGCTGGGCACCAACGGCGCCGGCAAGTCCACGCTACTGAAGGTCGTGTCCGGGATCGGTCTGCCTTCCACCGGCAGCGTCCGCTACCGCGGGGGTGACATCACCTATCTCGACGCCGAGCGGCGGGTGCCGCTGGGCATCACGCAGGTGCCGGGTGGCCGGGCCGTCTTCGGCACGATGGACGTGGTGGAGAACCTGCGCACGTTCGGCTACACGCTGGGCCGTGATGCCAAGCGCATCGACGCCAGCATCGAGGAGTGCTTCGAGGCGTTCCCGCGGCTGTACGAGCGGCGCACGTCGCTGGCGGCGAACCTGTCCGGTGGCGAGCAGCAGATGGTCGGGCTGTCCAAGGCGCTGATCCTGCGCCCGCAGCTGCTGCTCATCGACGAGCTGTCGCTCGGGCTGGCCCCGATCATCGTCGGGCAGCTGCTGGACATGGTCCGTCGGATCAACGCCACCGGCACCGCCGTGGTGCTGGTGGAGCAGAGCGTGAACATCGCGCTGTCGCTGGTCGACCACGCCTACTTCATGGAAAAGGGTCAGATGCGCTTCGACGGACCGGCTCAGGAGCTGCTCGCCCGGGAGGACCTGCTCCGCGCGGTGTTCCTGGAAGGCGCGGACAAGGCGGACAAGAACGGCCCGACCGACGCGGCCGCCGGCTCCAGCAGTGCCGGCTCGAGCAGGGGACGCCGGGCATGACCACGACGCTGCCACCGGCACCGGTCCTGGAGCCTGCCGGCGACCCGGAGCAGGAGCCGGGTCCGTCGGTCGGCGCCCGCGGGTCCAAGGCTGCCGAGGCGGTCGCGGCGGTGCTGCGCGACTTCCGCGCCTCGCTGACCCCGCGCACCCTGGTCCGGGCGGGGATCGCCGCGCTGGTGGTGCTGGTGCTGCTGTTCCAGCTGCTGCCGAAGCTGATCAACACCGACCAGACGCAGTCCGGGCACTGGGAGTCGCCCGGACCGGTGCTGCTGCTCGGGCTGATCATCGGCCTGACGTACGGGCTGCTGTCGGTGGGCCTGGTGCTCATCTACCGCACGAACCGCATCATCAACTTCGCGCACGGGCAGATCGGCGCGTTCGGTGCGGCGATCTTCGGGCTGCTGGTCGTCAAGGCGCACGTGCCGTACTGGATCGCCTTCCTGCCGGCGCTGCTGGTCGCGGCCGGCACCGGCGCGTTCGCCGAGGCCGTCGTCGTCCGCCGGCTGCGCAAGGCCCCGGCGATCATGAGCGTCGTCGCGACGCTCGGCGTCGGTCAGTTCCTGGTGCTGTTCGCCTTCGCGATCAACAGCCAGGCCGCGGCGGGGTCGCTGTTCCCGCAGCCGGTCGGTCTGCCGACGTTCCGCGTCGGGTCGCTGCTGGTCACCCCGGCCTACTCCGGCATGCTGTTCCTGTCGCCGCTGGTCGTGCTGGCGGTCGGGCTGTTCCTGAAGTTCTCCCGCTTCGGGCTGGGGATCCGCGCCGCCGCCGCCAACCCCGAGGCCGCGCGCATGGCCGGGGTGTCGGCGTCGCGGATGAGCTCGTTGGCGTGGGGCCTGGCGGGGGCGCTCGCGGCGTTCTCGGCGATCCTCACCCAGCCGACGCAGGGCTTCTCCAGCGGCGACAGCTTCGGACCGTCGTTGCTGCTCGTCGCGCTGACCGGCGCGGTGCTCGCCCGGATGCAGTCGTTGCCGATCGCTCTGGGCGCCGGCGCCGCGATCGGCATCGTCGAGCAGCTGCTGCTGTGGAACTACGCCTCCGCCGGACTGGTGCAGCTGGCGCTGTTCGTCATCATCCTGGGGGCGCTGCTGGTGCAGCGTCAGCGGGTGGGACGCAGCGAGGAGAAGGGCTCCTGGGCGGCGGTGCAGCCGGCCCGGGCGCTGCCCGCCGCCATCCGCGCGGTGCCGGCGGTCCGGGCGATGGGTCCGGTCGTGGCGCTGCTCGGCCTGGCGTTCTTCCTCATCCTGCCGGTCTTCATCAGCAACTCCAACGCCGTGAAGCTCACCGGCAGCTTCGGGTTCGTCATCATCGCGATCTCCGTCGGCATCATCACCGGCCTAGGCGGGCAGCTGTCGCTGGGTCAGTTCGCGATCGGCGCGATGGGCGCCTACGCCTCCTTCCAGATCAGCCGACGCACCGGCAACTACGTCGAGTCCTTCGCCTACGCCGGGCTGGCCTCGGCCGCCGTCAGCGTCCTGATCGGGCTACCCGCCCTCCGGGTCAAGGGCCTGCTCCTGACGGTGACGACGCTGTCGTTCGCGCTGGTCGTGCCGGCGTTCCTGCTCCAGCAGGAGTTCCTGCTCGGTTCCGGCAAGGATCCCGGCCGACCGATCATCAACGGCTTCGCGTTCGAGTCCGGCCGCTCCTACTACTACATCGGCCTGCTGGTCACCCTCGTGGCGCTGCTGATCGCGCGCAACGTCCGTTCGGGTGCGCTGGGCCGAAGGCTGATCGCCGTCCGCGACAACGAGGACGCCGCGCGCGCCTTCACCGTCCCGGCGTCGGTGGTGAAGCTGCAGGGCTTCGCGCTCGCCGGGTTCATCGCCGGCATCGGCGGGGCCATGTACGGCCACTCGCTGGCACAGATCGGTGCCACCAGCTTCCCGACCCGCGCCAGCATCGACGTCGTGGTCATCGCCGTCATCGGCGGCATCGGGCTGCTGTCCGGACCGATCCTCGGGGCGCTGGTGGTGCAGGGCGCGACGTTCCTGCCGCTGGACAGCGCCGGGCTGGCTGCGACCGCGCTGGGCCAGCTGTTGATCATCATGTACCTGCCGGGTGGTCTGGGCTCGCTGATCCCCCCGGTGCGCGACCGGCTCGCCGGCAAGCTCGCCCGCCGCGCCGGCGTCGACGTCGAAGCGGCCTACCTGGCCGAACGGGGCTTCGCCGAGAACCGCTCCGGCAGCGGCGCCCCACCCAAGCTCCCCGCCGCCCGAAAGACCCGCGCCCGCAGCACCACCGCGCTGCTGGAGGTCACCGACCTGCGCAAGTCCTTCGGTGGCGTCCGCGCCGTCCGCGGTGTCAGCTTCCAGGTCCAGGAGGGCGAGACCCTCGGCCTGATCGGCCCCAACGGCGCCGGCAAGACCACCACCTTCGAGCTGCTGGCCGGCTTCACCAACGCCGACGAGGGCACCGTCCGCTACGCCGGCCGTGACGTCACCGCGCTCGGACCCGAGGCCCGCGGGCGGATGGGGCTGATCCGCTCGTTCCAGGACGCCGCGCTGTTCCCGACCCTCACGGTGCTGGAGTGCGTACAGCTGTCGCTGGAGCGCGTCGACCCGACCCGGCTGGTCCCGGCGCTGCTGGGCCTGCGCGGCCAGGAGAAGCGCAAGCTCGCCCGCGCCGAAGAGCTCGTGGCGTGGATGGGCCTGGACCGCTACCGCTCCAGCCAGATCCAGGAGCTCTCCACCGGCACCCGCCGCATCACCGAGATCGCCTGCCTCGTCGCTCTCCAGCCGCAGCTGCTGCTGCTGGACGAGCCCTCCAGCGGCGTCGCCCAGAAGGAGACCGAGGCCCTCGGCGCGCTGCTCGTCAAGCTCAAGCGCGAGCTCGGCCTCACGCTCATCATCATCGAGCACGACATCCCGCTGATCATGGGTCTGAGCGACCGGATCGTCTGCATGGCCGACGGCGAGGTCATCGCCGCCGGCACCCCCGAGGTCGTCCGACACGCCCCCGCCGTGGTCGAGGCCTACCTCGGTGGCAGCATCACCGCCATCGAACGATCCTCCGGCGCAGACGGCATCCCGAACCAGGCGAGCGCGGCACCGCAGGCCCCGACACCCGCGGCGGCCGCCGACCGGCACGACGACCGCGCCCGCACCGACCAGGCCGAGCCCGCCCACGCCGGGAACGGCAGTGTCGGCAACGGCGGTGCCGGCGACGGCAGGGCTGACGCTGGCCTCCGCCGCCCCCGTACCGTCGCCGTCCGTACCGGAGCCGTCCGGGCGGAGAACGGCAACGGCAGCGCCCACGGCACCGACGGTCCGCACGCCGGCAACGGGGTGCCCGCCGGCAACGGGGTGCGCGCCGGCAACGGGCTCCGGGTGGGCACCGCTGCCCGGAACGGCACCGCTGTCCGCAACGGCACCGCTGTCCGCAACGGCACCGCTGTCCGCAACGGCACCGCTCTCCGCAACGGCACCGCTGTGCGCGTCCGCACCGGCCGCGCGTCCACCGAGGCGCTGACCGACCTGGTCCCAGGGTTAGGGGATGCTCGACAGAACGCTCTGCTCGACGCCTTCGGCTCGGTCGAAGCCGTCCGCCGCGCCGACGTCGACGACCTCGTCACCGTCCGAGGCATCGGCCCCGGCCTGGCTGCCCGCATCCACGACTCGCTGTCCCTTGAGAGGACGTCATGACCGACCTCGCCGACGCTCCCGCGCGCACCCGCCGGCCTGCCGCCAGCACCCCGCCGGTGCGGACCACCGCACCCCGGCGACGACCGGAAGCGACCGGGCGCGACATCCGGCCGGCCGCGCCCGAGCTGGCGCCGGTCGAGCGTCCCCGGCCCAGCCCCGGCGCCCGCCGCATCCCGGCGACTCGACCCGCGCCCGCCCGCACCCCGGCGCCGACCCGCCCGCCCGTCACCGTCACCGGACCTCGTGAGGAGGTGATGGCCGGCAACGAGACCGACACCAGCACCAGCACCAGCACCGAGACCGACACCAGCACCGGGGCCGGCACCGCGCTGTCGTCCCTCGACCCGGCCGCGGCCGCACCGGCCCGCGCGGTCGCGGGTGCCTTCGCCGCGCTGCGCCAGCAGGCCGACAATGTCGGCCAGCGCGGCGCCCGCACGATCAGCGTGCTGCGCGGGGTGCCCAACATCGGCACGATCTTCGGCGTGGGCCTGGCGTTCGTCGGCATCGTCATGCTCGTCATCGCCTGGGTCCGCACCGCCCGCCTGACCGACGTCGCCCTGCAGATCCCCTACGTCATCGCCGCAGGTTTCACCGGCCTCGGCCTGGTCGTCGCCGGACTCACCGCCGTGAACCTCGCGGCCAAGCACACCGAGGCCGCCGAACGTCGTCGCCAGAGCGCCGAGCTGCGCGGACTGCTCAGCGAGCTCCGCACCGCCCTGACCGATCACGCCCCGTCCGACCCGGCTGACGACGACGTCGCGGTGACCGGACGAGGCCGCTCGTGACCACCCCCGCCGGAGCGCAGCAGGACGCCTTCGCCCACATCGTCGGGCTCGACGCCGCGCCCGACGAGGCCGCCGTCGAGGCCGCCGTCCTGGACGAACCCGCGCCGCGGGACCCCGCCTTGGTCGGCTTCGTGCTGTTCACCTCGTTGACGCTGCTCGGCTTCCTGTCCATCGGGCTGGGCTGGCGCGTCGCAGCCCGGACCCTGTTCGTCCCGTTCCAGGTGCCGGCGCTGGTCAGCGGCGCCATGGGCGGGCTGGCGCTGATCGTGCTCGGCACCGGGTTGCTGACCGTCCACGCCGGGCGACGCCTTGCTGCGCTGGAGCGCGCGGACAACGATGAGCTGCTCGACGAAGCAGGACAACTGCTCGACGCCGTCCGCAGGAGGACCGCATGAAGCGCACCACCGCCCGACTGCTCGTCGCCGGGCTGTCCTTCGGCAGCCTCGGCCTGGGCTTCGTCCCGCTGGCCGCAGCCGCCCCGGCGCAGCAGAGGCTCACCCCTGTCGTGGAGAGCTGGTACCAGCCCGATCCCACCTGCGCCCTGCCGGCCGGCTGCGTGGCGGTGCCGGCGCTGCCGGCACAGCCCCCCGTCGCGATCCCGGCGGCCAACCCGTACCCGACCGGGACGCTGCACGTCTCGGTGTCCGGCGGGCAGGAGACGGCGCGCAGCTACCTCGCGTTCGACCTCCCGCTGGAGGGCACCCTCACCTCCGCCGCGCTGACCGTCCCGCTGGACGTCGATGTCGCCGACGGCAGCGCGCAGCCGGAGACGGCGAAGGTCCAGGTCTGCCTGGTCACCGACCCGATCGCCCCCGCGGAGGCCTCCACCCAGACCCCGCCCGCCGTCGACTGCGCGGCGACCGCCCGGGCGACCTATCAGGCGATGCCCGAACCGCACCTGCAGGCCGACCTGAAGCCGCTGCTGGCCGGTCTTCCCACGACCTTCGGCATCGCGCTGCTGCCCGACGGCACCGACCTGCAACCGAGCGACGCCTGGCACGTCACCTTCTCCTCGGCAGCGCGCAGCGACGAGGCAAAGACCCCGCCGGCAACCCTGGCGATCACGGTCGAGGCCGCCGACACCCCGCTCGCGGCCGTCCCCGACACCGGCGGCACCGTCACGGCCGACCCGCCGGCCTTCGACAGCGGCAGCACCTCCTTCGCCGGACCGCCGGTCGACTCCAGCCCCGTGTTCACCGCCGACGCACCCCTGATCGACAGCGCGCCGGCGGCCGAAGTCCCCGCCGTCAGCGCGCCGGAGGACGTCCAGGTAGCCGACGTCGCCCTCCCGCAGACGATCACCGTCGGCTACGCCTACCCTGCCGTGTGGCTGCTGCCGCTGATCCTGCTGGTCGTGCTGCCGCTGGTGCTGCGCACCCTCACGCAGGACCTCACCCCCGCACGGCCGGAGGCCGCATGACCGTCGCCCGTCAGCTCCCCACGGCGGAGGCCGAGGCGCTGCTGGAGCTGACCCGCGACCTCGTCGAGGGGGAGGTGCTGCCCAGGGTCACCGAGTTCGAGGCGCGCAGCGAGTTCCCGCGCGAGCTCGTCCGCACGCTGGGCAAGGCTGGTCTGCTGGGGCTGGCCTACCCGGAGGAGCACGGCGGTGGTGGCCAGCCCTACGAGGTGTACCTGCAGGTGCTGGAAGAGCTCGGCCGTGGCTGGGCCGGACTCGCCGTAGGAGTCAGCGTCCATACGCTCGCCTGCTTCCCGGTGGCGCAGTGGGGCACCGACGCGCAGCGCGAACGGTTCCTCCCCGACATGCTCGGCGGTGAGCTGCTCGGCGCGTACTGCCTGTCCGAGGCGCACTCCGGTTCCGACGCCGCCGCCCTGTCGACCCGCGCCGTGCGTGACGGCGACGACTACGTCGTCGACGGCGCGAAGGCCTGGGTCACCCACGGCGGCCACGCCGACTTCTACAACCTCATGGTGCGCACCGGCGGTGACGGCCCGGCCGGCATCTCCTGCCTGCTCGCCGACGCCGCCACTCCCGGTCTGCTGCCGCAGCCGCCGGAGAAGAAGATGGGCATGCGTGCCTCGCCCACCACCACGATCGTCCTGGACGGTGCACGCGTGCCCGCGGACCGCCTGCTGGCCGCCGAGGGCGACGGGTTCCGCATCGCCATGAGCGCCCTGGACGGTGGTCGTCTGGGCATCGCCGCCTGCGCCGTCGGCCTGGCGCAGGCCGCGATGGAGCACGCCGTCGCCTACGCCAAGGAGCGCCGTCAGTTCGGCAAGGCGATCGCCTCCTTCCAGGGAGTGGAGTTCCTGCTCGCCGACATGGCCACGCAGATCGAGGCGGCGCGGGCGCTCTACCTGTCGGCTGCTCGGCTCAAGGACGCCGGCCGCCCCTACGGACCGCAGGCCTCGATGGCCAAGCTCTTCGCCACCGACACCGTGATGCGGGTGACCACCGACGCCATCCAGGTGCTCGGCGGCGCCGGCTACGTCGAGGACCATCCGGTCGAACGCTGGTTCCGGGAGGCGAAGATCATGCAGATCTTCGAAGGCACCAACCAGGTGCAGCGCGTGGTCATCGGACGCTCGCTCACGCGCTGAGCCCCGAGCCGGGTCCCTCACGGCCTCGTGCCCGCACCGCATGGTGACCTGCACCACAACGTCTGCCTCTTGATGGGCACTTCGTCCGTGTTGCCCCGCTGAGTCCGTCTCTACGGTGGGCGAGGGGATCGTCCCGCCCAGGCACAGGAGGCTGGTCCAGATGAGCGCACGCAGGACGTACGCAGGAGCGGCCCTCGGTTCGGCGTTGCTCCTGAGCGCGTGCGGGAGCACCGTCCCGGTCGACGACCGCGTCGCCGTCGGGGCCCGCGGCAGCGGCTCGGGCGGCGGCCAGTCGCTGGGGCTGTCCGCCGAAGCGCCGTCGGCGGCCGAGGGTGCGGTCGGTGGTCTCGGCGCCGGCTCGTCCGCGGGAGCGTCGGGCGTCTCGAGCGGGGGCGGCTCGTCGTCGGGAGGGAGGTCGGCAGCAGGCGCGGCGGTCCCGGGCCGCGCCGGCAGCGCTGCGGTGGAGGGCAGCTCGTCGGGGGCCGCGTCGACGGGCGGCGGCGCCCGACCCGGAGTGGCGCCCCCGGTGAAAGACACCACTCCCGTGCGGGTCGGCGCCTTCTACCTCGACGGTGGCAACGCCGCCCTCGGCGCGGGCTTCGCGGCGACCCCGGTCAACTTCGGCGACGGCCGGCTCGAGGCCAAGGCCGTGGTGGCGGACATCAACGCGCACGGCGGCGTGGGTGGCCGACCGATCCAGCTGTTCCTGCAGAAGATCGCCGCCACCGACACGGGCAACCCGGCAGCCTTCGACGCCGCCTGCAAAGGCCTGGTGCAGGACCACAAGGTGTTCGCCATCGTCTCGATCTTCAACCTGCGCTCACCGCTGGCCGCGTGCGCGGCCAAGAACAAGGTCTTCCTCATCGACGTCGCGCTGGGCTCCGGCGACGACGACCTGTACCGCCAGTTCGGCGACTGGGCGATGAACCCGGCCGCGATGAGCCTGGACACCGAGCAGCGCCTGGTGCTGCGCACGGCGCTGACCCAGGGAACCATCGGCCCGAAGGTGCGCGTCGGTGTCGTCGTGCAGAACGACGACGACATCTACCCCCGCGTGTTCAAGAACGCCATCGAGCCGACGCTCAGGCAGATGGGGGTGCCGCACGAGTCGGCGGGGATCGCCAACGCGACCGACAACACCGGCCTGCAGAACGCGATCCTGAAGTTCAAGACCGACGGGGTGCAGGTCGTGCAGTTCAGCGTCGGCAACGGCGGCATCCCGCCGGTGCTGTTCATGCAGGCCGCCGAGCAGCAGCAGTTCCGGCCCACCTACGTCCTGGGTGACTCCAGCGACACGTGGTTCGTCGGCAGCTCGGCGCCGCGGGCGCAGGTGGAGAAGATCACCGGTGTCGGGAGCTATCCCGTCGCGAACGTCGATGCAGCGCAGTACGCGACGACGCCGCGGGAGAAGAAGTGCCTCGACGTCATCACCAGGGCGGGGCAACCGGTCTCCGACCGGCACACGAGCCTGACGGCCACCTTCTACTGCGAGAGCCTGTACGGCTTCGCCGCGGCCGGCGCGCTGGTGCAGGGACCGCTGACGCCCGACACGTGGCGCAACGCCTACCGCTCGCTGGGCGCGGCGTACCCGGCCCTCACCACCTTCGCCTCCGACACCGGGAAGAATCCCTCCGCAGCCGCGCAGGTGTATCGCACGCTGGCGTGGGACAAGGGCTGCGGCTGCGTCAGGTACACCTCCGAGAACAAGGCGCTCTGAGGTGTCGGTGCGCCGTGCCTGCTCGCTGGTCCTGGTACTGACGACCGCGGGGTGCCGGCACTGATGCTCGATGACGCCTACCTGGCGCTCGCCGATCCGCAGACGCGCGACGTGCTGGCCGCGCTGCCGGTGATCGACCTGGACCGCGACCTCGCCCAGGTGCGCCGCGAGGCGGAGCGGGTCGTTCCGCCGGCACCGCCGCACGTTCGGCCAGCGGTGGTCCAGAGCGACGTGCTGCTGCCCGATGGGCTGCGCGTGCGCCGGTACGAGGGTCTCGACCGGCCGCGGCCCAGCGGCGCCGTGGTGTGGGTGCACGGCGGGGGCATGGTGATGGGCTCGATCGACGGGTCCGACGACCTGTGCCGGCACCTCGCCTCCACCTATCGGGTGCTCGTCGTCTCGGTCGACTACCGGCTGGCTCCGGAGACCCCCGCCCCGGGCGCCGTCGAGGACGTCTGGTCGGCGCTGGACTGGACGGCGTCCTCGGCCGCTGAGCTCGGCCTCGACCCCGCCTTGCTGGTCGTGGCCGGGGGCAGCAGCGGAGGCGGCCTCGCCCTCGGCGCGGCGATGCTGGCGCGTGACCGCGGGCCCGCGCTCGCCGGTCAGGTCCTCGCCTATCCCATGCTCGACGACCGGTGCGCCGAGCCGTCCGCGAAGCAGGTCACCTATGCCAGGACCTGGCACCGTGCCGCCAACCGCGCGGCCTGGGCGCTGTACCTCGGCGGCCTGGACTCGCCACCGCTGCACGTCGCTCCAGGGCGGGCGCAGGTCGCGGACCTGGTCGGTCTCCCGCCGACGCACCTGGACGTCGGGACGCTGGACGTCTTCCGGGACGAGGTCGTGGGCTTCGCAGCGCGCCTGGCGCAGGCAGGCGTCCCGGTGCAGCTGCTGCTGACGCCCGGGGCCTGGCACGGCTCGGAGCAGCACTGCCCGTCGGCCGAGACGTCGCTGCTCATCCTGGCCGCGCGTGACCGAGCGTTCCGCGCCCTGTTCCAGCGGACCCCGTCATGATCTCGTCCGCCGGGTGACGGCCGGCCGGCTCGGCGAGGTGCGGGTCCGCCGCCGCTGACGGCCAGGCTGCGCGGGGTCCGGGTCCTGCGGGTCACGACGCGGCGGCGAGACCTACGCTGCGCGGGTGGCGACGCTCCAGCAGCTCAGCGATCAGGCCCGTGCACGGGTCGACGACCTGCTGGACCGCATCGTGCCGGCGCTGGTGGCGCTGGAGCCGGCGGGCTTCTACGGGCAGGAGGCGATCGACGACCTGCGGCAGGCGGCGGACGCCGGTGTGCGCGGGGTGCTGGGGGTGCTCGCAGGAGAGTCGCTGGAGCAGGCGTGCTCGATCCCGCGCACCGCCGGCCGCCGGCAGGTCCAGCAGGACCTCCCGCTCGAAGGGGTTCTTCGTGCCTACCGGGTTGCCGGACAGGTGCTCTGGGAGGACCTGGTCGAGCACGGCGGGGCTGCTTCTGCGCAGGCGCTGCTCGCCGGCGCCAGTGACGTGTGGCGGGTCGTCGACAGCCTGAGTGCCGCCGCGGCGGAGGAATACCGGGCCGAGGAGTCACGGCTGCGGCGCCGTGACGAACGTGTCCGGTCCGCTCTGCTCGCTGCCCTGCTGGACGGCATGGGCGCTGACCCGCAGTTCGCCCGTGACGCCGAGCGGGCCCTCGGCCTGGCGGCGCCGTGGGCCCTGGTGGTGGCGCTGGCGGAGGAGCCCGGCGGTGTGGCGCTCGACAGCCCGCACGACCGGTTGGAGATGGCTGGTTCGGCCTCGGTGTGGGTCAGCACGGCGACCGGAGAGGTGGGGCTGGTGGCCACCGGGGCGCTGTCGAGGTTGCAGCGGACGCTGCAACCGGCCTTGCGAGGGCGCGCGGGCATCTGTGCCGTGCACGGGGGGCCGGCCGGTCTGCCGACCGCCCACCGACGTGCCGACGTCGCGGCCCGCACGGCGGCGGCCGGTCGGATCGCGCAGCTGGAGGACGATCTGGTCCGGGCGCTGACGTTCGACAGCCCGCTGGTCGCCGACGTCGTGCACGAGCGGACGGTCCGAACGTTGGAACGCGCTGCCGGGGAGGACGCGCCGGCGCTGCTGGCGACCGTGCGGGCCTTCCTGGCGGCGGGCGGCTCGCTGAACGTGGCTGCGGTCAACGGTCATCTGCACCGCAACACCGTGCTGTACCGCATCAAGAAGGTGGAACGGCTGACCGGCGTCCCCTTGCGCGAGCTCGCCGGACAGGTGCTCTGGGTGCTGGGGTTGAACGTCTCCGCGCCCGGTCAGGACGCACCACGCCGCTGACCGTCTCCTGTGCGCCGCGACAGCGCGCTGGTGCCTACTGTGCGCCGGGTGCGCTCACCCCGACTGACCTGGGGCTCCGGACCACGCAGAGCCCTCCTGGTGCACGGCTACAGCGATGACGCAGACACCTGGTGGCGGGTGGGTCCGGCGCTGGCGGCGCAGGGCTGGACGGTCGTCGCGCCGGACCTGTTGGGGCACGGGCTGGCTCCGCGCGCCGGCACCTACGACCTGGACGCGCTCGCGGACGACCTCGTCGAGACGGTAGGAACGGGCTTCGACCTGGTTCTGGGCCATTCGCTCGGTGGCCTGCTCGTCAACCTCGCCGCGGCAGACCTGTCGGCGGAACGCTGCGTCCTGGTCGATCCGCCGTGGGGAGAGCTCCCGGGCGATCGCGGACGGCGGCTGTCGACGGACGGCGAGCCGGGCCCGCACCTCCCTGCTGCCTGGACGCCCGAGGACGTCGAGGTCGATCTGCGGTCCAACGCCCGGCTCGATCCCGCCGTCACACGGTGGGTCGCCGGAGAGCCGCTGGCCGGGCGCGCGGTCCCGGTGCCGCCGGCAGCACCGTCCCTCGTCGTCGCCCCCGAGAGCGGTCCGCTCGTGCCGCCGCAGCGGCACGCGGAGCTGGTCGCGCTGGGCTTCCAGCTGCTGGTGGTGCCGCACGTCGGGCACGTGGTGCACCGCGACGACCCGTCGCTGGTGGTCGGGCTTTGTGCTTCTCCACGGAGTCCGGTGCCGCTGCTTTGTGCCTCGTGACGTACGGAGCGACGTTACGTTTCGTCCATGGATCAACCTCGCTCCGCTCCCGGCCCGCGTCACGACGGATGGAAGGCGCTGCCCCTGTGGCTGCGTCCGCTGGGCCGGCTCCTGCGTCTGCTCGAGGTGGTCGGCCTGGCCCCGTCGGTGGAGAAGATGGCTGCCGGCTCCCTCGCTGACCGGCAGAAGGGGAAGCCGGCGCGCTGGGCCTGTCTGCCGGTGCAGGGGGACGTTCACACGACGGACGTCCAGGTACCGACCCGCGACGGCTCGGTCTGCGTGCGCACCTACCGCCCCGCACAGGCACGTGGTGACGTGCCGGTCGTGCTCTACCTGCACGGGGGCGGTTGGATCATGGGCGGCCTCGACGGCGCTGACGCGCTGTGCAGCCGGACGGCCCTGTCCACCGGCGCCGTGGTGGTGAGCGTCGACTACCGACTGGCTCCCGAGCACCCCTTCCCCGCCGGACTGCACGACTGCGCCGACGTCCTGACCTGGGTCCGCTCCGGCAGCCTGCACGGCGGGGACGTCAGGCGGATCGCCGTCTCGGGCGACAGCGCCGGCGGCAACCTGGCAGCGGCCCTGACGCTGCTGGACCGCGACGCGTCCCCGCCGCTGATGGCCCAGGTCCTGATGTATCCGGGCCTGGACCTGACGATGGACAGCCCGTTCCTCCGGGGGTTCCGCGGCCCCGGCCTCACCTGGGAGCAGTGTCGACAGCTGGTCGAGCTCTACCTCGGCCCCGCCGGGGACCGGACCGACCCGCTCGCGTCACCGCTGCACGCTGCCTCGCTGGAGGGCCTGCCGCCCGCCCTCGTCCTGACCGGTGGCGCGGACATCCTGCTCGACGACGGACGCCGCTACGTCGAACGCCTGCTGACGGACGGCACCGAGGCCAGGTTGGTGCACTACGCCCGTGCGCCGCACGCCTTCCTCGGCTTCGACCGGCTGCTGCCGGAGGCTCGGGACGCCCACGAGCAGATCGCCGGTTTCCTGCGCGTGCACCTGCAGCAGGACGAGGCGGCGCAGCGATGAGACGAGCACTGGCCGGGCTGGCGTGCGCCGCGCTGCTGACGGGATGCGGTAGCACGGTCCAGATCCGCAGCAGCGATCTGGTCACCTCCGACGGCCTCGGCGGCGGCGGGCTGGGCGGAGCGCCGGGTGCGGTCGGCGAGGCTCCCGACGGCCTCGTGGTCTCGCCCGGTGAGGTATCCCGCGACGGCACGGTCGTCGGCGGCGTGGCTCCCGTGCCGGCTCGTGGTGCGGGTGGCACCTCAGGCGCGACCCCGGCGAGGCGCGCCCCGGACGCCGTGGCCGTCCCGACCGCGGGCAGCGCCGTCAAGGGACCGATCACCGTCGGGATGCTGGTGACCACCGCCAGCGGCCTCGACTCCACCGGGTACTCGCCGGGCAACACCGTGAACGAGCAGGCGGTCGACGAGGCGTTGGTGAAGGCGCTGAATGCACGGGGCGGTCTCGACGGCCACCAGATCAAGCCGATCTTCGCCGAGACCGACACGTTCAGCTCTTCGTGGGAGGGTGACTTCTCGGCCGCCTGCGCGAAGTTCACCCAGGACGGGAAGGTGCAGGCGGTCCTGGGCTACGCCTTCAACTACTACGCCAGCTTTGAGCGCTGCCTGGCCAAGCGGGGCATCCCGCACCTGACGACCAGCTTCAACATCCCGGACCGCAAAGAGCTCGCCGACTTTCCCAGCTTCGTGGCCGTCGACACGCCGACCGTCGACCGGCGGGGGCTGGCGAAGGTCGACGGAGCGATGGCCAGCGGCTACCTCACCAAGAGCAACAAGCTCGGCATCCTGACCGACTCCTGCCCCGGCTCGGTCCGCTCCCTCGAGCAGGTCGTGCTGCCCTTCATCGCGCGGTCCGGCCTGCCGAAGCCGAAGGTCTACACGGTGAACTGCGTGAACGGTTACGCCGACTCCGGCTCCTCCAGCGCCGAGCTTTCGAGCGCCCAGCTGTCCTTCGCGTCCAACGGGGTCGACCGGGTCATGCCGTACGGCGTGTCGGAAGGTCCCGGGCTGGCGCAGTTCACCATCACGGCGGAGTCCCAGGGCTACCGGCCGGGGTACATCGTGAGCTCGCTGGCCAACCTGGCGCTGAACAACGGGACCATCCCGCCGGCGCAGGCCCGCGGCATCCGCGGCTTCGGCTGGCTCCCGATGGAAGACGTCCCGCCCGCCGACTACGGGCCCCTGAACAGCAACCAGAAGCGGTGCGTGGCGTTGCTCGCCTCGCAGCGCATCACTTTGAGCTCGACCGCGGACTACGTCTATGCCTGGCAGATCTGCGAGCCCTTCTTCGTCTACGAGGCGGCGCTCAAGGCCAGCGGCGGCCGCGTCGATGCGGCGAGCGTGGTCGCCGGGATCCGCGGGCTGGGCTCGTCCTACACGAGTGTCACGAACCTGGCCGGTGAGGCGCAGTTCTCGCCGGGTCGCTCCGACGCCATCGTTTCTGCGCGTCCGCTGGTGTATGCCGACGCCTGCGCCTGCTGGCGGTACACGGGTCCCTCCCGGGTCATCCCGGAGTCATGACGTTCCTGTGGGGGGCGGCCACGGCTGCTCACCAGATCGAGGGCGGCAACGTCGGCAACGACTGCTGGGCGGCGGAGCAGGCCTCCGGTCTGTTCGCGGAACCCAGCGGCGCCGCCTGCGACTCCTTCCACCGCTACCCCGAGGACGTGCGCCTGGTAGCAGGGCTGGGGCTGGACGCGTACCGCTTCAGTCTGGAGTGGAGCCGGATCGAACCGGCCGAAGGCGAGTTCTCCGCGTCGGCGCTCGACCACTACCGACGGATGGTCGACTGCTGCCGCGACACCGGGATCGAGCCGGTCGTGACGCTGCACCACTTCACCAGCCCGCAGTGGCTGGGAGGCTGGCGCAACCCCCGCGTCGTGGACCGGTTCGTCCGCTACGTCGAGGCCGTCCGTCCGGTGCTCCGGGACGTCCGGATGGTCTGCACGATCAACGAGCCGAACGTGCTGTTCTCGGTGGCACACGCGCTGGTGGGCGATCCGGAGCCCGACCCCGCCGTCCGGGACCATCTGCGGTCCGCGCACGACGCTGCCGTGGAGATCCTGCGCGGTGACCACGAGGTGGGTCTCACGCTCGCGATGCGGGCCTGGCACGCGGTGGACGGCGGCGAGGAGCGGCTTGACCAGCTCCGGAGGCACGAGGAGGACCGCTGGTTGCAAGACCTGACCGGCGACTTCGTGGGGGTGCAGGCCTACACCGGAGATCTGGTCGGACCGGACGGGGTCGTGCCGCTGGAGGTGGGCGCCCCGCGCACCCTGACCGGCTGGCGGGTCGATCCCGGGGCCGTGGGAGTGGCCGTGCGACGTGCCGCAGCGCTGACCGGACTCCCGGTCTACGTGACCGAGAACGGGATCGCGACCGACTCCGACCAGGTCCGCACCGACTATCTCCACGCTGCCCTGGACAGCCTCGCGAAGGCGAGGCAGGACGGCGTGGACGTGCGCGGCTACTTCGCCTGGTCGCTGCTCGACAACTTCGAGTGGATGCTCGGGTACGCGCCGACGTTCGGACTGGTGGCCGTCGACCGCGTCACGTTCACCCGCGTCGTCAAACCGAGCGGTCAGTGGTTCGCCGACGAGGTCCGACGTCGTCGGCGGGCCTGAGAGGCGAGAAGCAGAGCAACGGCCAGCAGGGGCAGCTCAGCACGGGGGCCGGTCGCAGGAAGGCCGGCCTCGGCGGCACGGGGTGACCCGTCCGACGCCTGCGGCGCCGCCGGTGCGCGACCCGCTGCCGTCTGCACCGCGACAGGGGCCGGTCCGAGGGCCTGCGGCGCTCCCTGCAGCGAGATCCAGGTACCCAGCGGCGCCTGCTGGCCGACGCCGGGACGCGACCAGTCGCAGACCCCGTCCGGGAAGCTGCTCTGCATCCGAGCCCACTGTGCCGCCGTGTAGTCCAGGCCCTGCCGGGTCAGCGGTGCGAGGCGGCACTTCAGGACGTCCGCGGCTCCGGGCCCGCCGGCGACCTGTCTGGGCAGCTGCTGCTCGGTGCGCACGAGCGCGCAGGGCCCGTCGTCGACGAGGCGCCCCGCCAGGACGCAGGAGTCGCGGGCGTCGTCGGGACGGTTCGCCAGCACCTTCTCGGCGGGGGACAGGGCGCGCTCGTCGTCGGTGACGGCGGTGAGCCACTGGTCCATCAGGACGAACGTCCGCGCGGCCGTCGCGGGCGTGGGGACGCCGGAGGGCGTCTCGGCGGGCTCGGTCCAGAAGACCTGGGCGGTCGTGCCGGGCACGCTGCGCCGGACCCGTGCGCGTAGCGCCTGGCGGTAGGCGTTGCCGTGCAGGTCGATCGTGTCGTCGGTCCGGGCGTCGATGCTCGGCAGTCGACCGAGGTGCTCCCCGGTGGTGAGCTGGCCGGTGCTGTACATGCGACGGATGCCCTCCAGGTCGCCGGTCGTACGGGCGGCCTGCCGGGCGTGGTCGATCGTCCAGCCTCCGATCTCGGCGTTCAGGTCGACGAACTGCGCGACGCTGATGGCCCCGGAACGCACCGCGGCCAGGCCCCACTGCACGCCGACGTCGTCCAGCACCCCGTGTGCGCGGCCGTCCGACCGAAGCCCGACGGCGTTGGCGTTGAGGTCCGGCAGCGTGCAGCGGACGCCGCCGGGATTGCTCGGCGTCCAGACCGTCGCCGGTGGCAGGGCACCACAACCCGTGGTCGGGTCCCAGTCCTCGGCGCTGAGCGAACCACCCGGTGGCAGGGTCGTGCACGGCGCCTCGGTCGGTGAACCCAGGACGGCCGCCCGCTGGTCGGCGGTCCAGGGCAGGGCGGCGGTGGCGAAGTAGCCCTGCAGCAGGTCGCAGTCGCTCTTTCCCTGGATCGCCGGCGTCCAGTTGTCGGGAAAGGTGCAGGTCGGCCGGACCCCGTCGAGCAGGCCCGGGAAGCGGTCTGCCAGGACGTTCTGGGTCTCCGAACCGCCGGAGCATCCCTCCCCGACCGTGAAGCGGACCGGTCCGTAGCGTTCGCTCACCCGCTCCTTGAGCATCAGCACCGTCTCGGCGGCGATGCTCGTGTTGCACACGTTTCCCATCGACGCCGTCGTCGCCTGTCCCACGGCGTAGCCCCGGGACAGCGCCTCGTCGCGCAGGACGTCGAGCGGCGTCGCCTGACTGTGCCCGGGTGCGCACCCGGGTCCGAACACCAGCAGGAGCTTGCGGTTCCACGCCCGCTGCGGGGCCCAGGCCGTCCAGGGCCGGGTCGGATCGGCGAGGACGGCGACGTCGTAGATGCCCCGGTTCAGGGTGCCCCGCTCCCGCCGGACGATGTAGGGGACGGCGACGCCCTGGTCGGTGGTGGTCGTGGCGACGTCCGGCGCCGGCCGTCGCGGGTCGTAGTCGCGGAACTGCCGCGTCACCGCGCTCAGGTAGTGCCAGCTGTAGCGCGTCGGCGCGCTGCACTGTGCATCGACCGGTGCGCCCAGGTCGTTGGCCTCGGTGGTGCAGAGCCAGGGCTGGAGCTGCGGTCCGCTCAGGACGGGGCCACCGGCCGGGTGGTCGGTGACGACCAGCCGGGCGACGGCGCTGCCGCGACGGCTCTGCAGCAGGTTCCGTCCCGGCTTCAGACCGGTGACGACGGCGAGACCGCCCTCGTGCACCGGGACCCCGACCCCGTCCACCGTGAGGATGCCGTCGGTGCGCACCAGCACGTCCCCGCCGCTGACCAGGTCGGCGCGGGTACCGACCACGTCCAGCAGGACCGGGTCGGACGCCTGCGCGACGGCCGGGCTCAGCAGAGCGGCGGTGACGACGAGGACGCCGCCCCAGGTACGCAGCCGTCGCCCCATGCTGCGCACCGTACAAACCGGCAGGCTGTCAACGGGCACACCGTCCGGCCGTCGCGATGGTGACGACTGACGAGGGTCGACCGCGGACGGGGTCCGTTACCCCTGGAGCGCCGCGAGGGCCTGCTCGTAGAGCGCGACGTTCTTGAGCTTCACGTCCTCATATCCCTTGACGATCTCAGCCGTGGCCGCCATCGCGGTGGCCTGCTCGTAGTTCGCCTCGGACAGGTCGGCCGTGAGCTGGGCGACCATGGCGGTGTGCCGGGCCTTGAGGTCGCGCTCGACGCGGCGCACGTGGGCCCAGCCGAACGGGTCCAGCGGCGTACCGCGCAGCGCGCGCCCCTTCGACGTCGCGGCCAGCAGCGGTCGCGACCACGCCCCGAGGCTGAGCTTGCTGCCCATGCCCATCGCGCGGAGCACGGGCGGATGCAGGTTGAAGCGGACGTCGGTGGCACCGGGTACCTGCTCCTGCACCTTCGCCAGCAGCTCGGGACGGGTGAGCAGCCGAGCCACCTCGTACTCGTCCTTGTAGGCCCACAGGTGCGCGACCGCTCGGGCCACGGCCTCGCTGTAGTCGGTGCGCGGGGTCACCTGCCGCTCCTTGGTCCAGGCGCGCTCGACGATCTGCACGTAGGAACGGGCGACGCGTCGGCCGGAGTGCTCGAGCAGCAGCTGGCCGCGGACCTCCACCAGACGACGGGTCTCACCGGCGAGCGGACTCGTGCCGAGCGAGAAGACCGGTACAGCGACGTCCTTCAGCACGGGTCCGACGGCAGCCGCGTACGCCTCGGGGTCGGCGACCGCGACCCGACCCCAGCGGAACGCCGACGTGTTCGCCGCGACCGCGACGCCGTTGAGCTCGATGGCGTCCTCGATGGCGGCGGCGCTGAACGGCAGCGTCCCGAGCTGGTAGGCGGCGCCCACCAGCAGCAGGTTCGCCGGCGCCGTGGAGCCGAACAGCACCTCGCTGGCGGCGAACGCGTCGATCTCGACGAGGGTCTTGACCGCACCCCGCACCTTGGCCAGCAGGCCGGGGGTGTCGGTGGGGGCGGCGTGCACGTCGGACACCTGGGTGCCGGTGGGCGTCTCGGACGTGGACACGACCGCGACGGTGTTCTGCGTCGAGCAGAGCGCAAGGTTCTTCGGGTCGGCCGCGACGAGCAGGTCGAAGGCGAGCAGCACGTCGGCGGTGCCCTTGCCGACCCGGTTGGCCGGACCGCGGTCGCCGACGCGCAGGTGGCTCGTGACCGGGCCGGCCTTCTGCGACAGGCCGACCTGGTCCAGGCCGGACAGGCCGGTGGTGTCCAGGTCCGAGCGCAGCGCCGCGGTGGCCAGCAGCTGGTTCACGGTGACGATGCCGGTGCCGCCGACACCGGTCAGGTAGAGGTCGGCGCCGGCGGCCAGCGTCGGCTCCGCGACCGCGGGAGCAGCGCCGACGTCGCGGCGCTTGACCTTGCCCTTACCGATCTGGACGGTCAGGAAAGACGGGCAGTCGCCGTCCAGGCACGAGTAGTCGGTGTTGCAGGAGGTCTGGTCGATGCGGGTCTTGCGACCCAGCTCGGTGTCGACGGGCTGCACCGACAGGCAGTTGCTCTTCGCGCCGCAGTCGCCGCACCCCTCGCAGGTCGCCTCGTCGATGACGACACGCGTGGTCCGCACCTCCTGCTTGCCACGCTTGCGCAACCGACGAGCCTCGTTGGCGCACTGCTGGTCGTAGATCAGGACGGTGACGCCCCTGACCTCGCGCAGCTCGCGCTGGACGTCGTCGAGGTCGCTGCGGTCGCGGACGGTGACCCCGGGCGCGAGTCCGCGCTCCCCGCGGTACTTCTTCGGCTCGTCGGTGACGATCACGATCTGCGCGACGCCCTCCGCGTGCAGCTTGTGCGTCAGCTTCGGCACGCTGAGCCCGCCCTCGGCGTTCTGCGCACCGGTCATCGCGACGACCTGGTTGTAGAGCAGCTTGTAGGTGATGTTCACCCCGGCTGCGATGCACGCCTGGACGGCGAGCTGCGCGCTGTGGGCGAAGGTTCCGTCGCCGACGTTCTGGAAGATGTGCGGGACGTCGGTGAACGGCGACTGGCCGATCCACTGGGTGCCCTCGCCGCCCATCTGGGTGAGCCCGAGCACCTGCGAGTCCGGGCGCTCGGAGACGGTCACCATCGTGTGGCAGCCGATCCCGCCACCGCCGAGCGAACCCTCGGGCAGGACGGTCGAGCGGTTGTGCGGGCAGCCCGAGCAGAAGTACGGCGTGCGGGTCGGCCCGACCACGGGCGTCAGCGACAGCATCGTGCGCGGCGACGGCTGCCGCGCCGGCAGCGGCACGCGGTCGGCGAGCGCGGTGCGCAGCGGGGTGTCGAGGCGGTCCGCGGTGATCTGACCGTCGGCGGGCACCAGCACCTTGCCGACGAGGTCGCGCTTGCCGAGCACCGCCGGGGCGCTCGCCGTGCCGTACAGCACGTCCTTGAGCTGCCGCTCGAGGAAGGAGGTCTTCTCCTCCACGACGAGGATCTGCTGGAGTCCCTGCGCGAACTCGCGCACGAGCTCCGCGCCGAGCGGGTACGGCATGCCGACGCGCAGCACCCGGATGCCCCGGGCGGCCAGCTCGTTCTCGTCCAGCCCCAGGTTGCGCAGGGCCTGCAGGGTGGCGTCGTAGGAGGTGCCGGTCGACACGATGCCCAGCCAGGCGTCGGGGCTCGCGACGGTGATCTCGTCGAGCGGGTTCACCCGGCCGAACGCCTCGACCGCGGCCCAGCGCGGACCGAGCAGCTCGGCCTCGGCCAGCACGCTGTCGCGCGGGTCGCGCATCAGTCGCTGGCGGTAGCTCCACGGACGGCCGTCCCACTCCAGGTTCGGGATCGTCATCGGCAGCGCCGCGAAGTCCTCGTCGACGGTCCAGAGCCCGTCGGCGACATCGGCGAGCACCTTGAGCCCGACGAAGCACCCGGACAGGCGCGACAGGGCGATGCCGTACATGCCGAACGTGATGACCTCGGTGCCGTTGCGCGGCGTGAGGACCGGCATGCCGAACGACGCCAGGGTTCCCTCGCTCGCGCACGGGACGGTCGAGGACTTCGCGCCGGGGTCGTCGCCGGCCAGGACGAGCACTCCGCCGGTGGGGTTCGCGCCGTAGACGTTGCCGTGCCGCAGCGCGTCGCCGGCGCGATCGACCCCGGGACCCTTGCCGTACCAGACGCCGATGACGCCCTCGTGGGTCTGGGTGCCGGGCACCTGCTGGCTGCCCCAGACGGCTGTGGCGCCGAGCTCTTCGTTCAGGCCGGGCACCAGGTGCACGCCGTGCTCGGTCTTGAGCTGCGGCAGCGAGTGGAGCAGCTTGTCCAGGCCGCCGAGCGGCGAGCCCGGGTAGCCGGAGACCAGGGTCGCCGTGCGTCCCGCGTCGCGCACGTTCTGCTCGACGAGCAGGCGGGCCAGAGCCTGGACCCCAGTCAGCAGCACGGGGCGCGCGCCGGGCACGTAGCGCTCGGCGGGGGTGTACGGGCGGCGGGCGGCGGGGCGGTCGTCGAGGGCCGTCACGGGTGCTCCTGGGCTCGGGGGAGCACTCAGCGTCTGCGGGGTGGCGAGATCGGTCAAGCAGGACGTTCAGAGTTGCGCACTCTGCTCACCCGAGAGGGAAGGTAATGGTCGATCGTGCGCGGTCTGCTCACGTCCGGGGGTCCGGGTCCAGCAGGAGCCCGACGCGGTACGGGACCCGCGTCTTCAGCACGACCTGCGTGGCGGTGGAGACGACCCCGGGGGTGGACAGCAGCGAGTGGATCGTCGCCTGCAGCTCGTCGGTGGACCGGCAGGCGACGCGTACCAGCAGGTCGCCGCCCGCGCCGGCGACCTCCTCGACGAGCAGCACCGCAGGATTGCGTTCCAACGAGGCGACGGCCTCGTCGATCTCGGCGTGGCGGAGCTGGATGCTCACCACGGCCGACACCGTGTACCCGAGCCGGCGCAGGTCGACGCCGCGGTCGTTGTCTTCCAGCACGCCTTCGCGGAGCAGCCGTTCCATGCGGGCCTGGGCGGTGTTGCGCACCACGCCTACCCGCTCTGCCAGCTGGCTCACCGGCAGCCGCGGCTCGCTGACGAGCACCCGCAGGATGCGCAGGTCGACCTCGTCGGGCGTGAACACGCTGCCGAGGGTAGGCGGGCCAGGCCCCCCGGCGCGGGCTCAGGCGGGGAGCACCTTGAGCAGCTCGAGCGCAGCCGCCTTGCCGGAGCTGCCGGCGATGCCGCCGACGGGTGCTGTCGACGCTCCGCAGGTGAACAGTCCCTGCACGCCAGGGACGACGTGGCCGGACAGGCGGCGGGTCGGGCGGAGGAAGGCCAGCTGGTCCAGGCTGATGTCGAGCTGCATGGGATGCGCGCCGGGCCAGCGCAGCTCGTCGGCCATCATCGGCGGGGTGCGCACGGTGCGCGCGAGGATGCTGTCGGTGAAGCCGGGAGCGTGGGCTTCCACCTGCGCGACCATGGCGTCGGCGAAGGCCTCCTGCTGGTCGGGCCAACCGCCGTCCAGGTCGAACGGTCCGCTCGGGCAGGCCAGGTAGACGGTGTGCTTTCCCGCCGGTGCCAGCGAGTCGTCGTAGACGCTGGGCGTGAAGCAGTACGTGGGCACGGGGTCGGGCAGACGACGGGCCTCCGCCGACAGGAAGCCGCGCCTCATCTCCTCCAGGGTGTCGACGTGCGACTGCAGCCCGTTCCAGTCGCCGGGGCGGGCGTTCGGGTACGGCGGCAGCCGATCGGTCGCCAGGTGGACGAGGACCTGCACGGCATTACCCCGGTGCGCTGCCGCGAGCTCGGCACCGTCGCGACCGGTCAGGGGAGGGTCGAGCAGGCGGAGCAGAGCGGTCTGCACGTCGACGGCGGTGATGACGGCCTGCGCGGGGATGCGCTCACCGCCCTCCAGCGTGACGCCGGTGGCTGCGCCGCTGCCCGCGTCGATGCTCTCGACGACGGCGCCGGTGCGCACCTCGCCGCCCCAGCCCTGCAGCCGGGTGACCAGCGCGGAGGTGAGGGCCTGCGAGCCGCCGCGCGGGTGCCACTGCCCGAACAGGTGGTACGCCGCCTGCCAGAACACGTAGAACGAACCGCCCGGCTGGTGCGGGCCCGCGGAGGAGTGGCTGGCGAAGGACGCGACCGGCGCGCGGGTGAGGTCGCTCGGCAGCGCCGTCTCCAGCAGGGACCCGTACGGCGTGACGAGGTCGTGGGCCAGGCCGATCGGACCGCCGGCCCGCTTGAGCCCCTGCAGCAGCGGCCAGAGCTTCTGGCTCACCGCCTTGAGCACACCACCGGGAGTGGAACCGCTCTCCAGGCCGGTGACCGCGGTCTTCACCAGCGGGACGGCGCGATGCATGAACGCTCGGTAGGCGTCGGCGTCGGCGCGGCTGTGCTCGGCGATGGAGGCGACCGTCTGCTCGATGTCCCGGTGGAAGCGGACGATGCGGCCGTCGCGGAAGATGCCGGTGGCGAACGGGTCCATCGGGAGGTAGTCGAGGCCGGCGCCGGCGAGGTCGAGCTCGGCGGGGATCCGCGTCATGTTGATGATGTTGTGAGCGGCGGCGTGGGTGTTGAACTGGTAGCCGGGGATCGTCTCGTCGGTACGGGACCCGCCGCCGGGCTTGTCGGCGGCCTCCAGGACGAGCACCGGCTTCCCCGCCCGGGCGAGGTAGCAGCCGGCCACCAGACCGTTGTGACCGCCGCCGACGATGACCACTGGTTGTTCGCTCATGCAAAGCCCCTTCCCCGGCTGGCCCCGGTCACGCGAGGGACAGGAAGAGCTTCTCCATCTGGGCGACGTCGACCTCGTCGTCGTTCTCCAGGCACTGCTTGAGTCCGCTTGCCACGATGGAGAACCCGGCCTTGTCGAGGGCTCGTGACACGGCAGCGAGCTGGGTGATGACGTCCTTGCAGTCACGCCCCGACTCCAGCATCCGGACGATGCCGGCGAGCTGGCCCTCGGCGCGGCGGAGCCGGGTCACGGCCTGTCTGGTGGCCTGTTCGTCGAGCTGCACGGCGCCTCCTCGGGATACCCCCCACGGTACCGTCGCTCGCGGTCCCGCGTCCACGTGGGACGGGAGGGTGCCGGGTGTGCCGGGAACGTAGGACGGAGACCGAGATGGACGCGCTGTGCGCGGGCGACAGCGGCAGCCAGGCGCGCTCGAGGGCGTCGACCGGTCGCGGTCGGGCGGTGGGCGGGTTCCTGCTGGTGGCCGTCGTGGTCGGGGGATGCGGAGCAACCGACACCCCGGAACGGGTATCGGCCGACCGGGCGGATGCTGCCGCGTCGACGCCGGCCCTGGACCGGGTCGCGCAGCTCGACGCCGCCGTACAGGCCTGGGCGGGGGCGGCCGACCTGGCAGCCGCGCGGTCTGCCGCCGAGGCCGCGCGCAACCTCGTCCTCGGTCCGGCGGTCGAGGGCTACGGCGACGCGGACGGCGACGGGACCGTGTCCGGAGCGTCCGACATCGGCCTGCTCCCCGACGAGCGGGGCGGGCCTGGTCTGGTGCCGCAGCCGGCGGTGGCCTGCGTCGAGCGGGACGTGCTGGGCGGCAGCTGGGCCGATCCCGCGGCCCGCTGGAGCGAGGTGCGCCGGCGGATCGCCGCCTGGAGGCCCGACGACAACACCTTCCCGGCGCTGCCGAGCCATCCGCAGCGGGTGGTCGGCTGGGCCAGCCTCACGCTCACCACCGACTCGGTCGAGCAGGCCCACGAGTACGCGGGTCACGCCGCGTTGCACGTGCGCGTGGCGCGCGCTGCCCTCGACGGCTGCTGACCACGCGTCACACGACGGTGAGGCCCGCCTTCTCGGCCGCGGCGAAGTCGTCGTCGACGTGGACGACCTGCTTGCCGGCCCGATCCAGGATCGAGGCGGCGATCGACGCCCGGTAGCCGCTGGCGCAGTGGACCCACACCGGCCCTGCGGGGACCTCGTCCAGGCGCTCGACCAGCTCGTCCAGCGGGATGTGGGCGGAGCCCTCCAGACCGCCGTCGCGCCGTTCGTCGTGGCGCCGCACGTCGAGCACCTGCGCCCCGGGTTCGGCTGCCAGGCTGGCGAAGTCGCTCACCTCGTAGTCCGAGACGGGCAGCGGGCCGAAGGGTTCCAGGCCGCCGTCGGCCGCCCCTGCCAGCTCGTCGATGCCGATGCGGGCCAGGCTGCGCTGCGCGTCCGCCACCTGCTCGGGCGTCTCCCCGAGCAGGGTCAGCGGAGCGCCCCAGGGCACGAGCCAGCCGACGTAGGTGGAGAACTGGTCACCCATGCCGATCGACACGGTGCCTGCCAGGTGGTGGCCGGCGTAGGCCCGGCGGTCGCGGAGGTCGATGACCCACTGGCCCTCCGTGAGGCGCTCGCGCAGCGTCTGCGCGTCGACCGGCGCCGGTGCGCTCAGGTCTGCCTCCGCCGGCCCCTGCCGGTTCAGCGGCCCCATGTGCACGTAGTAGGAGGGGTACCCGGTGAGCCCGGCGACGAGCAGGTCGACGAACGCCTGCTCGTCCGGCTCGGTCAGGGCGTCGTTGCGGGCCCGCTCGGCACCCATGGTGCTGTCGCTGCCGCCGGCCGCACCTCCGCTGGAGCAGAAGCTGCCGAACCCGTGGGTGGGGAACAGGGGTGCGTCGTCCGGCAGCAGGTCCGACAGCCGGCGCGCGGAGCGGTACTGCGCGCGGGTGAGCTCGTCGGTGCGCTCGTCCCCCAGCAGGTCGGTGCGCCCGACGCTCCCGAACAGCAGCGAGCCGCCCGAGAAGACCCGGGGCGGGCCGTCGCCGTCCTCGACCACGTAGCTCAGGTGGGTGTCGGTGTGGCCCGGTGTCGCCACGACGCGCACCGTCAGGCTCCCTGTCTCGAGCACGTCACCGTCGCTGACAGCGTGGTGGTCGAACGCGAGGTCGTCCGCGCCGTTCATGACGTAGGCGGCGCCGGTACGCCGGGCCAGGGCGTGGCCACCGGTGACGTAGTCGTTGTGCACGTGCGTCTCCAGCACGTGCGTGACCGGGAGCCCGAGCTCGGAGATCAGGGCCTCGACGCGGTCCAGGTCGCGCTGCGGATCGATCACCACGGCGATCGTCCCGTCGCTGATCACGTAGCTGCGATCGCCCAGATCAGGGGTCTCGAGGATGTCGACGCGCACGGGGTGCCTCCGGACTTGTCGTGGCCGATGATTGTCCGTACATTATGTACATGCTTCCCGGCGGGCAAACCTCTGCGGCGGCCGCCGTCCTGGACCGGACGTCGGCCCTGCCGCTGTGGCAGCAGCTGCTGACCGACCTGCGCCGGCGGATGGCTGCCGGCGCCTTCAGCGTCGACTTCCCCGGCGAGCTCGCGCTGGTGGAGCAGTACGCCGTCAGTCGCCACACCGTGCGCGAGGCCCTGCGGCACCTGCGGTCCGAGGGTGCGGTCACGGCGGCCCGCGGTCGGCGGCCGCACCTGGCGGCGCCGGAGATCGAGCAGGAGATCGGCTCGCTGACGAGCCTGTTCGCGGCGGTGGAGGCCAGCGGCCTGACTCAGCACAGCCTCGTCCGCGCCCTGGAGCTTCGTGCCGACGGCGTGCTGGCGGTCCAGCTCGGGCTCGAGGAGTCGACGCCGCTGGTCTTCCTGGAGCGGCTGCGCTTCGCCGGCGAGGAGCCGTTGGCCCTGGACCGGGTGTGGTTGCCCGCCGAGCTCGCCCACCCGCTGCTGGCGGCCGACTTCACGCGCACGGCGCTGTACACCGAGCTGTGGGACCGGTGCGGGCTGCGGGTGACGGGCGGACAGGAGCGGGTGCGCGCCGCTCCCCCCACGCGGGGCGAACGGGCGCTGCTGCAGATGCCCGCCGCCAGCGCGCTGCTCGTCGTCGAGCGCACCGGCTGCGCGCACGGCCGTCCGGTGGAGGTGCGCCACACGCTGGTGCGGGGCGACCGGTACGCCGTCACCGCCCGCTTCGACGCGCGGGGCGCCCGGCTCGGCGAGACCGTCCCGACCCGCTGACCTGCCCTGTCCACCGCTGCACACCGAGGAGACGCACATGACCCAGCCCCAGGTTCCGGAGATCGACGCCGCCGAGGCGCACACCCTCGTCGAGCGGGGCGGCGCGCTGCTGCTCGACGTCCGGGAGGACGACGAGTGGGGCGCCGGCCACGCCCCGCGTGCGACGCACACCGTCCTGTCGCAGCTGGATCCGGCAGCGGTCTCCACGGCCCTGCCGGTCGTGGCGATCTGCCGCAGCGGCAAGCGGTCCGGCCTGGCCGCGCAGGCCCTCGCCGCGGCCGGCCACGACGTGCACAACCTGACCGGGGGCATGCAGGCCTGGTCCGCCGCGGGCCTGCCGGTGGTGCGCGACGACGGCACCGCCGGGCAGGTCATCTGATGCGCGACGCGGTCCGCCCGTGATCGCCGCTTCCCTCGCCCTGGGCCTGCTGATGGGCCTGGTGATCGGTGCGCTCGGCGGCGGCGGCTCCATCCTGACCGTGCCCGCCCTGGTCTTCGTGCTCGGCGAGACGGCGCAGGAGGCCACCTCGGCCAGCCTGGTCATCGTCGGGACGACGGCAGCGGTCGCGAGCGTCGCTGCGGCCCGACGGGGGAGCACCCGGTGGGGCACCGGCCTGCTCCTGGCCGCTGCCGGGCTGCCGGCGTCGTTCCTGGGTGCGGCGCTGAACCGCCGGGTCGACCCTGACGTGCTGCTGTTGGCGTTCTCCGGGCTCATGCTGCTCGCCGCTACCGGCATGCTGCTGCGGTCGGACCCGACGGCCGCCGACGAGCCCGGCGACGACGAGGCCGGGGGGACGCGAGGCGGCACCGCGCTCGCGACCCGTACGCGGGTGTGGGCCCGGCTGCGGTTGGTCGCCGCCGGCCTCGGGATCGGCTTCCTCACCGGCTTCCTGGGGGTCGGGGGCGGATTCGTCATCGTGCCCGTGCTGGTGCTGGCCCTCGGCCTGACGATGCCCGTCGCGGTCGGCACCTCGCTGCTCGTGATCTCCCTCAACAGCGTCGTGGCCCTGCTGGCCCGCATCGGCCACGGCAGCTTCGACTGGGGCGTCATCGTCCCGTTCACGCTCGCCGCCGTGGTCGGGTCCTTCGCCGGTCGTGCGGTCGCCGACCGGGTACGGGCACGGTCGCTGACGCGGGCCTTCGCGGTGCTGCTCGTCGTCGTCGCCCTGTACGTGGCGGCGCAGTCGCTGCTCTAGTCCGTCACGCGGCGTCGGAGCACGAGGTAGGCCGACAGGCCGAGCACGAACAGGCCCCACCAGACGGCTTCGCGCAGCCGCAGCGGCCAGGCGGGGGACGCGAGCACGACGACCCCGATCAGGGCCAGGCACACCGCCGCTTCGTGCCGCACCCGGGCGCCCACCGCCGTCCCGACGGCGGCCAGCAGAGCCAGCCCCAGCAGGTCCCCCACGACGCCGCGCGCGAGGTAGTCGAAGCCCGCAGCGAGGTAGGCGGCGCTGCTCACGACGGCGGCCACGCCCGAGGTCGACCACTCGGAGCCGGTGAGCCCCCACCGACGGGTCGTGGCGCGGGCCGGGAACGCAGCTGCTCGGGTCATGCCTGCACCCTGCCCGGTCCGGGCCCGGGCGACCCCCGGAGGGCTAGAAGGGGACGCCCGCGTGGTGCGTGCGCACCAGCAGGCACAGCGTTTTGCGCCAGAGCCCGCGCACCCCGGGGGTGGGGGCGACCGTGCCGTCGGCCACGGCCTGGCAGTAGGAGGTCAGCGAACCGGGTTCGGCGGACGCCGGGACGGCGGTCGAGATCGGGGTGGGGAGCGCGCTCACGGGAGGTCCTTCGCAGACGGGGAGGGTCGGCCGACGGTGCCGTGACGCGAGCGCAGGGGCTCGGCGTCGTGACGGCTACGGGCGTCGACAGTGCGCGTCGTCGACGCAGAGCAGCGTCACGGCGAGCAGGCAGCGGCACAGATCGGTGCCGCCGTCCCAGGTCTCCACGTCGCCAGCCTAGACGAGCGACGGTCCCGGGCCGACGCCCTGGCACGATCGCGGCATGCTGCCACCCACCTCGTCCGGATCCCGCCGATGACCACCGCCTCGCACTGGGAGCTGCGCCGCCGTCCGCAGGGGACCCCGGTCGCCGACGACGTCGCCCTGGTCCAGACGCCGGTGCCGACCCCCGGCCCGGGAGAGGTGCTGGTCCGCAACGCGTTCCTGTCCGTCGACCCGTACATGCGGGGGCGGATGAACGACGCCCGCAGCTATGCCGCTCCGTATGCGCTCGGCGAGGCGATGCACGGCGGCGCCGTCGGCGAGGTCGTCGAGAGCGCCGACCCAGGACTACCGGTCGGCTCGTTCGTCGCGCACGGGCTGGGGTGGCGCACGCATGCGGTGGTGCCGGCACGTCAGGCCCTGCTCATCGATCCCGCCGACGGGCCGCTGCCGCGCCACCTGGGCGTGCTCGGCATGCCGGGTCTGACGGCCTGGGTGGGCCTGTTCGACATCGGCCAGGTGCGCCCCGGGGAGGCGGTGTGGGTGTCCGCCGCGTCCGGCGCCGTCGGGAGCGTGGTCGGGCAGCTGGCCCGGCTGCACGGCTGCCGGGTCGTCGGGAGCGCCGGAGGGCCGGACAAGTGTCGCTACGTCGTCGAGGAGCTCGGTTTCGACGCCTGCGTGGACCATCGCGCCGGCGACCTGGAGGGCCAGCTGCGCGCGGTGCTGCCGGACGGGCTGGACGTGTACTTCGACAACGTCGGCGGGGCGCACCTGCAGGCGGCGCTGGCGCTGACGAACCCGTTCGCGCGGCTGGTCGAGTGCGGCATGATCTCGGGCTACGACGGTTCGGTCGAGCCGGTCGACAACCTGGGACTGATCGTCGCACGCAAGCTCACGGTGCGCGGCTTCATCGTCGGTGACCACGCCGCCCGGCGTCCGCTGTTCCTCGCCCACGTCGGCGGCCTGCTGCGCAGCGGCCGGCTGCGCTACGACGAGACGGTCCGGGTCGGGATCGAGCAGACGTTCCCGGCGTTCCGCGACCTGCTGCAGGGAGGCACGCAGCAGGGCAAGCTCGTCGTCGACGTCCGGGGCTGACGGCCCTGGCAGGGCCGCGGCACCGTCGATGCGCGCGGGGTGCCCCCGTCGCGCCCGGCACGGGTCTAGCCTGACCCGGTGCCCGCGCCCGGTCAACGCCGACCGGGCGGGGACCGCACGAGGGGATGCGCCGCGTGACCGCCCGGATGTCTGCACTCGACAGCGCACTGCACCAGCTCGCGGCCGCGGCCGAGGTCCTGGAGCTCGACGACGGCATGCACGCGCTGCTGGCGACGCCCCGCCGCTCGATGCAGGTGGCTGTCCCCCTGCGCCGCGACGACGGGACGCTGGAGGTGCTGTCGGGCTATCGCGTGCAGCACAACATGTCGCGGGGGCCGGCCAAGGGTGGGATCCGCTTCCACCCGCACACCGACCTGAACGAGGTCCGCGCCCTGGCCATGTGGATGACGTGGAAGTGCGCGCTGATGGGCATCCCCTACGGCGGCGCGAAGGGTGGCGTCGCCGTCGATCCGCGGGGCCTGTCCCGCGCCGAGCTGGAGCGGGTCTCGCGTCGGTACGCCAGCGAGATCATGCCGATCATCGGGCCCGAGAAGGACATCCCCGCGCCCGACGTCGGCACCGACGAGCAGACGATGGCCTGGATGATGGACACCTACTCCACGCACGTCGGCTACACCGTCACCGGTGTGGTGACCGGCAAGCCGGTGTCCATCGGCGGCTCTGAGGGCCGGGGCGGGGCCACCTCGCGGGGCGTCATGTACGCCGCCTTCTCGGCGCTGCGAGAAGCAGGGGTGGACCACCGCGGCGCCACCGTCGCCGTGCAGGGCTTCGGCAAGGTCGGCGGGCTCGCCGCCCAGTTCCTGCACGACGCCGGCTGCCTGGTGGTGGCCGTGTCGGACTGGAAGGGCGGCGTGCACGACCCGAAGGGGCTGAACCCGGCGGCACTGCTGCGGCACCTGAAAGAGGGGGCCGACACCGTCGTCACCTTCCCCGGCGCCGAGGTCATCACCAACGCGGAGCTGCTCGAGCTCGACGTCGACGTGCTGGTGCCGGCCGCCCTGGAAGGGGTGATCCACGAGGGCAACGCCGACCAGGTGAAGGCCTTCTTCGTGGTCGAGGGCGCCAACGGCCCCACCACGCCCGACGCCGACGCGATCCTGGAGGGCAACAACGTCCGGGTCGTCCCCGACGTGCTGGCCAACGCCGGTGGGGTCGCGGTCTCCTACTTCGAGTGGGTGCAGGACCTGCAGGCCTACTTCTGGACCGAGGACGAGGTCAACGACCGGCTCCGGGCGCTGATGGAGCAGGCCTACGACCAGGTCTCGACGCTCGCGCGCGAGCGCGCCATCTCGCTGCGGACCGCGGCGCAGGTGATCGGGGTCGGCCGCGTCGCCGAGGCGCACCGGATCCGCGGCCTCTACCCCTGAGGGCAGCGCGCGCGGTAGGTCAGTGCCCGGCGAACACGCCTGCGGTCCTGCGCAGCTCGTCGGTCATCGGCACGCCCTGTCGCACCAGCGCGTCGGCCAGCCCACCGGTGGAGCCGGCGTCGCGGGCGCCGGGCAGGTACAGGCTGTTGCGGGGAGCGGTGGCGGTGCGTACGCCCGCCGCCTGCGGCACGTCAGCGCCCGGCAGCACGACGAGCGCGTTGCCGACGCCGCGCTCGTAGCCGTCGGAGGGACGGCTCACCAGCAGGCCGTTCAGGAACATGGCGCTGGAGCCGCCGCCGTCCAGGTTCAGCGCGTCCTTGGCGCCGAGGGTCTGCATCAGCTCGGCGAGCTCGCGCATCGTCATGCCGCGGCTGCGGCTCGAGCGGCCGTCGACCACGACGATGAGCATCTTGCCGTCGGAGGTGACGCCGACGGCGGTGCGCGGGTTGCGGGCGTAGAAGGCGTCGGTCTGGTCGACCTGCGCGTCGAGCACCGCACCGTCCTTGACGAGCAGCGGGTTGCCGCCCATGGCGTCGACGGCGCCGGGGAAGCCGAGCTGCGTGGTCAGCGTGACCGCCTGGTCGCGCGCAAGGGCACGCACGAACGACGACCCGGCGTAGAACGGGTCCGTCGACAGCATCAGTCCGGTCGACGGCACGATCGGCCGGCTGCCGCCGCAGCGGGTGCCGGTGACCGACATCGGCGTGCGGAGCAGGCCGTCGGCGCCGACGGTGGCCGCGCCGGCGGGGGCCAGCCCGGCGTAGCAGTCGCCGTCAGCGGGAGTCTCGAGCATCGCTCCGGCTGCGGTGAAGCCGGAGGCGTCGGCGCTGTCGGAGCGGCCGTTGTTCACCCGGTCCAGCCGCAGCGTGGCGGTGCCGGTCGCGACGGTGGCGGTGACGGTGGCCCGCACGTCCGGGTAGCCCATGGAGAAGGTCGTGCCGGCCTGGTCGAGGGAGAAGGCCCGCCCGAGCGTGGTCGGCGTCTGCACCAGCTCGCCGTCCTGCGCGAACAGGTGCACCGGACGCCCGGAGCCCAGGAAGAAGTCGCCGTTGACGCCGAGGACGGCGCCGACCCGGCGCGACATGCTGCTCACGCGCTCGATGCCCGCCAGGCCACCCAGGGCGAGCACGGGGTCCGGGCTGGAGACGGCCTGCAGGTCGACGGTGGCCACGTGGGCGAGCCAGGGGGCGCTCGGGTCGCCGACGACCTGGTGCGTCACCCCGGGGGCGAGCTGGGCGGCGCGCCGCACCACCGGCCGGTCGCCGCGCTGGCCGAAGCGGACCGTCTGGTACGTGCTGCTGGCCGCGCTCGTCGTGCGCAGGTACCAGCTGCCGTCGCGGAACACCCCGGGCGTGTCGATGCCGTCGTGGTCCCAGTCGCCGGACACCGGCAGGTCACCGCGTACGCCGAAGTCGAAGTTGCGGCTGGACAGTCCGGCCGCCGCGACGTCGCGCTCGTAGAAGCGACGGCCGCGGTAGAGGCCGATGCCGGTGCGCCCGTCGCCGTTCCAGTCGCCGACGACAGGGACGTCACCCGGGCTGCCGAAGGAGAACGGCGTCGACGGTCCGCCGGTGTTGCTGTTGCGCAGGTACCAGCGGCCTGCGCGGAACACCCCGATCGTGTCGACGCCGTCGCCGTCCCAGTCGCCGAGCACCGGGACGTCGCCGCGCAGCCCGAACTGCACCACGCGCGGCACGCTCTGCTGCTCGCTGTCGCGGATCAGCCACAGCCCGTCGCGGAACAGGCTGAGCGTGCCGTCGCCGTCGCCGTCGGTGTCGCCCGCGACGGGCTGCCAGCCGCCCGTGCCTTCCCGGTAGGAACGGGCGTCACCACCGTCGAGGGCGTCGCGCAGGTACCAGCTGTCGCTGCGACGCACGCCGATGCGGTCGTAGCCCAGGCTCGGCGTCGCCGCGAGAGAAGCGGGGACGACCCGCACGGACGCGCGGGGTGCGGCCGCCGAACCGCCGGGCGCCGCGGCCTGGGCCGGGAGCGGACCGGCGAGGGCGAGCAGGGTGGCAGCGGCAGAGCCGGCCGCGAGCAGGGACAGCGTGAGGCGAGAAAGATGCACGAGGGATCCTGTGGTCGGGCAGGCGGGGTGCTGAGCGGCGTAGGCGTCGCCGCCCCCGTCGACTCTAGGCAGCGTGACCCGGTTCTGCGTAGAGGGACGCGCGGCCCGTCACCCTCGTGGGCCCTGTCGGGCAGGCCCTCGCTGTGCTTGTATGGCCTCGAACTACACGCGTGTGACTCGTCGATCGACACGCCCCCGGGTTCGCCCGCACGCCCAGTACGGTCCGCACGCCCAGTACGGGAGGTTCCGTGAGCAGCTCTCCGACCGCGATGCCGGTCTCGTCCGGCGCGGCGCCGTCCGGCGGTCTGACCGAGCGTGAGCGTGACGTCCTGGCCTTCGAGCGCCAGTGGTGGAAGTACGCCGGCGCGAAGGAAGCGGCCGTCCGCGAGCTGTTCGACATGAGCGCCACGCGCTACTACCAGGTGCTGAACGCGCTGATCGACACGCCCGAGGCCCTGGTCGCCGACCCGATGCTCGTCAAGCGCCTGCGCCGGCTGCGCGCCACCCGGCAGCGGTCGCGCTCGGCGCGGCGGCTCGGCATCGACGTCTGAGCGCACCCGTGACCGGCGGGGAGCCTCCCGACGGAGGGCAGGGGGGCCAGCAGCGCCCGCCAGCACCGGCCCGGACGACGACGTCGGCGCGAGGCGGTGCGGGTGCCGCTCGGTGGGCGCCCGCGCGCAGGGCGGTCCTCGGGGCAGCCGCCGCGGTCGGCGCCGTCGCCCTGGGCCTGGTCCTGCTGCTGCTGCTCACCTCCGACCCACGGACCAGGCCGGGGCCGACCGTGGCGGCCGCCAGCAGCCCGACCGTGCCTGGACCCCTCTCGACCGGTTCGACCTCCCCGCCTGCGCCGCGTCCGGCCGCGGTCGTCCCCAGCGCGCCGACCCCGACCTGCGACCCCGATCCCGACGCCGACGCCCACTCCGGCCGCATCTGCGTCGGCGGTCGCGCTCGCGCCGGTCACCGTCCTGAACAACTCCCGACGGTCCGGCCTGGCGGCGCGTGCCGCCGCTCGCGTGCGCGCCGGCGGCTGGCCGGTGCGGGCCACCGGCAACTTCCGCGGCAGCATCCCGGTGACGACGCTGTACTACGAACCGGGCCAGCGGCAGGTCGCCCAGCGGTTCGCTGCGCGCTTCACCGGGATCGCGCGGGTCCGGCCGCGCTTCGCCACGCTCCCGGCCCGCGGCCTGGTGCTGGTCGTGACGCGCGAGTTCGCGCCGTGAGGCCTGCACCGCGGCCGCCCGGTGGCAGCGGGGTGCGAGGGTGGCAGGGTGCAGGAGTGAGACGAACCGCGGTCGCCTGGGTCCTGGTGCTGGCCGGCTGCGGCGGGGGGAGCACCGACGGCGTCGTCGGTGAGCCTGCGGGCTCGGCGTCGCCGGGTCCGGTCACCGCGCTGACGGTCGAGCTGGTCCGCACCCAGAACGGCGCGGCCGAGACCTCGACGCTGACCTGCGACCCCCCGGGGGGATCGAACGCCGACCCGGCCACGGCGTGCGCCGACCTGGCTCTGGAGACCACGCCCTTCGCGCCGCTGGACACCTCGGCGGCGTGCACCGAGATCTACGGCGGACCGCAGACGGCCATCGTCAGCGGGCTGTACCGGGGTGAGCCGGTCGAGCTGCGCCTCGCACGCAGCGACGGCTGCTGCATCGCGCAGTGGGACCGCCTCGGGGCGCTGCTGCCCACCGTCGTCGGTGCCTCCTGAGCTGGCCCGGCCCGCGCGCCGATGCGGTCGTGGCGCTCGACTACGACGGCACCCTGGCGCCCATCGTCCGCGACCCGAGCCGGGCGCTGCCGGCCGCTGGAGCGGTCGACGCCCTGACGGCCCTCGCGCCGCAGGTCCGCACGCTGGCGCTGCTCACGGGACGTCCGGCGGACGTCGTCGTGCGGCTGGCCGGGCTGGAACGCGTCCCGGGCCTGCTCGTGCTGGGTCAGTACGGCGCACAGCGCTGGCAGGCCGGTGAGCTGACCAGCGCGACGGCGCTGCCCGGCATCGCCGCGGCCCGTGCCGGACTGCCCGCCGTGCTGGTCGCCGAAGGCGCGGTGCTGGAGGACAAGCACCTCGCTCTGGTCGTGCACACCCGCCCGTGCGCCGACCCGGCCGGTGCGCTGCAGCGCCTGGACGGCCCCGTCCGGCGGCTGGTCGAGCCGCTCGGGCTCGAGGTCCACCCAGGGCGGTCGGTGCTGGAGGTGCGGCCGCCCGGGTTCGACAAGGGGGGCGCGCTGGCGCGGCTGTGCGAGCCGCTGCCGTCAGCGGTCGTCTTCGCCGGGGACGACCGCGGAGACCTGCCGGCCTTCGACACGGTCGAGGCGCTGCGGGCCCGGGGGGTGCCCGGCCTGACGGTGTGCAGCGCCGACGACGAAGGGCCGGTCGAGCTCCGGGCTCGCGCGGACCTGGTCGTCGACGGTCCGGCGGGCGTCGTCGCGATGCTGCGCGCCCTGGCTCACCAGGGCGACGGGGCGTAGTCCTTCAGGAAGACGCCGAACAAATCCTCGCCGGCCTCGCCGCGCACGATCGGGTCGTAGACGCGGGCAGCGCCGTCGACGAGGTCCAGCGGCGCCGCGAACCCCTCGGTGTGCAGCCGCGCCTTGAGCGGATGGGGTCGTTCGTCCGTGATCCACCCGGTGTCGACGGCGGTCATCAAGATGCCGTCGGACTCGAACATCTCGCGCGCGCTGGTGCGCGTCAGCATGTTCAGACCGGCCTTGGCCATGTTGGTGTGCGGGTGCCCGGGGCCCTTGTAGCCCCGGCCGAACTGGCCCTCCATCGCCGACACGTTGACGACGTAGGTGCGTCGGGCAGGGGAGGCCTTCAACGCCGGGCGCAACCGGCTGACCAGCACGAACGGCGCCACCGCGTTGCAGAGCTGGACCTCCAGCATCTCCAGCGCGTCGACCTGCTCGACCTTGCGCGTCCAGCTGTTGACGTCGTCCAGGTCGGGTACCAGGCCACCTGCGTCGATGGCGGTGCCGTCGGCGACCCGGTCCAGCGACGCCGAACCCGACGTGAGCGCCAGAGCCGTGAGCGCGTGCGCGGTCATCGGGGCCCCGCCGGCCGACAGCGCCGGCGGGTGCGCGTCGTCGGCGTGCCCGAGGTCGACGATCTCCGGCAGCGGACCCGTCGGGAGCGCGTCGTGCTCGGCCGCGACCAGCTGGGCGTAGGCACCCGGGCTGCGCCGGACCGTCTGGGCGGCGTTGTTGACCAGGACGTCCAGGTGCCCGCGCGCGGCGACCGCGTCTGCCAGCGAGAGGACCTGCGCCGGGTCGCGCAGGTCGATCCCGACGACGTGCAGCCGCTCGAGCCAGTCGGCGCTGTCGGGCATCCCGGCGAAGCGGCGCGCGGCGTCGTGCGGGAAGCGGGTCGTGATGGTGAGGTCGGCGCCGTCACGCAGCAGCCGCAGCGCGATGTGCATGCCGATCTTGGCGCGTCCGCCGGTGAGCAGCGCTCGACGCCCCGTCAGGTCGGTGCGGGCGGTGCGCCGGGCGTGGCTCGTGGCCGCGCAGGACGGGCAGAGCTGGTGGTAGAACGCGTCGACGTCGAGATAGCGCTGCTTGCAGATGTAGCAGGCGCGGCCCTTCATCAGCTGGCCGGCCCGGGGCGCCTGCGTCGTCGCGGTGGTCAGCGGCAGGCCGAGCGTCTCGTCGTCGATGCGCCCGGGAGCGGCGGTGGCCGTGGCGGCGGTGACGGCGGCGTCGTGCGCGAGCTGGGTCTCGCGGGCGTCGCGGCGTCGCTTCTCCTTGACCGTCTTGAACAGCCGCGCGGTGGCCCGGCGTACCGCGACCGCGTCGGGATGGTCGTGGGGCAGGTCGTCGAGCTCACGGAAGACGGCCAGCGCGGTCGCGAGGCGGTCCGGATCGACGCCGGTCATGACCTCCAGCCTACGGGCGGGCGACCAGCGGCTGCTCGGCCCGGACGCTCCTCGCGCCCAGCAGCACCGACATCGCGACCACGACGTGCCACAGGTCGACCACCCCCAGCCCGGTGCGCTGGAAGGCTCCGCTCGTGCCGGGCGCGACGGTGGTGGCGACCAGGCAGAGCGCCGACACCGCGCCGACCGCCGCGCTGGCGGCGGCGAGCCGGGTGCGGCCGTGCCGTCGGAGCGCGGCGGCGGCGATCAGCGGAGTGAGCGCCATCGCGACGTAGCCGGTCGCCGCCGAGACGGTGTGCAGCAGGTCCTGGGTGCCGCCGGGCTCGCGCGAGAGCGGGAAGAGCGCGACGGCGATCGTCGCCAGGGCTGCGGTCGTCACGGCAGGGCGCAGGGCGGGGGCGTCCAGCAGGCGTGCCACCGTCGGCGCCCAGAACGGCATCGCGACCCCGAAGGCGACGAAGCACGCGGTCATGGCCGCGCGGGTCGGGGCGCCTTCGCGCGCCAGCTGGCTGATGGCCTGGTCGACGGGGTCGTAGCCGTCGGTGCGCAGCCCGTTGACGAGCCAGCCGCCGACGAACGCCGTCGGACCGACGATGCCGCAGAGTGCGGCCAGGCGCAGCGGGATGATCACGGGTCACCGTGTCACACCGTGCTCGGCGACAGGACGGACTACTGCTCGGCGGCGCCGTCGCGCGCGATGGCGACCGCGCGCCGTCGGCAGTACACCGTGCCGAGCGCCGCCAGCAGCAGCCCGTAGCCGCACATCCCCAGCCACCAGCCGTGCACGCCGTCGACGCCGGCGGCGCGCAGAGCGATCAGGACGATCAGCGCCAGCAGCCACAGCGCGCCGCCGGCGGCGACGGTCGCGACGTCGTCGGTGCGCAGCGGCGGGGGGTCGGGACGTCGGTCCGGGCGGGACATGGGCCGAGCGTATCGCCGCCACCCGCGGACGCTGGGAATCGTTAGCAGTGCTCACGAGTTGACGCAGGTGACCAGAACGGAGCCGTCATGCCGACCTCGAAGCCCCCGACCCGGGACCACAGCGCCCTGGCCAGCTCGCTGCGCCTGTCCGTGATGCGGCTGGCCCGACGCATGCGCAACGAGCGCGCGGACACGTCGCTGACCCTGTCGCAGCTCGCGGCGCTCTCGACGCTGGAGCGGCACGGGCCGCTCACGCCGCGCGAGCTGGCCCTGCTGGAGCGCGTGCAGCCGCCGTCGATGACCCGCATCACCGCGCACCTGGAGGCTGCCGGGCTGGTGCAGCGCACCGATCACCCCAGCGACGGCAGGCAGGTGCTGCTGGCGGTGAGCACCGCCGGCGTCGCTCTCGTCCGCGAGGACCGGCGGCGGCGGGAGGCGTGGCTGGCGCAGCAGCTGCGCGTGCTGCCCGCAGCCGATCTGGTCGTCCTGCGCCGGGCCGCCGAGCTGCTCGAGCGGCTGGCGAGCTCGTGAGCAGCACCTTCCGCTCGCTGCGGGTGCGCAACTACCGCCTGTTCGCCGTGGGTCAGATCGTGTCGCTGTCCGGCACCTGGGGCCAGCGGATCGCCCAGGACTGGCTGGTGCTCGAGCTGTCCGACAACAGCGGGACGGCCCTGGGCATCGTCACCGCGCTGCAGTTCCTGCCGGTGCTGCTGTTCGGGCTGTACGGCGGCGTCCTCGCCGACCGCTACGACCGGCGCCGTCTGCTCGTCCTGGCGCAGGCGGCGATGGCTGTCCTGGCGCTGACGCTCGCCGTGCTGGACCTGTCCGGCGCGGTGACGCTCTGGCACGTGTACGCGCTGGCCGTCGGGCTCGGTGTGGTCGGCGTCATCGACACCCCGGTGCGGCAGTCGTTCGTCAGCGAGATGGTCGGCCCGGAGGACCTCGCCAACGCCGTCAGTCTCAACAGCGCGACGTTCAACAGCGCCCGCATCGTCGGACCTGCCGTGGCGGGGATCGCGATCGCGGCCGTCGGTACGGGCTGGGTGTTCCTCGCCAACGCGGTGTCCTACGTCGCGGTGCTGCTCGGTCTGCGGGCCATGCGCCGCAGCGAGCTGCTTCCCGACCGCAAAACTGCAGCGGGCCAAGGGTCAGCTGCGCGAAGGTCTCACCTACGTCCGCTCGCGGCCGGACCTGATGGTGCCGATCGCGCTGGTGTTCATGGTGGGCACCTTCGGCCTGAACTTCCAGATCACCCTCGCGCTGGTGGTGAAGGAGGTGTTCGGCCGCAGCGCCGGCGCCTACGGCCTGCTGTCGGCGATGCTCGCGGCGGGATCGTTGTTCGGCGCGCTGGCCAGTGCCCGCCGAACCGGTCCACCGCGACAGCGCACGCTCTTCGCCGCGGTGCTGGCCTTCGGGCTGCTCGAGGTCGCCGTGGGCCTCGCACCGACCTTCGCGGTCATGGCGGTGCTGCTCGTGCCGACCGGCGCCGCGGTGCTGACCTTCACCACGACGGCGAACAGCATCGTCCAGCTCGGCAGCGCCCCGCACGTCCGCGGCCGGGTGATGGCGCTCTACATCATCGTCTTCCTGGGCGGGACCCCGGTGGGAGCGCCGCTGATCGGCGCCCTGGCCGAGGCCTTCGGACCGCGCAGCAGCATCGTCGCGGGCGGTGTCGTCACGGCGCTGTCCGGGCTCGTCGCCGCCTACGTGATGACCAGGGTGCGCGCGCTCCGGCTGGAGCCGCACCTGGCCAGGCGCCGGCCGCACGTCCACGTCCACCTGCCCGCGACGGCCGCAGCCCTGCAGGCCCCGCCCGAGGTGACGGCGTCCAGCACCGCGCTGTAGTCGCAGAGGCAGGGGGTCAGAACGACCCGGTCGGCCTCGCCGAGGTGTAGCGGAAGCAGGAGCAGTCGCTGATCCAGGCCAGGTCACGCGCGCTCGAGGTCTGCCGCGTCACGCCGCCGACGCCACCGCCGCGAGCACGGCCGCGTACGCGTCGTCGGCCAGCGCGACGAGCTCGGCGTCGGTGCGGTCCTGGATCGGGTGCGGCACCAGGACGTACGCGGCCGGGAACCCCAGGGCGACCGACTGGGCCTCCGCGGCCTCGCGGAACTCACTGCTGGCGAGGAACATCCCGACCAGCCCTCGGCTCTCGAGATCGGCGATGTCGTGCACACTGCACGACGCGCAGCTGCCTCAATCGGCGAGCGCCTCGATGACCACCTCGCACTGCGTCGCGATCTCGTGCCGCAGGTCGACCGGCGCCGGCTTGGCGAAGGTCGGCTTGACGTAGCGGCGCACCGTGACGCCGTCGGCGGTGAGCCGCTCGGCGAGCCGGTCCAGGAACACGTCGCCGCGGGCCTTGCTGATGTCCAGGAGCCCGACGGTCAGCCCGTCCAGCGACGGCGGGCGCGGGTTGCGCTCGCGCGCGGCCGGGGTCCGCTCGTGGGTGGGATCGACGAGGACGCGCATCTCAGCCTCCGCTGGGGATCGGGACGGTCACGGGTTCGCTGCCGCCGGCGCCGCTGACCCAGCCGGGCACGATGGTGGAGAACAGCCCGGCGGTGCCGCCGGCATGCACGACGAGCAGCCCTCCGGGGCGGAACTTGGGGACCGGCACCTGCTCGAAGCCCGGCGGTAGGCCCTCGGCGATGCCGTCGACCCCGCGGGAGAGCTCGGCGCCCGGCACGGTCAGCAGCGGCTCGAGCTCGGCGAGCAGGCGGGCCCGGTCCCAGCCGGCTTCGCGGAACACCCGGCCGTGCTCGGGGCTGACGATCAGCAGCGCGTCGAAGGCGATCGCCAGCTTGGGGTGGGCGACGGTCCGCAGCATCGAGGCGAAGGTGCGGGCGAGCGACTCGGGGGTGCGGGAGAGCTGGTCGACCACCGGCCACCAGCCGCTGCCGGCGAACAGGGTGAGCGCCGAACCGTCGACCCCGCGGTCGGCAGCGAGCGGAGCGAAGGGGGAGCCGTCCTCGGCCTCGGCGAAGCAGGCCGTGTACTTGCCGGGCTGACCCTGCGTGGCGCGGTCGACCTCGCCCGGCCGACCGCCTCCGACGTTGCGGACGACGAGCTGCAGCGCGCGGCCGATCGTGGCGTTGGCGCGGTTGCCCTGGCCGAGGGCGTTGCCGCCGCTGTTCATGGCCAGCGCGCGGGCGATCGGACCGTTGACGATGAGCAGCGGCCCGGCGGGGAAGGTCGTGGCCAGCAGGCCGTGCATGTTGAACGCGTCCGTGCAGGCCGCTTCGACGGCGGCCAGGACGACCGGCAGGTGGTCGGGCAGGCACCCGGCGAGCACCGCGTTCACGGCGACCTTCTCCACGGTGCACTCGGCCAGGTCGGGCGGCACGAGCGCGACCACCTCGTCGGCGGCGCGCGAGGTGCCCTTGAGCATCGCGAGCACGCGCTGCTCGGTGGGCGGCACGACCGGCAGGCCGTCGGTCCAGCCGCGCGCGAACGCCGCCTCGTGCTCGTCCTCCAGGTCGGCCAGCTCGACGCTCCGGCTGGTGAGCACACGGTCGCCGTAGCGACGCTCCAGCTCGTCGGCCAGCCCCCACTCGACCGAGCGGGATCCGCAGCCGGGCCGGAAGTCGGGCAGCTCCGGGGCGAGGTCGTCGACGCCGGTCAGCTCTTCCCACTGCTCGCGCAGCCAACCGACGACGCGGGCGGTCTCGACACCGTCCTGCACGCGCAGCAGCGTGGGGACCGTCTCGATCGACAGCCGCCAGGAGGTCTCGAGCTCGCGGTCGTCGACGACCGTGACGCCGGCAGGGAAGGCCGGGTCGTCCTGGCTGTACACGGTCACCGCTCCGGCGGCCGCCAGCTGCTGCAGGGCAGGGACGACCAGGACGCAGGTGGGGCAGTCGCGCTTGAGGACGGCGACCCATCCGTCCGGTAGCAGCACCCGGCCACCGTACGCGCGGCCGGTCGGCGGCTAGGAGGGGAGCGCCCCGACCGGCGTGGCGAGCAGGTCCTCGTCGTAGGCGAGGTCCTGCACGACGGCGGGCGGCGGGGTCCAGCCCGCGGCCATCAGGTGCCGGTACAGACCCGCCCGGGCCTGCAGGACGGCCTCGGCCGCGCTCAGGCTGCGGTCGAACAGGTCGCGGTCGAGCTCGCCGCGCCGCATCCTTCGTTCGATGCCGTCGCGGCGCAGCAGCGCGTTGTGCCAGCTCCAGAAGTGCTCGACCAGCCGGAGGTCGTGGTCCATCGTCGTTCGCCGTCCCTTCAGTCTCCCCGTCTGCTCTTCGGCAGGTGCGACCGCAGACGTGAGGACGAACGGCTCAGCGTGACGTACGGCGCGCGCGCAGCCGTCGCAGGCTGCGCCCCAGCGACCCCGGTCGGGCCGCCGAGGCCAGGCACAGCCCTGCCACGAGCAGGATCGGCAGCACGCACAGCACCAGGGCCACCTGCACGTACCCGGGCTTGTCGCCCAGGTGCGTGACGATCGGCGCGGCCACCAGCAGCAGGAACCCCCCGAGCGCCACGTTGAGCACCCGCGGCACCCAGGCCTGTGGCAGCGGGTCGTGCTCCGGCCCGGTCAGGACAGCTGCCCCACCACGTGGTCGATGCAGGCGGTGAGCGCTTCGACGTCGGACGGCTCGACAGCCGGGAACATGGCGATGCGCAGCTGGTTGCGGCCCAGCTTGCGGTACGGCTCGGTGTCGAGGATCCCGGCCGCCCGCAGCGTCTTGGCGACGACGGCGGCATCGACCGAGGCGTCGAGGTCGATCGTGCCGACCACCTGCGAGCGCAGGGCCGGGTCGGCGACGAAGGGGCTGGCGTAGTCGGACTTCTCCGCCCAGGTGTAGAGCCGGTGCGAGGAGTCGGCGGTGCGCTCGACGCACCACGGCAGGCCGCCCTGCGTGTTCATCCATTCGACCTGGTCGGCCATGAGCAGCAGCGTCGCGACCGCCGGAGTGTTGTAGGTCTGGTCCAGCCGGCTGTTGTCGATCGCGATCTGCAGGTCCAGGAACGGCGGCCGCCAGCGGTCCTGGAGCTGACCGACCCGCTCGATCGCCGCGGGACTCAGCAGAGCGAGCCACAGCCCACCGTCGGAGGCGAAGCACTTCTGCGGCGCGAAGTAGTAGACGTCGGTGTCGCTCACGTCGACGGGCAGGCCGCCGGCTCCGGAGGTCGCATCGACCAGGTGCAGCGCGTCGGCGTCGGCGCCGACCGGCCGCGAGACGGGTCGGGCGACACCGGTGGAGGTCTCGTTGTGGGGGGTGGCGTAGGCGTCCAGGCCCGCCTCGGGCGCCCAGTCGGGAGCGCTGCCGGGGTCGGCCCGGACGACGACGGGCTCGCCGGTGAACGGCGCCTTGGCGACTCCTTCGGCGAACTTGCCGCCGAACTCCCCGAACACGAGGAACTGTGCGCGGTCGCGCACGAGGGAGAAGGTCGCGACGTCCCAGAAGCAGGTGGAGCCGCCGTTGCCGAGCACGACCTCGTACCCGTCGGGCAGCGCGAAGAGCTCGGCGAGGCCGGTGCGCACCCGGTGCACGACGTCCTTGACCGGCTTCTGCCGGTGCGAGGTGCCGAGGACCGCAGCTCCGGTCCGGTCAGTGCGGCCAGCTGCTCGGCGCGCACCTTGGACGGGCCGCAGCCGAAGCGGCCGTCGGCGGGCAGCAGGGCGGCCGGCAGGCCGGCGTCGCCCATCAGAGCTGGTTCCCGGCGGCCAGCGTGCCGACCTCGACGGCGTCGACCGAGCGCGGCGCGGGTCCGACGTAGCGGGCGCTCGGCCGGATGAGCTTGTTCAGCTTCTTCTGCTCCAGGATGTGCGCGCTCCAGCCGGCGGTGCGGGCGCAGGTGAACATCGAGGTGAACATGTGCGCCGGCACCTCGGCGAAGTCCAGCACGACGGCCGACCAGAACTCCACGTTGGTGCGCAGCGGGCGGTCGGGGTAGCGCTCCGCGAGCTCGGCGATGGCGGCCTTCTCCAGGGCGTCGGCGACCTCGTAGCGGTGCGAGCCGAGCTCCTTGGCGGTGCGGCGCAGCACCCGTGCGCGGGGGTCCTCGGCGCGGTACACGCGGTGCCCGAAGCCCATCAGGCGCTCCTTGCGGTCCAGCAGCCCCTTCACGTACTTCACCGGGTCGCCGGCCTTCTCGACCTCGTCGAGCATGGTCAGCACGCGCGAGGGCGCGCCGCCGTGCAGCGGACCCGACAGCGCGCCGATGGCGCCGGAGATCGAGGCGGCCGCGTCGGCGCCGGTGGAGGCGATGACGCGGGCGGTGAAGGTCGAGGCGTTCATGCCGTGCTCGGCGGCCGAGACGAAGTAGGCGTCGACGGCCTGGGTGTGCTTGGGGTCGGGGTCGCCCTTCCAGCGGATCATGAAGCGCTCGACGATGGAGCGCGCCTTGTCGACCTCGCTCTGCGGCACCATCGGCCGGCCCAGTCCGCGGGCCGACTGCGCGACGAAGGCCATCGTCATGACGGACGTGCGGGCGAGGTCGTCGCGGATCTGCTCGACGTCGATGTCGAGCATCTGCTGCAGCCCCCACGCCGGGGCGAGCATGGCGATCGCGGACTGCACGTCGACGCGGATGTCACCGGAGTGCACCGGCAGCGGGAAGGGCTCGGCGGGCGGCAGGCCGGGGTTGAACTTGCCGTCGACCAGCAGGCCCCAGACGTTGCCGAAGGACACGTTGCCGACCAGGTCCTCGATGTCGACGCCGCGATAGCGCAGCGCGCTGCCCTCCTTGTCCGGCTCGGCGATCTCGGACTCGAAGGCGACCACGCCCTCCAGACCGGCCTTGAACGTCTCGTCGGCCACGGCGGGCTCCTTCGGGTCGGTACGGGTGCTCGTCGGGTCCATCTTGCCGTGCTCTGCTGCGGTGCCATCTTGCCTGGCCCCGCCCCGGAGGCGGGAGGCCCCCGGCGCGACTAGCGTTCCCGGCGTGACGGACGGGCGCGCGCCGGCGGACCTGCGCCGCGACTACAGCCGGGACGGTCTGGCCGAGTCCGACCTGGCGCCCGGCTGGCTGGGGCAGTTCGAGCGCTGGTTCGCGCAGGCGCGGGGGCTGCTCGAGCCGAACGCCGCCGTGCTGGCCACGGCCTCCGCCGCCGGTGTCCCGAGCGCGCGGACCGTCCTGCTCAAGGCGGTCGACGAGCGCGGGCCGGTCCTGTTCACCAACCTCACCTCGCGCAAGGCGGTCGAGGCGCTCGCCAACCCGGTGGCCACGCTGCTGTTCTCCTGGGTCGAGCTGGAGCGGCAGGTGACGTTCAGCGGCGCCGTGGAGCAGGTCGGTCGCGAGCAGGCGGCGCAGTACTTCGCCTCCCGCCCCCGGGCTTCGCAGATCGGCGCCTGGGTGTCGCGGCAGAGCACCGTGATCGACGGCCGTGAGGCGCTGGAGCGGCGGGCCGTCGAGCTCACCGAGCGCTTCGCCGGCGGCGATGTCCCGCTGCCGGAGTTCTGGGGCGGCCTGCGCGTCGTCCCGTCGTCGGTGGAGTTCTGGCAGGGACGGCCCAGCCGGCTGCACGACCGGCTGCGCTACCGCCTGGACGACCGAACCTGGCGCGTCGAGCGGCTCGCGCCGTGAGGCTGCGCGCGTGAACCGGCCGGGGCGTCAGACCGGCGTCGCAGCCCGCCTGCGCGGAGCCACCCTGGACCTGCGGCCGCTGCAGCAGTCGCCGGCGTTCCGGCGGCTGCTGCTCGGCGAGGCCGTGTCGGTGATCGGCACCTGGGTGACGCTGGTGGCCGTCCCGCTGCAGATCTATGCGCTCACCCGGTCCTCGGCCGCCGTCGGGCTGGTCGGGGTCGCCGGGCTGGTGCCGCTGATCGTCTTCGGCCTGTACGGCGGGGCGATCGCCGACGCGGTCGACCGTCGGCGGCTGGTGCTGCTGACCACCAGCGGGCAGGCGGTGCTGTCGCTCGTGCTGGTCGCGCAGGCCGTCGCGGGGCTGGACCGGCTGTGGATCCTGTACGTCGTCGTGGCCGGGCAGGCCGGGCTGTCGGCCGTCGACTCGCCGGCCCGGCAGGCGTTCGTGCCGCGGCTGCTGCCCGTCGAGCTGCTGCCTGCGGCCAACGCGCTCAAGCTCGTGGAGTTCAACCTGGCCGTGACGATCGGTCCGCTCATCGCCGGCGTGCTGGTGGCGCAGGCGGGCTACCAGGCCGCCTACGGGCTCGACGTGCTCACCTTCGCCGCGGCGCTCGTCGCCGTCGCGGGACTGCCGTCGATGCCGCCGGCCGGAGGCGGACGCAGGGCGGGCACGGCGAGCGTGCTCGAGGGCCTGTCGTTCCTGCGCACACGCCAGGTGCTGCTGATGACGTTCGTGCTCGACCTCGTGGCGATGGTGTTCGGGATGCCCCGGGCGCTGTTCCCGGCGCTGGCCGAGAACGTCTACGGCGGAGGAGAACAGACCGCCGGTCTGCTCTACTCCGCGCTCGCCGCCGGTGCGCTCGTGGGCGCGCTGTTCTCCGGCTGGTTCGGACGGGTGCACCGGCAGGGGATCGCGGTCATCCTGTCGATCCTGGCCTGGGGAGCGGCCATCACCGCGTTCGGCGCGACCGACGTGCTGTGGCTCGGCCTGCTGTTCCTGGCCGCCGCCGGCACCGCGGACATGGTGTCGGCAGCCTTCCGCACCGCGATCCTGCAGGCCGCGGCGCCGGACGAGATGCGCGGCCGGCTCGGCGGTGTGTTCATCGTCGTCGTGGCCGGCGGACCGCGGCTCGGGGACGCCCGGGCCGGCGGTGGCGCCGAGCTCGTCGGCGTGCAGGGGGCCTCGCTCGCAGGGGGCCTTGCGGTCCTGGGGCTCACGACCGCCATCGCCGCTGCGGCCAAGGGCTTCCGCTCCTACGACGCCCGCGACCCGCTGCCGGACGCGGAGCAGGCGCCTCGCGCCGGGTGATCGCCGGGCGGCTCGGCGCATCCGGCGAGCAGGCTCACGCCGTCGGCAGGGCGATCCAGGTCGCGCGGGCCAGCGCCAGGGTGGTGCCAGCGGCGTCGAGCAGCGCCGAACCCGTGAACGTCTTGCGTCCCTCGGTCGACATCGTCCAGCCGACGACGACGTGCGGCTCGCCGGGGGCGGGAGCGCCGAGCCGGCGCAGCGCCATCCGTCCCAGGACCATCGGGCGCCCTCGCAGGTCGCTGGACCAGCCGCCGGGACAGTCCAGCGCGGCCCACACCTCGACGGGGTCGTCCGTGGCAGGCGTCCAGACGCAGGCCACCCGGCCGGGAGCCACCGGACCGGGCGCCAGGCGCAACCCGTCGGCGCGCTCGGGCCCGCAGACGTAGCAGCGCGGGAACGGGTGCTCGCTGAGGCCGGCGTAGTCGGCCGCGGCCGCCGCGGCCCGCTCGACCGTGACCGGGAGGACGGGTTCCAGGCCCAGGCTCGTCGGCGCCGCCTCGGCGACCAGCTCGGCACCGTCGAACAGCCGGGCGGTGCCCCCGGCGGCGTCGACCCGCAGGTCGGTGTCCAGGGGCGGCGGCCGTCGCAGCGTGACCTCGACGGCGTCGGCGCCGACGTAGGCGGCCAGACGTCCGCTGGTCACCCCTCCGTTGGCCGACCCGTCCGGGCCCTGGAACCTCGCTGCGATGCGCATCGGCACATGGTGTCAGCAGGCTGTCGCGCCGACTGTCAACGACTGCGGCAACCCGACCGCGCCGGTCCACGAGGTCTGGCATTCCGCTGTGCCCGGGGCTCGGTTCACGTAGCGTCCCGAACCGGACAGGGGGCCCGGCTGGGCCGCGTCCGTCGGGGGGGAGGTGCCCCGCCGACGTGAGTGCTGAGGACGGCCCGTGAGCGCTGGAGATCGCCGCCCCGAGCCGCCGGCCGAGGTGCCGGTACGAGCGACGGCGGAGCGCGCGCCCCTGCCGGGCACCCCGGCGCGCCGGCGGCCGGCTGCCGAGCAGACCGCGCGACGTCCCGCCACCGCCGCTCGGACCTCCGACCCGGACGCGCCGGCGGCCGCCCCCTCGACGGCCCGGCGCGCACCCGCGCCGCGGCGGGCACCGACGCGGTCACCGACGCAGGCGCGACCTGCCCCTGCGCCCCCCGTCGTCGACGCCCCCCGGGCGCCGGCCCGGTTGTCCCGCGCCGACGCGGCCCGGCTGCGTCGTGAAGCCCTGGGCGCCGAGGCGGTGGCGGGCGCGGTCGTCGACGCCGCCGACCAGCGCGCGGCCGGCCTGTCGCAGGCGGCGCGACGCGAAGCGGAGCAGCGTGCGGCCACGGCGCAGGCTCCTGTGCGCTTCTCCACCGCCCCCTCGCCGACGCGGGCGACGGCGACCTCGACCGCCCGGCAAGACGCGCGGCCGGACGCGCGGTCGGCCTCGGCGGACCCGACGGCGACGGACCGCGAGCCGGAGGGTGCCGAGCCCCGGTACGCCTCCTTCCCGCGCCGGGCCGCCTCTCTCGGGCTCGATGTCGCGTTGTCGGCGGCGCTGCTGCTGCCCGTCGAAGGCGTCTTCCTGGCCGTGGCCCGTCAGCTGGACGGGCGGACGAACGCCCTGCGCGCGGCCCTGGGCGTCCTCGTCGTCACCGCGATCGCGCAGGTCTTCCTCCAGGTCGACAGGGAGGCGCAGCGTGGCGCGACGTTCGGCAAGGCGCTGGTGCGGATCACGCTGGTCGACAGCGCGAAGGGCAAGCGGCTCCGGCTGCGGCGCGTCCTCGTCCGTCGCCTGCTCAGCGGTCTGTTGTGGTTCGTCAGCTATCCGGTCGCGCTGCTGGGGCCCTCGCACCGCACGCTCGCGGACCGGCTCCTGGGGACCGAGGTCCGACCGGACCCCGCCGCGCGGAGCGTGCGGCGCATCCTGCTCGAGCCGGCGCGGCTCGTGGTGCTGGTCCTGGCGGTGGGGGCGCTGCTGCTGACCCCGGTGGTCGACGGCGCGCTGCGGCCGGCGCCACCGGTGCCGACGCCGGTGACGGGGCCGGTGCGCGCCCTCGACCTCGACGATCTCGACGGCAGGCTGCTGGTGCCGGCAGGGTTGGACCGGCAGCCGGACGACGGACCGGGGCTGGGCGAGACCACGGCCGCGGACACGGCCGCCAACCTGGCGAGGTCGGCGGTCGAGACCGGACAGCTGCAGAAGTTCTTCACCGACCTCGGGTTGCAGAGAGGCCTGGGGCACGCCTACAGCGGTGAGCTGACCGGCGTGCAGACCCGGGTGACGGTCTCGGTGGTCCGCTTCGCCGCCCCGGACGGGGCCGATCGACTCGTGAGCCTGATCCGCACGAGCAACGACGGGTCGCTCCGCAGTCGCACCGTGCCCAACGCCGTGACGTCAGCCTCGCAGCAGGCCGACGGCTACCTCCAGGAGGCCGTGTTCAGCCGGGGACGCTTCGCCTACACGCTGGACGTCGCCACCGCCGACCGGGTCGCGCAGGACGAGTTCGACCGGCTGCTGAAGATCTTCCGCGACCTGGTGGTCCGCTCCGACCCGTAGCCGCGCCTGCGTGGTCGCGCCGCCGCCGCTACGTTCGCTGCCATGAAGCGCGTGCTGTTCGTCCTGGCCCTGCTGCTGTCCACGCTGGTCGTGCCCGGTGCCGCCCAGGCCGCCGCGCCGACCGCCGGGCAGGACACCTTCACGGCGGTGGACCCGGTGCGCCTGCTCGACACCCGCGAGGGGCTCGGCGCGCCGCGGGCCAAGCTCGGCCCCGGCGGCACCGTCGACCTGGTCGTCCGGGGGCTGGCGAGCGTGCCGGCCAGCGCGACCGCCGTGATCCTCAACGTCACCGCGACCGGGGCGACGTCCGGGACCGACGTCCGCGTCTACCCGACCGACGCGGCAGCGGTCCCGGTGGTCAGCAACCTGAACGTCGCGCGCGGCGGCACGGTCGCGAACCTGGTGACCGTGAAGCTGGGCTCCGACGGCGCGGTGCGGCTGCGCAACGAGGCCGGCACCGTCGACCTGGTCGCGGACCTGTCCGGCTGGACCGGCCCGGCGGCGCCGGACCGTCCGGGCTCGACGTTCGTGCCGACGGCGCCCGTGCGGCTGCTGGACACGCGGGACACGACCCGCGTCGGACCGGGCCAGGCCCGGCGGCTCGACCTGCTGACCGACCGGCAGGGCAACGGATCAGGCGTGCCGGCCGACGCGACGGCCGTCGTCCTGAACGTCACGGCGGTGGCCCCTACGGCCTCCACCGACGTGCGGGTGTATCCGACGAGGACCGGAGGCGAGGTACCGACCGTCAGCAACCTGAACGCGACGGCGGGACGCACCGTGCCGAACCAGGTGGTCGTCGCGGTGGGCCAGGGCGTCAGCGTCCAGCTGCGCAACAGCGCCGGACAGGTGCACCTGATCGCCGACCTCGCCGGCTGGTTCGTGCCGGGCACCGACGCCGCGGCGTTCCACCCGGCAGACCCGGTGCGGCTGCTCGACACCCGTGACGGCGGAGCCCGGCTCGGACCCGGGGGCACGCTGGACCTGCCGGTGGCCGGCGTGGGGGCGGTGCCTGCGGTCGCGACCGCGGTCGTCCTGAACGTCACCGCCGTGGCTGCGTCCGCGAGCAGCGACGTACGCGTGTACCCGACGTCGTCGGACGCCGTGCCGACAGTCAGCAACCTCAATCTCGTGCGTGGTCAGACGGTGCCGAACGCCGTCACGGTGGCCCTCGGACGGGACGGCTCGGTGCGGCTGCGCAACAACAGCGGCACGGTCGATCTCGTCGTGGACCTCGCCGGCTGGTACCTGCCCACCGGTGACGGCTGGGACATCTCCTGGCCGCAGTGCACCTCGTCGGGCTCGGCGAGCAGCAGGCTTCCGACCGGTGGCGCGTTCGCTGTCGTGGGGCTGACCCGGTCCCGACCGTTCACCGACAACGAGTGCTTCACCGCGCAGTGGCAGTGGGCCTCCTCGCTGCCTGGGGAGCCGGCCGTCTACCTCAACACGAACGCACCCGGTGCTCGCGACACCGCGGACGGCCGGGTGTGGGTCGAGGTCTGCGGGACCGCGACACCGACGAGCACCTGCGGTCGCCAGTACGGCGTCCGGCTCGCGCAGTACGCCCTGGCCCGGCTCCCGGGGACGCCGTCCGGGGGCAAGCCGATGGTGTGGATGGACGTCGAGGGTCCGTACGCCAACGGCCCGTTCTGGCAGACGGGCTACGCCGGCGCGGTCGCGGTCAACCGGTCCGTGTACGCAGGCGCCGTCGAGACGCTGCGCGCGGCGGGGTACCGGGTCGGCGCCTACTCCGACCGGGCCACGAGCAGCGCGGTGGACTGGACCGACATCATGGGCGACTACCGGCTGCTGCAGACGCAGAACTGGGTCTTCCGGGCACCCACCGCCGACCCTGCGCCGCTGTGCACCCCGGAGAGCTCGTTCAGCGGCGGTCCGGTCGTGATGGTGCAGGTGCAACCGGGCCAGAGCGGTCAGGCCTACGACGTCGACCACGCCTGCTGAGGCGTCAGCCCTTGACCTCGCCGTAGCGCCGCAGCGCCTCCTCGCGCTCGGCCTTGTGGTCGACGATCGGCTCGGGATAGCCGTTCGGCGCACCGTCGGGCAGCGTCCAGGGCTCGTGCACTGCCTTGCCCTTCACCTCGCGCAGCTCGGGCACCCACCGCCGGATGTAGTCACCGGCCGGGTCGTAGTCCCGGCCCTGCTTCACCGGGTTGAAGACGCGGAAGTACGGCGAGGCGTCGGTCCCCGTACCGGCGATCCACTGCCAGCCGTGGTTGTTGCTCGCGAGGTCGCCGTCGCGCAGGTGCTGCATGAAGTGCCGGGCGCCGCGCCACCAGTGCAGGTGCAGGTCCTTGGTGAGGAACGAACCGACGATCATCCGGACGCGGTTGTGCATCCACGCCTCGCCGAGCAGCTGTCGCATGCCGGCGTCGACGATGGGGAATCCGGTGCGGCCCTGCGCCCACGCCTCGAAGTGCGCGTCGGCGACCGCGCCGGTGTCGTAGCGCATCGGCTTCATCTTCGCGACGAGGTCCTCGCGGGCCGTGCGCGGCTGGTGCCAGAGCACGTCGGCGTAGAAGTCGCGCCAGATGAGCTCGTCGCCGAAGGTGCTCGGCCCGCTACCTCGGCCGAGGGCGGCGTGCAGCGTCCGCGGGTGCACGCAGCCGTACTTGAGGTACACCGACAGCTGCGACGTGCCGTCGACGCCCGGCAGGTCGCGACGGTCGGCGTAGTCCTCGACCCCGTCGGCGAGGAAGTCCTTCCAGCGGGCCAGCGCCGCGTGCTCGCCGGCGGCGGGCAGGACGACCTCCCCCAGCGCCGGGTCCTCCGGGATGCCGTCGCTGCTCAGGCCGCCGTCGGTCCAGGGCACCGACCGGGGCGACAGGGCCGGTGCGTGCAGGCCGCGGGCCCGCCACGCGCGCGCGAACGGCGTGAACACCTTGTACGGCGTGCCGTCGTCCTTGGTGAGCGAGCCGGGCGTGACGCCGTACGGCGAGCCGGTGGCCACCAGCGGCACGTCCAGCGCGTCACGCACCCGCTCGTCGCGCTCGCGTCCGTACGGTCCGTGGTCGCTGGAGACGTGCACGCTCTGCGCCCCGGTCCTGCGGACGAGGCGCTCCAGCACCTGCTCGGGGTGGCCCTGCACCACCCGCAGCCGGCCGTCGGTGCGCTCCTCCAGCTCGCGGAGACAGCCGTAGAGGAAGGCCAGCCGCGGCCTGCCGGACGGCGTGCGCAGCGCCGGATCCAGCACGAACAGCGGCACGACCTCGTCGGCGGCGTCACGGGCGGCGAGCAGGGCTGGGTGGTCGGCGAGCCGCAGGTCGCGGCGGAACCACAGGATCGACACGGTCACCCGGTGCAGGCTAGGGCGGGGTCGGCCGGCCCGCACGGCGAGCCGCAACCGCATGCGCGGTCCGCGAGGGGGCACGGTGGGGGCTCGACCCCCGCACCCCGAGGAGCCTCATGACCCGCCCGCTCGCCCTGGACGTCGGAGGGCCCGTCTCCGACGGGCTCCGGACCGTCACGACGTTCGTCCCGAAGCTGATCGGCGCTGCCCTGCTGCTGGTGGTGGGGTGGTTCGTCGCCAAGGTCGTCGCCAAGGTCGTCGACCGCTTGCTGCACCGGGTCGGGTTCGACGGCGCCCTGGAGCGCGGCGGCATCAAGCGCGCGCTGTCCTCGACCTCGTTGGACGCCGGCGACCTGGTCTCCAAGCTCGTCTTCTTCGCGGTCTTCCTGCCGTTCCTGTCGGCGGCCGTCGGCGCGCTGGGCATCGCCGCTCTGACCCAACCGCTCGCGGCCTTCATCGCCCTGGTCCCGCGGATCCTGGTGGCGATCGTCCTCGTGGTGGTCGGCGCGGTGCTGGCGGGCGCCGTCCGCGGCGTCGTGCAGCAGTCCCTCGGCGGTCTCAGCTACGGCAAGGTCGTCGGCGACGTCGCGGGCGGGCTGGTGCTGCTCGGCTTCGTCAAGGCAGCGCTGGACCAGGTGGGCGTCGCGACGACTGTCACGGGGCCGCTGCTCTACGCGATCCTCGGCACGGTCGCGGGTGTGGTGGTCGTCGGGGTCGGCGGCGGGCTCGTCCGTCCGATGCAGTCGCGCTGGGAGTCGATGCTGGACTCTGCCGCGATCGAGAGCGGCAAGATCAAGGCCGCCGCGTCCGCCCCGCGTCCGGCCGCGCCTGCTCCGGCAGCGCCTGCGCCGAGCGCAGCAGCGCCCGCCCCGGCGTCGGCGGCGGAGCGGGACGTCCGGCCCGCGGAGACCGCTCCCGTCGTGCCTGCGACGACGCAGCGCCCCGAGCCGCCCGTCGCTGCCGCGGCCTCACCCGCGGGCGACGTGGTCGAACCCGCCGACCCGGACCGTTCGCCGTTCGCCCGGCCGGCGCAGCCGCCGCCCGGCGAGCGGCTGTTCTCGCGTCCGGCAGACCCGCGGACGCGGACCACCGAGCCCGACGACGACGAGGACGGCGAGCAGACCACGCGGCAGCTGCCCCGACCCTGACCGGTCAGCGCGGCGGTGCCCCCGGAGAGAATCGAACTCCCGACGCCCTCCTTAGGACGGAGGCGCTCTATCCACTGAGCTACGGAGGCGGACGCCGCAAGCCTAGCCTCGGGGTCGCCGCCAGTCCGTCACCGCGAGAGGCCCCACGACGATGACCTGCGCCCCCGACGAGCGGTCGGACGACCCGAGCGCGGCGACCGTCCCGCGCCGGCGTCGACGCGCCGTCGGTCCGCCGGGCTCCCGTCCGGCCGAGCGCAGCGTCGGGTCCCTCGGGGAGCAGCCGGAGCAGGAGGTTCCGTCGGACGACGACGAGCGGCTGCGTCGCGAGGTCCCTCCGCACCACGGCACCTGACGCGCGGCGCCGGTGTCCGGTCGGCTCAGGAGCCTGCGTCGACCGGGCCTGCCGGCTGCCAGAGGGCGGCGGCGCACCATGCCGCGACGGCGATCAGCGCACCGACGACGGCGTCGAGCCAGAAGTGGTTGGCGGTGATGACCACGACCGCCAGGGTGACGGTGGGATACAGCAGCCACAGCCGCCTCCACCGGGACGCCGAGGTGCCGGCCAGGGCCAGCGCGACCAGGAGCGCCCAGGCGACGTGCAGGCTCGGCATGGCCGCGAACTGGTTGACGAAGGTGTCGTCACCGGTGGAGTAGACGGCCGGGCCCAGCAGCCGGCCGGTGTCGATGAAGCCGAGGTCGGTGAGCATCCGCGGCGGCGCCACCGGCAGCGCGAGGTGCAGCACCAGCGCGACGCCGGTCGTCACGCCCAGCGCGTCGCGGGTGCGCCGGTACAGCGGCGAGCCGCGCAGCAGCAGCCACAGCAGCGTCAGCGCGGTCAGGGGGAAGTGGGCGGACGCGTAGAAGACGTTGGCGGCCCGGCCGAGTCCGGGCACGTCCAGGGCCAACGACTGGACGGTGAGCTCGCTGGGCAGCAGAGGCAGCCGCTCCTGCAGGTTCCACAGCGCGCGCGCGTGCTGCAGCGCCGACGTCTCCTCGCCCGCGGTCAGCAGTCGGGCGGCGCGGTAGATGCCCAGCAGCGCCACGACCAGCAGGGCCTCGCGCAGCACTCGCAGCAGCAGGTCGCGCCAGTCCGCGCCGTGGGTCGCGCCGACGTCCGCCGGGGCCGGACGGCGCACGGGTGCCGGTGCGAGCGCGCCGTCCTCGGCACGTGCGAGCCGCGGCGCCCCGACGTCGCTCAGCGAGGGCCGGGACGGCGGCGGCGTCACGCGGGGTCCGTCCGCGTCGTCCGCGTCGTCCGCTCGGACTCTGCAGGGTACGCCGTCGTCCGGAAAGGACGGGTAGCAGCGCTGGCTCGGCGGTCGTGCATCCGGGCAAGATACCGTCCGCGCGCGCATCTGGCAGCACGCGTCGGGCGTCCACGGCCGCGTCGGAGCGCAGCGGCCGCCCGCCCCCTCGCGCGTGGCGGGCCTTACCCGGACCGCTCGCGTGCGGCATGATCGCCCGCGTCACGTCCCATTCGATCTGAGGAGGCTCGTCGTGGACGGGTTCAAGAAGTTCCTGCTTCGCGGAAACGTCGTCGACCTGGCCGTCGCCGTGGTCATCGGCGCTGCGTTCGGCGCCATCGTCACGGCCTTCGTCGAGGCCTTCATCACCCCCCTCGTCGGGGTCTTCACCGGAGCCGCAGGCGACTTCACCGAGAAGAAGTTCACCCTGGCCGGCGCGACGTTCCCCTACGGGCTGTTCATCCAGGCAGCGCTGAGCTTCGTCATCATCGCCGCGGTCGTCTACTTCTTCGTCGTCAAGCCGATCAACCGGCTGATGGAGAAGTTCAAGACCGAGCCCGAGGTCGCGTCGCCGACCAAGGAGTGCCCGGAGTGCCTGTCCAACATCCCGGTGGCAGCGAGCCGTTGCGCCTTCTGCACGGTGGAGCAGGCAGCCGTCCTGGGCTGACCCGCCCCTGCGCGACGGCGCCGCCCCCCCTCCTCGGGAGGGCGGCGCCGCCGTGTGCGGAGCTCACCCGAGCAGGACGCCCGGGTTCAAGATCCCGGCCGGGTCGACGGCGGCCTTGGCCCCGGCCAGCGCGAGGGCGAACGGGTCGGGGCGCTGCCGGTCGTACCAGGGCCGGTGGTCTCGTCCGACGGCGTGGTGGTGGGTGATGGTGCCGCCTGCCGCCAGGATCGCCTCGCCCGCGGCGGCCTTGACCTCGTCCCACTGCGCCACCTCCGACCCGCGTCGGGCCGGGGCGAAGACGGTGAAGTACGGCGCGCAGCCGTCGGCGTAGACGTGCGTGAGGCGGCAGGTGACGCGCCCCCCGCCGCACACGCGGCGCAGCGCCAGCGTGGTGGCGGCGGTGACCTCGGCCACGAGGGCCTCGAAGCGGTCCCAGGTGATGGCGGTCTCGAGGGTCTCGACGAGCACCCCTAGCAGCATCAGCTGCTCGCGCAGATACGGCGCGCGGACGAAGGTGGAACGCCACGCCTGCCCGGCGCCGCCGCGGTCGGTGGCTGCGCCCCCCGCTGGTCGGACGTGGGCCGCCTCGACCACCCGGAGGCCGGCGTCGCGGCACAGACCCAGCGCGAACTCGGCCTCCTGCTCCAGCGGAGCGCCGAGCGACTCGAGCCCGAGCACCAGCACGGCCTCCCCGGTCGCGAGGGTGCCGGTGAGCGCTGCCTCGCCGCTGTCGACCAGGCGGCAGGTGGCCGGCAGCAGGCCGGCGTGCACCAGGCTCCGGACGGCCCGGCCGCCGGCGGCCAGGTCGGGTGCGGCGAGCGTCGCGGCCCACCGGTGGGTCGGTCGTGGTTGCGCGCGCAGCCAGGCTTCGGTGACCACGCCCAGCGTCCCTTCGCTGCCCAGCAGCATCCGGTCCGGCGACGGCCCCGCGCCCGAGCCCGGCAGGCGCCGGGACTCCCACACCCCGACGGGAGTGACGGCCCGCACCTGCTCGACGAGGTCGTCGATGTGCGTCAGGCGGGTGGAGAAGTGCCCGGCGGCGCGGGTGGCCAGCCAGCCGCCGACCGTCGAGCGCTCGAAGGACTGCGGGTAGAAGCGCAGCGTGAGCCCGTGCGGCGCCAGGGCCTGCTCGGCCGCCGGTCCGAAGGTGCCGGCGCGCAGCCGCACCGCCCGGGAGCCTGCGTCGACCTCGACGAGGCCGGCCAGCCGCGACAGGTCCAGGCTGACGGCCGCCGGCAGCCCGCGCGGCTCGACGCCGCCGACCACGCTGCTGCCGCCCCCGAACGGGATGAGCGGGATGCCCGCGTCACCGGCCCAGTCGAGCACCGCAGTGACGTCTTCCTCGTCGCGCGGACGCAGCACCAGGTCGGGCGGGTGGTCGATCCGTCCGGCCATGGCGCGCGCGAGGTCGCGGTAGGAGCGCCCGATGCCATGCCGGGCACGGTCGACCGGGTCGTCGGAGGCGAGCGCGCGCAGCGACGTGGGCAGCCCGGCCAGGTGCCGGGACGGCGGCAGCTCGGCCAGGGCGGCGGGTACCTGGGGTGGCTGGGCGAGCACCCCGGTGGCCTGCTCGACGAAGGGTGCCATCGCCTCCAGGTCGGCCGCACGGGGCTCGTCGGCGGCGTCGCCCCAGCCCCACACGCGGTAGCTCACGAGGGGTCCCGCGGGAGCAGGGCCAGCGAGAGCTGCCCGGTGACGGCGGCGGACGCGAGCCGGGCGGCCGTCGAGCGGTCGGCCGCGACGACGAGCAGCGTGCCGTCGGACTGGCGGTCCAGCTGGGGGACCGAGAGCACCAGCACCCCGCGGGCCACGACGGTTGCGGGGCCGTCCGCGGCGGCCAGGAGCACGTCGACGGTGTCGCCGGGGGACACCAGCGCCGAGCCGAGGGGTTCCACACCCGGACCGGGACGGCCACCTCGTCGGAGGCAGCGCCGCGCAGCAGCCCGGCGCCGAGCAGCCGGACGTCGGTGAGCGGCTCGCCCCTGCGCACCGGGCCGGCGACCAGCCGGCCGAGCAGCAGGGCGGCGTCGGTCAGGGCGCCGTCGGGAACCAGCGCCGCGGGTACGGCGGCGGTGGTGAGGTCGTCAGCGAGCAGGGCGGCGCCCGGGACGAGGTCGCGCGCTGCCGTGACGACCGTCGTGACGGGCGGTGCGTTGGGGGCCAGCGCGCTGAGCGCTGCCGCCATCGCGCCGGCGGCCAGCAGGGCGGCCACCACGGCCCGGCGACGGGCCAGTACGCGCTGCACCTCACGCAGGCTCAGGCCCGCCACGAGGACCTCACGGCAGGATCAGGTCGTGGTCGATGCCGTCGAGCGCACGGGCGCACGGGCAGGTGCGGTCGGTAGGCAGCGCGCCGACGACCTCGCCCAGCAGCGACCGGAGGCGCGCGGTGTTCTCGCCGAAGAAGCGGAAGACCTCGGACTGGCTGACCGCCTCGCCGCCCTCGATGCCGGCGTCGAGGTCGGTGACCAACGCGATCGCGGTGTAGCAGAGCGCGAGCTCGCGGGCCAGCACCGCCTCGGGGTGGCCGGTCATGTTGACGACCGACCAGCCCTGCTCGGCGAACCACTGCGACTCGGCGCGGGTGGAGAAGCGTGGTCCCTCGACCACCACCATCGTGCCGCGGTCGTGCACCGGCCAGCCGGCGCGGGCGGCCAGGTCGGCGGCGACGGTCCGTCCGTCCGGGCAGTAGGGATCGGCGAAGCCGACGTGCACGGCGCCGGTGTCGTGGAAGGTCTGGACGCGGCCGGACGTGCGGTCTACCAGCTGGTCGGGCACCACCAGCGTGCCCGGCCCGAGCTCGGGTCGTAGCCCGCCGACGGCGCACGGTGCCAGGACCTGCCGCACCCCGAGGCTGCGCAGCGCCCACAGGTTGGCCCGGTAGGGGATCCGGTGCGGGGGGAAGCGGTGGTCGCGGCCGTGCCGGGGCACGAACGCCACCCGGCGTCCGGCCAGCTCGCCGACCACCAGCGGGTCGCTCGGTGGCCCGTACGGGGTGTCGACGGCGATCTCGCGAGCGTCGTCGAGGAAGGCGTAGAGGCCGGAGCCGCCGATGACGCCGATCTCGGCGCTCACCTCGCCGCGGGACGTGCTGAGGTCCGTCATGCCACCTGCCTGACCGTCGTCGACGCCGGGAACGCGTCGTCCCGGCGAGGCGACCCTAGGCGGGCGGTGGCCGGCGCGGCCGGGTCAGCCGGCCGTCCACAGATCGCTCAGGAGGACTTGCCGGCCGGCTTGCTCGGGGTCGCGGTCTTGGCCGGCGTTGTCGAGGTCGACGTCGAGCTGCTCTCGCTGCTCGTCGAGGACCCGTTGGACGAGGAGGTCTTGGCCTCGGAGGAGGACGCCTTGCTGTCCGAGGACGAGGACGAGCCCTCGCCGGAGGTGGTCGCCGGGTCCTTCTTGGCGGCCTTCTTCCCGCTGTCGCGGCTGTCGTTCTTGTAGAAGCCGGAGCCCTTGAACACGACGCCGACCGCGCTGAAGACCTTGCGCAGCGTGCCGCCGCAGGCGGGGCAGTCCGTCAACGGCGCGTCGCTGAAGGACTGGACCGCCTCGAGCCGCTCGTCGCAGGCCGTGCACGCGTACTGATAGGTGGGCAACGCGCACTCCTCGTCACGGGTCACCCCTCGCGGTTGGCACTCCGGGGGTGGGAGTGCCAGTGTACGGGTCGCGCCGCGCTACCCGTCCCCAGGATGCGGACGCAGCCGCACCAGCCCGGTGCCCGGCAGCACGGCGCCGTCGACGGGTCGGTCGTGCGGCTCACCGGGCAGCTGCTCCACCAGCTCGCCGTCGAACAGCGCGGCGACGACGTAGCCCGTGGTGCGGTGCAGCGCGCGGTCGTAGGAGCCGCCGCCGCGCCCGAGCCGGGTGCCACGGCGGTCCACTGCCAGAGCCGGGACGACCAGCAGCGCGCAGTCGGCGATCGCGTCGCGTCCCAGCAGCGCGCCGGCCGGGTGACGGGTGCCGCGCAGCCCGTCGACCAGGTGGTCGCCCAGGTGGTCGCCCAGGCCGTCGCCCAGGCCGTCGCCCAGGCCGTCGCCAAGGTGGTCGGCCTCGTGCACCGCCCAGTCCAGGTCCCCGTCCTCGCACAGGACCGGCAGCAGCACCCGGTGCCCCGCCGCGCGCGCGTGCGCGACGAACAGCGACGGGTCGGGCTCGTCGCCCAGCGGCGCGTAGCAGGCGATCGGCCCGCGGCCCGCCGGCAGCCGGGCCAGCAGCGCGCCGCCCAGCACGTCGCGCGAGAGCAGCCGGTCCTCGCCGTCGAGCGTCGCCCGCCGCCGCAGCACCTGGGCCCGCAGCTGCTGCTTGCCGGGGGTCATGACCGAGAGCATGGCAGCGCGACGACCGTCGGGGCCGGTGCGTAGGGTCGGCCAATGACCAGTGCGCCCCCTGCCCGCGTGAGCAAGGCGGTGATCCCGGCCGCCGGCCTGGGCACCCGCTTCCTACCGGCGACCAAGGCCACCCCCAAGGAGATGCTGCCGGTCGTCGACACCCCGGCGATCCAGTACGTCGTGGAGGAGGCCGTCCGCGCCGGCCTGGCCGACGTCCTGATGATCACCGGCCGCAACAAGAAGCCGCTGGAGGACCACTTCGACCGGATGATCGAGCTCGAGCAGGCGCTGGAGGCCAAGGGCGACACCGCCAGGCTGGCCGTCGTGCAGGCGGCCACCGACCTCGCGCACGTGCACTTCGTGCGTCAGGGCGACCCGAAGGGCCTGGGCCACGCCGTGCTGGCGGCCGCGCAGCACGTCGGCGACGAACCGTTCGCGGTTCTGCTCGGCGACGACCTGATCGACGCGCGCGACCCGCTGCTGGAGCAGATGATCGAGGTCCAGCAGCGCGAGGGCGGCAGCGTCATCGCGCTCATGGAGGTGCCGCACGCGCAGATCTCGATGTACGGCTGCGCGGCGGTCGAGGCCGCCGGTGACGACGACGACGTCGTGCGGGTCACCGACCTGGTCGAGAAGCCCGACCGGTCGACGAGGCCCCGAGCAACCTGGCCATCATCGGCCGGTACGTGCTCGCGCCGAGCGTCTTCGACGTCCTGCGCGAGACCCCGCCCGGTCGCGGCGGCGAGATCCAGCTCACCGACGCCCTGCCAGACCCTGATCGCCTCCGAGCCGGTGCACGGTGTCGTGTTCCGCGGCCGCCGCTACGACACCGGCGACCGGCTCGACTACCTCAAGGCCGTCGTGCAGCTCGCCGCCGACCGCGACGACCTCGGTCCGCCGCTGCTGGACTGGTTGCGGGAGTGGCTGCCCACCCGATGATCTCCGTCGACGAGCACCTGGCCCGCATCCTGTCGATCGTCCAGCCGCTGGCCCCCCTGCAGCTCGGGCTGATGGACGCGCACGGCTGCGTCCTCACCGAGGACGTCGTGGCGCCCGCCGCCCTGCCCGGCTTCGACAACAGCAGCCAGGACGGCTACGCGGTCCGGCGCGACGACGTCCTGAAGGCGTCGGAGGGCAAGCCGGTCGTGCTGCCGGTGACCGGCGACGTCGCCGCCGGACCGGCGTCGCCGCTGCGCGTGCAGCCGGGCGTGTGCGTCCGCATCATGACCGGGGCGATGATGCCCGCCGGGGCCGACTCCGTCGTGCCGGTCGAGTGGACCGACGGCGGCGTCGCGCAGGTGTCCATCCACCGCACCCCCGACCTCGGCGCCCATGTGCGACGGGTCGGCGAGGACGTCGCGCAGGGCGAGGTCGTGCTGACGGCAGGCACGCACCTCGGCGCCGCGCAGATCGGGCTCGCAGCCGCTGTCGGGCGCGCGCGGCTGGTGGTCCGGCCGCGTCCGCGGGTGGTCGTCGTCTCGACCGGTTCGGAGCTGGTCGAGGCGGGGCAGCCGCTGACCGCCGGGCGGATCGTCGACGCGAACAGCCCTGCGCTGACGGCCGCGGCGCTGGAGGCCGGCGCGATCGCCTACCGCGTCGGCATCGTCCCGGACGACCCCCGGCTGCTGGCGTCCACGCTGGAGGACCAGCTCGTGCGGGCCGACCTGCTGGTCACCAGCGGCGGGGTGAGCGTCGGGGCCTACGACGTCGTGAAGGAGGTGCTGTCCCGGATCGGGACGGTGCAGTTCGACAAGGTGGCGATGCAGCCCGGCATGCCGCAGGGCTTCGGCACGATCGGCCCCGACAGCACCCCGGTGTTCGGGCTGCCGGGGAACCCGGTCAGCGCGCTGGTGTCGTTCGAGGCCTTCGTCCGCCCGGCGCTGCGCAAGATGCTCGGCGCCGAGCCGCTGGAGCGCCCACGGGTGTCGGCCGTCGCGACCAAGGCGCTCACCAGCCCCGCGGGCAAGCGCTCGTTCCTGCGCGTGAACCTGGAGGTGCGCAAGGGCGCCTACGTGGTATCGCCGGTCAGCGGGTCCGGCTCGCACCTGCTCGCCGGGATGGCCCGTGCGAACGCGCTGGCCGTCGTCCCGGAGGGCGTGGAGAAGATCTCCAGTGGAGAGCCGGTCGAGGTGCTCGTGCTCGAGCGGCGCGGCCGATGACGCGCGGCTTCACCCACCTGGACGCCTCCGGCGCGGCCCGCATGGTCGACGTCGCCGGCAAGGACGTCACCGTGCGTACCGCTACGGCCACCGGGCGGGTCGACCTGTCGGCGGAGTGCGTCGCGCTGCTGCGCGGCGACGGCGTGCCCAAGGGCGACGCCCTGGCGGTCGCCCGGGTCGCCGGCATCATGGGCGCCAAGCGCACGCCCGACCTCGTCCCGCTGTGCCATCCGATCTCGCTGTCCGGGGTCACCGTCGACCTCACGGTGGACGACACCGGCGTCGCCGTCAGCGCCACCGCCCGCACCGCCGACCGCACCGGTGTCGAGATGGAGGCGCTGACCGCCGTCACGGTGGCGTGCCTGACCGTCGTCGACATGACCAAGGCCGTCGACCCGCGCGCCGTCATCGGCGGCATCCGGGTCGAGAGCAAGACGGGCGGCAAGACCGGCTCGTGGGAGCGCTAGGTGGCTGACGGCGTGGCGGCGACGCAGCTGCCCCCGGGCGCTCGGGCGCAGGTGATCACCGTCTCGGACCGGTCCTCGCGCGGCGAGCGGCCCGACACCTCTGGGCCGTTGCTGGCGTCGCTGCTGACCGACCTCGGCCTGCTGGTCGGCGACGTCGTCGTCGTGCCGGACGAGGTCGGGGCCGTCCAGCAGGCGTTGGCCGCCGCGGTGCTCGCGGCCTACGACCTGGTCCTGACCACCGGCGGCACCGGCCTCTCGCCGCGCGACGTCACGCCAGAGGCCACCGGGCCCATGCTGGAGCGGCACGCGGCCGGCCTCGCCGAGGCCGTCCGGGCGGCCGGCGCGGGCACGGTGCCCACCGCGATCCTGTCGCGCGGGCTCGCCGGCACGATCGGGTCGACGCTGGTCTGCAACCTGCCCGGCTCGACCGGCGGGGTGCGCGACGGTGTCGCGGCGCTCGCACCGGTGCTCGGCCACGCCCTGGCGCAGCTGCGAGGCGACGGCGACCACCGGTGAGCCCGCCGGGCTGGCCGGTCTCGTTGGCTCACGAGCGGGTGGGGGTGCGTCCGTTCCGGCCGCGTGACGCGGGGGCCTGGAGCGAGCTGCGGGTGCGCAACGAGCGCTGGTTGGCACCGTGGGAAGGACGGCCGCTCGCGCAACCTCCCGCCGCGTGGCGGGACCGGCACTCCACCACCGTGTTCGCCGCCATGCTGCGGAACCAGCGCAAGGAGGCACGGGCCGGCCGGCAGCTGCCGTTCGCGGTCACGCTCGACGGCCGGTTGCGCGGGGCGATCACCGTCGGCGGGCTGACCCGGGGTGCCTTCGACAGCGCCCACGTCGGTTACTGGATCGACGGCGAGGTCGCCGGTCGCGGCGTGCTCCCGACAGCCCTGGCGCTGGTGCTCGACCACTGTTTCGGGCCGGTGCGGCTGCACCGGATCGAGGCCAACGTCCGTCCGGAGAACGCCGCGTCGCTGCGCGTGGTCGACAAGCTCGGGTTCGTCCGGGAGGCGTTGCACCGGCGCTACCTGTTCATCGACGAGGCGTGGAGGGACCACGTCGGCTTCGCGATGCTGGTCGAGGACGTCCCGGCGGGAGGGGTGCTGGCTCGCTACCTGACGTCGTCAACGTCTGCTTGACAAGAGACTCACGTCAAGACAGTCTTGACGTGTGTTGACGACCGACGAGGCCACCCTCCTGCGCGACCGCACGGCCGACCTCGTGGGCGACTGGTACGTCGCCGACCGTGGCGACCTGGACCACCTGGACGAGGAGGGACTCCGGGTTTTGGTGGCCGCCGCCGCCCTGGTCCAGCAGGAGAGCGGCTTCGCGCTGCAGCGCTGGGTGTCGGCCGCCCGCCGAGCCGGGGTGAGCTGGGAGCAGCTGGGGGGCACCCTCGGCGTGAGCCGGCAGGCCGCGCAGCAGCGCTTCGGCCAGCCGGTGGAGCAGGTGCCCGAGCAGGCCGGTGAGAAGCAGCGGACTCCGGTGACCGCCTTCAACGAGGTCGACGTCCTGCGCGAGGAGGGTGCGGCCGGCAACGAGGTCGTCCGCGCCGGCTGGGCCCGGCTGTGGTTCCGGCCGGTCGGGCACCCGGTCGAGAACGTCCGTCGCGTGTCGGTGCGCAGCGCCTCGACGATCGCCGAGATGACGGCACAGGGCTGGACCCACGTGTTCAGCTGGTACCCGTACACCTACTACACGCGGGCGGCCGCCTGAGCGGGCCGGGTCCGTCGCTGGGGAACGGGTCGCTGGGGAACGGGTCGCGGGGGACCGGGTTGCTGGGGACAATGTGACGCGTGGTGCGGCGCGGCTCCACGACTGCGTGTGTCCTGATCACTACGGTTCGGAGCCGTGGGTAGCGGTCTGATTCTCCTGGTCATCGTCGGTGCATGCCTGGCCGTGCTCGTCCCCAAGGCGCTGCGCTCCTACGAGGCGCGCGCGCTCGGCACGTCGGACAAGCTGCAGGACGCCGTGCGCGTGCTGAGCCGACGTCCGCGCGCGCCGGTCGCGGAGCCCGAGCCGGACGAGGCCTCGCCCGGGCTCACCGCAGCCGCCCGCCGGCGTCGCGCGCTGCTGGTCCTGGGGGCCCTCGCGGTCCTGACGCTGGCAGGAGCCGTCGTCGGACCGCGGTGGCTGCTCGCTCCGCACCTGCTGCTGGACGTCGCGCTGATCGCGATGCTCACCGCCACCCGGATGCACGCCGTCCGGGCCGCCGACCGCGAGTGGCGCGAAGCCCTCGGACGCGACGCCGACCTGCGCCGGGCCCGGGTGCCGTCCGCGGACGAGCGGGCGACCCGGGCCGCAGCCCGCGCCGCCGAGCGGGCCGAGCGGGCGCGCCAGGCGTTCGCCGCCGAGCACGCCGACGCGGCGCGCCGGCTGGTCGCCCCCGCGCACGTGGCGGGCATCCCGAACCGGATGCCCTCGCGCTCCGCGCTGCTGCCCGAGGTCGCCGCCGTGGCGCTGTCGCTCGCGCCCCCGCCGGTCGTGCGCGGTGCCAAGGGTGAGCCGTGGTCGCCGAACCCGGTCCCGCTGCCCACCTACGTCACCGCGCCCCAGGCTCCCCGGACGCGCTTCGAGCTCGGCCGCGCCGCTCCGGCCGACCTGGCCTCGGCCGAGCGCGAGCTGGGCATCGTCGACCAGGGCCCTGAGCTGGACGAGATCCTCGACGGCCGGCGCGCCGTCAACGACTGAGGCGCTGCTGGTAGCGTTCCCGACGTCCTTCGGGGCTGTGGCGCAGTCCGGTAGCGCACCTCGTTCGCATCGAGGGGGTCAGGGGTTCGAATCCCCTCAGCTCCACCCAGCAGGCACGTCCGGCCCCGCCGATCCCGTCGGATCGCGCGGGGCCTTCGCCGTCTCCGCGGGGCGTCCTACCCTGCGCGAAGACCACAGGCGACGCGCCCGGAGAGGACGCCATGGCAGACGGTGAGCAACTGGTTGCGGGCAGCCCTGCCGACGGCGACCGCGACGCTGCTCACCCCGCTCCGGCAGGCGGCCCGCGAGAAGGCCGTCACGCCGGCCACAGCCACGGCGTGTCCGCCACGGCGGACCGTCGCTACCTGCTGCTCGCCCTCGGACTGCTGGGCGCCTTCCTGGTCGCCGAGGCGGTCGTCGGGCTGATCGTCGGGTCGGTCGCGCTGCTGGCCGACGCCGGCCACATGCTCAGCGACGTCGGCGCGCTGGCGGGTGCCCTGTGGGCGATGCGGCTCGCCGCGCGTCCGGCCGCCGGGGCGTTCACCTACGGCTGGAAGCGCGCCGAGATCCTCAGTGCGGCTCTGAACGGCGTGACGCTGCTCGTCGTAGGCGCTGTCATCGCTCTCGAAGCCGTCCGGCGGCTGCTCGACCCGCCCGGGGTGGATGGCCTCCCGGTGCTGCTGACGGCGCTGGTGGGCATAGCCGTCAACCTCGCGGCCACACTGGTGCTGCGGCGCGCCGACCGCACCAGCCTGAACGTCGAAGGAGCCTTCCAGCACGTCCTCACCGACCTCTACGCCTTTGCGGCCACGGTCGTCGCCGGGGTGGTGCTGCTGACCACCGGGTTCCGGCAGGCCGATTCGCTGGCCTCGTTGGTGGTGGTCGCCCTCATGCTGCGCGCCGCCTACGGCTTGCTGCGCGACTCCGGCCGCGTGCTGCTCGAGGTCGCTCCCGTCGGCGTCGACCTGCCCGAGCTGCGCGCGCACCTGCTCGAGACCGAGCACGTCCTGGACGTCCACGACCTGCACGCCTGGACGGTCACCAGCGCGCTGCCCGCGGTCAGCGCGCACGTCGTCGTCACCGACGGATGCTTCTCCAGCGGTCACTGCCCACAGATCCTGGACGCGCTGCAGGAATGCCTGGTCGGCCACTTCGACGTCGAGCACTCGACGTTCCAGCTCGAGCCGGCCGGTCACGGCGAGCACGAGCCGAACCGGTCCTGCTAGATCCAGCTGCCGAACCACATGCGAGCGTGCCAGTCGGCGTACGGCAGCGTCTGCGCCGCCAGGATCGGATACAGGTAGGCGAAGTTGAGGATCGCGACGGCGACGAAGGCCCCCGTCCCGATGGCGGCCGCCGTCCTGCGTCTGACCGAGACCGCCGCCCCGCCCAGGGCCCAGCCGGCGACGAGCGTGAGCCCCAGGCACATGAACGGCACCGCGGGCAGCGCGTAGAACAGGAACATCGTGCGCTGGTCCAGGTCGTCACGGATCCACGGCAAGATCACCGTCGCGACCATCACCAGCACCGCCGCCGCGCGCCAGTCGCGCTTGGCGACCCACAGCCACAGCAGCGCCACCAGGGCGAGCGTGAAGCCCCACCAGATCGCCGGGGTGCCGATCGCCAGCACCTCGCGCGAGCACGACGCGGCCTCGCAGCCGTAGCGTCCGGGGCCGATTCCCTGCGGGTAGTAGTAGGAGACCGGCCGCGCCAGCAGCAGCCAGCCCTGCGGGTGCGAGGCGTAGGGGTGCGTCTGGCGCAGGTTGTCGTGGAAGCCGAAGATCTCGTCGTGGTAGTGCCACCACGAGCGCAGCCCGTCGGGCATCAGCCCGGCCAGCCCGGTGCCGGGGTTGGACGCGGCCCACTGCCGGTCCCAGCCGCCGTCGCTGGCGAACCATCCGAACCACGACACCACGTAGATCGCCGCGGGCAGCACGATCGTGACGACCAGCAGCAGCGGCGAGGAGCGCAGCAACGTCGAGCGGACCGGCGCGACGACGCCCGCCGTACGCCGCGCGCCGACCTCGAAGGAGAACGCCAGCAGGATCAGGGCGGCCAGCGGGTAGAGCGCGCTCCACTTCGTCCCGACCGCGAGGCCCAGGCACACCCCGGCCAGGAGCAGCCACGGGCGAAAGCCCAGCCTGGGCCCTCGTCCGGCCAGCGCGTCCTCGTCGAGCGTGGCCAGCTTCTCGCGCACCTTGTCCCGGTCGACGACCAGGCAGCAGAACGCCAGCAGCACCCACAGCGCCAGGAAGATGTCGAGCATGCCGGCCCGGCTCTGCACGAAGTGCAGCCCGTCGACGCTGAGCAGCAGACCTGCCATGCAGCCCAGCACCGTCGAGCCGGTCATCCGTCGGGTCACCCGCACCAGCGCGACGATCATGATCGTGCCCGCGACGGCCGCGGCGATGCGCCAGCCGAACTCGTTGACGCCGAAGACCTTCATCCCCAGACCGATGGCCCACTTGCCCAGCGGCGGATGGACGATGAACCCGGCGCTGCCGCTGGGCGTGCACTGGGCCTGGATCTCCGGGCTGCCGCCCTGCGTGCCGACCTCGACCCCGAACTTCAGCAGGTTCTGGGCGTCGCAGACGTAGTAGATCTCGTCGAAGATGCGGCCGCGCGGGATGTCCAGGCGGACCAGCCGCAGCAGGCCCCCGATCAGGCCGATCGCGAGAGCGGCGAGCCAGCCGCCGCGGCCGTCGGTCGGCGGCAGGATGCGCGTGCGCCAGTGCAGGGCGGGCACCGGAGCGCGGGGCGGGGCCGTCGCGGGAAGGTCGGGCGCGGCCTCGAGCGTCGCGGTCATGGGCTCAGCCTAGGAGTCGGGGCCGACCGCCGGGGCGAACCGGGCGGATCGGTGCGGCGTGCCCGGCAGTGCCCCGGTGTAGCCGGCCCGGTCCTGCCGGCCCGGTGCTGCCGGCACCGGCAACGGCGAGATGCTGCCGGCACCGGCACCGGCGAGACTGGGGCGCATGCCCCTCGTCCTGGCCGGAGCGCCGATCGGCCGTCCCGACGATGCCTCCCCCCGGCTGGTCGCTCTGCTCGGGTCGGCCGAGGTCGTGGCGGCGGAGGACACCCGGCGGCTGCACCGGCTGTGCGCCGATCTGGGCGTGACGCTGACCGGCCGGGTCGTCAGCTGCTTCGAGGGCAACGAGCAGCAGCGGGTGCCGGAGCTGCTCGAGGCGCTGCGGGCCGGGCAGACCGTCGTCCTGGTCACCGATGCGGGGATGCCGACCGTCTCCGATCCCGGCTTCCGGCTGGTCGCGGCCGCCGCGCTGGAAGACCTGCCCGTGACCTGCGTGCCGGGGCCGTCGGCAGTGACCACGGCGCTGGCGGTCAGCGGCCTGCCCACGGACCGCTTCGTCTTCGAGGGTTTCCTGCCCCGCAAGGCCGGCGACCGGAAGGCACGGCTGGCCGAGCTGCAGGCCGAGCGCCGCACCGTCGTCCTGTTCGAGGCGCCGCACCGGCTCGCCGACGCGCTGGTCGACATGGCCGAGGTGCTGGGCCCCACGCGCCGGGCGGTGGTGTGCCGCGAGCTGACGAAGACCTACGAGCAGGTCGTCCGCGGCACGCTGCCGGAGCTGGCCGCCTGGGCCGCCGACGGTGTGCGCGGCGAGGTCACCCTGGTGCTCGAGGGAGCCCCGGAGCGCACCGAGGTGCTCGACGGGCCGGAGCTCGTGCGGCTGGTCGCCGTCCGTGAGGCCGCCGGGCTCACCCGCAAGGAGGCGCTGGCTGCGGTGGCCTCCGAGACGGGACTGCCCAAGCGCGAGGTGTACGACGCCGTGGTCGCCGCCAAGCCGCGGTAGCGGCCCCGGCCGCGCCGCCACGGACCGCACCACGCGGTCGGCGCTACCGCTGCTCCGTAGGCTGACCCCATGTCCCGCAACGTCCTGACCGCGGTCGCCTGGCCCTACGCCAACGGCCCCCGCCACATCGGCCACGTCGCCGGCTTCGGCGTGCCGAGCGACGTCTTCAGCCGCTACCAGCGCATGGCGGGCAACAACGTGCTGATGGTCAGCGGCACCGACGAGCACGGCACGCCGATCCAGGTGCAGGCCGACCGCGAGGGCGTCAGCGCCCGCGCGCTCGCCGACCGGTACAACCGCGTGATCGCCGAGGACCTGCAGGGGCTGGGCCTGTCCTACGACCTGTTCACCCGCACCACGACGCGCAACCACTACGCCGTCGTCCAGTCCCTCTTCACGGCGCTGCACAGCAACGGCTACGTCGTCGAGCGCAGCCAGCTGTCGGCGATCGACCCGAGCACCGGCCGAGGTCTGCCGGACCGCTACGTCGAGGGCACCTGCCCGATCTGCGGCTTCGACGGCGCGCGCGGCGACCAGTGCGACAGCTGCGGCAACCAGCTCGACCCGCAGGACCTGATCAACCCGCGCTCCAAGATCGACGGCAAGGCGCCGAAGTTCGAGGAGTCCGCGCAGTTCTTCCTCGAGCTGCCGGCGTTCGCCGAGGCGCTCGGCAGCTGGCTGCAGACGCGCACCGACTGGCGTCCCAACGTCCTGAAGTTCAGCGAGAACCTGATCTCCGACCTGCGCCCGCGGGCCATCACCCGCGACCTGGACTGGGGCGTGCCGATCCCGCTGCCGCAGTGGCGCGACCGCACCGACAAGCGCATCTACGTCTGGTTCGACGCCGTGATCGGCTATCTGTCGGCGAGCGTGGAGTGGGCGCGTCGCACCGGCGACCCCGACGCCTGGCGTCCGTTCTGGGACGGCGGCCCCGGCGCGCAGGGGGTCGACGCCCGGTACTTCATGGGCAAGGACAACGTCGTCTTCCACTCCGTCATCTGGCCGGCGCTGCTGCTGGGTGCCAGCGGCAAGCCGCAGGGGACGGCCGGCGAGTTCGGCGAGCTGCAGCTGCCGAGCGAGGTGGTCAGCAGCGAGTTCCTGACGATGGAGGGACGCAAGTTCTCCTCCAGCCGCGCGGTGGTCATCTACGTGCGCGACGTGCTCGAGCGCTACGGCGCCGACGCGCTGCGCTACTACCTCGCCGCCGCCGGACCGGAGACCAGCGACACCGACTTCACCTGGGAGCAGTTCGTCACGCGCAACAACACCGAGCTCGTGGCCGGCTGGGGCAACCTGGTCAACCGCACCGTCACGATGGTGCAGAAGCTCGGACCGGTGCCGGCCGCCGGTGAGCTGCTGGGTCCGGACAAGGAGGCGCTGGCCGTGTCCGAGGCGGCGTTCGCCCCCGTCGGCGCGCTGCTCGGACGCTCGCAGCAGAAGGCGGCGCTGGCGGAGGTGATGAAGGTCGTCGGCGAGGCGAACCGCTACCTGTCCGACCAGGCGCCGTGGAAGCTCAAGGACGATCCGGCCCGCCGCGAGACGGTGCTGCACGTCGCGCTGCAGCTGGTCGACGACGCCAAGACGATGCTCACGCCGTTCCTGCCGGCCAGCTCGCAGGCCACCTACGAGCTGCTCGGCGGCACCGGCACCTGGAGCGGCCAGCCCGAGCTGCGCGAGGTGGACGACCTCGACGGCGGACCCGGCTATCCGGTGCTGATGGGCGACTACGCCACCGAGGCCGTCTGGGAGCGACGTCCGCTCCGCGTCGGCGCGACCCTGGCGCCGCCGACGCCGCTGTTCACCAAGCTGGACCCTTCGGTGGTCGACGAGGAGCTCGCCCGCCTCGAGGCGGAGGCGGTCGAGTGAGCGCTCCGTCCGCGGGAGCGTCCCGGCTGCTGTCCGGCCGCCGGTCGCGCCCGTGAGCAAGCGCACCCGCAACGCCGGTCGCTCCGGTGAGGCGCCGCCCCCGCCCGAGCCGCTGCCCGGTGAGGTGCTCGACAGCCACGCCCACCTGGACATCATGGGTGTAGACGTCGACGAGGCGCTCGCCGTCGCGGCATCGGTCGGCATCACGACGGTGGTGCAGGTCGGGGTCGACGTCGACTCCAGCCGCTGGTCGGCGGAGCTCGCCGCCCGCTACCCGGACGTGCACGCCACCGCTGCGCTGCACCCGAACGCCGCCGGCCGCGGCGACGCCACCGACGAGGCCCTGCGCGCGATCGAGGAGCTGGCTGCGCTGCCGCAGGTCGTCGCCGTGGGGGAGACCGGGCTGGACCACTTCCGCACCGAGGGCGAGGACGGCCACCGGCTGCAGGAGGAGTCCTTCCGGGCCCACATCGCCATCGCCAAGGCCACCGGCACGGCGCTGGTGATCCACGACCGTGACGCGCACGACGACGTCGTCCGGGTGCTGCTGGACGAGGGTGCGCCGGAGCGCACCGTCTTCCACTGCTTCTCCGGCGGGGTCGCGCTGGCCCGCACCTGCGCCGAGCACGGCTGGTTCGCCTCCTTCGCCGGTCCGGTCACCTTCAACGCCAACGACGAGCTGCGGGCCGCGGCCGCGGCGCTGCCGCAGGAGCTGCTGCTGGTCGAGACCGACGCGCCGTTCCTCACCCCGATGCCCTATCGCGGCCGCCCGAACGGGCCGTACCTGATCCCCCTGACGATGCGCACCCTCGCGCAGACGCGGGGCGACGACCTGGCCGCGCTGTGCGCGGCGGTCCTGGCCAACGGTCGCCGCGCGTTCGCCCTGCCCGGCTGAGTCCCGCTACCCCAGGACAGGGAAGCGCCGCCGACTGGCCAGCTGGTCCAGCGCCGCCTGCATCCGGTCGCGCACGAGCTGGTCGACGGCCGCGACGTCCCTGCCGGCGTCGATCTCGGCCTGCACGTCGATCGGCTCCAGCACCTGCGTGACGATCTTCGTCGGCAGCGGCAGCTGCGGCGGGAACACCCCCAGCGTCAGGCCGAACGGGAAGCCCAGCGACACCGGGAAGTACGGCAGCCGCAGGAGCTTGTCCAGGCGCAGCAACCGGGCGATCCACTCGCCGCGGGACAGGATCAGCAGCGCCTCGTGCCCACCGTGGCTGACGACCGGGACGAGCGGCACGCCGGTCTCCAGGGCCGTGCGCACGTAGCCGGTGCGGCCGGCGAAGTCGATGGTGTTCGCCCGCGTCACCGGCCGGAAGGCGTCGTACTCGCCCCCGGGGAACAGGATGGTCACGGCGCCCGAGCGCAGCACCGCCTCGGCGTTCGCGCGGTTCGCGCTGAGGAACCCGGCGCGACGCATGACCGAGCCGATCGGGTCGGTGAACAGGACGTCGTGGGCCAGCACGTACAGGGGGCGGTCGACGCCGAAGTGGTCCCAGAACGCGACGGCGATGACCGGCACGTCCATCGCGATGACTCCGCCGGAGTGGTTGGAGACGATCAGGGCGCCGCCGGCGGGGACGCGCTCGATGCCCTCGACCCGCGACCGGAACCAGGTGCGGACCGCGAGCCGCAGCAGCGGGGCCAGTCGCGCGACGTAGGCGGGGTCCCGGTCTGCCAAGGGGTCCGCGGGCTCGTCCTGGTCCGTGCGCACGTCGTCGCTCACTGCCCGTCCTCGCTGTCGTCGGGCTCGGCCCGGGCCGGCGGCGCGCACCTCCTACGGTCCGCTCGCAGTCCGATGGTGGGACGTGTGACGGGCGAGGTGAGCGACGTCATACAACCGTGACACAAACGTCGTCTGACCTGCGGCGTCGTCCCCACCACGGGGCTAGATCCGCCCCTCACAACGGCTGCATCCTCCACCTGGCCCTTGTGCGTCTCGCGTCGCGGACATACCGTCACGTCTCAGACGCCGGGATCACGGACGTACCACCGGCTGCGCGACCTCCGGACGGAGGGTGCTGCGGCTGTCCGCGTGCCCGGAGACTGTGACGTTCGGAGTGCAGTGACCTCCCCCTCGACCGATCCCCAGCACGTGCTCGACCCCCTGCCCGAGCAGAACCCTCCCAGCGGACGCCGTAGGCCCGCGCTGCTGCGCGCCCCGGTGCTGGCGCTGGTCCTGAGCCTGCTGGCGACGGCGATGCTGTCGGGCGCCGTCGCCTGGAGCGTCACCGGCAAGACCGCCACCGTCGTGCTCGACGGCGCCGCGCAGAGCGTCGACTTCCGCGGCGGAACCGTCGGCGACGTCCTCGCGGCTGCCGGCCTGACCGTCGGCGCGCACGACGTGCTCGTGCCGTCGGCCAGCACGAAGATCGACGACGGTGCGAAGGTCGCGCTGCGACGTGGCCGCGAGCTGCAGCTGGTCGTCGACGGCGCGGCGCGGACGGTGTGGGTGACCGCGGCCTCCGTCGACGAGGCGCTCGACCAGGTCGGTCTGCGCGAGAGCGGGCTGGAGCTGTCGGCGTCGCGCTCGCGCAGCATCCCGCTGGCCGGCTTCACGCTCAACGTCTCCACCCCCAAGACCGTCACCCTCACCCTGGACGGCACCACGCGAACCCTCACCACGACCGCCGCCACCGTGCGGGACGCGCTCGTCGAGGACGGCGTCATCCTGGACCGGGACGACCGCCTGTCGGCGCCGCGCACGCAGCCGCTGACCGAGGGGCTCGCCATCACGGCGGTGCGCGTCAGCGTCGAGCGTCGGGTCGAGCAGGTCGAGGTGCCCTTCGGGACCGAGACCCGCGAGGACGCCTCGATCACCAAGGGTCAGACCAAGACGGTCACGGCTGGCAAGAACGGCATCAGCCGCCGCACCGTCGAGCGGGTGCTGGCCGACGGAGCCCTGGAGAAGACGACGGTCGTGAAGACCGAGACGGTCAGCGCCCCGGTCACCCGCGTGCTCGCGGTCGGCACCAAGGCCCCGGCGCCGCGTGCCTCGAGCCGCAGCGGCGGCAGCACGGCCGGCGCCGACGGCCTGAACTGGGCGGCGCTGGCGCGCTGCGAGTCGGGCGGCAACCCGCGCGCGGTGAACCGGTCGGGCAAGTACCGCGGCCTCTACCAGTTCTCGATCGCCACCTGGCAGGGCGTCGGCGGCCAGGGCGACCCGATCGACAACAGCGCCGAGGAGCAGACCTACCGGGCCAAGCTGCTGTACCAGCGCAGCGGGCGCGGCCAGTGGCCCGAGTGCGGCCGCTACCTGTAGCTCGAACGTCCCCACTCCCGTCGTGCCCTGCGCGGCGGGGGTGAGCCGTGTCCGCGGTGCAGGACGCCGCACCGGAGGACCGCCTACGCCGCCTGGCAGGCTGAGCGCGTGACCCTGCTGTCGGCGACGGACGTGCGCGCGCTCGCGGCGCGGCTGGACCTGCGTCCCACCAAGACGCTCGGGCAGAACTTCGTCATCGACCCGAACACGGTCCGACGGCTGGTGCGCGCGGCCAAGATCGGCGCAGACGATGTCGTGGTGGAGGTCGGTCCTGGCCTCGGCTCGCTGACGCTGGGCCTGCTGGAGGTCGCGCAGCGGGTCGTCGCGGTCGAGATCGACCCCCGGCTCGCCGCGGAGCTTCCGACGACGATCGCCTCCCGCGCGCCGGAGCGGGCCGGCCGCCTCGAGGTCCTGCAGCAGGACGCGCTCACGCTCACCGAGGTCCCTGGGCCGGCGCCGACGGCGTTCGTGGCGAACCTGCCCTACAACGTCGCGGTACCGGTGCTCCTGCGGCTGCTCGAGCACCTTCCGAGCCTGCGGACCGGGCTGGTGATGGTGCAGGCGGAGGTCGCCGACCGGCTCGTCGCGCCGCCGGGCTCGCGCACGTACGGTGTGCCGTCGGTGAAGGCGGCCTGGTACGCCGACGTCCGGCGGGCCGGCTCGATCGGCCGGTCGGTGTTCTGGCCGGCGCCGAACGTCGACTCGGGGCTGGTGGCGTTCACCCGTCGCCAGCCGCCGCCGGGGGACCGGCTGGCGACGTTCGCGGTGGTCGACGCCGCCTTCGCCCAGCGCCGCAAGACGCTGCGGGCAGCGCTCGCCGGGTGGGCAGGCACCGCGGCCGAGGCCGAGCGTCGGCTCCTCGCGGCCGGGATCGCTCCGTCGTCCCGCGGGGAGGTGCTGGACGTGACCCACTTCGCCCGGCTGGCGGCGGTCGCGGAGCAGAGCCGCCCGTAGGCTGGAGGCTTCCGCCGAGAGCCCTGGAGCGCCGTCCTGTCCCGCCGCCCGCACGACCGCGTCACCGTGCGCGCGCCGGCGAAGGTCAACCTGCACCTGTCGGTCGGACGGCTGCGCCCGGACGGCTTCCACGACCTGACGACGGTCTTCCAGGCCGTCGGCCTGTACGACGAGGTCACGCTCACGCGCGCCGCCCGTCGCGCCGTCCGCTGCGACCGGCCCGAGGGCGTGCCCCTGGACGACACGAACCTGGCCGCGCGCGCTGTGCTGCTGCTGGCCGAGCGCACGGGCAACGACGCCTCGCTGGACATCGCTATCCGCAAGGGCATCCCCGTGGCGGGTGGTTGTGCGGGCGGCTCGGCCGACGCCGCCGCCGCCCTGGTCGCGGCCGATGCGCTGTGGGGCACCGGGCTGGCCAAGGACGAGCTCGCGGGGTTGGCCGCCGAGCTCGGCAGCGACGTCCCGTTCAGCCTGCACGGCGGCACTGCCCTCGGGCGTGGCCGCGGAGAGCAGCTGACCCCGGTGCTGGAGCGCGGTGGCTTCTCCTGGGTGCTGGCGATCTCCGCCGGCGGCCTGTCCACGCCCGACGTCTACGCCGAGCTCGACCGCCAGCGCGACACCGGACCGGTCGGGGTCGTGTCCGACCCGGCCGACGTGCTCGCCGCTCTGCGCCAGGGCGACCCCGTGGCGCTCGGGCGCACGCTCGCCAACGACCTGCAGCCCGCGGCGCTCGCGCTGCGACCAGCGCTGCGCGGGGTGCTCGAGGCCGGCCGCGAACTCGGTGCGCTCGGCGCGCTCGTCTCCGGCTCCGGCCCCACCGTGGCGCTGCTCGCCCGGGACGAACCGGCCGCGGCCGCCCTGACCGCCGCACTCGCGGCACGCAACCTGTGCGCCGACGTCCGACGGGCCGACGGCCCGGTCGCCGGTGCCCGCATCGTGGAGGCACGCTGATGGCTGTCAATCTCGTCAACCTGGAGAACGTCACCGTCGCGCACGGCACCAGGCTGCTCATGGACGAGGTGTCGCTGGGCGTGTCCGAGGGTGACCGCATCGGCATCGTCGGGCGCAACGGCGGCGGCAAGACCACGCTGCTCAAGACGCTCGTCAAGGCCGAGGAGCCGCACTCCGGCCGCGTCACGCACACCTCCGGGCTGCGCGTCGGCGTCCTCACGCAGGACGTCCGGGTCGATGTCCGGCTCACGGCGCACCAGGCGATCCTCGGCGCGACGGCCGAGCACGACTGGGCCGGCGACGCGCGGGTGCGCGAGGTGCTGGACGGTCTGGGCCTGCACGGCATCGGCCTGGACAGCGTGGTCGAGACGATGTCGGGCGGTGAGCGTCGCCGCGTCGCGCTGGCCTCGCTGCTGGTCCAGGAGTGGGACCTGCTGATCCTGGACGAGCCCACCAACCACCTCGACGTCGAGGGGGTCGCCTGGCTGGCCGCCCACCTGAAGGCGCGGAGCCCGCAGCAGGCGCACCTGGTCGTCACCCACGACCGGTGGTTCCTGGACGAGGTGAACAGTCGCACCTGGGAGGTGCACGACGGGGTCGTCGACGCCTACGAGGGCGGCTACAGCGCCTACGTGCTGGCCCGCGCCGAGCGCGACCGGATGGCCTCGACCGCGGAGCAGAAGCGGCTGCAGCTGGTGAAGAAGGAGCTCGCGTGGCTGCGGCGTGGCCCGCCGGCGCGCACCTCCAAGCCGCAGTTCCGCATCGACGCCGCCAACGCCCTCATCGCCGACGAGCCCCCCGCGCGCGACGGCATCGCGCTGCAGCGCTTCTCCGCCGCCCGGCTCGGCAAGACCGTGTACGAGCTGCACGGGGTGTCGCTGGCCTTCGGCGACAAGACGTTGCTGACGGGCGTCGACTGGAACCTGGGTCCGGGCGACCGCATCGGCCTCGTCGGCGTCAACGGCGCCGGCAAGTCGACGATCCTGAAGCTGCTGGTCGGTCAGCAGCAGCCGGACGCCGGTCGGGTCGTCGTCGGTCAGACCGTCAAGCCGGCCTACCTCTCGCAGGAGGTCGCCGAGCTCGACCCCATGCTGCGCGTGCTGGAGGCCGTCGAGCAGGTGGCCAAGGTCGTCGATCTCGGCGGGGGCAAGACGATCGGCGCGTCGTCGCTCGCCGACCGCTTCGGCTTCACCGGCAACGCGCAGTGGACCCGCGTCGGTGACCTGTCCGGCGGCGAGCGGCGGCGCCTGCAGATCCTGCGGCTGCTCATGGGCGAGCCGAACGTCATCATCCTCGACGAGCCGACCAACGACCTGGACATCGACACCCTCAACGCGCTGGAAGACCTGCTCGACGGCTGGCCCGGCACGCTGATCGTCGTCAGCCACGACCGCTACTTCCTGGAGCGGGTCACCGACACCACGGCCTCGCTGATGGGCGACGGGTCGGTCGCGGCGCTCCCCGGTGGTGTCGAGGAGTACCTGGCCCGACGTCGCAAGGGCGGCGCCTCGGCCAGTGGCGGCAAGCCGAGCAAGGGCGGTTCGGGAGGCGGTGGATCGAGTGGCGGGTCGGGTGGCCGCGGGTCCAGCGCCGCCGACGAGCGCGCGGCGAAGAAAGAGCTGTCGCGGGTCGAGCGGGAGATCGCCCGGCTGGACACCCGGCAGAGCCTGCTGGAGAAGGAGATGGCCACCAAGGCCGCCGACTTCGCCGCCGTCGCGACCCTGGACGCCGAGCTGCGGGGCCTGCAGGTCGAGAAGGCCACCCTGGAGGACACCTGGATGGAGCTGTACGAACAGCTCAACAGCTGACCTCGCCCGCCCGGGGCCGGCTTCCCGCTGCCGGCCGATCGCTGCGCCTTCCTGCGCGCGGCGGGCCCTCCTCCGGCCCCGCCCCGACCGAGTCGGCCCACGTCGCGCCCTCCCCAGCACTCCGCTGCTGTGGAGGGCCCGATCTTCCGACCGGCGGCGGGCGCCGTCAGGCGCGTGCGGACAGCCGCGGCTCGTCCTGCAGCCCGGACAGCCCGTTCCAGGCCAGGTTCACCAGGTGCGCGGCCACCACGTCGCTGCTGGGCTCACCGGAGTCCAGCCACCACTGGCCCACCAGCGCGACCTGGCCGACCAGCGCCTGCGAGTAGAGCGGTGCGAGGTCGGAGCGGAAGCCGCGGGTGCTGAACTGGCGGGCCAGGATGTGCTCGACCTGCGCCGCGACGTCGCTGATGATCGAGGCGAAGCCGCCGCTGTCCGCCAGCGGGACGGGGGACTCGCGCACGAGGATGCGGAAGCCGTCGGGCTGCTCCTCGACGTAACGCAGCAGCGCCAGGGTGGCCTGCTCGAGCAGCTGCTTGGGCGAGTCACCGGTCAACGCAGCGGTGAAGGAGGTGAGCAGCTGCTGCACCTCGCGGTCGACGACGACCGCGTACAGCCCCTCCTTGCCGCCGAAGTGCTCGTACACCACCGGCTTGGAGACGCCTGCGCGCAGGGCGATCTCCTCCACCGAGGTGCCGTCGTAGCCGCGCTCGGCGAACAGCGCGCGGCCGACGTCCAGCAGCTGCTCGCGCCGCTGCGTGCCGGTCATGCGCACGCGAGCGGCCGGCCGGGCGGTGGTCAGACCCGGGCCGCGCGGCGCGAGGCCAGCCGCTCGGGCTTGGGCCACCGGACGTCGTGCACCCAGCCGAGCTTCTCGAACCCGCGGATGAGCTCGGCGCTGGTGTCGAACTGCCAGCGGTCGACGCCGTGACGGGCGGCCGTCGGGTCGGCGTGGTGCAGGTTGTGCCAGCTCTCACCCATCGAGATGAAGGCCAGCGGCCAGACGTTGCGCGACTGGTCGCGGGTGTCGAACGGCTGGCTGCCCATCGCATGACAGATCGAGTTGATCGACCAGGTCGAGTGGTGCAGGACGGCGACGCGCACCAGGCTGCCCCAGAAGAAGGCGGTGAGCGCGCCGCCCCAGAAGCCTTCACCGGCGGCGAGCGCCCAGAGCCCGCCGGCGAGCGCCGGCAGCCCGAGCGACAGCACGACCCACAGGCCGAACAGCTTGTTCACCCGGTCGACGGCCCGGTCGGCCAGCAGGTCGGGGGCGAAGCGCTTCTGGTCGGTCTGCTCGACGTCGAACAGCCAGCCGACGTGCGCGTGCCACAGGCCCTTGCACAACGCCCGGAACGACGTCCCGTAGCGCCACGGGCTGTGCGGGTCGCCTTCCTTGTCGGAGTAGGCGTGGTGACGGCGGTGGTCGGCCACCCAGCGGGTGACCGGCCCTTCGATCGCGAGGCTCCCGGCGATCGCCAGCGCCACCCGTAGCGGCGTGGGCGCCTTGAAGGACCCGTGCGTGAAGTAGCGGTGGTAGCCCACCGTGATGCCGTGGCCGGTGATCGCGTAGGCGACGGCGGCGATGACGACGTCGCGCCAGGACAGCCCGTGCCCCCAGAGCACGAAGCCACTGGCCAGCACCGCTGCCAGCGGGACGGCGATGAAGGCGGCGAGAGCGACCTGTTCCATCCGGGCCCACAGGCGTGTGCGCGGTACGTCCTGCAGCGGCCGGGCCTGGTCGCCCTCGTACTCGATCGTGGTGACGGCAGCAGCGCCGCCGGGGATCAGCTTCTCGGAGTCGAGCCTGCCGGGAGCGGTGGTCGGTGCGGTCAAGACATCGGTCCTCGCGTCGGGGTCAGCTACCTACGCGACCGTAACCTACGGGAGCGTAGGTGTCCTGTGCCCACGGGTGAACTTCCGGCGGACGGCCGGCCCGAAACTGTCGGAGGGCTCGGACACGATGTGCCGCAGGGGTCGAGGCGCGACGGCAGGCGGACACGATGGGGCGACACCGCACGGAGCAGGAGAAGCGCGACCTGGGGGCGCAGGCCCGGGCGCTGCGGGCCGGAGGGGCTCACGACGACGGATCGCGAGGCAGCTGGGTGTGGGTGACGACCTGCTGTCCGAGCTGCTGCGGGGCACGACCGTGCCCGACAGTCTGGCGCGGCCCAGGGCCAAGGACGGGTGCAGGGCCGCCGCCGTGGCGCTGCGTGCCTCGGGCGCGACCTATGACCAGATCGCCGCGGAGCTGGGGGTGTCCAAGAGCAGCTGCAGCCTGTGGCTGCGCGACCTGCCGCAGCCAGATCCGGCGGGCAGTCGGGCCCGGCGGATCAGCGCGCTCCGCAGCCGGGCGCGGCGCGACCGCGACGCGCGCGACCTGGTCGACGACGCCGTGACGACCCGGGCCGCGGCCTGGGTCGGCCCGGTAACTTCCCGCGATCTCGTCCTCGCGCTGGCCGTCAGCTACTGGTGCGAGGGCGCGAAGCGCAAGCCGTGGAACCGCGTCCAGGCGGTGCGCTGGATCAACAGCGACCCCGTCCTGGTCACACTGTTCCTCGAGGGGCTCGCGATGCTCGGCATCGAGCGGGAACGCCTCGTCCTGCGGGTGCACGTGCACGAGACCGCGTGCGAGGCGGAGGTGCGGACATGGTGGTCGGAGCACACGGGGGTGCCGCTCGCGCAGTTCCGACGGAGTCAGATCAAGCGCCACAACCCGCTGACACCTCGCCAGAACACGGGAGCCGACTACCGCGGCTGCCTCGCGGTGAACGTGCTGCAAGGTCGGCAGCTGTACCGGACGATCGCCGGCGTGGTCGCGGGACTGTCCGAGGGGCCGCGGCGGGACGAGTGGCAGGATGAGGCGTCCGCTGCGCAGATAATTACTCTACGTAGTCGCAATCCGCCTTAGTGTAATTGGCAGCACGGCAACCTTTGGTGTTGTCCGGTCCGGGTTCGAGTCCTGGAGGCGGAGCCGGGGCCGGTTCGGGCGCGGCCCGCGGCGTCGGGGTCACCGGCCACCGAGACGCACCCCGCCGTCGGTACAGTGACGCGGCCGGGTTCTCCGGTCCACCCCCCGTGAGCGAGGAGCCTCGCCGTGCCCGACGTGCGCGTCGCCGCCGTCGTCGTGCTGGCCGCGGGCGAGGGCACCCGGATGAAGAGCGCCACGACGCCGAAGGTGCTCCACGAGCTCGGCGGCCGGTCGATGCTGGGGCACGTCGTCGCCGCCGCGCGCGCCCTCGAGCCGGAGCACCTGGTCGTCGTCGTCGGCCACGCCCGCGAGCACGTCACCGCCCACCTGAGTGAGCTGGACCCGGCCGCGCGCGCCGTCGTGCAGGAGCAGCAGAACGGCACCGGTCACGCCGTCCGGGTCGCCCTGGCCGCGCTGCCCGAGCTCACCGGCACCGTCGTCGTCCTGCCCGGAGACGCGCCGCTGCTGCAGGCGTCGACGCTGCGTGAGCTCGTCGTCGCGCACGGCATGAAGCGGGCCGCCACGACCCTGCTCACCGCCGTCGTCGACGACCCCACCGGCTACGGCCGCGTCGTGCGCGACGACTCCGACAGCGTCCGCGAGGTGGTCGAGCACAAGGACGCCGACGAGCTGACGCTCGCGGTCAAGGAGGTGGCGACGAGCGTCTACGCCTTCGACGCCGCCGATCTCGTCGACGCGCTGAGCCGGCTCACCACCGACAACGCGCAGGGCGAGGAGTACCTCACCGACGTCGTCGGGCTGCATCAGCGTGGCGGGCTGCCGGTCACGGCGCACGTCGCCGCGGACGCCGACGAGACGATGGGGGTCAACGACCGCGTCCAGCTCAGCCAGGCCGGACGGCTGCTCCGCGACCGCGTCGTCCAGCGGCACCAGCGCGCCGGCGTCACCGTCGTCGACCCGGCCACCACCTGGATCGACGTCCACGTCACGATCGAGCCGGACGCCACCGTCTACCCCGGCACACAGCTGCTCGGCGCCACGACGGTCGGCGCCGGGGCGACCGTCGGACCGGACAGCACCCTGCTCGACACCGAGGTGGGCGCCGGCGCCACGGTCACCCGCGCGCAGTGCCAGCTGGCCGTCATCGGTCCGGACGCGCAGGTCGGCCCCTTCACCTACCTGCGCCCCGGCACGGTGCTGGAGCGCGGCGCCAAGGCGGGCGGGTTCGTCGAGATCAAGGCCAGCACGGTGGGCGAGGGCAGCAAGGTGCCCCACCTGTCCTACGTCGGCGACGCGAGGATCGGCGCGCGCAGCAACATCGGCGCGGCCACCGTGTTCGTCAACTACGACGGCCGCGACAAGCACGCCACCGTCGTCGGCGACGACGTCCGGATCGGCAGCGACACCATGCTCGTCGCCCCCGTCACCATCGGCGACGGCGCCTACACCGCTGCGGGTTCGGTCATCACCAGCGACGTGCCGGCCGGCGCGCTCGGGGTCGGCCGCGCGCCCCAGCGCAACATCGACGGCTGGGTCGCCCGCAAGCGCCCGGCCGGCCCGCACGCCACAGGTACCGACCAGGGGAAGCAGTCATGAGCGGGCTCCAGATAGACAGCCGCAAGAACCTGATGCTGTTCTCCGGGCGGGCCTTTCCCGAGCTCGCGCACGACATCGGGGTCGGGCTCGGCGTCGAACCGGTGCCCACAGCCGCCTACGACTTCGCCAACGGTGAGATCTTCGTCCGCTTCGAGGAGTCGGTGCGCGGCTCGGACGCCTTCGTCGTGCAGAGCATCACCACGCCGGTCAACACCTGGCTGATGGAGACGCTGCTGATGGTCGATGCGCTCAAGCGCGCCTCGGCCAAGCGGATCACCGTCGTCATGCCCTTCTACCCCTACGCGCGCCAGGACAAGAAGCACCGCGGGCGCGAGCCGATCAGCGCCCGCCTGGTCGCCGACATGTTCAAGACCGCCGGCGCCGACCGGCTGATGACCGTCGACCTGCACACGGCGCAGATCCAGGGCTTCTTCGACGGCCCGGTCGACCACCTGTTCGCGCTGCCGCTGCTGGCCGACTACGTCGCCGAGCACTGGGGCGACCGCGACCTGGTCATCGTCTCCCCGGACGCCGGACGCGTGCGCGTCGCCGAGCGCTGGACCGACCGCCTGGGCGCCGGGCTGGCCATCATCCACAAGCGTCGCGACCCGAACGTGCCCAACGAGGTGAAGGTCGGCGAGGTCGTCGGTGAGGTCGCCGGCAAGACCTGCATCCTCGTCGACGACATGATCGACACCGGCGGCACCATCAGCAAGGCCGCCGACCTGCTGTTCGACAACGGCGCCGCCGACGTCATCGTCACCGCCACCCACGGGGTGCTGTCGGGGCCGGCGATCGACCGGTTGAAGAACAGCCGCATCAGCGAGGTCGTCGTCACCAACTCGCTGCCCATCGAGGACGACCGTCGCTTCGACCGGCTCACCGTCCTGTCGATCGCACCGATCATCGCCCGGGCGATCAAGGCGGTCTTCGAGGACGGCTCGGTGACGTCGCTGTTCGACGGCGCCGCCTGAGTCGTGCACGTCGCCCACGACGTCGCCCGCGCGCTGACGCTGGCCGTCGACCTCGTCAACAGCCGCGCCAACGGCGCCGAGCTGCTCGCCGACGTCCCGGCGCTCAAAGCCTTCCTGGTCGACCACGAGGTCAGTGGTTCGCGCAAGGTGGCCGCCGACGACCTGGAAGAGGTGCACGCGCTGCGGCCGCGGCTGCGGGCCGTCTGGGGGGCACGCGACATGCGCACGGCAGCGGCCGTGGTCAACGGCATGGTGGCCGAGGCCGGCGCCCTGCCGCAGCTGACCGACCACGACGGTTGGGAATGGCACCTGCACTGGACGGCGCCGTCGGCGCGGCTGGCCTCCCGGCTGGCCGCCGATGCGGGCATGGCGCTGGCGGAGGTGCTGCGCGACGACGGCGCCGAGCGGTTGCAGGCGTGCGAGGCACCCGACTGCGAAGCCGTGTTCGTCGACCTGTCGCGCAACCGGTCGCGGCGCTACTGCGACACGGGCAACTGCGGCAACCGCCAGCACGTCGCGGCGTACCGCGCCCGCCTGCGCTCCGTCAGCGACGCGGGCACCGACGCAGGTGCCGAGGCAGGCACCGACGCAGGCACCGACGCGGGCACCGCCGCAGGCACCGACGCGGGCAGCCGTGCGGGCACCGTGGACCGGCCCGCTGCTCCCTGACGCCCGCCAAGCCTCCGCTCCCGCCCCGCGGTGGTCGCAGCGTGCCGCGCTCGGGCGATGCCGAGCGTCGACATCCCGTCGCCCCGCGGAGCGGGCGTCGGCGGGCGATGGTGGTGCCGAGCGCGGACGCGGCTAGACTCGACCAGCGCGCCGTTCGCGCCCCTGTCCTGTCCGGCCCCGGTGCTGTCCGCCCGGGGCGGCGTTGGGTCGTGGTGGTCCCGGCCCGTGCTCCGTCGAACGACCCTGACCTGTCCCGCCTGCTTACCGCTGTACGAGGAGTCCTGCTGTGTCCGAGGTCCGCATCGCCGCCGAGCCCCGCACCGAGTTCGGCAAGGGCCCCTCGCGGCGCATCCGCCGGGCCAACAAGGTCCCGGCCGTCCTGTACGGGCACGGCGAGCAGCCGCGTCACTTCACCCTGCCCGGCCACGAGCTGATGCTGGCGCTCAAGCACGACGCCAACGCCCTGCTCACCCTGCAGACCGCCGACGGCGACCAGCTGGCACTGCCCAAGGTCATCGTGCGCGACCCGATCAAGGGCCACCTGGAGCACGTCGACCTGGTGGCCGTCCGCAAGGGCGAGAAGGTCACCGTCGAGGTGCCGATCGTGCTCGTCGGCGAGGCCGCCCCCGACACCCTGGTCGACCAGCAGACGATGACGCTGACCCTGACGGCCGACGCCACCCAGCTGCCGGAGCACGTCGATCTCGACATCGCCGGCAAGCGCGCCGGCACCAGCCTCAACGCCGGCGACGTGACCCTGCCCGCCGGCAGCGAGCTGGCGCAGGACGCCGAGCACGTCATCGTCGCGTTCCTGGGCGTCGTGTCCGAGGAGCAGCTCGAGGCCGAGCTGTCCGCCGCCGAGGAGGAGCTGGGCTCCGGCCAGGCCGGCGCCGAGGCGCTCGCCGCCGAGGAGGAGACCGAGACCGAGGGCAGCGAGTCCGACAAGGCCGGCGAGGGCGACGCCGTCGGCGAGACCGACGCGCCCAAGTCCGAGAACGCCGCCGAGTAGCAGCCGCTGTTCAGGCGCCGGCCCGTGTCCGAGCCGCTGTGGCTCGTCGTCGGGCTCGGCAACCCTGGGCCGGGGTACGCCGGGAACCGGCACAACGCCGGCTTCCTGGTGCTGGACCTGCTGGCCGAGCGTGCCGGCGGGCGCTTCAAGGCGCACAAGGGCCGGGCTGACGTCGTCGAGGGACGGCTGGCCGGGCAGCGTGCCGTGCTCGCCAAGCCCAAGTGCTACATGAACGAGTCCGGCGGGCCCGTGGCGAGCCTGCGCGACTTCTTCAAGGTGCCCGCGGACCGGATCGTCGTCGTCCACGACGAGCTGGACCTGGACTACGGCACGCTGCGGATGAAGCTCGGCGGCGGCGACGGCGGCCACAACGGGCTGAAGTCGATCACCCGCTCCACCGGCTCCAAGGACTACCTGCGGGTGCGCTTCGGCATCAGCCGGCCCCCTGGTCGCCAGGACCCGGCCGACTACGTGCTGAAGGACTTCTCGGCCGCCGAGCGCAAGGATCTCGGCTTCCACGTCGACCGGGCGGCGGACGCGGTCGAGGCATTGCTCACCGGCACGCTGGAAGCCGCGCAGAACTCCTTCCACTGAGCCGCGGCGGGCCTTCCAGCCGAGCGTCGGCCAGACCGCAGGCCGGGGCCGCAGGTCGCGTCCGGACCGGCTCGTAGACTCAAGACGGGCGCCCGCCGGTGCCCCACCCCCCGGCCCGCGGCCGTGCGGGGCCCGTTCGCGTTGCCCGCCCCAGGAAGAAGGCCCCGTGTCGCTGGCCGGACTGCTCGACGTCGTCGCCGGCGACCCGTCGCTGGCGCGCGCGCTGGACACCCCGTCGGCGCCACAGCTGGACCTGACCGGTCCGCCCGGGCTGCGCCCGTTCGTCATCGCCAACCTGGTCAAGCGTGGCCGCACCGTGCTGGCCGTCACCGCGACCGGCCGCGAGGCCGAAGACCTCGTCGCCGCCCTCGGCAGCCTGCTCGACGGTGACCGCATCGCCCTGTACCCGAGCTGGGAGACGCTGCCGCACGAGCGGCTGAGCCCGCGCGCCGACACCGTCGGCCGCCGCCTGGCGGTGCTGCGCCGGTTGGCCCACCCGACGAGCGACGACCCCGCCACCGGACCGCTCGATGTCGTCGTCGCCCCCGTGCGCAGCGTGCTGCAGCCGCAGGTGCCCGGCCTGGGCGACCTGGAACCGGTGCACCTGACGACCGGGCAGGACGTCGACGGCGGCCTGGACGCGATCGTCCGCCGGCTCGTCGACATCTCCTACGCGCGCGTCGAGCTGGTGGAGAAGCGGGGCGAGTTCGCCGTCCGCGGCGGCATCCTGGACGTCTTCCCGCCCACCGAGGAGCACCCGGTGCGCGTGGAGTGGTGGGGCGACACGGTCGAGGAGGTGCGTGCCTTCAAGGTGGCCGACCAGCGCAGCCTGCCCGTCGCACCGAGCTCCGCGGACGGCGGCCGGCACGGGCTGTGGGCGCCTCCCTGCCGCGAGCTGCTGCTCACCCCCGACGTCCGCAGCCGCGCGGCCGCCCTCGCCCAGACCCATCCGCAGCTGGCCGAGATCTGCACCAAGATCGCGGACGGGCACCCGGTCGAGGGCATGGAAGCCCTCGCGCCGGTCCTCGTCAACGACCTGCAGCTGCTCGTCGACGAGCTGCCCGCCAACACCTCGGTCGTCGTCTGCGACCCCGAGAAGATCCGCACCCGCGCGCACGACCTCGTCCAGACCAGCCAGGAGTTCCTGGAGGCCTCCTGGGCCACTGCCGCCACCGGAGGGCAGGCGCCGATCGACCTCGGCGCAGCCGCCTACCGCACGCTGGTCGAGGTGCGCGAGCACGCCGGCAGCCTCGGCATCCCGTGGTGGTCGTTGAGCCCCTTCACCGCCGACGAGGACCTCGAGGACGACTCCGTCGTGCTCGCCGGGGTGCAGCCGCCCGCCTACCGCGGCGAGATCGAGCGCGCCATCGCCGACCTGCGCGACTGGACCAAGAACGGGTGGCGGGTGCTCGTCACCACCGAGGGCCACGGGCCGGCCGAGCGGTTGCACGAGCTGCTGAAGAACGCCGAGGTGCCCAGCCGGCTCGTCCCGGCCGGACAGACGCCACCGCCGAGGCGGGGACGGTCGTGCTCGCGCAGGCCTGCCTGGAGACCGGGTTCCGGTCCGACCTGCTGACGACCGTCGTGCTGACCGAGGCCGACCTCACCGGCACCCGCGGGACGGGCAGCAAGGACGTCAGCAAGCGGCTGCCGAGCCGGCGCAAGAACGCGGTCGACCCGGTCTCGCTGCAGACCGGAGACACCGTCGTGCACGAGCAGCACGGGGTGGCGCGCTACCTGGAGATGGTGCAGCGCACCGTGCAGGGCGCCACCCGCGAGTACCTGATCCTGGAGTTCGCGCCGAGCAAGAAGGGCCAGCCGGGCGACCGCGTCTTCGTCCCGACCGACCAGCTCGACCTGGTCACGCGCTACGTGGGCGGCGAGGCGCCCAGCCTGGACAAGCTCGGCGGCGGCGACTGGGCCAAGCGCAAGGGCCGCGCGAAGAAGGCCGTCAAGGACATCGCCGCCGGTCTGATCCAGCTCTACAGCGCGCGGATGGCCGCCCCCGGGCACAGCTTCGGACCGGACACCCCCTGGCAGCGTGAGCTGGAGGACGCCTTCCCCTACGTCGAGACGCCCGACCAGCTCGAGGCGATCGAGGAGGTCAAGGCCGACATGGAGAAGGCCGTCCCGATGGACCGCGTGATCATGGGGGACGTCGGCTACGGCAAGACCGAGATCGCTGTGCGGGCGGCGTTCAAGGCGGTCCAGGACGGCAAGCAGGTCGCGATCCTGGTGCCGACGACGTTGCTCGTGCAGCAGCACTACAACACCTTCCGCGACCGCTTCCAGCAGTTCCCGGTGACGGTGCGCGCGGTCAGCCGCTTCAACACCGACCGCGAGCAGAAGGAGGTCATGGACGGCGTCAGCGAGGGCACCGTCGACGTCGTCATCGGCACCCACCGGCTGCTGTCGACCACGACGACGTTCAAGGACCTCGGCCTGGTGATCGTCGACGAGGAGCAGCGGTTCGGCGTCGAGCACAAGGAGTTCCTGAAGCAGATGCGCACGGCCGTGGACATGCTGACGATGTCCGCCACGCCGATCCCGCGCACGCTGGAGATGAGCCTGACCGGCATCCGCGAGATGTCGACGATCCTCACCCCGCCGGAGGAGCGGCACCCGGTGCTGACCTTCGTCGGCCCCTACGACGAGAAGCAGATCAGCGCCGCGATCCGTCGTGAGCTGATGCGTGAGGGGCAGGTCTTCTTCCTGCACAACCGCGTCGAGTCGATCGAGCGGGTGGCCAAGCGGCTGGGCGAGCTGGTGCCGGAGGCGCGCATCGCCACCGGGCACGGGCAGATGAACGAGGACAGCCTGGAGCAGGTGATGGTCGGGTTCTGGGAGAAGGACTACGACGTGCTGGTCTGCACGACGATCGTCGAGTCCGGGCTGGACATCCCGAACGCCAACACCCTGATCGTCGACGGCGCCGACAAGTTCGGCCTGTCGCAGCTGCACCAGATCCGCGGGCGCGTCGGCCGCGGCCGCGAGCGCGCCTACGCCTACTTCACCTTCCCGCCGGAGAAGCCGTTGACCGAGCTGGCGCACGACCGGCTCGCCACCATCGCGCAGAACACCGAGATCGGCGCCGGCATGGCGGTGGCGATGAAGGACCTGGAGATCCGCGGGGCGGGCAACCTGCTCGGGGGGGAGCAGTCCGGCCACATCGCCAGCGTCGGCTTCGACCTGTACATGCGGCTGGTCGGCGAGGCGGTGTCGGACTTCAAGCGCGGCGGCGCGGGCGAGGACGAGGTGGTGCTCGACACCAAGGTCGACCTGCCGGTCGACGCGCACCTGCCGCACGACTACATCCCCGGCGAGCGGCTCCGGCTGGACGCCTACCGCCGGCTCGCGGCCGCCTGGGACGAGCCGGCGATCGACGCGGTCCGCGAAGAGCTCACCGACCGCTACGGACCGCTGCCGGACCCGGTGGACCGGCTGCTGGCCGTCGCCCGGTTCCGGGTCCACGCCCGCCGCTTCGGGCTCACCGAGGTGGCCCTGCAGGGCAACCAGGTCCGGCTCGCGCCGCTGCAGCTGCGCGAGTCGCAGACGATGCGGCTGCAGCGGCTCTATCCCCGCTCGCTGGCCAAGCCCCAGACCGGCACCGTCCTGGTGCCCCGACCCACCACCGCCCGCATCGGCGGGCAGCCGCTGCGCGACGAGGCGCTGCTCGACTGGTGCAAGGCCCTGCTGGACGCGGTCCTGGGCGACAGCGTCGCCGCCGGAGCAGCCGTCGCCACGCCGTGAACCACCCGACCGCCGGGCATCGGCGCGGGCTCGCGCCGGCGCAGGCCGGCGGCTCTGGCACCCTGTAGGCACCCTCGCGCGCGGGTCGCTCCCGCGCGCGTCCCTGTACGGAAGGACCGCTCTGCTGTGACCCGCACCCCCCGGCGTACGGCGCTGACCGCCGTCGCCTCGGCGAGCCTGGCCGTCGTCCTGCTCAGCGGCTGCGGCCAGAGCACCGTGCGCGCCGGTTCGGCCGCGCTCGTCGGCGACGCCCGCATCTCCAGCGACACGCTGCAGGCCACCGTCACGCGCGCGCTCGCCGACCCTCAGGCGGCCCAGCAGCTCGGCGCCGACAAGCTCGCGTTCCAGCGGCAGGCGCTGACGCGGCTCGTCAACCGTCAGCTGCTGGAGGCGGCGGCGAAGGAGAACGGCGTGACGGTGCTGCCGGGCGACGTCGACACCCAGATCGCCGACTTCGTCGAGCAGGCCGGCAGCCGCGAGGCGTTGGACATGCAGGCCGCGCAGAGCGGCATCTCGCCCCAGGACCTGCCGCTGTTCGTCCGCGACATCGTCCTGGACCAGAAGCTCGGCGACGCGCTCACCGCCGACGTGCAGGTGCCGCCCGCCATGCTGCAGGAGCTGTACACGCAGAACATCGCCGAGTACGACAAGGTGCGGTCGCGGCACATCCTGGTCGCCGACGAGGGACGCGCCCGTCGCATCCTGGCGCTGGTGCAGGCAGATCCCGGAACCTTCGCGGCGCTGGCGGCCCAGTACTCCACCGACACCTCGAACAAGGACCAGGGCGGCGAGCTCGGGCTGCAGGGCGCCGGTCAGTTCGTGCCCGAGTTCGAGAAGCTCATCTTCTCGCTCCAGCCCGGGCAGATCGGCATCGTCAAGACGCAGTTCGGCTGGCACGTGGTGCAGGTCGAGGAGCGGCAGACCACCACGTTGGCTGAGGCCACCCCCGAGCTTCGCCGCACGGCGCTGGCCGAGCAGCGGCAGGCCGCCAGCCAGCAGGCGCTGCGCACGCTCGCCGGTCGGCTCGGCGTCAAGGTCAACCCCCGCTACGGGCGCTGGAACCCCGAGACCGCTGCGGTCGACCCGACCGCGCAGGCGTACGCCTCGCCCGCCGCATCGCCGGGAGGCGAGCCGGGCGCAGTCCCGCCTGCCGACGGCCTCCCGGACGGCACCGCACCCGACGGCACCGCGCCCGACGGCACCGGCGCGCGCCCGACGGCACCGCACCCGACGGCACCGCACCCGACGGCACCGGCACCGACCCTGCCGCACCGGCCCCCTCGCCGGCCGGCTGACCGTGCCGGCGGAGCCTGCCGCCGCGCCCGCCGGGTCCCCTCCGCGGGTGGTCGTCGTCTCCCCGCGGCTGCCCGGGGGCGCTCTGCACCATCCCGCCTGGCAGCTGCTGTCGTCGGGCCCGGTCGCGACCGAGTCGGCAGCCTCGCCGCACCTGCCCTTCCTGCGCGAGGCAGGGGTGGCCCTGCAGGTGCACGAGCCGCTGCCGGCAGCCGACCGGGCGCGGTGGCTGCGCCGCCACCCGGCGGTCTGGTTCGACGCCGCCCCCGAGCTGTTGGCGGCGCTCGGGCCCGACGCCGTCGTCGTCCACGGCAACACCGACCCTCCCGGCGCCCGGCTGCTGGACGTCGTCGCCGTGATGGACCGGCTGCGCTCGCCGGGCGGTTGCCCGTGGGACGCCGCGCAGACGCACGTCTCCCTCATGCCCTACCTGCTCGAGGAGGCCTACGAGGCCTATCAGGCGCTGGAGGAGGGCAGCAGCCCCGACCTCCGCGAAGAGCTCGGCGACGTGCTGCTGCAGGTGGTTTTCCACGCCAGGCTGGCCAGCGAGACCGGCTGGGGCATCGACGAGGTGGCCGGCGACCTCGTCGACAAGCTGGTGCGCCGCCATCCGCACGTGTTCGCCGACGGCAGCGCCGACGACCTCGAAGGAAGCTGGGAGGCGCTCAAGGCGGCCGAGAAGGGACGCACCTCCGTCACGGACGGCGTACCGCTCGGCCAGCCGGCACTGAGCCTGGCGGCGAAGCTGCAGCGGCGCGCGCAGCGGCTGGGTGCCCCCGTCGACGTGCCGGACGGTGCCGGCCCCGGCGGACAGCTCTGGGACCTGGTGGCGCGCTGCCGGGAGCAGGGGGTCGACCCCGAGGTCGCGCTGCGCACGACCGCGCGGGCCTACCGCGACGCGCTCGCTGCGGCGGAGCGGCACGTCCGGGAAGACGGTGGCGACCCGGCGCACCTCACCCCCGCGCGCTGGGCCGCGCTGCTGTGCTGACGCCGGCGCCGACACCGAGCCGCCCCCGAACCGCCGCCGCCCCCCGTCGTCGGCGCCCTCCGGTCAGACTGCCCGCATGACGACAGCGCCGTCCCTGGTGGGCACCGTGATCCGGCTGCAGGTGCAGCGCTCGAGGCTCAAGCCCGGGGAGCGTGGCGCGCGCGTCTACGACCCCGCGCCGCTGCTGGCCGTCGACGAGCTCGAGCTCGGCCCGCGAGGCGTCGTCGGGCACACGTCCGACGGACCTGTGCTGGACGTCCACCACGCCGACCATCCCGACACGCGCAACGTGAAGCTGCGCAACGGGCTGTCGCTGCTGCCGGCAGCCCACTACGTCGCCCTGCGGCAGCGCTACGGAGCCCACCTGGTCGACGGCTCGGCCGGGGAGAGCCTGCTGCTGGAGACCGCCGGCCCGCTCGGCACGGACGGGCTGTCCGGGGCGCTCGCGCTCGAGACCGTCGAGGGTGGGCTGCTCGCGCTCACCGGAGCGGTACCCGCTGCGCCGTGCGTCGAGTTCAGCCGCTTCTGCCTGCGCCAAGGGCTGGACGCCGTCGACACTGCCGTCGAGCAGGCGCTGGTCGATCTCGACGACGGCGCCCGCGGCTTCTACGCCGTCGTGACGGGCACGGGGCGGGTGCGCGCCGGCGCCCGGCTGTGGCGCCACTGACGCCTGCGCGGGCGGCTCGGGCGCGTCGCGTCGGGCGCCTCCCCGGTGGACGTGAGGTCCGGGACTAGGCTCGCGGGCGTTCCCGACCCCCGCCCGGGGGCGCCGAGACGGCGGCTCCGCCCGCCTTCTCACCCGCCGCGCAAACCCACCCAGGAGTCCCGTGCCCTCCATCGAGGCTGTCGGAGCCCGCGAGATCCTCGACTCGCGCGGCAACCCCACCGTCGAGGTCGAGGTCGCGCTCGACGACGGCACGCTGGCCCGCGCCGCGGTGCCGAGCGGCGCCAGCACGGGTGCGTTCGAGGCCGTCGAGCTGCGCGACGGCGACACCGCCCGGTACCTCGGCAAAGGCGTGCAGCAGGCCGTCACGGCCGTGCTCGACACGATCGGTCCCGAGCTCGTCGGGTTCGAGGCCAGCGAGCAGCGGCTCGTCGATCAGGCGCTGCTCGACCTGGACGGCACCCCGGACAAGAGCCGGCTCGGCGCCAACGCGATCCTGGGCGTCAGCCTGGCCGTCGCCCGCGCCGCCGCCGACTCCAGCGGCCTGCCGCTGTTCCGCTACGTCGGCGGGCCCAACGCGCACCTGCTCCCGGTGCCGATGCTCAACATCCTCAACGGCGGTGCGCACGCCGACACCAACGTCGACGTGCAGGAGTTCATGATCGCGCCGATCGGCGCGGCGACGTTCTCCGAGGCGCTGCGCTGGGGGGCGCAGACCTACCACGCGCTCAAGGCGGTGCTGAAGGAGCGCGGGCTGGCCACCAGCGTCGGGGACGAAGGCGGCTTCGCCCCGAACCTGGCGGCCAACCGGGAGGCGCTCGACCTCATCCTGGAAGCGATCGAGAAGGCCGGCTTCACGCCCGGCACCGACATCGCGCTGGCCCTGGACGTCGCCGCCAGCGAGTTCCACGGAGCGGACGGCTACACCTTCGAGGGCGCGGCGCGGTCCTCGGCCGAGCTGACCGACTACTACGCCGGCCTGCTCGACGCCTACCCGATCGTGTCGATCGAGGACGCTCTGGACGAGAGCGACTGGGACGGCTGGAAGGCCCTCACCGACCGGCTGGGCTCGCGGGTGCAGCTCGTCGGCGACGACCTGTTCGTCACCAACCCCGCCCGCCTGGCCGACGGCATTCACCGTGGCTGCGCGAACGCGCTGCTGGTCAAGGTGAACCAGATCGGCACGCTGTCGGAGACGCTGGACGCCGTCGAGCTGGCGCACCGCAGCGGCTACCGCTCGATGATGAGCCACCGCTCCGGCGAGACCGAGGACACGACCATCGCCGACCTCGCGGTGGCCACGAACTGCGGCCAGATCAAGACCGGCGCGCCCGCCCGCTCCGAGCGGGTGGCCAAGTACAACCAGCTCCTGCGCATCGAGGAAGAACTCGATGACGCCGCCCGGTACGCCGGCGCGGCCGCCTTCCCTCGTTTCGGCGCCCGCGGCACCGTCTCGTCATGAGCACGCCGCGCCGGTCGAACGGCGGGCGCCCGGCACGGGGCGGCCCGGCGCGTCGGCCTGCGCGCCCGGTGGCCAGCAGGCGGACGCCTGTGGCGCCCCGTCCACCGCAGCGGGCCGCCGCCGACCGCACCCGCCGGGTGCCGGTGCCGCCCGAGGCGGGCCGTCGTCCAGGCCGCTCGACCGGCCGGCTGGTCATCCTCGCCGTCCTCGTCGGCGGGCTGCTGCTCAGCGCCGCGCTGCCGCTGCGCGAGTACCTCGCGCAGCGGGGTGAGATCCAAGCGGTGCAGGCCGAGCAGGCCGAGCAGCGCGCCCGCGTCGCGGCGCTGACGGCCGAGCGCGCGCGCCTGCAGGATCCGGCCTACGTCGCGGCCGAGGCCCGCCGGCGGCTGAACTTCGTGCTGCCGGGGGAGACGGCGTACGTGCTCATCGAGCCCAGCGCGGCCCCGGGCGCGCGCGATGCCGTCGGCGGCGACAGCCCCTGGTACACCCAGCTGTGGGGCACGGCCCGGGCGGCCGACCGTCCCACGCCCGCGCCCTCCCCGTGACCAGCGACCGCGCTGCGGACGGCCCGGCTCCGGATCCTCGTGACGTGCGGGCCGTCGCCCTGCAGCTGTCACGGACCCCACGGGCGATGACGTCGGTAGCGCACCGCTGCGGCTGCGGCCTGCCCGATGTCGTGGAGACCAAGCCGCGGTTGGACGACGGCTCGCCGTTCCCGACGCTCTACTACCTCACCTGCCCGCGCCTGGCGTCGGCGATCGGGACGCTGGAGGCAGACGGGCTGATGCGGGAGCAGACCGCTCGGCTCGCGGACGACCCGGACCTGGCCGCTCGCTACCAGGCTGCCGCGGACGACTACGTCGGCCGACGCGACGCGCACGAGGTGCTCGAGAACGTGCCGGCGCAGGGCGGCATGCCGGTGCGCGTGAAGTGCCTGCACGTGCTCGTCGCCCACGCGCTCGCGGTCGGTCCGGGCATCAACCCCTTCGGGGACGAGGCGCTCGCGCTGCTGCCGGAGTGGGCCGCGAAAGGTCCGTGCGTGGATCCCGACGACCCCGCGGCCGTCGTCGGCAAGCGCTCGCGGACGACGCGGCCCTCGTGAGGGTCGGAGCCATCGACTGCGGCACGAACTCCGTCCGGCTGCTGGTGGCTGACGTCGACGGGCGGCACAAGACGGACCGGCACGGCGAGATGCGGGTGGTCCGGCTGGGGCAGGGGGTCGACCGCACCGGCGAGCTCGCGCCGGAGGCCATCGAGCGGACGCGCCAGGCGCTGGTCGACTACGCGCGCACCTGTGCCCGGCTCGGCGTGGAGCAGGTGCGCATGGTGGCCACCAGCGCGACCCGGGACGCGTCCAACCGCGCGGCCTTCGTGACCATGGTGCAGGCGACGCTGGGAGTGGCTCCGGAGGTCATCACCGGCGAGGAGGAGGCGGCGCTGTCCTTCGACGGCGCCACCCGCGACCTGGACCCCGCGGACGGTCCGTTCCTGGTCATGGACATCGGCGGCGGCTCCACCGAGTTCGTGCTCGGCACCGACGCGGTGCAGGCGTCCCGCTCGGTCGATGTCGGCTGCGTGCGCCTGACCGAGCGACACCTGCACGACGACCCCCCGACGCAGGAGCAGGTCGCCGCGGCCCGCGCCGACATCGATGCGGCGCTGACCCTGGTGCGGGCCGACGTGCCGCTCGAGCAGGCCCGCACCGCCATCGGCCTGGCCGGCTCGGTGACCACCGTCGCCGGGGTCGCTCTCCGGCTGCGGAAGTGGGACAGCGACGCGGTGCACCTGGCGCGGCTGTCGGCCGCGCAGGTCCAGCACACGACGGCGCGGCTGCTGGCGATGAAGCGCGAGCAGCGGGCGGAGCTGGGCGTGATGCACCCCGGGCGCGTCGACGTGATCGGCGCCGGGGCGCTGGTGCTGGCCACGGTGGTCGAGCGGTTGGCGCTGGCCGAGGTGGTCGTGAGCGAGAAGGACATCCTCGACGGCATCGCCTGGTCGGTGCCAGGACGGACGGCGTCGTGAGCAAGCAGGACTGGGTCAGTGCGGTACGTCGGGTGGACAAGCCCTGGGGCCACGAGGAGATCTTCGCGCTCGTCGACGGACGGTTCTGCGGCAAGGCGATCCATGTGACCGAGGGGCACGCCCTGTCGTTGCAGTACCACGAGCACAAGGAGGAGACCATCAGCGTGCAGAGCGGACGGCTGCGCGTCGAGGTCGGCCTGCACGAGGACAGCCTGGAGCAGTTCGACCTGGAGGCCGGGGAGTCGATCCACCTCCGGCCCGGCGTGCGGCACCGCGTCACCGCCCTGCTCGACACGGTCATGCTCGAGGCGTCGACGACCGAGCTCGACGACGTCGTCCGGCTCGAGGACCGTTACGGAAGACAGGGCACGAGCGCTCCCTGAACCCCCGCCCGCGAGGGCGAGAGCCCGGGCGCGCCCCCGGCCGTCGAGCGGTCAGTCCGCGGTGCGACGATGCCGACGTGCCGTCGCCGCCCGTCCCGCCCGGCCCGCGCGCACCCGGCACGGGCCATCCTTGCGACCGCGCGGACGCCTTGACGCCGGTCGCCTCGACGGCGGCGCAGGTGCGCCGCCTCGCCGCCTCGGCGAGGTCGCTGGAGGAGGTCGACGCCCGGTCGTCGGTCTGCCGAGCCTGCCCCCGCCTGGTCACGTGGCGGGAGCAGGTGGCTGCTGAGAAGCGCGCGTCGTTCGTGCGCGACGACTACTGGGGTCGACCGGTCACCGGCTGGGGCCCGGCGGACGCGGCCATCGTGGTCGTCGGACTGGCCCCGGCCGCGCACGGCGGGAACCGCACCGGTCGCATCTTTACCGGCGACCGCAGCGGCGACTGGTTGTTCGCGGCCTTGCACCGAGCCGGGCTGGCCACCCGGCCGGCCTCGACGGCTGCTGGTGACGGACAGGAGCTTCGCGGGGTGCGCATCACGCTCCCGGTGCGCTGCGCCCCGCCGCTGAACAAGCCCACGCCTGCCGAGCGCGATGCCTGCTCACCGTGGCTGGCCGCCGAGTGGTCGTTCCTGCGGCCGACGGTGCGCGCCGTCGTGGTGCTCGGCGGCATCGGCTGGCAGGCCCTGTGGCCGGTGCTGCGTCAGGCCGGGGAGCAGGTACCGGCGCCCTTGCCACGCTTCGGTCACGGCGTCGAGGTCGCTCTTCCCAGCGGGCCCACGGTCCTGGGCTGCTACCACGTCTCGCAGCAGAACACGTTCACCGGACGCCTGACGGAACCGATGCTCGACGACGTCTTCGCCAGGGCTCGCGCGCTCGTCGCCTGACCCGTCCGGCGCCCTAAAACCGTCCCTCTTGGCCAGTTTGAGTCGCAGAGACTCGTTCTATGGGCTACCGGTTGCCCCTACGAAGAGTGATTTTGGTCACTACTGAACGCGTCGTCCCGGGCAAGCGCCGGATCCTCGGGCAGGATCGGCAGCAGATCAGGAGATCTGAAGGGCCCGAACGGGTGAACCTCGACCGCTCCCGTGACGGTTGCAGCCGTCCGGAGTTAGATGCGCTAGTCCACAAGGACTAGCCCGGCGGGCAAAAGGGCTAGTCGTGTCGGAGGGGGTGACGGACATGCGCGGTCTCATCTGGGGCTGACAGTCGCGTCGGGTATCCGGGTCCAGGACGGCAGGAGGTGAAGGTCATGCGCGGTCTCATCTGGGGTTGAGAGCCAGTCCGGCACGAACAGCGAGCACGACGGGAGGTGAAGGACATGCGCGGTCTCATCTGGGGTTGAGAGCCAGTTCGGCACGAACAGCGAGCACGACGGGAGGTGAAGGTCATGCGCGGTCTCATCTGGGGTTGAGAGCCAGTTCGGCACGAACAGCGAGCACGACGGGAGGTGAAGGACATGCGCGGACTCATCTGGGGCTGAATCGGACGGTGGACCCCGTGCGGTCCACGTCCGGAGCAAGACGCCGCTGTCCAGCGGCGAGGAGCAGGCGGTGAGTGCGCCCGGTCCCCACGGCTGGAAGGTGCGGTGCACGCGATCCGGGCTGCGGCGTCGCCGCGGCTCAGGACTGCAACGTGGCTTCGTGCGTGCGGAGCCAGGTCGCGATGCCGACCGCCGGCATCGGCCGGGCGTGCAGGTATCCCTGCACCTCGTCCACCCCGAGCAGTCGGAGCAGATCGAGCTGTTCGACGAGCTCGACGCCTTCGGCGACCACCCGCAGGCCCAGCGTGTGGGCGATGTCGACGACCGCCCGCACGACGGCGCGGTCGCCCGGCTCGCGCGCGAGGTCGCGCACGAAACCTCGGTCGATCTTGACCTCGTCCACGGGCAGGCCCTTGAGGTAGGTCAGCGAGGAGTACCCGGTACCGAAGTCGTCCACCGCGAGCAGGACGCCCAGCGCCCGTAGCTCGCGCATGCGCTCGACGGCCAGGGCGGTATCGCCGAGCAGGACGCTCTCGGTCAGCTCGAGGGTCAGCAGCTCCGGGGGCAGGCCGACCGACTCCAGCGCGGCAGCCACCTCGGTCACGAACCCGGGGTCCAGGACGGTGTCGGCGCTGACGTTGACCGCCACGCCGATGTCGCTGGCCCGACGCTGCCAGCCCCGGCAGGCGGTGAGGGACTGGAGCAGGATGGAATTGGTCAGCGTGCTCATCATCCCGGCGGTCTCGGCAAGGGGGATGAACTCGTCCGGACTGATGTAGCCGAGGGCAGGATGCGTCCACCGGGCCAGCGCCTCGACCCCGACGACCCGCCCGGTCAGGACGTCGAGCTTGGGCTGGTAGGCGACACCGATGGCGCCCATGGTGATGGCTTCGCGCAGCGCGCCGACGACCGCCAGGCGGCGCTGACCGCTCACCTCGTAGGCGGCCTCCCAGAGCACGGGTCCGCCGCCCGTCAGGGCCGCGCTGCTCATCGCCGTCTCGGCGCGACGCAGCAGGGTGGAGGCGGCGGTGCCGTGCTCGGGTGAGTGGACGCACCCCACCGCCAGGCGCACGTACGTGCCTACCGCGCCGAGCTGCAGGCTGCCCTCGACCCTGCTGCGAAGGTCGAGGCCGATCATCGCTGCGTCGACGGCTTCGGCCGACCGAGCCATCGCCACCGCGAAGCGACCCCCGCCGAGGCGGCCGAGCACGGCGCCCGGGACTGCTTCGCGCAGTCGTCGGGCCACCTCGTACAGCATCCGGTCACCGATCTCGTGCCCGAGCGTGTCGTTCACGTCCCGGAAGGACTCGACGCCGACCGACATGACCGCTACGGGGCCGCCCTGCGCGATCAGGCCGCCGATCCGTCGCGTGGTCTCCTCCAGGTTCGGCAGCTCGGTGACGACGTCGATGGTGGCGGCGCGTTGCAGGTCGGCGAGCAGGCGGCCCCGCTCGAACGCAGCGGACAGCTCGACAGCGAGCGTCTCCAGCAGTCTGAGGTCACCGATGTCGAAACCGCGCAGCGAGCCGAGCCGGTCGGAGACGGTGAGCACTCCCAGCAGGCCGCTCTGCCCGTAGAGGGGGACGGCCATCGTGCGCGAGTCCGCGCGGGCGGCAGGGGCCGCGGCCAGCTGCGGGGCCGCGCCGACGTGGTTCACGGTCTCGAGCGGCCGGCCGCCGTCAGAGCGCGTGAGGACGTGCCGCCACGAGCCGTCGGACGCATCCTGCAGGGCGAGATCGAGGGTGCCTGCGTACAGCAGCGCGCGCACCTCCTGCAGCACGTCGTAGGCCTCGGCGGTGTCCGGCAGCACCGGCCGCAGGTTCTTGACGAACCGGTACATCTGCTCGGTGCGCTGCTCGCGCTCGGACTGCAACCGGTAGCCGCGATAGCCCAGCCCCAGGCACACCACCAGCACCAGGACCAGCAGGACGGTCGACGGGTCGGTGATCGCCGCGGCGACCGCGATGATGGCGATGGCGGTGAACACCGTGGCGGTGGCCGCAGCGATGCGCAGCGGTCCCATCACCTGCGTCAGGGTGGGCCGGCGGCCCATCAGCGGCAGCACCACGAGCTGGAGCAGGAACTGGCTGGTCAGCTCGCTCACCAGGACCCCGACGAACAGCGCGAGCCACAGCTCGGGCCCAGGTCGGTCGAGGGCATCGATGCTGCCGACGAAGCGCGCGACGAGGCCGACCTCGAAGACGGCGCAGGCGACGTTGTACAGCGTCTTGCTGGGTGGCTGCCGGCGCAGCAGCACGCAGTCGACGAGGGTGGCCACGGTGCGCATGGCGACGTGGGCGAGCGGCGACACCAGCAGGACGCCCAGGGTCAGCGGTAGCTGCGTCAGGCTCACGCTGACGGTGTCGCGCCGGAACTCGAAGTCCAGCGGCCAGCGGGCCGCGGCGAGGTAGAGCGGGAGGAGCAGCAGACCGAAGGCGCCCACGTGCGTCAGCTCGAGCGGGGGGCTGCCGGCGGAGAGCGCCAGGCCGAGGCCCAGGCCGACCAGCAGGAGGCCCACGAGCAGCACGCTGACATGGCGGAGCCGGCTCACGCCGGGAGCCTGGTTCGCGTCCATCAGGTGTCGGATCGGCTGGTGGGGGCCTCGACTGAAGCCCGCGTCGCCGATCCGTGACCCAGGCGAGCGACGACGGGCACCGCGAGCACGCCTAGTGCCGCCAGCGCGGCGACTGCCTGGGTCGGTGCGAGCACGTCGCCGAGGGCGCCTGCGGTCAGCAGGGCCAGGCCCTGCGCCGCCATCAGGGCGGAGACGGCCACCCCGAACGCCCGGCCCCGCAGCGCCGACGGGACCGCCTGGACGTAGGCCGTGTTGGCGACGAGCTGCAGGGCGTTGCCGGCCCCCGCCACCATCCACGCGACACCGACCAGCCAGAGGCTGTCCAGGAGCGGGGTCAGCAGCAGCGCGCCTGCACTGAGCAGCGTGAGCGGGAGGAACAGCGGCTCGCGCCCGGCGGCCGGGACGCGGTTCAGCAGCACCGAGCCGACCACGAACCCGGCGGGGACGGCAGCCGTCAGGGCTCCGGCTGCGGTCGGGCCGCCGCCCAGCTGGCTGGTGACGGGGACGGCGAGTCCCTCCGGGACGATGAACAGCGCCGCGGCCACCACAGCCCAGGCGAGCAGGCCCCGCAGGCGCGGCGAGCCGGCCACGTGACGGAGCCCCTCCGTCGTCTCCGTCCGCCAGGACCGAGGGCCCCCGGTGCGGACCGGCATCGGCCGCTCGCGGACCGCCGTCCACAGGAGCACCGCCGAGCCGGCGAAGGTGAGGGCGTCGCACAGCAGGGCCCCGCGCACCCCGATGACGGCCACGAGCGCGCCGCCGCCCAGGAAGCCCAGGAGCTGGCCCGCCTGGTGCACCGTGACCACCAGGGTGTTGCCGCGCAGGTAGGCGTCGCCGGAGAGCATGTCGGCGAGCAGCGCGCTGCGGGCGGCGTCGAACGGTGGAGCGAGCAACCCGACGAGGACGAGGACGGCGAACACCACCCAGAGGGGCAGGCCCCCGATCGCCAGGCCGGCGACCAGCACCATCCGCAGCAGATCCACCGTGATCATGAGGCGTCGCCGGGGCCACCGATCCGCCAGCACCGACAGGACGGTGCCACCGCACAGCCAGGTCAGGTAGGAGCAGGCATACGTCGCTGCGGACGAACGCCGAGCCGGTGCGCTGGAACACCAGCAGCGAGATGGCGATCCGGGAGATCTGGTCTCCGACGATGGACAGGCCGTAGGCAGCGAACAGCGAGCTGAACTCGCGGTCGCGCAAGACCTCGCGGAAGCGGGGTGCAGCGGCCGCGGGCGAGGTCACCGGGCCAGTCTGGACCCCGCAGGGCCGAGCAGGCCGGGAAACACGCGGATCTGTGCCTGGACGTCCGTACGATGCGCGTCGGCCCCCGTAGCCCAACGGTCAGAGGCAGAGGCCTTAAAAGCCTTCCCGGTGTGGGTTCGACTCCCACCGGGGGCACGCCCCGGTGTCCGGCAGATGACAGTTCTTCCACAACGCGCGCCCGCGGGCACATGCGGGACGGGAGATGCGTTGTACTGACTGCCCGGTCCCGTCCGAGTTCCGTGCAGAGGAGACCCACCCAGATGCGCACCATGCAGTCCAACAACCCGGTGTTCCAGCGCAGCGAGCCGCTCGCGCGCTCGCTGCAGCACGGCACCGGCTTCCACCCCGCCCCCAGCGCGGACGAGGTCTCGGCGATCTACACCACGCCCCAGCGGATGACGCTGGACGACGTCATCGTCAAGACGGGCATCCTGCTGGGCATCATCGTCGTGCTCGGCGCCGGCGCCTGGATCACCGACCTGCCGCTCGGCGCGGGCTTCCTCGCCGGTCTGGTGGGGTTCGGCCTGGCGATGGTCAACATCTTCAAGAAGCAGGTCAGCCCGCCGCTGGTGCTCGCCTACGCCGCTGCGCAGGGCGTCTTCATCGGCACGATCAGCCACGCGTACAACAGCGCGTTCGGCGGCGGCATCGTCGTGCAGGCCGTGCTCGGGACGGCGGCCGTGTTCGGTGCCGTGCTGGTCGGCTACCGCTCCGGCAAGCTGCGGGCCACGCCGAAGTTCACCAAGATCGTGACGTTCGGCCTGATGGGCATGGTCGGGCTGGTGGTCGTGAACTTCCTCATCAGCATCTTCAGCGGTGGTGACGCGCTCGGCATCCGCGGCGGCAACCTGCCGCTGTCGATCCTGGTCAGCGTCGGGCTCATCACCTTCGGCGCCCTGACCTTCGTGCTCGACTTCGACCAGGCCGACAAGATGGTCGCCGCAGGCGTCCCGGAGCAGGAGTCCTGGCGCGTGAGCTTCGGCCTCGTCGTCGGGCTCGTCTTCCTCTACCTGGAGATCCTGCGGCTGCTCTCCTACCTGCAGGGACGCGACTAGCCCCACGCCGCCCACGGGCCGTCACCGCACCCGCGGTGGCGGCCCGTCGGCGTTCCTGGGCGGCCGGTTCCCTGCCTGGCCTCGCGCACCGCAAGAACAGCCCCCCGCGACCTGCCTAGGCTCGGGCCGTGACGGCGACCGTGCTCGACCGGGAGTCGCGCTGCGCTCGTCCAGCGCCTGCGGCTCTGGACGCCCGCGCGCTACGCGGCAGCGGCGCCGCCCTGGGGCACCCGCGGCGACCTGGTGCTGCACCTCGCGCAGGCGCTGGCGGACGCGTCGGGCGCGCTCGAGGGCGGCCCTCGACGGCACGCTGCCCCGGCTGGCCGGCGAGCTCGTCCGTGCCGACCAGCTCGCCGTCACCGCCCAGGACCTGGTCCGCAGCAGCCCGCCGGAAGACCTTGCGCGCCGCTGCGTGGCCCACCTGCTGCTGCACCGGTCCGACCTGCTCGACGACGTCGTGCCGGTCGGGCTCGCTGCGGCCCTCGGCCTGCCGGACGCGACGGCTCTGCTGCTGCTCGGACGGGAGACCTGCGAAGGAACCCAGCCCGTGCCGACCGCGCTCGCCGGCCGGCCGTGACGCGGTGTCGCACCCTGGTCCGTCCGAGGCCGCGAGGATCAGGACGTCGGCCCGTTGGACCAGGTAGGAGCGCGCGCCACCCCCGCGGCGCGCCCGGACCCCTGGAGCGACGGATGTCCCTCACGACGCAGTCCCCCACGACCTCGCGCAGCACGCGGCTGCGGGCCGGAGCGCTCGCGCTCGGTCTGACCGCGGCGGCGCTCGGCGGGCTGGTGGCGGCCGACCCTGCCGCGGCAGCCGGCACCGGCGCCATCCACCCCGGCGTGATGACCTACACCGCCGGCGCCCAGTGCACCGCGAACTTCGTCTTCTCCGGCGGGGGCAGCACCTACCTCGGCCAGGCCGCCCACTGCTCCGGCACGGGGGGCAGCACCGAGACCAACGGTTGCAACAGCGGATCGCTGCCGCTCGGCACGCCCGTCGAGGTGGGCGGCGCGAGCAAGCCGGGCACGCTGGTCTACAACTCCTGGCTGGCGATGCAGTCCGTCGGCGAGACCGACGCCGACACCTGCGCCTACAACGACTTCGCGCTCGTCCGGCTCGACCCGGCGGACGTCGCGAACGTCAGCCCGAGCATCCCGGTCCTCGGCGGTCCGACCGGCATCGACCGCGACGGGGTGGCCGGTGGTGAGCAGGTCTTCTCCTACGGCAACTCCAGCCTGCGCGCCGGCCTCCGCCAGCTCAGCCCGAAGCAGGGCCTGTCGCTCGGCACCTCCGGCGGGGGCTGGACGCACGCCGTCTACACCGTCACCCCGGGCATCCCCGGCGACTCCGGGTCGGCGTTCGTCAACAGCCAGGGCCAGGCGCTGGGCGTCCTGTCGACCTTGGCGCTGGCCCCCCTCGCCGGCAGCAACAACGTCAGCGACCTGGGCAAGGCGCTCGACTACGCCAACACCCGGGGTGGTCAGGGCGTCACGCTGGTCCAGGGCGGCGCCTTCGACGGCCAGCCGCCCCGGTCCGCGGCCTGCTCGGCTGAGCGTCCGGCCGTCGGGCCGCACCTCGGGCAGGACGAAGGCCGGCGCCCCGCGGGGGTGCCGGCCTTCGACGTGCTCTGGCTCGGACTAGCTCAGGCGCTCGAGCACCATCGCCATGCCCATGCCGCCGCCGACGCACATGGTCTCCAGGCCCCAGGTCTTGTCGGCCGTCTGCAGACCGTTGATCAGCGTGCCGGTGATGCGCGCACCGGTGGAGCCGAACGGGTGGCCCAGCGCGATGGCGCCGCCGTTCACGTTCAGCTTGTCCAGCGGGATGCCCAGGTCCTGGTAGGACGGGATGACCTGAGCGGCGAAGGCCTCGTTGATCTCGAACAGGTCGATGTCCTCGACGCTCTTGCCGGCCAGCGCCAGCGCCTTGCGCGACGCCTCGACCGGGCCATAGCCCATGATCTCCGGCGACAGACCCGAGACGGCCGTCGACACGATGCGCGCGAGCGGCGTCAGGCCCAGCTCCTTGGCCTTGGTGTCGCTCATGACGATGACGGCGGACGCACCGTCGTTCAGCGGGCAGGCGTTGCCGGCGGTGATCAGGCCGTCGGGACGGAACACCGGCTTCAGCCCGGCCATGCCCTCGACCGTGGTGCCCGGCCGGGGGCAGTCGTCGGTGGACACGACCGTGCCGTCCGGGGTGGTGACCGGGGTGATCTCGCGCTCGAAGAAGCCGTTCGCGATCGCCTTCTCGGCCAGGCTCTGGCTGCGGGCGGCGAACTCGTCCATCTCCTGGCGGGTGACGCCCTTGATCCGGGCGAGGTTCTCGGCCGTCTGACCCATGGCGATGTAGACGTCGGGCAGCAGGCCGCTCTCGCGCGGGTCGGTCCAGCTGTCGGAACCGCCCTCGGCGACCTTGGCGCTGCGGGCCTGCGCGTCGTCGTAGATCGGGTTGGTGAGCTTCTGGCCGGCGATCATGTCGCTGTTGCCGGAGGCGAAGCGCGACACGCACTCGACGCCCGCGCTGACGAAGGCGTGACCCTCGCCGGCCTTGATGGCGTGCAGCGCCATCCGGGTGGTCTGCAGCGACGAGGAGCAGTAGCGGGTGATCGTCGTGCCGGGCAGGAAGTCGTAGCCGAGGTTGACGGCCACGACGCGGCCCATGTTCATGCCCTGCTCGCCGCCGGGCAGGCCGCAGCCGAGCATCAGGTCGTCGAGGTCCTTCGGGTCCAGCGACGGGACCTTGTCCAGGGCGGCGCGCACGATCATGGTGGCCAGATCGTCGGGGCGGAGGTCCTTGAGCGAGCCCTTGAAGGCGCGCCCGATGGGGGAGCGGGCGGTCGCGACGATGACGGCTTCGGGCACGGGGGCTCCTTGAGGATCGGCTCTGCAGATCACAGGCAGACGTCTGCGGTGACGTCCCCTCCAGGGTAGAGCAGACCGAACGGCGTTCTACTCGGCCTCGGCGGGCGCCGGACCCTCGCCGACCGGCGCGGCAACCTCGTCCGTCGGCACCTCGTCGGGCTCGCTCGGGCCCTCCGGCGCGCCCCGACCCACCAGGGGCAGGCGCCGGCGCAGGCGCGCCAGCCGGCCCGGTCCGCCTTCGTCCGCGAGGATCTCCACCTCGACGCCGGGCTCCCGGGAGGCGACGGCGGCCGCGACCGCGAGGTCCTGCACGCTGTCGCTGACCGGGACGCTGACGGGGATGTCGACGCCCAGGCTCTCCAGCGCGCTCGGCAGCATGGCGTCGACGATGCGGCGGTAGCCGTCCGCCGACGGGTGGAAGCGGTCGGCGCTCCACAGGTGCGGGTGCGCGTGGAAGTCGCGCGCGAGCAGGTCGCCGAGCGAGACCGCGACCCCGCCGGCCTCGACGACGGCGACCGTCTGCGCGGCGGCCATCCGTCGCGACCACCGCGCCGCGACGGTGCGCAGCGGCTGCAGCAACGGCTTCACGCTCCCGAGGTCGGGACAGGTGCCGACGACGACGACGGCGCCCGTCTCGCGCAGCGTGCGCACCGCGCGGGCCAGGTCGCGGACGGCGGTCGCGACGGGGACGCGGTGCGTGACGTCGTTGGTGCCGATGACGATCACCGCGGCGTCGACGGGGCGTCGCATCGCGCGCGCGACCTGGACGTCCAGGTCGGCCGACCGCGCGCCGACCACGGCGACGACCTCCAGGTCGACCCGGGTGCGCAGGTCACGGGCGATGCCGCCGGCCAGCAGCGCACCGGGCGTCTGCTCGGCCAGCTCGCAGCCCAGTCCGGCTGCGGCGGAGTCGCCGATCACGGCGAGGTGGAGGGGCTTGGCGGCGCGTCGCCCGCGGCCGTAGAGCCCCGCGGCGAGCGGCGCGGTGTCCGTCGGGGTGCCGATCGCACGCCGGGCCAGCTTCGCCTCGGCTGCCAGCACCCCGAAGGTCGCCGCCGCCACCCCACCGAACGTGCCGCTGCCGTAGGCGGCCCGGACCGCGACGTGGCGCGCCCGTCGGCCCGGCCTGGGCACCCGCCGACTCATCCGTGGTCGCCGGCGCCGGGCTGGCTCGCGGCGGCGCACGGCACGGCGATCATGCAGCGCCCCCTCCGGCTCTCCTGCTGAGCGGCCGGATCCCCTACCGCCCGGTAACCGTCCGTCACGGTACCTGGCGGTCGTACGCTGCTGAGCCAGTCCGAGGTCACCGAGGGAAGGCGCACCGTGCAGGTCAGCGACCACATCATCGACCTCGTCGGCAACACCCCGCTGGTACGCCTGCACAAGGTGACGGCCGGTCTGCAGGCCCAGGTGCTCGCCAAGGTCGAGTACCTGAACCCGGGGGGCTCGGTGAAGGACCGGATCGCGCTGGCGATGGTCGAGGCGGCCGAGCGGTCCGGAGCGCTGCAGCCGGGCGGAGTCATCGTCGAGCCCACGTCGGGCAACACCGGGGTGGGCCTGGCGCTGGTGGCGCAGAAGAAGGGCTACACCTGCGTCTTCGTCTGCCCGGACAAGGTCGCCCGCGACAAGATCGACGTGCTCCGGGCCTACGGCGCGCGAGGTGGAGGTGTGCCCGACGGCGGTCGACCCGTCGGACCCGCGCTCGTACTACTCGGTCAGCGACCGGCTGGCCCGCGAGATCCCCGGGGCGTGGAAGCCCGACCAGTACGCCAACCCCGCCAACCCGCGCTCGCACTACGAGGGCACCGGCCCGGAGATCTGGGCGCAGACCGAGGGACGCATCACGCACTTCGTCGCCGGCGCGGGCACCGGCGGCACGCTCGGCGGGGTCGGGCGCTACCTCAAGGAGGTCTCCGGCGGCTCGGTGAAGGTCTTCGGCGCCGACCCCGAGGGCTCGGTGTACTCCGGCGGCGACGGACGCCCCTACCTGGTGGAGGGGGTCGGTGAGGACTTCTGGCCGTCGACCTACGACGCGTCCGTCCCGACGGGATCCTGGCGGTCTCCGACAAGGACTCCTTCGCCATGACCCGCCGGCTCGCCCGCGAGGAGGGGCTGCTCGTCGGCGGCTCCTGCGGCATGGCGATGGTCGCGGCCCTGCGGGTCGCGGCCGAGGCCGGGCCCGACGCTGTCGTGGTGGTGCTGCTGCCCGACGGCGGTCGCGGCTACCTGTCCAAGATCTTCAACGACGACTGGATGGCCGACTACGGCTTCCTGCACGCCGACGGCGGCCAGACCACCGTCGCCGACGTGCATGGCCAGCAAGAGCCACGACGGCCCGCTGCCCTCGTTCGTGCACACGCACCCGACCGAGACGGTGCGCGAAGCCATCGACATCCTGCGCGAGTACGGCGTCTCGCAGATGCCGGTCGTGCGCGCCGAGCCGCCGGTGATGGCCGCCGAGATCGTCGGAGCGGTCCACGACCGCGACCTGCTCGACGTGCTGTTCTCCGGCCGCGCGCAGCTCGCCGACCGGCTCGCCGAACACATGGCGCCGCCGCTGCCGATGATCGGTGCCGGGGAGGCGGTGCAGGTGGCGATGGTCGCGCTGGAAGGCGGCCGACGTGCTCGTGAGCGAGGCGGCCGGTGGGCGTGCTCACGCGCCAGGACGTGCTGGCCTTCCTCGCCAGCCGAGCGGCCACCCTCTACCGGCCCGCGGGCCCCCGCCGTACCGTCGGGGCGTGACCGAACCAGCGCAGCAGACCGCCGACCATCTCGCCGCAGCGGGCAGCCGCCTTCGGCAGCCAGGTGCACGGCGGCGCCGCTCCCGGCCGACCCCCACTCCTGGGCCGACGGCGGCAGCCACTCCTGGGCCGACGGCGGCTATGGCTTCGAGACCCTCGCCATCCACGCCGGCCAGGATCCCGACCCGACCACCGGCGCCGTCGTCGTCCCGATCTACCAGACCTCGACGTACGTGCAGTCCGAGGTCGGCAAGCACCAGGGGTATGAGTACAGCCGCAGCGGCAACCCCACGCGGACCGCGCTGGAGACCTGTCTGGCTGCGCTCGAGGGCGGTCGCACCGGGCTGGCCTTCGCCTCCGGGCTGGCCGCCGAGGACGCGCTGCTGCGCACCGTCTGCACCCCCGGCTCGCACGTCGTCGTGCCCGACGACGCGTACGGCGGCACCTACCGGCTGTTCGCCCAGGTGCTCGCCCGCTGGGGGGTGGAGCACACGCCGGTGCCGCTCGGCGACCTGGCTGCCGTCCGCTCGGCGATGCGTCCCGAGACGGTGCTGATCTGGTGCGAGACACCGACCAACCCGCTGCTCGGCGTCGCCGACATCGCCGCGCTGGCCACGATCGCGCACGACGGCGGCGCGCGGCTGGTCGTCGACAACACCTTCGCCAGCCCTTACCTCCAGCAGCCGTTGGCGCTCGGCGCCGACGTCGTCGTGCACTCCACGACGAAGTACCTGGGCGGGCACTCCGACGTCGTGGGCGGGGCGCTGGTGACGACGGACGTCGCTCTGGGGGAGCAGCTCGCCTACCACCAGAACGCCATGGGGGGCGTGCCGGGCGCCTTCGACAGCTGGTTGGTGCTGCGCGGGGCCAAGACGCTGGGGGTGCGCATGGACCGGCACTGCAGCAACGCTGCCCGCGTCGTCGAGCTGCTGCAGCGCCACCCGGCGGTGGCCACCGTGCTCTATCCCGGGCTGCCCGACCATCCTGGTCACGAGGTCGCCGCCAAGCAGATGAGCCAGTTCGGCGGCATGGTCAGCTTCCGGCTCGCCGACGGAGAGGCCAAGGCGCTGGAGGTCTGCCGGAGCACGAAGGTCTTCACGCTCGGGGAGTCGCTCGGCGGCGTCGAGTCGCTCATCGAGCACCCGGGACGGATGACGCACGCGAGCGTCGCCGGCTCGCAGCTGGAGGTGCCGGCCGACCTGGTGCGGCTGTCGGTCGGCATCGAGACGGCCGACGACCTGCTCGCCGACCTGGAGCGTGCGCTGGGCTGAGCGTCGGCCGGACCTGTCCTCAAGGCGTACGAGGTGGCAGGATCGGCCTGTGGATAACTCCGGCGCGGCCTTCGAGCGGCTCTACGGTCGGCCCATGACCACCGCCGACGATCTCGAAGCCCGCGTCACCGCCCTGGAGGCCGAGGTCGCGCTGCTGCGCGAGCAGACGGCGGCCGGTGCCGAGGACGCCAGCGCCGCCCGGTACCTGTCGGCCGGCGCCGATCAGGACGTCGCCGCGCTGCGCGTCGAGCTCCGTGCCCACACCCGGCTGCTCATGGCCCTGCGCGAGACCCAGGTGGCGCAGGGCCAGCGCCTGGACACGATGGAACACCGCCTGGACCGCCTGGAGCAGCGGATGGCCAGCCTGGAGCAGCGGATGGACAGCCTCGAGCAGCGGATGGACAGCCTGGAGCAGCGGATGGACAGCCTCGAGCAGCGGATGGACAGCCTCGAGCAGAAGATGGCGGCCGGCTTCGCCACGCTGCAGGCCGGGATGGCGCACATCGTGACCCTGCTGGAACGCCTCGGACCGGAGCCGGCCTGAGCCCGCGGACGTCACCATCTGCCCACCCGGCCGTTGGTCCGGTCATGACGGCCTTGACCCCAGCTGCCCGCCACCGCAGGCTGGCGTCGTGACCGCTGCCGTGATCCGCCCGCGTCCGCGCTGGCAGACCGAGGCGGTCGCGTGGGCCGCCGCAGCCACGCTGCTGCTGGGGGTCGCCGTGGCTGCCTCGCGTGGCGAACCCGAGGCCGTGGCCGCGACCCCGGTCGTCACCACCCCGAGTCCCGTCCCGCCGGCACCGAGCCCCTCGCCGTCCCCGACTCCGCTGCCCAGCCCGGTGCCGAGCCCGGTACCGCCGCCGCCGGCCAAGACCGCCGCGCAACCCGAGCTCGACGTCGCCACGGTGCTCGGACCGCCGCCGGGGCCCCAGGACGACCCACGGCCGACGAACGTCGCGGCGCCGGCCGACCGCTACGCCTTCCTGGTCGGCGTGCAGAACTACCGGGCCCCCACCCACGACACCATCGGTAGCGCGAAGGACGTCCGCTTCATCCAGTCGATGCTGGTGCAGGCCGGCTGGAAGCCGGAGAACATCCGGATGATCGTCGACGGGCAGGCCACCGGAGCGGCTGTCCGAGACGGTATGGCGTGGCTCGCGGCCAAGGGGCAGCCGGGGACGTTCACCTACTTCCACTACAGCGGGCACGTGAAGCAGAAGGGCGGCACGCGCGAGGCGCTGTGGCCGGTCGACCGCGACTTCGTCGACGACACGCAGGTCGCCGCCGCGCTGTCGAAGGTGCAGGGCCGGCTGTGGGTCGACATCGCCGGCTGCGAGGCCAACAGCTTCGTCGAGGGGCTGCCGAACGACCGCGTGCTGTTCAGCGCCAGCAGCAAGCAGACCGAGAAGTCCTACGAGTACCCGCCGTGGGCGATGTCGGTGTGGAGCGGCCTGCTGTTCGACGTCTCGCTGCGGCAGGGCCAGGCCGACGCCGACAAGGACGGTCGCGTGACGATCGGGGAGGCGCTGCGCTACAGCCAGTACTACGCGCAGGCCATCACCTATGGGCAGCGGCCGCACGGCCGGCAGACCCCGCAGTTCTCCGGCGCCGCTGACCTCGGCTGGACGCTGGCCGACCCGCCTGCCTGAGCCTGCGGGCACGACGTGGGCCGCCGACGGGAGCGGCCCGCGGTGCGCTGTGCGAGAAATGTGACGCGCACGGCAGGAACCCGTCACACTGAGGCAGGAAACTGGTGAACACCGGCGAAACAAGCACCTGTACCCGCCGGTAGGTCACCGTCAGGGCTCGGACGAAGGGATGAACGATGCGGAGATCCCGTCGAGGAGCAGCCACGGCGCTGGCTGTGGGGCTCACGCTGCCGTTGTGGGCTGCGACGCCCGCGATCGCCGCCGACCTGAGCGGCTCCGAGCCGGCGTCCTCCGGCGCCTACTTCTCCAGCGCCGGCATCGCCAAGCCGGACGTGTCGCCCCAGGCGCCGCCGAACGTCACGGCCAGTGCGGACGGGGTCGGCCCGGGGAACCTCGCCGTCGCTGCCCGCGCCGGCATGGAGGACAAGGTCTCCTTCCTGTTCTTCTCGCTGAACGACGTCCCGCTGGACGGGGTCGTCACCAAGGCGGTGCTGACCGTCCCCCTCGTCGCGAACGACCCCGACAACCTCTCCAGCGGCCAGGCCCCCGAGAAGGTGCGCGCCTGCAAGGCCGCCGACACCGGCTTCGGCGGCGAGGACGGTGCGGCGCTGAGCCTGGCACCGGAACGCCTGTGCGAGGAGTTCCAGGCGCCGGGCAAGGCCTCCGACGACGGGAAGGGCTACGTCTTCGACATCACGGCGCTGGCCGCCACCTGGCTGGACAGCAACGACGGAGTGGCCCTCACCACGGCCGACGGGGCCAGCACGACACCGTTCCAGGTCGTGTTCGGCAGCGCCGAGCAGAGCACGCTGTCCTACTCCTACTCCGCGCCCGAGCCCGAGGCTGTCGTCGCGCTGCCGGTCGAGCCCGACACCGGTAGCGGGGTCGTCGACGCGCCGACCTTCGACAGCGGAACCAGTGGCGGCGGGTTCGCCGTCGACGAGGGCGTGGGCTCCGACGGTGGCTTCACCGGCAGCACCGACGCCCCGGTGATCGACAGCGGACCGGTCGATGCTGCGCCGGTCGACAGCGCCCCGGTCCCCGAGGCTGCGGCGCCGGTCACCGCCGTCACGGTCACCTCGGTGGCCCGCGAGCTCGCGGCGCCGACCCTGCGGCCCAGTGCCAGCGCCTGGCTGGGCGGCCTGCTGCTCGTGGCAGCGCTGGCCCTGCTGTCGCTGGTCCTCGGTGACCCGCGGGTCCCGCAGCGGGCCGCCAGCACCACGCGGCTGTCGGCGGCGCTGCAGGCCCGCGAGCGCACCGCTGCCGCCGTGCAGCCCCAGACCTGACAGCCGTCCCCTCCTCAGTACCCGCACCCTCTGCCCGATCCCAGTACCTCCCGCCCACCCAGCACCGGAGACCTCATGACCACGCGCCCCCCGCGCGCTCTCGCCCTCGTGCTCCTCTCGGCCGCCTTCCTGTCCGCGTGCGGGCTCAAGCCCGAGGTGCAGGACCGGTTGGCCCAGAACCCCTCGGCAGGGGGTGGCAACAGCGTCGGTTCCGAGGTCGGCACCGTCGACCCGGCTACCGGCGAGGTCGTCGGCGACGCGGGCACCGATGCCGGCACCACCGACGGCAGCACGACGGACGGCGGCACGATCGACGCGGGCACCACCGGCGCCGGCTCGACCGGCAGCGGCGGCACCACGACGACCGGCGGCTCGAGCGGCAGCTCCGGCAGCGGCACGAGCTCCGGCACCGGCTCCTCGAGCGGCAGCAGCGGCTCGTCCGGCACCGGTTCGTCGGGCACCGGTTCGTCCGGCACCGGTTCGAGCTCGGGCAGCAGCGGCACCGGCGGGACGACCACCGAGGCGGCGCCCGGCAACACCACCGGCATCGACACCAAGAACAAGACGATCACCGTCATCCTGCACGGGCCGCTCACCGGCGCCGGCGTGCCGCAGGAGAGCTTCCAGTCCGGCGGCCCCGAAGTACTGGGACCAGAGCGGCCCCAACGGCGGTCCGCGGCTGGTCATGGGCGGCTACCGCGTCATCGCCAAGGCCGTCGACGACAAGTACAACGCGCAGGACGCGCTGCGCGCGTGCAACGCCGCCGCGAAGGAAGCCTTCGTCATCATCGGCGGCGCCGGTACCGACCAGATCCAGGCGTGCGCGCAGAGCCAGGTGCTGCGCCGCGGCAACGTCCCGTACCTGTCCTCCGGGGTCACCGAGGCGGGCCTGGGCGCGCTGCCCAACTACTTCGCCACCTCGCTCACCTACAAGCAGCAGTCGCCGCTGGTCATCAAGATGGCCCGCGACAACGGCTTCCTGAACAAGAAGTGGGCCGTGGTCATCACCAACACGCCGAACTTCACCGACGCCCGTGAGTCGATCGTGAGCGAGCTCGGCAAGGCAGGCGTCATGGGCAAGAGCGGCAAGTTCAGCAAGGACAACGACGTCTACCTGACCGACAAGGCGCCCCGCGACTGCGTCGCGCTGGGCACCCAGCTGCGGGGCGGCGGCTACGACAGCGTCTACTTCCTGGGCCAGCCGCTGTTCTTCGGCCAGTGCGTCAACCAGTACCCGACCGCCACCTACACCGGCCCCGGCCCGTCCTTCGGCATCCAGTCCGTCGGCGACCTGGCCTGCCGCGGCGGAGCGGCCCAGTACAAGGGCTTCTACCTGCACCCGACGCCGGACAAGGCGGCTGCCCAGCGGGTGGCCAAGGGCGCCCCGGCGTTCAAGGACGACATCGAGGCCGGCATCTGGGGCGGCATGCAGCAGCTCGAGCAGGCCTTCGCCCTGGTGAAGGGCCCGCTCTCGCGCGAGTCGTTCACCAAGGCGCTGGCGGCGGCGAGCGTCCCGGGCGGCGTGGCTGCGCCGGTGAGCTACAACGGCGGCTCGCGCTTCGGTGGCTCAGCCGCCTACGCGAACAAGATCACCTGTAGCGGCTCGACGGCGGTCATCAAGACGATCGCCACCTACAAGAAGTGAGCGTCGCGGACTGCGCGAGCTGCGCGGACGTCGTCGCCCTCGATCTGGTCGTCCCGGCGATCGCCGGTCTCGTCCAGGGCTGCGTGTACGGGCTGCTCGGTCTAGGCATCGTGCTGCTCTACAAGAGCGGCCGCATCTTCAACTTCGCGCAGGCCGAGATGGGGGCCTTCAGCGCCTTCGTCACGGCCTTCTGCGACCAGGGCTCCGGCCCGCTGCCGAACATGCCGGTCTGGCTGGCGGTGCTGTTCGGGCTGCTCACCGGCGTCGGCCTGGGTCTGGCGATCGAACGCATCGTGATCCGGCCGCTGTTCAGCGCGCCCAAGGTCACCATCGTCGTGGCGACGGCCGGCGTGTTCCTGTTCCTGTTCGCCATCGAAGGCTTCTGTCCGGCGCCGGTTCGCGCCAGGCCACCCGGATCCTGGACGGCAACCTCGTCGAGGCCGGGGCGCTGCGCATCACCAACCGCGGTGGCCTGATCGTCGTGGTGCTGGCGGCGCTGGCCGTCGGCTCCGCCCTGTTCTTCAGCCGCACGCGCACCGGCACGGCGATCATCGCCGTCTCGCAGGAGCCGACGGCGACCCGGTTGGTCGGCATCAGCGTCGAGCGCACCTCGGCACTGACCTGGGCCATCGCCGGCGGGCTCGGGGCCATCGCCGGCATCCTGCTGTCCGGCACCACCGGCGTCATCGCGCCGGGGCTGCTGACCTCGCTGGCCCTGGTGCCGGCGTTCACCGCCGCGGTCTTCGGCGGCATCACGGCGCTGCCGGGGGCCTTCGTCGGCGGCGTGGTGATCGGCATGATCGAATCGGTAGCCGCGACGAACGTCCCGCAGGACGTCATCCCGGGTGCGGGTGGGTCACCCTGTTCGCCACGCTGCTGATAGTGCTGCTCGTCAAACCCGCCGGCCTGCTCGGGAAGGAGACCTGATGAGCCTGACGCTCCCGGTCGAGGTCGACGCGTCGGCCGAAGCCGTGCCCGTGCCGAAGACCCGTCGCGACTTCGGCCTGGCGCGGTGGATCCCGCGGGCCCTGGTGGTGCTCGTCTTCGGCTACCTGGTGCTGGTGCGGATGCCCAGCGACGTCGTATACGCGCCGTTCGCCGCCGATGCCTGCATCTTCGCGATGGTCGGCCTGAGCCTGAACATCCTCATCGGCTACACCGGTCAGCTCTCGCTGGGCCACAACGGGTTCGTCGGTATCGGCGCCTTCGCCGCCGCCTACTCCCTGACGGTCAAGGGGGTGCCGTTCAGCCTGACGTTCGTCGTCGCCGGGCTGGCGGGAGCGGCGGCAGCGCTGTTCATGGGACTGGTGGCGCTGCGCATCACCGGTCTGTATCTCGCGCTGATCACCCTCGTGTTCGGCCTGACCCTGGGCGACTCGCTGTTCGAGGTCGACTTCCTGACCAACGGCGGTTCGGGACAGCCCGCCAACCGGCCGGAGTTCTTGTTCGACGACCGGAACTTCTTCTACTTCTGCCTGGCCTTCCTGCTGGTCGTCATGTACCTCGACTACCGGCTGCTGCGCTCCAAGACCGGTCGCGCGCTGCTGGCGCTGAAGGAGAACGAGCGCGTCGCCGAGGCCTTCGGCATCAACGTCACGGCCTACAAGCTGCTGGCCTTCGTGCTCTCCGGCTCTGTCGCCGGAGTCGCCGGAGCGCTGCTGGCCTACCGGCTCGGCATCGTCACGGCGTCCGGCCTCGGCTTCAACCTGGCCCTGACCTTCGTCCTGCTGACGGTGGTCGGCGGGCTCGGCTCGCGACTGGGCATCGTGCTCGGCGGCACCCTGTTCGCGACGCTGTCCTACCTGTTCGACAACACCTGGGTCGGGGGCGTCGAGAACGCGATCATCGGCTTCGTCTCTTTCGGCAGCGAGACGGCGAAGACCAACTTCAAGGGTCGGCGGTCGGCTTCATCGGGGCGCTCGGTCTGCTGGTCACGCTCGTGCAGTACCCCGGCGGCATCGGCCAGCAGATCAAGCCGCTGACGAGCTGGCTGTCGGGCAAGCCTTTCTCCCTGCACGGCGACGACGACTCAGGCCCCGCGGCCGTGGAGGGCTCCAGTGTCCGTGCTTGAGGTCCGAGACCTGGCGATCCGCTTCGGCGGGCTGCAGGCCCTGCAGGGGCTGGACCTGGAGGTCAACGAGTACGAGATCGTCGGCCTGATCGGTCCCAACGGTGCCGGCAAGACGACCGCCTTCAACTGCATCACCGGCTTCTATCAGCCCAACACCGGCAGCGTCAGCTACCGGGGCAAGGACGTCACGACCGCCCCGCCGCACGTCAAGGCGGCCATGGGCTTCGGACGCACCTTCCAGAACGTCGGCATGGTCAAGAGCGCCACGGCGCTGGAGAACCTGAAGACCGCGCAGCACGCCAAGGTCAGCTACGACGCCGCCAGCGGCCTGATCGGCACCGGTGCGAGCCTGCGCGTCGAGAAGCAGCTGGCCAGCAAGGCCGACGCGATCCTGGACCTGCTGGGACTGGCCGACATCCGCAACAAGCGGGTCGGCGGCATGTCCTACGGCACGTTGAAGCTGCTCGAGCTCGGCTGCGCCCTGGCCACCGACCCCGACATCCTGCTGCTGGACGAGCCCACCTCGGGCATGGGCCCGGACGAGTCCGACGAGCTCGGCGAGCGGTTGCTCACGCTCCGCCGCGAGTTCGCGCTGACGATGCTCGTCATCGAGCACCACGTCCCGCTGGTCCTGCGGGTCTGCGACCACGTCTACGTGCTCAACTTCGGACGCCTGCTCGCCGAGGGCAAGCCGTCGGTGATCCAGACCCACCCGGAGGTCGTCGCGGCCTATCTCGGCGGCGAGGCGCCGGAGGCGCTGGAGCAGACCCACGAGACCGAGGAAGACGCCGCTCTGGACAGCCAGACCGAGCAGGCGGCCGCGCGGCACCAGCCTCCGTCGGCGAGCGGGAAGCGACGTCCACGCCCGGTGGCCGCCCCGTCGACCGACTCTGACGAGGACCTCGACGATGCGCCGACGGTCTCGCTGCCCCGCCGACGCGGTCCCGGGTGCCGGCGGCAGCGACCCCGCCGCGGCGGAGCGCGCGCCGTCCACGCGTCGGCCACGGTCGTCACCGGTGCGCCGCCCACGGCGTCGGACGACGGACCGCCTGCGTCGACGAGCAGTGAGCGGGCCCGCCGCACGGGACCCGCGTCGGCCGAGACCGACGGCGCGACGGCACGACGTACGCCCACCGCCCGACCGCGGCGCCGACCGAGCACGGGAGACGACGCATGAGCCTGCTCGAGGTCGAAGAGCTGCGCACGGGGTACGGCGCGCTGCCCGTTCTGCAAGGCATCTCGTTCAACGTGGAAGAGGGCGAGACCGCCGTCATCTTCGGGCTCAACGGTGCCGGCAAGACCACCACCGTCAACTGTCTGGCCGGCGTGCTGCCGACGTGGAGCGGAGAGGTCCGCTTCGACGGCGCCAAGATCAGCGGCAAGGACGCGCCGGGCATCGTCCGCGCCGGGCTGGCGCTGTCCCCGGAGGGACGGCGGGTCTGGCCCGGGCTGAGCGTGCTGAAGAACCTCGAGCTGGGCGCCTGGGTGCGCAAGGACCAGGCCAAGATCGGGGAGACGATCGAGCAGGTCTTCGGCTACTTCCCGCGGCTGGACGAGCGCAAGGACCAGCTGGCCGGCACCTTGTCCGGCGGCGAGCAGCAGATGCTCGCGATCGGCCGGGCCATCATGAGCAAGCCTCGTCTGCTCATGATCGACGAGGCGTCGCTCGGGTTGTCGCCCAAGCTCGCGCAGACCGTGTTCCAGGTCGTGTCGCAGATCAACGAGGACGGCACCACCGTCATCATCGTCGAGCAGAACGTCGGCGTGCTGCCCTACGCCGACCAGGCGCTGATCATGGAGAAGGGCGCGCTGACCTTCGACGGTCGCGGCGCCGAGCTGAGCGGAGTCCGGCGAGCTGCGCCGCACCTACCTGGGCGAGGCCGCCGCCTCCTGAGGCGATCCGCCTCGAGGCGATCGGCCGCCGAGCTGGTCGGCCTCCGTAGGCGACCGGCCCGACGTCGGCTGCGCTAGCGGACGCTGACGTCGGTGCCGGCCGACTCCGGCTGGCAGACGCGGCACGCCTTCAGGCTCGCGCTCGCGGGCCTCGGCCGGCGTCAGGTAGCTCGTCTCCTCGCGGCCGTCGACCAGGCGGCAGGTGGGGGCGTGATAGCTGGCCGTCCCGGCCACGACGAGGCCGGACACGTCGCCAGGCGTTCGCGGCGCTCGGGCGGGTCGTCGCTGCACCTTCCAGGATCGCCTCGGCGAGCTGGTCGAGCTTGACCTCCAGCAGGGCCCGGTCCTGCGCGCGCGCTCTGCACCACGAGCATCGCGCGCCGCGAGGATCACGAGCGCGAGACCGAGCATGCCGCCGGAGATCAGGTAGGGCATCTGCGCCAGCACCGACACCTGGCTGCGGGTGCCGTTGATGCCGACGCCCAGGGCGAGCAGCCCCACCAGCGCGAAGCCGATACCGGCCTGGCCGCCGAACTTGCCGAAGGAGATGCCGTTCATCAGGAGTGCTCCGGGTGCTCTGCCGCCGACGGGCGGGCTGCTGGGACGCGTACCGATCACGTGCAGTGTTGCAGTGTGTTCGCCACCGACGTGCGCATCTCCTGCTGCGCGAGCGCTGGATCACCCGGTTGCTCAGTGTGCGCGCCGTCCGCGTCGCGCCCGCAGGTAGTCGCTCACGACGTACTCGCCGAGGCGGGACGGGTCGGGGGCGAACACGCGGCCCCCGTTGCGCGCGGCGAGGCCTTCGACGAAGTGCACCAGGCGCGGCTGGTCGTCGAGCATGAACACGTTGATGGTGGCGCCGCGACGCGTGACGCGCTCGACCTCGGCCATCGTCAGCTCGAGCGTCTCGGGCAGCGGCGGCCAGCAGAACTGCGCGTCGCCGTCGCGGGTGAGGTGGGCGGTGGGCTCGCCGTCGGTGACGACCAGCACGACCGGTTCGGCGTCGGGATGCTTGCCCAGGTGCCGGCCGGCGAGCATCAGCGCGTGCTGCAGGTTGGTGCCCTGCACCCGCTGGGCGTCCAGGCCGGCGAGCTTCTCCGGCGAGAGCACCTGCGCGTAGTCGCTGAAGCCGATGATCTCGATGGCGTCCTGCGGGTACTTCGTCGTCACGAGGCTGTGCAGGGCCAGCGCGGTCTGCTTCGCCTCGCCCCACACGCCGTTGATCTCCATCGAGAACGACAGGTCGACCAGCAGCGCCACGGCGGCGGTCGTGCGCCGCTCGGTCTCGACCACCTCGAAGTCGTCGACGTGCAAATGCAGGACGCCGCCCGAACCGGCGATCCCGGCGCGCAGCACCGCGTTGCGGACCGTGCGCACGACGTCCAGCGGCTGCTCGTCTCCGAACGCCCACGCGCGGGTGGCTCCGGTGGCCTCGCCGGCGGCGCCGGCGTCCTGCACGTCGTGGGCCCCGCGTCCGCGTGCCTCCAGCCGTCGGAAGACCGTGCGCAGCGCGGTGGCGCCGAGGCGCCGCACGGCCCGCGGTGTCAGCTCGAGGCGGCCGCGGGCGTCGCGGGTGAGGTAGCCCTGCTCGCTCAGCTCGCGCTCGATCCGGCGCAGCGCCGCGACATCGTCGACGGCGCCCCTTCCGAGCGCCCGCTGCACGGCGGCCTCGTCGATGTCGTCCAACGAGGCGCCCGGGTAGTCCTGGCCGAGCGAGGCCTCCAGGTCGTCGAGGTCGGCGAGCTCTTCCAGCGCCGTCGTGGCGTCGCCGAGCCCCATGCCCTGCTCGCCCCGCATCCGCTCGCGCCCGCCCCACGGCAGGTCGGGGCGGGCGGCGCGCAGGCTGTCGCCGAGCTGGGCCATCTGCGCGGCGAGATCGAGGTCCATCGCACCTGCATCAGCTCGCCGAGCTCCTGGCGCTGCTGCGGGGTGAGCGAGTCCATCAGCCGCTGCTGGGCGGCTGCGCGGCGGGCGAGGTCGTCGACGAGCTCGGCGAGGTTCTCCGGGCCGGACGGGAAGAACTCGCCGTGCTCGGCCATGAACTGGTCGAACTGCTCCGGCGTGTGCTCGCCGCGGGCGTCGGCCGCCAGCATGGCGTTGAGATCGTTCAGCATGTCCTTGACGGCCTGCATCGCCGCCGGGTCAGCGCCCTCCAGCGCCTGCTTCATCCCACGGAACTGGCTGTCCAGCACCTCCCGCCGCAGCAGGTCGTCGATCTGCTCGTACGCCGCCCGGGCCTGCGGGCTGCGCCAGCCGTAGGGCTTGAGCGCCTGCACGGCGCGCGCGGTGTCGGCGGGCAGCGTGTCGAGCTCGAGCTCCTGCAGCCGCGCGCCGTCGGACGGGTCGGGGAACAACGCCGCCTTCTCCAGCTCGACGGCCTCGTCCAGCAGCGCACGCACCTGCTCCAGGGTGCCGTCCAGCCGACCCTTCTGCCGGGCCTGCCGCTGCTGCTTGGCGATCTTGCGACGCAGCTCGTCCAGCCCGCGCAGTCCTTCGGTACCGCGCCGCAGCAGGTCGCGCAGGGCTTGCCGAGGGCTGGCGCCGTCGAGCACGGACGCGCCGATCTCGTCCAGGGCCGAGGCGACGTCGAACGGTGGCTCGAGCGGGTCGCGGCCGCCGGACCAGGTCCCGTAGCGATAGGCCGAGGCGCTCATGTGCGGCCGGCGCGCGCGTTCAGGTAGCGGCTCAGCGCCTGCACCCCGAGCGCAGCGAGGAGCACGACCACGGCGGCCCCTCGAGGCAGCCAGTCGCCGGTCACCAGGCGTAGCGGCACCAGGCCGACGACGAACGCCGCGAGCGTCTGCAGCAGCAGCGCCAGACCCGCCTGCAGGCGCCCCTGCTGAGCGAAGTCGTAGAGCGGGGGCAGCCGCGACAACCGGTACACCCGGGCCCGCTCGGCCTGCCGGGCGGCCTTGTCGTAGGAAGGCGCCGGCCGCGGCTCGCCGTCGGCGCTCACGCGGTGTCCTTGCCGTCGAGGAAAGCCTGGTAGGCCAGCGCGCGCCGCAGCTTCATCGCCGCGCGCACCGGGCGCATGACGGGGCGGACCACGCCCGCGTAGACGAGCACCATCGCCGGCAGCAGCAGCCAGTCGGGGGCAGCGGTCGACGACAGCGCGATGCCGAGGCCCACGAACGCCACCAGCGTCAGCAGCGCCGCCAGCAGCACCCGTCGCCGCAGCGCCCCGACGTCCGGGGTGTCCGGATGGAGGTCGGTACGCGGGTGCGGCGGGAGGGCGTCGCTCATCCGCCGTAGACCGTCCGGCCCGCCAGCTCGTCCTTGGCCAGCCGACGGTTCAGGTGCAGCCCTTCCAGCGCGAACTCCAGCGCGGCGGCGGCCAACCCCGGCGACTCCTGCTCCACGCCCAGCCGGGCCAGGATCGCCGCCAGCCCGGGCACGCTGCCGAGCCGGGCGAGCAGGTCCTTGGCAGGGACCAGGTCGCCGGTCTCGACCGTCGCTCCCTCGTCGAAACGCGCCTGCAGACCGGACAGGTCGGCGCCGGCCAGCAGGGCGCGGAAGGTGTCGGCGGTGGCGCGACGCAGCAGGTGGTGCAGGACCTCCAGCTCGCGACCCTCCTCGGCCGCCTCGAACTCGACCTTGCCGCGGGACGCGGCGACGACCGACGGCAGGTCGCAGACGCGCGCGACGCCGTGCCCCTCACCGGTGATCGCGGCCCGGCGCACCGCTGAGGCGGCGACGGTCTCGGTGGCGGCCACGGCGAACCGGGCGCTGACGCCGGAGCGCTGGTCGACCTGCGGGCTCTCGCGGACCAGCCGGGTGTAGCGGGCGACGATCTCGACCAGGTGCGGGGGGACGTCGACGTGGGTCGCGGGCCAGGACAGGACCGCCTCCTGGTGGATCAGCGCCACCTCGTCGGCGAGCGACAGCGGGTAGTGCGTACGCACCTCCGCGCCGAACCGGTCCTTCAAGGGAGTGATGATGCGGCCGCGGTTGGTGTAGTCCTCCGGGTTGGCGCTGGCGACGAGCAGCAGGTCCAGCGGCAGCCGCAGGCTGTAGCCGCGCACCTGGATGTCGCGCTCCTCGAGCACGTTCAGCAGCGCCACCTGGATGCGCTCGGCGAGGTCGGGCAGCTCGTTGACGCTGAAGATGCCCCGGTTGGTGCGTGGCACCAGCCCGTAGTGGATGGTCTCCGGGTCGCCGAGGGTGCGACCCTCGGCCACCTTGATCGGGTCGATGTCGCCGATGAGGTCGCCGACCGAGGTGTCGGGCGTCGCGAGCTTCTCGCCGTAGCGGCGGCTGCGGTGCAGCCAGCTGATGGGGGTGTCGTTGCCGTGCTCGGCGACCTGCCGTCGGCCCCACACCGAGATCGGCTCGTAGGGGTGCTCGTTGAGCTCGGACCCGGTGAGCACGGGCGTCCACTCGTCCAGCAGGCCGACCAGCGTGCGGATCAGCCGGGTCTTGCCCTGGCCGCGCTCACCGAGCAGCACCAGGTCGTGGCCGGCCAGCAACGCCCGCTCGACCTGCGGCAGCACGGTGTCCTCGAAGCCCAGGATGCCGGGGAACGCCGACTCGCCGGCCGAGAGCCGGGCCAGCAGGTTCCCGCGGATCTCGGCCTTGACCGTCGACGCCTCGTGCCCGACTGCGCGCAGCGCGCCCAGGGTCGAGAACGCCGGCATGGTGGACATCACGGGCATCTGCGTCACCGGTCGAGCGTACGTCCGGCTGCGCACCTGTGCCAGGCCCGCCTGACATGCTCGGTCCATGACGCAGACCGTGAGCCTGGACGACGTCCGTGCCGCCCGGGCGCTGCTCGCGGGCGTGGTCCGGACGACGCCGCTCGCCCACCTGCCCAGCCTGTCCGACCGGGTCGGCGGCGACGTGTGGCTCAAGTGCGAGAACCTCCAGCGCGCCGGCTCGTTCAAGATCCGCGGGGCGTACACGCGCATCGCCCGGCTGACCGACGACGAGCGTTCCCGTGGCGTGGTCGCCGCCAGCGCCGGCAACCACGCGCAGGGCGTGGCGCTCGCGGCGTCGTTGCTCGGCGCGGCGTCGACGGTGTTCATGCCGGAGGCGGCGCCGCTGCCGAAGGTGGCGGCCACGGAGGGCTACGGCGCGCAGGTGCGCTTCGCCGGGCACTCCGTCGACGAGGCGCTCGTCGCGGCGAAGCAGTTCGCCGACGAGACGGGCTCGGTGCTGATCCACCCGTTCGACCACGTCGACATCGTCGCCGGACAGGGCACCGTCGGGCTCGAGCTGCTGGAGCAGCGTCCCGACGTGCGGACGGTGGTGGTGTGCACCGGCGGCGGCGGTCTGCTCGCCGGGGTTGCGGTGGCGGTCAAGGCGTTGCGTCCGGACGTGCGCGTGGTGGGGGTGCAGGCGACCGGGGCCGCGGCCTTCCCGGCGTCGTTGGCGGCCGGTCGACCGGTGCCGCTGGCGAGCATGTCGACCATGGCGGACGGGATCGCCGTCGGGTGCCCCGGCGAGGTGCCCTTCGCCCTGGTCCGCGACCTGGTCGACGACCTCGTGACCGTCGACGACGACGCGCTGTCCCGGGCGCTGCTGCTGTGCCTGGAGCGGGCGAAGCTGGTCGTCGAACCGGCGGGGGCGGCGGCCGTGGCAGCGTTGATGGAGGACCCGGAGGCCTTCCAGGCGCCGGTGGTCGCCGTGGTCTCCGGCGGCAACATCGACCCGCTGCTGCTCGGCAAGGTGATCCGGCACGGGCTGGTGGCGGCAGGCCGCTTCCAGTCGCTGCATGTCGCGATCCCGGACCGGCCGGGCGAGCTGGCCCGCATGCTCGCCACGCTGGGAGCCGAGGGCGCGAACGTGCTCGACGTCGAGCACCGGCGCACCGGGGCCGAGCTGCACCTGGACGAGGTGGCCGTCGAGCTCGAGCTGGAGACGCGTGGGCCGCGGCACGGCGCGCAGGTGGTCGCTGCGCTGGCCGCCGCCGGCTACGTCGTCAGCCCGGCCTGAGCACGATCAGCCGGTGTACGGCTCGGCCGACAGCAGCTCGACCGACATCGAGGTGCCGTTGGGCAGCCGGTAGCTGACGGTGTCCCCGATCGTCGCGCCGGTGAGCGCCAGGCCCAGCGGGCTGTTCGCGGAGTAGACGGGGATGTCGGCCTTGTCCTCGCGCGAGCCGATCAGGAACGTCTCGGTGTCGCTGTCGTCACCGTCGTAGCGGACCTCGACGACCATGCCCGGACCAGCCACGCCCGCGGTGGTCGGAGCGTCGCCGACCCGGGCGTCGCGCAGCAGCTGGGTGAGCTGGCGGATCCGCGCCTCGAGCTTGCCCTGCTCGTCCTTGGCAGCGTGATAGCCGCCGTTCTCCTTCAGGTCGCCCTCTTCGCGGGCGGCCTCGATCTTGGCGACGATGTCGGCGCGCCGGGGGCCCTTGGCCTCCTCCAGCTCACGCGACAGGCGGTCGTAGGCCTCCTGGGTGAGCCAGGTGGTCTGCTGTGCGGCGTCGGTACTCATCGGGCGAGGTTACCGGCCGGCTGCCGCTGTCAGGGGGATCAGCGCGGACGCGGGGTGATGTCCGCGGGCGTCAGGCGCATCGCGGTGCAGCCACCGAGCTCACCGGTCACGGCCCGCGCCGTCGTCGCCAGGGTGAAGGTGCCGCGGGCGGTGCGGTCGGCGGAGCCGGTGGCGTCGAGCACCGCGACGTCACGTCCGACCTCGGCACCGTCACGCCCGCGGGCGCGCACGACGCAGTAGGCCGTGCCGCCGGCTGACTTGCTGACCTCGACGTCCAGCACGACGCGCGCGTCGGACTGGATGTCGAAGCTGACGACGCGGCCGCGGACCTGCTCGCCGCCGTAGCGGTTGTACAGCGCGACCCCGATGGCGACCAGCAGACCGACGAACAGCGTGCCGAGCACGACCGCGAGCACCCGCTGCCCGAGCAGGGAAGGCTGGTCGTAGCGGCCGTCCGGCCGGCGCCGGGGGGCTGTGGGCGTGCTCACGGGACTCCTGAGGCGTCGGGCGGTGTTGGTAGACGACGATGGAGAGTGTCCCCCGGACCGGTCCGGGCGGCCTGACGCACGACGTGGAGGACCCGGTGGACGACCAGCTGCGCCTGATGTGCGTGCACGCGCACCCCGACGACGAGTCGAGCAAGGGCGCCGCCACGATGGCCCGGTACGCGGTCGAGGGCGTCGACGTCCTCGTCGTCACGCTCACCGACGGCTCGCGCGGCTCGGTGCTGAACCCGGCGATGGACCGTCCGGACGTGCTCGCCGACATCACCGGCGTGCGCGCTCGCGAGATGGAGCGGGCGCGCGAGATCCTCGGCGTGCGGCAGGTCTTCCTGGGCTTCGTCGACTCCGGGCTCCCCGAGGGCGACCCGCTGCCGCCGCTGCCGGAGGGCTGCTTCGCGGTCGGCGACCTCGAGGAGCAGACCGAGGCGCTGGTGCGGGTCGTGCGCCAGCAGCGCCCGCACGTCATGACCACCTACGACGAGAACGGCGGCTATCCGCACCCGGACCACATCCGTTGCCACCTGGTGTCGGTCGCGGCGTTCGAGGCGGCGGGAGACCCGGATCGTTTCCCCGAGGCGGGCGAGCCGTGGCAGCCGCTGAAGCTGTACTACAACCTCACCTTCCACAAGAGCCGGCTGGAGAAGCTGCACGACGCGATGCTGGCGGCCAAGGTCGACTCGCCCTACGGCGAATGGCTCACCGGCTGGGAGGACAAGCCGGGCGACGCCGAGCGGCTCACCACGTCGGTGCCGTGCGCGGAGTACTTCCCGGTGCGTGACGCGGCGCTGATCGCACATGCGACGCAGGTCGACCCGACCGGTCGCTGGTTCGCCTGCCCGATCGAGCTGCAGCAGGAGACCTGGCCGTACGAGGACTTCCAGCTCGCCCGCTCGCTGCTCGAACCGAGCGTGGCGCCAGGGCAGATCGAGGACGACCTGTTCGCCGGTGTGCGAGAGCGGGTGGGCGCATGACGACGCTGCTGGCCGTCGACCCCGAGCTGGTGCAGGCCGGACCGCTCGGTCTGCTCATCGTCGTGCTCATGATCATTGCGACGGTCTTCCTGATCCGCAACATGAACGGACGGCTGAAGAGGTTGCCGCGGGAGTTTCCGGAGCAGCCGGTGCGTGGGCAGGACGACCCGCCGACGAGCTAGGACTGCTCAGGCAGCACACGCTCGCAGATTCACGAAATTGTCTGCTGCACAGTGGTTCTGGCGACCGATTTTGTCGCAGGTTGGTTCTAGGTTGGCGTCATGGCTCCGCGCGGAGCTGGACCCGGCCGAGTAGAGCGCCACGCAGTACCGCCGCGACCGGCACCTATCGCTGCCATTCCGTCCCGCCTGCAGGCGTCGCCGGTCTCGATCGACCACGTGCCGATCACGCGGCTGCCCAGGCGCGAATGTCCTTACCCAGGCGACGATGATGGCAGTTGTCGACATCGTCGCAGCGACGGCCGAGCGACAGTCAGGTCGAGATTCGCGTCACGAGGGGCGGACCTGGACAACCCGGTAGCCCGCCTCGGCTCTCGCGTCGCGCACCACCTCGCAGCTGTAGTCCGGGGTGCCCCGGGCGACCTTGTCGACCCAGACGTTCACATGCCAGCCGTTCCGGCCCTGGTCGCGGACCGTGCTGCGCAGGTCCGAGCCGGGCGCCCGGGCCTGGACCTCACGCCGGCAGGCGCCGGTCGCGCGTCCGTCCTCGTCGACGGACGTCGGTCCGCAACCCATCAGCGTGCCGGTCAGCAACGCCATGCCGCCCCAGCCGACGGAGGCAACGCTGCGCCCATGCCAAGGCATGGCGTCGAGCCTAGTTCCGGCTACGTGGTTGAGCACTGCCCAGCACCGGGGCCGCGCTGGACGACGCGAACTACTCGTGGTCGCCCCGACGCCCCTTCTTCACCTCCGACCGTCGCTTCTTCCCAGCGAGCCGCCGCTCTTTCGAGCCGCGGGTCGGTCGGGTGGGACGGCGCGTCGGCGCCGGTGGTGCGACGCCCTGGCGCAGCAACTGAGCAAGCCGCTGCTCGGCGGCCTCGCGGTTCTGCAGCTGGCTCCGGTGCTCGCTCGCGGAGACGGTCACCACCCCGGAGACCAGGCGTCCGGCCAGCCGCCGCACGAGCCGTTCACGCAGGTGCTCCGGGACCGACGTGGCGCTCGCTACGTCGAAGGACAGCTCTGCGCGGCTGTCGGTGGTGTTCACGCCTTGACCGCCCGGCCCCGAGGATCGGGAGAACCGCCAGGACAGCTCTGCCTCGGGCACCGTCCAGGTCGACGTGACGAGCAGCGGTCCGGGCACGGCTCAGTGTCCCAGGTCGGCCACGCCGATCTTTGCGTGCTCACCCACGCCGGCGAGGACAGGGCCACCGGCTGCACGACGGCTCACGTCCGCGCCGCGTGTGCCCGCCGAGCAGCGGGGGAGGACCACAGCCGCCCCCCGCCGAACCGCCACGAGGAGTCCCTGTGCCCGACGTCCCGTCCCTGTCGCTCAACAACGGCGTGCAGATGCCCCAGCTCGGCTTCGGGGTCTTCCAGGTGCCGCCGGATGAAGCGGAGAAGGTCGTCTCGCTGGCCTTGGAGGCCGGCTATCGCAGCATCGACACCGCCGCCGTGTACGAGAACGAGGAGGGCGTCGGCCGGGCGATCGCGGCGTCGGGGCTGGCCCGCGACGAGCTGTTCATCACCACCAAGCTGTGGAACAGCGACCAGGGCAAGGATGCCGCGAAGGGCTTCGAGGTCAGTCTGGACAAGCTCGGCCTCGAACAGCTGGACCTCTATCTGGTGCACTGGCCCGTCCCGGCCAAGAATGCCTGGATCGACACCTGGCACGCGTTGCAGGAGGTCTACGCCGCCGGGCGCACCCGCGCGCTCGGCGTCTCGAACTTCACGCCGACGCACCTGCGGCGCTTGTTCGTCGCCACCGAGATCGTGCCTGCGGTCAACCAGATCGAGCTGCACCCGTGGTTCCCGCAGGCCGAGCTGCGCGCTTTCCACGCCGAGCACGGCATCGCCACCGAGGCGTGGAGCCCGCTCGGTCAGGGGGGCGAGCTCCTCGAGTCCGCAGCGCTCGGCGCCGTCGCGGCCAAGCACGGGGTCAGTCCGGCGCAGGTCGTGCTCCGCTGGCACCTGCAGCTCGGCAACGTCGTCATCCCGAAGTCCGTCACCCCGGAGCGGATCGCCAGCAACCTGGACGTCTTCGGCTTCGAGCTCGACCAGGGTGACCTGGCGCAGGTCAGCGGCCTGGACGTCGGCAAGCGGCTCGGCCCCGACCCGGACACCTTCAACGCCGGGGCCTGAGCGGTAGGGGAGGCTGACCGGGTGCCCAACCGTCTCGCCGAGTCCACCAGCCCCTACCTGCAGCAGCATGCCGGCAATCCCGTCGACTGGCAGGAATGGGGACCCGAAGCGTTCGCCGAGGCCGAGAAGCGCGGCGTGCCGGTGCTCCTGAGCATCGGGTACGCAGCGTGCCACTGGTGCCACGTGATGGCGCACGAGAGCTTCGAGCACGACGAGACGGCCGCGTACATGAACGCCCGGTTCGTCAACGTCAAGGTCGACCGCGAAGAACGGCCCGACGTCGACGCGGTCTACATGGAGGCTGTCCAGGCGATGACCGGTCACGGCGGCTGGCCGATGACCAGCTTCCTCACCGCCCGGGGCGAGCCGTTCTTCTGCGGCACCTACTGGCCGCTGGAGCCCAAGCAGGGCATGCCCAGCTTCCGGCAGGTGCTCGAGTCGGTGGCGGGCGCTTGGGAGAACCGCCGCGACGAGGTCGAGGCGGCCGGGGCCGACGTCGTCGCACGGCTCGCCAAGCCCGTCGCGGACGCGCGAGCCGACGTCACCCCGGCGCTGCTGGACCAGGCGTACGCCTCGCTGCGCACCTCCTTCGACGGAGTGCACGGCGGTTTCGGCAGCGCTCCGAAGTTCCCGCCGTCGATGGTGCTGGAGTTCCTGCTGCGGCACCATGCCCGCACCGGCGACGGTCTGGACCTGGCAGCCCATACCTGCCGGGCGATGGCCGCAGGAGGCCTCTACGACCAGCTCGCAGGTGGCTTCGCGCGCTACAGCGTCGACGCCCGGTGGGTCGTTCCGCACTTCGAGAAGATGCTCTACGACAACGCGCTGCTGCTGCGCGTCTACACGCACCTGTGGCGGGCCACCGGTGACGCCGCCGCGCGTCGCGTCGCCGTCGAGACCGCCGACTTCCTGCTGCGGGACCTCCGGACGCCCGAGGGGGGCTTCGCCTCGGCCCTGGACGCCGACACCCACGGCGAGGAGGGCCTGACCTACGTCTGGACGCGTGCGCAGCTCGCCGACGCGCTCGGCGACGCCGACGGCGCCTGGGCCGCCACCCAGTTCGAGGTCACGGCGACCGGCACCTTCGAGCACGGCAGCAGCGTCCTGCAGCGCCTGCTCGAGCCCGACGACGTCGACCGCTACGCCCGCGTGTGCGACCGGTTGCGCGAGGTGCGCGAGGCGCGTCCACAACCCGGCCGCGACGACAAGGTCGTGGCCGCGTGGAACGGGCTCGCCATCGCCGCGCTCGCCGAGACCGGCGTGCTGCTGGACCGTCCCGACTACGTCGCCGCCGCCGACGCGTGCGCCGACCTGCTCGGCCGCGTCCACTGGTCCAGGGGCCGGCTGGCCCGCACCTCCCGCGACGGTCGGGCCGGGCGCAACGTCGGCGTGCTGGAGGACTACGCCGACGTCGCCGAGGGTCTGCTGGCGCTGTTCTCCGCGACAGGCGACGTACGCCGCCTGGCCGCGGCCCGCGCCCTGCTCGACGTCGTGCTGGACCAGTTCTCCGACAGCCGCGGCGGCTTCTACGACACCGCCGACGACGCCGAGACGCTGGTGCGCCGGCCGCAGGACCCCACCGACAACGCCACGCCGTCCGGGCTCGCCGCCGCTGCGCAGGCGCTGCTCACGTGCGCCGCGATGACCGGGGAGCAGCGCTACCGCGACGCCGCTGAGCAGGCGCTGCGCACCGTCGCACCGCTGATGGGCCGGCACGCCCGCTTCGCCGGTTGGGCTGCCGCGGCCGGCGAGGCCCTGCTGGCGGGGCCGGCGGAGGTCGTCGTGCTGGACCGACCGGACCTGCTCGACGTCGCGCGCCTGGGTACCTCGCCGGGCGCGGTCGTGGTCACGTCCGGTCCGCTGGCCGAGGGCCGCCCGTCCGGGGCCGCCTACGTCTGCCGGGGGTTCGTCTGCGAGGCGCCGACGACCGATCCCGACCGTCTGCGCGAGCAGCTGTCCGTCCGCGCGCGACCGTAGGAGCCGGTCAGGTCGTCGCGGCGCCGTAGGTGGCGAAGGACACCGCGAGGTAGTGCGTGACGAAGGCCAGCAGCGTCAGGGCGTGGAAGACCTCGTGGAAGCCGAACCAGCGCGGCGAGGGATCGGGGCGCTGCAGCCCGTAGACGACCGCGCCCAGGCTGTAGAAGAGCCCACCGACGAGCAGCAGCACCAGCACGGCGACGCCGCCGGCCGACAGGATCTGCGGCAGCACGCCCAGAGCCACCCAGCCCAGCGACAGGTAGAGCGCGACGAACAGCCAGCGGGCCGGGCGTCGCACGGCGTTGCGCAGCACCACCCCCAGCACGGCGCCGCCCCAGACGATGCCCAGCACCGTCCACCGCTGCCAGCCGTCGAGCAGCAGCAGCGCGAAGGGCGTGTACGTGCCGGCGATGAGCACGAAGATCATCGAGTGGTCCAGCCGCTTCATGACCTCCTGGGCCCGGCCGGTCCAGGGCCCGCGGTGGTAGGCCGCCGACGTCCCGAACAGCAACGCGACGCTGGCCGCGTAGATGGCGCTGGCGGTGCGCTCGCGAGCCCCCTCGGACAGGCAGACGAGCACCGTCCCGGTGACCAGCGAGATGGCGAAGGCCGCTTCGTGCAGCACTCCGCGCAGGCGGGGCTTGATCGCCGCGGTGATCTCGGCGACCTTGGCTTCGACGACGTCCTGCACGGGGCTCCTGCTGTCGGGATGGGTGCGTGATCTCACAGATCAGGGTAGGGCCCCCACGGGTAGCATCCTCCTACTCGGTCGGACCGCCAAGCCCGCTGGCAGGTGGCCTCCGGCACACCTCGACGGAGAGGCAGTCATGACGACGGCGTCCACGATTCCCGGGCTGGACTCGGCCCCCACCAAGAACCAGAAGCTGCTCGAGTGGGTGGGCGAGATCGCGCGGCTGACCAAGCCGGACCGGGTCGAGTGGGCCGACGGCTCCGAGCAGGAGTGGCAGCGGCTGACCTCGCTGCTGGTGGAGCAGGGCACCTTCACCAAGCTCGACGAGGCCAAGCGCCCGAACAGCTTCTACGCCACCTCGGACCCGAGCGACGTCGCCCGGGTCGAGGACCGCACCTTCATCTGCTCCGAGCAGGAGATCGACGCCGGGCCGACCAACAACTGGATGGCGCCCGCGGAGATGCGGGCGACGCTGAACCCGCTGTTCGACGGGGCGATGCGCGGGCGCACGATGTACGTGGTGCCCTTCTGCATGGGCCCGCTCGGCGGTGACATCTCCCAGCTGGGCGTCGAGATCACCGACAGCCCGTACGTCGTCGTCAGCATGAAGATCATGACCCGCATGGGCCAGGCGGCGCTGGACCAGATCGGTGACGACGGCTTCTTCGTCCCGGCCGTGCACACCGTCGGTGCACCGCTGGCCGAGGGCCAGGCCGACGTGCCGTGGCCCTGCAGCGACACCAAGTACATCGTCCACTACCCCGAGACCCGCGAGATCTGGTCCTACGGTTCGGGCTACGGCGGCAACGCGCTGCTGGGCAAGAAGTGCTTCGCGCTCCGCATCGCGTCCGTCATGGCCCGCGACGAGGGCTGGCTAGCCGAGCACATGCTCGTCCTGAAGCTCACCCCGCCGAGCGGCGAGGCCCGCTACGTCACGGCCGCCTTCCCCAGCGCGTGCGGCAAGACCAACCTGGCGATGCTCACCCCCAGCATCCCGGGCTGGAAGGTCGAGACCGTCGGCGACGACATCGCCTGGATGCGCTTCGGTGACGACGGCCGCCTCTACGCGATCAACCCCGAAGCGGGTTTCTTCGGCGTCGCGCCGGGCACCGGCGACGACACCAACGCCAACGCCGTGCAGACCTTCACCGGCAACAGCATCTTCACCAACGTCGCCCTCACCGACGACGGTGACGTGTGGTGGGAGGGCCTGACCGACGAGGCGCCCGCGCACCTGACCGACTGGAAGGGCAACGACTGGACGCCCGCGTCCGAGACGCCCGCCGCGCACCCGAACTCGCGCTTCACGACGCCGGCCGGTCAGTGCCCGACCATCGCGCCGGAGTGGGAGGACCCCAAGGGCGTCCCGATCTCGGCGATCCTGTTCGGAGGCCGGCGTGCGACCGCCGTCCCGCTGGTCACCGAGTCGTTCAACTGGCAGCACGGCGCCTTCCTGGGCGCGTCGGTCTCCTCCGAGACCACCGCGGCCGCCGCCGGCGCGATCGGCCAGCTGCGTCGTGACCCCTTCGCCATGCTGCCCTTCTGCGGCTACAACATGGGCGACTACATCGGCCACTGGGTCAAGCTCGGTGCCGAGGCGACGGCGCGCGGCGACGCCGACAAGCTGCCGCGCCTCTACTACGTGAACTGGTTCCGCAAGGACCCCGAGGGCAAGTGGCTGTGGCCCGGGTTCGGCGAGAACTCTCGCGTGCTGAAGTGGATCGTCGACCGCCTCGACGGCAACGCCGAGGGCAAGGAGACCGCCATCGGCATCCTGCCGACCAAGGGGGCCCTCGACCTGGACGGGCTGGACATGCCCGAGGCAGACCTGGATCTGCTGCTCAGCGTCGACACCGAGGTCTGGAAGCAGGAGGCGTCGCTGATGCCCGAGTACTTCGAGCAGTTCGGCGAGCGCCTGCCGCAGGCGATCAAGGACGAGCACCATGCCCTGGTCGAGCGGCTCACCAAGGCCTGACCCCCGCACGTCGCCTGCGCCCCGTCCGGAACGTCCCGGGCGGGGCGCAGTCGTCGCACCCCCCTGTCGACGCCGTCCTGACCGTCGACACCCTGCCGAGCGGAGAACTCCGTGGCCGACCTGCGCTGCCTGGACGGTTCGCTGCTCAGCGTGCTGCCGGTCCCGGTGCTGGACCGCGAGGGTGCCCCGTACGAGGTCACGCTGCGGCTGCTGCGCGACGGCGCGGACTTCTCGGAGGTCGGCGAACGCTGCGGCTGGTTGCTGGCCACGACGGCCGCCCGCCTGCGTGAGGTTCGCCAGCTCGATCCCCGGGCCTTTCCCTCGTCCGGTCTGGAACAGGGACTGCGCACGTGGGCCACGCACGCAGGCCGCGACCCGGAGCAGGTCTGGCGCGACGCGCGACGGTTCGTGCCGCGTGATCGAGAGCTCCTGTCGCTCCTGTCGCGGGACCCTGACGACCTGACCAGCGCCGGTGAGCTGCGCGTCACGCTCCGCGAGGAGCGCCGCTGGCAGCCCGGGACCGGCCCGGACCCCGGCCGCTGGCGGCTGAGCGCGACCGCCGTGCTGGACGCCTGGGGCGGCGCCGGCGTCGGACTCCGCGCGGTGCTGGACAGCGCCGGACTGCTTGCGTTCCTGGAGGCTCTGGTCCGCGAGTGCACTCGGGCCGCCGACGCGCCGGAGGCGACCCACCGCGGCTGACCGGCTCCCGCCCGTGCGTCCCGGCTCCGGAGCGGCCGTCGCAGCCAGACTCTGCCGGCGGGACCGTTACGCTGCGTGCCAGAAGGCTGTTCGGCACCTCCGAGCCGAGAGCCGGCGCCAGCGAACGGGAGACGGCGTGGGCCTGCGGGACGTCGCGTACGGGGTGTACGAGCGTCGGCTGGCCGGCTCGCTCGGCCGTGGCGGCGCCGCGGTCCCGAAGCATGTCGGCGTCATCCTCGACGGCAACCGCCGCTGGGCGCGTGCTGTGGGCGCCGCGTCGTCCGAAGGCCACCAGCGCGGCGCAGACAAGATCGCCGACCTGCTCGGGTGGTGCGACGAGGCCGGCGTGGAGCTGGCCACCATCTGGCTGCTGTCGACGGACAACCTCGCTCGACCGGCGGCAGAGCTGGACCCGCTGCTGAAGATCATCGAGACGGTCGTGCTGGACCTGGCCCGCCCGGAGAACCGCTGGACGCTCAACATCGTCGGCGCCCTGGACCTGCTGCCGGACACCACCGCGCGGCTGCTCAAGGAGGCGGCGGCGGGCACGGCAGGCCGTCCCGGGGTGGAGGTCAACGTGGCGATCGGCTACGGCGGCCGCCGAGAGATCGCCGATGCCGTCCGCTCGCTCCTGCAGTCGCACGCCGCCGCCGGCGCCACCCTGGAGGAGGTCGCCGAGTTCCTCGACGTCGAGCACATCGCTGAGCACCTCTACACCCGCGGGCAACCCGACCCCGACCTGGTGATCCGCACCAGCGGCGAGCAGCGCCTGGGCGGCTTCCTGCTCTGGCAGAGCGCGCGCAGCGAGTTCTACTTCTGCGAGGCGTACTGGCCCGACTTCCGGCGGGTCGACTTCCTGCGCGCGCTGCGGGCGTACGCCGCGAGGCAGCGCCGCTTCGGAGCCTGAGCCGGGCACGCGACCCTGCCGCGACCCGCGGAGTTCATCAGGTCGGCCCGGTGTGTCGCAGGCCCCCGGGGTCGGGCGCGTCCTAGCGTCGTCGGTGGCGGTCGGCAGTCGCGCCGGTCCGCTCGGGAGGCCCGATGCGCGTACCTGCGTTCGACGGGGCCGGCGCCCGGCCCCCGCGGCCCGGTCCCGGCCACAGCAGCCAGGCGCGCCGGAGGTTCTCATGACCGTCTTCGTGCTCGACACGTCCGTCCTGCTCTCCGACCCGGGAGCGTTGGCCCGCTTCGACGAGCACGAGGTCGTCCTGCCCCTGATCGTCGTCAGCGAGCTCGAGGGTAAGCGGGACCACCCCGAGCTCGGCTGGTTCGCCCGGCAGTCGCTGCGGGTCCTCGACGACCTGCGGATCCGGCACGGACGGCTGGACCGACCGCTGCCGATCGCGCAGGGGACGGTGCGGGTCGAGCTGAACCACATCGACTCCGCAGTGCTTCCGGCCGGGGTGCGCGGCAGCGACGGCGACAGCCGGATCCTCGCTGTCGCGGCCAACCTCGCGGCCGAGGGCGCGGACGTGGTGCTGGTGTCCAAGGACCTGCCGCTGCGCGTCAAGGCCGCCGCCATCGGCCTGACGGCGCAGGAGTACCGCGCCGAGCTGGCGGTCAGCACCGGCTGGACCGGCATGGCCGAGCTGGAGGTGCCGGGCGCCGACATCGACCTGCTCTACGCCGACGGCGTGCTCGACCTGCCGGAGGCCCGCGAGCTGCCCACGCACACGGGTCTTGTGCTGCTGTCCGAGCGCGGCAGCGGACTGGGCCGGGTCGCTCCGGACAAGTCGGTGCGGCTGGTGCGCGGCGACCGCGAGGCGTTCGGCGTGCACGGTCGCTCGGCCGAGCAGCGCATCGCCATCGACCTGCTGCTGGACCCCGAGGTCGGCATCGTCTCGCTCGGTGGCCGGGCCGGTACCGGCAAGTCGGCGCTGGCGCTGTGCGCAGGACTGGAGTCGGTGCTCGAACGCCGGGCGCACAAGAAGGTCGTCGTGTTCCGTCCGCTCTACGCCGTCGGCGGTCAAGAGCTGGGCTACCTGCCCGGCGACGCCTCCGAGAAGATGGGCCCCTGGGCGCAGGCGGTCTTCGACACCCTGGGCGCGCTGGTGGCGCCCGAGGTCGTCGAGGAGGTGATGGCCCGCGGCCTGCTGGAGGTGCTGCCGCTGACCCACATCCGGGGCCGGTCGCTGCACGACGCGTTCGTCATCGTCGACGAGGCGCAGTCGCTGGAACGCGGGGTGCTGCTGACGGTGCTGTCGCGGCTGGGGCAGGGCTCGCGGGTGGTGCTGACGCACGACGTCGCTCAGCGGGACAACCTGCGAGTAGGTCGGCACGACGGGGTGGCGGCGGTCATCGAGACGCTCAAGGGTCACCCGCTGTTCGCCCACGTCACGCTGACCCGCTCCGAGCGCTCGCCGATCGCCGCGCTCGTCACCGAGATGCTAGAGGACCTCTCGCTGTAGCGCTCAGCGGTCGCGGCCGCGCCGCTGCAGCAGCGCCGGGGGCAGCAGCCGCGGGCCACGCCGACGGTCCAGCCGGCGTACGTCCCGGGTCACCGGCTGGGCCAGCAGCTGACCGAACAGCACCCCGGCCGCCAACGCCAGGCCGATGGTCAAGGCGCGGAGCGCGAGCGAGAACCCCAGCGCGGGCTCGCCCGAGCTCAGTGCGAGCATGGCCCGGAAGGTCGTCTGCCCCGGCAGCTGCGGGATGATCGCCGGCACGAGCAGCAGCAGCGGCGCGAGCCGCACGCGCTGCGCCAGCAGGTGGCAGCCGATGCCCATGGCGATCGCGCTGCCGGCGGTGGCGGTCGCGGTCGCCAGCCCCGCCAGCCGCAGCCCGTCGAACACCAGGAAGCCCAGTCCGCCGACCAGGGCCGAGCCGAGCACGACCGTGCGCGGGGCGTAGTTCGCCAGCGCGAACAGGGCGGCCGCGGCAGCGGCAGCCAGGACACGCACCCAGACGTGCGCCAGCGTCGGGGGCGCAGCCGTCGGGTCCAGCTCGAGCATCAGCCCGGCGGCGGAAGCGAGGTCCAGGACCAGCGCGACGCCGGTCAGCAGGCCGGCGACGAGCAGGACGACCTCCAGGCCGCGTGCGGACGCCGTCACCAGGAACCCGCCGAGGGCGTCCTGGACGGAGCCCACGAGCAGCCCGCCGGGCAGCAGGGCCACCAGACCGGCAGCGACCACCAGGGACGGGTTCACCGGAAGTCCGGCCAGCGCGAGCACGGCAGCGGACGCTGTGGCGATCGCGCCACCGACGACGTACTGGTAGAAGAACGGCACCTGCCGACCGTTGAGCCGGCGATTGGTCCGGTCGATGACCACGGTGGCCACGAAGGCGGTCAGCACGACGACCGGGGCTCCGCCCAGCAGCACGGCGATCGCCGCAGCCAGGCCCGCCCAGCTGGCCGTCGCCACCCAGCGCGGATAGGGGTGCGGAGCGCGCCGCAGCCCGTCCACCCGCTCCTGCGCTCCGACGACGTCGACCGTGCCGGCGACCAGGTCCTCCACCACCCGGTGCACGCCTACCAGGCGCGTGCCGTCGTAGCCGTAGCGGCGGACGAACCGTGAGGCCGTCACCGGGGCCTCGTCCTCGCCGCGGCTGTAGGAGATGGTGATGACCGTGTACGTGACGTCGGCCTCGCAGCGGAGCAGCCCGGCGGCGTCGGTCACCCGCGCGATCGCCGCCGTGACGTCTCCGGCTCCCGCTCCCCCGGACAGCAGCTGCTCGCCGATCCGTAGGGCCAGGGCCAGCGAGCGCCAGGCGTGCTGCTGCTCCGGCTCGGGTCCGACCTGCGTCGGGAGCGCCGGGACCTGTTCCCGGGCGCGCAACCGCGCGAAAAGCCGCGCTGCGGTGCTCGGAGGGTGGGACTGGACCATGGACGCACGCTAGTCAGGCGGACGTCGCGGGGGCTTCCGCGCGGGCACGAGAGTGGCCCGACGTCTTCCGTCGGACAGGGGTCAGGCGGGCGGTCGGGTCATCGCCAGGACGTCCAGAGCCGCGTCCAGCTGCTGCTCGGTCAGCTTCGACGGCACGTGCCCGCGTGCCAGCACCACCTCGCGGATCGTGCGCTGCTCCGCCAGGGCCTGCTTGGCGATCGCGGCCGCCTCCTCGTAGCCGAGGTAGCGGTTCAGCGGCGTGACGATGCTGGGCGAACCTTCAGCCAGGGCACGACAGTGCTCGACGTCCGCCTCGATGCCGTCGATGCACCGATCAGCCAGCAGCCGCGTCGAGCTCGACAGCAGCCGCAGGGACTGCAGCAGTGCCGTGCCCATCACCGGCATCATGACGTTCAGCTCGAACGAGCCGCTGGCACAGGCGAACCCGATCGTCGCGTCGTTGCCGATCACCTGGGCGCAGACCTGCAGCACGGCTTCGGGCAGCACCGGGTTCACCTTGCCGGGCATGATCGAGCTGCCCGGCTGCAGGTCCGGCAACCGGATCTCGCCGAGCCCGGCGCGCGGCCCGGACCCCATCCATCGCAGGTCGTTGCAGATCTTGACGAGCGACACAGCGACGGTGCGCAGCTGTCCGCTCACCTCGGCCAGGGCGTCCCGGGCGCCCTGCGCCTCGAAGTGGTTGCGAGCCTCGGTGAACGGCTCGCCCAGCTCGGCGACGACCTGCGCCGCGAACCCGGCGGGGGTGTTGATCCCCGTGCCGACGGCGGTGCCTCCCAGCGGCAGCTCGGCCAGCCGACCAATCACTGCCTGCAGGCGTTCGATGCCGTAGCGCACCTGCGCGGCATAGCCGCCGAACTCTTGCCCCAGGGTGACGGGGGTGGCGTCCATGAGGTGCGTACGCCCGCTCTTGACCACCTCCGACAACCGCTCGGCCTGGCGCTCCAGGGCGGCAGCGAGATGGTCCAGCGCGGGCAGCAGCTGCTGCGTCAGCGCCGTCGTCGCTGCCAGGTGGATGCTGGTGGGGAAGACGTCGTTGCTGGACTGCGAGGCGTTCACGTGGTCGTTGGGATGCACCTCGCGGCCCAGGGCGCGCGTGGCCAGGGTCGCCAGCACCTCGTTCATGTTCATGTTGCTGCTGGTGCCGCTGCCGGTCTGGAACACGTCGACCGGGAAGTGCTCCGTCAGGCCCCCTGCCGTCAGCTCCGCCTCGACCTGCTGCGCAGCGCTGACGAGCGACCGGGCCAGGTCGTCCGGCAGCACGCCCAACCTGGCGTTGACGGTGGCGGCAGCCGCCTTGATCCGGGCCAGCGCAGCCAGCTGCGCCGGCTCGAGCGGGTGGCCGCTGATCGGGAAGTTCTCGACCGCCCGCTGCGTCTGCGCCCGGTAGAGCGCCTGCTCGGGCACCTGCACCTCGCCCATGCTGTCGTGCTCGGTGCGGGTGGGGGACCGGTCGACGTCGTCCATGACGCGACTGTGCCCGCTGGGGACCACGCCACCGGTGAGCGCACCGGAAAAGTTTCTGCGCGAACCCGCGAGGATCTGCCGGGGACCGCGTTGCAGGGGGTGTCGGGCGGCACCGGGCCGCTCCGCCGTCGAAGGAGAACACCCGTGATCAAGCGCATCGTCCTCGCTGCCGCCGTCGTGACCGCCCTGGGCTCGGCCGTCGGCGCGGCCTCGGCCGACCCGTCCGTCTGCCTCACCAGCGACGTGAACATCGCCGGAACCGCGCTGCCGACCAACGGGACGCAGTGCCTGCCGCCTGCAGCCGAGTAGTTCTTTTTGACGGCCCTGGGCCCGTCTCCCTGCTGGGTGGGGGGACGGGCCCTCGGCATGTCCGGACGCGACCGACCCGGCTCAGGAGTGGGACTGCTCCTTGCCGGCGGCGACGGCCAGCCGGTCGACGAGGTCGTTCATCCGGTCACCGGAGTGACCCTTTACCCACCGGAACGTGACCTCGCCCTCGCGCACGCTGTCGATCAGCGGCTCCCACAGGTCGCGGTTGGCGACCGGCTTCTTCGCGCTGGTCGTCCAGCCGCGAGCCAGCCATCCTTTCCACCAGCCGTCGCGAAAGCAGTTCACCACGTACGTCGAGTCGCTGACGACGACCAGCGGACGGGGTAGCGACCGGCACGCGTCCAGCGCCGCGTGGATCTCCATCCGCTGGTTCGTGGTGGCAGCAGCCGAGCCCCAGCCCTGCCGGCCGTCCTCGGTGGCCCACGCCCAGCCGCCCGGTCCGGGGTTGCCGGAGCAGGCACCGTCGGTCCAGACCTCGAGCACCGAGCCGGCGAAGGCAGCTGCCGCGTCGCCGGTCGACGCAGCGGCGTCGAGCAGCGTCGGCTGTCCGCTCATGTCCATGCCCTCGGCCGGCAGCCCGAGGTCCAGCCCAGGCTGGCACCCGTCGTGCGCCCACCCCTTGGCGCTGCCCGCGAGAGAGCGGATCTGTTCCCCGACGGCGATGGGACTGCTGCACACGCCGCACGTGCCCGGGTACCTGGCTTCCACCTGCAGCCCTAGCTCGGCGGGCGCGAGGCGATCGTCACCGGCATCGGACCGGCGTCGGCCTCGGCGGGGGAGGTGAAGAAGTCGTTGCCCTTGTCGTCGACGACCACGAAGGCCGGAAAGTTCTCGACCTCGATCTTCCAGACCGCCTCCATGCCCAGCTCGGGCCACTCGAGCACCTCGACGTGCCGGATGCAGTCCTGCGCGAGCCGCGCGGCCGGGCCGCCGATCGAGCCGAGGTAGAAGCCCCCGTGCGCAGCGCAGGCGTCGGTGACCGCCTTGGAGCGGTTGCCCTTGGCGAGCATGACCAGCGAACCACCGGCGGCCTGGAACCGTTCGACGTAGGAGTCCATCCGGCCCGCGGTCGTCGGGCCGAACGAACCGGAGGCGTAGCCCTCGGGAGTCTTGGCGGGACCGGCGTAGTAGACGGGCATCTCGCGCATCCACACCGGCATCGGCTCGCCGGCGTCGAGCAGGTCGGCGATCTTCGCGTGGGCGATGTCGCGGGCGACGACCAGCGACCCGGTGAGGGAGACGCGGGTCTTCACCGGCAGCGTCGACAGCGTGGAGCGGATCTGGCTCATCGGCTGGTTCAGGTCGATCTGCACGACCGGGCCCGACGCCTCCTCGACCTCCGGCAGGTACTGCGCCGGGTCCTGCTCCAGCTGCTCCAGGAAGACCCCCTCGGCGGTGATCTTCGCGCGGGCCTGGCGGTCGGCCGAGCACGAGACGGCGAGGGCGACGGGGCAGGAGGCGCCGTGGCGGGGCAGCCGCACCACGCGCACGTCGTGACAGAAGTACTTACCGCCGAACTGTGCGCCGATGCCGAGCTCGCGGGTGAGCTCGTGGACAGCCAGCTCGAGGTCCAGGTCGCGGAAGCCGTGCCCGGACGTCGAGCCCGACGTCGGCAGGGTGTCGAGATACTTGGCCGAGGCGTACTTCGCCGTCCGCAGCGCGTACTCCGCCGACGTGCCGCCGACGACGATGGCGAGGTGGTAGGGCGGGCAGGCGGCGGTGCCCAAGGAGCCGATCTTCTCGCGCAGGAACGCCATCATGCGCGTCGGGTTCAGGACGGCTTTGGTCTCCTGGTAGAGGTAGCTCTTGTTGGCCGAACCGCCGCCCTTGGCCATGAACAGGAAGTCGTAGGAGGAGCCCTTCGTGGCGTACAGCTCGATCTGCGCCGGTAGGTTGGAGCCGGTGTTCTTCTCCTCCCACATGCTCAGCGGAGCCAGCTGGGAGTAGCGCAGGTTCAGCGTCGTGTACGCGTCGTAGATGCCGCGCGAGAGATGGCTGGCGTCGGCGCCGTCGGTGAGGACGTTCTGGCCGCGCTTGGCGCTGACGATGGCCGTACCGGTGTCCTGGCACATCGGCAGGATGCCGCCGGCGGCGATGTTGGCGTTCTTCAGCAGGTCCAGCGCGACGAAGCGGTCGTTCGCCGACGCCTCCGGATCGTCCAGGATGCGGCGCAGCTGCGCCAGGTGGGCCGGCCGCAGCAGGTGCGCGATGTCGCGCATGGCGGTCGCCGACAGCAACCTGAGCGCTTCGGGCTCGACCTGCAGGAACGTGCGTCCGGCCGCCTCGACCGTCGACACGCCCTCGGTCGTGAGCAGCCGGTAGGGCGTGGTGTCAGGCCCGGTCGGCAGCAGGTCGGTGTAGTCGAACTCGGGCACGCGGACATCCTCGGCAGCGGCGACAGGGAGCGTCCCCAGCCTAGCGAGGTCGTTCAGGGCTCGAGATCGACGATCACCGGGGCGTGGTCGCTCGGCCCCTTGCCCTTGCGCGCCTCGCGGTCGACGAAGGCGTCGCGGACGGCGAGGCTGGGGGAGGCCAGGACCAGGTCGATCCGCATGCCGAGATCCTGGTGGAACCTGCCTGCGCGGTAGTCCCAGTAGGTGAAGGCGCGGTCGCCCTTGCCGGGACGGGCCGGTACGTCGATGAGCCCGACGTCCAGGATCGCCTGCAGCGCGGTCCGTTCCGCCACCGTGACGTGGGTGGAGCCGGCGAACTGCCCGATGTCCCAGACGTCTGCGTCCGTCGGGGCGATGTTGAAGTCACCGGTGACGACCAGCGGCGTGGGCTCGGCCGCGAGCACGTCACGCAGCGCCCTCAGCCAGGCGAGCTTGTAGGTGTAGTGCGGATCCTCGACCGACCGCCCGTTGGGCACGTACAACGACCACACCCGTACGCCGCCGCACGTGGCACCGACGGCCCGCGCCTCGACGGCCGGCGGCAGCAGCGCGTCGTCGACCCCGAACACCGGCTGGCCCGCGAAGGACAGCGCGACGTCGTGCAGGCCGACCCGGGACAGGATCGCGGACCCGTTCCACCGGCCGTCGCCGTTGTGGGCCACCTCGTAGCCGAGCGCCTCGAGCTCCGCGTGCGGGAAGGCCGCGTCGGCGCACTTGGTCTCCTGCAGGGCGACGACGTCCGGCTCCCGTTCCTGCAACCACGGCAGCAGCCGCGGCAGCCGGGCACCGACGGAGTTGACGTTCCAGGTCGCCAGCCTCACTTGCTGTGGTGCTCGAAGTCGACGGCCGAGTACGCGCGCAGCTTGCTGAACCGGTGCTCGGAGCTGACCCGGCGGATGGTGCCGGACTTGCTGCGCATCACCAGCGACTCGGTGGTGGCGCCACCGCCTCGGTAGCGGACGCCGCGCACGAGCTCGCCGTCGGTGATGCCGGTGGCCACGAAGAACACGTTGTCGCTGCGCACGAGGTCGTCGGTGGACAGGATCGCGCCGAGGTCGAGGCCCGCCGCAGCGGCGTTGGCGAACTCGCTCTTCTTCTGCGGCCAGAGCTTGGCCTGGATCACGCCGCCGAGGCACTTCACCGCGCAGGCGGTGATGATGCCCTCCGGGGTACCGCCGATGCCCAGCAGCAGGTCCACTCCGGTGCCCTCGGTGCACGCCATCACGGCGCCGGCGACGTCGCCGTCGGAGATGAACTTGATCCGGGCGCCGGCCTCGCGGATCTCCCGGACGAGGTCCTCGTGCCGCGGCCGGTCCAGCACGCAGACGGTGACGTCCTCGACCGCCCCGCCCTTGGCCTTGGCCACCGCCTGGACGTTCACGGCCACCGGAGCGCTGATGTCGACGACGTCGGCGGACGCGGCCCCCGTGACGAGCTTGTCCATGTAGAACACCGAGCTCGGGTCGTACATGGTGCCGCGCTCGGCGACGGCCATCACCGCGATGGCGTTCGGCATGCCCTTGGCCATCAGCGTGGTCCCGTCGATGGGGTCGACGGCGACGTCGCACTCCGGACCCTCGCCGCAGCCGACCTCCTCGCCGTTGAACAGCATCGGGGCCTCGTCCTTCTCGCCCTCGCCGATCACCACGACCCCGCGCATCGACACGGTGCCGATCAGGCTGCGCATGGCGTCGACGGCAGCCCCGTCACCGCCGTTCTTGTCCCCGCGCCCCGCCCAGCGCCCGGCCGCCATCGCTGCGGCCTCGGTCACCCGGACCAGCTCCATCGCCAGGTTGCGGTCAGGGGCTTCGGTCGTCCGGACGGGAGGGTGCTCGCTCATGGGCGCACCCTAGTGGCGAGGGGCCCAGCCCGGCTCGGTGACCGGTCCCGCCGCCGTCGGTGGCGCTGGCCGTCCGGTGGCACAGTGGAGGCGTGACACGCCGTGACTACGACCCTGCCGAGCTCGGTGCCGCGGTGTACCCGCTGCTCAACAGCGTCGTGGTGCCCCGTCCGATCGCGTGGGTGACGACGCGGTCGGCCGCCGGTGTCGACAACCTGGCGCCGCACTCGTTCTTCACCATCTCCTCGGTGCAGCCCCCGGTCGTGCAGTTCACCTCCGTCGGTGCCAAGGACTCGCTGCGCAACGCCCTGGCGACCGGGGAGTTCACGATCAGCCTGTGCACCGAGGACCTCGCCGACCGGGTCAACACCACCGGCACCGACTACCCGGCAGACGTGAGCGAGTACGACGCGGCGGGGCTGACGCGCGCGCAGAGCGTCAAGGTCGCGCCGCCGTACGTCGGGGAGTCGCCGGTGGCGTTGGAGTGCCGCGTGATCGGCACCAAGGACTTCGGCGGCGGCTCGGTCGTCGTGTTCGGGGAGGTCGTCTGGGCCTCGGTCGAGGAGTCCGTGCTGCGCCAGGACCGACCCGAGATCACCCTGCTGCGACCGGTCGCGCGGCTCGGCGCCGACGAATGGAGCGCTGTCGGCGTCGTCACCGAGCGGCGTCGGGTGCCCTTCGCCGAGGTGACGGTCGCGGAAGCCGCCACGTGACGGTGGTCGAGGGTCGCGCCGCCACGACCCGCCGCGCGCTGCTGGCGTCCGCCCGGGACGTGTTCACCGGCTCCGGGTTCGCTGAGGCGTCCATCGCCGACGTCGTCGCCGGTGCAGGCGCCAGCGTCGGCAGCCTCTACCACCACTTCGGCGGCAAGTCCGAGCTGTATCTGGCCCTGTTCGAGGAGTACCAGGAGCGCCAGGAAGCCCGCGCGGCAGCCGCCGTGCGCACGGCCCGAGGTAACGGCGTCGGCGACCCCGTCGACCTGTTCGTGCACGGCAGCCGCGCCTATCTCGACGGCTGCTGGACCGAGCGCGACCTCGCGCGGCTGTTCCTGGCCGGCGGGGGGCCGCCCGGCTTCGAGCTGGTGGCCCGGCGCCGCTACCGCGAATGGACGGCGCGCAACGCCACCCTGCTGTCGCACGACGACACCGGCGAACCGTGGGGAGACGCGCTGGTCCTGGTGCTCACCACGGTCGTCTCGGAGGCCGGCCACGAGGTCGCCGTCTGCGACAGCGCCTCGGCGGCAGGCGGTCTCGCCTCGGACGTGCTGGCCCTCATCAGCCGGATCGGCGGAGCGCCGTGAGCCTGTTCGAGGACGAGCCGCCGCGTCCGGTCCGTAGCGGCGCCGACTGGGAAAACCACCGCAAGCACCGGCTGGCCTCCTCCGGTCCGCCTCGCGACGAGGTGGGCGTGCTGGCGCTGTCGTCGTTCCAGCTCGCCCGCACCGGCGAGGTCGTCGTCGCGATCCGCGGCATCACCGCCTACTCCGACGGGCTGCACCTGAGCCTGGCAGTCCTGTTCGCCGACGAGCAACGGGCCGAGGACCTCACGCACGGGCTGCGCGACTTCGGACGGGCGCCGGGAAGGTTCCGTTTCGGCGTCGTGTTCGCCGACGGCCGCTCGGCCACCAGCGGCGCACGGGACTCGCCGATCGTGCAGGACGAGCCGTCGTCGCCGTCGCTGACGCTGCTGACCACCACGCAGGGACCGCTGCTGTGGGACGGCAGCTACTGGCTGCACCCGCTGCCGCCCCCGGGGCCGCTGGTGCTCGGCTGCCGCTGGCCGGACCGGGCGATCCCGGAGACGCTCGTCGAGATCGATCCCGCCCCGCTGCTCAGCGCCGCGGCCACCTCCACCACCGTCTGGAGACCGACGTGAGCCTGCACGACGACCTGCTCGAGCGTCGCGCCGACTACCCGGTCCTGGCCACCACCACCTACCTGGCCAGCCACACGCTGGGTGCCATGCACCGGGGCACGCCCGAACGGCTCGCCGCCTACGCCCGGCTGTGGGCCGAGCGTGGCGTGGTGGCGTGGGAGCAGTGGGCGCCGGAGGTCGAGCGCGTCGCTGATCTGGTCGGTTCGCTGGTCGGCGCGCCTGCAGGGACGACGGTGATGCGGCAGAACGTCGCCGACCTGCTCGGTGACCTGGTCGCCAGCCTGGACTGGACCGGCCCTCGCAACCGGGTCGTCACCAGCGCGCTGGAGTGGCCCGGGAGCCTGCACACGTGGTCCCAGATCGGCCGCCTCGGCGGGCAGGCGGTCGTCGTGCCGGGCGAGCCGGACGGCGTCCACCTGGACGTCCAGCGCATGGTCGATGCGATCGACCAGCGCACGCTGGTCGTCGAGTGCAGCCACGTGCTGTTCCGCACCTCGACCATCGTCGACCTCGCGCCGCTCGTCGAGAAGGCGCGTTCGGTAGGCGCTCTCGTCATCGCAGACGGCTATCAGGCGGCAGGGACGCTGCCCGTCGACGTCACCGCGCTCGATGTCGACGTGTACCTGGGCGGCTCGGTGAAATATCTGAGCGGGGGGCCGGGTAACGGCTGGATGTACGTGCACCCGCGCCTGGTCGAGCGGCTGGAACCTGTCACCACCGGCTGGTTCGGGCAGGCGTCGCCCTTCGCCTTCGACCCGGAGAACTCCTACGCGCCAGGCATCCGACGGTTCGCCGGCGGCACCCCGGGCGTGCCGGCCGCCTACGCCGCCGAGCCGGCGTACGCAGCGCTCGCCGAGATCGGGATCCAGCGCGTGCGCGAGCGTTCGCAGTCGCTGACCCAGCCGCTGCTGGAGGCGGCGCTGGAGCGCGGGTTCACCGTCCGCTCGCCGCACGACCCGGCGCAGCGCGGCGGTCACGTGACGATCGATCCCGGTGACAGCCAGCGGGTGCACGACGCGCTGCTCGCGCGCGGCACCGTCGTCGACCTCAGGCCCGGTGTCGGCATCCGCGTCTCACCGCACTTCTACAACACCGCTGACGAGGCGATGGGCACGCTCGATCGGATGAGCGAGGTCCTCGCAGGGCGGTAGACCGTCGCCTGCGCGACACTGGAGGGGTGAGCACGTCGGAGACCGGGACCCCACCCTCGACGACAGCTCTGTCCGGGGGAGTGCGGTCCGAGAGCCCGCAGGTGGTTCCCGTGCCGGCTCCGCCGTCGACGGGTCCGCCGCCGCCGAAGAAGAAGCGCGGCCGCGAGAGCAGCGGCGACATGGTCCGTTCGCTGGGCCTGGTGATGATCCTGGTCGTGGCGCTGTGGTTCTTCGCTCAGCCCTCGCCCGGTGACAGCAAGGCCTTTCGCGACGTCGACCCGGCGGCAGACCTCACCGCGTTCCTGGACGTCGCACCGGGTGCGCCCGTCCCCGCCACCGTCCCGACCGGCTGGCACGCCACCGTGACGGACCTGGCCGGCGATCCCGTCACGCTGCGGATCGGCTATCTCACCGACCATGACTCCTACGTCGAGTACGCGGCCTTCCCTGGCGGCGACGACAAGGTGCTGCGCAGCCTCGTCGGCGCGGATGCGACCCCGGTCGACGGGCTGACGATCGACGGCGTCGCGTGGGACCGTTACCAGGAGGCCGACGGCTCGGTGTCGCTCGTGCGCGGGCAGGCCCGGCTCGGCGCCGACGGGGGGGCCGTGACGATCGTGGTCGGGACGACGCGCACCACAGCGTCCTCGGACGACCTGGCGAAGCTCGCCAGCGACCTCACCGGCTGACGTCCTACCGCTGGTCGTCCGCGGCGAGCGCCTGCTCGAGGCGCGCGCCGGCGCCGTCGAGCCACGTCTGGCAGGTTCTGGCCAGCGCCTCCCCGCGCTCCCAGAGCGAGAGCGACTCCTCCAGGGTCGCGCCGCCCTGCTCCAGCCGGCGGACGACGTCGGTCAGCTCGTCGCGCGCCTGCTCGTAGCTGGGCGGGGAGGGTTCGCTCACCCGCAGAACCTATGTCCTGCCGGCCACATGCGAAGGCGCGGCGTCAGTCCGCGGTGACGAGCAGCGTGCCGGCAGCGAGCCGCACCTGCAGGTCGGTGCCGGGGGCGACGGCCTCGGCGTCGCGCACCACGGCGCCGTCCTCGTCCTGCACGACGGCGTAGCCGCGATCGAGCGTCGCCTGCGGACTGAGCGCGACGACGCGGGCCCGCACGTGCGCGAGATCGCCGCGCGCGCTGTCGAGCCGGCTGGCGGTGACGCGTCGGGCGCGGTCCCGCAGGGCGTCGATCTCCTGCCGCCGCGCGTCGACGAGCGTTCGCGGGTCGGCCAGGACAGGCCGGCTGCGCAGGGCAGCCAGCTGAGCGCGTTCACGGGTGACCGTCCCGGTGACGACCCGCCGAGCCCGGTCGCGCAGGTGCCGGACGCGCGTACGTTCCTCCTCGACGTCGGGCACCACGCGCTTGCCGGCGTCGGTCGGGGTCGAGCAGCGGACGTCGGCGACCAGATCGACGAGCGGGCTGTCCGGCTCGTGCCCTATCGCGGACACGACGGGCGTTCGGCAGTCCGACACGGCGCGGCACAGGCCCTCGTCGCTGAAGGGCAGCAGGTCCTCGACACTGCCCCCGCCGCGGGCCAGCACGATGACGTCGACGTCGGGCAGCCGATCGAGCTCACGCAGGGCGCCGACCACCTGCTCGACGGCCAGGTGCCCCTGCACCGCCACCTCGCGGACCTCGAACACCACGGCCGGCCAGCGACGGCGGGCGTTCTCGAGCACGTCGCGCTCGGCGGCGCCGGCCCGCCCCGTGACCAGCCCGACGCGGCGGGGCAGGAACGGCAGTGCCTTCTTGCGGTCGGTCGCGAACAGGCCCTCCGCGGCCAGCACGCCCTTGAGCCGCTCGAGCCGGGCCAGCAGCTCGCCGACCCCGACCGGACGGATCTCGGTGGCCTGCAGGCTGAGCGTGCCGCGGGCGCCGTAGAAGTCGGGCTTGGCGTGGACGACGACCCGCGTGCCTTCCTCCAGCGCAGGTACGCACCCGTCGAGCACCTGCCGTGAGCAGGTCACCGACAGGCTCATGTCGGCGACGGGATCGCGCAGGGTCAGGAACACCGTCCCCGGTCGGCGCGAGAGCTGCGTGACCTGCCCCTCGACCCACACCCGGCCCAGGCGCGCGATCCACTCCGACAGGGAGCGGGAGACCGTGCGCACCGGCAACGGTTGCTCCGCACTGTTCACCAGACCCACGCCGCTGACCCTATGCGGGCCGGGGACGCGACGAGCCCGTCCGGCGGAGGGGCCGGACGGGCTCGGGGCGGACGGTCGTCAGCGCGCAGGGTTCAGAACAGCGCGTCCTGCAGTCAGGGCGTCCCGCCCAGGCCGCCGTGCGCGACGACGGGGTCGTTCGGCGCGGGGGCGGCCGTGGCCGGGCTGGCCTTCGCGCTGCCGGTCGAGCGGGAGGGTGCAGCATCCGCTGCGGCGTCGCCACCGGGCGAGAGCGGCGTGGTGGGCTCCGCGGCGAGCTTGGCGATGCGGTTGTCCAGCATGGTCATGATCGGCAGCCGGTCCGCGTGCGCCTTCTCGTAGGACCGAAGCTGGACGAGCTGGGGCAGGTCCAGGCTGCGCAGGCGTCCGCGCAGCGAGCCGAGCGTCAGATGGTCGTAGTCGGCGAGCGGCAGGTCGTCGTGCGCGGGCACGTCGACGCCGACCGCCTCGACGACCTTCTCCACGGCCTGCTGGGTGCTCTGGCTGGCGGCGCTGTCGGACGGCTTCGTCGGCTGGTGCGGCGCCTTGGGTGTCGGCGCTCCCTTAGGGGCCTCGTCGACCGGCGCGGTGGCCGCCTGCTTCAGCTCGACGGCGAGATCGGCAGCAGCGCTGCTGGTCTTCGGGCCGGACTGGACGGGCGCAGCACCGGCCGCGCTCGCCAGACGCTCGGCGACCTCGTCGGGGGCGGCGCCGATCAGGTCCGTGCCTACCTTCTCGGCCTGACCGGCGACGCCGTCGGCGGTCGCCTGGAGCTCGTCGGCCGCACGGCTCGCTGAGTCTGCGAGCTTCTCCGCCGTCGCCCCGACGGCGGTGGCAGCGTGCTGGGTCGCCTTCTGCACCGTCTTCTTCGCGGCCTTGACGGGCGTCGCGCCCGGCGTGGCGGCCGGCGCGCTGGTGCTGGTCAGCCCGCCGGTGTCCGCGAACCGGTCCTCGACGGCGTCGGCCGCCCTGTCCAGGGTCTCGCCCGCTGCGCGCACCGTGCCACCGGCGGCCTTGCGGGCCTTGGCCGGGGCCGTCCGGACAGCAGCGGGAGCGCGCTGGACCACTTTGGCGACATCCTCCAGAGCGTCTTCCACAGCGTCGTACGGACGCGCCAGCGGCGTCCCCTTCAGGGAGTCCTCGACGCGGTCCTCGAGCTCGTCGAAGGACGTCCCACGGAGCCTGGCGAGCAGCCGCTCGCCCCGCGCGGCCAGGTCCTCGTACTCGCGGCGCGCCGAGTCCAGCCCGTTGAGCGCGGAGCTGACGGCGAAGATCGGCAGCTGCACCGCCTTGGCCGGCAGCCGGCGCACGTGGCCGATCACGGCCGGGACGATGCCCAGGGCGGCGGCGAGGGGGGTCGGGACGGGGGTGGGCATGACGCGGTGCCTCCAGCAGGCTCGATGATCCGCCCAGCCTGCCCTAATCCGCAGCCTCCACACCGGTAGGAGAGCGAGATCACCGGCCCGATGAGGGCTGCGGACGTAGGATGGCAGGCATGACGGAGACCTCTGTCCACCCGTCCGACGCGCCGACCAAGCGGGTCCTGGTGGCCAAACCGCGCGGCTACTGCGCAGGTGTCGACCGTGCGGTGCTGACTGTCGAGAAGGCGCTCGAGGTCTACGGCGCACCGGTGTACGTGCGCAAGCAGATCGTGCACAACGCCCACGTCGTCCGCACGTTGGAGGCGCAGGGAGCGATCTTCGTCGAGGAGACCGACGAGGTGCCCGAAGGTGCGACGGTCGTGTTCTCGGCGCACGGCGTGGCGCCGACGGTGCACGAGGAAGCCCGGGCCCGCGGGCTGAAGACGATCGACGCCACCTGTCCGCTGGTGACCAAGGTGCACCTGGAGGCCAAGCGCTTCGCCGCCGACGACCTCGACATCGTGCTCATCGGGCACGAGGGTCACGAAGAGGTCGTCGGGACCACCGGTCAGGCGCCGGAGCGCATCCATCTCGTCGACGGGGTGGACGAAGCCGCGCAGGTGCAGGTCCGTGACGCGTCGAAGGTGGCCTACCTGTCCCAGACGACCCTGTCGGTCGACGAGACGAACGTGACGGTCGCGGCGCTGCGCGAACGGTTCCCGCTGCTGCAGGGTCCACCGTCGGCCGACATCTGCTACGCGACCCAGAACCGTCAGGTGGCGGTGAAGGAGATCGCCGTCGAGTCCGACCTGGTGCTGGTCGTCGGGTCGCGCAACTCCTCGAACTCGGTGCGCCTGGTGGAGGTGGCGCTGGACGCCGGGGCCGGGGCGTCCTACCTCGTCGACGACGCCAGCGAGATCGACGAAGCGTGGCTGGACGGCGTGACGACGGTCGGGCTGACCAGCGGCGCGTCCGTGCCCGAGGTGCTGGTGGAGGCGGTCATGGCGTGGCTCGCCGAGCGCGGCTACGGCGAGGTGCGCGAGGTCGAGTCCGCACAGGAGCACCTGCTGTTCGCACTGCCGCCGGAGCTTCGACGCGACCTGCGCGCTGCCGGCGTCACCGGCTGACGCTCAGCGGCGGGCGCCGGCCCGACGCAGCAGGCAGAGCGCGAGCGTGACCACGCTCGCGCCGAGCAGCACCGGGGCGCCGAGGATCACAGCGTTCACCAGGCCCACGGCGCTGCGCACGAGCAGCGAGCCCGCGCCGGCGCTGGTGTTGACGGTGCCGGCGGCGAACACCAGCAGCACGTACATCAGGGGCGGCATGACGGGGATCGCGCGCAGGTCTTCCGGGTGCACCAGCAGCGCGGCCAGCATGCAGCCGCTGACGAACGCGATGCCGAAGCCCAGGCCCAGGAACAGGCCGGTGGACAGGTCGACCGCAGCGCCGACGCCTCCGAGGACGCCGACGAGCGCGACGGCGCCCAGATAGGTCAGTCCCCGGCCGTCGGCGAGGCGCGGCAGCCCTCCCGCCGACGCACCCGGCACGGCCGGGCTGTTCGTGGGACTCACGGGCAGCGACGCTACCCCCGGCAACAGCGCCTACCGTTCAGGCGGTGAGCGCCTCCTCGGGTCCGGACCCCGCTGCCTACAACGAGGGCGAACGGGTTCTCGGACCGCCGCAGGGGTCCTACGACGCGGCATGGGTCGCGCAGAGCGCCCGGTCGGCAGACCCCGGGCTGCCGGAGGCCCTGGCTCACGAGCTGGCCGCTGCTGCCTGGGGTCACCTGCGTGCGGTCGGCGAGCTCGACGCGCCGGAGGTGGCGCGTCGACTTCTGGCCGACAACCCGCAGACCGGAGCCAGCCCGGCGGCCGTGGTGGCTCGCGCGGCGGTCGAGTTCTGTCGGGCCTACCAGGTGGATCCGCAGGCGAGCTGACCTGCACGGCCTGTCCTGCACCGCAGGCTCAGCCGGCGTCCCGCAGCGGAGCGACGAGCTCGGGAGCTGCCAGCGGCCGGGGCAGGTCGGCCACGCTGCCCGGCAGGAGCACCTGCTGCTGACCGCCGGGGTCGACGCCGAGCTCGGCCATCCGACGGGCACTGGGCAGCAGGCTGCGCTCGAGCGACCCGACCGTCTTGTTGAAGTCGGTGACGGTGGTCGTGAGAGAGCGGCCGAGCTTGTCGACGTGCGCCCCGAGAGTGCCGAGCCGGCCGTACAGCTCCTGTCCGGCGAGCACGACCGCCCGGGCGTTCTCGGTGAGGTCGTGCTGCTGCCAGCCGTGGGCGACGGTGCGCAGCAGCGATACCAGGGTCGTCGGGGTGGCCAGGTGGACCCGACGGGCGAAGGCGTGCTCGAGCAGGCTCGGGTCGTGCTCCAGGGCCGGGGCCAGGAACGCCTCGCCGGGCAGGAACAGCACGACGAACTCCGGCGAGTCGGGCAGCGCCGTCCAGTAGGCCTTGTCGGCCAGCCGGTCGACGTGTGCGCGCAGGTGTCGGGCATGGGCGGCCATGCGCTCGGCGGCTTCTCGTTCGCTGTCGCACTCGACGGCCTCCAGGTAGGCCGCCAGGGTGACCTTGGCGTCGACGACGACGGTGCGGCCGCCGGCCAGCCGCACGACGAGGTCCGGCCGCAGGGACCCGTTCGCGGTGACGGTCTGCTCGGTGAAGTCGCAGTTCTGGACCATGCCCGCGTACTCGACGCAGCGCCGGAGCTGGATCTCGCCCCACACGCCCCGAGCCTGCGGACGGCGCAGGGCGTCGACCAGCGCCGAGGTCTCGCGGCCGAGGGCGTCTGAGCTGCGCCGCACTCCGGTGACCTGCTCGCGCAGCTCGGCGCCGGCGCGGGCGCGGTCGATCTCCAGGCCGCGCAGCTGGGCCTCGACCAGACCGAGCTGCTCACGCAGCGGGGCGACGAGCGCACTGACGGACTCCCGCTGCGCCGTGAGGTCGCGGCCGGACTCCGCTCGCGTGCCGGCCAGCGCCCGGGAGGCCAGCCCCTCGAAGGAGGCCAGCAGAACCTGCTCGTCGCGGCGCGCGAGCAGGCGGCCGGCGAGGGCGCCGACCAGCAGTCCGAGGGCGAGTCCGAGCAGCAGCGTCGTCATGCGGGCGACCCTGCCAGCGACCTCTGACAGAACGCGCGCGCCGGTAGCGTCGGGGCCCATGAGCCTGTCCCTCGGCATCGTCGGCCTGCCCAACGTCGGCAAGAGCACGCTGTTCAACGCGCTGACCAAGAACGACGTCCTCGCGGCCAACTACCCCTTCGCGACCATCGAGCCGAACGTGGGCGTCGTGGGCGTCCCGGACATCCGCCTGGGACGGCTCGCCGAGGTCTTCGGCTCAGCGAAGATCATTCCTGCCACCGTCGATTTCGTCGACATCGCAGGCATCGTGAAAGGCGCCAGCGAGGGCGAGGGCCTGGGCAACAAGTTTCTGGCGAACATCCGCGACAGCGACGCGATCTGCCAGGTAATCCGGGTCTTCACCGACAGTGACGTCGTGCACGTCGACGGGCGCGTCTCGCCGGCCGGCGACATGGACACCATCAACACCGAGCTGATCCTGGCCGACCTGCAGACGGTCGAGCGCGCCCTTCCCCGGCTGGAGAAGGAGGCGCGGATCAAGAAAGACGTCGTCGCCCAGCTGGAGGCCGTACGCGAGGCGCAGCAGGTGCTCGACAGCGGTCGGACCATCTTCGCCTCCGGCGTCGACCGCGAGCCGCTGCGTGAGCTGCACCTGCTGACCGCCAAGCCTTTCGTCTACGTCTTCAACCTCGACGAGGACGAGCTCACCGACGACGCCCTGCGCGCCGAGCTGACCGCGCTGGTCGCTCCTGCGGAGGCGGTGTTCCTAGACGCCAAGGTCGAGGCCGAGCTGATCGAGATGGACGAGGCCGACGCGCTGGAGCTGCTGCAGTCGATGGGCCAGGCCGAGAGCGGGCTGCACCAGCTGGCCCGCATCGCCTTCGACACCCTCGGCCTGCAGACCTACCTGACGGCCGGCCCGAAGGAGGCGCGCGCCTGGACCATCAAGAAGGGCGCCACCGCTCCGGAGGCCGCCGGCGTCATCCACACCGACTTCCAGCGCGGCTTCATCAAGGCCGAGGTCATCGGCTTCGACGACCTGATGGCCGCCGGCTCGACGCTGGCCGCCCGGTCCGCCGGCAAGGCGCGCATGGAGGGCAAGGACTACGTCATGCAGGACGGCGACGTGGTGGAGTTCCGCTTCAACGTGTAGACGCAGGGAAAGCCGCAGGTCAGCGAGGTAGCGGAGTCAGGCAGTCCGCAGAAAGTCCGCACGCGCTTTGATCTTGGTCGGGGCGAAGCATCAACGGAGTGACTCCGGGAGCGCGTCGATGACGAGGCCGTGCTCCCATTCCTGCGAGATCACAGCTTGGGTCTCCGGGTCGGGGCTGCTTGCGACATACGGAGTCTGGTCTGGGTCGCGTACGACGGCCTGAGCTGGACGTGCCAGCAGTCCCCACGGTTGTACGTCGTTGGCCACGAAGCCGTTGAGTACCAGCTTGGGGTAGTCGGGGGACCACCAGTCGCGGAACGCTCGCTGCAGGTCTTCGGGGTGGACGGCTAGCCACAGACCGAAGGTGACGGTGCCTCCTGCCTCGAGCCTCACGGGCAGCAGCGCACGGACGAATGGGCCCACGTTGGGTACTTGCATCATCACCGAGTCGACGGCGGTCTCATGACTCAGCCAGGCCCCAGCAGTGCGTTCTTGTTCAGGCAGGGCCAAGACGGGATCGGGTAGCCGGAAGCGAACGTGCCGGCTGTGCGCGTCGAGGCTTCGGCCGCAGGTCGGACAGGTGCTCTCCACGGAGGCGAGGCTACGGCTCAGGCATGGGCCTAACGTGCTCATATGGTCCGATGGCTGTGGCGTGAACGCGAGGCCTCCGCGCTGGCGTCCGAATCGTCCGTGGCAATGCCAGTGGCAGAGCCGGAGGACGTCGGGCTCGTCCCGGGTGCGGTCGTGACGACCTACTCAGAGGCCTTGGAGGGATGGGCCGCCGCGGTGGTGGTCCACGTCGAGGAGGCTGGGACGTTCGGCAACAGCGTCAGCCTGTTGGAACTGGACTGGGTCGGATCGGGGCCGCCGTCGCTGGCCCAAGCGAGCGAGGCGTCGCCACTTCGCCTCACGCACCCACAGCTGGACGGGCAAGCTGTCGTATACGAAACATGACAACCGGCTGCCTCGGAACTACGACATCGTCGGCCGGATCGCAGTTCCGGACTTGATGCCAGCTAACTCTTGGACGCCGCGTTGGACCGTTGGACAGCAGCTCGCCAGCCAACGTCGATGGGATCTCGGCGAGACCGGTCCGGATCCGCGGCGCCTGGAGTGCACAGTGCCCGAGCTTCTCTCGCTGCCCCATTCATCGGACGTCTGGAAGCTCAAGATCGACGACATCGAAAGCCTGGACTGCCGTGAGGTGACCTCGCGGTTTCCGCATCTTGCGGAACTCATACTGAATGGGCGGCTGGGCCAGCTCAGCAACGCGGGGGAGCTCAACGCGCTGACTGGTCTCAAGCTGCTGAGCATCGGGGACCTGTTCGGGATGGAGTCGTCCGATGCCTATCGGTACGAAGCCACAACCCGGCTGGAGGCGCTCTACCTGAACAACATCCCAGCGGAGTACGCCGCGGCGACGAAGCGGGCCTGGAAGGGTCAGGAAGCCTTCGGGACCACGCTCGAGGTCCTGGGCATGCGGAAGCCGGAGTGGGTTGCCGAGAACCGGAGGAACCCGTTCCGCGACTGGGACATGCGCAGCCACATCGGCCGACCGCGGATCGCCAAGGTCACAGCGCTCTACAAGAGCACCCGTGACGAGGTCCTCGACGTCCTGTCCGCGGGCAGGATCGACAAGGCTCGGTTGCGGCAGATCGGTGTCTCGTACGGAGAAGCGCTCAACACCATCGACGGAACGAGGTCGCCCTTCATCGAGACCGAGGAACGCGAAGACCTGTTCGCCGCTCTCCAGCAGATTGTTGCCGAGGCCGACGTCACGCCGGCCAGGGGCAAGGCCGCTGTCGCCGCCCTCTTCGATGGGGTAGAGCACGTACGGGCCTGGTAGTCATGCCGGTCAGCCCACTCGCGTTGCGGTCATCAACGAGGCTGCCGCCTGCCGCGTACGGTCCTCCGCGGTCGACCAGAGATGTGCGTAGGTGTTGAGGGTCGTCGTCGCACGAGCGTGGCCCAACGCCCGCTGCACCGTGACCACATCGCACCCAGCGGCAATCAAGGCCGACGCATAGAAGTGACGCAGGTCGTGGAGGGTCACTCCAGTGACGCCGGCGCGCTGGCAGGCACCCCGCCACTGGTGGCCAACGGTGTTCTGATGCGGCGGGTCGTCGCCGGTTCCCGCGAACATCCACGCATCCAGCTCATCGCGGGAGTACCGCTGAATGTGCTGGGCGAGCTGCATGAGCAGCTCGTCCGGAAGGAACACAACCCGCTCACTCCGGTACTTCGGCGCCCGGATCTCTACCGCGCCGCCGCCAGCTCGCTGCACCTGCCGTCGTACCCGAAGACTGCGGTGCAGGAAGTCGATGTCACCGACCTGAACGGCCGCAGCCTCGCCCAGCCTCAACCCCGCGAAGGCCGCCAGCGCGAACATCGCCACGAATCGCTCGTCTGCGCTGTCGAGAATCGCGCTGACCTGACGTGGCGACGCGACCGTGATCCAGTGCTCCGGCTTGCCGACGCGGGGGAGCGCGAGCCCTTGGCTGGGATCGAGCGCGATGACGCGATCGCGTACGGCACCGCGTAGGACCGCCCGGACGTTGTTGGTGCGAGTGCGAATGGTGCCGGGCTGTAGCCCGGCATCGGTCATGACCTTGACCCACTGCTCGAGGTGGGACCGGCGCAACCGGTTCATCGGCACTTCGCTGAAGGTGACCGTCCGAGCCGACAGGTCCATCGCCTTCTCCGTCGTGGACTCCCACACCTGCCGGGTCGCCCACTGCCGGTAGAAGCTCGCGAACGTCACGCGGCCGGCCTTCGGGTCGACGTACTGCCCTGTGACGACAGACGCCGTCACCTCGTCGAGCCATCGTTGAGCGTCCTGGCGACGGCGGAAGTGCCGGGCGTGCTCACGGCCCTCTTCGTCCCGGTAGCGCGCACGCCAGCGACCGTCCTCGCGCTTCGCGACGCTCGCCATGACAACTCCCCGGGTGCTCACTCCGGAGTACCGCGCGAACGCGTCTGTTTGCGGCGGCTGAGCGAACCTGTGGATAGTCCGGGCGAGGCGCCCCGAGAACCTCCCCAAGTGCCCCAACGGGAGGCGTGGGGGGTGCTTGGGGCACCTGGGGACGTTTTTGGGGCGCTGGCATGCGCAAGGAATCCCGCTCGGCTCGAGCGTGCAGCCGCCGTAGCCTCGGTCCGTGACCGCCGACCTCACCCCTGAGCTCGCCAGCCGGGGTGGCGCGGACGACGTGATGGACGAGGTCCTGCCCATGCTTGCGGCGCAGTGGCTGATCGACGGCTGGGACAGCGCCCAACTGAGGGACCTCGCCGCGATGTCCCGCAAAGAGGCGCGTGAGGGCGCAAGGCGCCAGTTGGCCGCGGTACTGGCCTCACTCGGGTTCGACCTCCGTCCGGTCGCAACCTTTCCCTGGGAGGAACTGCCTTGGAGGGGCTACTGGGCACTCATCGTGTGGGCACGGGACGAGATGGACCGGCGACTCAGCCCGTACGCAGCTGCGCAGCGGGTACTCGAGGTCGTCGGCGACGTCCCGGAGCTCTGGGAACCAGGGCGCGGAGAGGCGCTCATGTCGATGCTGCGGGAGTGGGATGCCCAGCGGGTGCGGCGGGACGCCCTGGACGACGGCATCCGTGCCCTGCTGCGATCACTCAAGGCGGACATGGTGCCGCCTCTGCTGAAGTCCCACCCACGATCTGACCGCCAACATTTTCAGAGAGCACACACTTGTCTCTCTACGAGGACGTGAAGGCGACACGGCGAAGGTCGCTCGCCGTCGGCGCTCCAGGCGCGGTCGTCACGGCCTGCGCGAGTACACCCGCGGAGGTCCGAGCTCCCTCTCATCTTCCTCGGAGGACACTGACGACGACTTGGGCACCTTCACTTCGGCCATACTTCGCGGGTGGCGCTATTCGGACGCAGGAAGCAAGGACCGCATGAGCCTGAGCGACCGAATGGCAGGTCCCTGAACCTGAAGCACGACTTCAGCGAGGGCAACATGGAGCTGTTCGCTGACGACATCATTGAGTCCGCTCTGCGCGTCAGCCAAGTTGAGCTGGACTACTCGCCGGAGAGCATCGAGGGTGTGGACGCCATCCTTCAAGGCTTTTTGAACGACGGCGTATCCGAATGGCAGATCGCGGAGACGCTGGTCGGTTTCGGTGCGTATGTGGGTGAAGTGATCATCAGGAACCACGGCGGCCGCTGGAAGGACATCACGGGTGATCAGTTGGCGAGCGTCCTCGGGCCGCTGCCTATGGTCGTGGAGATGCCCAGCGGCACGATCTGGAACCCCATCGGCAAGTGCTTCAAGCGCGTCAGCGACGAGACCGACAACCTTCCCTTCTTCTACCAAGGGGTTGTCGAGAACGCCACGTAGGAATCCGTTCCGCCGTGGCTTGCTTGGTCCTGTGGCCACTTGTGCGTCGGCACCGGGGCTGTGGACGTGTCGTGCCAAACTGACGCTGGCTGACCGCATGCTTCTGACGGGTCGCGCAAGAAGTCCGAGGGGTGGTGAGTAGTTCGTGGCAACTGTGAAGGCGCCCATCAACGGCGAACTACTCGAGTGGGCACGCGAAGAGCATGGGCTGTCCTTTGCGGATGCCGCTCATGCTCTGGCCGTCAAGCCCGAAAAGCTCGCCTCTTGGGAGACCGGTGACGCGCTACCCACCTTGAATCAGATACGCAAGGCCGCGGTTCTCTATCAGCGGACACCCGCATTCTTCCTCCTACACGGATCGCCCAGCGCAGACGACCATCGTCGCCCGACTGACTTTCGAAGCATCAGCGGGCAGAAGCCCACGCTTGGGAGCGCGCTAGCCAGGGAGATCGCTCGCGCGCGAGCCCGGCGCCACAACCTCATGCAGCTTCAGGACACTGCGGCCCACCGACTTCCTTCCTTGCCGTCGATCCTGGAGGACCCGTCCGGTGCAGCTGCCCAGTGTCGTGAGCTGCTGAATGTCACTGTCAGTGCCCAAAGCGGCTTTGCGAGCCCGAACGAAGCGCTGCTCGCCTGGGTGGCAGCTGTCGAGTCCCTCGGCGTCCTCGTCTTTCAGATGAGCCGTGTCTCACCCGACGAGTGCCGCGGTTTCTCCATCTACGAGGACGTTCTTCCCGTCATCGTCCTGAACGGTGCCGACGGCTTCGGCGCCCGTCAGTTCACTCTCCTCCACGAGCTTGCGCATCTGATCAGCAGAACGAGCGCCATCTGTGACGTCTGGCGCGAGGGTGGCGTCGAGGCGCGATGCAACGCCTTCGCGGGCGAGGTCCTGATGCCGACTCAAGCCGTCGAAGATTTCATGAGCGCCGGCTACCAGACCATCGCGGATGTAGCAAGCCACTTCAACGTCAGTCGGTCCGCCGCGGCCGTACGCCTTCGCGCGATCGGGCGAATCAGTCAAGATGAGCTCGACTCGACGCTGCGTGCTGCGAGGGATGCGGCGATAGCTCAGCGAGAGGCGGCGAGGGCAAGGGAGCAGAAGGGCGGACCGTCTCCCCACCTTCTCAAAGTCCGTAATCTCGGTCCCCGATTCGTGAGCACGGTGCTGGATGCCATGCACGAGGACCGCATCTCCGTCGTCGAAGCCGCCCAGATTCTCGAGTCCAAGGTTCAAGCGCTGGACAAGCTCGAAGCCGAGGTCGACCGGCGCGGTATCGCCTCGTGACCTCGTCGTACACGCTCGACACCAACGTGATCGTGACCCTAAACCGGGACCAGCCGCGCGACATCTACGTGAGCGTGTGGCAGGCCTTGGAATCTTTGATTGCGGCTGGTCGCGCCTTCATGAACCGCGAGGCGTACGAGGAGCTGGTCCAGGTCGATGACGAGTGTGCGCCGTGGGCGAAGGCTCAGGCTGGATTCGTCCAAGACACGACGAGCGCCGAGCCCGGTGGTTTCGCAGATCACATCGGACCACCCCGGTTGGGTTCAAGAGTCGAAGAACGCGGCAGACCCGTTCGTTATCGCGCACGCTGTTGAGGGCGGGAGCTGGTGGTTGTGACTCTCGAGCGGCGCAAGGGACCCGGCGCCGAGGATCACAACCTGAAGATCCCCAACGTGGCCGAGGAATGGCAGGTCGATTGCATCGACTTCAAAGAGCTTGCACGACGCGAGGGCTGGGTCTTCTAGGCATGAGCTCCGCCGATTCAGTCCGCAGAAAGTCCGCAACCCAGAGCCACCTTGACACCTCTCGGCATACCTGGACAGACCGAAACCGCACGTCAGACGTACCGCCGCCGCCGGGCCACGCTCACGAATCCACGCATGCGACTTTCCGCTTCAACGTGTGAGGTCGACGAGCAGAGGCTGACGAGCGAGGGCGGCGGGAAGCCTGTTGACCTCAACTCAGCGGCTCGGAACGCGCGAGCCGGTCGGCGCGACCTCGGCACAAGCCGCTCCGCTGCAGAGCCTGCACCGGCGCGGTCCCGACCCCTCGAACTCGCGGCATCGAGTCCGGCGCGACGTGCGGCGTCGCGGCCCCGTCCCGGTGGCAGCAGGACGGGATTCTGCAGACCGTCGGTGGCGGCACCTAGGGTCTGCGGTGTGAGCAACCGATGAGCAAGGTGGACGGCCTGCGTGCGATGCGCGAGGCGCGGTATGAAGCGAATCAGGCACTGGCGAAGGCGGGCACGACGTCGCCGACCGCGGCGGCCGCCCCGCGTGCGCCCCGTGCGGCCACCGCAGCCAAGCCTGCGGCACGTAAGGCCACAGCAGCCGAGTCAGAGCCTGCGCCCTCCTCGGAAGGCCTGTGCGGGCACCGCGCGATCAGTGGCAGAACCTGCACCCGCGAGCAGGGGCACACGGCCAAGAGCCACCGCTACTCCTGAGCCCTCCGCAGGTACCCACCTGCACGGTTGACGACGGGTGTTCACTGACAGGGTCGACGTCCTGACCCGCGTCTTGCCGATGTCCTTTCGTCGCAGCCGAGGAAGCGTCATGACTGAGCGCCGTCCGTCCCGCGCCCCGTCGACGACGCCGTGTGCTGCGACGACCTGGCAGCGGAGGATCCGGGCAGGAGCGCAGCCGACGGGGGTGTCGGGCGCGGGCGACCGGCTGGGGGGCCGGTCGCCCGCGTAGCACTCAGCAGTCAGAACCGCACGCGAGGACCCCCACGGACGACCGCTGCGCCATCGCCCGACCTCCGCGCGGCGAGGTCGGAGCCGGCGTGTTCGTCGGCCGCGCCGACCGGCACCGACGGCGCCGGAAACCGCGGCTCCATCAAGCGCCGCCCTTGGCGCCCGGCGCCTGGACCGCCACGTCCGCGGTGCCAAGCCCAGCAGCGGCCGCCGCGCCGCGGGACCGTCTGATCCCGGGACCCTCGGCCGCCAGGGTCGCGGCTCGCGCACGCCGCCGGCGTGCCGGACAGGCTGTGCGTCGGCGCAGCCCCCGGGCCCACCCGCAAGCGTGGTCGCCCCGGTGGCGTGGGTGCGTCCGTCCGGGCGGCTCGTCTACGCGAGACCGCCGAACGTCGGCAGCGGCGACGACCTTGACGTGGTGCCGCCGCGGGCGGGGGGGGCGTGCGTCGAGGTGGGCGCACCCTCGAGGTGCGGGATCGGGCCGAGGGCCGCAGGCTCGGGGGTGCGGGCCTCAGTGGAGGCGCCGATCCCCTGACCGAGGAGCTCACATGACCACCGCGAACGGCATCACCGACAAGCAGGTCGTCGACTGGACGGACCTCGGCAAGGAGATGTGGTCCTACCTGACGGGCAAGGGTGCGGCGATCGACTACTCCTTCGTCGACATGACCGTCGAGGTCCCCCGCGACACCGGTGCGGACGCGCCGCGCGCGACCTGGAAGCTGAACGGCACGCTGCGCATCACGACGACCGACCGGGACAACGCCGGCGCTGCCTCGGCGTGAGCCCACGCCTGCAGGTGCAGGGCGAGCTGTCCTTCGCCGTGCAGGACGGCGGCGACAGCGCCTCCGGGAGCATCACCGGCCAGGGCAGCGTGGTGCGGGTGCACACCGACAAGCCGGCCGTCGCCCTGCGGGACCTGCTGGGCGCCGGCTCCGCCGCGCTGCTGCCGACAGCGCTGCAACAGCTCGCCGACGACGGGCTCACCGTCGTGCTCGACGGACCTCGCGGCGAGGTGGCACGTGCCGGGGCCGGCGTCGACAGTGTGGCAGGGCGGCTGCTCGTGGGCACCCGCCTCGTCCGCCCGGGCCGACCTGCCGCGCTCGCGCCGCTGGCGGGGGCGCGGCTGCGGGACGCCGGCCGCGGGCCGCTGGTCGCCGTGGCCGCCGGCCTGCTGCTGGCCGGTCTGCTGGCCCGGCGCCGGCGCACCTGAGCGGCAGGTGCAGCCGGACGAGAAGCGGGGCACGCTGACGGCGTGACCGGACGCAAGCCGCGAGGCGTCAGCTTCGAGGGCTGGGTCGAGCGGCAGGTGCGCGAAGCGCGCGAGCGCGGCGCGTTCGACGACCTGCCCGGCAGCGGCAAGCCGCTCCCGCGCGGCGACGGCGACGAGCTGGCGTGGGTGCGCGAGAAGCTCCGGCGGGAAGACCTGCCGGTCTCGGCCGTGCTCCCCGCGTCGCTCGCGCTGGCGAAGGAGGTCGAGGACCTGCCGGAGGTGCTGGCACGCCAGCGCAGCGAGGCGAAGGCGCGGGCGCTGCTCGTCGACCTCAACGCGCGGATCGACGCCGCGCGCCGCGGACCGCAGCTCGGGCCGCCGATGCGCACGCGTCCGGTCGACGTCGAGGCGCTGATCACGCAGTGGCAGGACCAGCGCGCCGCAGCCGTCCCGGCCTCGGCAGCAGCGACGCCCACCCCTCCGACGAGAAGGCCTCGCCGTTGGTGGCGGCGCTGACCTCGGCTGGCGCACGCACGGCGGTGGTCCGCCCGGTCCCTGCCACGTACCGTCGAGCGATGGCCCGCTCCCGCGTCCCCGTCGCCCTGCTCGCCGCCGTGCTCGGCGCTGTCGCCGTCCTCGGGCCGGGGGCGCAGCGGCCGGCGCTGGCCGCCGAGCCCAGCGTGGAGGAGGTCGTCACGCAGGCCGGCGGGGTCGTCTGGTCGTTGGCCTTCGCGCCGGACGGGCGCGTCTTCTACAGCATCCGCCAGACCGGCGAGATCTACGCCGTCCGCCGTGGCGAGGCTCCCGTCCGGATCATCGACCTGCCCTCGTGCCCCGACTGCGGCGAGGGCGGGCTGATGGGCCTGGCGACGTCGCCGTCCTTCGCCTCGGACGGGTTCCTGTACGCGATGTACACCTACCGCGGCGGTGGCGGCATCGCGAACCGCATCGTGCGGCTGACTGTCGACGGCGGCAGGGCGAGCGTCTCGGGGACGGTGCTCGACGGCATCCTCGGCGGCACCACCCACGACGGCGGCCGGCTGCGGTTCGGCCCCGACGGGATGCTGTACGCCACGATCGGCGACGTGCGGGCCACCCCCAACCCCGCGCAGGACACCGACCGGCTCGGCGGCAAGATCCTCCGGCTGGACCCGCTGAGAGGCGGCGCCGCACCGGACAACCCGTTCGGCAACGCCGTCTGGTCCTACGGCCACCGCAACGCGCAGGGGCTGGCGTTCCGGTCCGACCGGCAGCTGTTCGCGCTCGAGCACGGCCCGGGCTGCCGCGACGAGCTCAACCGGATCGTCCGGGGCGGCAACTTCGGCTGGACGGGCGACGAAGGCTGCCCACCGGCCTTCCCCGCCGGCGCGATCGCCCCGGTGAAGCTCTACACCGAGACCAGCACGATCGCGACGTCCGGAGCGAGCTTCTACGACTCCTCGGCCATCCCGGCGTGGACCGGCAGCCTGTTCTTCACCACGCTGAAGGACCAGACGCTCTACCGCGTCACGCTCAGCGCCGACGGCCGCGCGGTCACGGGCGAGGAGCAGCTCTACCGCGGACGCTTCGGGCGGCTGCGGGACGTGCAACCGGCCCCGGACGGCGGGCTGTGGATGGCGACGGACGACGGCCGGGTGCTGCGCATCGCTCCCCAGCAGCCGGTCGCGCCCTCGCCGTCGGCGAGCGGCACCTGCCAGGCGGCGTCGGCCACGCCGACCGACGACACCCTCACCGCGACGGGCTCGATGGCTGTGACGATCGTCGGTGCGCGTGGCAGCACCGTCGACCTGTATGCCTACACGCGCCCGTCGACGACCTACCGCGTCGTGCGGACGGTGACGATCCCCACCGGCACGCAGCCTGCTCCGCAGGTGAGCCTGGTCCCGCCGGCCAACACCCGCCTCTACGCCCAGCAGCGGGGTTGCGACGCCGGCCCGTCGCGGGTGCTGAACGTCCGGACGGCGCTGACCCTGCAGGCGCAGCGCACCGGCACCCGGCGCTACGTGTTCAGCGGCGACAGCCTGCCGGCGCGCACCGGCGGACTCGTGGTCAGCCTCTACCGGATCGAGTCCAGCGGACGCCGGGTGCTGACGGCGCAGTCGCGGGCCGACGCCGCGAGCGGAGAGTGGCGGGTGGACCGCACCTTCACCGGCAGCGGCCGCTTCGGCTTCCAGGTGCGGACCGGGCAGGACCTGCAGAACGCCCCCGGAGCGAGCAACGTCCGGTCGACGCTCGTCTCCTGAACCGCGCGCCGCCCCGGTTCACCACAGGGCGTCGTGCTCCTCCATCACCCCGCTGCCCGACACCAGCCGCCGTCCCCCGGGCAGCGAACCGGTGAAGGTGGCGAACGGCTGGCGGTAGGACGAGCGCACCACCAGCAGGTTCTCGGCCCGGGACCGCTCCGCCTCGGTCGTGGCCCGCAGCGCTCCGCCGGTGAACCGCACGGCGCTGAGGTCGTCGTCGAAGCTCGCCGGACCGACCCGCGTCGGCACGCCGTCGATCCACAGCGCGTCCTCGGTGTCGGGCATCTGGTCGTGCAGCCCGGCCACCAGGTTCCAGGTCACCGTCCGGCCCAGGTCGTCCAGCCCGCTGCCGGCGGACCACTGCCACCGGGTGCGGCGAGGGTGGAAGCCGGCGCTGTCGTCGAGCAGGGCAGCGCCCTCGATCGCCACCCGACGTCCGGCGAGCACTCCGCGGCCGTGGGCCTGGCCCACCGTCTTGCGCGTCCAGGCCGATGAGCGGCCGTAGGGGGTCCGCACCTCGACGGGGGAGCCGAGCGTCAGCGCGAGCTCCAGCAGCACCGGCCCGTCGGCGATGCGGAGCCGGCCGTCGGCGAGGTCGACGCGGCCGCGTCGACGTCGGGTGCGTTCGTGCAGCACGCCGGTGGAGCGGTCCCAGACGGCCCAGAACTCCTGGCGCGCCGGCCCGACCTGGACGTGTGCCGCGCAGATCGACAGCGTCGGCGTCCAGACGCCGACGTAGCGCCAGCGCTTGCGCAGCCGCCCGTCCTGCAGCAGCGGCAGGGCTGCGTCCATCGCACCTCCACTCCACGGACACCGCAGGTCACGGACCAGAACTGCAGGAAACCCGGACACGGTGACGAAACAGTGAGACAACACCTCTAGCAGGACCGACCTCAGCCCCGGGGCCGGTCTGCCGGAGTGTCCTTCTCAGGAGTGTGCATGTCGCTGAACCGTCCCGTCGCCCGCACGGCCCTGCTGGCGGCCGCCGTCCTCGCGCTCGGCGCCGGCGCGGGCGCAGCGACGGCCGCAGCGCCGACCACCGCCGGCCCGACAGGGGTCGCGTCCGCGGCTGTGACGCCATTCCGGCTGACGACCGACCGCAACGTGAACGACCGCCTGGTGCAGCCGGAGGACCGCTATGCCGTGGCCGGAGGCTGCTACACCGTCGAGGCGCCGGGCAAGGGCTACCTGGCCCACGACCTGACGCTCGGCCCGGCGGCGATGGCCGTACCGCTGCACTTCCAGGCGACGACGCTCGGTGAGTACCTGCTGGCCACGAACGAGGGCCGCGACACCAGCGTCCCGGGCGCTACGTGGGACGTGCGCAGCTACCTGGCCGCGGCGGGCGTGGCCCCGGCCGTCCCGCAGGCCCCGGCCGGCCCCACGCTGCCCGCCGGCTCGACGCTGCCCGGCTCGGCCGGCCTCACGCTGGCCAGCGCGCCGAGCGAGGACGCCGAGTTCGTCCTCGTCGCGGCAGGCAACAAGGCCGACGCGAAGAAGCAGGGGCAGCGCTACCTGCTCACCAGCAAGCCCACCGGTCGCGCGCTGGCCGTCGACGGCAGCAACCTCACGCTGGCCGACGCCGGCACCCCGCTCGCACTGCACCACGTGGCCGACGACAACCCCAAGGACAGCGACGCCAACGGCAGCGCCTGCGCGAACTGGCCCGAGATCGACACCAACGCCACCGGCGCCCCCAAGCCCAGCGGCAAGAGCCCGGCAGCGCCCGTCGAGGGGCTGTTCGAGGCGCACGTGCACGGCATGGCGTACGAGTTCCTCGGTGGCAAGATCCGCTGCGGCTCGCCGTGGCACAAGTACGGCGTCGAGTTCGCGCTGCCGGACTGCAGCAAGACCGGCAACGCGTCCAACGGAGCGCTGGAGGTACCGCTCGGCGGCAAGAGCCCGAGCGACCCGGTGACCTCCTACGACCCCGTCGGCTGGCCGACCTTCGGCTACTGGCCCCAGCACGACACGCTGACGCACGAGCAGTACTACTGGCGCTGGCTGGAGCGGGCCTACCTCGGCGGGCTGCGCCTGACCACGAACCTGCTCGTCGACAACGCGGCGCTGTGCAACGCCTACCCGGTCAAGAAGAACAGCTGCAACGAGATGGACGGGGTCCGGCTGCAGGCCCGACGGCTGCAGGAGTTCGAGAACTACATCGACGCGCAGGCCGGCGGCCCGGGCGAGGGCTGGTACCGGCTGGTCACCACCCCGTCACAGGCCCGCCAGGTCATCCAGGCCGGTCGGCTCGCGGTCGTGAAGGGCATCGAGATCTCGGCGCTGTTCGACTGCGGCGAGAAGCTCGACGTCCCCGACTGCACCGCCGACCAGATCGACACGCGGCTGCAGGAGGTCTACGACCTGGGCGTGCGCCAGATGGAACTCGTGAACAAGTTCGACAACGCGCTCTCCGGGGTCACGGGTGACGGCGGCGCCACCGGCATCCTCGTCAACAACGGCCAGAGGCAGGTCAGCGGCCACTACTGGGACATGCTGACCTGCAAGCCCGAGGCCGACCACCACGACGCCGACGAGCACGACAAGACCCAGTCGAACGTGCTGGACGACACCCCGGGCGACTCGCCGGAGGAGATCGACGCGCTGGCCGGCCGGGTGCTGTCGCTGGACGGTCTGGGCAAGGGCATCGTCGCCCCGGCCTACGGCGCCGGGCCGCACTGCAACAGCCGGGGCCTGACGGCGCTGGGCAAGCACCTCATCAAGGCCATGATCGGCAAGGGCATGATGTTCGACCCGGACCACATGAGCGCCCTGGCGCAGCGTGAGGCCCTGGACTACGTGCAGAACGAGCTCGAGCCCGCCGAGCGCGCGGCTGCGGCCAAGGCCAAGCGCCCCGCGGTGGTCCCCGCCCTCATCTCCAGCCACAGCTGGGGCAACGACGTCATCTACCAGCGCATCATCGGCCTGGACGGCGTGGTCGCACCCCGCACCTCCGACGCCGGCAGCTTCGCCGACACCTGGGCCAAGAACGTCGAGCGGGTGAAGAAGAACGCTCCCAAGGGCTACGCGCTGGGGCTCGGCTACGGCGCCGACACCAACGGCCTGGGCGGTCAGCCCGGTCCGCGGACCAAGCCCAAGACGCCGCTCGTCTACACCAAGGACGGCTTCCCCGCGCCGATCGGCGGGGTGCGCCTGTTCCAGCAGCGCTCCGGCGTCAAGAGCTTCGACATCAACCGCGACGGCGTCGCGCAGTACGGGCTGTTCGCCGACTGGTACCGCGAGGTGGCGCTGGCCGCCGACGAGAAGCACCCCGGGCTCGGTGGGGGCAAGGCCATCGTCCGCGACATGCTCCACGGCGCCGAGAGCTACCTGGACCTGTGGGAGCGCGGGGTCTACGGCGCCAACAGCTGCGTCGTCGACGGCTCGGCCCCGCAGGTCGACGACGTCAACGCGCTGGTCGGGGGCAACGTCGACGGCTTCCTGGACGCCATCGGCCAGCCGCTGGACCGCACCGACGACGGCTTCGTCTACTGCGCGCTCGATGCCCAGGGCAATCCGACCACCGTCCAGGTCGGCTTCGACGGCAGCGGCACCGCGACCTCGGCGACCCCGCAGGGCCGGGTGGCGCCGACCGTCGACACCGCCGCTCCGCGCGGCGGCACGTTGGCCGCCACCGGCGTCGACGGTGCGACGTCGGCCTACGCGCTGCTGCTGCTGCTGGGCGCCGGGCTGCTGACGGCGGCACTGCGTCGCCGACCCGCCTGACGTCCCGGCAGGGTGAGCTCCGCACGTCCTGACTGCCGCTCCCGGACGGGCACGGGGTGGGGTGGCATCCTCTGGCCATGCCTGCCATCACCCTCACCGCCAGCTACGGAGCAGGGGGCAGCGTCGTCGCGCCGCTGGTGGCCACCCGGTTGGGCTGGACGCTGGTCGACCGGGCTCTGAGCTCGGAGGTCGCGGCGTCGCTGCAGATGTCGGTGGCCGACGCCGAGCGCGGCGGCTCTCAGCCGTCCGGGCTGACCCGCTTCCTGCTGAGCCTCACCCCGTTCGCCCCCACCGGCCTGCTGGCCGACGACCAGGACATCGCCGACGAGACGGCCGTCCGCGGGGAGACCGAACGGCGCCTGAAGCAGGCCGCGCAGACCGGCGTCGTGGTGCTCGGTCGCGCCGGCTCGTGCGCGCTGCTGGGCGAGCCGGAGGTGCTGCGGGTGCGGCTGTTCGGCCCGCCCGACGCGCGGGTGGCCCAGGGGGCCCGGCTGGAAGGCGTCGACGTGCAGGAGGCCCGCCGGCGGATGCCGCAGGTCGACGACGCCCGGGAGGACTACATGCGCCGCCTGTACGGACGCGGGACCGACGACCCGTCGCTCTACCACCTGCACATCGACAGCACCGTCGTCCCTCTGCCGGGCGTCGCGGAGATCATCCTGACGGCCTTCGCGCGGCTCGTCGCACGATGAGCGAGCGCGTCGGGCGCGTCCTGGCGGGCCTGACGCTCGAGCAGAAGGCCAGGCTGACCGCCGGCGCGGGCCTGTGGACGGTCCCGGCGGTGCCGGGCGTGCCGGAGGTGACGCTGACCGACGGCCCCAACGGCGCGCGCGGCTCGGCCCTGCTCGGCGCCGGCGGGACGAGCGCGCTGTGCGTGCCGTGCGGCAGTGCGCTCGGCGCGACCTGGGACCCGTCGCTGGTGGAACGGGTCGGGCAGGTGCTCGGCGAGCAGGCCCGCTCCAAGTCCGCCCGCGTGCTGCTGGCGCCCACGATCAACCTGCACCGGCATCCGCTGGGCGGTCGGGGCTTCGAGTGCTACGCCGAGGATCCGCTGCTGTCCGGGCTGACCGCGGCCGGCTTCGTCCGCGGGGTGCAGAGCAGGGGGGTCGCGGCGCACCGCGAAGCACCTGGTGGCGAACGAGTCCGAGTTCGAGCGTCTGACGATGAGCTCGGAGGTCGACGAGCGCACGCTGCGCGAGCTGTACCTCGTCCCGTTCGAGCACGCGATCGCCGCCGGGCTGCTGGCCGTCATGACCTCCTACAACCGCGTGAACGGACGCTGGTGCAGCGAGGACGGGCCGCTGCTGACCGACTGGCTGCGGGGCGAGCAGGGCTTCACCGGCGTCGTGATGACCGACTGGTTCGCCGTCGGCTCGACGGTCGACAGCGCCGCCGCCGGGCTCGACCTGCAGATGCCGGGACCGGACCGGTTCTACGGCGGGCTGCTCGCCGACGCGGTGCGCGAGGGATGGGTGACCTGCCGGACGGCTCGACGAGATGGTCCGGCACTGGCTCGGCCTGATCGACGCGCTGGACGCCTGGGACGACGTCACCGTCCCGGAGGTGGCGCTGGAGCCCGACGAGCACCGGACCGTGGCCCGCGAGGCGGCGTCGGCGGCGACCGTGCTGCTCAGCAACGAGGGGCTGCTGCCGCTGAGCGGTGACGAGAGCGTCGCGCTGATCGGCCCGCTCGCGGCCCGGCCGCACGTGATGGGGGGCGGCTCGGCCCAGCTGCGCGCGCACCGCACGGTGTCGTTGCACGACGTGCTGCGCGGGCGGCTCGACGGGCGCGTGGTCCTGGAGCGTGGCTGCGACATCGACAAGACGGTCCGGCCGCTGTCGGCGCGCGGGGTGCGGGTCGAGCTGTTCGGCTCACCGGACCGCACCGGCGAGCCGGTCGCCGTCGAGTGGCGGGAGGACCTGCGGCTGTTGTGGTTCGGCGCACCCGCCGACGGTCTGGACGAGAACGCGTTCTCGCTGCGCGCCGCCGTGACCTTCACACCGCAGGAGTCCGGCACCCATCTGTTCACCCTGGCGCAGGCCGGCCGCGCCCGGCTGCTGCTCGACGGACGCGTGCTGCTCGACGGCGTCACCGAGCCGCCGCCGCCGGGGACCGAGCTGTTCGGCTTCGGCAGCCTGGAGCTGTCGGCCGAGGTCGGGCTGACGGCGGGACACCCGGTCGAGCTCGTCGTGGAGTACGCCGCGACCGGCTCGATGATCCTGCACGGGGTGTCTGTCGGGCACCGCCCTCCGCCGGCGCCGGACCCGATCGGCGCGGCGGTGGAGGCGGCCGGCCGGGCCGACGTCGCCGTGGTCGTGGTCGGGACCACCGAGGAGTGGGAGAGCGAAGGCCACGACCGCACGACGATGGCGCTGCCGGGCGCACAGGACGAGCTCGTCGCGCGGGTCTGCGCGGCCAACCCCCGGACGGTGGTGATCGTCTGCGCGGGCGCGCCGGTGGCGATGCCGTGGGCCGGTGCCGCCGCGGCGGTGCTGCTGCCCTGGCTCGGCGGGCAGGAGGGGGCGCTGTCCCTGGCCGACGTGCTCTACGGGGCGGCCGAGCCCGCCGGGCGTCTGCCCGTGACGTTCCCGCAGCGGCTCGAGCACGCGCCGGCGTACGCCGGCTGGCCGGGGTCGCACGACGTGTCGCCCTACAGCGAGGGCCTGCTCGTCGGCTACCGCTGGTACAGCACCCGCCACCTGCCCGTCGCGTTCCCGTTCGGCCACGGCGGCTCGTACACGACGTTCGCCTGGGGACCGGCCGAGCTGTCCGCCGACTCCTTCACGCCGGGGTCCCCGGTGACGGTCACGGTGGCGGTGACGAACACCGGCGACCGGAGCGGCAGCGACGTCGTGCAGGTGTACCTGCGCCCGGTCGCGCGGCTGCCGGGCCGTCCGGCCGTCGAGCTGCGCGGCTTCGCCCGCGTCCACCTGCAGCCGGGGGAGACGGCGACGGCGCGGATCGTGCTGGCCGACCGTGCCTTCGCCGGGTGGGACCCGGGGGCGCCGGGCTCCGTGGCGGTGCGGGCCCGGCGGTCCGACGGTGGGATGGTGCCGGCCGAGCAGGGTCCGGTGCCGCGCGCAGCCGCCGGCTGGGTGATCGAGCCGGGTCCGGTGGACGTCCTGGTCGCACGCTCGGTGGAGGACGTCGTGCAGGTGCTGCGGGTCGACGTCCAGCCGTAGGCCGGCGTCCGGGCGTCAGGGCGTCAGCACCGGCACGTTCTGCATGACCTCGATACGGGTGCCGTCAGGATCGGTGACGTAGCGCAGCCGGACGGCCGCCGGGTCGGCAGCATCGCCCAGGACGGTGAGCGTGTGGTCCAGCACCGTCCCGCCCGCAGCGCGCACGCGGTCGTCGAGGTCGTCGATCTCGTCCACCCGGAACGACAGGTGGGTGAAACCGAGCTCGGTCATCGCTTTGCGTTCGCCGGAGCCGCTGACGGGCACGTCGAGCCACTGCAGCAGCTCGATGCGGACGTCGTCGCGCGCGAGCATGGCCGAGCGGAAGGCACCCCGCTGCTCCATCGTCGCGGCGACCTCGTCGTCGTGGAAGTCCAGGACGTAGACGGGTTCGAACCCGAGCACCTCCCGGTAGAAGCGTTGCGAGGCGTCGAGGTCGCGGACGCAGATGCCGAGGTGGGAGAAGCCTTGCAGCGCCATGGGTGCTCCTGGTTGGTGGACGGGCATGGACGAGCTCGTGCGGGCGGCCGGTCGGCCCGTGGACGACTCTGGCCCACGAACCTGGCCGGCCTCGTCTCCGTCCCATGGTCGACGCGGAGCTGGACCGCCGTGTCACCGCCCTGGAGCAGGAGGTCGGGCGTCTGCAGGAGCGCGTCGCCGCCTTCGGCGATGACGGTCCGGCAGCGGCTCTTCCTGCAGACCAGCCTGCTGAACGCCTTGCGCCAGACCCAGCGCGAGCAGGGGGAGGTCCAGCAGGCTGACGCAGGACCCTCCTGTCTGAGCCGGGTTCAACCCAGCGGCAGGGCCGGGACGCCGGCCTCCAGATCGAGCAGGAACAGCTTGTTGGCCAGTCCGCCCGCGTAGCCGGTGAGGGCGCCGCCGGCACCGACCACGCGATGGCACGGCACGATGATGCCGACCGGGTTGCGGCCGTTCGCCGCCCCGACGGCCCGCACGGCGCTGGGCCGTCCGATGTCGCCGGCCAGGTCGCCGTAGGTGCACGTGGTGCCGTAGGGGATGCGTCGCAGCGCGGCCCAGACCTCGCGCTGGAACGGGGTGCCGCGCTCAGCGAGGGTCACGTCGAAGTCGGCGAGGGCGCCGGCGAAGTAGGCCTCGAGCTGTTCCTGGACGGCGGGCAGCGCGCCGTCGTCGCGCGAGCCGAAGCTCGCGCGGTCGGGCAGGTGCTTCTGCTCCCCCTGGTACAGACCCGCGAGCGCGTCGTGGTCGGCGACCAGCGTCAGCGGACCGAGCGGGCTGTCGAGCAGGGCGTACCGGATCATGAAGAGTCCTGTCGGGGCGAGCGGGTGTCCGTGCGGCGGGCAGGTCCGGGTGGCGGTGCCGTCACGTCCGCCGTCGGCATCGTGTTGACGGCGTGGTCGCCGACCGCCCACAGGTGCTGGACGGCATACGCGCGATAGGGAGCCCACCGTTCGGCGTGGGCCAGCAGCGGAGCGCCCTTCGCGAGGCCGAGCTGCTGCGCGCAGACGACCACGCCCAGGTCGGTCGGCAGGAAGGCGTCGGGGTCACCGAAGGCGCGCATCGCGATGGTCTCCACCGTCCAGGGGCCGATGCCGGGCAGTGCGAGCAGGGCAGCGCGCGCCCGGGCCCGATCGACGCCCGGGTCCAGGTCCACGGTGCCGTCGGCCAACGCTGCCGCCAGCCGGAGCACCGTGCTGCGGCGGGCGGTCGGCAGCCGCAGCACCTGGGGATCGACGGCAGCGACGGCTGCCGCGCTGGGGAACAGGTGCGTCAGACCCCCCTCAGGATCCTCGATCGCCTCCCCGGCCGCCAGGACGAGCCGCGCGGCGTGCGTACGGGCGGCCCCGGTGCTCACCTGCTGTCCGAGCACGGCCCGCAGCGCCAGCTCGTCGCCGTCGACGGTGCGGGGCACGCGTCGCCCCGGCGCCTTGGCGACCCACGGCGCCAGCAGGTCGTCGGCGCCGAGCACCTCGTCGACGGCGACGGGGTCGGCGTCCAGGTCCAGCAACCGGCGGCAGCGCGAGACGGCGGGGGCCAGGTCGCGCGGGTCGGCGAGCGTCAGCCGGCAGGCGACGTAGCCGTCGGCGGGCCGCAGGGCGACGATGCCGGTGCCGTACGGCAGGCGCAGCGTGCGGCGGTAGGCGCCGTCGCGCCACTCCTCGACCCCCGGCACCGACGTCGCGACGAGATGACCGAACAGGCTGTCGGGCCAGAGCGGCCGGCGGTAGGGCAGCCGGAGGTCCAGGCTGCCGGACGCTCCGGCCGCACCGTGCCGGACCCGGCTGCGCAGCTCGCCCGGCGTACCTGCGAACACCGCCCGGACGGTGTCGTTGAACTGCCGGACGCTGCCGAAACCGGCGGCGAAGGCGATGTCGGTCAGCGTGAGGTCGGTGGTCTCCAGCAGCACCCTGGCTGCCTGCGCCCGTTGCGCGCGGGCCAGCGCGAGCGGTCCGGCGCCGAGCTCGGCGAGCAGCGTGCGTTCGACCTGCCGCCGGTGGTAGCCGAGCCTGGACGCCAGCGCCTGCACACCGCCGCGGTCGACGACGCCGTCGGCGATGAGCCGGACGGCGCGGGCGGCGAGGTCGGAGCGGCCGTCCCACGCCGGCGTCCCGGGGCTGGCGTCGGGGCGACACCGCTTGCACGCGCGCAGCCCGGCGGCCTGGGCGGCTGCTGCCGACGGCAGGAAGCGCACGTTCTTGCGCAGCGGGGTGCGTGCCGGACAGCTCGGACGGCAGTAGATGCCGGTGGTCAGCACGCCGAGGACGAACCAGCCGTCGAAGCGCGGATCCTGGGACTGCGCGGCGCGCCAGAGCCGCTCCTCGTCAAGGGGTTCAGCAGGCGGCATGGGCTCATCCTGCCGCCCCAGCGGAGGCTTGTCTCGCGGGATTGCGACATGGCAGAGCGGCCTTTCGGGCGATCCCCAGCAGCCGGCTGCTGGGGATCGCCCGAAGATCGGGGAGCTGGCGGCAGGAGCCGGTGGGACGAGGCGACGAGGTGGGCGGGCGAGGCACGCCGGACGCTACGACCCAGGCTCCGTGGACAAACGGCACGCTCAGCCCGGGGGGAGCTGTCCGCGCTGGCGGAGGCGGGCCTGACCGAGGTCGGCGCGCGCACCGTCGACGCGACCGGCCCGCTGCGCGCGGTCGCTCACAGCGGTGCGCCCGCTCCAGGGTCCGCGCCAGCTGCCCCGGGCCTGGGAGGCGCCGGCGTAGAAGTCGGCGACGCGCTCGGACTTGGCCCGGAGCACCAGCGCGGCGCCCGGCCCACGGTCGGGGTCGCGGTCACGGTCACGGTCGGGGTCGGGGTCGGGGTCTGGGCCGGTGCCGCCCGCGCGGTCGGGACCCACGCGCGCCTGCGCTGCCTCGGCGGAGTCCTGCACCGCCTCGGCGAGCGCCCGTTCACGCGCCGCCTGCAGCCGTTCGCCGACAGCCTGCACCCACCCGTCGTAGAACGACAACCGCCAGGTCTGCCCCGCGACGCCTGCCGCGCGGTGCTCGCCCAGGCGCATGCGGCGCCCGGCGGCCGCTGCCATCTGCACCGACAGCGACGCCCACAGTCGTTCCACGACCTCCAGGTCCGTGCGGTGGCCGAAGCCCAGCACATAGGTGCTGTCGTGGGCGACGTTGACCAGCACGTCGTTGGCCCGGGCGACCACGGAGAACAGCAGCACCCGGTGGCGGTTGCCGCGCTTGCCGCGCGGACCGATCTCGATCCGCTCCTGGGCGAGGGCCACCTCGGCGCCGACCGAGCCACGGCGGGCGTGCTGAGCCCGCTGTCGGGCCTGCGCGAGCTCGAGGTCGACGGCGTAGGCGGTGGCCAGCTGTTGGGCCCGCTCGACGAAGGCGGCGGCCTCGTGCTCGTTGTCGGTGCCTTCGGCCTGCGTGAGCAGCTTGCCGATCCGGTCGACGAGCCGGTCGTCGGGCGCCACCGACGGGTCGGCGCTCACGTCAGGCACCCGGCCGCGGGCAGGACGCCGACGTCGACACGGTGCTCGCCGTAGGCGACGGTGAGCGCGAACGCCGCCTCGTCGCCGAGCACGGCGCGGACGAGCAGCAGCACCAGGGCGGGAAACGGCGGTCGATGGCCGGTCGCGAGGCCGGCGGCCGCCCCGACGTGGTGCGCGAGCTCGTGCAGCAGGACCGACTCGCGCAGCGCCCAGGGCTCTCCGTGCGTCGGCACCGGCACCGCGATCGTGCCCGGCGGCTCCCAGTGCGCGGCGCGAGCACCTCGGCGTGTCCGCAGTCCGGGCGATGCCACGGAGCCGACGACCTCGACGACCTCGACGAGCGACAGCACCCGTCGGCAGTAGTCGGCCGCCGCGGCCAGCGAACCCAGCCGCCGCTCGCCGGGCAGCAGCAGGCTGCTGCCGCCCACCGTGGCGAGCGGGGCGCCGAGCCGGGCCGCATCGAGGCGCGCGGCCCAGTCGTCCTCGGCGCGATAGACGCGAGAGCGCTGGGCGTCGCGGCCTGCCGGGCTGGTCATGCGCCGAAGGTAGAGGACGACGACGACAGCGAGCCGTTCCCCGCCCCGGGCTGTGGACGACGCGCACAGGCTGCGCCTGCCGGGGGAGCGCGGTGGACGGACGGCGCGCTCGGGGAGTGACGGATGTCACGAACGGGACACGGAAAAAAGACCCCCCGTCACACGTCCGTCATGTTTACTCAGCGCACAACCTCATCCGCCTGACCGTTCGCCGAGTCCCGCCCACGGTCATCCAGGCGCCACATCGACCTCCCGGGCGGGAGCGGGGAACCCAGGTTCCTCGGGCCGTTCGCGGCCCTCGGGGCGAAGCATGCGTCAGCATGCCGGGCACTCTCACGCCCGAGCCCGACAGCTCACCTCGTAGGCGCTTGAGAGGGCTCACCCGGTCATGCTGTCCACCAAGCACGCGAAGCACGCCAAGCCGGTCTTCCATCCGACGCGCAGCCACCTGTCGGCCGGCCTGACCGCCGCGCTGCTGCCGCTCTGCCTCGCCGCGCCGGCGCTCGCCGACTCCGCGCCGCTCCCGGTGAGCGCCGCCGTCGCGGACGCCACCGGCATGACGGGGGCGGCGCTGTCCTCCGCCGACCAGCCAGGTGCCAGCACCCCCACCGAGGCGCCCTCCCCCGAGGCTGCCCGGCCCACCGACGACGGCCCGTCCGACGCCGCGACCCCGGCCGGCGCGCCGGCCCCGGCCGCTCCCGCCGCGGAGGCCCAGCACGTCGTGCCGGCGCAGGCCAAGCGCAGCACCACGCTGCGCATCTCGGGCCCGAGCGGTGCCGTGGCCGCAGGCAAGCACACGATCGCGGTGCGCCTGCTGGCCGACAACCAGCCGGTCAAGAACGGATACGTCCGCATCGAGCGGTGGACCTCGACGGGCTGGACGTACGCCGGTCGGATGCTCACCCGCGCCGACGGCCTCGGATCCGGGAAGTACTCCTTCACCCACAGCACCAAGGTCCGCGCGCGCTACGAGGGCTCGGCGCTCCGTACCCCGGACACCAGCAACGAGCTGCCGATCGACGTCGAGGCCGCTGCGGCCGACTTCCGGCGCCAGGCGCTCAAGGTCGCGGCGACGCTGAACGGTCGTCCCTACCGCTTCGGCTCGACCGGTCCCAGCTCCTTCGACTGCTCGGGCTTCACCGGCTTCGTGTACCGCCAGGTCGGCAAGAGCCTGCCGCGCACCAGCGGCCAGCAGCGTCGCGCGACCGTGTCCGTCCCGAAGTCCGCGGCGGTGCCCGGGGACCTGATCTTCATGAGCAGCGGCGGACGCGTCGGTCACGTCGGCATCTACGCCGGCGGCGGCAAGATGTGGGACGCGCCCAGCTCAGGTGGCCGCGTCTCGCTGCGCCGGATCTACACCAGCAACTACACCGTCGGCCGCATCGGCTGAGCCGCTCAGACCTCCGCCAGCGGCGCCAGCCGGCGGTGGAGCAGGCAGAACTCGTTGCCTTCGGGGTCGGCGAGCACGTGCCAGCTGTCGCTCGCGCTCTGCCCGACGTCGACCGGGCGCGCCCCGAGCGCGAGCAGGCGTTCCAGCTCGGGCTCCTGCTCGCGGTCGGTCGGGCTCACGTCCAGGTGCAGCGGCAACTTGCCGCGCCGGCCGTCGGTGCTGCGGCTCAGCACCAGCGTCGGGACGGGGCCGCCGAACCCGCTCCGCGGGCCGATCTCGATGCTGCCGTCGCTCTCCCGGTCGAGCTCGACCCAGTCGAGGACCTGGCACCACCAGGCCGCGAGCGCTTCGGGATCGCGGCAGTCCAGGACGAGCTCACTGAGTCGGCAGGCCATGCGGGCAACCTGCCACACCCCGCCGCCGCTGGAACCGAACGCCCGCGGGCCCGGCGGTGCAGGCCGAGCTCAGTAGCGCGAGGTGCCGCAGTCGACGCAGCGACGCCGACGGCCGGCGTTGGGCACCTCGCAGTTCTCGCAGGCCCACGTCGGGGGTAGCTCGGCGCAGCGGTCGCGGTGCCGCGGGGCGGGGACGGCCTCGACCAGACGCAAGGGCGCGGGTCGGCGACCGTCCGACCGGCGGGAGGCGTGGACAGCGGCCGGGTGGACGGCAGGCGGTAGGGGCATGGCGGGTCTCCTTCGCTGGACGTCCGTCCAGGATGGAGCGGCTGCTTTACCGACACGTGTCCTGGCGAGGTCCAGCACGTGACCTCTGCGTCGTCCGGGCTCACGAGCGTCCACGACCGGCGGCCCGTCGGGGCCCGCCGAGCCGGGGGCCTCAGACGTCGAGGTAGTGCTCGACCGCCGGGGGCGCCGCGAAGTGCGGCCCGATCAGGGCGCGCCAGCGTCCGAAGCGCTCGCTGGCGCGAAAGCCCTCATGATCGGCGAGCTCGTCCCACTCGACCAGCAGCACGAACCTTGACGGCGACTCGACCCCACGCGTCATCCGGACCGAGCGGCAGCCGGGGCTGTCGGCGACCTGGGTGCGGGCCTCGCCGTAGGCCTCGGTGAAAGCCTGCTCGGCACCGGGGGTGACCTCGATGACCGCGATCTCCAGCACCATGGGGGGAGCGTACGCAGCGGTCGCTGCGAGCGCGCGCCCGAGCGGCGCGACGTAGCCTGCGCACGTGGTCGACCCCCAGCCAGTACCCGTCCTGGACCGCCTCGACGACCGGGGGCAGCGGCCGGCCCGGTTCGGTCTGCGCACGGTCGGACGCGGCCTGCTGGTGGCTCTGCCGGCCTTCCTGGTCGCCGCCATCGGCACGACCCATCCGCTGTTCCTCACCGCCGCGACGGCGCACAGCTGGCGGACGGGCCACCTGCTGCTGCTGCCCGGCTTCCCGCTGGTCGCCGTCGCCGTCTGGGTGGTGCTGCGCGGCGAGCGCGGTCCCGCTGCGTGGGGCGCGCGCGGGCTGGCCGTCGCCTACAGCGTCCTGTACGGCGCGCTGGACTCGATCGCCGGCATCGGGGCGCCCGAGCTGTTCCTACGGCTCCCGCGCGACGCGCCCCGGCCGCGCATCGAGGACCTGTTCTTCATCGGCGACCAGCTGGGCGCGCTCGGCGTCTACAGCCTGGCCGGGGCCACGCTGCTCGCCGCCGTCGTGGTCTTCCGGCGCACCCGCAACCCGCTGGCTCCGGTGGGGGGCGTGCTGGCCGCGCTGTGCTGCTACCCGTTCCTGCTGCTACCACGTGTTCCCGCCGCGGGGCGTGCTGGCCATGGTGGGTATCGGCCTGGGCCTAGCCCTGCTCGAGATGGGACGGACGCCGCTGCGCGCAGCCGCGCCGGCGAAGGTCACGACAGGAGCTTGAAGAGCTCTCCCGGCCCGTAGGTCAGGCAGACGCCGCCGGCGGTCGCGCTGGTGAGCATGGTGATGATGACGACGGCGGAGACGCGTCGCCAGCGAGCCTGGGGGCCGCCCATCGGCGGCGGCATGTAGGAGCCCGGCAGCAACGTCGTGCGCCCCTCGGCCAGGGTGGTCCAGTGCGGATCGGGCTCGGCGTCGGCGGGCACGGCGGGCACCTGGTCGTACTCGGTCCGGTAGGTCACCCCCGCAACCTACGCCCGAGGAACGGTCCCGACCAGGCGGCGGACGGCAGCGAGATCGGCGGCCCCGGCCAGCCCCAGCTGGTGGGCCAGGTCGCGGGTCAGGGCCTCCAGGCACGCCTGCACCCCGTCGGCGCCTCCGGCGGCCAGCGCCCACAGGACCGGTCTGCCGACGAGCACGGCGTCAGCGCCGAGCGCCAGCGCGCACAGCACGTCCAGACCGCTGCGCAGCCCGCCGTCGACGAGCACCGGGCCCCGGCCGGCGACGGCGGCGACGACGCCCGGCAGGGCGCCGGCGGTCGCGACGGCCCGGTCCAGCTGGCGCCCGCCGTGGTTGCTGACGATCACGCCGGCGGCACCCGCGTCGAGGCACTCGGTCGCGTCGTCCGGGTGCAGCACACCCTTGACGAGCACGGGCAGGCCGGTGCGCCGCCGCAGCTCTTCGACGACCGACAGGGTCGCGGTCGGGTCCTGGACGTCGCCGAGAGCGTGCACCTGGCCGGTCAGGCGGGCTCGGGCCGGGGCCGTCCGGGCGCCGAGCCACGGCACGTCGCCGGTGAGCACGATCGCCGTCGCGCCGGCCCCGGCGGCCGCCTCCGCGGCCCGCCAGGTGAGCTCGCGGTCCTGCAGCACGTAGCTCTGGTGCCAGCACGGGCCGGCCACGACCTGCTCGGGCGAACGGGTGGCTCGGGCGGAGAGCACCAGCAGGCTGCCTGCCCGCGCCGCACCGAGCGCCGTCGCGCGCTCGGCGTCCGGGTGGGCCAGCCCGTGGGCGGCCGTCGGGGCCACCAGCACGGGCGTGCGCAGCACGCTGCCGAGCAGGGTGAGCGAGGTGTCGACCGCCGCCACGTCGCGCAGCACCCGGGGCAGCAGCCGGACGTCGTCCCAGGCCCGCTCGGCCTCGGCGAGGGTCCGTCCAGCGCCCGCGCCACCGGCGAAGTACGCGACGACGTCGGGGGCCAGCAGCTCGCGGGCCCGGCGCTGCTGGTCGAGGAGCAGGGGGAGCACCTCGCGCACGCTACTGCGGGGACCGACCATGCTGGACCCATGACCGAGCCGACAGCCGCACCGACGCAGGGGCCTTCCGTCCCGCCCCTGCGCGCCGACCTCGTCCTGGAAGGTGGAGGGGTCAAAGGCATCGGCCTCGTCGGTGCCGTCGACGCCCTGGCGACAGCCGGGTACCGCTTCCCGCGGGTGGCCGGCTCGTCGGCCGGCGCGATCGTGGCCAGCCTCGTCGCCGCGCTGCAGCACGCCGGCGAGCCGCTGTCCTCCCTCGGCGACATCGTGCGGACCGTCGACTACCGCCGCTTCCGCGACCACTCCGGCCTCGGCCGGGTGCCGGGCGTGGGGTCGCTGCTGAACCTGCTGGCGCACGACGGGCTCTACGACGGCGCCTACCTGGAGCAGTTCTTGACCGGCGCGCTCGGGAAGCTGGGAGTACGCACCTTCGGTGACCTGCGCCTTGCCCCCGGCGACGAAGCCGGCCAGGGGGTGCGCCCGGGTCGCGACTACTCGCTCGTCGTCACGGTGTCGGACCTGTCGCGCCGCCGGCTGGTCCGGCTGCCGTGGGACCTGCCGGAGTACGGCCTGGACGACCTGTCCGTCGCGCGGGCCGTGCGGGCCAGCGCCGCCATCCCGTTCTTCTTCCGGCCGGTCCACCAGGACAGTCCCGGCGGCACCGCCACCTGGGTCGACGGTGGCCTGCTCAGCAACTTCCCGATCGGCCTGTTCGACCGCGCCGACAGCATCGACCCGCGCTGGCCGACGTTCGGCGTCCGGCTCACGACCCGCCCGCCGACGACGCCGACGACGTACCGGGTGCGGGGGCCGCTGGCGATCGGCCTCGCGGCGCTCGACGTGCTGCTCACCGACCAGGGCAGCTCCTACCTGGACGACCCGTGCACGGTGGTGCGCACCGTGTTCGTGCCGACCGACGGGGTCTCGGTCGTCGACTTCGACCTGGACGCCGCGACGACCGAACGCCTGTTCCGCAGCGGCCAGGACGCCGGCACCCGGTTCCTGAGGACGTGGGACTTCGACGCCTACCGCGCCGGTTGCCGCGCGCCGACGACGTCCTGAGACCGCCGGGGCGTCAGGGCCGGAGCCAGGCAGCCGACCCGGCCAGCCAGGCGCCGGTCGCCGCCCAGCGTCCCAGGGGCCGGAAGCGCTCGAGGTCGCCGACCTCCCGGCACAGCCAGCCGTCCAGCACCGGCGGGCGGGGACGAGGACCCAGCAGCGGCAGCACCTGCGCGGCGGCGTAGGGCCCGAGGCCCGGGAGGGTCCGCACGGCGGTGAGCACGTCGGCGTCCGGCAGGTCAGGGTCGAGCCACGCCTGCACGTCCAGGCCCCCAGCGATCCGGCCGGCCATCGTCAGCAGGTGCGGCGTCCGGTAGCCCCAGCCGGTAGGCGCAGGCAGCTCCAGCACCTGCTCGGGCGACGGGAACGCGCCGTCGCCCACCAGGGCGCGAAGCATCGCCTGCGTGCTGCGGTAGGACGTGTTCGTCGCCGCGAGGGCGCCCACCAGGTCCTGCCAGACGGTGGGGGAGCGCAGCAGCCGACCGGCGCCGGCCGCCCGCACCCACGCGAGCTCGGGCAGCCGGTCGCAGGCGTCGTGCAGCTCGGTGAGGTCGTCGTCCAGGCCCAGGACGTGGCGCAGCGTCGCGACGTCGGGCGCCTTGCCGTCGAAGGTGACGCCGAGGTCGGCGTCGACGGTGACCGGACGCGGGAGCCGCAGGTGCAGGCGGCCGTCCCAGCCCGTCGGCGCGAGGCCGCAGCCGCCGTGCGCGAGCGCCACCGTCGCGAGCGTGAAACCGGCCGGCGCGGACAGCTGCAACCGGCCTGGGCCGCGCGCAGCGTGCACCTCGCCCAGCGGGACCCCGTCGTGGCGTGCGGCCCGTAGCAGCGCGGCTGCCTGCGCCCCCATGCGGCAGACCCTAACCAGCCGCCCCTACAGTCGCCGGGTGCACCTGCAGCGCGTCGTCGGGGCCGCGATCGTCCGGGACGGACGGGTGCTCGCCTCCCGACGCACCGAACCGCCGCGGCTGGCCGGCCGGTGGGAGTTCCCCGGCGGCAAGGTCGATCCCGGCGAGAGCGACGTTCAGGCGCTGCACCGCGAGCTCGCGGAGGAGCTGCAGGTGCAGGTGCAGGTGCTGGGACGGCTGGGGCAAGACCTGCCGATCCCGCCCTCGGCCGTGCTGGCCGTCTTCGTCTGCCGCCTGCAGACCGGCGAGCCGGCGCTGGTCGACCACGACGAGCACCGTTGGCTCACGGTGGACGAGCTGTTCGACGTCCCGTGGATCGAGGTCGACCTGCCGCTGGTCGCCGCGCTGGAGCCGCACCTGCGCGCGTCCCTGCCTGACACAGAGCCTCGGCCCCGCAACGAGCCGTAGGGCGAAGGGCGCGACCGCGGCTGCGTGCGCGCAGGGCTCGAGCCGTTGGACGGGCACCGGCGGACCGGCTCAGGGCTTGCGGCGACCGATCTTGCTGCCCAACCACACCAGCGGGTCGTAGCGCCGGTCGACCACGCGCTCCTTCATCGGGATCAGGGCGTTGTCGGTGATGTGGATCTGCTCCGGGCAGACCTCGGTGCAGCACTTGGTGATGTTGCACATGCCCAGGCCGTGCTCGTCGACCGCCGCGGCCTTGCGGTCGACGGTGTCCAGCGGGTGCATGTCGAGCTCGGCCAGCCGCATCAGGAAGCGCGGCCCGGAGAAGGCGGTCTTGTTCTCCTCGTGGTCACGGATGACGTGGCAGGTGTCCTGGCACAGGAAGCACTCGATGCACTTGCGGAACTCCTGCGAGCGCTCGACGTCGATCTGCTGCATCCGGTGCGAGCCGTCCTTCTCCCGCGGAGCAGGCGTGAACGGCGTGATCTGGGCGGCCTTCTCGTAGTTGTAGGAGACGTCGGTGACCAGGTCGCGGATAACCGGGAAGGTGCGCATCGGGGTGACGGTGACGACCTCGCCCTCGGCGAACGTGCTCATCCGGGTCAGGCACATCAGGCGCGGACGGCCGTTGATCTCGGCGCTGCACGAGCCGCACTTGCCGGCCTTGCAGTTCCAGCGCACCGCGAGGTCGGGCGTCTGGGTGGCCTGCAGCCGGTGGATGACGTCGAGCACCACCTCACCGTCGTTGGCCTCGACGGCGAAGTCCTTCAGCTCACCGCCGGCGGCGTCGCCCCGCCACACGCGCAGCTTGGCCAGGTAGCTCATGCAGTCTCCTCGAACAGCGTCGCGAGCTCGGCGGGCATCACCGGCAACGGCTTGATCGTCAACGCGACAGCGTCGCCGTCGGCGGTGCAGATGACGTTGCGGGCCCCCCAGGTGGGGTCGGGGCCGGGGAAGTCGTCGCGGGTGTGGCCGCCCCGGCTCTCCTGCCGGGCCAGCGCCGCGCGAGCGATGCACTCGCTGACCCGCAGCATGTGCGGCAGGTCCAGCGCGAGGTGCCAGCCGGGGTTGTACTGCCGGTGCCCCTCGACGGTGAGCGCTGCGGCGCGCACCTTGAGCGCCTCGATCGACACCAGTGCCTTCTCGATCTCGCCGGCCTTGCGGATGATGCCGACGAGGTCGTTCATCGTCTGCTGCAGGTCGTGCTGGATCGTGTAGGGGTTCTCGCCGCCCTCGCGCTCGAACGGCGCCAGCGCCGCCTTGCCGGCCTCGGTGAGCTGCTCCTCGCGCAGCGGGGTCCGAGCGGTCCCGGCGGCGAACAGCGCCGATGCGGTGCCGGCCCGCCGTCCGAAGACCAGCAGGTCCGACAGCGAGTTGCCGCCGAGCCGGTTGGAGCCGTGCATCCCGCCCGCGACCTCGCCGGCGGCGAACAACCCCGGCACGACCGCCGCTGCGGTGTCCGGCTCGACCTCGACCCCGCCCATGACGTAGTGGCAGGTCGGACCGACCTCCATGGCCTCGGTCGTGATGTCGACCTCGGCCAGCTCCATGAACTGGTGGTACATCGACGGCAGGCGCTTCTTGACGTACTCGGCGCTGCGGCGCGAGGCGATGTCCAGGAACACCCCGCCGTGCGGCGACCCGCGGCCCGCCTTCACCTCGCTGTTGATGGCGCGCGCCACCTCGTCGCGGGGCAGCAGCTCCGGCGGGCGTCGGTTGTTCTTCTTGTCGTCGTACCAGCGGTCGGCCTCCTCGATCGACTCCGCCGTCTCCTTGCGGAAGTACTCGGGGATGTAGTCGAACATGAAGCGCTCGCCCTCGGAGTTCTTCAGCACCCCGCCGTCGCCGCGCACCGACTCCGTCACCAGGATGCCGCGCACGCTCGGAGGCCAGACCATCCCCGTCGGGTGGAACTGGACGAACTCCATGTTGACCAGGGACGCCCCGGCCGACAGCGCGAGCGAGTGGCCGTCGCCGGTGTACTCCCAGGAGTTCGACGTCACCTTGTAGGACTTGCCGATGCCGCCGGTGGCCAGCACGACCGACGGCGCCGAGAAGGCCAGGAAGCGGCCGGACTCGCGCCAGTAGCCGAAGGCGCCGTTGATGCTGCCGTCCTCGGCGGTGAGCAGCTTGGTGACCGTGCACTCCATGTAGACGTCGATACCGAGCGCGACGGTGCGCTGCTGCAGGGTGCGGATCAGCTCGAGCCCGGTGCGGTCGCCGACGTGGGCGAGCCGGGCATAGCGGTGGCCGCCGAAGTCGCGCTGGGAGATAAGCCCCTCGGGGGTGCGGTCGAACAGCGCGCCCCAGTCCTCGAGCTCGCGGACCCGGTCGGGCGCCTCCTGCGCGTGCAGCTGCGCCATGCGCCAGTGGTTGAGCATCTTCCCGCCGCGCATCGTGTCGCGGAAGTGCACCTTCCAGTTGTCGTCGGAGTACACGTTGCCCATGGCCGCGGCGATGCCGCCCTCGGCCATGACCGTGTGCGCCTTGCCCAGCAGGGACTTGCAGACGACCGCGGTGCGTGCGCCCTGCGCCTGCGCCTCGATCGCTGCCCGCAGCCCCGCCCCGCCGGCGCCGATGACCACGACGTCGTACTCGTGCTGTTCCAGCTCGGACAACGTTCTCCCTAGAAGAAGGTCAGGTCGGTCAGCGTGCCGGTGGCCACCAGCCGGACGTACAGGTCGGTGAGGGCGACGAACACCAGCGACACCCAGGCCAGCTGCATGTGCCGGCCGTTAAGCCGCGACACCAGCACCCAGAACCGGTAGCGGACCGGGTGCTTGGAGAAGTGGGTCAGCTTGCCGCCCAGGATGTGCCGGCAGGAGTGGCACGACAGCGAGTAGGCCCACAGCAGGGCGGCGTTGACGACCAGAACCAGCGTGCCGAGCCCCATGTGGAACCACTCGCCCTCGCCGTTGCGGAAGGCGACGACGGCGTCGTAGGTGAGGATGAGGTTGAAGACCAGGCCGGCATAGAAGAAGTAGCGGTGCAGGTTCTGACCCAGCAGCGGGAAGCGGGTCTCGCCGCTGTAGGTCTTGTGCGGCTCGGCCACCGCGCAGGCGGGTGGTGAGAGCCAGAACGCGCGGTAGTAGGCCTTGCGGTAGTAGTAGCAGGTGAGCCGGAAGCCCAGCGGCACGATGAGGATGTAGAGCGCGGGCGACAGGAACGACGGCCCGTCGAACAGCTTGGGGAAGGTGTCGCCCTCGCAGGCGTCCAGGATGCAGGGCGAGTAGAACGGGCTGATGTAGGGCTCGGCGAAGTAGTGCGCGTTCTCGAACGCCCGCGCCGTCGAGTAGGCGATGAAGCTCACCAGCACCGCGACGGTGATCAGCGGCTGGAGCCACCAGCGGTCGGTACGCAGCGTCCGCTCGGCGATGGACGCGCGCGGACCGGGGGCCGACGCGGACCGCGGCGGCTCGGCAGTGGTGGTCACGCGGGGGTCCTCCTGCGGACGGGGGTGGGGGGCGGGCTCACGACGGACGTAACCTCACGGGACCTCACGACCGGCAGCTCACGTCCGGTAGGACGTCACGGCTGACAAGCCCTCACGACTGGCGGTACGAGGCGCCCAGGCCTTCGTCCTCGGCATCCATCCAGAAGTCGTGGCTGTAGTCGCTGTCCTGGATGACCATCCGCTTCGGGGGTGGGGCCGTCGCCACCGCAGGCACGGCGCCGCACAGCAGGTCGAGGTCGTCCGACAGTCGGGCGACGTCGACGCTCAGCCGCCGGGCGTCGACCGAGTCGCCGTACTGACGCACGAGCGCCTGGGTGGCCTGCGTGAGGGCCTTGGCGGCGTTGCGGGCGGCGGCGACGTCGTCGGCTCGCGCCATGGGCGGACCTGCCTTTCCACGGTGGGCGGCGTGATCTGGATCACGGCGGGCCTGGGCATCAGAGCACGGATCGCCCGGCGATGGGAAGAGTCCGGGCCGCGGCTGCCGCCCCGACCACCCCGGCGTAGGTTCACCGCCACACGCCGTCCGGACGACGGAGTGGCCCGCGGCGAGGCCGTCCTGCGCTGCTGTCCCAGACAAGGAGTCCTTCGTGAGCGACCACATCTACCGGATCACCGAAGTCGTCGGCACCTCCACCGACTCGGTCGATCAGGCCATCCGCAACGGCATCGAGCGGGTCGGCCGCACCGTGCGCAACGTCGAGTGGTTCGAGGCGTCCCAGATCCGCGGGCACGTCGTCGACGGGCAGGTCGACCACTTCCAGGTCAGCCTGAAGGTCGGTTTCCGGCTCGAGTAGCGAGCTGCGCGCACCCGTCGCACGTCGGGTGCGAAAGTGCCCGCGAAGATGTCGCATTAGTGATAATTTCGCGCCGTCCGCCACCCAGCGTTCCTGCTGAGCCGACGGGCCGCGGGCGGGACGACGTCGTCTCGCACCAGGACGTCACACCCCGCTGGCCGTTCCTGGCCTTCGCACGAGCGACACCCGAGCCCGACGTCGCCGACGAGGCCCGGCGGGTGGCTGGGCGGGAGTTCCCGTGCGCTCGTTGCTCTGAGTCCTCCTTCGCCATGTCCAGGTCACGTCGCTCCCGCGACGCCGCTGCCTCCCGCGACGCCGCTCCCTCTTCCTGCCAGGAGCCCTTCATGTCCCTCCGAAGTCTTGCGGCGCTGGCCTTCGCCGGCAGCGTCGCCTTCACCGGCGCCGCGCTGGTCACGCCGGCGACCGCCTCCACCCCCGCCGACTCAGGGACGCTCGTCCCAGCCGAGAGCGGAGCGGTCACCAAGACCTGGTCCGGCACGGTCGCGCCGGGCGCGAACGCCGACAGCGACTGCAACGCCAACTCCGGGCGCCAGGACGCGCTCAACGACCACCACCGATTCAGCCTGACGGTGCCGACCGGCTTCTACGCCACGCACGCCGTGCAGATGCAGGTCACCTCGACGGCGGGGGCCACGCTGGACAACATCCTGACGCTGAACCGCGGCGCCGACAGTCTCGGCTCGGCCGACGGCCCCTCGGTCACCGGCACCGAGGTCGTCACGATCGCGAACCCGCCGTCCGGCGCCTACGACGCCATCACCTGCGCCTTCGCCGGCGGCGGGCCGTACACCGCTGCGGTCACCCTGACCACGACCCCCACCGGGGGCGCGGCCGCCGGTCCTGTCGGCGGCACGTCGACGACAGCGGGCCCGTCCGCCTACGGGGTCTTTCCGCTGACCCTGCCGGGCGGAAGCCGCAGCGGCGAGCCGAGCATCGGCGTCGACTGGAACACCGGCAACGTCTATTTCCAGTCGAACCTGAACACCTTCAAGGCCGTCTTCAACGGCTACAACACCACGCCGCCGGTCGTCACCGACGTGTCGTGCGCGAGCACCACCGTCGAGAGCCTCGACCCGATCATGTCCACCGACCCGGTCACCGGGCTCGTGGCGGTCAGCCAGCTGCTCGCCAACCCGGCCTTCAACAGCATCACGGCCCTGTTCAGCGGTGACCCCACCGGCCGGCAGACCGCGTGCACCCCGAGCAACGGCGGCGGCGAGGCTGCGGGCCCGGACCACCAGACCATCGGCGGCGGCGCCTATCCGAAACCGCTGCCGACGGCGTCACCAACGTCACCGCCAACCCCCGCGCCCTGTACTACTGCTCGCAGGCGATCGCGACGGCGTTCTGCGCCCGCAGCGACAACAACGGCGTCGGTGTTCAACAACACCGGCGCCCCGCCCTACACCCTGCAGCAGTGCGGCGGTCTGCACGGCCACGTCCGGGTCGGGCCGGAGGGCAACGTCTACCTGCCGAACAAGTCCTGCGGCACGACGCAGGGTCTGGCCATCAGCAAGGACGCGGGCCGGACCTGGTCGGTCAGCCCCGTCACCGGTGCGGCCGTCGGTGCCACCGATCCCTCCGTCGCGGCCGACCGGGCCGGCAACGTGTTCTTCGGCTATGTCGGCGGCGACGGCAAGCCGGCCATCTCGGTGTCCAAGGACGCAGGCAGCACCTGGGGCGCACCGGTCCTGGTCGGCGAGGCGTTCGGCATCCAGAACGCCACCTGGGCCGAGGTCATCGCTGGTGACGCCGGGCGTGCGGCGATCGGCTTCGTGGGCACGCCTACGCCCGGTGACCGCAACGCTGCCCCGTTCGGCAAGAACGCGGCCGGCACCGAGTACGTCGACGGAGAGTTCCACTTCTACGTCGCCACCACCATCGACGGCGGCCAGACGTACAAGGTCAACGACCTCACGCCGAACGACCCGGTCCAGCGCGGCCAGATCTGTACGAACGGCACCACCTGCACGGGTGGCCGCAACCTGCTCGACTTCAACGACATCGTCGTGGACAAGACCGGGCACGTCCTCATCGGCTACGCCGACGGCTGCACCGCAGCGTGCGTCACGAGCAACCTGGTCAGCAACAACAAGCAGACGGCCGTGGGCACCATCGCCCGGCAGATCGACGGACCGCTGCTGTTCGCCTCCGCCGTCGAGGACCCGACCGCGGTGGTGCCGGAGGTGCCCGTGGCGGCCCTGCTCCCCGTCCTGGCCCTGTTCGGCATGGCGGCGGTGGTCCTGCGGCGGCGCAGCCGCGCCGCCTGACGCGGGCGCCGCTACCGGGACGGACGCAACGGCCGGCAGCGAGCGCAAGCCCCTGCACCTCGGCAGCATGCAGTGAGCAGCAAGCAGCGAGCAGCGAGAAGTGAGCAGGGACGGGCGCGTCGCCCGGGGTGGGAGATCCCACCTCGGGGGGCGCGCCCGTCCGGCTGCCGGGCCGGTAGCCTGCCCCACAGACCCGCGCGCCGTCAGTCGTGCCCGCGGCTGTGGCCATGAGGCCACCGCGCCCCCTGACGAACCCGGAGTACCGCCGTGCCCGCCCCTCTGACCCGCCAGCGCAGCGACATCCGCAACGTGGCGATCATCGCCCACGTCGACCACGGCAAGACCACCCTGGTCGACGCGATGCTGCTGCAGTCCGGCGCCTACTCCTCCCACCAGGTCGAGGAGGGGGCGGTGCAGGACCGCGTCATGGACTCCATGGACCTCGAGCGCGAGAAGGGCATCACGATCCTCGCGAAGAACACCGCGGTCCGGCGCACCGAGAAGGACGGCAGCCAGCTGCTGATCAACATCATCGACACCCCGGGCCACGCCGACTTCGGCGGTGAGGTCGAGCGGGGTCTGTCGATGGTCGACGGGGTCGCGCTGCTGGTCGACGCCTCGGAGGGTCCGCTGCCGCAGACCCGCTTCGTGCTGCGCAAGGCGCTGGCGCAGAACATGCCCGTCATCCTGATCATCAACAAGGTCGACCGGTCCGACGCCCGCATCGCCGAGGTCGTCGACGAGACCTACGAGCTGTTCCTGGACCTGGACGCCACGGCCGAGCAGATCGACTTCCCGATCGTCTACTGCCAGGCCAAGACCGGGCAGGCGTCGCTGAACCGCCCCGAGGACGGCACCAGCCCCGACGAGCCCGACCTGGAGGTGCTGTTCCAGGTCATCAAGGACACCATCCCGGCCCCCACCTACACCGAGGGCGCTCCGCTGCAGGCCCACGTCACGAACCTGGACGCGTCCCCGTACCTGGGCCGCCTCGCGCTGTGCCGCATCTTCAACGGCGAGATGAAGAAGGGCCAGACGGTCGCCTGGTGCAAGAAGGACGGCACCGTCGAGAACGTGAAGCTCACCGAGCTGCTCGGTACCGAGGCCCTCGAGCGGGTCAGCATCGACTCGGCCGGTCCGGGCGAGATCGTCGCCATCGCCGGCATCCCGGAGATCTTCATCGGTGAGACGCTGGCCGACCCGGCCGACCCCCGCCCGCTGCCGCTGATGACCATCGACGAGCCGAACATCAGCATGACGATCGGCATCAACACCTCACCGCTGGCCGGTCGCAGCGGCAAGAAGCTCACCGCCCGCCAGGTCAAGGACCGCCTCGACAAGGAGCTCGTCGGCAACGTCTCCATCCGGGTGGAGAACACCGAGCGTCCCGACACCTGGGAGGTGCAGGGCCGCGGCGAGCTGCAGCTGGCGATCCTCGTCGAGGTGATGCGCCGCGAGACCTTCGAGCTCACCGTCGGCAAGCCGCAGGTGGTCACCCGGCTGGTCAACGGCACGATCCACGAGCCGATGGAGCGGCTGACCATCGACACGCCGAGCGACTACCAGGGCGTGCTCATCCAGCTGATGGCGCTGCGCAAGGGCCGGCTCGAGCAGATGGTCGACCACGGCACCGGCTGGACCCGGATGGAGTACATCGTCCCGGCCCGCGGCCTGATCGGCTTCCGCACCGAGTTCCTCACCGAGACGCGCGGCACCGGCCTGCTGCACCACGTCCACGAGCGCTACGAGCCCTGGCACGGCGACATCCGCACGCGTCCGTCGGGTTCGCTGGTGGCCGACCGCACCGGCCCGACGACCGGCTTCGCGCTGGCGAACCTGCAGGAGCGCGGCACGATGTTCGTGCCGCCGGGCACCGAGGTGTACGAGGGCATGATCGTCGGCGAGAACTCGCGCGCCGACGACATGGACGTCAACGCCACCAAGGAGAAGAAGCTCACCAACATGCGCCAGAGCAGCTCCGACGTGCTGGTGCCGCTCATCCCGCACAAGGAGCTCAGCCTGGAGCAGGCGCTGGAGTTCTGCCGCGAGGACGAGTGCGTGGAGGTCACGCCGGCCAAGGTGCGCATCCGCAAGGTGATTCTGGACGCCGGCGAGCGGGCCCGCGCGGGCCGCAACAAGGCGAAGTCCGCGCTGGTCTGAGCACGGGGCCCTGAGCGCTGCTCGAGCGCGGGGTCCTTCGCAGCGCCGCTGGGCTCCTTGGCGCGGTGGCGTAGGAAGGGCCAGCGGCCGTCGGTACCTTCCGGGCTGCCGGCAGCCGCAGCGGCCTGCTGACGCTCCTGCACACAACGTGATCCAGCTGACCACGACCCGGAGCCGGCACCGGCCCACCCGAGCCGAGCGACGTGGGCCGGCCTGCCCGGACAGCGCTCGCGAAGGCCCGCCGTCGGCGTCCCGCCGCTAGGGTCGAGCGATGGCCGCACCGGAGCAGGGACGGCGGTGAGCGAGCCGCGCGCCGGGATGCTGGTGGTCGCCACGCCACAGCTCACCGACCCGAGCTTCCGGCGCAGCGTCGTGCTGCTGCTGCAGGCCGACGTCGACGACGGCGCGCTGGGGCTGGTGCTGAACCGGCCCACCGGCACCGACGTCGAGCAGGTGCTCCCCGGCTGGGAGGCCCTGTCGGCGGCGCCGCCGGTCGTGTTCACCGGTGGCCCGGTCTCGCCGAGCTCGGCGATCTGTCTGGGGCAGGCGAGGCTGGCCACCACCCCGGTGGGGGCGTTCGCCTCGCTGGAGGGCCTGCCGGTGCTGGGCACCGTCGACCTGGACGCCGAGCCCGAGCCGCTCGCCACCACCGTAGCCAGGGTGCGGGTGTTCGCCGGCTACGCCGGTTGGGCGGCCGGACAGCTGGAGGCCGAGATCGCCGAGGGCTCCTGGTTCGTCCTGGACGCGCTGCCTGCCGACGCGTTCGCCGTCGACCCGGACCTGCTCTGGCGGCAGGTGCTGCTGCGCCAGGGCGCGCCGGTCGCGTTCGCCGCCGGTTACCCCGAGGACCCCACGCTCAACTGAACGCGTCGGTGCCGGGCGTCGTGCGCAACCAGTCGACGAGGCCGTCCGCGACCCGGTCGATGCCCTTGTAGGCACGGGTGGCCGGTGACATCGACGCGACCGCGTCGGCCAGCACCCGGCGGCGGTCCGGACGCAGCGAGGTCAGCGGGACGAGGTACGGACGGATGCAGAACAGCGCCCGTCCCAGGTGCGGCAGCGGGATGCTGGTCTGCCGCTCGACCCGCAGCCACCACCGCTGCGGGTCCGCAGGCTGCTCCGGCGGGTCGGCGTCGGGCGCCGACGGGTCGCGGTCGAGCCGGCCACCGACCTCGAACCCCCAGACGTGCTGACGCAGCGGACCGTGCCGGAGCAGCGCCTCCGACAGGGCCGGGGAGGCTCGTGCGAGGCGCTCGCCGTCAGCGACCGGGGCGTGCAGCTCGGCGAGCGTGGCCCCCCTGCGCTCGCGCGGCGGCCACCCGCTCGGGAAGGCCACGGCCAGCAGCTCGGCGACCAGCCCGCCTGGGCCGGTGCGGTGCAGCACCACCAGGTCGTCCGAGCACGCGAGCAGCCAGGCCGCGGCCAGCAGGCGCACGCCGACCAGCGGCGCCAGCAGCGCTACGAGCCCGTCGTCGCCGTCCGGCAGGTGCTCGACGCTCGCGGCCGCGAGGTCGACGCGCAGGTGCAGGTGCGGGACGGTGACGACGCGACCGGTGCCGGGCAGCGGCAGCAGCGACCAGGCGGCCCGCAGCGCTGCCGCCAGGCCGGGGTCGTCGCTACCGCCGACGGGACCGCCCACCAGGACGCCTTCGAGGTCGGTGCGCAGACGCTGCTTTCGTCGGGCAACCGCGGCCGGCCAGGCGTCGTCGAGCTCGACCGTCGGCGACCCGGTCAGCGGCGTGGGCGTCGGCCGGACCTGGTGCGGCGCGGTGACCGGGAACGGGACCTGTACCGGCGCCAGAGGTGCGCCTGCAGCGGGGTCGGGCGCCGCACTCACCTGCGGTACTGGGCCTCGAGGGCGTCGCGTGCCTGCTCGGCCAGGGCGACGATCTGCTCGGTGGCGGACGTGCGGTCCGGTCGTCCGTCGCCGCGCAGCGCCTGTTCCAGCAGGAAGCAGCCGTGGGCGAGCCGAGCCGCTCCCAGCGACGCGCTGCCGCCCTTGATCCCGTGCGCCAGCCGGCCGAGGGCCACGTCGTCCTGCGCGGCCGCGGCCGCCCGCAGGTCGTCCAACCGGCTCCACGTCTCGCCCTGCCAGGTGTCCAGCAGCGATCCGAGGAACTGCGGCGCCCGGTCGCCGAGCCGCACGGCCAGCGGGGACAGCACCGACGCGTCGACGACGGGCAGGTCGCTGAGATCTCCCAGCGTCCCCGTCGGGCCCGTGGGTGCCGCCGTACGGGGCGAGGTCTCGGTGGGCTCCTCGTCGCGGTCGCCGCCCGCCACCTTCGACAGGGCCAGCTCCAGCTCCTCGCGTCGCACCGGCTTGGCCAGGTAGGCGTCCATGCCGGCCGCCAGGCACTGCTCGCGGTCCTCGGTGAGCGCGCTCGCGGTCATCGCGATGATGTAGGGCTGACGCTCGGCAGGCAGCGTCGCGCGCAGCCGTCGGGTGGCCTCCAGCCCGTCCATCTCGGGCATCTGGACGTCCATGAGCAGCAGGTCGTACGGCGTCGCCGTCGCAGCGTGCAGCGCCTCCACCCCGTCGGACACGACGTCGGCCCGGTAGCCCATCCGATCCAGCATCAGGACGGCCACCTTCTGGTTCACGACGTTGTCCTCGGCCAGCAGGATCCGCAGCCGTCGCGCAGGCGCCGGACGAGGCCGAGGGAGACCGTCGCTGGTCCGACTCCCGGCCGCCGGCGCGCCAGTGGCGGCCACCTGCGCGCCAGCGGCGGCCACCTGCGCACCCGGAGCGCCGACGGTGCCGGCCAGCGCCAGGGCCAGCGAGGACCGGAGCGTCGCCGCCTTGACCGGCTTGGTCAGGTGCTGCAGCCGGAGGGCCTCCGCCTCCGCGGGCCGCGCACCGAGGGACGTCAGCAGCAGCATCGGCAGCCGGCGCGTGCTGGGGCGCTCGCGCAGCCCGCGGGCCAGCTGGACCCCGTCCATGTGCGGCATGTGCATGTCCAGCAGCACGACGTCGAACTCGCCGCCGGCGTCGACGACGGCGAGGGCCTCGCGCGGGTCGGCGACGGCGTGCACGTGCATGCCCCAGCCGGACAGCTGGGTGCGCAGGATCTTCCGGTTGGTGGCGTTGTCGTCCACCACGAGCGCTCGGCGTCCCGGCAGCTCGGCCGGTGGCAGCTGCAGGTCGTCGACGACCTGCTCGCCGCGCGGGAGCGGGACGGCAGCCGCGAAGACCGTGCCGACGCCCGGCTCGCTGCGCACCGTCAGGGTGCCGCCCATGGCCTCGGTCAGCCGCTTGCTGATGGCCAGCCCGAGGCCGGTGCCGCCGTAGACCCGCGTCGTGGAGTCGTCGACCTGGCTGAAGGAGCGGAACAGCCGGTCCATGCGGTCGGCCGGGATGCCGATCCCGGTGTCGCGGATCTCGAACGCGAGCACGTCACCGGAACCGTCCGGCGCGAGGGCCGGGTCGCGCGACACGGTGACGACGACCTCGCCCGCGGCCGTGAACTTCACCGCGTTGCTCAGCAGGTTGACCAGCACCTGCCGCAGCCGGGTGACGTCGCCGACGACGGCCGGCGGCACGTCGGCGTCGATCTGGACGAGCAGGTCCAGGCGCTTGACGCCGGCCTGCGCGGCGACCAGGTCCAACGAGCCCTCGACGCAGTCGCGGACCGAGAAGGGCTGGCGCTCCAGCGTGAGCTCGCCGGCCTCGATCTTGGAGAAGTCCAGGATGTCGTTGATGAGCACGAGCAGGGCGTCGCCGGAGTTGCGGACCGTCTCGGCGTAGTCGCGCTGCTCCGGGTCCAGCGGGGTGTCCAGCAGCAGCCCGGTCATCCCGATGACGGCGTTCATCGGCGTGCGGATCTCGTGCGACATCGTGGCCAGGAAGCTCGACTTGGCGTGCGTGGCGGTCTCGGCGTCGCGACGCGCCTCGATGAGCTCCTGCTCGCGGGCGCGCACGATCCCGCGCTGCTCGTCCAGCGCCGTGGCCATCTCGTCCAGGCCCTCCCCGATGGAGCGCAGCTCGGCCGGGCCCCGGTGGGCCGAACGCGCCTGCAGGTCACCGTCGCGGAGCCGTCCGATCACCGACACCAGATCGTCGACCGGCTCGACGACGTCGTCGCGCAGCCGGGCCAGCCGGCGCCCGACGAGCGTGGCCATGGCCGCCAGCAGCAGCAGCTCGCCGGCCAGGGCCACCCCCAGCAGCCGCACCTGACGCTGCTGCACGCGGGTCACGAGCGCGTCGGCCGAGCGTTCGGACTCCGCCTCGACGGTGCGGTAGGAGTCGAAGAGCGCCTGGCCCTGCTCGACGAAGGCGGGCAGGTCCGCCGGCGTGACCACCTGCAGGGCCTGGAGCGCCCAGCCCTCCTGCCACAGCACCTGCCGCTCGCGCAGGGTGGTCAGCAGCGCCTTCTGCTCGGGGCTGTCGGCGAACTCGGTCTGGGCCGTCGCGTTGGCGGCGGGCAGCGCGCGCGTCCCGCGGCGGTAGGGGTCCAGGCTGTCGTCCTTGCGGGTCACCAGGAACGCTCGCAGGCCCGTCTCCTGGTCGAGCATCGCCTGGTGACTGAGCCGGATCGCGCGGGCGCCGTGCGAGACGCCCTGCTCATGGGGCTGCTGCACCGTCAGGAGCAGGACCAGGACCAGCGCGTTCACCAGCGAGGCGACGGCCAGGGACAGCAGCGCGAGCCTCGACACGGCGCTCATGCGCTGCGTCAGGGTGCTCGTTGCGGTCACTGCTGCACTCTCCCACCGTGCCGGGGACCGTCCCTCGGTGAGGAGACGCGTGGTTGTCGCGCTCCTGATCGGCACGAAACGGCTCCGACGTAAGGTCTGCGCCATGACGGATGCGACCCTGCCGCCCCCCGAACCGGGCGAACGGCTGCGGCGGAGCGACGCCGAGCAGGTGCTCGCCGAGGCCGAGACGGCGGTCGAGCAGGCGGTCGGCCTGCTGGACATGGAGCCGCTCGACACTCCCCGCCGGCTGCTGCTCGTGCACGCCCACCCCGACGACGAGACCATCGGGACGGGCGCCACGATGGCCCGCTACGCCGCCGACGGCGCGCTCGTCACGCTGGTCACCTGCACGCTGGGGGAGGAGGGCGAGATCCTCGTCCCCGAGCTTCAGCACCTGGCCAGCGACCAGGACGACGCGCTCGGGCAGCATCGCATCGGCGAGCTGGCGGCCGCGATGGAGGCGTTGCGCGTGAGCGACCACCGCTTCCTCGGCGGTCCGGGGCGCTGGCGCGACAGCGGCATGATGGGCACCCCCCAGAACGAGCGGTCCGACACCTTCTGGCAGGCCGAGCCGGACGAAGCCGTCCGCGCGCTCGTGGCGATCGTGCGCGAGGTGCGCCCGCAGGTCGTCGTCACCTACGACGAGAACGGCGGCTACGGCCACCCTGACCACATCCAGGCCCATCGGGTCGCGGTCGCGGCCTTCGACGCCGCCGGCGACCCGGAGTTCGCCCCCGAGACGGGCGAGGCCTGGCAGCCGTCCAAGCTGTACTGGACCGCCTTCCCCAAGAGCGTGCTGCAGGCCGGCATCGACCACCTCAAGGCCAGCGGCGAGTCCAACTTCTTCGGGGTCGACTCCGCCGACGACCTGCCGTTCGGCGTGCCGGACGAGCAGGTGACCACCGAGATCGACGCCGGCGCCCAGCTCGAGGCGAAGGTGGCGGCGATGCGCGCGCACCGCACCCAGATCGCGGTCGACGGCCCGTTCTTCGCGCTGAGCAACAACGTCGGCCAGCGCGCCTTCGGCGTCGAGCACTACATCCTGGCGCGCGGCGAGCGCGGTGTGGGCGTCGGTGTGCACGACCGCGAGGACGACCTGTTCGCCGGGCTGGGTCGCTGAGCGAGAGGCGCACGGTCTCGGACACGCAGAGTCACAACTTTACCCGCCATTCGGGTGATATCTGACGCAGCGTAGTGACGGACCTGAGGTGAGCGGACAGACTCAGCGGACCCGCACCGCCTGTCTGAGGAGTCGTCCGTGAGCCGTCCCACCCCTGCCGCACCTGACGCGACGACAGCGATGCAGGGGCTGATCGGCGCCGGCGGCGGACAGGTCCTGCGGATGGCCGGCGCCGACGTCGGCGGCACCCGCGAGGTGCGTCGACGCCGTCGCTGGGTCAAGCTGACGGCCCTGGTCTGGGGTCTGGTCGCCGTGCTGTGGACCCGCGCCCTGCTGAGCGACGGCGGCAGCTTCGTGCCGCTGCCGCACGTCGACCCCTTCCTGCTGACGATCATCATCTTCTTCGGCCTGCTGATGGGCCTCGCGGTCGGGCAGCAGGCCCTGACCGGCCGTTCGCCGCACACGATGTACCGAGCCGACCAGATCGACACCCGGCTGGCCGACGTCGTCGGCATCGACGGCGTCAAGGACGAGGTCGTCCGTTCGCTGAACCTGTTCCTCGCCCACAAGACGTTCGCCGACGACATGGGCGGCCGCCCGCGCCGCGGACTGCTGTTCGAGGGCGCCCCCGGTACCGGCAAGACGCACCTGGCCCGGGCGATGGCCGCCGAGGCCGGCGTGCCGTTCCTGTTCGCCAGCGGCACGTCCTTCCAGACCGTCTGGCAGGGACAGAGCAGCAAGAAGATCCGCAGCTTCTTCAAGGCGCTGAACAAGGCGGCCCGCAAGGAGGGTGGCGCGATCGCGTTCATCGAGGAGATCGACGTCATCGCCCTCGCCCGCGGTGGGGTCACGACGGCGTCGAACCCGCAGCCGTCGCCGATGAGCGGCCTGCCCGGCGGCCAGGTGGGGTGCTGCTCCGGCACGGCCGGGCTGCCCGGCGCGATGCTCAGCCAGGCCGGTGCGGCCACCGTCAGCACGCCCTTCACCGGGGGCGGCGACAACGCCACGATCATCAACGAGCTGCTGGTGCAGATGCAGTCCTTCGACAGCGTCACCGGGTGGCACCGCGTCGGCGGCTGGTTCCTGGACAAGGTGAACCTCTACCGCGCGCCGGACAAGCAGCTGAGCCGCCGCCGGGTCGACCCGCCGAACGTGCTCATCATCGCCGCGACCAACCGGGCCGACGCCCTGGACCCCGCGCTGCTGCGCCCGGGCCGCTTCGACCGACGGCTGTCCTTCGAGCTGCCGACCAAGTCCGGCCGTCGTCAGCTGATCGACCACTTCCTGGCACGCAAGGCGCACGATCCCGAGCTCGATCAGGACGAGCGCCGCGACGCGCTGGCGGCCATCACCCAGGGCTACACGCCGGTGATGATCGAGCAGCTGTGCGACGAGGCCCTGGTCAACGCGGTGCGGCGCGGTGAGCGGGCGATGCGGTGGGAGGACCTCGAGCACGCCCGGCTGTCCATCGAGGTCGGCACCGGGCAGCCGGTCGACTACACCGACCACGAGCGGGCCCTGATCGCCACCCACGAGGCGGGGCACGCGACCGCAGCGTGGCTGTGCGCGCCCGAGCGTCGGCTGGAGATCCTCACCATCATCAAGCGGCGCGGAGCGCTCGGCCTGCTCGCCCACGGGGACCGCGAGGACGTCTTCACCCGGTCGCGCACCGAGCTGCAGAACCTCATCAAGATCGCGCTGGCCGGGCAGTGCGCCGAGGAGATCTTCTTCGGCGACGTGTCCACGGGCCCCGGCGGCGACCTGCTCTACGCCACCAACGCCGCTGCCGAGATGGTCGGGGCGCACGGTATGGAGGGTTCGCTGGTCTCCTATCTCGCCGTCAGCAACAGCGCGTTCAGCGACACCAACATCGTCGGCAGGGTGCTGGCCGACGACCGGGGCCGCGACGCCGTGGAGGCGCTGCTGCAGGGTCACAAGCGCGACGTCAAGGCGCTGCTGCAGGCCAACCGGCACCTGGTGGAGGCGCTGCGCGACGCACTCGTCGAGCGGCACGAGCTGGTCGGCCACGAGATCACCGACGTGCTCGAGGCGGCCGCCGCGGCGCCCCGCACGGTCGACCTCACCAGCGGCGACCGGGCCCGCCAGAGCTGACCGGCACACCGTCGCTCCGGGGGGCCGCTCGGGGGGCTGCTCGGGGGGGCGCAGCCGGGCCTGACCGACCTACGCTGACGGGGTGCCGTCCCCCGTCCCGCCGTCCACGCCGGACGACGGGGCCGCGGACGGCCCGTCCGCGGGACGCCGCTCGACCAGCCCGGACGACGTCGGTCCGCCGTCGGCGCCGACGCTCGCGGCGAGACGCCCGGACGTGGCGCCGGCTCGTCCTCTCCGGCGAGGCGGGGCCGCAGCACCGGCGGAAGCGGTGCCGGCGCTCGGACCTGCCCCCGCCGGCCGCCTCCCGACCCCTGGGCCCGCGCTGACGGCGGTCTCGTTCGCTCTGGTCGTGCTGCTGGCGGTGCAGCTCGCGGTCTGGGGGTCGTTCCTGACGCCGCTGCGGGTCGGCGGAGTGCTGGTCCCGGTCGCCTGGGCGGTCGCGGCTGTCGGCAACGTGGGGCTGGGGGTCGTCGGAGGACGGCTGCTGGGCCGCGTCGGGGCTGCCGTCCCGGTCCTGCTCTGGCTCGTGATCGCCTTCACTCTCGGCGGTCGCCGCGCCGAGGGCGATCTCATCGTCACCAACAGCATCGGCGGGGTCGGGTTCCTGCTCGTCGGGGCTGTCGCCGGCGCCGTCGCCGTGAGCCTGTCGCGCCGGGGACAGCGCCGCTCCGCTTCACCTGCGCCCGGGTCCGGCCGATGAGCAGGACATGGACACGCTCCCGGTCGAGCTCGTCATGGTCCGCCTGTCCGGCTCTCGCTATGCCCTGCCCATGGCCGGCGTCGCTGAGGTCGGGCGTCCGCCGGTCCTGACCAGGGTGCCCGGGCTGCCCGCCTGGGTCGCCGGCGTCGCCAACTGGCGCGGGCGGGTTCTGTGCGTGCTGGATCTGCGGCCGCTGCTGACGCCGGACCGGCCGGGCGGCGACGTCCGGCACGGACGCCTGGTGGTCCTGGCGCACGGCGGGCTCCGGGTGGGACTGCTGGTCGAGAGCGTGACCGGAGCCGTCAGCCTCGCCCCGACGGCCTTGGAGCAGACGCTGCTGCACCTGCCGGCGACCAGCGGCAGCCTGCTGGCCGGTCAGGTCACCGACGCGGACGGACCGTACGGCGTCCTGGACCTGGACGCGGTCCTCGGGTTGTCCTCGACGCTGCCTCGCGCACGCCGCGCCGGCTGACCCCGGCTACAGCCCGGGGCCTGGTCGGCCGACGCACAGCGCAGACACCTGTAGGAGGGACCTCCCGTGGACTTCTCGATCCGGCTCGCGCGCTCGGCCGCCGTCATGACCTGGGTCAGCCTGGTCGTCGGCGTCGTCGCCGCCGTGCTCATGTCCGAGCTCGGAACCTTTCCGGGGGTGGTGATCCACCTGTGGGCGGTGCTGGCCTGGTCGGCGTTCGGCCTGCTGGTGACGACCTTCCTCACGTTCCTGCCCCGGTTGGCGGGCGCGTCGTCGGCCGTGCTGAAGAACATCGTGGTGGTCCGGGCGTTGCTCTGCGTGGCCATCCACGTCTGGGTGACGGGGAACGTGGCGGTGACCGGAGGCATCCGCGGCCCGTTCTGGGTCTGCTACTTCGGCGTCGTGCTGTTCGCCGCCGTCTCGATGACCGCCTGGCAGGCGTCCCTGTTCGGCCTGACGGCCTCGGTCGGGCTGCTGCTCGCGACGGCGCTGGCCCACCAGCTCGACCAGCAGGCGGTCGGCCCGCTGGTCCTGGTCGGTGCCACCTTCCCGATCGTCTCGTGGTTCACCAGCTCCCTCGCGGCGGCGGTGTACGGGCTGCGGGCTCGATCGGAGGGCGACCGGCGGGCGCTGGAGTCCCGCGTGTCAGAGCTGTCCGCTCACCTGGAGCGGGCGGCTGACGGCGATCTGGCCGCGGTGGCCACGGTCGACGGGAGCCGAGAGCTGCAGGGCCTGAGCGTCGCCTTCAACAACACCCTCGGGAACCTGCGCGAGCTGGTGAGCCAGATCCGCGGCGGTGGTGAGCAGATCAGTGCCAGTGCCGGCGAGCTGCTGGCCACGGCCGAGGAGCACGCCGCCTCCGCCACCCAGCAGTCCAGCGCGGTCAGCGAGACGACGTCGACCATCGAGGAGCTCGCCGCCACGGCTGCGCAGATCGCCGAGACGTCAGAGGCGGTCGCCCGCTACGCGGCGGAGACGTTGCGCTACGCCGAGCAGGGCCGTGCTGCCGTGTCCGCCTCCGTCGACTCGATGGACACCATCGCCGACCGGGTCGACAGCATCGCCACGCGCGCGCTGTCGCTGGGGGAGAAGTCGCACGAGATCGGCCGGATCCTGGACGTCATCGACGACCTCGCCGACCAGACCAACCTGCTGGCCCTGAACGCGGCCATCGAGGCGGCCCGGGCCGGCGAGCACGGTCGCGGCTTCGCGGTCGTCGCCTCTGAGGTGCGCAAGCTGGCCGAACGCTCGCAGGAGTCGGCTGGGCAGATCCAGGCCATCGTCGGGGAGATCCAGGCCGAGACGAACTCGACCATCATCGCCTCGGAGGAGGGCGCCAAGGAGGTCCGGGCGGGCACCGCCCTGGCCCGCGGCGTGGTCGAGGCGCTGGAGCGGATCAGCGGGATGGTCGACGAGACGACGACCGCGGCGAAGGAGATCAGCATCGCCACCCAGCAGCAGCGCTCGGCGTCCGACCAGGTGGTCGCGGCGATGACGCAGGTGTCGGACGTGTCGCGTCAGTACGCGGTCGGTTCGCGCCAGTCGGCTGCGGCCGCAGCCCAGCTGAACGTGCTGGCGGCCGAGCTCCGCACCTCGATCGCTCAGTTCAAGGTGTCCTGACCAGACCGCTCCGCTCGTCCGACGCCCGCTGCGCGCCCCCCGCGCCGGCGGGCGTCGCGCTGGAAGGGGCCGGGGGGTCCCGATCGAGTCGACCGCCGGAAGGGGCTGGGGCCCGCGGAGCTCCTCACCTGACGATGGTCGGCGGCCCGGACCGCGGCGACGGGTGTCGCCCCGCCGAGGCCCGGGTGCCCGTCCGCGCCGGTCCACCGGTACCCGGCGAACGCAGTACGCCCCGCCCGGAGAACCTGGACGGGGCGTACTGCTTCAGTGCGGGGCGGCTACGGGACGAGGTACCCGACCACGTCCAGGACGACGTCGACCGAGCTGCGGCTGGCCGAGAGGCTGACCTTGCCGGCGTTCGCCCCGGTGCCGACGGTGGCGAACACCAGGTTCGGCACCGCCTGACCCGGCCGCAGGTTCAGCGACGAGGTGCGCTGCTGCGGAGCGTTGCCGGTCGGGTAGACCTGCAGGTCCAGCGACTGCCGGGCGCGCACCCCGGTGGTGCTGACCACGACCGCGGTGGCGTTCGCAGGCACGCCGGCGACCCCGGTGAACGTGACCTGGCGGTCCGCCCCGGCACCGACGGGCATGCCGTCGCGGGTGTCGGTGACCCGGTTGGGTGTGACGGGGATGAAGCGCGCGCCCCTCCCGGTCGTGTAGTAGCCGAGCACGTCCAGGATGACGTCGACGCGACCGGCAGAGCCCGACAGCACCACCGCTCCGTCGGCGCCCAGCGTGGCGATGACCGCGTTGGCCACCGTCTGCCCGCGCACCGCGTTGAGGTTGCTGGTGCGTCGTTGCGGTCGGTTGCCGGACGGGTAGACCTGCAGGTCGACGTTCTGGCTGGGACCGGTGACGGTGGCGTTGAGGACGACTGCCTCGACGCCCGTAGCCGGTACCCCGCCCTGACCGGCGAGTCGGACCGTGCGGTCGCCGCCGGGCCGGACGGGGGTGTTGTCGGTGCGGGTGTCGAGCACCCGGCCCGGCTGCAGGGCCGTGTAGCCGCTGCCCGCTCCGGTCTTGGAGAAGTAGCCGATCACGTCGACGATCACGTCGACCCGACCGGTGTTCACCGAGAAGCCGACGCGCCCACCGGTACCGACCCCGACCGTCACCAGCACGGGGACGGCCTGGCCGCGCACGAAGTTGAGGTTCGAGGTGCGCACGGCGGGCTTCTGGCCGACCGGGTACACCTGCAGGTCGCCGGAGTTCTGCCCGCGCGTGACGGTGACGTTCAAGGCCACCGACTGGACGTCGTTCGCCGGGATGCCGCCGACGCCGGTGACCACGAGCTCACGATCGGCTCCACCGTTGACCGCGGTGCTGTCGGTGCGGGTGTCCAGGATGCGATTGGGGGTGAGGGGGTGGTACAGGCCGGCTTGATCGGCGGTCGGCCCGGTCGTCGGTGACGGGGGCGTGCTGGCCGAGGCGCTGGCCGACGGGCTCGTGCCCGCCGTCGGTGCGGCGGAGGCGGCCGGGGTGCCGGTGGGGGCTACCGAGGCAGCCGGGGTGCCGGTGGGGGCTACCGAGGCGGCCGGGGTGCCGGTGGGGGCTACCGAGGCGGCCGGGGTGCCGGTGGGCGTGGCGGAGGCGGCGGGGGTGCCGGTGGGAGCTGCCGACGCGGCCGGCGTGCCGGTGGGCGTGGCGGAGGCCGCCGGGGTGCCGGTGGGTGCGGCGGAGGCCGCGGGGGTGCCGGTCGGGGTCGCGGACGCGGCCGGGGTGCCGGTGGGTGCGGCGGAGGCGGCGGGCGTGCCGGTGGGGGTCGCGGACGCGGCCGGGGTGCCGGTGGGTGCGGCGGAGGCGGCGGGCGTGCCGGTGGGGGTCGCGGACGCCGCCGGGGTGCCCGAAGGCTCTGCGGAGGCGGCCGGGGTGCCGGTCGCCGAGGCGCTCGCCGAGCTCGACGGCGTCATGCTGACCATCGCGGACGGGCCGGTCGATGGCGAGGTCGTCATCGTGGCGGTCGGCGTGGCGCCCGGGTCGTCGACGACGGTGTTCGGCGGCAGCAGGAAGTCCATCGCCGGCGCGTTGTCGAGCGGGTACAGGTAGCTCTGCGCTGATTGCGTGGGCTGGGCGTTGCCGACCGAGTAGGTCGTCGCGTCGTAGAACCGCGTGCCGACCACGGCGGTGGCGGTGGCGGGACGCTGTCCCGGGCCGGTCGTGCCCTTCAGTCCGATCAGCTGGTTGCGCGGCACCGACATCGTGATGGTGCCGCTGGCCTGGTCAGTCTTGCCGACGATGGTGACACCAGCCTTGTCGCCGCGGTACTGCTGGCAGTTGCCACCGCCGCAGGTGGCTGAGCCGTAGTCGTTGAAGCCGTAGGTGAAGCCCGCCGAGTTGTACCGGGCGCTGACGGCCGAGGCCTGATACCCCTGGCCGAACCGGAAGATCCAGAGCAGCGAGGCACTACCCGTGTCGGTCATCGCCTTCTGCAGAGCAGCGTTGGAGAGGTCGGCGAGCTTGATCGTCACGGTGAAGCCGCCGTCCGCGACCTCCTTGCCGTTCGCGTCGACCTGCGGGGTGATCGTCTGGCTGACGATGTCGGCGGCCGGCTCGTTGATGCGGGCGTTCATAGTGGCGGGGACGCCCGGCGTCGTGAGCGCGGAGTACTGCGCCAACGCGTCTCCTGTCGGGTCGACGGAGGCGGTGCGCAGCGCGGGTCGAACGCTGGCGTTCAGGGCAGCGGTGAACGTGTCCGCGCCGTTGCTGGGCCCGGCGTTCTGGGTGATCACGGCGGGGGTGGCCGTGTTGCCGCTCGCGGCGCCGGGGATCTTCGCGCCCTGGTCGTAGACGATGGCGAGCTTGCCGGTGACGGGGCTGTAGTCCAGGGCGAAGAAGTCGCCGAGCGAGCGGTCTCCCGCCGGGGTGCTGATGGAGCAGCCCAGGCCGGACAGGCAGATGGAGTCGTAGTGCATGGGCCTCGTGGTGGCCTTGATCTGCGAGAACGACGGCCCGGCCGGGTCCAGCGCGTTCAGCGACTGGTTGACGTAGACGTCCCAGCTCGCCTTGTAGGTCCCTGCGCTCGGGTCGCCCGGCGTCTCGGTGCCGTAGTAGGCGATCGCGACACGACCGGGCTCGCCGCCGGCGACCAGCCACGGGAAGACGGTGGTGGCGACCGGTTCGGCGTTGACCTGCACCATCGGCGAGAACGCGCTGTAGGTCTTCGGGAAGGGGCTCGGGACGGCAGGGTTGTTGGCCACCGGCTCGTTGCAGCCCGTGATCTTGTCGTGCGCCAACGTCGTGAGGTAGGTGCCGAAGGTGGTCTGGTCGGCGTAGGACAGGTACAGGTTGCCCGCGTTGTCGTTGTCCGCGGTCATGAAGCCGGCCGCCGGGCGACCCTTGGCGGAGCCGAACGAGCACATCAGCCACGTCTTGCCCGCATCGGGGCTGATCGAGAGGTTCAGGCGGTTCGGCATCGCCGTCGTCGAGCTGTTCCAGGGGAAGTAGACCATCGGCTTACCGGTGTTGAAGGGATTCAGCTCCTTCTCCAGGATGCGCAGCGGGCCGGGGAACAGCGGCGTCGGCGCGGCCACGACCCCGTTGACGCCGTAGGTGACTCCGCCGTCGGTGGAGGTCTGGATGACGACGTTGCGCGGCTGCTGCTGGTTGTAGGACAGCAGCACCGTGCTGGGGTCGGTGAAGACCTGCCACTGACGGTCGGTGAGGACGCCGGAGCCGCTGTCGGTGTTGCCCTGCGGGCCGCCGTTGATGAGCGTCTTGCCGTTGTCGTCGGAGCTGCTGGTGGTGAAGCCGGTCAGCGGGCCCAGGCCGGTGTAGCTGTAGGTGTACTTGCCCTTGGCGTTCTTGTACGCCGAGGTGGCCAGGCCGCAGTCGCCGCCGCCGCCGGTGCCCTGCTGGCCGCGCGGCGGCGTACCCAGCAGGTGGAACTGGTCACCGCCGTCGGTGCTGACCTGGGCGTAGTCGTCGGCGTTGGAGAAGCCGGTGGGGCCGCAGGTGTAGATGTTGCCGTCCTTGTCGATCTCCATGTTCGGCTCGGACTCGCTGCGCTGGATGTCAGCGGCCACCGTGGCGCCGAAGGACAGGCCCTGCGCGTCGACGAGCGGTCGCGGCGTGGCGAACGTGCCGCCGCCTGCGGCGACCACGACGGGCGGCGGAGGCGGGCCGGTGTCGATCTTGACGCTACCGGTGTAGGTCTGCGCGGTCAGGCTCAGGAAGCCGCAGGCGAGCAAGGTGTAAGTGCCCTCGGCCGGGTTCTTCAGCGTCACCGTCTCGGGGCTCAACGAGCCGTCGGAGGAGGTCACGGTGCCGTCCGGCGCGATCACCGTCAGCACCTCGTCGTTGGTGACCGACATGGCGGCCGGCCAGCTGATCGACACCGTCGCGGTGGCCGAGACCTTGGTGTAGGTGTCGGTCGGGACGAGGATGTCGATGGTCTCCTTCGACACCGCGTTCGCGGCCCGGTTCTGGCACGTGCTGCTCATCGACTGCGACGCCGGGATGCTGCCCGTGTACGTGGCCGTGACCGCCGTCGGCTGCGTCTGCGGCACCGTCAACGATGCCGGGTTCGTGGCCGCGAGGGCGATGGGGACGGTGACCAGACCGACGCTGGTGAGCGCGGCGGCAGTCAGGAGGGCGAGCGGACGACGACGCATGGTGAATCCCTGGGGGCAGAGGGTCAAGACGAGGCAGGACGGACGGCTGGAGGGCCAGATCAGCACTCTTCGACATCATGGGGCACTTGTCCTGCTCCGGTAGCCCAGATGGAGCAATCTGGTCGTCAGCCGGCGCGGCCTGCGCTTCAGGATCGACCGTGAACGGCCGACGCTCACCACATGACAGCATGGGGCGACGATCCCGAGCTGCTGGCGACGTTCCGGGCCGAGGTCGAGGAACGGCTCGCGTCGCTGCAGGCCGGGCTGCTGCTGCTGGAGGGCCACGCCGCGCCACGACAGGTCGTGACCGGCCTGTTCCGCGACGCGCACACGGTCAAGGGCTCGGCCCGGATGCTCGGGCTGGCCGGCGTGCTTCGGGTCTCGCACTCCATGGAGGACCTGCTGGGGGCGCTGCGGGACGGGCGCTTCGGCGTCCGACGCGACCACGTCGACCTGCTGCTGAGCTCCTGCGACGCGATCCACCGGGCCCTTCCTGGCGCGGACGGCGCCGGTGAGATCAGCGACGGCGACCTGGACCTGCTCGTCGAAGCTCTCGGCGCTGCCGTGGACGGCCGGGACCCGGTGCTGCTCCCTGCTGTGAGCCTGCCGACGGGTGTCGGCGCGGCGGCCCGCTCTCCTTCGGCGGTCCTCGGGCCGAAGCCGCCGTCGCCGACGGTGCCGCCGCCGTCGCCTGCGCAGGTACCGCAGCAGGGCCTGCCGGTGAGCGGTGGGCTCGACGTCGGAGCGCCGCGTGGTGAGCCGGCGGCGGCCGTCGCCGCGCAGCGGGCGCCGTCCAGCCCTGCGCTCGTGGCGCCTTCGTCGGCCGTCGAGGCGATCGTGCGTCCCGGCAGCGACTCGATGCGGGTGGCCGCCCACAAGGTCTACGAGCTGTTGGACATCGTGGGCGAGGCAGATCTGGGCTCGCGACGGATCGAGCAGACCCTGGCGGCGATGCTCGGGCTGGCAGCGGAGCAGAACCGCTGGGCGGCGACGCTGCGCCAGGCGGCGGTCCGGCACGCCGACACGGTGCCGCCCGACGTCGCGCTGGCCCTGCACCGCCTGGCCGGCGCGGGGGACGAGCTGACGGGCTCCGTCCGCGGCCTGCGCGAGCTCGTCGAGACCCACCGCGGCGGCATGGCTCAGGTACGCGACAACGCCATGGGCCTGGCGATGGTGCCCGTGCGACGGGCCATGGCGGCGCTGCCCCGCATCGTCCGGGACGTCGCCGGTGACCGCCTCGTCCGGTTGGAGACCTCTGGTGAGGACGTCGAGATCGACAAGCAGGTGCTCGACGGCGTCGCCGACGCGCTCAAGCACCTGGTCGTCAACGCCGTCGACCACGGCTGCGAGCGCCCGGAGGTCCGGCTGGCTGCCGGCAAGCCCGCCGAGGCGGTGGTGCGGGTGACGGCCCGCGGCGTCGCCGGCACCGTCGTTCTGGAGGTGTCCGACGACGGTGCGGGCATCGATGAGGACCGCGTGCGCGCCAAGGCCGTCGAGCTGGGCCTGCTGCCCCCGGACAGCACGCTCGGCGGCGAGGCGCTGCTGCAGCTGCTGTTCGTCCCGGCCCTGTCGACCGCGGCCACCGTCACGCAGACGTCCGGCCGCGGCGTCGGGCTGGACGTGGTCCGCGACGCCGTCGAAGGCCTCGGCGGCTCCATCGAGATCAACAGTACGCCTGGCGCCGGTACCCGCTTCACGCTCGTGCTGCCGGTGACGCTCGGCGTGCTGCGCTGCCTGCTCGCCCGGGTCGGCGACGAGCGGTACGCCATCCCGGTCACGGGGGTGGTCGAGTCGGTGTCGCTGCGCGAGAACCAGGGCGCGCAGGTGCGCCAGCTCGCCGGTGCGCCGGTCGTCGTGCGGCACGGGGTCTCGCTGCCGCTGCTGGACCTCGGCCGCGCCCTCGGGCTGGCGCGGACCGCCTCCGACGAACCGAAGGTGGCGCTGGTGGTGCGGCACACCGGTGGGACGGCGGCCCAGGTCGCCTGGGCCGTCGACCGGCTCGAGGGCGAGACCGAGCTCGTCGTCAAGGACCTCGGACCCTTTCTGGGACGGGTCCCGGGCGTCGCGGGCGCGACCATCGACGGCGACGGCAGCGTCGTGTGCCTGCTGGACCTGCGCGAGCTCGCGGACCGCGTCGTGGGGAGCCCGCTGGCGCTGACGACCGCCCCGGTGGCCCCGGTCCGCGAGGCCCGTCCGTCGACGATCACCGGCAGGCGGCCCCGCGTGCTCGTCGTCGAGGACAGCGTCGGCGTCCGGGAGCTGGAGCGGGTGATCCTGGAGGGTGCCGGCTATCAGGTCGAGACCGCGGTCGACGGCCTGGACGGCGCCGCCCGGCTGCGTGACGAGCCCGCCGACCTGGTCGTCTCCGACGTGGAGATGCCCGGCATGGACGGCTTCGCGCTGACCCGAACCCTCCGGCGCACCAAGGGCTGGGAGAACGTCCCGGTGATCATCATGACCAGCCGGGGCGAGGAGCACGCGCGGGCGGCCGGTCTGGAGGCAGGCTGCTCGGCCTATCTGCTCAAGACCGAGTTCGACCAGGACGAACTGGTAGCGACCGTCCGACGACTGTTGGGTAGATGACATGGCCAAGATCGTGATCGCCGACGACAGCCCCACGCTGCGTCGCATCGTCAGCAGCGTGCTCACCCGGGAGGGGCACGAGGTGATCGCCGTCGAGGACGGCATCGAGGCGGTGCAGGCGGTCTTCGGCCATCAGCCCGACGCCGTGGTGCTGGACGTGCAGATGCCGCGCGTGTCCGGTTTCATCGCCGCGCGCGTCCTGAAGGACGACTGGCAGACCGCAGACATCCCGGTGGTCATGCTCACGTCGCTGGACGCCGCCTCCGACCGCTACTGGGCGGGGCAGGCAGGCGTCGACCGCTACCTGACCAAGGACTTCGAGGCCGGTGAGCTCGCCGCGGCCATCGAGGAGGTGCTGCTGGCCTCGACGGCGGCGCGGGGCGGCCGGCCGGCGCTGAAGGCAGATGCCCTGGAGCTGACCGAGGAGGACGTGCTGTCGCGCGTCTGCGACCTGCTGGACCGCAAGCTGTTCGAGAGCTCGGTGGCGCAGGCCGTCACCGCGATCGCCGCGACCGCGAGCGGGCTGGAGGCTTCCGTCGCCGCGCTGCTGGGCGTGCTGCAGCGCTTCGTCGGCTACGACCTCGCGGCGGTCCTGCTGTCTCAGGAGCGGCAGGCCTTCGTCGCCGTCGGGGCTCAGACCGCCCGCGAGCACTACGACGCCTTCCTTTCCGAGGCGGTCGACGCGATCTCCTCCTACGGGGGCGAGCCGCTCGCTGCCGCTGACCTGCTCACGCGCGTCGCGCAGGCCGGCGGCAGCGTCGTCGACGACCTGGACGACCTCCCGAGCCCGGACGCCGCCCAGATGTCGACGTACCTCTCGATGCCGCTGCGTGGGCACGGCGGCGCGCTGGTCGGCGTGCTGGCGCTGTCCTCGGCCGTCAAGAACGCCTTCGGGGAGACGGCGCTGTCGACGCTGAAGCTCATCGAGGGGCCCGCGGCCATCGTCATCGACAACGCGCGGCTGTCGGGGGTCCGCCAGGGCTGAGGTCGGCGGACTCGGTGTGTCCTGGGCGTGTTCTGGACGACATGCACACGTTTGCGGGTTTCTCTTGCGGGCTGTGGGCTGGTGCAGCAGAGTTCGCTGGTCGGTGCCCCTCGCCCGGCCTGTGCGAGAGGCGCTCCATGTCCCGCGTCGTCCGGTCCTTCCCGCGTCGCCGGACGGCCGCCGTCGCCGGTCTTGCGGTGCTCGGCAGCACGCTGCTGCTCGCGCTGACGGCCGGGACGGCCCAGGCCGCGCCCAAGCAGTGCACCGACTCCTCGCTGGCCAGCGGCACCTTCGACAACGGCGACGGCACGACGAGCATCGTCGTGGTCGGCGCGGAGGCCTCGGCGACCCCGACCGCCACGGTGACGGTGCCGATCGGTGTGCCGTCGGTGCGGCTGGACGTGTGCGGCGCGCAGGGGCAGTCCGTCGGAACCAACGCGGGCGGGCTGGGGGGTCGCACGCAGGCCACCCTGGCGAACGACGTCAACGCTGCCCGCACGCTGACGGTGCTGGCCGGTTCGCAGGACGGCACCAGCGGCTTCGGCGGCGCCGCCGGGGGCACGGCCGGGCGTGGCGGCGGGTTGTCCGGCGTGTTCACCGGTCCGGTCACCAGGGCAGCGGCGCTGGTCCTCGGTGGCGGCGGCGGCGGGGCCTCCTCGGCGTACGCCGGTGGCGCCGGCGGTGGTGCGGCGGGAGGGAACGGTGACGGCAGTACGGTCCCGCTCCCGGACGGGATGGGCGGTCGGGGTGCGACGGCGACGACCGGCGGCGCCGGTGGTGTCGGTGGCGGGCTGACCGGTACCGCGGGTGGCGCAGGAGCAGCCCTGACCGGCGGTGCCGGCGGCGCCAACCCGGCGGCTCAGGGGGCCGGTGGCGGTGGCGGCGGTTCCTTCGGCGGTGGCGGCGGTGGCGGCGGCGCGAACGCCGTCGTGCTCACCCCGGCAGTGGGTGCGCTCCCCGCTGTCACCACGCCGGCGGGTGCGGGTGCGGGCGGTGGCGGCGGGTCGGGCCTCGTCGGCTCCGGCGCGACCAACGGCGTGCTCAGCGGCGGCGTCCGGACCGGGCAGGGCGCGGTCGTGCTGACGTACACGACGCCGGCCCCGCCGGTCTGGCAGAGCGAGCTGGTCGACACGGCCGTCGTCGGCAGCAGCTACGACTCCTTCGCGTCGGTGACGGCGACCCCCACCGCGACGATCACTATCGAGGGAATGCTGCCGCCGGGCATCACGCGGGTCGCGAGCGACGACAACACCGTGCGCCTCGCCGGCACGCCGACCCGGGCGGGCGTCTACGCGTTCACGTTGGTCGCCACGAACCCGGTCTCGACGGCGCGCCAGGACGAGACGATCACCGTGCTCCAGCGCCCGACCTTCGACAACAGGCTGGCGGCCACGGCGACCACCACGGTGGCCTACCGGTCGACGGTGACGCTGCAGGCCGCCCCGACGGCGACCGTGACGATCAGCTCGGGCACGCTGCCGCCCGGCTTGACCTTCACCGACAACGGTGACAACAGCTACACCGTGGCAGGCACGCCGACCACGACGGGCAGCTACCCCTTCACGGTGCGAGCCATCAATGCGGCCGGGAGCGCGGCGCAGGACGAGCGGATCACCGTGCAGAGCGTGCCTGTGTTCACCGCCGGTCCGCAACCGCGCGGCGCCGTCGGCACTCCGTACGACTCGTCGATCACCGTGTCGGCCACGCCGACCGCCACGATCACCCTGATCTCCGGCACGCTCCCGCCCGGGCTCGTGCTCGACGACCGCGGCAACAACTCCGCCTCCCTGCGGGGAACGCCCTCGGCCCCGGGCGAGTACACGTTCGCCGTGCGGGCCCAGAACGCCGCCGGCGCCGCGAGCGCGACCTACACGGTGACGATCGACCCGGCGAGCGCGGATCCCATGTTCGTCAGCGGTCCGGCCCCCACCGCGACGGTGGGCACGCCGTACAGCTCGCTGGTGACCGTGTCGGCGACGCCGACGGCGACCATCACCGTCGACACGGGGTCGGCCCTGCCTCCAGGCTTGACGCTGGTCGACAACCGCAACAACAGCGCGACCGTCTCGGGCACGCCGACGATGGCAGGCACCTACACGGTGACCCTGCGCGCCTCCAACGGGTCGGGCAACGACGCGTTGCACGACTACACGATCGTGGTATCTGAGGCGCCGACGCCCGGTCCGTCGCCGAGCGTGTCGGCGTCGGCGAGCCCGGCTGCTTCGGTGAGCCCGAGTGTGTCGCCGAGCCCGTCGGCGTCGATGAGCCCGTCTGCTTCGGCGAGTCCGTCTGGGTCCGCGAGCCCGGACCCGAGCCCGTCCGCGTCCGCGAACCCGTCGGCGTCCGCGAGTGCCAGCCCGTCGGCGACTGCAAGTCCGGATGTGAGCCCGTCGGCGAGTGCCAGCCCGTCGGCGAGTGCCAGCCCGTCGGCCAGTGCCAGTCCGGCAGAGACTCCGAGCCCGGCGGCGTCTGCCAGCCCGGCGGCCAGTGCCGGCCCGTCGGCCAGTGCCGGCCCGGCAGAGACTCCGAGCCCGGCGGCGTCTGCCAGCCCGTCGGCCGGTGCCAGCCCAGACGCGACCCCGTCGGCGGGTGCTTCTGTCAGCCCGTCGGCGACGCCGGCTGCCTCCGCGTCACCGGCAGCGAGCGTCTCTCCTGGCGCGAGCCCGGCCCCCGCTGGTAGTTCGAGCCCGTCCGCGAGCGCGTCCCCCGGTGCTTCGGCCAGCCCGTCCCCGTCCATGACGAGCAGTCGGGCCAGCCCGTCGGCCAGCGCCAGCCCGTCGGCCAGCGCGAGCCCGGTTGCGCGGCTGGCGGGACGCCTGCACCCGCTGCGCCCGGCGCGCGTGCTCGACACCCGCACGGCACCGAACGTGGTGGTCCGGGCGGGTAGTGACCGGGTCGTCCAGATCCTGGGACAGGGCGGCGTGCCCGCGACCGGCGTGTCGGCGGTCGTCCTGAACGTCACCGTGACGCAGGGCTCCGCGCGCGGGGACCTGCAGGTGTACCCGACCGGGCAGCGGCCCGCTGGCCGCACCTCGAACCTGAACTTCTTCGCCGGCCAGACCGTCCCGGTGCAGGTCCAGCTCGGCGTCGGGACCGGCGGGTCGATCAACGTGTCGGTCAACACCGGCACCGTGCACGTCATCGTCGACGTGTTCGGCTGGTACGGCGACGGCACCGACCCCGTCACCGCGAGCAGCGGGTACACCGCGCTGCAGCCGCAGCGCTTGCTGGACACCCGCACCGGCAACGTTCCGGTGGTCGCGGGCGTCGATCGCAACGTCCCCGTCGCCGGACGGTCCGGCGTCCCGGCGGACGCGACTGCCGTCGTCCTCAACGCGACGCTGCTGGGCACCCCCGGCAACGCCGACCTGCAGATCTATCCGACCGGCAACCGGCCGCCCAACCGCACGAGCAACCTGAACGTGGCGCGAGGTCTCACGAAGGCCAACGCTGTCGTCACCCAGCTCGGTGCCGACGGCTCGGTGAACCTGTCGATCAGCCAGGCCCGCGGCAACGTGATCCTGGACGTGCTGGGCTACTACAGCCCGAGCAGCAGCGGCCGCCTGGTGCCGCTACCGCCGCAGCGCATCTACGACACGCGGACCGCCGCCAACGCCCCGGCCGTGTCCGGCGGCGCCGACCGTCGTGTGGTGGTCGTCGGACGCGGCGGAGTACCGGCGGGCGCCACTGCCGCGATCCTGTCCGTCACGGCGACGGGAGCGGGCAGCACGCTGGATCTGCAGGTCTTCCCGACCGGCCAGCGACCGGCGAACCGCACCAGCACCCTGAACCTGCGGCCGGCCGAGGCCGTCGCCAACCTCGCCGTCGCCACCCTCGGCGACGACGGCAGCATCATCGTGTCGGTCTCGCGCAGTCAGGCCACGGTGATCCTGGACGTCGTCGGCTACGTCATCGGCTGACCGGGCCGGCAGCCGGGCTATGGGCGACCCCTTGCCGCCGGTGGCGAGCGGCTGGCGGCAGCACCCGGCCGCCTGCCCGCGCCTGCCGATCTTTGCGTCATCCCCAGCACGGGAGTGCTGGGGATGGCGCGAAGACTCTGGCCGGATGCCGCGGGCGACCGCAACGCCGGCATCCACCATGACCGCGGCTGCGAGGACCCCTCTCATGGCGCCGGCCCCGGGGCCATCCAGGCCTCAACGTCAGCAGCGGCCACGCCGTCCACCGCGCCGTCCACAGCGCTGAGCCCTGTCCACAGCTTGTCGCGGCGACCGGCACCCACCACCGCCCCGCGCCCAGGATGCGGAGATGTCTACTGCTGCGGCGCTCCCCAGACCTGGTGTCCGTCCAGCTCGCCAGACCCCACGATGGGCGGCGCTGGCGGATGCGCAGGAGGGCGTTCTCGGCCGACGGCAGGCGCGCCTGGCGGGACTGTCGGAGGACCAGTGGCAGTGGCGGCTGGACTCCGGGCGCTGGCAACGCCTGCTGCCGGGCGTGGTGGTCGTCCACACCGGTCCGGTGGGGGCGCGTCAGCGGGCGTGGGCCGCAACCTTGTACGCGGGTCCGGACGCTGCCGTGTCGGGCGACGCCGGCCGCTCCTGCACGGCATGCGCCTGGACGAGCCGCGTGATGTCGATCTGGCGCTCCCCACCCATCGCAGCGTGCGCGCGCAGCGCTTTCCCGACACCCCCACGCAGGCGCTGTCACCCGTGCGGGCGGGACGGGTACGCACGCACCGCGTCAGCGCCCTACCGGCTCTGCTGCAGCACGGACGGCAGCCCTCCGTCGTCCGGGCGTCGGCGGCGCTGCTGCACGCGGCAGCGTGGGCCGGCAGCGACCGCGCGGCGGAGTGGCGGATCGCCGCGGGGGTGCAGCAGCGGCTCGTCACGCCTGTCCTGCTGCGCGAGACGCTCGCGCTGCTGCCGCGGCTGCCGCGCCGCGACCTCGTCCGGACTGTCCTGGACGACGTCGAGCTCGGCGCGCACGCCGCAAGCGAGCTGGACTTCCTGCGCTTCCTGCGCAGCTACCGCCTGCCCGCGCCGGACCAGCTGCAGCGACGGGTTCGGGTCGGCGCGACCTGCTACCTGGACGCCTGGTGGGAGCGACGGCGGGTCTGCGCCGAGGTCGACGGCGCGCACCACCGGTCGGCTGGGGTGTGGGAGGCGGACGTCCTGCGCGCCAACGACCTCGTCCTGCACGAGCGCCACGACCGCGTCCTGCTGCTCCGGCTACCTGCGTCATGACCGTGAGCGCGTCGCCGCCCAGTTCGCCGCCGCGCTGCTGTGAGGTGGTAGGCCACCGCGCCGCGTGGCGGGTCTTCGCGCAATCCCCAGCAGCCGAGTGCTGGGGATTGCGCGAACATCGTCACCCGGCCGACCACTCCTGGCCGTCGGCGGTGTCCTTGACCACGACACCCAGTGCGGCGAGCTCGTCGCGCAGCCGGTCCGAGGCGGCGAAGTCCTTGCCGGCCCGCGCGGCCGCGCGTTCCTCCAACAGCTCGGGCGCTCCCGCCGGCAGCGCTGCCGCCTCCACCGGCCGGCCCACGTCACGCGCGAGGTCCAGGCCCAGCAGGTGGTCGCACCAGGCGAAGGTCTCGAACTTCGCACCGTCGGCGGCGTCGGACTTCTCGAAGCGACGCAGCACCTGCAGAGCGCGGGGGGTGTCCAGGTCGTCCTCGAACGCCGCGAGCACCTCGTCGGCGACCGGTTGCGCCAGTGCCTGCGACGGCTGCTCGGCCCAGGCGGCCACGGCGGCGCGCCAACGCGTCAGGGTCTTGTCCGCGGCCGCGATCGCGTCCCACGACAGGTTCGCCTGCTGCCGGTACCGCGAGGACAAGAACGCCAGCCGCAGCGCCAGCGGATCGTGCCCGCGCTCGACGACGTCCGACACCAGCACGACGTTGCCCGTCGACTTGGCCATCTTGCGGCCCTCGAACAGCAGGTGCTCGCCGTGCACCCAGTGCCGCACGACCTCGCCGCCGCCGACCGCGCTGTTGCTCTGCGCGCGCTCGTCCTCGTGGTGGGGGAAGCGCAGGTCGATGCCGCCGGTGTGGAGGTCGATGACCTCGCCGACCAGGTCCAGCGACATCGCCGAGCACTCGACGTGCCAGCCGGGGAAGCCCGCGCCCCAGGGCGAGTCCCAGGTCATCTCGCGGTTCGCGCCGGCCAGCTTCCACAGGGCCCAGTCGGCGTGGAAGCGCTTGCCGGTGGCGGCGGACTCGCCGGTGGCGCCGTGGCCGGCCCGCAGCTCGTCCAGCTTGTTGCCCGAGAGCGCGCCGTAGCCGTCGTAGGAGCGGGCGTCGAAGTAGACGGTGCCGTCCTCGCCGACGTAGGCGCTCCCGCCCTCGATCAGGCGCTCGATGAGGGCGATCATCGAGCCGATCCACTCCGAGGCGCGCGGGTAGGCGTCTGCGGGTCGGACGTTGAGCAACGACAGGTCGCGGTGGAACGCGTCCTCGTAGAAGCGCGCGATCGCGAACGGGCTCTTGTCCTCCAGCCGGGCCTGCGCCAGCAGCTTGTCCTCGCCGGTGGCGTCGACGGCGCTGTCGTCCTGCAGGTGTCCGACGTCGGTGATGTTCTGCACCAGCCGCACCCGCAGGCCGCGCCGTTCAGCCGTCCGGCGCACGAGGTCCGTGAGCAGGAAGGTGCGCAGGTTTCCGACGTGCGCGTAGCGATAGACCGTCGGGCCGCAGGCGTAGACGGTCAGCACACCGGGGGTCGCGGGCGACACCTCACGGACGGAACGGGTCATCGTGTCGGTCAGTCGCAGCACGCGGGCGAGCCTACGGCCGCCGCCCCGACCGGGCCCGGCGGGACGAGAGAGCCTGCCGCACAACGGTTGGGTCACAACAGTTCGGCAGGCGCGCGACGGTTCCGGGAACATCGCGGACATGGCGGCCACTACCTCGCGTACTCCCGCGGCGAGGTTGGACGTGGTCGTCGAAGACGGCTTCGTTGGGAGGTAGGGACCGCTTCCAGCGCGTCCCACGAGGCAAGCGGGGAGCTCTCATGAGCGAACAGCGCGGCACGAGAAGAAGGAGGGCGCTCGCTGCCCTCGCAGCGACGGCGCTGGTGGCAGGCGGCCTGGCGGCGACGGGGTCGACCTCTGCGTCGGCAGCGCCGGGCGGAGACCTGCTCTACGGCCTGACCGCCGAGACCCGCAACGCGCCGAACGAGCACCTGGTCAGCTTTAGGGCCGAGACGCCCGGCACCCTGATCACCGACCTCACCATCACCGGGACCGGCGGCAAGGACCTGGTCTCTCTGGACGTGCGGCCGGCCACCGGTGAGCTCTACGTGCTCGCCTACCAGAACAGCGGCTCCACCCCCATCACCAAGTCGGGCCGGCTGTTCGTCGTCGACCCGCTGACCGGCGCCGCGACCCAGCGCGGCCTTGCCCTCACGCCCTCGTTGGAGGGTGAGCAGTTCGGCTTCGACGTCGACCCGGTCACCGACCTGGGTCGCATCACCAGCGACACCGGTCAGCACCTGCTCGTCGACCTGGACGAGGGCGGCCCCTCGCTGGGGCGCAAGATCAACGGCAGCCGCCAGCAACCGGCCGTGTCCTACCCGACCGGCGACGCCGGTGCGGGCAGCACGCCGAAGGTGGCCTCGCTCGGCCACTTCGGCAGCCGGGCCAGCGCCCCCGTCACCGAGCTCGTCGGCATCGACGTCGGTCGCGGCTCGTTGGTGCGCGTAACACCCTCCGGCTCCTTGACGACGCGCGGCCCGCTCGGCGTGACCAACCTGCTGCGGGCTGGGCTCGACCTGTCACCCCGCAACGACGTGGGGTGGGCCGCGCTGACGACCCAGCCGTCGGCCGGGGCCACCCTGCGCGAGCTCTACCTCCTCGATCCGACGACCGGGCAGGCGACCAGGGTCGGACCCTTCGGTGACAGCAGCACCGCCGTGAACTCCCGGCAGGTCGAGGACGTCGCCGTGGCCACTCCCGTCTTCACCAGCGCTCCGGCCGAGGTCACCGAGGGCGGCAGCACTGCGGTCACCGTCGTGCGGCACGGGGACGCCGCCGACAGCGCGGTCGTCGCCTTCTCGCTCAGCGACAACACCGGTACGGCCGGCAGCGACGCGAAGCCGACCTCCGGCTCGCTGGCCTTCGCCGCCGGGGAGCGGAGCAAGACCTTCCCGTTGGTCACCAACCAGGACGACTGGACCGAGGGTGCCGAGTTCCTGCAGGTCGACCTCACCACGAGCGGCCCCGGCTACCGGGGCGCGCCCGGGACGGCGCTCATCAGGGACGACGAGAGCGGCAAGGCCTTCGGCCTCGTGCAGCAGACCAGCAGCAACCGGATCACGGTCTTCAGCGTCAACACTCCCGAGGACCAGAGCGACGAGCGCAACTTCGCCAGCTTGGGCTTCCGCACCGGTGAGGACCTGGTGGCGATCGACGTGCGGCCCTCGACCGGTGTCCTCTACGGGGTCGGCCACAAGACGGGCGGCACCGAGACCAGCTCGCTCTACACGCTGTCGGTCCCGTCCACAGTGGGTGGCCAGGCGACGGCGACGCTCGTTGGCGCGCTCTCCGCGCCCCTGCCGGGCCCGGTCATCGGCGCAGACTTCGACCCGGTCGCCGACCGGCTCCGGATCGTGACCGCGGACGGCACCAACGTCCTGGTCAACCCCAACACCGGTGCGGCCACCCAGTCGACGACGCAGACGGCGCTGGCCTACGCCGCCGGCGACGCGAACGCCGGCAAGGCTCCGGAGGTCACTGCGCTGGGCAGCACCGGGAGCAGCAGCACCGCGCCCACGGCCACGACGGCGTTCGGCGTCGACACCGCGCAGGCGGTGCTGGTCCGGGTCGATCCTGCCGCCGGTGGGGTGCTCAGGACCGTCGGTCCGCTGGACGTCGGTCCGCTGGAGCGGGTCAGCGGGCTGGACCTGTCCGCGGCTGGTGACACCCCGTTCGGTGCGCTCGCTCGGGCCCGGATCCTGGAGACCGACGACAGGGCGGGCAGGCCCGCCGTGCCGTCGTCGCTGTTCCGGATCGACCTCACGACCGGCGACGCCTCCGAGCTGGGCCGGTTCGGCACGCCGACCTCAGGTGGCACGGTGGTCAATCTCGCTCTGGCCTCGGTCGAGCCGTCGACGAACCCGCCGCCGGCCGCGCCCTCGCCCAGCCCGAGACCGTCGACGAGCGCGAGCCCGTCGACGAGCGCGAGCCCGTCGACGAGCGCCAGCCCGTCGACCAGCGCGAGCGCCTCGCCGTCGACCAGCGCCTCGCCGAGCCCGACGCCTTCGGCGCAGGGCGTCAGCGGCAAGCTCCACCCGGTGACCCCCAGCCGCCTGCTGGACACCCGGTCGTCGTCTGCGGTGCGCGCCGGCAGCGACCGGCTGCTGCGGGTACTGGGCAGCGGAGGAGTGCCGGCCAGCGGCGTCTCGGCCGTGGTGCTCAACGTGACGGTCACCCAGGGATCGGTCCGGGGTGACCTGCAGGTGTACCCGGCCGGGCAGAAGCCGGCCGTCCGCACGTCGAACCTGAACTACGCCCAGGGTCAGACGGTCGCCGTGCAGGTCCAGACCGGCGTCGGCAGCGGCGGTCAGGTGGCGCTGTCGGTCAACAGCGGTGCCGCACAGGTGATCGTCGACGTCTTCGGCTGGTACGGCGACGCCACGGACACCGGCGGCAGCGGCTACACGGCGCTCGCGCCCTCCCGGCTGCTCGACACCCGGGCCACCGGCGCCGGCGGACCGGTGCGGAGCGGTTCGGACCGTGTCGTGCGGGTCGCCGGCCGCAACGGTGTCCCGTCGGACGCCACCGCGGTGGTGCTGAACGCGACGGTGCTCGGCACGCCCGGAGGCGCCGACCTGCAGGTCTACCCCTCGGGCAACCGGCCGACGCAGCGCACCAGCAACATCAACGTCGCCAGGGGCGCCACGGTGGCCAACGCCGTCGTGTCGCCGCTCGGAGGCGGCAGCCTGGTGCTGTCGATCAGCCAGGCCACCGGGCACGTGATCCTGGACGTGCTGGGCTACTACAGCCCGGACGGCCCGGCCCGGTTCATCCCGCTCGTCCCGCAGCGGATCTTCGACAGCCGGGACACGCGCGACAACCCGATCCGTGCGGGCGCAGACCGCACCGTCGCGGTCCGCGGCGGGTCGACGACGGTGCCGGCCGACGCGGTGGCCACCGTGCTCGGTGTGACGGCGACCGGCGCCTCCAAGGCGCAGGACGTGCAGCTGTACCCGGTCGGCAGCCGGCCGGCGCAGCGCACCTCCACCCTGAACCTGCAGCCCGGCCAGGCGGTGGCGAACCTCGCCATCGCGACGGTCGGCTCGGGCGGGCAGGTCGTCGTCTCGGTCTCGCAGGGGAGCGTCCAGGTGATCCTGGACGCGGTCGGCTACTTCACGACCCGGTAGCCATGACCAGGTAGTCACGACCCGGTAGTCACGACCAGGTGGTCGCGACGAGGCGGTCGCGACGAGGTGAGCGCGCCGGTACGACCCGAGAGCGGTCCGCCTGCCGGCGGGCCGCTCTCGCGCGCGCCGGTCCGCCACGACGAGGTCAAACGGCGCCCGATCGCCTGGAGCCCGGGCCGTACGCGGACCCGCCGTGCCGCAGACCACCGGGTCGCTCGCCCTGCCGTGGCGACGGCACCGTGCCGCCCGAGCGTGCGGGCGCCCCCTTTGCCACCTTTCGTTGCGGATCTGTGATCATGGACGGACCGACCCTGCCGGTGTAGGAACGTCCTCTTACCTGCGTGCCACTGCTGTGGCCACGCGTCACAGGCGGGGCACGGGCGCCACCTTCGGGGGGTCTGCACCTGCGACCTGCGGCGACCGTCCCGTCCTCGATCCCTAGGAGCCCGGTGTCCCCCGGAAAGCACACGACAGCCAAGCGGTCCATCGCCGCAGTGGCGTCCCTATCCCTGGTGGCAGGTGCCGCGGCGCTGCTCGCCGCCCCCGCCTCCGCCGCCGCTGGCGGTGACCTCGTCTACGGCCTCACGACCACCGACCAGCTGACCAGCTTCCGGGCGCAGACCCCCGGCACTGCGATCGCGACCAACGCGATCACGGGCACCGCGTCTGGAACCGACATCGTCGGGATCGACGTGCGTCCGGCCACCGGCGAGCTGTACGCGCTCGGGGTCACCGGCACGAGCACCACGACCCAGAACGGTCAGCTGTACAAGATCAACCCGGCGACCGGTGCCGCCACCTCCGTCGGTACGCCGATCACGCCGGCCTTCACGGCCCAGGGCGGCCAGCCGCTGCAGTACGGCTTCGACTTCAACCCCACCGTCGACCGCATCCGCATCGTCGACAACGCGGACCAGAACCTGCGGGTCAACCCCGACAACGGTGGCGCCTCGGCCGTGACGGCCCCGAGCACCACCAGCGACGGCACGCTCGCCTACGGCTCCGGCGACACGAACAACTTCGCTGACCCGAACGTCATCGCGGCGGGCTACACCAACAGCGTCTCGGGCGCCACCAGCACGGTGCTGTACGACATCGACAAGGGCACCACCGGTGCCACGCCGCGTCCGCCGCAGCTGGTGCAGCAGAACCCGGCCAACGCCGGCACCCTGAACACCGTCGGCAGCCTGGCCCTGCCCAGCAACGCTGTGCTGCAGAACGCCGGGCTGGATGTCTCGCCCAACGGCAACACCGCCTACGCGGCGCTGACGGCCGTGTTCAGCTCCGCAGCCACCCCGCCGGTGGTCGCCACCGACTACGCGCTGTACACGGTGAACCTGGCCACCGGCGCTGCCACGCGCGTCGCCGCGTTCGCCGGCACCGTCGAGGACATCGCCGTCTCCAGCTCGGTCTTCGTGGCCGGCACGGCGACCCCGAACCCGGTCACCGAGGGCGGCGCGACCACCGTCACGGTCAGCCGCCAGGGCGACACCGCCGACGCCGCCACGGTCACCTACGCGCTGACCGACGGCACCGGCACGGCGGGCAGCGACATCGGCCCGGCGTCCGGCACCATCACCTTCCCGGCCAACAGCGCCACCGCCACGGTGGTCCTGCAGACCGCGCAGGACGACTTCACCGAGGGCCCCGAGACGGTGAGCTTCCTCCTCACCGGCGCCTCGGTCGGCACCGTCGCGCCGAGCACCGTCGTCCTCACCATCACCGATGACGAGCCCGGTCGCGTCTTCGGCCTCGTGCCGGGCACGCAGAGCACGGTTCCCGGTGCACCTGCCGCGAACAGCCTCACGCTGTTCAGCGTCAACGCTCCGGGCAACCAGAGCGACAAGCGCGCGATCAACGGTATCGACGGCAACGACCGCCTGGAGGCGATCGACGTGCGTCCCGCCACCGGCATCGTCTACGCGATCGCCACCCGGCAGAACGTGCTGCCGCCCATCAACCCGGCGCGCACCTCGCTGTACCGGCTGCCGGTCAGCGGCCCGGCGGGCACGCCCATCACTGCCGTCCGCGTCGGTGAGATCACCCCGACCCTGACCGGCACGACGTTCGACATCGGGTTCAACCCGACCGTCGACCGCCTGCGGGTCGTCGGCAACAACGGTCAGAACCTGCGGGTCAACGTCGATGACGCCACGACGGCCGTCGACGGTGTGCTCGCCTACGCCTCGGGCGACGCCAACGCCGGCAAGACGCCCGCCGTCAACGCCGTCGACTACACCAACAGCGTCAGCGCGACCCCGACCACCACGCTGCTGTACGACATCGACACCACGCAGGACGTCCTCGCGACGCAGAACCCGGCCAACACGGGGACGCTGAACACGGTCGGCCCGCTCGGCATCGGTGACGTCACCGCGGTCGCGGGTCTGGACATCTCGGCCGCCGGCAACTCGGCGTTCGCGAACCTGCAGACCGCTGCGGTGGCCACGACCACCACCACCACCGGCGCCCCGGCCACCCGCCCGGCGCTGTACCGGGTCAACCTCGGTACCGGCAGGGCGACCAACCTCGGTCAGCTCGCTGTCTCGGGTGCGGCCACGGCCGCCGCCGGCACGGACAGCGACATCACCGACATCGCCCTGGTGAGCACGGCCGCCTCGACGATGCCGCCGCCCAACGCCTCGCCGAGCCCGTCGACCTCGCCGTCGGCGACGCCGACCGCGACAGCCAGCCCGAGCCCGTCGGCGACGCCGACCGCAGGCGCCGGGCGCTTCCACCCGCTGCAGCCGCAGCGCATCCTGGACACCCGTACCTCGCCGAACGTCAAGGTGGCGGCCGGCAACGACCGCGCCGTCCAGGTCACCGGCCAGGGCGGCGTCCCGAGCTTCCGGCGTCTCCTCGGTGGTCCTGAACGTCACCGTCACGCAGGGCTCGCTGCGCGGCGACCTGCAGGTGTATCCGACCGGTCAGCGGCCGGCCGTCCGTACGTCCAACCTGAACTTCTTCGCCGGGCAGACCGTGCCGGTGCAGGTGCAGCTGGGCGTCGGAACCGGTGGACAGGTGAACGTGTCGGTCAACACCGGCAACGTGCACGTGATCGTCGACGTGTTCGGCTACTACGGCGACGCCACCGACACCCTCCCGGGCAGCGGCTACACCGCCAACCAGCCGCAGCGTCTGCTGGACACCCGCACCAACAACAACCCGGTCGTCGCGGGCAACGACCAGCAGATCCAGGTCACCGGCAACGCCGGGGTGCCGGCGAACGCGACCGCGGTCGCCTTCAACGCCACCCTGCTCGGCACGCCGGCCAACGCCGACCTGCAGATCTACCCGGTCGGCAACCGACCGGCACAGCGCACCAGCAACCTGAACATCGCCCGCGGCCTCACCAAGGCCAACGCGGTGGTCACGGCGCTGGGCAGCAACGGTCAGGTCGGCCTGTCCATCAGCCAGAACCGCGCTTCCGTGGTGCTGGACGTGCTCGGCTACTACAGCGCGGACAGCCTCGGCCGGTTCGTGCCGCTGCAGCCGCAGCGCATCTTCGACACCCGCAACGCGGGTGACGCACCGGCCGTCCGGGCCGGCGCCGACCGTCGCGTCGTGGTCCGTGGCCAGGGCGGGGTGCCGGCGAACGCGACGGCCGCCGTGCTCAGCGTCACCTCCACCGGCGCGGGCGCCTCGCTCGACCTGCAGGTCTTCCCGACCGGCAACCGTCCGGCGCAGCGCACCAGCACCCTGAACCTGCGTCAGGGTGAGGCGGTCGCGAACCTCGCGGTCGCGACGCTCGGAGCCAACGGTGACATCACGCTGTCGGTCTCGACCAGCTCTGCCCAGGTGATCCTCGACGTCGTCGGGTACATCACCAGCTAGCACGCCTGCACGACCCACAGGGGCGGTCCCGCATCAGCGGGGCCGCCCCTGCGGCGTGCGCCGGCGGGCGGTGGCCGGGGTGCAGGTACGGAGCAGAACGTGCAGCGGAGCAGGGCTCAGTTGAGCTGCGCGCGCGCCAGCCCGGCCTCGCGTCGCGCCCGCTCCGACGCCGCCGGGTCGGCCTCGGCCACCACCATCGCGAACGTCTCCAGCTCGTCCGCGCCGCCTAGGTGGTCGCCCAGCCGCACCAGCAGCTCGCCGCGCTCGCGTCGCAGCTCGACCGGGTGGCGCGGCAGCAGCAGCGACAGGTCCGTCGCCCACAGCCGGGTGACGGCGCTGGCCAGCCCGGGCGGCTGCCGAGCGGCCAGCGCCCGTACGTTGGTGAGCAGCCGCAGCAGCACCGCCCCGCCGTCCATCGGCCGCAGCAACGACGGGTCGGTCGACCGCACGACGTCGGAGGGCAGCAACCGCCCGCCCGCGAACGGGTCGACGTGCACGTGGTCGTCGTCAGGGTCACCGAGGCCGACGACCAGGTGCCCGGGCAGCCCGACGGCGTAGGCCGGCACCGACAGGCGCGCGGCCACCTCGATCCACAGCACCGACAGCGTCAGCGGCAGGCCGCGCCCGCGGCGTAGCACCTCGTGCAGCAGCGAGGCCCGGACGTCGTCGTAGTCGGCCGCGAGACCGGCGAAGCCCGCGTGCTCACCCAGGGCCACCCGCAGCCCCTCGGCGGCCACCCGCGCCGGCGCCCCGACGGGCACGTAGGCGCGCGCGGTCGCCGCGAGGGCGTCCAGCACCGCCAGGGAGTCGTCGACCTCCAGCCCGGGCTCGACCTCCCCGCCGACGAGCAGGCAGGCCAGTCCGAGGTCCAGGGGTTCGCTGCGCACCACCTCGGCGAAGCGACGGCGGGTGGGGCTCACCGCGGCCGACCACGACGCGCCGGAGGTGGCGGGACCCGCTTTCCGGCCACGACGTCGCGTCTCGCCAGCAGGTGCTCGACGCCGTGCCGGTCGCGCACCGCGACGTGATCTTCGTCCCAGCGCAGGAGGTCGCCGAGCAGGTCTGCGAGCAGGTTGTCCGGCAGCCTGCGGCGCACGACGACGCGTGCGCCGACGTCTGCCGGTCCGAGCGTCAGGGTGTAGCGCACCCCGGCTGGCTCTGCGGGCGTCACATCAGCGACACTAGAGGGACCGCACCCCCGGAGAGGAACCGCCACCGTGACGTACGTGATCGCCGAGCCCTGTGTAGACCTGAAGGACAAGGCCTGCATCGAGGAGTGCCCGGTCGACTGCATCTACGAGGGCAAGCGCTCGCTCTACATCCACCCCGACGAGTGCGTCGACTGCGGAGCGTGCGAACCGGTGTGCCCGGTCGAGGCCATCTTCTACGAGGACGACACCCCCGCGCAGTGGAAGGACTACTACCGCGCGAACGTCGACTTCTTCACCGAGACCACCACGATCGGCTCGCCCGGCGGCGCCAGCAAGGTGGGCCCGGTCGACCTGGACCACCCCGTCGTCATGGCCGTCCCCGAGGGCAAGAACACCGAGGGGCACTGAGCCCGGAGCGGCTGCGCAGATGACCGGAGCCCGCCCGGGCTGGGCCGTCCGCGCCGCCCTGCCCGCGTTCCCGTGGGACCGGCTGGCCCCCTACGGCGAGATCGCCCGCAAGCACCCGGGCGGCATCGTCGACCTGTCCATCGGCACGCCGGTCGACCCGACGCCGGACCTGGTCCGCCGGGCGCTGGCGGCGGCCTCCGACAGCCCGGGCTACCCGCTGACCATCGGCACGCCCGCCCTGCGCGAGGCCCTCGTCACCTGGACGGCCAGGCTCGGCACGCCGCTGACCGCCGCGCAGGTCGTCCCGACCATCGGCAGCAAGGAGACGGTGTCGCTGCTGCCGTCGCTGCTGGGGCTCGCGCCCGGCAGCCGGGTGCTGATCCCGGCGCTGGCCTACCCCACGTACGACGTCGGGGTGCGGCTGGCGGGCTGCGTCCCCGTACCGACCGACGACCCGACGTCGGAGGATCCCGAGGGTGTCGCGCTGGTCTGGCTGAACAGCCCGGGCAACCCCACCGGCGAAGTGTGGCCCGCCGCGCGCCTGAAGGTCGTCGTCGACTGGGCCCGTGAGCACGACGTCCTGGTCGCCAGCGACGAGTGCTACCTCGAGCTGGGCTGGGACGCCGAGCCGGTGTCGGTGCTGGACCCGGCGGTCTGCGGAGGCACCGCAGACGGCGTGCTGGCCGTCCACTCGCTGAGCAAGCGCAGCAACCTGGCCGGCTACCGGGCCGGTTTCGTCGCGGGCGACGAGGCGGCGGTCGGCGTGCTGGTCGAGGCGCGCAAGCACCTGGGCCTGCTGGTACCGGGTCCCGTGCAGGCCGCGCTGGTGGCGGCGCTGGGCGACGACGACCACGTCGCCGAGCAGAAGGCGCGCTACGCGGCTCGGCGCGCGGCGCTGCTGCCGGCCGTGCAGGCCGCCGGCTTCACGGTCGAGCACTCCGAGGCCGGCCTGTACCTGTGGTGCACCCGCGGCCAAGCCTGCTGGGACACCGTCGCGGCGCTGGCCGAGGTCGGGGTCCTGGCCGCGCCCGGGGCGTTCTACGGCGCGGCGGGCGGCCAGCACGTCCGGCTCGCGCTGACGGCCACCGACGAGCGCGTCGACGCTGCCGCAGGACGGCTGGCGTTGCTGGTCTGACGTCCCGTCGCTCCGCGCGGCCCGCGAGGGTCGGGAACCGCCCCGGTCGCGGGGCTCAGACCGGGTCCTGTCCCGACCGCCGCGGGCCGGCGGCGGCTCCGTAGGCTGGTCGCATGACGTCGACGCCGTTCGCCAGCCCGATCGACCCCGTCCTGGACGAGCTGTGGGAGCGCCGCTCCGAGCTCACGCCCGCCGACGCCGACGCGCGCCGGCTCGTCGTCGCCGCCGTCGACCAGCTCGACGACGGCTCCGCGCGCGTCGCCCAGGTGATCCAGGGGGAGGTGGTGGTCGACGAGCGAGCCAAGCGGGCCATCCTGCTGGCCTTCAAGGTCCTCGAGATGGGCGACAGCAGCGCGGGCGACTTCCGCTACCACGACCGGGTCCCGCTCAAGACCCGCTTCGACGGCGTCCGGGTGGTCCCCGGTGCCATCGCCCGCTGGGGCACCCACTTCGAGCCGGGTGTCGTCCTGATGCCCAGCTACACCAACATCGGCGGCTATGTCGGCGCCGGCTCGATGGTCGACACCTGGGCCACCGTGGGCTCCTGCGCGCAGGTGGGCAAGAACGTGCACCTGTCCGGCGGCGTGGGCCTCGGCGGCGTCCTGGAGCCTCCGCAGGCGGCGCCGGTGGTCGTCGAGGACGACGCGTTCATCGGATCGCGCTCCATGGTGGTGGAAGGCGCCCGGGTGCGCACCGGCGCCAAGCTCGGCGCCGGCAGCATCCTGACCTCCAGCACGCGCGTGTTCGACGCCACCAGCGGCGACGAGCTGCCCCGCGGCGAGGCACCCGAGCGCGCCGTGTGCGTCGGCTCCACCCGCGTGCGCAGCTTCCCCGGCGGCGACTTCGGCATGCCGTGCCTGCTGGTGCTGCGCGTGCTCGAGCCGGGCGAGGTGCACGACAAGCTCGCTCTCAACGACGTCCTGCGCGAGCACGGCGTCGCCCCGTGAGCACCCCCGACGGCCCGGGCTCGCCGCAGCGCGACCGGCAGCCCGGCGGCGCCCCGGGCGAGGAGTCCGACCCTGCCCGTCCGGGTCTGGCCCCCACCCCGCTGCCGCTGGCCGTCTTCCGCGACCTCTGCCTGGACGCCGTCGATCCCACGGCTGTCGGCGCGTTCTGGGCCGCGGTGCTCGGCCGCAGCGTGCAGGACGCCGGTCAGGGCGACGGCTCCAGCCGCGACGTGTACCTGCAGGCGACCGGCGACGGCGGTCCGCACCTGTACGTCAACGGCGTCGCAGCGCCCACGCCCGGCAAGACGCGGGTGCACCTGGACGTCACCCTGCGCCCCGGGCAGGAGATCACCGACCTGCTGGCCCTCGGCGCCACCGTGGTGAGCGAGCCGGACGAGGTCCGCTGGTGGGTGCTGGCCGACCCCGGCGGCACCGAGTTCTGCGCCTTCCCGCCCGAGGCCACCGTCGACAACGACGCCGACGCCGAGATCCCCGTCACCGCGCCGCCGGCCGGCGACGGCGCCGTCGACGCGGTCGACGGGTGAGCGCCGAGGACGTCGGCGTGACGACAGAGCCGGCGACGCTCGACCTCGCGCAGGACCCGGTGGCGCTCACCGCAGCCCTGGTCGACATCGCCAGCGTCTCCGGCGACGAGCAGCGCATCACCGATCTGGTGCACGCCGCACTGCAGTCGCTGCCGCACCTGAAGACCGTCCGCGACGGCAACGTCCTGGTCGCCCGCACCCACCTGGGCCGCGCACAGCGGGTATTGCTGGCCGGGCACCTGGACACCGTCCCGATCGCCGACAACGTGCCGAGCCGCATCGAGGGCGACCGTCTGTTCGGGTGCGGCACCTCGGACATGAAGAGCGGCGACGCCGTGCTCCTGCACCTGGCCGCGACGCTGCCCGAGCCTGCCTATGACCTGACGTTCGTGCTCTACGACAACGAGGAGGTCGCGGCCGACCTGAACGGGCTGAACCGCGTCGCCGCGCAGCGTCCCGAGCTGCTGCAGGCCGACCTCGCGATCCTCATGGAGCCCACCAACGGCCAGGTCGAGGCCGGCTGTCAGGGCACCCTGCGGGTCCGGGCGACCGTCGGCGGCCGACGCGCGCACAGCGCGCGCTCCTGGCTGGGTGAGAACGCCATCCACGGCGTCGCCGGCCTGCTGGCCAGCCTTGCGGCCTACCGGCCCCGCGAGGTCGACCTCGACGGCTGCGTGTACCGCGAAGGCCTGAACGCGGTCGCGATCGAGGGCGGGGTCGCGGGCAACGTCGTGCCTGACCGGTGCACCGTGACGGTGAACTTCCGCTTCGCGCCCGATCGCAGCGAGGACCAGGCGCTGCAGCACGTGCGCGAGGTGCTCACCGGCTACGAGCTCGAGCTCACCGACTCCGCCCCCGGCGCGCTGCCCGGGCTGGGTGCGCCCGCCGCCGCCCACTTCGTCGCCGCCGTCGGGGGAGTGGCGGTGGCCAAGTACGGCTGGACCGACGTCGCCCGCTTCGCCGCCCTCGGCATCCCCGCCGTCAACTACGGCCCGGGGGACCCGAACCTGGCGCACACCCGCGAGGAGTCCGTCCAGACGCCGCTGATCACCGCCGCTGCGCAGGCGCTGCGCGCCTACCTGGCCTGACCCCTGCGGTGACCGGGCGGGTCGCGTCCGCCTGACAGACTGGTGGCGATGCCCCCGCTGCTGTCCGACCTCGTCCCCGAGCCCGGCCCCGACGGGCAGGTGCCGCCCGACGCGGTCTTCGACGCGTTCGTCGCCTGGGCGAACGAGCGCGGCCTGACGCCCTACCCGGCGCAGGAGGAGGCGCTGCTGGAGATCGTCGCGGACTCCCACGTCGTGCTGGCGACGCCGACCGGCAGCGGCAAGTCCCTGGTGGCCACCGGCGCCCAGTTCGCGGCGCTCGCCCGCGGTCAGCGCAGCTTCTACACCGCGCCGATCAAGGCGCTGGTCAGCGAGAAGTTCTTCGCGCTCGTCGAGACGTTCGGCGCGGCCAACGTCGGCATGATGACCGGCGACGCGACCGTCAACGGCGACGCTCCGGTGATCTGCTGCACCGCCGAGATCCTGGCGAACCTGGCCCTGCGCGAGGGGGCGGGCGCCGACGTCGGCCTCGCGGTGCTGGACGAGTTCCACTACTACGCCGACCCGGACCGCGGCTGGGCCTGGCAGGTGCCGCTGCTGGAGCTCACCGACACCCAGTTCCTGCTCATGTCGGCCACCCTGGGCGACGTCACGTCGCTGCAGCAGAGCCTCACGCAGCGCTCGGGCCGCAGCACGGCGGTCGTCTCCGGTACCGAGCGTCCCGTCCCGCTGTCGTTCTCCTACGTCACGACCCCGCTGCACGAGACGCTGGAAGAGCTGCTCACCACCCACCAGGCGCCGGTGTACGTCGTGCACTCGACGCAGGCGGCGGCGATCGAGCAGGCGCAGGCGCTGATGAGCATCAACGTCTGCAGCCGGGCGGAGAAGGACGCGATCGCCGAGCTGATCGGCGAGTTCCGCTTCAGCACCGGCTTCGGCCGCTCGACGCTGAGCCGCCTAGTCCGGCACGGCATCGGCGTCCACCACGCCGGCATGCTGCCGAAGTACCGGCGGCTGGTCGAGCTGCTCGCCCAGGCCGGCCTGCTCAAGGTCGTCTGCGGCACCGACACCCTCGGCGTCGGCATCAACGTCCCGATCCGCACGGTGCTGTTCACCAGCCTGACCAAGTTCGACGGCAGCCGCGTGCGGCACCTGAAGGCCCGCGAGTTCCACCAGATCGCCGGCCGGGCCGGACGCGCCGGCTACGACACCGCCGGCACCGTCGTCGTGCAGGCGCCCGAGCACGACGTCGAGAACGCCAAACGCATCGCCAAGGCCGGCGACGACCCGAAGAAGCTCAAGCGGGTCGAGCGCAAGAAGGCGCCGGAGGGCTTCGTCTCGTGGGGGGAGCCGACGTTCACGCGCCTGGTGGGCGCCGCGCCAGAGACGCTGACCAGCAGCTTCCGGGTCAGCCACTCGATGCTGCTGCAGGTGGTGCAGCGCGAGGGCGACTTCTTCGCCCACATGCGCCACCTGCTGCTGCACAACGACGAGCCGCGCTCGCGCCAGCGCGCGCTGGTGCGGCAGGCGATCCGCATCTTCAAGGCGCTGGAGCGGGCCGGGACGCTCGAGCGGCTGCCCGTACCCGACGCCGACGGGCGCACCGTGCGCCTCACCGTCGACCTGCAGCGTGACTTCGCGCTGGACCAGCCGCTGTCGCCCTTCGCCGTCGCGGCGCTGGAGCTGCTGGACCGCGAGAGCCCGACGTACGCCCTGGACCTGCTGTCCACGCTCGAGGCGACGCTGGACGACCCCCGGCAGGTGCTCGCGGCGCAGCGCAACAAGGCCAAGGGCGAAGCGGTCGCGGAGATGAAGCAGGCCGGGATCGAGTACGAGGAGCGGATGGAGCTGCTGGAGGACATCACCTGGCCCATGCCGCTGGCCGAGGAGCTCGAGGCCGCGCTGGAGACCTACCGCCGCGCGCACCCGTGGGTCGCCGACGAACAGCTCTCGCCCAAGTCGATCGCCCGCGACATGGCCGAGCGGGCGATGACCTTCACCGAGTACGTCAGCTTCTACGGGCTGGCCCGCTCCGAGGGCCTGGTGCTGCGCTACCTGGCCGGCGCGTACAAGGCCTTGCGGCGCACCGTGCCCGAGCCCTTCCGCACCGAGGAGGTGCAGGACCTGCTGGCGTGGCTCGGCGAGCTCGTCCGGCAGGTCGACTCCAGCCTGCTGGAGGAGTGGGAGAGCCTCGCCCACCCGGACGACGACGGCCCGGAGGTACAGGTGCGCCCCGAGCTGGACGGGCCGGCGCGCGGCGTCACGCGCAACGAGCGGGCGTTCCGGGTGATGATCCGCCAGGCGCTGTTCCGGCGGGTGGAGCAGTTCGCGCTGCGGCACTGGATCGATCTCGGCGAGCTCGACCCCGGCTTCGGTCAGGACGCGTGGGAGAGCGCGGTGCGCGCCTACTTCGCGCAGCACGACGACGTCGGCACCGGCCCCGACGCCCGCGGGCCGTCGCTGTTCCAGGTGTCGACCGGACGCGACGCGTGGCGGGTGCGCCAGGTGCTGGACGACCCCGCCGGCGACCGCGACTGGGCGATCACGGTCGAGGTCGACCTCGCCGCCAGCGACGAAGAAGGATCACCGGTCTTCCAGGTGCTGGCCGTGGGCCCCGACCTCGTCCCGTAGCGGACAGGCACCCGTCGGGTGGGCTCTGTCGGGCGCACCGGATAGCGTCCCGGGCCATGGCGACCGAGTACCGGCAGTACCGCTTCTCCCGTCCGCCCGGGGCGACGGAGTTCTTCCTGGTCCGGCACGGCGAGTCGGCGCCGATCGTGCCCGGCCAGCCCATCCCGCAGGTCGACGGGCAGGACGATCCCGCGCTGGCGCCGGAAGGCCGCGAGCAGGCCGAGCGGGTCGGGCAACGGCTCGCCGACCAGCAGATCGACGCCATCTACGTCTCGAGCCTGCGACGCACGCACGAGACGGCCGCCCCGCTGGCGGCCCGCCTGGGCCTCACCCCGACCGTCGACGCCGACCTGCGCGAGGTGTTCCTGGGCGAGTGGGAGAACGGCGGGCTGCGGCGGCACAGCGTCGAGGGTCATCCGCTCGTCGCGCAGCTGTTCGGCGAGCAGCGCTGGGAGGTGATCCCCGGCGCCGAGACGGCTGAGGAGCTGACGTCCCGGCTCACCCGGGCGCTGACCCGCATCGCCGCCGCCCACCCGGACCAGCGTGTCGTGGTCGTCGCCCACGGCGGCGTCATCGGCGAGCTGGTGCGCCTGGCCGCCGGCGGCGGCCACGGGTTCGCCTTCGTCGGCGCCGACAACGGATCGATCAGCCATCTGGTCCTGCAGGGTGACCGGTGGGTGGTCCGACGCTTCAACGACACCGCCCACCTGGGCGGCTTCGACCTTGTTGCGGCGCCCGAGCTGCCGCGCACCTGAGGCCGTGGCCGGTTCGCGTCCCCTGATCGGGTGAACTCGGGCAAGATGGAGGGACGGGGACGACCGCGCCGTCGGCGCGTCGTCTGAGTGCACGAGGGGCCGAGGGCGGAGGACGTACGTGCAGGACGACGACGTCACGCTCGCGCCTGCCGTCGACCTCGGTCGGGTGCTGCACTCCGACCCGCACGACTTCGCCGGGCTGTACATCCGCCACCGCTCGTCGTTCACCCTGCACGCGCGCCGCTACCTCAACGATCCGCGTGACTGCGACGAGGTCGTGCAGGAGGCGTTCCTGCGGCTGTTCCTGGCGCTGCCGGAGCTCGAGACCGAGCTGCAGGCGCTGGCCTACTGCCGCCGCACCATCACCAACCTGTGCATCGACCGCTACCGGGCGCAGGCCCGGCGTCCGCGCCTGATCGACCTGGACAGCGTCCCCGCAGACCTGCTGGCAGACGTGGACGAGGTCGATCCGGTCGTCCGGGCCGAAGACGCTGCGACGGTCCGCGAGGCCTTGTCGCTGCTCTCGCCCCTGCACCGGGCGGCCCTGGTCAAGCGCGAGATCGAGGAGAAGCCGCTCCCGGTCATCGCCGCCGAGCTGGACATCCCGGAGGAGAGCGTCAAGCACGTGCTGTTCCGGGCCAGGCGGGCCCTGCGCCGCCTGCTCGCGGGCACCTCGCTGGCGCCCGGGCAGGACGGTGAGGACGCCGTCGGGCTCGGGGGCCTGCTCGCCAAGGGCCCGGCCGGGCTCGCGGCGCTGCTGCTGATCTTCGTGGTGACGCTGTCCACCGGACCGGACCTGCGGTCCATCCCGGTGGCGGGAGCCTCGCTGCCCGACCTGCCGAGCGTCGGTGAGGTCGCGCGCGCGGTCGGCCAGGCGCTGACCGGACGCCAGCAGCCACCGGCGCAGACCTCTGCCGCAGGAGGGGGTGGCCAGGATGCCGCCGGTCCCGAGGGCACCGGGATGCAGCAGCCGGGCGGCCTGGCCGGCCCGGTGGCGCCGTCGCCGTCGCCGTCAGCAGTGACGCTCTCGAGCTCGGACACGTCCACCGTGGGTCTGCTGCCGACGCCCGCGGTGAGTCCCACGTCGATTCCGCCGCCGTCGGCGGAGCCCACACCGGAACCAACGCCGACGCCGTCGGTGCGTCCGAGCCGCAGCCCGGTGCCGACCGACCCGTCCCCGTCGGCCTCGGCGTCCGCATCCGCCTCGGTCGGCCCGAACCCGGTAGCGAGCGCGAGCAGCCGGGCCCGCAAGCCGTCGCCCTCGCCGTCGGTGAGCCCGTCCGCCTCGCCCTCGGCCACGCCGTCGCAGGACGCGACGGCGTACGACACCCCGGGCCTGGAGTACCAGAACGACCCCGTGACGCTGCGGCCCGTGCTGGTTCCGGTGGGGACCTACCCGACGCCGGGATCGTCCAGCTACTAGCCGGTGGCCTGCTCGGGTTCTTCGTGGGAGCGGACGACCTGCAGCATCGCGCGACGCTGCCGGCTGTTGTCATAGACCGGGACGGCGGCGAGCAGGCCCAGCAGGAACGCGCCGACGGTCAGTACGAAGGCGACGAGCAGCAGGCCTGAGGTGACGTCGAGCCGGGCGAGCAGCAGCGCCAGCCATCCCAGGGCGACCGTGGTGGCGTAGAGCAGGCACACGGCGATCGGCACCGGGATGCCGACGAAGACCAGCCGGTGGCTGGCGTGGTCGCGCCCGCCTTGCATCGGGCTCCGACCGTGCACCAGCCGCTGCCAGGTGACCAGGGTGGTGTCGAACACCGGCACCCCCAGCACCAGCAGCGGGACGAACAGCGCGACGACGTTCGGCGTACCGGTGAGGGTGAGCTTGAGCCCGAGCACGGCCAGCAGGAAGCCCAGGAACAGCGACCCCGCGTCGCCCATGTAGATGCGGGCCGGGTGGAAGTTGTGGCGCAGGAAGCCGGTGGCGCAGCCGGCCAGCCCGGCGGCGAGCGCGGCGACGAGGTACTGCCCGTTCAGGGCGGCGATGAGACAGAAGGCCCCGCCGGACAGGGCGGCGACCCCGGCCGAGAGCCCGTCCATGTTGTCCAGCAGGTTGAAGGCGTTGGTGATGCCGACGACCCACACCACCGTGACGACCAGGTCCAGCAGCCCGCCGAAGCCCAGGTTCGCGCCGCTGCCGGTGGTGAACACCGCCACCCCGGCGCCGATCTCGACGACGAGCCGGAACACCGGGGACAGGCCGCCGCGCAGGTCGTCGACCAGCCCCATGACGGCGAGCAGCAAACCCACCCCGAGCAGCAGACCGAGCTCGAGCACGACGGAGGTTGCACGGTCCAGGGCGGCCGCGGCCAGGCACATGGCGCTGAAGCCGCCGACGATGGCCACCCCGCCGAGGTAGGGGACGGGGGAGGTCTGCGCCTTGCGCTCGTCCGGGACGTCGAGCACCTGCCGCGCGATCGCGACGCGCAGCAGCAGCGGCGTCAGCACCCAGGCCACGGCTAGCGAGCCGGCGAAGGCGGCGACGTAGGCCGGCCACTGCAGGATCACCCTCGGGTCCTGTGCTGCGCGATCGAGGGCATGGTGCTGGAGTCTAGGTGGGGCAAAGGTCGTCCAGGGCCTGTTTTGTCCACAGGCAGCGGTCTCGACTGTCACCGGAGGAGCAAGGGCCTTCCATCGTCATGGCCCGAGGGCCACGCGCGGGGAGGAGGGCTCAGCCCCGCTGGTCGGCGACGACCATCGCCAGGATCTCGTCCAGCGCCACGCCGGGCGCGAAACCGATGAGCTCGCGGGCGCGGGTGGTGTCCGGGACGCGTCGCTGCATGTCCTCGAACCCCTCCTCGTAGGCCTCGTCGTAGGGCACGAAGCGCACCTTGCTGCTGCTGCCCACGACGTCGACGATCCGGCGCGCGAGCACCTCCATCGACACCTCCTCGGTTCCGCCGAGGTTGTAGGCGCGGCCGCTGGCCTCGGGGTGGTCCATCAGCGCCAGCAGGCCCTGGACGACGTCGCCGACGTAGCAGAAGCAGCGGGTCTGCTGGCCGTCGCCGTAGACGGTGATGGCCTCGCCCTTGATCGCCTGGCCGACGAAGCGGGGGATGACCATGCCGTAGTGGCCGGTCTGGCGCGGCCCGACGGTGTTGAACAGCCGCACGATGACGGTCGGCAGGCCCTTCTGACGCCAGTAGGTGTAGGCCAGGATCTCCTCGATGGCCTTGGCCTCGGAGTAGGACCAGCGGCTCTTCAGCGGTGAGCCGAGGATGCGGTCGTCCTCCTCGCCGAGCTTGTCGCTGGTGTTCTTGCCGTAGATCTCGCTGGTGGAGGTGACCAGCACCTTCGTGCCGTGCTTGTGCGCCTTCTCGAAGACGATCTCGCTGCCGCGGATGTTGGTCGCGAGGCGACTCCAGCGGCTTGTCGACGATCAGCTGCACCCCGACCGCCGCGGCGAGGTGGAAGCAGACGTCGGCGCGCGCCATGAGGTCGTCGAGCAGGTCGGCGTTGAGGATGCTGCCGAGCACGAACTCGACGTCGTCGCGCGTGCGCAGGTGCTCGATGTTCTCCAGCCGGCCGGTCGACAGGTTGTCCAGCAGCAGGACGCGAGTCGCCGCGGGCCAGCAGGGCGTCGGCCAGGTGGGAGCCGATGAAGCCGGCACCGCCGGTGATGAGGGCGCGCATGGGGGGAGGCTACCGGGGAGTGCGACGGCTCAGTCGAGCGCGAGGGCCAGCAGCAGGCCGTCCTCGAGCCGCTGCTGGTCCTGACCCGACAGGCGGGCGAGCCACCGGACCGAGCCCTTCGCGCCTGATGGCGCCGGTGTGGTGGGCGAGCAGGCAGGTCCGCTCGCCCAGCAGCAGCGAGCGAGGCCTCCCGCATGCGCGCGCGACGTTCCTCGCGCTGCCGAGCAGACAGGACTCGCAGGATCGTCTCGTCGAAGGTCGTGTGCCGTTCGACGCCGGCCGCCCGCACCTGGTCCGCCGCACGCTTCGACGATGACCGCGGAGCAGTACGTCCAGGCGCGCTACCAGGCCGTGCTGGGCACTCCGCAGACCTTGAGGGTCGCGGGGCACCGGAACCACGCTGATGCCGACCGATGGTGACCCGACGCCCGTCCTGGCGGGGCTGCTGGCGAGTCCAGAGGCGGCGCCTGCCGCAAGCCGACGCTGGCCGAGCACCTGCTGGAGCGCGCGACCGGTGCCTAGCGGTCTCCGCGAGCGAGCCCGGCATAGAGCCGGTCGTGCGCCTGGACCATCGCTGCGGCGCTGAACCGGGCGACCGCCCGTTCGCGGGCCAGCGTGCCCAGGTCCTCGCTGAGCACTCGGCGTACCGCCGCGGCGAGCGCAGCAGGATCGGCGTCGGTGACCTCACCGGTGACCACCTCGCGAGCGCTGCCGACGTCGGTGCTCACCGCCGGTGTCCCGCACAGCGCGGCTTCGACGAGGCTGACCGGCATGCCCTCGTTGTCACTGGTCAACAGAGCGACGTCGGCTGCGGCGAACACGGTGCCGACGTCCCCGCGCCAGCCGAGGAAGCGCACGTTGGGGGTCGCGGCGGCGCGCGTCTGAGCGAGCAGCGGACCCTCCCCGGCGACGAGGAACGTCACATCGGGGAGCAGCGCGGCGACGGCCAGCAGCCGGTCCGGGCGCTTGACGGCGATGAGCCTGCCGACGTTGGCGACGACAGGACCGTCGACACTTAGCAGCGCACGGGCCTCCGCACGGCTGGGGGCTTCCGGCGCGGAGACCCCCGGCGGGATGACCGCGTACTGCTCGGGCCGGCCGATCCGCGCTGCGAGCAGGTCGTCGCGGACCTGCTCGCCGACGGCGACGATGCGGTCGGTGCCGCGCGCCAGGGTGCGTTCTGTGGTGATGACGGCGCGGGTCACCCGCGGTGAGAAGTAGCCGTTCAGCAGGTGTCCGTGGAAGGTGTGCACGACGTGCGGTACCCGTGCCGCCCGCGCCGCGACGCGTCCGAGTGCCCCGGCCTTGGCCGTGTGGGTGTGCACGACGTCCGGACGTCGACGACGCAGCTCGCGGACCAGCCACGCCAGCGCCCGCAGGTCGTCGCTCGCGCGCGGGCTGCGGCCGAGGCCCGGCACCCGGGTGAACGGCGTGCCGGGACTGCGCAGGTCAAGATGATCGGCCTCGCCGAGGTCAACCTCGCCGGTCAGCAGCTCTTGGTGGGGCAAGCCGTCGAGCAGGCTGACCAGTATCGCCGCGGGCCCGCCGACGTTCATCCGGGCGATGACGTGCACGACGCGGGTCACGTGCGCAGCCATGCCAGGACGGCGTCGGTGTCGTCGGCGTCGAGCAGGTCGGCGGGCACCGCAGGGTGTCGGCCAGGCGTTGCGGCGAGCCGGCGCAGCAGTGCTGCGGCGAACGCCTCGGGGCGGTCGTGGACCTCCAGCAGCGGGTGCGGGCGCAGCCCGTGCGCCCCGGTGCGGGTCGTGACGACCGGCAGGCCGGACAGCAGCGGTTGCAGCACCTTGCGCTTGACGCCCCCGCCGAAGCGCACAGGCGCGGCGTGGACGTCGCCGTCGCGGTAGAGGGCCGCGTCGTCCTCGGCGTAGCCGCGCACGTCCAGGCCGGCCCGCGGCACCGCGCCCGGCCCGTGCACGACGACCGAGGCGCCGGGCAGCAGCGGCAGCACCCGGTCGGAGAACCACGCCAGGCCGTCGTGGTTGGGCGGGTAGCCCCAGTCACCGGCCAGCACGACGCGACGCGTCCCGTCGCCCGGCTCGCCCGTCGGTGCCGGCAGCAGTCCCGGCAGGACCAGCCGGCGACGACCGCGCACCGTGCCCCGGTCGGCGCGCAGGTCGGCGCCGGAGATGTAGGTCAGCAGGTCCGGGCGCGGCATGGCCAGCAGCCGAGCACCGTCGCGCGCAGCGCGCAGCAGGTAGGACGGCCGCCCCGCGGCCACGCCCGAGCCGTCGACGAGCAGCCACGAGTCGACGGCATCCAGCCAGACGCGGGGCGCCACCCGACGCAGCGCCGGCACCTGCCCCGCGCAGGCATAGGAGACGGCGACCGCCAGGTCGTACCGGCCCGCAGGAACCTCGGTGGCGCACTCGGTGCGATAGCCGGCCTGGTGCAGCACCTGCACGACCTCCCGGACCCGCAACGAGGCGCCGGTCGTCTTCACACCGGCGGCGGTGGGCGTGGTGAGCACGACCGCAGTCCGGTCAGCAGAGGTCACGCCACGGCCAGCCTGTGATGCGGTTCCAGCTACTCACCGCGGCTGGCAGGTTGTCCCCCCAGCCAACGACCGTCGTCAGTTGGGAGATGAGAGGCGTTGGCTCGCACCAGGCAGGCAGCTCTGGCGTCGAGCCCGGACCTACCGTGATGACGCGCGCACCTCGCCGCCGGGCGGCGGCCAGAGCCGGCAACAGAGGCGGCACGTGCTCAACGGCGATCAGCACAGCATCGACCAGTCCGCTCAGGCCCACCCCTGCCAGTCGGGCAACGACGAGGTCGACACCGAGGTCCCTGACAGCTCGCTCGAGCGCCGGCTCGACCGGCTCGGGGTCGAGCACGAGCCAGGTCGTCCTCGGGCGCTCCAGCATCCACCGCGGCGCAGACTGCACAGCCTCGACCAGTACTGGCACCAGGGCCGCCGGCGGCGGGTGCGCTGTCAGACCTGCCGCATACTCGGCGTAGAAGTCGTGGGTCGTGACCGCCTTCAACTCTGCCGTGCCCACCAGCACCGGCACGTCCAGCAGCCCGCCGCAGACGGCTTCGGAAGCGGCGTCGATGTCCGGGAACACCAGTGCTGTGGCGTCGGCGAGCAACACCCGTGCGTCGACGAGAAGCCCTGAGGCGCCGACGACGCCTGCCGGAACAGGCACGTCCATCAGCACCGGCCCTGGCTCGCGCGACGGTTCGTCGGGCCGGCTGCTGAGCCGCGTGGGCGTTGCCGACGGAGCGGACGGTCGCGGAGGCGCGCCAGCGAGCCCGGTGAGCGCTGACCAGGCGCGCTGCGCGCTGTGCTCCCAGGTGAAGCGTTCGGTGGCTCGGGCGCCGGCGGCCCGAAGGGTGGTGCGGAAGGGTTCGTCGGAGAGCACCCGGAGCAGCGCTGCCGCGATCGCGTCGACGCACAGCCCGTCGAAGAAGGCGGCCGGTTCGTCGCACAGCTCGTCGAGCGAGCTGCCCTGGGCGAGCACGGTGGGGCGGCCGGCGGCCATCGCCTCGAGCGGCGGCATCCCGAGACCCTCCTCCAGGGAAGGGAAGACGAACGCGTCGGCGGTGGCGTAGAGACGGGTCAGCGTCGGCTCGCTGACGCCGCCGGTCAGGACCAGCTGGCCAGGCGCGATCCGGGCGCGCCGGGCCAGCCGCCGCAGGCGCCGCACGGTGCCCGGGTTGAGGCGGCACGCCAGGACCAGGGGACTGGCTTCGCGCAGGGCAACGGGTACGCGGCCCCACGCCGTGACGAGCCGATCGAGATTCTTGCGCGGGTGGTCCCCGCCGACCGACAGCACGAAGCGGGTGGGCAGGACCTGCTCGGGTCGGTCGTCCGTGTGCGGTTCGAACGACGGGAACGCCCCGCTCGGGTAGGCACCGCCCCAGACGGCCGTCACCGGCGGGCAGTCGGTTCCGAAGAGCTGGGTCGCCTGGCGGCCACTGTGCTGGCTGATCGACAGCAGTGCCGCGCAGCGCTTGACCTGCTCGAAGCGGCGCCAGTAGACGTCAGCGCCGGGCCCCATGAGGTAGACGTGCGGCTCCAGGGCGGGGATGAGGTCGTAGAGCACCGCTGCCGTCGGTGGGTCGTCCGGCATCGAACCGAGCGACAGCACGTTCTCGCCATCACCTTCGAAGGGCGAGGCCACGAGCAGGACGTCGGGCCGCAGCGACCGCACTGCTGCGGCGTAGGCCGCCTCGGCGGCGGGCCGGCGCCGGTCGTCGTAGGGGGGCGTCCAGGGCCAAGCCGCGTCGAAGACGTGGATCCGTCCCGGCGGCAGGAACGTCTCCAGCGCGAGGCGGGCCCGCATCAGGCGTTCAGGGTCATCACCGCCGTTCAGCAGCAGCTCCACCCGGTGTTCCCCGGCGGTCGCCACCAAGGCTCGGGTCAACGACAGCGCATAGCGGCCGATACCGCGCAGCGAGCTCGTCGACTGAACGCACTGGGCGTCTATCAGCAGCCTCACGGGCCGGTCCAGGGCAGTCCCAGCCGACGAGCGAGTGCAGCGGTCCTCGCTTCGGCCACCCCGGCGTCGTCCAGCCGCGTCGGCCCGCCCGCGCGGATGTCACCGACACCTCGAACGCTGTTCTTCGCGCGCCCCGCCAGCAACCGAACGCGTTCGTTGCGGGCGATGGCGCTGTAGAAGGCGGCGTGCAGCCGCGGATAGGCACGGATCTCCTGCTCGGCCCGCGCGGCCAGGGCCACGACCAGCGCACGCGTCGACCGCTCAGCGGGCAGGGTGGCTCTCCGGCCCCGAGGGCACCCGCGACGAGGCGTGGTAGGCGTCGTCAGCGAGCAGTGCCAGCCCGTCGTAGGTGAGCTGGCCATGGTCGAGCACGAGGGCTCGGTCGCAGAACGCCTTTGCCTGATCGAGGGAGTGGGTGACCAGCACGACCGTGCGCCCGTCGTCCTTGAACTGGCTCATCCGCTTCGAGCACTTGAGCTGGAAGTCCTCGTCGCCGACTGCCAGCACCTCGTCCACCAGCAGGATGTCCGGGTCGACGTTCACCGCGATCGCGAAGCCCAGCCGTACCGACATCCCCGAGCTGTAGAACTTCACCGGGGTATCGAGAAACTGCTCCACTTCGGCGAACGCGACGATCTCGTCGAGCATCCGCGCCGCCGCGGCGCGGCGGATACCCAGGATAGCGGCGTTGAGGAACACATTCTCGCGGCCGGTGAGGTCGGGGTGGAAGCCGGCCCCGAGCTCCAGCAGTGGCGCGATGCGTCCGCGCGCGTAGATGTTGCCCGCGGAAGGAGCCACGGTGCCGGCGAGCATCTTCAAGGTGGTGGACTTGCCCGAACCGTTGTGCCCTAGCAGGGCCACCGATTCACCTTGACCTATGTCCAGGTGGAGATGCTGGACGGCCTGGACGCTGACGACAGGTCGACGTTGGCCGGCTACGCCCAGAACCATGTCCTTGACGTTCCCGGCGCCGCCGAGGCGGAAGGACTTGCTGACGTGCTCGAAGCGGATGGCGACGGACATGTCAGAGTTCCTGACCGAAGTTCGCCGACAACCGTACGAACACCCGCAGGCCCAGCCAGGCGATAGCCGTCGCGACGACGCTGAAGAGCGCCAGACGCAAGCCCAGCTGTCCGGGAAAGGCAAATTCCGCAGCCTTGGGCGATGACGCAGCCGGCCACAGCGCCCGCTGGAAGCCGATGGCCACGTTCGCCATCGGGTTGAGCATGTAGACGCGCGTGACGACGTCTGCCGCCAGACCGAAGTCCTGCGCCCCCCTGACGACCTGCCCGTAGCTGTAAATGATCGGCGCCATCCAGAAGCCCACCTGCAGCCCAACGTCGGCCAAGAACCCCATGTCTCGCTTGTAGACGTTTGCGGCGGCGAGTGCCAACCCCAGCCCCATCCCCGTCATGATGAGTACGTACATCGAGGGCACGAGCCACAACAAGTTCCGAGGCGAAGGAAGGTCCTGGAAGGCGGCGTAGCCCACGAGCAGGACGCTGGCCTGCAGGGCAAAGTCGACGAGCGCCGAGGCCAGCACCGACAAGGGCAGCAACAGCCTGGGGAAGCTGGCGCGGCCGACCAGGGCGCCGCTGCTGACGACCGAGTTGACGCACCCCATGACCAGCGTCGAGAACAGTGTCCAGCCCACGAGCCCGCTGTAGATGAACACCATGAACTGGGGGATCGATCGACCCGCTCCCAGGAAGATGCCGACGGCCACTCCGTAGATGAGCAACATCACCAACGGCTTGACCAGGGCCCAGGCCCATCCGAAGGTCGCGCCCTTGTACCGGGCGCGCAGCTCCCGGCCGGCAAAGGCCTTGAGCAGCTCGCGGTGGTCCCACACATCTCGCAGGTCCGACCAGGTGCCTCGCCACATCCGCGGGGGCTGATTGACCCGGCGTAGGTCGAGGCCCGGATCTGCGAGGGTCGTCATGTCGCTAGAGTACGACCGGGCCGTCCCCCGTGCGCCGCGTCGCCGGCCCCGAGAGCGTGAGGGAGTGACGTGGAGGGCACCGCACCACTGCGCCTGCCGGGCGGTCGAACGCAGCTGGTCTGGGGAGACGCCCGGGATCTGTCCGTCTTCGGTGCCCTACGGGCCAGCGACGGGGTGTGGGAGCCTCACGTCACGACGTTGTTCGAGACCGTCGTGCAGCCGGACTGGGTCTGCCTGGACATCGGCGCCAACATCGGGGCACACACTCTCACGCTGGCCTCGCTCTGTGCTGAGGGGCAGGTGGTCGCGTTCGAGGCGAGCACCGTCAATGCCGGGTTCCTCACCCGCAACATCGCCGGGCTCCTCGATGGAGCCGGACCGGTCCTGATCGAGCGGCTGGCCCTGTCGGACCGTCCCGGGCAGCTTCATCTCGCCATGTTCGACCAGCTAGCCGGGTGCGCGTTCCTGTCCGAGCGGGGACCCGAGCAGGACGAGTCGCTGATCCGTGCGGTCGTCGACGCTCCGGAGCTCCGTGGCATGCCGTTGGGTGTGACGTCGGACCCCGTCACGGCTGTTCGTCTCGACGACTGGTTGCAGACCCACCCTCTCAAGCGTCTGGACCTCGTCAAGATCGACGTGGAGGGGGCCGAGACCCGCGTCTTGGCTGGGGCCATGCAGACCCTGCAACGTTTCAAGCCGGCAATGGTGACCGAGTACAACCCCTCTTGTGCCACGACGTACTGGGGGCAGGACCCTGCGGACTACTTCCATGTCCTGCAGGGCACCTTTGACGCACTCCACGTCATCGAGCCCGGCGGCACGTTGTCCGGGCCCCTCACGCATTGGGAGTCGTTGTCGGCACGGCTCGCATCAGGGCGTGGCTGGGAGGACCTGTACTGCACCTGGGCCCACCGGGGCCTGCCCCGACGGCTGGCCAGGCTGCTCAGTCGCCGATGACCTCGATCTCGGGCAGCGGGAAGATGAGGCGTCCGCCGCTCTCCAGGTAGGGCGCCTCGCGCTCCAGGATCGTCTCCCGGAAGTGCCAGGGCAGCACGAGCATGTAGTCAGGGCGGTCGGCCTTCACCTCGTCCTCGGAGGCGATCGGGATGTTGGTTCCGGGGGTGCGGCAGCCGAACTTGTTGGGGTTGACCTCGGCGATGACCGGCAGATTCTCCGTCGTGAGCCCGCAGAACTGCAGGAGCACGTTGCCCTTGGTCGAGGCGCCGTAGCCGACCATGCTGGTGGCCACTGTCACGCAGCGTGCGCACCAGGTCGGTCAGGTCGTCGCGGTGCTGGACGCACGGAAGCCCCGAAGGCTTCGAAGGCCGCAGGACGGGTGACCTGCATGCGCGCGCCTCCTGTCGGAGGAACCAGTCGATCAGCGCCCGGTCGGCCTGCCGGGGGCCGCCGGCGCGCTGTGCGGTGACCGCGAAGGTGCCACCGTTCACCCTGTTGAAGCGGACGTCGAGCAGCTCCAAGTCCGGCGTCGCGCAGGATCCGGTCCACGACGTGCAAGCGAGTAGTACTCGAGGTGCTCGTGACAGATCGTGTCGTAGGAGGTCGCTCGCAGCATGGAGGGCATGTAGGACTGCTCGAAGTGCCACACGCCGTCGGGGGCCAGGCACGCGACCGACCTGCCGGGCGAACTCGACCGGGTCGTCCAGGTCGTAGAACATGGCGATCGACGTGACGACCCTGGCGGGAGGAACGTCGTGGGCAGCGAAGGAGTCCGCGCTGAAGAAGTCCGCGATGCCGGTGATGTCGTCCGGGTAGTACTGCCGCCACTTGACGATGGTCGGGTCCATACCCGACCCGGTGCAGCCCGGGGGTCCGGTAACCCTGCAGCAGGGTGCGAGTCGTTGGCTCCCGATGTCGAGCACGGTGTCGCCGGCGGCGAGCCCGGCGAGCCCCTCCAGATGCCGTGCCTTGCGGTGGAGGTGCTTGACCATCGAGGCGTTCAGGCCGGAGCGGTAGCCGTAGTTCTCGCCGTACATCTCGCCGGCGTCGTAGGTGTGCATGAGCTGCACCAGGCCGCAGTCCGGGCACAGGCCGAGCTCGAGCGGTCCTGCGGTGGGGTCCGGGTCGCCGGGGGCCGGGAAGACCCCGGTCAACGACTGCTCGCCGAGGTCCAGCACCCGGCTCAACTCGGCCGAACCGCAGACACGGCACGTCTTGGCGGGAACACCTGACACAGCGACCTGCTCCGGTTCGTCGACGGCGGAGTGCCTAGAGTAGCCACGCGGCGAAGGCAGGATCCGGAGCCTGGCAAGGCGACGGCCGAAGGGTGGACATGGACGAGCCAGGGGGCACGCTGCGGGGCTCCGCGCTGGATCTGGACCCGATGGTGTCCTATGCCGGCAACCAGGAGGACGTGCGGCTGCGGCGGGTGGCCCACCTGCTCGAGTCGCGCGTGTACGTCGACGTGGGAGCCGGCGACCCGGTCGAGGGCTCGGTCACCTACTGGCTCTATCTACAGGGTTGGACCGGAGTGCTCGTCGAGCCCGGCTCGCGAGCCGCCACGTTGGCAGAGATCCGCCCCCGAGACCTGGTGCTCGACGCCGCCGTGTCGGCCGCATCCGGCGAGCTGGCCTTGTACGAGACCGCCCCGGATGCGGGGATGTCGACGACCCGGGCGGACCGACTCGCGGAGATCCTCGGCCTGGGTCAGTCGGTCACCGAGGTGCGGGTCCCGGTGCTCACCCTCACCGAGGTGTTCGAGCAGGCCCCGGGTCCGGTCTCGGTGCTGTCCGTGGACGTCGAAGGGGCCGAGGGAGATGTCCTCGGGTCGCTGGACTGGGCCGCGCACCGTCCTGCTGTCGTCGTCGTCGAGGCGATCCGTCCGTGGTCCTCGATATCGACGACCGACGATTTCGAGCCGGTGCTGACCGCAGCCGACTACCCGCGGGCAGCGTTCGACGGTGTCAACACCTGGTACGTCGACGACCGCCACCCGCAAGCCGGGGAGCTGCGTGCCGCCCTGGCCTATCCCGTGTGCCTGTTGGACCGGTGGGAATCTGCGGCGACCGTCCAGTGGCGTGAGAGGCAGGCGGCACACGCACGGCAGCTGGCGGAGCTGGAAGAACGCCGCGAGCACGAGGTGCACCAGCTGGACCGGGCCAAGGCGGCTGAGGAAGCCGCCAGGTCTGCGGAGGCACTCACCGCGCGGCGGCTTGCTGACGAGCAGGGCCTTACCGCGGAGCTGCAGCGGCAGCTCGAACAGGTCCGAGCCGGGCTCGACGACGCGGCCGGCGAGATCGCAGCCGGCCGTGCGGACCGGGCCCGTGCCCAGACTCGTGTCGCCGATCTCGAGGCCGAGCTCGGCGCGATCACCGGGTCCACGACCTGGCGCTACGGGGCGCCAGTCGCCCATGCGCTGCGTGGAGGACTGGCGCCGGCGCGGTCGCTGCGGGGACCGGCCCGCACCGCGGCCCGGTGGCGTGAGGAGACGGCGGCGAGGTTGGCGCGCGCCCGCGAGGCGCGGATGGACCCGGCGGAACGCGCCGATCGTGCCGTCAGGACCCTCACGCACCCGGCGTTCCTGGGCGAGCAGCCGGAGCCGGCGCCGTCGGACGGGCAGGGGTGGCGGGCGCAGGCGCTGGCTGGTCGTGACGACGACGACCTCGCGCTGCGTCGCCGCCTGGAGGAACGGACCGGTCTGCGGGACGCTACCCAGCGCGCGGTGCAGGTGGCAGCGCTCGCCGAGGCCGTCCTCGGCGAGCAGGGCGTGATCAAGCCCTCGCGTCCCGTCTCGGCCGCGCGCGACCGCACCGTCCTGGACGCGCGCTGCCTGCAGGACGTCGGGCTTGCCACGCGGGGTGTGGGTCGCTACGCGCTCGAGGTGCTCGAGGCCCTGGTTGGCTCCGCCCGCGAGCCGGTCTTGCTGCTGGACGAGCGGCTGCCCCCCCCGACCGGGGTCCCCGGGTCGATCCTGCAAGGGCTGTCGACGGTCACTGCCGTCAGCTCGGTCCTGGCCGCGCGAACCCGCTGGTTCGTGCAGCCCAGCCCCATGACCGCCGACGCCTGGCCCCTGACGGCGCTGCTCGCCGACGACGGGGTCTGGTCGACCACGCTCGTCTACGACTTCATCCCGTCCCGCTACCCCGACTGCTACCTACCCGACGACGGCGGTCGACTCGCCCATGACGCTCGAGTGCGCGCCCTCGGCCTCTACGACGAGGCTTGGGCGATCAGTCGTTCGACGCTCGCCGAGCTGGAACGCGTCGTCGGGTTGCCCGGCGCGTCGGCGGTGGTCTGGCCGGAGCACGACGACGGGGGCGCGGACCAGGTCGAGACGACCTCGGGGCTCGTGTCCGGGCCCTATGTCATGGTCGCCGCCGGACATGAGCATCGCAAGAACATCGTGGGCGGCCTGGCCGCCGTCGCGCTGCTACGCCGTCACCGGCCGGACGTGCGCGCGCTCGTCGTCGGCTGGTCCGGCGACCCGGCTCCGGTCCTGCGGGCAGCCGAGCACTCGGGCCTGGCCTCGGAAGGGCTGCAGCTGCTTCCGTACGTGAGTACTGGCCAGCTCCGCGGCCTGCGGGCACAGGCCCTGGCCATGCTGGTCCCGTCCTTCGCCGAAGGTCTGTCCCTGCCGGTGCTGGAGGGTCCTGCCGACGGGTGCCCGGTCGCCGTCTCCGCCATCCCGGCGCACCTCGAGCTGGTCGGGGACGGCCCGTGGTGCGCCAGGCCGCAGGACCCGGTCGACCTGAGCCGAGCCCTGGAGCACGTCATCGCGCACCGTGCCGAGGTGCTCGCCGCCCAGCGTCACGTCCTGGCCGCGCATGCCCATCGGTCGGTCCGCGAGGTCGTCTCGGCCAGGTCGACCACCCTGGTGAAGCCCGTGAACGTCGCCCGCAGCCCGCGGTCGAAGCCGTCGCTCGGGCTGGTGACGCCCTGGCCGCCGCAGCGCAGCGGCATCGCCGACTACTCCGCCGCCACCCTGGGCCCGCTCGCCACGCGTGTCGACGGGACGTTGTACGCAAGCAGCTCGGCCGGTCCGGCTCCGGGATGGCGGGTGCATCCTGCACTGCCTGGTGACCCGGGGCTGGTCCACCACGACCGGCTGCTGACGGTGGTAGGGAACAGTCATTTCCACCTGCCCGGACTGGAGATCATCGAAAGTCACGGTGGCGCGGCGCTCTGCCATGACGTGCGCATGGTCGAGCTCTGGAGCTACCTGGGGATCGAGCCGGAACCCGGTGCCGCTCCGGCGGGCGGCACCGGCGCACGCAGCCAGCGGCATGCGCTGGATGCCCTGCCGCGGCTGGGGTTCGCCCACCTGGCCCGCACCTGCGACCTGCTGCTGTTCCACAGCCGGACAGTCGCCGAACGGGTGGCGCGGGAGACGGGCGTGCCTACGGCGGCGTTGCCGTTCGTGCCCTACCGGTCGCCCAACGACGAACAGCTGACCGACGGCTACCGCTCCCGCGCCAGGGACCGGCTGCAGCTGTCGGGGTCCGCTGTGCACCTGGGGTTGTTCGGTGGCGTCGACGTGCGGACCAAGGCCGCCGACGTGGTCCTGGAAGCGCAGGCCTGGATGCGGCAGTGGGGCGTCCCCGTCGAGCTGCACGTCGTCGGCGGCGTCGAGGAGCACGACCGTGCCCTGCTCGTCGCCCAGGCCGAGGCGGCGGGTCTCACACCTCACCTGCACTGGCACGGCCACGTCTCCGAGCAGGGCTACCAGGACTGGCTGCTCTCCGTCGACCTGGCGGTTCAGCTGCGGACAGCGGCCCTGCTCTCCCTGAGCGGCGCCGTCGCCGACCTCGCTGCCTTCGGGGTCCCGACCGTCTCCACCGCCGCGATGGTCCAGGACATGGACCTGCCCGAGTTCGTGCAAGCCGTTCCGGACGACTTCTCGCCGCTGCTGGTGGCAGAGGCGCTCCTTGCCACGCACGAGTCGCGTCCAGAGGTGTCTGCGCAACGTGCGCACTACCTCGAGACGCATTCCGTGTCGGCGTACGGGCAGGCGATCCTCGAGGCGCTGGGCCTCGCATGACTCCCATCCTGATCGACGTCACCCAGTTCTCCCGACAGCCAGCGCGCAGCGGTGTTCAACGCGCTCTGCTGGAGCTGGCGCGCGCCTGGCCGTCGCAGCAGGACGCCCTGTTCGTGGCCCGGACCCCGCGTGGCGCCCGGGCCCTGAGCCCAGCCGGATTCGCCGGCCTGGTGAGCGCGTACTTCCAGGATGCAGCTCACGGGCCGGGTGAGGTGCTGCGGGAGTTCGACGGGGGCCAGCTGGTCAGCGAGCGCGATCTGCGCGGTGGAAAGCTGCTTCTGCCCGAGCCGACCTTCGACCCGGAGGTGCTGGCGGCATTGGACCAGCGGGTCCGGTCGCACGTGTCGACGGCATGCCTGGCCTACGACGCCTTTCCGCAGACCGATCCCTGGGCCTTTCCCGGCAACGGGCAGGCCGTGACCAGTGCATACTTCCGTCTCTTGGCACGGGTCCCTCTGGCCGTCGCGACGAGCGACGCCGTGCACGACGTCGCGGTGCAGCGGCTGCGGCGGACCGCGGCCGCGACGCCTACCCACTGGCTCGGCGCTGACCACGTCGTCGGCCGGCGAGCCGAGGTTGGGCGCGCCGACGCCGAGGTGCTCATGGTGGGCACGGTGGAGCCACGCAAGCGGGTGCCGCTGGCGCTGGCCGCGGTCGACCTGTTGCGCGCGCACCGGCCCGACCTGCGGCTTCGTGTCGTAGGCAGGGCCGGCTGCGAGGAGGCGGACGTGCTGGCGCGACTGGCAGCACGCTCGCAACGGGGGGACGGACTGCTCTGGCAAGGCGACGCGTCCGACGATGCCGTGCAGCAGGCCCTCGCCACCGCGACCGTGCTGCTCTGCATCGGCGACGAGGGCTACGGACTTCCGGCGATCGAAGCCGCCGTCGCGGGCTGTCCGGTGGCCTACGCGGGCCAGCAGCCGGCGGCCTCGCTGCTCGAGGGCCGGGGGGCCTGGCGGGTGGACCGTTCCTCACCCGGCGCGCTGGCAGCGAGCCTGCAGCCTTGGCTGGAGCCTGACGTGGCGCGAGCCAGGCAGACGGCGGTCGACACGACCGGGCTGCCGACCTGGAAGGCCTTCAGCGCGGCGGTGGCCGGACTCCTGGCCGGCCTCTGACGACGCTCACGCCCGGTCGGCATCGACCATCCGTCCGACCAGCTCGGCGAAGTCGACCGTGGGCTCCCAGCCCAGCAGCCGGCGGGCCTTGCCGGCGTCGCCGACCAGCTCTACCGGGTCGCCGGCGCGGGTGAAGGCGGGGTCGGTGCGCAGGTACGGCTGCCAGTCGGTGATCCCGACCCGCGCGAACGCCGCGGCGACGAAGTCCTGCACGCTGTGGCCGACTGCCGGTCGCGACGACGAAGTCGTCCGCCGTGTCGTGCCGCAGCGCCCGGACCATCGCCTCGACGTACTCCGGGGCCCAGCCCCAGTCGCGGCGCGGCGTCGAGGGTGCCGAGGGTGAGGGTCGTGCGCGCGCCCGTCGGCGATCGCCGCGACGGTGCTGGTGATCTTGCGGGTGACGAAGCGTCGGGGGGCGTCGGGGGGACTCGTGGTTGTAGAGGATGGCGGTGGTGGCGTGCACGCTCGATCTCGCGGAACAGCGCCACGAGGTGGTGGGCGTAGGCCTTGGCCGCGCCGTAGGGGGAGCGGGGCGTGATGGGCGTCGACTCGTCCTGCGGCACCTGGGTGCTGCCGGCGAAGAGCTCGGCGCTGGACGCCTGCAGGAAGCGGACCTGCTCTCCGGTCTGCTCCTGCAGGTCGCGCACGCCCTGCAGCAGCGCGGCGACGGCGACGCCGTTGACCTCGGCGGTCAGCACGGGCTGCTCCCAGGACAGCGCGACCGAGGAGATGCCGGCCAGGTTGTAGACCTCGTCGGGGCGGACCCGCTCGAGCAGCCCGACCAGGCCGGCGCCGTCCGCGCAGGTCCGCCTCGTGCAGGGTCACGGCGCCGCCCAGGGCCCTCAGCGGCTCGGGCACCTGCTCGTCGCGCTGGACGGTGCCGTGCACACGCCCGCCCTCGGCGACAAGCCGCTCGGCGAGATAGCCGCCGTCCTGCCCGGTGATCCCGGTGATCAGCGCCGTAGGGGGGAGGGCTGAGCCACCGTCAGAGTCCCCGGAGCTGCTTCTGCTCGGCGACGTCGAAGTCGACCATCATGCGCACGAGCTCGCTCGAACCCGACCTCGGGCTCCCAGCCGAGGACGTCGCGCGGGCCTTGGTCGGGTCGCCGACGAGCAGGTCGACCTCGGCGGGCGGAAGAAGCGCGGGTCCTGGAGGACGTGCCGCTGCCAGTCGTCGATGCCGACGTGCGCGAACGCGACGTCGAGCAGCTCGCGGATGCGAGTGCGTCTCGCCGGTGGCGACCACGTAGTCGTCGGCCTCGTCCTGCTGCAGCATCAGCCACATCGCCTTGACGTAGTCGCCGGCGAAGCCCCAGTCGCGCTTGGCGTCGAGGTTGCCGAGCGCCAGCTGCTCCTGCAGGCCGAGACCGATCCGGGCGACGGCCTGGGTGACCTTGCGGGTGACGAACTCCGGGCCGCGCCGCGGGCGACTCGTGGTTGAACAGGATGCCGCTGCGAGGCGTGCATCCCGTAGGACTCGCGGTAGTTGATCGTCATGTAGTGCCCGAAGACCTTGGCCACGCCGTACGGCGAACGCGGCCACAGCAGGGTCTCCTCGCGCTGCGGCACCTGCTGCACCTTGCCGAACATCTCGCTGCTGGTGGCCTGGTAGAAGCGCAGCGCCTGCAGACGTCCTCGCCGGCGTGCAGCCGGGAGGCCTCGAGCATGTTCAGCACGCCCTTGCCGGTGACGTCGCTCGTCAGGTGGGCGTTCTCCCAGGAGTAGGCGACGAAGGAGATGGCCCCCAGGTTGTAGACCTCGTCCGGGCGGGCGTGCTCGCAAGGCGCGCATGAGGCTCGACAGGTCGAGCAGGTCGCCGGTGAGCACGCGACGTCGGGCAGACTCGGCCTGCAGCAGCGCGAGCTTCGGGTTGTTCTGCCCCCGGACGAGCCCGTAGACCTCGTAGCCCTTGGCCAGCAGAGCTCGGACAGGTACAGCCCGTCCTGGCCGGTCACTCCGGTGATCAGGGCCCGCTTGGTCACGCGCTGTCCTCGTCGTCGTCCGGTGTGGCAGGGCAGGGGGAGGCTAGGGCAGGTCGCGCCGGAGGCGGCTCGTCGTCCGGCTCACCCGCCTGCGGCTCTCCGGCGGCGGCCAGCTTGCCGAGCCCGGCCACGGCGGCGGCTGGTCCGGCTGGACGGCCAGCGCCCGTTCGTACGCGGCGCGGGCCGCCGCGGGGTCGCCGAGCACGGCCCGGGCGTCGCCGAGGGCGCCCAGGGCCGAGGGGCCGGCGCTGGCGGTGATCACACGGCCCCTGCGCTTCCGGCATCCGAGTCGAGGGCTCCGGCGCGTCCGGGCGGCTCGGCCCCGCCGTGCCGCAGCTCGAACATGGCCGCGGCACCAGGAGCTCGTCGTGCCAGCGGGTCCAGCTCGACCGCCCGCCCGAACATCGCGCGGCTGAGCGTCGAGGTGGCCGTCTGGCTCGGCCAGCGAGGCGGCGGCGCGTAGGGCGTTGACCTCGTAGGAGTCGACGGCCAGCCGACTGATCGTGGCCCAGCGCCTCAGGAGGTTGCGGCGGCGGCGGCCCCCTCCAGCAGCGTGCCGGTCTTGATGCGCCAGTAGGAGTGGCCGGGCGCCAGCTCGGTCGCCCTGTCGATAGTCGTCAAGCGCCGCGGTGCCGTCGCCGGTACGCAGGCGGCCGTCGCCGTTCGTTGACGGCGATGTTGGCCCGCAGCGGGATGAAGTCCGAACCAGACGGCAAGCAGGGCCGGCGCCGACGACGCCCAGAGCGCCAGGTCGGCGCCGGCCGCTGCCGACGCCCGGGCGACGGCGGCTGCCGGCCGCCGGCGGGCCTTCTGGTCGTTCTGGTGCACGACGACGGGCTGGAGCGCGCCCGGCAGGCGAGCGTGCGCAGCCCGGCCGTGACCGCGGCAGCGAGCACCGCCGCCGGCGAGGGTGAAGTGCAGGACGAGCAGCGGCACCTGGTCGATGGAGACCAGGGACTGCACCTGGTAGGCGGTCCAGGCGCCCCGACGGCGGCGAGCAGCATCCGGTCGCTGGCCTCGCAGGCGGAGCAGGCCGCGGACGAGCGCGAACAGCGGTGAAGCCGACGAAGGCGGCGTAGGCCGGCCCGAGCACCAGCCCGCCCTGCGCCAGCATCTGCAGCGGGACGCTGTGCGCGGCGTCGCGAGAACTGCGCGACCGCCCAGGGCGCGCACGGCGTCGACGGCCGCGCGGCGCGCCAGAAGTTGCCGTACTGGTCCAGCCCGACGCCGAGCAGCGGCCGCGACGCGAACATGTCAGCGCGGCCTGCCAGTAGAAGGTGCGCGCCTCCGAGCCGACGTCGGCTGAAGATCGGGCTGCCGGGCCGCGGTCGGCGGCGGCGCCGAGCAGCAGCGCGCCGACGGCCAGGGGCGGCCAGGCCCCCGAGCACGCCGAGGCCGACGACCCTCACCCTCGACCTCGCCTCGAGGATGAGACCCAGGGCGACCACGAACAGGCCGGCGGCAGCCGCGATCGGCCCCTGCACCGAGGCGGACAGGGCCGCCGTCAGCAGGCACAGCCCGGCCGTCACGGCGCTGACGCAGGCGCCACCCGAGCGGCCCAGCCCGCCCAGAGCGCCCCGCCGGCGCCGGCCGCCGCAGCGATGCCGAGGTAGCCGGACGCGAAGTTCGGGTTGCCGAGCGCGGCGATGATCGGGTTGAAGGGGTTGTTCCACGGGATGCTGTCGATGCCGGCCTTCTGCAGCAGCCCGTAGGTGGCGGTGAACAGACCGGCGAGCACGACGGACCGCCGAGGAGGACCGCCGGCGCCGGCCGGCCGAGCACGCGCAGGCCCGCCAGGTAGAGGACGACGGCGCTGCCGTAGGCCAGCAGCCCGCTGTTGCGGCCGTAGGCGCCCAGCACGGCGGTGCAGTCACCGGGGCGACGACGGCGGCCACGACGAGGGCGAGCGGCAGGAGACCGCCCGCCCAGGCCGCCGGTCCGACGGGCGGCGGACCGTGCGGTGGCGGGCCACCCGGTAGGCGACCGACGCCGAGCACGACCAGGGCGCACAGCAGCAGCGCCGTGAGCTTGACCACGTTGACCGGGTCGGCGCCGCGGGCGGTGAACAGCACGCAGGTGAGCCACCACGGCGGCGGCGATCGCGTAGCGGTCGGCCTCGGGCGACGCGTGGGCACGGGCCAGGCTAGGGCCGCGGCGGCCCGGAGGGCCCGACCGGTCGGGACCCGTCGTCGCGGCTACTCCGGGTTCGGTCACGGGGCATAACGGTCTTCTGCACGACCGGCCAGACGGTGCCGGACGAGACCTTCGGGCGCGCTACGGTGTCCGGCGCCGGGGTCTGTCCTGGCGCTTCGACTACCCCGCGTGACGACGGATGACGGCAGAAAGTTGCGGCGCAGACCGCGACCAAGGCCGGCAACCCGACGTCTTGTGGGGTGCGGGAGCCCTCCGGTCTCTGGCGCTCGGCAAGGCTTCGACGCTGCTCCTGGTCGAGGACACGCTGATCAGGTGCCCTCCGCAGGGTGAGCACGAAGCGGGAGACCGGGGACAACCAGTCCTGGCTCCCGCCCGGTCGACATGCCGTGTGCCGGTGACTGTCATGAAAGGACAGTGCATGTCTCGATACCACCACGGCGCTCAAGCGCCTGGGTGTGCCGGGCCTCGCTGCCGTCACCCTGGTCGCGGGTCTCCCGCTCTTCCTCGGTACGGCGCAGGCTGCGCACATCTCGGGCTTGACGCTCACTCCCGGCACCACCAACGAGGCTGCGGGCGTCTGCGTCCCGTACACCGCCAAGCTGGCTTTCAGCGCGAACCAGGCTCCGCGCGTCGAGGAGATCGACGTCGCCGTCACGAAGTCCTCCACCGCAGGGCAGACGCTCGCGTTCTGCACCGACCCCACCCGCGGGTTCCCCGCGCTGGCGACGCCGACCAAGGTGACGGGCGACGGCACCGCCGCTAGCCCGTACCACGCCGAGTTCGCCTCGGACGCGACCGGGCGGGTCATCTTCGGCCTCCGCAGCAACGTCGCCTCCGCTCCCACCTCGACCGTGCGCGCCTTCTACGAGGCCGCCGGCAGCGCGAACGAGAACGACAGCTTCGACGCGGGCGAGTTCACCGCGACCAGCACCGCCGCCTTCACCGCGGGCGGCCCGGCGGGCTCTAACACCAACCAGGACGCCGCGCAGTTCGTCGAGGTGGTCAAGGCGAACGAGCCCGCATCGGCGACGGCCACCATCACGGCCGACACCGACACCGACAACGCGGTCGAGACCGAGACGCGCACGTACTCCGTCGCCGTCCGCAACAACGCCACGGGTGGCCCGAGCCGCCTCGCCGGCGTCACGGTCAACTCCGTGGTCACCAGCTCCAGCGCCGACACCGCCGCTGCGCAGGGTCAGGCCGTGTTCGGCACGACCGACAACAACGGCATCGCGACCGGCACCGTCACCTACCCGGTGCGTACCGGTACGACGGACACCACGGACTCGGTCCGGTTCTACGTCAACCAGAGCACCGGTGGCACCCCCGGCTTCAACGCCGGCGAGCCGTCGGACACGGTCACCACGACCGTGCGCGACAACGGTGGTCAGCTGAACCGCACGATCACCCTGACGCCGCTGGCTGACACCAGCTCGGCGTCGCCGTACCAGGACAACCCGGCCGTGAACCCGGCCACGGACGGCAACCGCACCTTCCGTGCGGTCGTCGACGCGGCCGACGGTCAGCCCGCCACGGCGGGCACGCTGCTCGCCTTCGGTGTGGCCGGCGGTTCGGGTGACGAGACCGTCACCCCGAACGAGACCTCGACGGCTGACTACCCGCTCGCGGGCTCGACCGACACCAACGACTCGTTCGTCGACGTCGTGGTCAACGACCCGACCCCGGTCGTCGGTCAGACCCTGACCGTCACCGCCACGGTCCGTGGCACCAGCTCCGCCGCCACCAGCACGCTCTCCTTCCGCAACCAGCCGAAGGACGCCCGCTTCGTCGGCGCTCAGCCCGAAGACGGTCACCGTCGCCCCGAACACGGCGCAGCAGCTCGTCGCGACCGTGACGGACGTCAACGGCAAGACCGTTCAGGGTGTCGCGGTGACCTTCACCGAGACCGGGGCCGGCGCGTTCCGTAACGGCAGCAGCACGGCCACCGGTGTCACCGATGCCAACGGCCGCGCGACCGTCGAGACCCTCTCCCTCCCGGGTGAGACCGGTACGCAGACCGTGCGCGCCGACATCAGCCAGGCCACCAACGGCGCCGGCGCCAACCAGTGCGGCAACGCCGCCAACACCGGCACCGACCCGCAGGGCGACCAGCTGAACACCACCACCCGTACGGGTGCTGCGGGCAACTGCACCGACACGGCGACCGTGACCTACGGCACCGCCTCCCCGTCGCCGTCGGCCACGCCGACCGCCACGGCCAGCCCGACCGCGACCTCGTCGCCGTCCGGCCCGCCGAACGCCGCCTGCACCGTGGTGCCGGTGACGACGCTGGACCGCGACACGATCATCGCAACCGGTTCTGCTGGTGTGACCGTCAAGGGCACGCCGAACAGCATCATCGACCTGTTCGCCTACTCGCGTCCGTCGACCACGTTCCGCGTGGTGCGCTCGGCCGAGGTCGGCAACGACGGCACCGCGACCTTCCGGGTCGTCCCGCCGACCAACACCCGCCTCTACGCGCAGCAGCGTGGATGCAACGCGGGCTCCTCGATCGTGCTGAACGTGCGCACTGCGCTCAGCCTGGCCGTGGTCCGCAACGGCAAGCGGGACTACACCTTCAGTGGTGACAGCCTGCCGGCCCGCACCGGTGGCCTGATCATCAGCCTCTACCGCATCACCAACAGTGGTTCGCAGGTCCTCACCTCCCAGGTGCGCGCCTCCTCCACCAACGGTGAGTGGTCGCTGCGTCGCAAGTTCACGGGCACGGGCCGCTTCGGCTTCGTCGTCCGCACCGGTCAGGACCTCCAGAACGCGCCGGGCAGCTCCAACGTCCGTTCGCTGCTGGTCTTCTAGGTCGCACCGACCTGACGCTCGACCCGTCGGGACCTGTTCTTCGGACCTGGTCCCGACGGTGCACCACCTGAACGTGCACGAACAGCAGGGGCGGTCCTCCGGGGCCGCCCCTGCTGGCGTCTGCGCACTCGCGATTGGTCCTTGCCGGGCCGGTCCGCCTCCGCGGTAGGGGGAGCCCTCTCGCCTAGCGTTTCCGGCATGAGCACTCCCAGCGATCCTTCGTCGTCTTCTCCGCCGCCGGAGCGTCAGCGGGGCCCGGTAACCCTCCGCCGCGCGCAGGTCACCACCGGGACCACCGACCAGCACCTGCTGGACCATCGAGGGCCGTCGGACTGGGTGCACACCGACCCCTGGCGCGTCCTGCGCATCCAGACCGAGTTCGTAGAGGGGTTCGGGCTGCTGGCAGAGCTGCCGCGCGCCGTCAGCGTGTTCGGCAGTGCACGCACCCCTACCGACAGTCCCGACTACGAGCTGGGGATGCGGCTGGGCGGAGCCCTCGCCCGCGCGGGTTGGGCCGTGATCACTGGTGGCGGCCCGGGGGTCATGGAAGCCACCAACAGAGGCGCCTCAGAGGCGGGCGGCCTGTCGGTAGGGCTGGGCATCGAGCTGCCGTTCGAGCAGAGTCTGAACGCCTGGGTCGATCTGGGGATCGAGTTCCGCTACTTCTTCGCCCGCAAGACCATGTTCGTCAAGTACGCCCAGGCCTTCGTGATCCTGCCCGGCGGCTTCGGCACCATGGACGAGCTGTTCGAAGCGCTCACCCTCGTGCAGACGCGCAAGGTCAACCAGTTCCCGGTCATCCTGCTGGGGTCTGAGTTCTGGGAACCGTTGTTGGCCTGGGTTCGCGGGTCGCTGCTCCCGCGGGGCTTGATCTCCGCCAGCGACCTGGACCTGCTCACCGTCACCGACGACGTCGACGAAGCCGTGCGCAGCATCGACGAGGCCTATGCCCGGCGGGCTGATCAGCCTCCGCCGTCGCCGGGCCGGCGTTGAGGGTGGCAGGCGCCGTGGCGCATCCGGATGCCTTCCCGCAAGTGACCACGCCGGGTGCCCCGGAAGTGGACAGCGCCGGCGTCCCTGGGGCTCTGGCAGAGGTTGAGGTCTGACCCTGACCTGGTCCGGGAAGCCCGCGGCGACCACGGGGGACAGGGCCCGGGCTGGGCGAGCCGTCAACGACCGGCCGGTCCCGCGGAGCCGGGGACGACAGCGGTCAAGAGTGCGGAGCGAAGTTCGGCATGAGCCGCCGGCGACCTTGCGGACTCAACCTGGCTAAGAGGCTGAGACGCCCACGCGATCCACGGCGCTGCACGGCGGGTCTCGCCACCTCACCGGGCTGAACCCCTCGTCGTGGGAGCATCGTCGCCGTGGTCACCCTGCTGACGCTTCTCGGCGTCGTCGTCGTGCTGTTCGTCGCCGCTGCCGTCTCGACCCGCGAGGGACCGGTGATGAGCGACGCCACCCCTGACGCAGCAGACGTCGGATTGCCGCCGGGTCCGGTGCAGCCGGAGGACGTCGCCGGGTTGCGCTTCGCGCTTGCTCCCCGCGGCTACCGGATGTCGGAGGTCGACGACGTGCTCGACCGGTTGAGCCGGGAGCTGGCTGATCGTGACGCACGTCTGGCCCTGTTGGAGGCCGGGACCCGCGGCACGGAGGCGGCGCTACCGGTCCACGAGGCTGGCGCCGACGACCTGCCGTTGACCGCCGAGACAACGCCTCCCGTCGCGGTGCCTGCAGCCCAGGCGGCAGCCTCAGAGCGAGACGCGCGGGTGCCCGCAGTGGTCGACAGCCCCGTGGAACCGCCTCGGGCGCCCGCCGGGGCCGGCACCGACAGCCCGCAACCGCCGCTGGTCACGCCAGCCGGGACGGCCGAGGCGAGCAACGTCGCCGTTCCGATGGTCGGTGGTGCGGGCGAGGCATCCCCTTCGTCACAGCCCGCCCCACCAGCCTCACCGCCCGCTCCGGCGCACGCGACAACGGGGGACCACGTAGATGCGGCGGCGCAGACGACGACGTCGCCGAGCATCGATGCCCGTCCGAACCCGACCGGCACCGGTCCGGGCACCGGGGGCTCCGCCGGTGCCCCGCTGCCGTCCGCTGGAAGCCCGTCCGCCGGAGGCCGCCCGGACGACACCGGTCTTGGGTCCGCGAGCGAGGACGCACCCGCCACGACGGGCCCGGGTACTACCGCCGACGCTGCGACCGGGACCGCGTCGGCGAGCGTCACCGCCGCTTCCCCGGTGGCCGCCGACGCTGCGCCCGGCACCAGCGCATCGCCAGACACGGCGAGCCTTGCCACCGCCACGTCCGTCCCCACGAACGACGGCCCGGCCACCGCCGGCTCGATCACCGCCGACGGCCCGCCCACCGCAGACGGGCCGAGCCGCGACCCCGAGCAGCGTCCAGGCTCCTGACGACGCGACCACGGCCGACCAGGCACCCGGCTGGCGCCGGCTCGTTCCGGCCGCGAGACTGAGCGCATGACCGCCGACCTCACCCTCACCGTCGACGTCGACGCGTCCGTGCAGGACACCTGGGCGGGCGCGACGGACTGGGCCGGCCAAGGCGAGTGGATGCTCGGCACGCGGGTCCGGGCCACCGCGCAGGACGGCCGGGGCGAGGGCGGACAGATCGAGGCGTTCACCGGCGTCGGTCGCCTCGGGTTCCTCGACACGATGACCATCACCCGGTGGGAGCCGCCCTACCGCTGCGACGTGCTGCACACCGGGCGGCTCGTCCGCGGCACCGGCGTCTTCGAGGTGCAGGACCGCGGTGACGGCCGTTCGCGCTTCGTCTGGAGCGAACAGCTCGAGCTGCCGCTGGGCGCGCTCGGCCGACTCGGCTGGCCGCTGGTCCGTCCGGTCTTCGCCTTCGGGGTGCGGCTGTCGCTTCGTCGCTTCGCCCGCTGGGTCGAGCGTGGCCGCGACCAGACGCGCGCTGCCTGACTCGACCACGCCTCAGCGGCCGAGGAACTCCGGGACCTGCTTGGCCAGGAACGACCGGACGGCCGCCGCGTGGTCCGCGGTCTGCCCGCAGCGGGTCTGCTGACGGTCCTCCTCGGCCAGCGCCTGCTCCAGCGTGCCGGTGAGCGCCACGTCCAGGGAGCGCTTGACGGCAGAGAAGGCGGTCGTCGGACCGTTGGCCAGCCGCGTCGCGAGCTCCAGCGCGGCCGGCAGCACCTGCTCCGGGGCCACGACAGCGTTCAGCAGCCCCATCTCCAGCGCCTGCTCGGTCGTGAAGGGCTCGGCGAGCAGCAGCATCGCCCGCGCCCGCCCCGCCCCGACCAGCCGCGGCAGGGTGAACGACAGGCCGCTGTCCGCCGTCAGCCCGATGCCGGTGAACGCGGTCGTGTACTTCGACCCGCTGGCGCCGATCCGGAAGTCGAACGTGCACGCGATGCCCAGACCCGCACCGGCAGCGGACCCGTTGACGGCGGCCACCGTGGGGATGTCCAGCCCGGCGAGCAGCAGCACCAGCGGGTTGTAGTGGTCGGCCACGGTGCTCAGCGGCGCGGGGTCGCCGGCGTCGAGCAGCGCAGCGTGCTCGCGCAGGTCCTGGCCGACGCAGAACGCGCGACCGGTGCCGGTCAGCACCAGCGCGCGGACCTCAGGGTCGTCGCGGACGGCCGTGACCGCGGCCAGCAGCGCGGTCTTCATCGCCACCGTCAGCGCGTTCATGCCCTCGGGACGGTTCAGCGTGATCAGGGCGACGGCCCCGCGGCGCTCGAGCAGCACGGTGTCGGACACGTCCAGGTACGTCCTCTCGGAGGTGCGGCAGGGCTTCCCGCGGCGACGGTCAGGATCGCACGAGCCCTGTGCGGACCCGGGCAGCGACGAGCGGCCTCCCGGATTCTGCCCCCGTTCGCCTGCCGGGCCGCTCATCAGGGACACTGTGTGGACACACACGAGCGCGACCCATCACGGGCCGTGCGGAACATGACGGGGAGGCTGGTCGATGGCGGCCATGAAGCCGCGGACGGGCGACGGTCCGCTCGAGGTCACCAAGGAGGGTCGCGGCCTGGTGATGCGCGTTCCGCTCGAGGGTGGCGGTCGGCTCGTCGTCGAGCTCAACGCCGAGGAGGCCTCGGCCCTGGGCGATGCGCTGAAGGCGGTCGTCTCCTAGCGTGCCCGCACCCCGACGCGGCCGCGCAGGCCGCCTGCCGCTGATCGCCGCCCTGCCGACGGTCGTCCTCGCGACGACCGTGCCCGGCTCGGCGGCGGTCGTGGCAGTCCCCACCGTCCCCGGGGACCCCACCGTCCCCGCGGACGGTGCTGCGCGGCTCGTCGGGCAGACCTCTGTGGACGTCGACGGGTTGCTCGAGCGCGAGCAGGCCACCGGCGCCGCCGGGGAGGTCGTCACCGCACCGGGCGCGGGTCCGGATCAGCGCGTGCTGCTGGTCGGGCTCGGCGGAGCTCGACCCGACGACTGGCGCAAGGTCGGCGCGACGCTCGCCCGTCGGGCCAAGGACGCCGTTTCGCTGGCCGTCGACCTGCGCGAGGCCCCGCTCGACGCCGCCGCCCTGCGCGGGCTCGTCGAGGGCCTGCTCCTGGCCTCCTACCGCTACAGCCGCAAGGCTGCCCCCAAGCCCCGGGTGCTCACCGAGATCACGCTGGTCACCACGGCCGAGCTGTCCGACGAGCTGACCGCCGCCGTCGCCCTGTCCACCGCGGTGGCGTCCGCCCGCGACCTGGTGAACACGCCGCCGGGCGAGAAGTCCCCGGCCTGGCTGGCCACGCGCGCCGCCTCGCTGCTGCACGGGCTGGACGTCACCGTCCTGGACGAGACGGAGCTGGCTGAGCGCGGCTTCGGCGGCATCGTCGCCGTTGGGCAGGGCTCGAGCCGCCCGCCCCGGCTCGTCGAGGCGGTCTACGACGGAGGCGGTTCGCGCCACGTCGTGCTGGTCGGCAAGGGCATCACCTTCGACACCGGCGGCCTCTCGCTCAAACCGAACGCCGGCATGCAGGAGATGAAGAGCGACATGGGCGGGGCCGCGGCCGTGCTCGCCACGCTGCGCGCCGTCGCCGACCTGAAGCTGCCGATCAAGGTGACGGTGCTCGCTGCCGTCGCGGAGAACATGCCCAGCGGGCAGGCGCAGCGCCCGGGCGACGTCCTGGTCCAGTACGGCGGGCGCACCGTCGAGGTGCTGAACACCGATGCCGAGGGCCGCCTGGTGCTGGCCGACGCGATCGCCTACGCCGACCTGGACCTGCAGGCCGACGTCATCGTCGACGTGGCGACCCTGACCGGTGCGATGCCGGTGGCGCTCGGGAAGCGGCATGCCGGTCTGTTCGCCTCTGACGACTCGCTGGCCGAGGAGCTGCTGGCGGCGTCGACCGCGTCCGGCGAGCCGCTGTGGCGGATGCCGCTGGTCGAGGACTACCGCGCAGCGCTCGACTCCCCGATCGCCGACCTGCGCAACATCGGCCGCCCGGCGCTGAAGCTGCAGGGCGGCTCGATCACGGCCGCCCTGTTCCTGCGCGAGTTCGCCGGCGGACGTCCCTGGGCGCACCTGGACATCGCCGGACCGGCCTTCACCGGCGGCGACGACGACGAGCGCACCAAGGGCGGCACCGGCTACGGCGTGCGCCTGCTCACGACGTGGCTGACGGCGCTGGCCGCACAGCCGCGCGCACGCTCGGCCCGGCGCCGCTCCGCCTGACGGTCCACCCACGCAGCCTCGGTCGCGACGGGCCGCGCTGCGCCACCCCCGCTGCCGGCGACGGGGCGGCGCATGCGCCAAGGCGACGCGCGCGAGGGTCAGTCGGTGACGGCAGCGACCAGCAGACCGGTACCCACCGGCACGGCGGCCGCCACCAGCCGCGGCTCGTCGCGCAGCGTGCGGGCCAGCTCGCGCATCGTCAGCGTCTCGGCGTCGCGTGCCGCCGGCTCGCCGACCTTGCCACCCACCAGCGCCCCGGCGAAGACCAGCAGCCCCCCGGGACGCAGCAGGCGCAACGCCGCGTCCACGTAGTCGGCGTTCTCGGAGCGGGCCGCATCGCAGAACAGCAGGTCGTAGGCGGCGTCGGACAGGCGGGGCAGGACCTCCAGCGCCCGACCACCGATCAGGCGGGCCCGGCCGGGGGCCACCCCCGCCTCGGCCAGCGACAGCTTGGCCAGCCGCTGGTGCTCGCTCTCGCTGTCGACGCTGGTCAGGATGCCGTCCGGGCGCATGCCCGCGAGCAGCCACAGCGACGAGACCCCGGCGCCGGTGCCGAGCTCGACGACGGCCCGGGCCTGGGTGCTGGCGGCGAACATCCGCAGCAGCGCTCCGGTCGGCGCGTCGACGGCGCCGACCCCGACCTCGGCCGCACGCTGCCGGGCCGAGAGGATCGCCGGCTCCTCGGGCTGCCAGGCGGTGGTCCAGTCCGCGGTGCGTTCCGCGATCCCCGCCGACGACGGCGCGGCGGTGCGGCCCCCGGTCGGACGGGCCGGGCGGGTCTCCGTCACCGCGGCAGCAGCGCTCCCGGAGGGTTCGGGCGCGGCCTCGGACGCGCCGTCCTGCTTGCCGTTCCCGGACTCGATGACGGCCTCCCGTGCGTGCAGGGGCCCGCGGGGCCCGACTGGGCGGCAGCCTATCGGTGCCCGCGGCGACCGACCCGCCGCCGGGCCGCCGCGCCACGGAATCCCTCGGTGCGCGGGGCGCGAGGGGAACGGGGCGGTGCAGCGCGGCGTTGGACAGAGCGCGCGGTGCTGCGGACGGCCCAGCATCCGGTCCGCACTTCACAGGGGCTTCACGAGGGGAGGGAGAGGATGGTCTCGACGGGCGCCCTCCTGGACCCCGGACCTGTGACAGGGAGCGCCGTGCACGCCATCGACCCCGACGTCCCCGCTGCCGCCGAGCCCTGGACCCCACCGTCCTGGGAAGACGTCGTGCGCGACCACTCCGCGCGCGTCTACCGCCTCGCCTACCGGTTGACGGGCAACCAGTACGACGCCGAGGACCTCACGCAGGAGGTCTTCGTCCGGGTCTTCCGCTCGCTGTCGAGCTACACCCCCGGCACCTTCGAGGGCTGGCTGCACCGGATCACGACCAACCTGTTCCTGGACATCGTGCGGCGCAAGGCCCGCATCCGGTTCGACGCCCTGCCCGACGACGCCGAGCGGCTGCCCAGCCGCGACCGCGGGCCCGCCCAGATCTACGACGACACCCACTTCGACGCCGACGTGCAGGCCGCCCTGGACGCGCTGCCGCCGGACTTCCGCGCGGCAGTGGTCCTGTGCGACCTGGAAGGCCTGTCCTACGAGGAGATCGCCCACACCCTCGACGTCAAGATCGGCACGGTGCGCAGCCGCATCCACCGCGGCCGCTCCCAGCTGCGGGACGCGCTCGCCCACCGGGCACCCGTCGCGACGCCGTCGTGATACCCCGGGGGCCGCGGTGAGCGGTTGTCTGCACGACGTCGCCGCCGCCCTCGTCGACGGTGAGCTCGACCATGCCGCCCGCGAGCGGGCGCACCGGCACCTGGCCCACTGCGCGCCCTGCCGGGCCGAGGTCGAGGCGCAGCGTCGGCTCAAGAGCCGGCTGTCGGGCCTGGGCGGCCCGGTCCCGGCGGCAGACCTCAGCGCCCGTCTGCTGGGCCTGGTCGAGCTGGGACCGGACCACCACGGGTCGTCCGCGCAGCGGCCGGACCTCGCGGCGGTGCTGTCGCGCCGCGCCCCCCGGCGCCGACCCCGCCCGGCCGGTGGCAGCGGGCGCGGCCCGGTCCTGCGCCCGGCGGGTCGGTCCCGGCGCGCGCTGCGCCGCGGCGCCGGCGTCACCACGGCCGCCGCGGTGCTCGTGGTCGCCGCCGCGTTCGTCCTCGGCGCCCCGCCCGAGGGCGGTCCCACCACGCCGGTCGACCCCGGCACCGACGCGTTCGTGACCCGCTTCGTCGACACCACGGGCGACGACGTGGCGGTGACCCCAGCAGGCCTGACCGGTGGCCGTCGGTGAGGCGGCGTGCGCTGGCCGGGCTGGCTGCCGGTGCGCTGCTGGTCGTCGTCGGACCGGCCGCGGCGGCAGACCTGCCCGCCGCGCAGCCCTTCCCCGGGTCCTCACCGCACCAGCCGGACGCGGCCGCCGAACAGGCCGCCGTGGCGCTGCTCGCGGCGGCCGCCCGGGCAGGTGCAGAGCTGACCTACGCCGGCACGCAGTACGTCGCCTCCTGGCACAGCCCGCCGACGCCGGGGGCGGCCGCGCTCGTCGAGGTCCGGCACGAGCCCGGCACGGGGTCGACGCTGTCGCTTGCCCCGACGGCCGGCACCGGGGCCGCTCCGCAGGTCGCGACCGCCGCCCTGGACGCCCGCACGCTGCCGCTGCTGGCCGCGGCCTACCGCCTGCGCCTGGCCGGCGCCGGGCACTGCAGCGGCCGGGTGGCCGCCGTCGTGGAGGCCCGCCGGCAGGACGCCTCGCTGGCGGGTCGTTTCTGGGTCGACGAGCAGACCGGGCTGCTGCTGCGCCGCGAGGTGTACGACGAGCAGGGCCGACGCCTGCGCAGCAGCGCCTTCGTCGACGTCACCATCGCCGCGCCGACCAGCGCGGTGCGGCCGGTGACCACCTCGTCGCGGCTGGTCGCGGAGCCGGTCTCGACCGCCGCGCTCGCCCCCCGCACCCTGCCGGCGCCCCCTGCGCTGCCGGCCGGCTTCCGGCTGCTGTCCACCGACGTCGACACGCCGGCCGCCGACGGTGAGGTGCTGCACCTGGCCTACTCCGACGGGCTGTCGACGCTGTCGCTGTTCGCGCAGTCCGGCCGCCTGGGCACCGACGGGCTCGACGGTTTCCACGCCGAGCAGATCGCCGGACGCCCGGTCTGGACGCGTCACGACGAGCCCGAGCGCGCCGTCTGGAGCGGCGGCGGACGGGTCTGGACCCTCGTCTCGGACGCGAGCCCGCAGAGCGTCGAAGCAGTCGTGACGTCGCTGCCGCGCGACCGTGCCCCCGACACCGGGCTCGGCGCCCGGCTGCGCCGCGGGCTGTCGCGCCTCGGTGGACTGCTGAACCCGTTCGGCTGAGCAGGCGCGTCGTCGGCCGGACCTGCCGGGTGCGGCTGTCGGTGAGCGTCCCTCAGGCTGGCGGCTGTGCCGGCGCCCGGGGGGTCAGTGTCGACCGGGACGGCGCCCGCAGGGCCAGCGCCACCTGACGGGGACTTCACACGCTGCGGGCAAGACTGCGGTGCCAGGCCCAGCAGCACGACCCGTCGTCCCGGAGGATTGCATGACCGACTCGCGCCGCCCGCAGGCAAGCGCACCCGACGCCTCGGACGCGCCGCCGCCCACCCCTTGGTGGTCGCGGTCGGGGGACGACGAGTGGGGCGCCCCGAGCGGGGACGGCAGCCAGCCGGCCTACGGCAGCCGCCCGGTCGAGCACGAGACGGTTCCGCTGGAGGTCCCGGCCTACGGCGCGGCCGCCCCGGCCGGGCAGCCGGGATACGGCAGCTACCTCGGGGAGCCTGCCGCGCCGCAGCGCCCGGCGAGCGGCCCGGATCCCTGGAGCCAGCCGAGCACCCAGGCCGGCTTCCCGTCCGGCGCGCAGCCGTGGGGCTCCCCGACCGACACGATCGGCTCGTCCGGCACGTCGTCCGACGGCAAGGGCGGACGCCGCCTCGGCGTCGTCGCGGCCCTGCTGGCGACGGCCCTGGTGGCCGGCGCGGCCGGTGGCGTGGTCGGCGCGCGCACCGGCGGGCAGGACGGCGCGGCGCTGGACCCGTCGGCCAGCCTCGGCGCTCCCAGCGGCTCCTCCGCCTCGGTCGACCGGGCGCCGGACTCGGTCGCCGGCATCGCCGCGAAGGTCATGCAGTCCACCGTCAGCATCGGCGTGGAGTCCAGCAGCAGCAGCGGTACCGGCTCCGGCGTGGTGATCCGCAGCGACGGCTACATCCTGACCAACAACCATGTCGTGGCCTCGGCTGCCGGCGGCGCGGGCAGCATCACGGTCACCTTCGACAACGGCCAGCAGGAGCTGCCGGCCGAGATCGTCGGACGCGACCCGGTCACCGACCTGGCCGTGCTGAAGGTCCGCGCCGGGCAGACGCTGCCTGCGGCGAGCCTGGGACGCTCCAGCGGCCTGGTGGTCGGAGATCCGGTCATCGCCATCGGCTCGCCGCTGGGACTGTCCGGCACCGTCACCACCGGCATCGTCAGCGCTCTGAACCGCACGGTGAAGACGCCGACCGAGGACGGCACCGGCAGCAACCCGCTGTTCAACGCCATCCAGACCGACGCCGCGATCAACCCCGGCAACTCCGGCGGCGCGCTGGTCAACGCCCGCGGCGAGGTCATCGGCATCAACTCCGCGATCGCCACCCTGGGCGGTGGCAGCAGCCCCTTCGGCGGCAGCGCCCAGGGCGGCAGCATCGGCGTCGGGTTCGCCATCCCGATCGACGAGGCCCGCTCGGTCGCCGAGGAGATCATCCAGACCGGACGTGCCACGCACCCGAGCATCGGGGTGTCGGCGACCAACTCCTCGAGCTCGGCCGACCGTAAGGGCGCTCTGGTCCGCGAGGTGCTCGACGGCGGAGGCGCCGCCCAGGCCGGGCTGCGTCCCAACGACCTCATCGTCGCGGTCGACGGCGACGAGGTGACCAGCGTCGACGAGCTGATCCTGGCCATCCGCAGCCACCGCATCGGCGAGACCGTCACGCTGACCTATGTGCGCAGCAGTCGCGACCGCACCGCGCAGGTCACCCTGCAGGACCTCAAGGGCAGCTGAGGGCCGGCCGCCGCTGCGGCGGCGGTGCGCTTCCGGTCGTAGGCTCAGAGCTCACAGCGGGGAGGGGGCGCGGGCGTGGGACTGAACAACATCGGCGCGCCCGAGCTCGCCGTCATCATCGTGCTCGCGCTGTTCGTCTTCGGACCGGACCGGCTGCCGGGCATGGCCGCGCAGGCCGGCCGCACGCTGCGGCAGGTGCGGCTCTACGTCAAAGGCATGACCGACGACCTGAAGAACGAGCTGGGTCCCGAGCTCGGCGATGTCGACCTGGCCTCGCTCAACCCGCGGGCCTTCGTGCAGAAGCATCTGTTCGAGGACGAGAAGCCGGTGTCGGCCAGCACGATGACGACCGGGACGACCTACGGGATGAGCTCGGCCGGCCGTCCGCTCGGCGTCGACGAACCGGCCCCGTGGGACCCCGACACCACCTGAGCGTCAGTCGGTGACCGGCACGACCTCGACCTGCAGCACGCCTTCCGGCAGGTTCTGCTCCGCCCAGGCCAGCAGCAGCGGCACCGGCGCGTCGGCGACGAGGTCGACGCCGCCGCGCGCCTCGTCCGGCGCCATCTGCAGGAAGCCGGCCAGCTCGCCGGAGCTCACCAGCTGCCGCTCGACGTCGTCCATGACGGCCTCGAGCTGCGCGCGGGTCACCGTCGGGCGGGGGACAGGCCCAACGACATGCCGGCCAGGCCGCGGGGCTTGCCGGTCAGCGCGGCGGTGATCTCCAGCAGCGCGCGCGAGGCGAGCGCGTCGGGATCGTCGAGCACCAGCGGCCGGCCGCTGTCGCCGCCCTCGCGCAGCCGGACGTCGATCGGCACCTGACCCAGCAGCGGGACGTCGGCGCCCAGCCGCATCGACAGGCTGCTCGCGACGGCCTGACCCCCGCCGCTGCCGAAGACGTCGATCCGCTCGTCGCAGTGCGGGCAGCTCAGGTAGCTCATGTTCTCGACGACGCCGGCGATGCGCTGGTGGGTCTGCAGGGCGATCGACCCGGCCCGCTCGGCGACCTCCTGCGCGGCGAGCTGCGGAGTCGTGACGACGAGGATCTCGGCGCTCGGGACGAGCTGCGCGACGCTGATCGCGACGTCGCCGGTGCCGGGCGGCAGGTCCATCAGCAGCACGTCCAGGTCGCCCCAGTAGACGTCGGACAGGAACTGCTGCAGCGCGCGGTGCAGCATCGGCCCGCGCCAGACGACCGGGGTGTTGTCCTTGGTGAACATGCCGATCGAGATGACCTTCACCCCGTGCGCCGACGGCGGCATGATCATCGACTCGACCTGGGTGGGCCGGTGCTGCACGCCGAGCATGCGGGGGATCGAGAAGCCGTAGATGTCGGCGTCGAGCACCCCGACGCTCAGGCCCTGCTGGGCCATCGCCGCGGCCAGGTTCACCGTGACGCTGGACTTGCCGACGCCGCCCTTTCCGGACGCGACGGCGAAGACCCGGGTGAGGCTGCCGGGCATCGCGAAGGGGATCTCGCGGGTGGGGTTGTCGCCTCGTAGCAGCGTCTGCAGCTCCTGCCGCTGCTCGCTGCTCATGACGTCGAGCTCGACGGCGACGCGCTGCACGCCCGGGACCGCGCCCACGGCGGTGGTGACGCGCTCTGTGATGGTGTCTTTCATCGGACAGCCGGAGACGGTGAGGAAGATGGCCACGCGGGCCGTGCCGTCCGCGTCGACGTCGGCCGACTTGACCATGCCGAGCTCGGTCACCGGCCGGCGGATCTCGGGGTCGATCACGGTCGACAGCGCTGCGGTGAGCTGCTCGGCGAGCGGACCGGTGATCTGCGGAAGTGCGGTGGTCAAGGGGGTCCTTCGCTAGACCTGGGGCGGCGTCCGGAGGCGCTTGCGGACGCACGTCATCCTACCGGCGGCCCGCGAGAAGGCGACTCGTCACGCGGTAGGAGACGTGCTCGGCGCGATCGGGACCGCGCCGGACCGATGCTGCCTCGTGCTCGGGTGCGCGAGGACCACCGGTACCCGTCGACCTTCCGGGCGGTCAGCCCAGCGTCGCCGTCCGCAGCCCGGCGGTGGTCGCCCACACCGCGACGAAGCGTCCGCTGCTGTCGCCGGCCAGGGCGATCCCGCTGCTGGCGACGCCGTCGAGCACCTGCGGCGCGAAGAAGCTGACGCCGCCGTCACGGGAGACGCTGACGGCCGCTCGGTCGCCTGCAGTCGCCACGGCCAGCAGCCCACCGGCGGTGTGCGCCACGGCGACCGCGGTCGCCGGCCCGGCCACCGTCGTGGGCGTTGACCAGGTGGCGCCGCCGTCGCTGGAGGTGGCCGTGCGGGTGGCCGCCGCGTCGGTCCAGGCGACCACCAGCTCGCCGGTCGCGCCGCGCGACAGCGCCGGTGCCGTGGTCACCGGCCCGCCGGCCACCGGCGCCGAGCTGAACGTCACCCCGCCGTCGCTCGACCGCAGCACCGCCACGCCGTCGGGGCCGCTCTGCGCCAGCCACACCGCGGCGTCGTTCGCGCGGTCGACCACGACCGGGCCGAGCGAGCACCCGGTGCAGGTGCTGGCCAGCGTCTGCTGCGCGAAGGTGAGGCCGCCGTCGATCGAACGGGCCACGACCAGGCCGGCCTTGCTCGGGTAGCTCACGGTCAGACTGGCGCCCTCGACACCGGAGTTGAAGCGTCCCGCGGCCAGCCGCGGCGACCCGGTGGGCAGCAGTCCTGCCACCGGGGTCCCGCGGTCGAAGCTGGCGCCGTCGTCGATCGATCTCACCACGGTCACGCCCGGTGCGGACGCCCCGGCGGCGTGCAGATAGCCGGCCGCGTCCACGGCCAGGTCCTGCCCGCCGGTACGCGGCAGCCCGGCGACCGGTCCGGTCGGCGCCAGCGGCGAGAAGCCGGCGCCGTCACCGCGCCAGAGCCGTCCGCCGTCCGCGCCGACGTACGCCGCACCGCTGTCGGTGCGAGCCAGCGAGGGCCCCTGGGCGCCGTCGCTGCCGGGCAGCGTGCTGGCGGGGCCGACGAGCAGCCCGCTGCCGGCGTCGGGGCCGTTCTTGTCCTTGTTCTTGTCCTTCACCGGCTTGGCCGGCTTGGGCGACTTCGTCGGCGAGCTGCTGGGGCCCGACGTCGGCGTAGACGTCGGCGTAGGCGTGGCGGTCGGCTCGGGCTCGCCGCTGCCGGCGAGGAGCGTCGCCTCGACCTGCAGCGGCACGCGCTCGACGGCCGCGTACTGCTCGCCGACGTTGCCGGCGTCGCCGACCAGCGGGTACTGCGAGGTCACGACCTGCAGCTCGTCCAGGGGCACCCCGGCCGGGGTGTTGTCGGTGTCGGCGGTGGCATAGATGTGCAGGCCGTGGGCCCCGAACGCACCCTGCTTGACGGCGGGGTCCTCGCCGGAGCCGTCGTCGAAGTCCGCGTCGTCGCGGTAGTAGCTCGTGATGACAGCAGCGCTCGGGCGCGGGTTGTGGGTGTAGTAGACGACCGAGCCGTTCCGGCCGGCGACCTCTTCCCACTGCTCGACCGCGCCGTAGGGCTGGTGCGTCGGGTCGGCGACGTCGTAGTGCGACTCGGCGGGGGTGCCGACACCGACGTCGAGGTTGCCGACCAGCTCGTCGTTCACCCCGTCGATCGGTACACCGTCCGGGACCATCGGGCTGTAGTAGGTCGACACCGCGCCCTGGTTGTGGTCCCACATCGAGTAGACGCCGTCCGGCGGGATCGGGTGGACGCGCAGGTTGATCGTGTCGGTGAGGAAGCGGTCGTACATCGTGAAGACCCGGGTGATGTTGGTGCCGCTCTTGGCTCCCCAGGTCTCGCGGATCGCCCGGATCGCCCCGCTCCGCTCTCCGAGCAGGACGCTGGACTCCTCCCAGGCCTTCTCGCCGATGAAGCCGATCGAGACGGCCTGCTTGCGGGCCTGCTGGAACGCCCGGCCCTTCCACTGGTCGATCAGGTCGACCCCGTAGGACCCGTCGGGTCCCGCCACCTGCAGGCCGTCGGGCTTCCAGCGGCCGCCGAAGTGGAAGGAGTAGCGGTCGCTGGCGAAGGTCGCGAAGTCACGGGGCCGGCGGGCGCCGGTGCTCTCGACGACCGGGCCGGACCCGGTGTCGACGCCGGTGTCCGGGCCGCTGCAGCGCGTGCCGTCCGGGATGCCCTCACCGCTGCGAGCGGCGAGGTAGCGGTCGGCGTACTGGTCGCGCGTGTACGACACGTAGCCCGCGCCGAAGGAGTGCGCACGTCCGGGAGCCGACACGACGTAGGCGAAGACCTGCTGGTTCGTCAGCGGGTCGGTGACGGCGACCTCGTAGGCGTCGCGACCCGCGACGGGCGTCGCACCACCCGGCGCGCGGGCGCCGGCGTCGCGGGCCATGAACGCCAGCTCGTCGTCGTCGTCGAAGCCGGCCACCGGGTCCGCCGTCGTCACCGGCTGGCCGGCGCGGAAGGCCGCGTAGCACAGGCCCTCGGTGCGACGGAAGCCCTCGGTGTCGAAGACGTAGCCGAGCTCGGTGTCGAAGCCGGACAGCTCACCGCTCTCGCCGCCGGGGTTGGACAGGAAGCGCCAGAAGCGTTCGTCCGCCTGGCTCGGCACCTCCACGAAAGCGCCGTCGCGGTAGGCGAAGACGGCCAGCGACCCGGTGGCGACGTTGGCGCCGTGGCTCGAGTCGGGCGGGACGACCTGGGTGCGGTCCTCGGCGTCGGTGTAGAGGGCGCGTACGGGAACCGGCGCGGGCGCCGACAGCGCGGGCAGCTGTTTGCCGGTCAGCACGACCGGTGCGCTGTCGCGCGGTCCCGACAGCGCCGGCACGCTCGGCACCCCCGCGGCGAGCAGGGCGGCCGAGGCCGGCAGCGCGCCGCCCAGCAGTCCCACGGTGGCCAGACCAGTGAGCAGTCGCTTCAAGATGTCGCCCTCGGCTCGCCCGCCCGGAACGGCGGGGTTGCTGTCAGGTTTCGTTGCCGGCGCCTGCCGGCCCTGCTGGACGGCGTCCACCGCTCGCGGACAGACCTTGTGAGTCGTCACAACGGACACGCGGCGTCGCGCTGCGGCGGGCTAGCGGCGTCGACGAGAGAACGTGGTCTTCGCGGGAGTGCGGCGGGCGGGCCGGGTTCAGCCCAGGGCGGCGATGGCCTCGGCCGTCGCGAGCACCAGCCGGGCGTTGTCGACGTGCAGGTTCTCGATCATCCGCCCGTCGACGACCACCACGCCCTTGCCCTGCGCGGTGGCCTCGTCGAAAGCGGCGATGACGCGCTGCGCGTGCTCGACCTGCTCCTCGGTCGGCGCCCAGACGCGGTTGGCGGTGTCGACCTGACCTGGATGGATCAGCGTCTTGCCGTCGAAGCCCATCTCCGCGCCCTGGCGGCACTCGGCCTCGAAGCCCTCGAGGTCCTTCACGTCGTTGTAGACGCCGTCGACGATCGCCACGCCTGCCTCGCGAGCGGCCAGCAGCGCTGCGGCCAGGTGGGGGTACAGCGGCGCACGGCCGGGGACGAGCGCTGCCCGCAGCTCCTTCGCGAGGTCGTTGGTGCCCATGACGAGCACGTCGACGCCGTCGAAGCCGGCGATGTCGCGCACGGCGAACACCCCCGCGGGCGTCTCGACCATCGGCCAGATCCGGGTGTCGCCGACCAGGGCGGCCACGGCCCGCAGGTGCTCGGCTCCGCTGACCTTGGGCACGACCACCGCCGCCGGCCCGGCGGCTGCGGCCGCACGCAGGTCGGCCTCGCCCCACGGGGTGTCCAGCCCGTTGCAGCGGATGGTGAGCACGCGGTCGCCGTAGTCGCCGGACTGCACGGCGGCGCAGGCCTGCTCGCGGGCGGCCTCTTTCGCGTCAGGGGCGACGGCGTCCTCGAGGTCGAAGATGATCGCGTCGGCAGGGATCGTCTTGGCCTTCTCCAGCGCGCGGGCGTTGGAGGACGGCATGTACAGGACCGAGCGCAGGACCTTCACCGGCTGCGTCACAGCCCGTACGCCGCCTTCAGGTCGTCGTCGCGTTCGGCCAGCTGGGTGGCCAGCTGCAGCACGACCTTGCACTGCTTGAACGTCGCGTCGTCCTGCATCTTGCCGTCGATCATGACGGCGCCGCGGCCGTCCTCGCCCATCTCCTGCACGACGCGCTTGGCCCAGGCGACCTCCTCGGGCTCGGGGGAGAACACCTTCTTCGCGATGTCGATCTGCACCGGGTGCAGCGACCAGGCGCCGACGCAGCCGAGCAGGTAGGCGTTGCGGAACTGGTCCTCGCAGGCGAGCGTGTCCTTGATGTCGCCGAAAGGCCCGTAGTAGGCGTAGATCCCGTGCATGGCGCAGGCGTCGACCATGCGCGCGACGGTGTAGTGCCAGAGGTCCTGCTGGTAGGTCTGCCGCTCGGCGGTGTCGTCCGCGCCCCCCTTCCCCGCAACAGGGTCCTCGCGCACGAGGTAGCCCGGGTGGCCGCCGCCGACGCGGGTGGTCTTCATCCGACGGTTGGCGGCGAGGTCGGCGGGACCGAGCGAGATGCCCTGCATGCGCGGGGAGGCGCCGCAGATCTCCTCGACGCTGGCCATGCCGCGGGCGGTCTCCAGGATGGCGTGCACCTGGATCGGACGGGTGAGCCCGGCCTTCGCCTCGAGCTGCGCCAGCAGCCGGTCGACGTAGTGGATGTCCTCCGGCCCCTCGACCTTCGGCACCATGATCACGTCGAGCCTGTCGCCGGCCTCGGTGACCAGCGTCGTCAGGTCGTCGAGCACCCACGGGCTGCCCAGGTCGTTGACGCGGGTCCAGAGCTGCGCCTGTCCGAGGTCGGCCGTGCGGGCCACCTCGACGAGCCCGGCGCGCGCGGCCTCCTTGTTGGACGCCTGCACGGCGTCCTCGAGGTTGCCGAGCAGCACGTCGACCTTGCTCGCGATGTCGGGGACCTTCGCCACCATCTTCGGGTTGCTCGGGTCGAAGAAGTGGATCATGCGGCTGGGACGCCACGGGATCTCGCGCAGCGGCTCGGGGGCACCGACGGCGAGCGGGCGGAAGAAGTCCTTGGCGCTTTTCACGTGATCAGGCTACGGACGACGGGTGCGACCCGTGCGACGGGGGTCCCCGCCTAGCATGGCGACCGTGTCCAGCCAGGAGGGGCCAGTGCCGGACGGTGGACTGCCGGCGGCGGCCCTGGACACCTGGCGCGGCTTCCTGCGGGCGCACGCCACGATCGTCCGGGCGCTGGAGAGCGAGCTGGTCGCCGAGCAGGGGATGCCGCTGGCGACCTACGACGTCCTCGTCCAGCTGTCGGAGGCGCCCGGGCGGGCGCTGCGGATGACCGAGCTGGCCGACCGCGTCCTGCTGTCGCGGTCCGGGCTGACCCGCCTCGCCGACCGGCTCTGCAAGGACGGGCTGCTGCGTCGCGAGGCGTGCGCCGACGATGCGCGCGGCACCCTGGCCGTGCTCACCGACGCCGGCCTGCAGCGCCTTCGCCAGGCGTGGCCGACGCACGTGCGCGGCGTCTGCGAGCACTTCGCCGACCGGCTCACCGAGCCGGAGCTGGCAGACCTCGGACGGCTGCTCAGCCGCGTGCAGGACGGGCCGGGCCGCTGAACGAGCAGGCCCGCCGCGTCCGGCGCGACAGCCTCGGGCTCGGCGTCGCCGTCGGCACCTACGGGTTGTCGTTCGGCGCGGCAGGAGCCACCGCCGGGCTCACCGTGCTGCAGACCTGCGTCCTGTCGCTGCTGATGTTCACCGGCGCGTCGCAGTTCGCGCTCGTCGGGGTCCTCGGTGCGGGCGGCAGCGGCGTGGCCGCCGTCGCGTCGGCCCTGCTGCTCGGCGCCCGCAACACCCTCTATGCGGTGCGCGTCCAGGCGCTGGTGCCGGCGCGGGGCGCCCGGCGCCTGGGCGCTGCGCAGCTCACCATCGACGAGTCGACCGCGATGGCCGTCGGCGCGCCGGCACCGCTCGCACCGCTGGCCTTCTGGGTCACCGGGGTGACCGTCTACGTGCTCTGGAACCTCACCACGCTGCTCGGCGCCGTCGGAGCAGCCCGGCTCGGCGACCCCGGCGTCTTCGGGCTGGACGCCGCGGTGCCGGCGGCCTTCCTCGCCCTGCTCTGGCCGCGCCTGGCCGACCGCACCACGCGGCTCGTCGCTGCCGGCGGGGCGCTGGTCGCGCTGCTCGCGGTGCCGCTGCTGCCGGCCGGCGTGCCGGTGCTGCTGTCGGCGCTGGTGGTGCTGCCGCTGCTGCTCCGTCGCACGAGGACGTCGCCGTGATCTGGGCTGCCGTGCTGGCCGGCTCGATCGGCTGCCTGCTGCTCAAGCTGGCCGGCTGGTCGCTGCCGTCCCGGGTCCTGGTGCGGCTGCAACGGGCGGCAGTCCTGCTGCCGATCCCGCTGCTGGCCGCGCTGGTCGTCGTCCAGACGGCGGCCGACGGTCGGCGCCTGACCCTCGACGCCCGCGCCGCCGGGCTGGCCGTCGCGGTCGTCCTGCTGCTGCTGCGGGCGCCCTTCCTGCTGGTGGTCGTCGCGGCGGCCGCGACCGCCGCCGTGCTGCGTGCCGTCGCCGGCTGAGCCGCCGTCAGCCGGTGAGCGTGGACCGCGACAGCGCGGCCAGCACCCGTTCTTCCAGCAGCAGCGGTTCGACCGGCTTGCAGAGGTAGTCGTCGGCCCCGGCGCGCCGGGCATCGCGCTCGACCTGCGCGGAGGTGCTGCCGGTGAACAGGATCAGGGGCATCGTCAGGGTGCGCGGGTCGGCCCGCAGCAGCCGGATCAGCTCGACCCCGGACAGGTCGGGCAGGCCGTTGTCGACCAGCACCCCGTCGAAGTCCTGGGTGCCCACCAGCGAGAGGCCGTCGTCCGCGGTCGACGCCGTCACCACGTCGACCGAACCGGTGAGCGCCGCCGCGACGAAGGCGCAGACCGCCGGGTCGTCGTCGATGACCAGCAGCCGGGGGAGCCGGTCGGCGGCGCGCTGCGTCGGTACCGGCGCCGCCGCCCCGGCGACGGCGGTGCGGCACCACGGGCAGGTCGACCACTCAGCGTCCAAGGGCTTCTCGCAACCCCGGCAACGGTCTGAGCCGAGGGGGGTGCCGTCGAACGGGCAGCAGAGCATGTCGTCGGCCAGGGCTCGGGCGCACGACGGGCAGCGCGGCCCGGCCACCGTGTCGACGTGCGTGGAGCGCAGCACCTCCTCGTACGTCGTCTCGCCGCGGTGGGCGGCGGCCAGGGCGGACGCGCGCAGCGTGAGCATCCCGTGGGCCCGGGCGGCCGCGCCGATGGCAGCCTCGGTCGGCGTCGTGAGCAGCACCTGACGCATCTGCGCGGTCACCGGCAGCACCTCGTAGACGCCGACGCGTCCCTTGTAGCCGGTGCCGCCGCACTCCGCGCAGCCCTTGCCGCGCAGCGGGGTGGCGTCGGCGAGCTCGGCCTCGCCGATGCCCAGCAGGGCGAGCGTCCGCGGGCTCGGCGTGTACGGCGCGGCGCAGGCCGCGCACGGTCGGCGCACCAGCCGCTGAGCCAGGACCAGGGTCAGCGACGACGCCACCAGGAACGGCTCGACGCCCATGTCGACCAGCCGGGTGACGGCCGCGACGGCATCGTTGGTGTGCAGCGTCGTCAGCACGAGGTGCCCGGTGAGCGAGGCCTGCAGCGCCAGCTCGGCGGTCTCGGGGTCGCGCACCTCGCCGACCAGCACGACGTCCGGATCCTGGCGCAGCACCGAGCGCAGGCCTCGCGCGAACGTCAGACCGGACCGCTCGTGCACCTGCACCTGGGTGATGCCGGCGACCTGCACCTCGACCGGGTCCTCGAGGGTGACGATGTTGCGGTCGGGCGTCGAGACCTGCTGGATGGCCGCGTACAGGGTGTTCGTCTTGCCCGAACCGGTCGGACCGGTGATGAGGATCAGGCCCTGCGCCTGCACGAGGGCGCTCGTCAGCAGCTCCAGCTGCGCGGGCGTCAGCCCGGTGTACGGCAGCAGCGGGACGTTGTCGGCGCGGGGCAGCAGCCGGATGACGACCTTCTCCCCGTGCAACGTCGGCAACGTCGAGATGCGCGCCTCCACCACCATGCCGTCGACGGTCAGCCGGGCGCGGCCGTCCTGCGGGCGCCGCTTCTCGGCGATGTCGAGCCCCGAGACGATCTTGATGCGGCTGACGGTGGCGGCGGTGGCGTTGCGGGGAACCGTCATGACGTCGCGCAGCAGCCCGTCGACCCGGTAGCGGATCCGCAGCTCACCCGCCTGCGGCTCGATGTGCACGTCGCTGGCCCGCGCGCGCACAGCGTCGGACAGCACGACGTTGACCAGCCGCACGATCGGCGCGGCCTCGACGCCCTGGGCGCCCGGATCGTCGTGGACGGTCTCCTGCACGTCCATCGCCTCGAAGAGCGTGTGCATGTCCGAGGCGTCCTCCGACAGGCTCCAGGCGCGCGCGAGGTGGTCGCGGATCTGGCTCTCGGTGGCCACCACCACGACCAGCTCGCCGGCGCCCGTGTAGACCTTGACGTCGTCCAGCGCCATGACGTTGGTGGGATCGGCGGTGGCGACGGTGATCCGGGCGCCCTCGCGCTCGCTGGACAGCACCAGCACCCCGGAGCGCTCTGCGACGTTGCGAGGCAGCAGCTTGACCGCCTCGGGCTGGATCAAGGTGCGTCCCAGGTCGACCAGCGGGAGGGTCAGCGCGGCGGCGAGGGCGGTCGCGACCTCGCGCTCACCCGCGATCCCGCGCTCGATCACCAGCGCGCCGAGCCGCTTGCGCGGACGCCCGGGCGGCGTCGCCTCCTGCAGCAGCAGCAGCTCCTGCAGGGTGGCGTCGTCGAGCAGCCCCTGCTCCAGCAGCACCTCGCCGATGCGGCGGCGGCGCAGCGGCGGTGCGGGCAGGGAGCCGTAGGCGTCCGCGAGAAGGGGGTTCACCCAGCAGGCATCGGCCGGTGGTGGCGTGAGGTGTAGCGGGGTTCGCCCGGACGGCCCAACGGCCGGGCAGCCCGACGGCACCACGGCACCACCGTTGCGCGGCCTGCGGCGGCGGATCCGGGTCGAGCCGGGGCTCAGGCCCGGTCGTCCACGCCGACGAAGGGCTCACCGAGGCCGGGGCTGCTCGGGTGCTGGTCGCGGAGCTGCTGCTCGCCCTTGGCCTGCCGGCGCTGCTTGCGCTCGGCCCGTCGCTCGCGGTCCTCGCGCTTGCGCGCTGCGGAGTCGGGCGCGGCCCCGGCCCCCGCCTCCGGCGCGAGCTGGTCGCCGAGCTCGCGCAGCTGCTCGCGCAGGAAGTCGCGGGTCGCCACCTCTCCCAGCGTCTGGCGGAGCGAGGCGACCTCGCGGGTGAGGTACTCGACGTCGGCCTGCAGGCGCTCGTTCTGGCCGCGGTCCTCCTCCATGCTGATCCGGTCGCGGTCGGCCTGCCGGTTCTGCGCGAGCAGGATCAGCGGCGCCGCGTAGGACGCCTGCAACGACAGGATCAGCGTGAGCAGCGTGAAGTTGGTGGCGCGAGGGTCGAACTGCGCCGAGACCGGCAGGAAGGTGTTCCACAGCAGCCAGACGATGACCAGCGCGGTGAGGTAGACGAGAAACCTCGCGGTACCGAGGAACCGGGCGATCTGCTCCGACACCCGACCGAACGCGTCGGGGTCGTAGTGGGGGCGCGGCACGCCCCGTCGCGGCGTGAGCGGGGTGTCCAGCCGGACCTTGCGGGCGCGACGCTCAGCCATGGTCGGCTCGCTTGCGCGAGTCGCGCCAGCCCTGCGGCAGCACGTGGTCCAGCACGTCGTCGACCGTGACGGCCCCGAGCAGCCGCTGCTCGGAGTCGACGACAGGCACCGCCACCAGGTTGTAGGACGCGAGGTGCCGCGTGACGTCGCTGAGCGGGCAGTCCGGCGCCAACGGGTCGACGTCGGTGTCGATCACGCTCGAGACCAGCGCCGACGGCGGCTCGCGCAGCAGCCGCTGGAAGTGGGCGGTGCCCAGGAAGCGGCCGGTCGGCGTCTCGGTCGGGGGCCGGACGACGTACACCTGCGCGGCCAGCGCGGGCGACAGGTCGGGGTTGCGGATGCGGGCGAGCGCCTCGGCCACCGTCGCGTTGGGCGGCAGCATCACCGGCTCGGGGGTCATGAGCCCGCCTGCGGTGTCGTCGCTGTAGGCCAGCAGGCCGCGCACCGGGCCGGCCTCCTCGGGCTCCATCAGCTGCAGCAGCCGCTCGGCGTCCGCCGCCGGCAGCTCGCCGAGCAGGTCGGCGGCGTCGTCGGGCGCCATCGCCTCCAGGACGTCGGCGGCGCGCTCGTCCTCCAGCCCACCGAGCAGCTCGACCTGCTCGTCCTCGCTCATCTCCTCCAGGACGTCGGCCAGCCGTTCGTCGTCCAGCGCCGCGGCGATCTCGGCCCGCCGCTTGCCGGACAGGTCGTGCATGACGCCGGCGAGGTCGGCCGGCCGCAGCTTCTCGAACACGGCCAGCAGGTTCGCCGCCCCCTGCGCGTCCTCGGGCAGCGCGAAGCCGTCGACCTCGTCCCACCCGACCTGCAGCACCTCGCCGCGACGACGGCGTCCGGGCAGGCCGCCGGTGCCGCCCTTGCGGACGGCGACGCGGTTCACCAGCCAGTCGCCGGTGCGGGTCTGCTCCATCGCCAGGTCCAGGACGGCGACCTTCTCCCCGGTGGCCTTCAGCGTCACCTGACGGTCGAGCAGCTCGGCCAGCACGAGCGTCTCGCCGATGCGCTTGTCGAAGCGGCGCAGGCTGACCGTGCCGGTCGTCAGCACCACAGCCTCGGGGTCGATGGCGTTCACCCGGCCGATCGGGACGAAGATCCGGCGGCGGGCCTGGATCTCGACGGCCAGGCCCAGCACGCGCGGCGGATCGGTCCCGAGGCGCAGCGCCACCAGGACGTCCCGCACCCGTCCCACCTGGTCGCCCAGCGGGTCGAACACCGGCAGCCCGGCCAGCCGTGCGGTGAAGACGCGCGCGCCGGTGCTCATGTCCTGCCCGGGCGCTCGATCACGCGCGTGACGCTACCGCCGGGGGTGCGTCGGTCCGGGGACCTCGCGTGCGGCACGATGGTGCAAACCGAACGCCGTTCTAGGGAGATGCCCGTGACCGTCCTCGACCGCTTCCGTCTCGACGACAAGGTCGTCGTGGTGACCGGTGCCTCCTCCGGCCTGGGCGTCGCCTTCGCCCAGGCCTTCGCCGAGGCCGGCGCCGATCTGGTCCTCGGAGCGCGGCGCGTGGACCGCCTGCCCGAGACCGGTGCGCTCGTCGAGGCGGCGGGGCGTCGCTATGCGCACCTGCAGACCGACGTGACCGTGCCCGAGCAGTGCACCGCGCTCGTGCAGCACGCGCTCGACACGTTCGGACGGGTCGACGTGCTCGTCAACAACGCCGGTCTCGGCTGGGCCAAGCCAGCGACGCGGGAGACGCCTGCGGAGTTCCTGCGGGTCATCGACGTGAACCTCAACGGCGCCTACTGGTGCGCGCAGGCCTTCGGTCGGCTGGCCCCGGCGGGGGGCTCCATCATCAACATCTCCAGCGTGCTGGGCCTGCACCCCGGTGCGCTGCCGCAGGCCGCCTACGCCGCGTCCAAGGCAGGGCTCATCGGCCTCACGCGCGACCTCGCGGCGCAGTGGACCGGCCGCAAGAACATCCGCGTCAACGCGATCGCCCCCGGCTACTTCCCGACCGAGATGACGGACGAGATGGACCCGTCGGAGGCCGAGTTCGTCAAGGCCATCACGCCCGCCGGGCGCCTGGGCGACCCGTCCGAGCTGGCGTCGGTCGGCGTGTTCCTGGCCAGCGACGCCGCGTCCTACGTCACGGGCGTGACGCTGCCCGTCGACGGTGGCATGACCATGCCGTAGAGGTGCTCGCGGGCGCTCACCGCTGCTGACGCAGGCCTTCACCGACCAGCACGAGCGCAGCCACCGTCGTCACCATGAACAGCCCCGGGAACACCAGCAGGTGCGGCGCGCGAGCGAGGTCGTCCTGCGCCTGGAACAGCTGGATCCCCCACGACTGCGTCGGTCGCTGCAGGCCGACGCCGGCGAAGGTGAGCGTCGCCTCGGCGGCGATGACGACCCCGGCGTAGGCGCTGCTGAACACCAGCAGGGGGCGGACGGCGTGGGGCAGCACGTGCCGTCGCAGGATGCGCAGCGGCGACGCACCGAGCGCGCGCGCGGCGGTGACGTGGTCGCGTTCGCGCACCTCCAGCACGCTGGCGCGCAGGACCCGCGCCATGGGCGGCCAGCCGAACACGATCAGCACGGCGGCGACCACCGGGACGCCTCGCTGCGCGCGCCCGCTGAGGACCAGCACGCCACCGAGCACCAGGGGCACGCCGGTCCACACGTCGGTGACGCGCGACAGCAGCGCGTCGGTCCGTCCACCGGCGTAGCCGGCGAGCGCACCGACCACGACGGCCACCAGCGTCGTCCCGGCGATGACGAGCAGCGCCAGCCCGAGGCTGGTCCGGGTGCCGTACACGGTCTGCGCGAGGTAGTCGCAGCCCTGCAGGTCGTAGCCGAACAGGTGCCCGCGACCGGGGGCCTGCAGGCTGCGGCCCAGTCGGCACTGCTCGGGGTCGGCGCGCGCCACGGCTCCGGGGAAGACGGCGAGCAGCGTGAGCACCGCGAGCAGCCCGGTGCCGCTGCGCAGCGGGACGTTAGCCTGGGCGCGCCGACGCGGTGCAGCCGTCGCCGCGGTCGGCGGCGCTGTCCCGTCGCTCACACCAGGGAGCATGCCGTCCCCAGACATCCGTTGTCGAGGTCGTGGTGCTGAGGTTCGTCGCGGGGCGTGCGCTCCAGCTGGTGCTGAGCCTGTGGTTGGCGCTCACCGTCATCTTCCTCGCCGTCACCCAGCTGCCCGGCGATCCCGTCCGGGCGCTGTTCGGGTTCAAGCCGCCCCCGCCGGAGGTGTACGAGCGCGTCCGCGCGCAGTTCCACTTCGGCGAGCCGGTGCTCCAGCAGTACGCCGGGTACCTCGGCGGGGTGCTCCGCGGCGACCTGGGCAACAGCTATCCGCTGAACCCCTACGGCGCCGCGACCGTCGGGGCGCCGGTCACGGACACGGTGCGGGCGGCCCTGCCGGTCAGCCTCGCGCTGCTGGTCGCCTCGATCGCGCTGCAGGCCGCGGTGGGGATCGTGGCCGGGACGCTGGCGGCGCGACGGCGCACCCGGACCTCGGCGGGGCTGTACGCCTGGGGTCTGCTGCTGGTGAGCACTCCCGTGCTGGTCGGGGCCTACCTGCTGCGCAGCACGCTCGCGACCGGGCTCGGCTGGTTCCCGGCCCGGGGACTGTCCGAGGGCCCGACGTCCTACCTGCTGCCGGTGCTCGCGCTGTCGGCGCTGTCGACCGGGTACGTCGTGCTGCTGACCCGCTCGCAGGTGCGCGAGACCCTGCAGGCTCCGTACATCGCAGCGGCCCGCGGTCGTGGGCTGTCGCCGGCGCTCATCCTGCGCCGGCACGCGCTGCGCCCCTCGCTGATCCCGGTGGTCGCCTTCCTCGCCGGAAACCTCGGACAGCTGTTCGTCGGCCTGTTCATCGTCGAAGGGGTCTTCGAGCTGCCGGGGGTCGGCGGCGCGCTGTTCACGGCCATCGGCGAGCGGGACCGGGCGCTGCTGGTCGGCCTCGTCACGGTCGTCATGGTCTCCGTCATCGTGGCGAACGCCCTGGCCGACGTGCTCGTCGCCGCGCTCGACCCGCGGGTACGGCTGGCCTAGCTGCGGCTCGCGGTCAGCCGGTGACCGGCGTCAGGCGGCCCCGCAAGGGTCAGGCCTTCGTCACCACGACCGCGTAGGACCCCACGCCGAGCAGGCGGCTGCCGGCGATCTCCGCGGTCTTGGTGAGCAGCTGGGTGACGGCTCCGGAGCCGGCGTCGAACTCGACGTCCTCGACCTTGCCGAGGTCGTCGCCCGCGTCGCTGAGCACGCGCTTGCCCTTGAGGTGGTGGTGCTTGTCCAGGAAGGTGGCGATCTCGCCCTCGGCCACGACGAAGACCTCGGGCCCGGGCACCGTCACCGCATCGACGCCGAACGCGGTCAGGGCCGACCACAGGACGACGTCGGCGTCGCCCTCGGTCTTCTTCAGCCGGACGGCGACGACCTGGCGCGTGCCGGGGTCGACGGCGAACCCGTCTACCTTGCCGATCGTGGTCGCGCTGGCAGTGCTGACGACCTTGCGGCCGTCGGCCTCGGAGAACCTCACGCCGTGCCCTCGCTCTCGCGCAGTCGTGCCCGGAAGGCGTCGACGGCGGCGCCGAAGCCGGAGAGGTCGTCGGTGACGAACTCGACGGCCGCCGCCGGCACCATGAGCGCCTCGCCGGAGACTGCGAGCACGTCGGGTAGCGGGATGAGCACGGTGCGGCCGTCCTTGCCGAGCGCCTCGCTGGAGTCGATCTCGTAGCCGACCACGTCGGCCCGCTCGCCCACCGACAGGATCACCTCGACGATCACGCCGAGGTCGGTGCCGCCGTCGGTCAGCACGCGCGAACCGAGGACGTCACCGCCGCCTCCCGACCGCGCCGACCGCTCCAGCACCGCGGTGCGCTCCTCGAGCACGTCCTCGCCGGTGATCATGACGGCGTCACGGCCCAGGCCGTGCACGGCGGCCCACGGCAGGGCGGTCTTGAGCGGTCCGGCGAACAGTCCGCGGCCGTTGAGGGTGAAGCCCGCGACCTCGCCCGCGTCGCCGGCGTAGACGATGTCCTTGATCTCGGCGACGTCCTCGCCGGCCAGGGTGACGACGGGTCGCTTCATGATCTCTCTGGCGCGCATGAGCACGTTCACGAGCCCGCGCCCTCGTCCTTGCTGCTGTCCAGCGAGATGACGCCGCCGCTCTTGCGCCTGGCCTGCACGGCGACGAAGCTGACCACCACCACCGCCAGCACGACCAGCACCAGGATCAGGTACCCCCACCATTCCACGACGCGCCGCCTCTCAGGATGCGGACGCGGCCGGTCGGCGCGGGTCCATGATCAGTCTCTACCCACGGAGTCGGTTTCCGCGACGTCGAGGCCCGCCGACTCTGTGCCCACTGCCAGCGGCGTGAGACGCAGCATGGTCGACCGATTCTCCCACCGCTCGGCCAGACCCGGCGCAGCACTGTTCAGCCGCACCGCGGCGAGCAGCGGCGCGAGCCGCCGCCAGGCGTCCGAACCCGGCGCCACCTGCTGCACGTCGGCGGTCCACGTCAGCACCCGGTCGGTGGGGCGCGCGCGGGAGCGCACGGTGACCTCGGCCCGGTCGGCCAGCGACGGCAGCGGCTGCTCGTCACCGTCGCCGATCAACCAGAGCGCGTCCTCGTGCCAGACGTGCCAGAGCACCCGGGCCGGGCCGCCGGGTGGTCCGACCCAGACGGCCTCGGAGCGGCGGGTCGCCTCGGCGACCAGGCTGGCGGTGGGCACCCGTCATGCTGGCACGCGCCGCCTCGTCGCAGCGGCGAGACTGGGTCGCATGGGACGTCTCGCCCGGACGCTGCTCGCCGCCGGCCTGCTGGCGTCGGCGCTGTCCGGTTGCTCCAGCGGCGCGGACGCGAGGCCGGTCGTGGACCGCTGGTACGCGCAGACCGCCGCTGCCGTCGCGACCCAGCGCGAGCCCGATCCGGTCCGCACCCGCACCTGGGCGCTGGCCTGGTGGGCCGCCGAGCGGGCCGTCGGCAGCGGCTCCTCCGCCGAGGGCGTCGACGACGCCGCGCTGGCCGGCGCCGTCCACGACGTGCTGACCGCGCTGGTGCCGGAACAGCGACGCGCCGTCGACGACGCGCTCGCCGCCACGCTGGACGGGCTGCCCGACAGCGCGGCCGTCGACGACGCCGTGCTCGCCGGCCGCCGCGCCGCCGCGGCAGTGCTCGCCGAAAGAACGGGTGACGGGCTGACCACGTCGCAGGTGAACACGCCGTTCCCCGGGGTGGCGTCGCCCGGTCCCGGTGACTACGTGCCGACGCCGCCGGAGCGGGCGCCGGGACAGCAGGCCGGCGAGGGGGACGCGACGCCGTTCCTGCTGGGCCGGGTCGACCGCTTCGACCCGGGTCCGCCGCCGGCACCGGGCACCGAGGTCTACCGCCGCGACCTGGCCGAGGTGCGCGAGCTCGGTCGCGACGACAGCGCGACGCGGACCGCCGAGCAGACGGAGCTGGCGCGCTTCTGGGGACCGTCGCTGGTCGAGGTCTTCACGCCGCTGGTCGGCAAGGCCGTGCACGGGCTCGACGCGCGCGCGGCCGCCGGGCTGCTGTCGGACCTGCACCGGGTCAGCCTGGACGCGCAGCTGGCCGTGTACGACGCGAAGTACGTGCACCTGTTCTGGCGGCCGGTGACGGCGCTGCAGCAGGACGGCGACGGCGACCCGCTGACCCCGCAGGTGCCGGGCTGGCTGCCGCTGCTGGACACCCCGCCGCAGCCGGAGTACCCGAGCGCCCACACCACGATCGCGGCGGCCTACGCCGCGGTGCTCACCGCCCGGCTCGGACCCGCACCGGCCGCGCCCCTGACGCTCATCAGCCCCGGCGTCAAGGGCGTCACCCGCACCTACGCCCGCTGGGAGCAGGTCGTCACCGAGAACGTCGACGCGCGCGTCTGGGCCGGCGTGCACTACCGCCACAGCGACGAGGTCGGCGCCGAGCTCGGCCGGCAGGTCGCGGCCTACGACCTGGCCCGGGCGCGGTGACGGGCAGACTCCTGCCGTGACCACGCGCACCACCTCGCCGCGGCGGACCGAGCCGGTCGGACGTCCGAGCGGCAGCAACGCCGTCCTGCTCGTGATCGGTCTGTCCGCCGTCAGCACCAGCGGTCCGCTCATCGCGGCGACCGCGGTGCCTGCCCTGGCGATCGCCTTCTGGCGCAACGCGCTGGCCGCCGGCGTGCTGCTGCCCGCGGCGCTGCTCACCTGCCGCGACGAGCTGCGCGCCCTGGACCGGCGCGAGCTGTCGCTGGCGGGCGCCGCCGGCGTGCTGCTGGCGCTGCACTTCGCGACGTGGACGCCGTCGCTGAGCTACACCAGCGTCGCCTCGGCCACCGCGCTGGTCGCTACGCAGCCGGTCTGGGCGGCTGTGATCTCCGGACTGCGGGGGGCTCCCGTCGGCCGCGCCGTCTGGGCCGGCATCGCCGTGGCGATGGGCGGGGCGGTGCTGCTGGCCGGCGTCGACCTGCAGGTCAGCGGCCGGGCCCTGCTCGGAGACGGGCTCGCCCTGGCCGGCGGGGCCTTCGCCGCCCTTTACATGACCGCAGGCAGCGAGGTGCGGCGCAGCGTCTCGACGACCACCTACACGCTGCTCTGCTACGGGACGACCGCTCTGCTGCTGCTGGTCGTGTGCGTGCTCGGCCGGGTGCAGCTGTCGGGCTACGACGCCGTCGACTGGTGGCGGCTGTTCGCCCTGACCGCCGGCGCGCAGCTGCTCGGGCACTCGCTGTTCAACCGGGTGCTCAAGGACGTCGGGCCGACGTTCGTCAGCACGCTGATCCTGCTGGAGATCCCCGGCGCCGCCCTGATCGCCGCGCTGCTGCTGGGGCAGACGCCGCCGCTGCTGGCGGTGCCGGCGGCCGTGCTGCTCATCGTCGGGCTCGGGCTCGTCATCCGCGCGAGCGGCCGCGGCACCGAGCCGTCGGTGCCGGTCGAGTGACGAGCCTGCCGGCGGCTCTGGTCGCGGTCGGCGAGGCCGTGCGCGAGGACGTGCTGGCCGCGTGCCGGGCGCAGTCGGTGGTCGAGCTCGCCGCCTACGACGACAGCGGCGACGGAGACACGCAGTTCGCGGTCGACAAGGTCTCCGAGCAACGGCTGCTCGCGCTGTGCGAACCGGTGGCACGGCTGCTCGGTGCGCCGCTGCTGCTGGTCGCCGAGGGGTTGGGGCGCGTCGTCGTCGGGCACGGGGAGCCCGCCTGGACGCTGCTCGTCGACCCGCTGGACGGCACCCGCCCGCTCGCGCACCAGAAGCGCTCGGCGTGGTTCCTCGCCGGGCTCGCGCCCGGGACGACGGCGACGCTGGCCGATCTCGTCGTGTCGGTGATGGTCGAGGTGCCGACCGTGAAGGCCGGCTGGGCCGACGTGCTCGTCGCCGAGGCCGGTCGCTCGACGATCGCGACGCGCGTCGATCTGCGGACGGGCGCCCGTGCGCCGTTCGCGCTGCACCCGTCGCGCGCCAACGGGCTCGAGCAGGGGTACGGCGGCGTCGCGCGCTACTTCCCGGGGGCGCGTGCCGAGCTGGCCGAGATCGACGACGAGGTGCACCGGCGCATCCTCGGCCGGGCCCGCGCCGGCAAGGCGCAGGCCTTCGAGGACCAGTACTGCACCGGCGGGACGATGGCCGAGCTCGCCTACGGGCACGACCGCTGGGCCGCCGACCTGCGGCCGCTGCTGGGCGACCGGGCCGGCATCTGCGCGCACCCGTACGACCTGGCGGGCTGGCTCGTCCCGGCCGGGGCCGGTGTGCACGTCGTCCACCCGGACGGTGGCCCGCTGCGGGCGCCGCTGGACCTGGTGGCCGACGTCGCCTGGGCGGCCTATGCCAACGACGCAGTGCGGGCGATGGTCGAACCGCACCTGCAGGCGGTGCTGCGCGAGCGAGGGTTGGCCTGAACCGTCTGCGGGCTGGCAGGGTGCAGGCATGGACCACGACCCGGACCACGAGCCGCTGCGCGTCGACCGCCCCCGACTCCCTGACGGCTACGGCGTGCCCACCACCGACGGCGCGCTGCTGCCGTGGAGTGACGTGCGGCAGCGGCTGGTCGACTCCGCGCAGTACTGGCTGGCGACCACCCGCGCCGACGGCCGTCCGCACGTCGTCCCGCGCTGGGGCGTCTGGCTGGACGACCGGCTGTACTACGACGGGTCGCCCGAGACGCTGCACGCCCGGATCCTGCGCCGGTCGTCGGCCTGCACGCTGCACCTGGAGGACGGCTGGCAGGCCGTCATCGTCGACGGCGAGGCGCGTCCCGCCAAGCCGCCGGGGCTCGTCCTGGGTGGCCGCATCGCGGCGGAGATGGGCCGCAAGTACGCGGCCAAGGACTACGCACCGGCCGCGGACGCGTGGGAGGGCGAGGCCGCCGGCGGGCTGTGCGTGTTCACCCCCGCCAAGGCGCTGGCGTGGTTCGCGTTCCCGACCGATGTGACACGGTTCGCCTTCCCGTCCTGACCCTGTCCAGAGGCAGCACCGCGCCCTTGCCCCGTGCCTGCCGACCGCCCACACTCAGGCCATGACCACGACGGCGCAGTCCTGGGTGCTGCTCGGGCTCATGGGCACCTTCGTCACCGGCCTGTTCGTCGCCATGACGCTCGTGACCTCGAGTCTGCGGGGCGAGCTCCGCGGGCTGGCGGACGGGCTGCGCGGTGAGTTCGGCGGCCTGCGGGGCGAGTTCGGCGGCTTGCGGGGTGAGTTCGGCGGCCTGCGGGGCGAGATGAACGCGCGGTTCGATGCGGTCGACACCCGGTTCGACGCCGTCGACACCCGCCTGGACGGCGTCGACCGGCGCCTGGACCATCTCGACCGCGACGTCCAGGCGCTGACCGACCGGGTGTTCCGCGACCGGCCGTAGACCGGAGCCGGCCGGCTCCCGTGACCGTTCTCACCCGGTACGGCTGGCCGCCCCCCGGCGTGCGGTGGGACACTCGGACGTCGCACGCGCGCCACGTGCGTGCGACGCCGTCCGGACGTCGACGAGGGAGATCCACCATGCCGCGCCTAGCCAACACCGAGGGGCTCACCGAGGTCCAGGTCGAGATCCTGGACACCGTGCGCGGGTTCGTCGACAAGGAGATCATCCCGTACGCCACCGACCTCGAGCACAAGGACGAGTTCCCAGAGGCGATCGTGGAGGGCATGAAGGAGATGGGCCTGTTCGGGCTCATGATCCCGGAGGAGTTCGGCGGGCTCGGCGAGTCGCTGCTGACCTACGCCCTGGTGGTCGAGCAGATCGCCCGCGGCTGGATGAGCGTCTCCGGCGTCATCAACACGCACTTCATCGTCGCGTACATGCTGATGCACCACGGCACCGACGAGCAGAAGACCCGCCTGCTGCCGCAGATGGCCGCCGGTGACCTGCGCGGGGGCTTCTCGATGAGCGAGCCCGGCTGCGGTTCCGACGTCGCCGCCATCAAGAGCAAGGGCGTCCGCGACGGCGACGAGTACGTGCTGGACGGCCAGAAGATGTGGCTCACCAACGGCGCCCGCGCCGGCCTGATCGCCACCCTGGTCAAGACCGACGAGGGCAGCGACTCGGTCTACAAGAACATGTCGACCTTCCTCATCGAGAAGGAGGCCGGCTTCGGCGAGACCGCCCAGGGCGTCACGATCCCCGGCAAGATCGAGAAGATGGGCTACAAGGGCGTCGAGACGACCGAGATGATCCTGGACGCCGCCCGCGTGCCGGCGTCGACGATCCTGGGCGGCGAGGCCGGCCGCGGCAAGGGCTTCTACCAGATGATGGACGGTGTCGAGGTCGGCCGCGTGAACGTCGCCGCCCGTGCCTGCGGCATCTCGATCCGCGCCTTCGAGCTGGCGATCCAGTACGCGCAGCAGCGCTCGACCTTCGGCAAGCCCATCGCCCAGCACCAGGCGATCCAGTTCAAGCTCGCCGAGATGGCCACCAAGGTCGAGGCCGCGCACGCGCTGATGGTGAACGCCGCCCGGCTCAAGGACGCCGGCAAGCGCAACGACGTCGAGGCCGGCATGGCCAAGCTGCTCGCGAGCGAGTACTGCGCCGAGGTCACCCAGGAGAGCTTCCGCATCCACGGGGGCTACGGCTACTCCAAGGAGTACGAGATCGAGCGCCTCATGCGCGAGGCGCCGTTCCTGCTCATCGGCGAGGGCACCAGCGAGATCCAGAAGACGATCATCAGCCGCGGTCTGCTCAAGGACTACGCCCTCAAGGGCTGACGCCTCCACCGCTGATGCCCCTGGACCCCGACGTCGTCCTGCTGCAGGTCGAGGCGACGCTGCTGGCCGCGCTGGGGCAGGACAGCGGCCGGGCCGGGGTCAGCTTCCTGGGTGCCGAGCGCATCGACGTGCTGCGCTTCGGTCCGGACCCCGACGGGCTGGTGCGCTACGTGACCCTCGGGCTCAGCCGCGCGCCGATGGGCGACCCCGGGGCACTGGTGGTGCTCGAGGACGGCCCGCGCGCCGAGCTGCTGCTCAGCGTGCGCGACCGGCACGACGACGTGCTTCGCCGGCTGGCGGTGCTGGCCGCCAGCCCGGCCGTCGAGGGCATCGTGCTCACGCCGGGTGCCGGCCTGGACCTCGGCGAGGCGCTCTGGGACGGCGCCCCGTTCACCGCCGTGCTGGTGGGCGAACCCGGGGCGGCGGTGCCCGACGTCGAGCTCGACGGCTACGAGCCGGTGCGCTTCCTGCCGCTGCTGCCGATGACGCCGAACGAGGCCGCGTGGAAGCGGGTGCACGGCGCCGCGGCGCTGCAGCAGCGCTGGTTGGACCGCGGCACCGACCTGCGCGACCCGCGACGGGCCGAGGTCGAGCTCACCGCGCCGTAGCGGCGGGGCAGGATGCCCGCATGGGCGTGCACGAGCTGGCAGAGCGGTTCGTGGCCCAGGCCCGCTTCTGCGCCGGAGCCGGTTCGCCGTTCATGAACGAGCTGCTGCTCGGCGCCGGGCAGGACCTGCGCGACGGCGGTCCGACCGCCGAGCTGCTGGCGCCGCTGGCGGACGACCCGCCCGGCAGCGTCCCGGCGCTGCGGCTGGCCGGGGCCCTGCACCGGCTCGTGCTGGAGCGCCGGGCTCCCGGTCTGGCGCTGCACTACCCGAGCGTCGGCGGCACGCCCGGCGCGCTGTGGCCGGCGGCGCGGGAGGTCGTCGCCGAGCACCAGCCGGCGCTCGTCGGAACTGGTGCGCCGCCCGGTGCAGACCAACGAGGTCGGACGCAGCGCCGCGCTGCTGGCCGGCCTGACGCAGATCGCGCACGACACCGGGCTCCCGGTCCGACTGCTCGAGATCGGTGCGAGCGCCGGGCTGAACCTGCTGGTCGACCGGTTCGCCCACCCGCTGCCCGACGGGCGGGTCCTCGGCGCCCCCGGGTCTGCCGTGCACCTTGGCGGCTCGTTCCTGGGCCGGCCGCTGCCGCCGGCGGGCCCGGAGATCATCGAGCGGCGCGGCTGCGACCCCGCGCCGGTCGACCCGTGCTCCACCGAGGGCAGGCTCACGCTCACCTCCTACGTCTGGGCCGACCAGCGCGACCGGCTCGAACGGTTGCGGGCGGCGCTGACGGTGGCGGCGGCGCACCCGGTGCCGGTCGAGCGGTCGGGCGCGGGAGCGTTCCTGGAGCGGGAGCTCGGCAGCTCCCGTCCGGGCGTCGTCACGGTCGTCTGGCACTCGGTGGTGCGGCAGTACCTCTCGCCCCACGAGCGCGACCGGGTCGACGCCGCGCTCGCCGCCGCCGGTCGGCAGGCCAGCGTCCGGGCGCCGCTGGCGCACCTCGCGTTGGAGCCGACCGCCCCCGCCGGCGGCGCGCACGGCTCCTTCGCGCTGACCCTGACCTCGTGGCCGCGCGGTCGTACCCGGGTGCTGGCCGACTGCGGAGGGCACGGACCCCCGATCGTGTGGCACTGACCGTCTGCGAGGATCGGGCTCCACCCCGACAGCAGGAGGATCAGTGCAGTTCGGTCGGTACTACGAGGAGTTCGAGGTCGGCGCGGTCTACAAGCACTGGCCGGGAAAGACCGTCACCGAGTACGACGACCATCTGTTCTGCCTGCTCACCATGAACCACCACCCGCTGCACCTGGACGCGACCTACGCCGCGACCACGCAGCAGGGCCGCAACGTCGTCGTCGGCAACTACGTCTACTCGTTGCTGCTGGGCATGTCGGTCTCGGACGTGTCCGGTCGGGCGATCGCGAACCTGGAGGTCGAGAGCCTCAAGCACGTGTTCCCGACCTTCCACGGCGACACCATCTACGGCCAGACCGAGGTGCTCGACAAGACCGAGAGCAAGAGCAAGGACGACCGCGGCGTCGTCTACGTCGAGACCAAGGGCTACAACCAGGACGGCGTCCTGGTGTGCATCTTCCGGCGCAAGGTGATGATCCCCAAGCGCAGCTACGCCGAGACGACCGGTGGCGAGTTCCCCGGGCGTCCCGAGCTCCGCGAGTAGCAGCCTCACCCGGACGCCGCAGGTTGCCGCGGCGTCGACGGGGCACAACGCCGACCATGATTACTCTCCTGGTCATCGTCGGGATCACCGTGGTCGTCGTGGCCGGCCTGGTGGCTACCGGGGCCCTCGACCGAGGTCCTCGTCGCGTCAGCCGGACGGTGCGCCGGCGGCCGGTGCAGCGCGTCGTGGAAGAGCCGGTGGTCGCCCGGCGGGTCGTCGAGGAGGAGATCCCGGTCCGTCGCGTCGTCGACTGACCGGTCTCGCCGGGGCCTTGACCTGGACCGACGTCTGGCGGACGGTCATCAGGTGACTCCTGCCACCTGCCCCCGGTGCGGCAGCGTGCTGCGCGCCCCGGGGCTCATGACCAGCACCTTCGACTGCGACGCGCACGGACCGGTGCTGCCGCTGCAGACCTGGCCCCGCCTCAGCAGCGAGGTGCTGGCGCAGACCGCCGCCGACTCGGCCGTCCCGGTCTGGTCGCCGCTCCCGCTGCTGGCCGGCTGGACCGTCACCGGGCTCGCCGCGGCGCGCGAGCCGCGCAGTCCGGCCCGCGCGGTGGCGCTCGCCCTGTCCGGACCGTCCCCGCTCGGTGGCCCGGCCGACCTGGTGCTCGTTGCGGAAGAGCCTGGGACGGGGCTCGGCGGTCGTCTCAGCGGGGTCGGCGCCCTGGACCCCGGCTGCGTGGCGGACGGCGCCCCCGACGCCAAGGTGCTGGCTGCCGGGCACCCGACGGCGTTGTGGCGCTGCGCGAGCAGCCCGGACCGCATCGCCTTCGCCGGTGAGGCGCTGGGGGTCTGGTTGTGGGCGGTCCTGTGGCCGCCGGCTGCCGAGCTCGTCCTGCTCGAGCACGTCGAGCTGCACGACCTGCGCCACGAGTCCCACGCGGGCGAGGGCCTGCCGTTCGGGGCGCCGACCACGCGGCTGGACTGAACCTGCCCCGCCGCTAGCCTCGGGGTCATGCTCCCCGGCGACCCGCTCCTGCCGTGAGCGGCCCCCGGATCGACCTGCACACCCACAGCACCGCCTCGGACGGCACCACCGAGCCGGCCGACCTGCTGCGACAGGCTCGCGCCGAGGGGTTGGACGTCGTCGCGCTCACCGACCACGACACGACAGCCGGGTGGGAGCGGGCGGTGGCGGCGCTGCCGGTCGGCCTGTCGCTGGTCCGCGGCGTCGAGCTGTCCTGCGTCGCCGACGGCATCAGCCTGCACCTGCTGGGCTACCTGTTCGACCCGGCCGAGCCGGCCTTCGCCGCCACCCGGCTGGCGCTGCGGCGCTCGCGCGAGCAGCGGGGCGAGCAGATGGCCCGGCTGCTGGAGGCCGACGGCACCGGCGTCACCTGGGAGCGGGTGCGCGAGCTGGCCCAGGGCACCGTCGGGCGGCCGCACCTCGCGCAGGCGCTCGTCGAGCAGGGACACCTCGCGACGGTCGCCGACGCCTTCACCCCGCGATGGCTCGGGACGCGCGGCCGGTACTGGGCTCCCAAGATCGAGGTCGACGTGCTCGACGGCATCCGGCAGGTGACCGGTGCCGGCGGCGTCGCGGTCTTCGCCCATCCCGGAGCCGGCAAGCGGGGCCGCACCGTCCCCGACGCGACGATCGCCGCGATGGCGGCTGCCGGGCTCGCCGGGCTGGAGGTCGACCACGTCGATCACGACGACGACGCCCGCGCCCACCTCAGCGGCCTGGCCGCCGAGCTCGGTCTGTTCACCACCGGCAGCAGCGACTTCCACGGCGCGGCCAAGACGGTGCGCCTGGGCGAGAACACCACGTCGGAGGCGGTCTACGAGCGGCTCGTCGCCGGGGCGACCGGCGTCCAGGTGCTCACCGGATGAGCCGGGCCCGCGCCCTGGTGGCCGTGCTGCTGGTGCTGCTGCTCGCTGCTCCGGCGTCGGCAGCGCCGCCGGACCTGTCGACCGTGGCGTCCAGGCTCCGGCAGGACCCGCTCTACGTCGACGCGGCCAGCACGGTGGTGCCCGACGCCGTCGCGGTGCGTGCGGCCCTGGCCGGCACCCCCGTCCCGACCTACGTCGCGGTGCTGCCGCAGGCCAGCGCCGACGCTGAGGAGCTGGGGGTCGGGGCGGTGATGCTGCGGGTGCTGGAAGAGGTCCAGGACCCGACAGCGGTCGTGCTCGTCGTCACCGACGGAGAAGAGCTGCAGGCGGGCGCAGGCCCCCGGTCGGGCTTCGACGCCGACGCCGCCCTGGACAAGGTGCTGACCAGTCGGCTCGACGAGCCGTTCGGGCCGCGGACGCTCACCGGGGCGCTGGTCGAGTTCGCCGAGCTGGTGCGCACGCAGGTGCGTCCCGCTCCGGTGCCCTCGACCTCCCGCCGCACCGTCGGGCTGGTCGGGCTGGCCGTGACGGCGCTCCTGGCGGGCGGGCTGGTCCTCGGTCGGCGTCGCCGTGCGGCCCCGGACGACGCCGCCGGTGGCGCGCCTGACGGCGGTGGCTGGGCGCCCACCTGACCGGACCGGTCTGGCAGGGTGGCCGGCATGAGACGTGAGTGGACGAGCGCCAAGGCCGCCAGCTTCCAGGAGTCGGTGATCCGTGAGATGTCGCGGCTGTGCACCGCCTCGGGCGGAGTGAACCTCGCGCAGGGTTTCCCCGACTTCGCCTGCCCGACCGAGCTCAAGGACGCCGCGAAGGCGGCCATCGACGGCGACGTCAACCAGTACGCCGTCACCTGGGGCGCCAAGAACTTCCGCGACGGCATCGCCGCCAAGACCGCCGCGACCTATCCGGGCTGGAGCATCGACCCGGAGACCGAGCTGACGGTCACCTGCGGCTCGACCGAGGCGATGATCGCGACCCTGCTGGCGACCGTCGATCCCGGGGACGAGGTCATCGTCTTCTCGCCGTTCTACGAGAACTACGGGCCGGACGCGGTGCTCTCCGGCGCGACCCCGGTCTTCGTCGACCTGCACGCCCCGGACTGGAGCATCGACGAGGCGCAGCTGCGGGCGGCCTTCGGCGAGCGCACCCGCGCGATCATCGTCAACACCCCGCACAACCCGACCGGCAAGGTCTTCTCGCGCGCCGAGCTCGAGCTGATCAGCAGCCTGTGCCAGCAGTGGGACGTCCTGTGCCTGACCGACGAGATCTACGAGCACCTCACCTACGACGTGCCGCACGTCCCGCCGGCGACGGTGCCGGGGCTGGAGGACCGGACGGTCACCATCAACGCGCTGTCCAAGACCTACGCGGTCACCGGCTGGCGGGTGGGATGGGCCGTGGCGCCGCTGGCGATCACCGCCGGCATCCGCAAGGTGCACGACTTCCTCACCGTCGGCGCACCAGCACCGCTGCAGGCCGCGGGCGCCGCGGCGATGGCGCTGCCTGCCTCGTACTACGCCCAGACCCAGGCTGCCTACCGCGAGCGGCGGGACGTGCTCTGTGCGGTCCTGACCGAGGCGGGCTTCACCTTCCGGGTGCCCGACGGCGCCTACTACGTGCTGTGCACCACCGGCGCGCTGGACCCGGCGCAGGACAGCAGCGCGTTCGCCCGCCGGCTCGTCGTCGACCCGGGCGTCGCCGCGGTGCCCGGGACGTCGTTCTTCGCCGACCCGGCCGACGGCGCCGGGCTGATCCGCTTCGCGTTCCCGAAACAGCTCGCGACGCTGCACGCTGCCGCCGAGCGGCTCGCCCGGTTGTGACGGACGCAGCCGGGAGCAGCCCCGCCGACGCCCTGGACCTCTCCGACGACCCGGAGCGGCTGGACCTGGACCTGGTCACCGGCTGGTTGGCCAGCGCCTACTGGTCGCCGGGGGTCAGCCGCGAGGTCGTCGGGCGGGCGGCAGCCGGCAGCGCCGTGACAGGTGCGTACGAGGGCAGCACCCAGATCGGCTACTGCCGGCTGGTGACCGACCAGGCGACGTTCGCCTGGCTGGCCGACGTCTGGGTGACCGAGAGCGCGCGCGGCCGCGGGGTGGGTCGCCGGCTGGTCGAGCACGCGCTGGCCCGGTGCGCCGGCTGGGGTCTGCGCCGGGTGCTGCTGGCGACCGAGGACGCGCACCCGCTCTACGCCTCCTACGGCTTCGTCGCGCCGCCGGAGGGGCGGCTGCTGCAGCTCGACGGCCGCGGCCTCGCAGCGTGCGCGGCGCGCACCTGACCTGTCCCTACCGCCCTGCGGCCAGCGCTGCGCGGGCGCGGGCGTCCTTGAGGTGCGGCCCGGTCCGGACGGCGTCCGGTACCGCCAGCAGGCCGGTGCGGAACGCCAGGCCCGCGGCGGTCGCGGCGAGGTCGGTGGTCGGCAGGCCCGGGAACCGGTAGAGCCGCCGGGCCCAGCGCGGCAGCATCGCGAAGCCGGCGCCGGCGAGCGCGACCCAGGCGGGGCGGGCGGGTGTGCCGATCTCCACCAGGGCAGGCATCGGCGGCCACAGGACGAACCGGGCGGCGTCGCGCGCCGCGTGCGTGACCCGCAGCTGCGGCCGCACGTCGCGGAAATAGCTCGCCATCTGCACGGTCGACGACGGCACCTGCGCCTGGTCCAGCCCGACCAGGGTGGCGCCGACCGTCTGCTCGGCGTAGTAGCGGTCCTGCTCGGCCGCCGACAGCCGCAGGCCGCAGCGCAGCGCTGTCGACAGGAACGACTCGGCCTCCACGCAGTGCACCCACAGCAGCAGGTCGGGGTCGTCGACCCGGTAGGTGCGGCCGGACTCCGGCTCGATCCCGGCGAGCTTGCGGTGGATGCCGCGCACCTTCGCCCCGGCGCGACGCGCCTGCTCGGTCGTGCCGTAGGTCGTGACCCCGACGTACTCGGCGGTCCGGAAGAGCCGCCCCCACGGGTCTTCCCGGAAGTCGCTGTGCTGCGCCACGCCCGACATCGCGAGCGGATGGACGGCCTGCAGCAGCAGCGCGCGCAGGCCGGCCAGCGCCATCGACGGGTCCGCGTGCACGCGCCAGGTGATGCTGTCCGGCCCGTAGAGGCCGAGGTCGGGTGCGTCCTGCGGCTGCTCGGTCATCGTCTCAGCCTCCCACGAGCCGCCCGCCTCCACACGTCGTCGGGGGCGCCGGGCGGGGGCCGGCAGCGCGTGAGAGCGTCAGAGTCCGTCGAGAACGAGGAGTCTGCGTGAGCTACGTCGCCATCAACGTCCTGACCGTGCCCGAGGGTGCCGGCAGCACGCTCGAGGGGCGGTTCGCCGCCCGGCAGGGCGCCGTCGACAGCGCTCCCGGGTTCGAGCACTTCGAGCTGCTGCGGCCGCTGGAGGGCACCTCGGACTACCTCGTCTACACCCGCTGGGCCAGCGAGCAGCACTTCCAGGACTGGCGCTCCTCGCAGGCCTTCGGGCAGGGCCACGCACAGGCGAGCGGACGCCCGGACGGCGCCGCCCCTGCGGCCAGCGGCTCGACGGTCTGGGCCTTCGAGGTCGTGCAGCAGAGCGACGGTGCGGCCGGCGGTGCCCACAGTTCCTCCGACGGCGCTGGCAGTGCCGGCAGTGCCGGCACAGCCGACACGGTCGGCACAGCCGACACGGCCCACGAGGCGGTGCCGGCGATCGTCACCACCGACCCCGGTGCCCAGCAGGCCGAGGGTCAGGGCGACGACACGCCCAGCCAGGCGGCGGGCGAGCCCGGCTTCGCCTAGCGCCAGAACGCCAGCAGCGCCGCCACCGTGGCGTCAGCGTTCTCGACGGCGGGGGAGTGCGCCGCGCCGGGCACCACGACGTGCTGCGCACCCAGGTCGGCGGCCATCTGCGCCTGCACCGGTGGCAGCCAGGCGTCGTCGTCCGCCCCGTGCAGCACGAGCAGCGGCACGCCGGCAGCAGCCAGCGCCGCCACCCGGTCGGGCTCGGTCGTCAGGGCGTCCGCCATGCCCAGCAGCGCGTCCGGGCTGGAGGCGAGCATCCGGTCGCGCAGGAACTCCTGCACCTGCGGCGGGAGCGCCAGCCACCTGGCGTTGGACGGGTTCAGCGCGTCGACGGTCGCGACGAGCGCCGCCATCCCCTGCTGGACCAGCGGGCGCAGGAACGGCAGCAGGTCCACCCGCGGACCGGTCAGCGCCGCCGGTCCCGAGCCCAGCAGCGTGAACGTCGCGACGGCCGTCGGACGCGACAGCACCGCGGCGCGGCAGACCAGCCCGCCGAAGCTGTGGCCCACCAGGTGCACGGGTCCGCAGTCCAGCGCGTCGACGACGGCGAGCACGTCCGTCCCGAGCCCCGCGGTGGAGTAGTCACCGTCGGGCGGGCCGGGCGACTCGAACTGCCCGCGCAGGTCGAGCGCGACCACCGGGTGACCGGCCTCGGCCAGCGGTGCCAGCAGCAGCCGGAAGTCCTCCTTGCTGCCGGTGAACCCGGGTACCAGCAGCACCGTCGGCAGCGCCGTGTCAGCAGCCCCGGCGTCACGCCGCAGCACCGCCAACGGGCCCCCCGGCACCTCCAGGTGCTCCAGACGCAGCAACGGATCGGTCAGCAGGGGATGCACGGTCCTCACGCTAGCCACGCGGCACCGGATCTCGCGATACCGGATGCAGGACGACGTCGCGCACCTCGCCGCCGTCCAGCGTCAGGGTCAGGCAGGTGCAGACGGGCTGCCGCCGCCGGTCGGTGGGGGAGCCGGGGTTGAGCAGCCGCAGCCCACCTGGCGTGACGGTGTCCCACGGGACGTGGCTGTGGCCGAACACCAGCAGATCGGTCTCCGGATGGTCGCGGTCGGCCCGCCTCTCCCGCCCCGCTGCAGCGCCCGTCTCGTGCACGACCGCGACGCGCACGCCGCCGAGCGTCGCGCGGGCCACCTCGGGCAACCGCATGCGCAGGTCGTCACCGTCGTTGTTGCCCCAGCAGCCGAGCACCTGCGCCCGCGCCTGCAGGCGGTCGAGCAGCCCGACCTCGCACCAGTCGCCGGCGTGCACGACCAGGTCGGCCGCGTCGACGCGGTCCCACACCTGTGCGGGCAGGTCGCGCGCCCGTCGCGGCAGGTGCGTGTCGGCCAGCAGCAGCACCTTCACCCGCACACCTGGCGGTCCGGGTCGCCGAGCTCGGGCTCCGACAGCGCCGCCACGACGATCCGGGTCACCACCGGGTCGCGGGGGAGCCCGGAGTGCGTCACCGACAGGGCCGGGCACAGCTGTTGCAGGGCGACGTCGACGGCGCCGTCGAGGTGGGCCGTGTCGGGCGGCGTCACCGTCTGGTCCTGCTCGGTCCAGACCGACATCCACTGCGGGCCGTCGGGGGTCTCGTCACCCCGGTTCAGGGCGGCGAGGAGATCGCTGCCGGGGATCAGCTGACGGCACGCCTGCGGGCACGCGCCGGGCACGAGGGCCGCCCCCAGCGCGGCCACCTTCGTGCCGTGGTGCGGGGCGCCGAGCGTGACGATCCGACGCGCCTGTGCGGCATGCTCCTGCGCCCACAGCCGCACCGTGACCCCGCCCGCGCTGTAGCCGACGACGTCGACCGACGGCGCGCCCGCTGCCGAGGCAGCATCGGCAGCCGTCCCGAGCGCCAGCGCTGCCACCCGCAGGTCGCCGGTCCCGTCGCCGGGCAGCGCGAGGACCGACGCGGTGCGTCCCTGCGCCCGCAGCGCAGCGGCGAGCACCTCCAGCGCCGCCGTCGACCCGCCGTAGCCGGGCACCAGCAGCACCGGTCCGGCGCCGGCCTGCGACGTCGCCGGACCCGTCACCGGAGCCACGCGCAGCACCCGCGCGAGCACGAGCGACCCGACCGCGACGACCGCGACCAGGGCGACGCACAGCAGCAACAACCGACGCGGCGGGCTCACTCGCCGCAGGAGCCCCCGCCCTGGACGTACTCGACCGTGTCGGCGTCCGTGGTCCCCGTCAGGGTTCCGTACAGGCCGCTGGACTGGTCCTGGATCTTGAAGGAAGCGCCGATCGGCTCTTCGTCGGAGACCTCCAGCGCCTCGCCGGCGCCGGCGCGCAGGTCACCGAGCGTGGATCCGGGGCCGAACTCGTAGGTGGCCTGGTCACCGACGAGCAGTCTCACCTTCGCGGCGGTGTCGGTGCTGCCCCGAGAGAGCCTCCACGCCAGCAGGCTGACGCCCGGCCCGGGGACGTCGCCGAAGCGCACCTGCACCGCGCCTGCGCCGTACTCGAGCACGTGCTGGCGCTTCTCCGGGCACACGCCGTAGGCGCCGGTGTTGGCCACCTCGCCGGAGTCCGTCGTGGGCTTGCCGAACGCGGCGTCCAGCGCCGGGCGAGCCGTGTCGTAGCTCGTGTCGCTGAAGGTCAGCACCATGTCGCCGGTGTCGATGCCGTCACCGAACAGCAGCACCGGCGCTGCTGCCGCTGCCGGGGGCGACGCGGACGGCGCAGCAGCAGCAGCGGACGACGAGGCGGCGGTGGAGGGTGTGGCGACCGCCACCGGGTCGTCCTGGCCGCTGCAGGCCGACGCGGCCAGCAGCAGCGGGACGATCACGACAGCAGCTGCGCGGGTGGGCCGGAGGACTCGACGTCGCATCGCTGCACCATAGAGGCCCCGTCGCGGGTCTGCAGCGGCTACCTGGTCCCGGATGGGAGCATCGGCCCGTGGACGCCGTCACCTCTGTCCCTGTCCCGCTCAACGAACCGGTCCGGGCCTACGCACCCGGCAGTGCCGAACGTGCCTCGTTGCAGTCGCGCCTGGCCGAGCTGGGATGCGAGCACGTCGATCTGACGATGACGATCGCCGGCCGTCAGCGGCCCGGGGCGGGTCCTGCGATCGACGTCGTCCAGCCGCACCGGCACCGCGCCGTCCTGGGTACGACGCACGAGGCGACCGCGGCGGACGTCCAGGACGCGGTCGACGCCGCGCGCGCCGCCGCGCCGCTGTGGCGCGACCTGTCCTACGACGACCGCGCGGCGGTGCTGCTGCGCGCCGCCGACCTGCTGGCCGGGCCGTGGCGCGACACCCTCAACGCCGCCACGATGCTCGGCCAGAGCAAGACGGTGCAGCAGGCCGAGATCGACGCCGCGTGCGAGCTCGTCGACTTCTTGCGCTTCAACGTGGCGTTCGGACGGCAGCTGCTCAGCGAGCAGCCGATCAGCTCGCCGGGGGTCTGGAACCGGCTCGACCACCGTCCGCTGGAGGGGTTCGTGCTGGCGATCACGCCGTTCAACTTCACGGCGATCGCCGGCAACCTCCCGCTGGCTCCGGCGCTGATGGGCAACACCGTCGTCTGGAAGCCGTCGCCGACGCAGCAGCTCGCCGCGCACCACACGATGCGGCTCCTGGAGGCGGCCGGGCTGCCGCCGGGCGTCGTCAACCTGGTCACCGGCAACGGGCAGGCGGTCAGCGAGGTCGCGGTGCCGCACCCTGACCTGGCCGGCATCCACTTCACGGGCTCGACGGCGACCTTCCACCGGCTGTGGCAGGCCGTCGCGCAGCACCTGCCCTCCTACCGCAGCTATCCGCGGCTGGTCGGCGAGACCGGCGGGAAGGACTTCGTGATCGTGCATCCCTCAGCCGACCCCGAGGCTGCCGAGATCGCCCTGCTGCGAGGTGCGTTCGAGTACCAGGGCCAGAAGTGCAGCGCGGCGTCGCGGGCGTACGTGCCGCGGTCGTTGTGGGACGGCGGGCTGCGGGACGGGCTGGCCGACCGCACCCGCTCGCTGTCCTACGGCGACGTCACCGACTTCCGGCACTTCGGCGGCGCCGTGATCGACCGGCGGGCGTTCGACCGGCTGTCGGCCGTGCAGCAGCGCGCGGCGCAGGCCGGTTCGCTGGAGGTGCTGGCGGGGGGACCTCCGACGACAGCGAAGGCTTCTTCGTGTCGCCGACGGTGCTGGTGGGCAGCGATCCGCTGCACGAGGTGTTCACCACCGAGTTCTTCGGCCCGGTGCTCGCCGTGCACGTCTATGAGGATGCCGCGTGGACGGACACGCTGGCGCTCGTCGACCGGTCGACGCCGTACGCGCTCACCGGGGCGGTCCTGGCCGACGACGCCTACGCCGTCGCGCAGGCCAGCCAGGCCCTGCGCTTCGCGGCCGGCAACTTCTACGTCAACGACAAGCCGACGGGGGCGGTCGTCGGTCAGCAGCCCTTCGGCGGCGCCCGGCAGAGCGGCACGAACGACAAGGCCGGGTCGGTGCTGAACCTGTTGCGCTGGACCTCCCCGCGTACCCTCAAGACCACGTTCGACCCGCCCCACGAGCACGGCTACCCGCACATGGAAGGGGGGCCGGCATGACCGGTCCGCAGGAACCAGACGACGACCCGGCGCTGCCGGTCCTGCCACGGCAGCCCGGACGGCGCGTCCGGCACGAACCGGAGCCGCGCCTCGGGCTGCCCGACCAGATCGACCGCGAGCGGCCGCTGGCCCCGCCCGTCGAGCCGGCGGAGGTCCGTCTCGGGCAGGGCCGCGCCGTGGGACGGGCCCGTCCGCTGGACCCGGCCGGCGACCCCGACCGCTTCCGGGCGGAGCAGGCGGCTCCCCCCGCGGCCCCTGGCCGTGCCGTGCCGCTGGACCCGGCGCTGGACCCCGACCGCTTCGCTCCGGTCGCGCCCGCGACGATCCCGCCGAGCCCGGCGTCAGGCCGCGCGAAGGACGCCGTCGCCGGACGCGACCTGGAGCAGCTGCTGGGCAAGGACGCGACGTTCGAGGACGAGCGGGACGGCTTCGAGTGGCTGCTCGGGCTGCTGTTCGTCCTTGCGTTCCTGGCCTTCGTCGCCTTCCTGTTCAACACCGTCATCTCCAACTGACGCCGGCGGGCCGTCTCAGCCGGAGCGGTCCTGCAGCTCGTCGATCTTCTGCGACGCCTCGGCCTTGGTGAGCGAGGTGGGGTCGACCTGCTCGCCGGTCTGCTGGGCCAGCGTCGACAGGTAGCTCTGCTGCGGCCCGGTCGCCGGCTGGTCACCGGTCACCCAGTCGGCCGGGTCCTTCTCGGGGTTCTGCGTGACGTCTGCGGGATCTACCATCTGCGGCTCCTCTGCTCGAACTCGTGTTCGACCTCGATACCCCGCTCCGTCGCATCCATGCCCGCGCGGGTCCCGGCGATTTGTCGTCTGGATGTCACCTTGTACGGGCAGGGTGTGGGCAGCAGGGCGCGTCCGGTCAGGGCTGCGCCGACGACGGGAGGACGTGTTCGTGAGGTCGGCACTGCTGGCGGTGGCGCTGGCGGGGGTCCTCGGCGGCGCGGGGACCGCCACGGCAGTCGTGCTGGTCCGCCAGGGCGAGGCGCTGCCCGGGACGACGGTGTCCGGCATCGACGTCTCCGGTCTCGGCGCGGCCGACATCGAGCGGGCGCTCGCGGGCACCGAGCGCGAGGTCGAGGCGGGGTCGCTGACGCTGGTGCGCGCCGGCGAGCGGCGACCGGTCGCCCGCGCCGACCTCGGCGTCGACGTCGATCTGGCCAGCACCGCCGCGCAGGCCGTCCGAGCCGGCCGCGGCTCGGTGCTCTCGCCGCTGCTGGCCCCGTTGCGCGGTGCTGAGCGCGCGGTGCCGCTGACCGTCGCGATCGACGAGCAGCAGGTGGCCCGCTCGCTCGCCGCCGTGGCCGCTGACCTGGCCCGTGAGCCCGACCCCGGGGGCTTCTCGATCGAGGGCACCACCGTGACGGTCCAGGCGCCCGTCGCCGGGCTGCGGCTCGACACCGAGGGTGCGACGACGGCCGTGCTCCGCGCACTGCAGACGGCCGGTGCCGACGAGGTCGTGCTGCCCGTGGTGACCCTGCCCCCACCGGTGACGGCCGAGCGCATCGAGGCGGTGGCGGCCGCCGCCCGTCGTGCGCTGCAGACGCCCTACCGGCTGTCGGCGGGCGAGCTCGTCGTCGAGGTGCCGCCGACGCAGCTCGCGACGGCGTTGTCCGGGGTGCACGAGGCGGGAGCGTTCGACCTGACCGTCGACCAGCCCCTGCTCACGAAGGTGGTCGACCGGCTGCTGGCACCGATCCAGCGGCCCGGGCGCGCGGCCACCTTCGCCGTCGAAGGCCGACCCCCCACCTTCGACGTCAAGGGCTCCACCAGCTGGACCCCGCGCCCGGCCGTGGTGACGGTCGTGCCCGGGGTGGTCGGTCGACGCATCGACGTCGACGTCGCCGTGCAGCACCTCACCGATCTCGTCTACGGCGTCGACCGCGAGGGCGTGCTCCCGGTCGACGTCAGCGAGCCCGACCTGACGACCGCCCAGGCGAAGGCCGCCGGCGTGAGCCGGCTGGTGAGCACCTTCACCACCTACTACCAGCCGGGACAGCCCCGGGTGACGAACATCCGCCGCATCGCCGCCATCGTCGACGGCACCTATCTGGCCCCGGGCGAGGAGTTCTCGCTCAACGGCACCGCGGGCCGGCGGACCAAGGCCAACGGCTTCGTCGAGGACGGCGCGATCCTGGACGGCGAGCTGGTGCAGCAGGTCGGCGGCGGGGTGTCGCAGTTCGCGACGACCCTGTTCAACGCCGCCTACTTCGCCGGGGTGCCCATCCCGGCGCACAAGCCGCACAGCTTCTACATCAGCCGCTACCCGCCCGGCCGCGAGTCGACGGTCAACTTCCCCACCCTGGACGTGCGCTTCGTCAACGACACCGCGCACGGGCTGCTCGTCCGCACGGCCAGCACACCGACGTCGGTCACCGTCTCGCTGTACGGGGACAACGGCGGCCGCCGCGTGCAGAGCACCACCGGTGACCGCAGGCCGCGCGACGACGGTGGCTTCAGCATCCTGGTGACCCGACAGGTGTCGGGCGGCGACGGCAAGGGCGGACGGCGCGTCTTCACGACCTACTACAACCCGGCGCCCGAGCACTGACCTGGGCCGGGGGAGCGCCCGACCGGCGCCGGTGGCCTCGCCGCGACGCTCGCGCAGCGTCCGGGCCTGTCAGCGTGCGGCCAACCAGTCGCGGACGCCGGCCAGGTCCTCGGCGGTGAGGCCGCAGGCCGGGTGGGGACCCACGGCCAGCACCGTGCCGCTGTCCCTCGCCCACGCCAGGTACCGGCTGCCGGGCACGTGCAGCTCGTCGTCGACCCAGACCAGCACCCGCGCCGGATCCTCGGCGTGCAGTCGGCGGACGGCGTCGAACTTCCACCAGCGCTCGGTGCTGCGTGCCGGCGCGGACGGCGTCACGGCAGCGAGGGCGGGCGAGGGCCCGCCGGCGCCCCGGGCCGCGGTCGCACCGGCCGCGGCGTCGGTCTCCGGCAGGGGAGCCCGGTCGTCCGGCCGGCTCGGTTCGTCCGCGTAGGTACCCGCGACGGCGAGCTCGGGCAGGCCGAGCAGCAGCCGCAGCTCACCGTTGGCGGCGCACCCCCAGGTGGTCAGCCACTGCAGCTCGACGAGCCCGTCGCGGTGCCAGCCGCCCAGCGTCTGGAGGACGAAAGGCGCGTACAGGATCGGCCAGCGCGAGCCGAGGGCGCTCGCCGAGCCGCGACGCAGGTCCGGCCAGGTGTCGCGGGCGGCGACCTCGTCGAGCGCGTTCACGACGCCGTCGACGTCCAGGAGCAGCAGGGGGGTCGCGGTCGGCACGGGCAGCCTCCTGTCAGCGGGCGTCCAGCGTAGGACCCACGGGACAGGACGCCATCGAGGACGCCGCCGAAGCAGGAGAAGCTGTCCCGAGGGCGAAACATGAGAGCAACCCCCGAGCACATCAGGAGCCCCCCCTTGAGCCGACCGAGGCTGATCACCGTCCTGCTCGCCGCCACCCTGGCGTGCGGCGGCGTCACCGTGCCGGGCGCCGCCGTCGCCGCCGGTCCGGTACCCGGGGACGCGACTGCGCGTCCGGACGACAAGCCGGTGGCGACCGGTCCGGTCGACGTCCTGAACCCGTGCGACCGCACCGTCCTGCCGACGCCCGGGGCCGACGGCACGACCTGCATGCTGCCGTTCCCCAGCAACCTCTACACCACCGGGACCGGCGCCGGACGACGGCTCAACCTGCCGGCCGCCGGGATGCCGAAGAACGCCGCCGGCAAGCCGATCAGCCCGCTGCCCTATGCCGCGAGCGACGGCTTCTCGCCCGGCCAGCTGCTGGTCGTGAAGGTGCCCGGCCTGGACAACCCGAAGGCGTTCGCCCGCACGGGCAGCGTGCCGATCACCGATCTGGCGCGCTACCGCGACCTCGACGCGCCGATCATCGTCTTCGACGTGCAGACCGGGCAGCGGTGGCCGATCTGGACCGAGATCGACGTCAACCCGCTCGCGCCGCTGGCGCAGGGCTCCGCCCCCGCGCTGGCGACCGGGGAGGTCGCCGACCAGACCGACCAGCCTGCGCCCGGCGCGACCCCGAACCCGCCGCGGCCGCTGAACACGGCCAACGTCAACGTCCTGATCCGCCCGGCCCGCAACTTCGTCAACGGGCACCGCTACGTCGTGGCGATGCGCAACCTCAAGAACGCCGACGGCGCCACGATCGCCGCCACCGAGGGCTTCAAGATCTACCGCGACCAGAGCCCGCTGGCGCAGGCCGACCCGCGGACCGAGCGCTACGAGAAGGACATCTTCCCGGTCCTGACGAGCGCCGGTATCGACCGCGCCAGCCTGTACCAGGCGTGGGACTTCTCGATCGCGAGCCAGCAGAACATCGCCGGCCGGCTGCTGTCGATGCGCGACGACGCGTTCCGCCAGCTCGGTGACCCGAACCTCGCGGACCGGGTGGTCCAGGGCGAGGCGCCCGCCTTCACCGTGAACGCGCCGACCGTCGACAACCAGGGCGTGCGGACCATCACCGGCACCTTCACCGTGCCGTGCTACATCACCACCGCGCGCTGCGCGCCGGGCGGTCAGTTCGCCTACGCCCCGACCGACACCGACTCCACGACCCCGTTGCAGATCCCGGGCAACGTCTCGACCCCCAGCTTCACCTGCAAGGTGCCCCGGCGCGTCTACGACGCCCCGACGCTGGAGAAGGTGCGGCCGAGCCTGTACGGCCACGGGTTGCTCGGTGGACAGAGCGAGGTCGGGCAGGGCCAGGTGCGCGCCATGATCTCCGAGCACGGCTTCCTCTACTGCGCCACCGACTGGGAAGGCTTCGCCTTCAACGACGTCGGCACCGTGGTCCAGGCGCTGGCAGACATGGACCGCTTCCCGGCCGTCATCGACCACACCCAGCAGGGCGAGCTGAACTTCCTCTACCTGTCCCGGCTGATGGTCCATGCCAAGGGCTTCTCCTCCAACGCGGCCTTCAAGGTCGACAAGGGCCACGGCCTGGAGAGCTTCATCGACACCACGCGCGGCTACTACGACGGCAACAGCCAGGGCGGCATCTACGGCGGGGTCGTGATGGCGATCGCCCCCGACGTCGACCACGGCGTGCTGGGTGTGCCCGGCATGAACTACTCCACGCTGCTGCGACGCAGCACCGACTTCGCGCTCTACGCGATCCCGCTCTACACCGCCTATCCGAGCGAGTACGAGCGTCCGCTGCTGCTGTCGGTCATCCAGATCCTGTGGGACCGCGGCGACCCCAACGGCTACATCAACGCGCTGGTGCCCGGCCAGGAGCTGCCGAACACGCCGCCGCACCAGGTGATGTACCAGGTGGGCTTCGGTGACCACCAGGTCGCGAACGTCACCGCCGACACCGCCGCCCGCACGATCGGCGCGGGCATCGACCCCGACACGCTGGAGCCGGGACGCTCACCGGACGTCGTGCCCTCGGCGCTGGTCCCCCGGATCCCGTCGTATCCGTACCGGGGTAGCGCGATCGTCTACTTCGACATCGGGCCGTTCGACCCGGCGACGGGCAAGGGGACGCCACCGGCTCCGACCGACAACGTGGCGCAGACGGTCGGCGAGGACCCGCACGAGGCGCCGCGCAACAGCCCCTGCGGGCGCGTGATGAAGAACAACTTCCTGCGCCCGGACGGGCTGGTCACCAACCCGTGCCTGGGCGGGCCGTACTTCGCCTTCGACTACCACGGCCGCGACGGCGCCCCGGGCCAGGGCGACGCCGTCCAGGCCGGCGACGCCCTGCCGTACGTGACCCCCACGCCCGGTCCGAGCACCGGGCCGACGGCGTCCCCGACGGCCGGCGCGACGGCGGGTCCGACGAGCGGTCCGACGAGCGGTCCGACGAGCGGTCCGACGAGCGGTCCCACGGCCGGACCGACGAGCGGTCCGACGGCGGGTCCGACGAGCGGCCCCACGGCCGGACCGACGAGCGGCCCGACCCCGGCCGCCTCACCCGGGTCGACGAGCTCGCCTGCCCCGTCCCCTGCTGCCTCGGCCGACCCGTCGTCGGGCCCGTCCCGAGCGCCGGGCGAGTTCCATGCGCTGCGGCCCACCCGCGTTCTGGACACCCGCTCCGAGGGCGGCGCCGTCCGGGCTGGCGCCGACCGCACGGTGCTGCTCCGAGGACGTGGTGGCGTGCCGTCGACCGGCGTCACCACGGTCCTGGTGAACACGACGGTGACCGGCGTCAGCCGTGCGCTGGACCTGTCGGTGACGCCCACCGGCACGCGTCCGGCGCGGCGGACCTCGTCGCTGAACGCCGTCGCGGGGCAGACCGTCGCCAACCTGGTGGCGGCGCGCCTGGGCGAGGACGGCAGCATCTCGTTGTCGGTCTCTGCCGGCCAGGCCCACGTCGTGCTGGACGTGCTCGGCTGGTACGACGACGGCTCCACCAGCCGCGGTGACGGCTACGTCGCGCAGACGCCGAAGCGTCGCTACGACAGTCGGCAGGACACGCCCGTGCGGGCCGGCGACGACCGCATCGTCCCGGTGCTGACGCCGCGGCCGGCGGGCGCGACGGCGGCCGTGGTGAGCCTGACGGCCCTCGGCGCGCAACAGCCTGCCGACGTCCAGCTCTACGCGCCGGGCGACCGTCCCGCGGTCCGCACGTCGACGCTCAACCTGCGGCCGGGGCAGACCGTCGCCAACCTCGCGGTCGTGCCGGTCGACGCTCAGGGTCAGATCGCCGTCTCGGTGTCCAGCGGCTCGGTGCAGGTGGTGGTCGACCTGCTCGGCTATCTGCTGCCCGGGGCGGTGGGGACCTTCACGCCCACCGGGCCGGCGCGCATCCTGGACACCCGCGACGACGCCGCACCCGTGGTGGCCGGCTCCGACCGGCCCGTGCGGGTGCTCGGGGTCGGTGGCGTGCCCAGCTCCGGCGTCGGGGCGGTGCTGGTGAACGTCACCTCCACCGGCTCGACCACCTCGGCCGACCTGCAGGTGTATCCGACCGGGGCGCGTCCCGCGCAGCGCACGTCGAACCTGAACGTCCGCGCAGGCCAGACGGTCGCCACGCTCGTGCTCGCGACCGTCGGTCCCGACGGCACCATCAGCCTGTCGACGTCACAGGGAAAGATGCACGTGGTCGTCGACGTGCTCGGCTGGGTCCGCGCCGGCTGACCGCCGCTCAGCGGGCGGGCGCGACCCGTCCGCTGACGGCGGCCAGACCGACCACCCTGCCGTCGGGTCCGGGGGCGGTGGCGGTCAGCGTCACCTCGTCACTGTCGGCCAGCCACCCGCGCGTCGACCCGTCGGGCAGCGACAGCGGGCGCTCGCCGTTCCAGGCCAGCTCCATCAGCGAGCCCAGCTGCCCCGGCTCGGCCCCGCTGACCGTGCCGGAGCCGAGCAGGTCGCCGGTGCGCAGGCTGGCGCCGTTGGCGGTGAGGTGGGCCAGCTGCTGGGCCTGCGTCCAGTACATGCCGGCGAACGGCGGCCGGCTGAGCAGGTGACCGTTCAGTCGCACCTCGAGCTGCAGGTCCAGCCCCCACGGCTCGGTGGCGCTGTCGTCCAGGTACGGCAACGGACGTGGATCTCGGGGTGGCGGCGGGACGCGGGCGTGCTCCAGCGCCGCGAGCGGCGTGACCCAGGCGGCGAGGCTGGTGGCGAACGACTTGCCCAGGAACGGGCCCAGCGGCACGTACTCGAAGGCCTGCACGTCGCGCGCCGACCAGTCGTTCAGCAGGCAGACCCCGAACGCGTGCGCGCCGGCGTCGCCGAGCGGCACCGGGCTGCCGAGGCGGGACGGCACGCCGACCACCAGGCCCACCTCGGCCTCCAGGTCCAGGCTCCGGGTCGGGCCGTAGGTGACGCTGCCGTCGGCCCCCCGGCGCTGACCGCGGGGTCGGACCACGGGGGTACCGGACACCACCACGGTGCCCGCGCGACCGTGGTAGCCGACCGGCAGGTGCTTCCAGCTCGGCTGCAGGGCGGGGCTCCCCGGCCGCAGGATGCGCCCGATGTTGGTCGCGTGCTGCTCGCTGGCATAGAAGTCGACGTAGTCCGCGACGGTGAACGGCAACCTGTTCGACACCGCTGTCAGCGGCAGCAGGAACGGGTCGGCGGCGCCGGACGCGAGCGCCTGCTGCACCGCGCCGCGCGCCTGCTGCCAGGTGCTCGGGCCGGCCGCGAGGAAGGCGTCCAGGGTCCCGGTCGCGAACACGTCCGGCAGGGCCAGCGAGCGGGCCGCTGTCGTCAGATCGAGCGCGTGCTCGCCGATGCGCACGGCGGCCCGGACTTGACCGTCGACCTCGACGCTGCCGTACGGCAGGTGGTGCAGGCCGAACGGACCGTCCAGGTCCTGCGCCGTCAGCGTCACCGGGGCAGCCAGGACCAGGCGTACTTCCCGTCGTCGCAGGCGGTCGCTGCCTCGCCGAGCTGCAGCGGCCGGAAGGTGTCGACCATGACGGCGAGCTCGTCGACCTGCTGCACCCCCAGGCTGCCCTCGACGGCACCGGGCTGCGGACCGTGGCTGTGCCCCCCGGGGTGCAGGCTCACCGAGCCCGGGCCGATACCGCTGCCCTTGCGAGCCTCGTAGTTCCCGGCGACGTAGAACATGACCTCGTCACTGTCGACGTTGTGATGGTAGTAGGGCAGCGGGACGGCCAGCGGGTGGTAGTCGACCTTGCGCGGCACGAAGTTGCAGACGACGAACCCCGGTCCCTCGAACACCTGGTGCACCGGCGGCGGCTGGTGGAGGCGGCCGGTGATCGGCTCGAAGTCGGCGACGTTCAGCGCGTACGGGTAGAGGCAGCCGTCCCAGCCGACGACGTCGAACGGGTGCTGCGGCAGCACGTGCACGCTGCCGCCGATCCCGTCGGGTGCACGGTGCTTGACGAAGACCTCGACGTCCGTGCCCTCGACGACCACCGGCTCGGCGGGGCTGCGCAGGTCGCGCTCGCAGTACGGCGCGTGCTCCAGCAGCTGTCCGTGGCGCGAGAGGTAGCGGTGCGGGAAGGCCACATGGCCGTTGCCCTCGATGGCGTACAGCCGCAGCGGTACGCCCGCGGTCGGTACCCAGCGGTGCGTCGTGCCGCGCGGCAGCACGACGTAGTCACCCTCGCCCACCTCCATCGGCCCGTACGGCGTCTCGACGACGGCGCTGCCGGCCTCGACGAACACGCACTCGTCGCCGACGGCGTTGCGGTACAGCGGCGAGGGCTCCGTCGCGACGACGTAGGACAGCCGGACGTCGCCGTTGCCGAGCACCAGCCGGCGCCCGGTGACCGCGTCGGCGGGCGCCGCCCCCGGGAACAGCGTGTGCAGCGGCAGGTGTCGTGGCAGCAGGGGAGAGTTGGCGACGGTGCGCTGGTCGGGCAGCTCCCACACCCGCGCCGACACCAGCGCCGACGGCAGGTGCTGGTGGTACAGCAGGGCCGAGTCGGAGGAGAAGCCCTCCTCCCCGACGAGCTCCTCGGCGTACAGGCCGCCGTCGGGGCGACGGTGCTGGGTGTGGCGCTTGCGCGGGATGCTGCCGGCGCTGCGGTAGTGCGGCACGCTCGCTCCTGGGTCCGGGGGGCTACAGGTTCCCGCGCAACGCCTGCTCGCGCTCGATCGCCTCGAACAACGCCTTGAAGTTGTTCTTGCCGAAGCCGAGCGAGCCGTGCCGCTCGATGAGCTCGAAGAAGACCGTCGGGCGGTCCTGCACGGGCTTGGTGAAGATCTGCAGCAGATAGCCGTCCTCGTCCCGGTCGGCCAGGATGCCCAGCTCGCGCAGCTCGTCCAGGGCGACGCGGGTGGTGCCGACCCGCTCGGTGAGGCTGTCGTAGTAGGAGTCGGGCGTCTGCAGGAACTCGACCCCCGCAGCGCGCATCGCGCGGATGGTCGTGACGATGTCCCCGGTGGCGAGCGCGATGTGCTGGACGCCAGGACCGTCGTAGAACTCCAGGTACTCGTCGATCTGGCTCTTGCGCTTGCCGGGGCTCGGTTCGTTGAGAGGGAACTTCACCCGGTTGTTGCCGCTGGCCACGACCTTGCTCATCAGCGCGGAGTACTCGGTGGCGATGTCGTCGCCGATGAACTCCTTCATGTTCTGGAAGCCCATCACGCGGTTGTAGAAGCCGACCCACTCGTCCATGCGACCGAGCTCGACGTTGCCCACGCAGTGGTCGACGGCCTGGAACAAGCGCTTGGGCCCACCCTCGGGGCGGGTCACCAGCGGGTCGCGCGCGACGAAGCCCGGCAGGAAGGGGCCGGTGTAGCGCGACCGGTCGACCAGCGTGTGCCGGGTCGAGCCGTAGGTGGCGAGCACCGCCGTGCGCACCTGACCGTGCTCGTCCGTGACGGTCGAGGCCTCGCGCAGGACCGTCGCGCCCTGGCTGCGGGCGAAGGCGACCGCCGCGTCGACGTCGGGCACCTCTAGGGCGAGGTCGATCACGCCGTCGCCGTGGGTGCGTACGTGCTCGCCGACCTCGGTACCGGCGTGCGCCTCGCCGGTCAGCACGAAGCGCGCCTTGCCGGCCGTGAGCACGTACTCCACGAGGTCGCGCTCGCCGGTCTCCGGACCGCGGTAGGCGACCAGCGTCATGCCGAAGGCGGTCGAGTACCAGTGGGCGGACTGGCGGGCGTTGCCGACGTAGAAGCGCACATGGTCCATGCCGCGTACCGGGAACGGGTCGTGGCTGTCGTCGTAGGAGGTCGCGCCGACCAGGGTCTCGGTGTCCAGGAGGTCCGTCATGCCGGTCAGTCCAGCGCGTCGGTACGCCGTGTGCAAGATCGCCGCTCCCTGCTCGTCATTCTGTATGGTCGAGCACGCCCTTCCGGGGTGCGGGAGGGCAGGGAACCGCATGGAGCTGGACGATCTGGACGTCCGACTGCTGGCGCAGCTGCGCGCGGCTCCGCGCGTCGGCCTGGTCGAGACAGCCCGCCGGCTCGGCGTGGCCCGGGCCACCGCGCAGGCCCGGCTGCAGCGGCTGGAAGACGCCGGCGTCGTCACCGGCTTCGGCCCGGACCTCGATCTCGCGGCCGCGGGCTATCCCGTGGCGGCGTTCGCGACGCTGGAGATCGCCCAGGGTGCGCTGGACGAGGTCACCGGCTGGCTCACCGCCATCCCTGCGGTGCTGGAGGCCAGGGCCACGACCGGCGGCTCGGACGTGTGGTGCCGGCTGGCCGCCGCCGACATGGACGCCCTGCAGCAGGCGCTGCTCGCCCTCTCGCGCTGCCCGGCGGTGGTCCGCTCCACGAGCGTGGTGTCGCTGTCGGTCGTGGTGCCGTACCGCACCCTGCCGCTGCTGCAGGCCGACGAGCGCCCGGTCCCGGCGCGCACGCGCCGCTAGGGTCGCGTCGTCCCGACGAACAGGAGGCCCCTGTGCACGTGCTGGTGCTGAACGGACCCAACCTCGGCCGGCTGGGCACGCGGGAACCGCAGACCTACGGCACGACCACGCACGCCGAGCTCGCCGACCTGTGCCGCGCCACCGGCACCGAGCTCGGTCTGACGGTCGAGGTCCGCCAGACCGACGCCGAGCACGAGCTGCTGGGCTGGCTGCACGAGGCGGCAGACACCGGCGCCGCCGTGGTGCTCAACCCCGGTGGTTGGACACACACCTCGGTGGCGTTGCGCGACGCCTGCGCGATGGTGACCGGCCCGCTGCTGGAGGTGCATCTGAGCAACGTGCACGCCCGCGAGGAGTTCAGGCGGCACTCCTACGTCTCGCCGGTGGCGACCGGCGTCCTCGCGGGGCTGGGCGTCCAGGGTTACCTGCTGGCGCTGCGCTGGCTCGCTGCCCTCGAGCGCTGACGCAGCAGCAGGGACCCCTCGTGGTTTCATGCCACGACCGTCGACCCTCGGAGTGTCCGTGACCGCCGCCGTCCCCGTCATCAGCGCGCTCGCTCTCGAGCCCGAACCGCACCTCGTCGCGCAGGAGTGCACGGCGTGCGGCGCCCGGTTCTTCGGCCGGCGTGCGGCCTGCGCCAGCTGCTTCGGCGAGTCCTTCCGGCCGGCCGAGGTGTCGACCGAGGGTGAGGTGGTGGCCTTCACCATCGTCGCGTTCGCCATGCCGGGGGTGGAGACGCCCTACTGCGCCGCCACCGTCGACTGCGGCGGTACGAAGGTGCAGGCGAACATCGTCGGCGTCCAGCCGACGCCCGAGAACGTGCACCTGGGTCAGCGGGTCCGCCTGACGACCTTCTCCCTGGGCCAGGACGCCCAGGGCACCGAGGCCGTCGGCTTCGGCTTCACCCCGATCGCCCAGGAGGGCTGACGCATGGCCGGTGGCGACGTCTGGATCCTCGGGATCACGATGACCAAGTTCGGCAAGCGGCCGGACAAGGAGACCGACGAGCTGGCCGCGGAGGCTGCGCTGGGCGCGCTCAAGGACGGCGGCGTGACCATGGGCGACATGCAGGTGCTCGCGGCGGGCAACCTCATGGGCGCTGCCGCCGGGATCGGCCAGCAGCTGCAGAAGCAGATCGGCCAGACCGGCATCCCGGTCTTCAACGTCGCCAACGCCTGCGCGACCGGGGCCACCGCCCTGCGGACCGTGATGATGGCGATCAAGGCGGGCGAGGCCGACATGGGGCTCGCGGTGGGCGTCGAGAAGCTCTCCGGGGCCGGGCTTCTCGGCGGCGGTGCGTCGCGCTACAACAAGGAGACCTGGACGCCTGCGGGCACCAACGGCGCCATCATGGACCTGGACGGCAGGGTCGGCACGGCGGGCATGCCGGGCACCTTCGCCCAGGTGGGCATGGAGTACGGGCACACCTACGGCGGCACGTCTTTCGAGCTCTTCGCGCGGATCAGCGAGAAGAACCACGCCCACTCGACGCTCAACCCGCTGGCGGCCTACTCGAAGGCGATGTCGCTCGAGATGATCATGAACGACATCATGATCGCCTACCCGAACACCCGGCCGATGTGCTCGGCGAACTGCGACGGAGCCGCCGCTGCCGTGCTCGTCAGCGACGCCAGGCTGCAGAGGATGGACCCCGACCAGCGCCGCCGGGCGGTCAAGGTCAGCGCGTCCGTGCTCACCAGCGACCCCTACGAGGAGGGCTGCCAGGTGCTGCCGAACGTCAACACGCTGACGCGGCGGGCAGCGCAGGAGGCCTACGAGCAGGCAGGCGTGACGCCCACCGATCTGGACCTGGTCGAGCTCCACGACTGCTTCGCCACCGCCGAGCTCGTCCACTACGACAACCTGATGCTCTGCCCCGAGGGCGGCGCGGTCGACTTCTTCGAGTCGGGCAAGCCCTTCCGCGACGGCGCGCTACCGGTGAACGTCTCCGGGGGCCTGCAGAGCAAGGGCCATCCCATCGCCGCGACGGGGATCGCGAACGTGTGGGAGATCTGCCACCACCTGCGCGGCGAGGCGGGCGACCGTCAGATCGAGGGCGCGAAGATCGGACTGGCGCACGTCATCGGTCTGGGCTCGGCGTGCGGCGTGCACATCCTGGAGAAGGCTGCCTGACTGCTGGCCGGCTCCGCCGCAACGCGACCCCTGCGTCGCGCTGCCGTCCCGCCGTCGTGCTGACCGTCAGCCGACGTCGGTGAGCAGGGCCCGCACCTGGGCGACGAGCTCGGGCGGCACGCTGGCCAGGCCGTGCGCGGTCGCTGCGTGGCCGGACACGGCGGCGAGGATCTCGTTCTCGGTGCCGCGGAAGGAGGCGTCACAGCCGGGGATCAGGTCACCGCAACGGAACTGCTTCATGGCTGGGCTCGTCTCTTCGGGGGATGCGGTTCAGCTCTGGTCATCGGCAGGCCCGCGCCGGTCCTGAGCCCGGGCGAGGAACTGCACCAGCCGCTCGATGCGCACGATCCCGAGGTGCCGGCCGGTGTCGTCGGTACAGACGAGCGGCGAGAAGCGGTGGACCTGATCGCGGGCCATCGCCCGGTGGGCGGCGTCGGCCGGCGAGGTCGACAGCGCCGTCCGCACGGTGATGTCCTCGGTGCGGCCGTCCCGCAGCACCAGCCGCTGCGGCACCTCGTTCTCGTCGATCACGACGACGAGGGAGAGGTCGTCCCGGACCACGGCAACGCGGGCCTGCGAGACGCCCGTCGCCGTCGCCGCGACCTCGAGCAGGTCGGACAGGCCCGGGTGGTCGACCTGCACGTGCCGGAGCAGCCGCAGTTGCAGGGCCAGGTCGCAGTCGAGCTCGGACCAGCCGGGGGCGGGTCGCCCGAACAGGTAGCCCTGGGCGAGCGGCAGGCCGAGGCGGCAGATGGCGTGCATCTCGGCCAGCCGTTCCACGCCCTCGGCGAGCAGCCAGCCGTCCATCCGTCCGACGAAGGTGCCGAGCGTCTGCGCCAGGGCGAGCTTCACCTCGTCCTCGTCGATGTGGTCGACCAGGCTGCGGTCGAGCTTCACCAGCTGCGGCCGCAGCGCTGCCAGCTGTTGCAGCCCGGAGTAGCCGGAGCCGGCATCGTCCAGGGCGATCGTCGCTCCGCGCTCGCGCAGCCGGTCCAGGTCGCGCACGAAGCGGTCCTCGGGATCGGCCCGCGTGTGCTCGGTCAGCTCGACGACCAGGCGGGTCAGGTCGGCTCCGGAGAACAGGGCGCGCTGCAGGGCTGGGGCGTCGAGCAGGTGCGGGCTGACGTTGACGGTCAGGAAGCGGTTGACCGGCAGGGTGTCGCGCAGCTCCAGCGCCTTGCCGACGACGCGGGCCTCGAGCTCGGCGGCGACCCCGCGGGCGTCCGCCTCGGCGAACCAGAGGTCCGGAGCGAGGACCCGGCCGGCGACCGGGGGGAACCGCGACAGCGCCTCGTAGCCGGCGACGACCCCCTCCGCGAGACTGATGATCGGCTGCGCGACCAGGGCGGGCAGGTCGGGGTCGGCCTGAGCCGCCGCGACGGCACGGTCCCAGTCGAGCGTCGTGGGCCGCTGCTGGTCAGCGTCGCTGCGCGGGCGCAGCCGGCTGACCGCAGCCGCGGTCTTCGCCGACGTAGCGGGGTCGGCAGGGATGGGCAGCATCGCCGTCCTCCTCCCGCCGCACCTGCTGGATCGGCAGCGTGCCCGCCGGCCTGAAGGGCCCAGACGTGTGACGCGACCAGCCTGTCACCTGACGCCGCTGCAGGCGCCGGCCCGACCTCGGACGTCGCGGCTGCTGGTCAGCCGGGCAGCAGCCGAACGAAGCTGCGGTCGAGCTCGTCGACGCGGTTGACGCCGAGCAGCTGCAGGGTGCGGGTGAAGTCTGCACGGAGCAGCGCGAGCAGGTGGTCGACGCCGGCTTCGCCGTCGGCCATGAGGGCGTACAGGTAGGGGCGGGCGACGAACGCGGCCCGCGCCCCCAGGGCGACGGCGGCCGCGATGTCGGCGCCGCACCGGATCCCGCCGTCGAGGTAGACCTCCGTCGCGTCACCGACCGCGTCGACGACGTCGGGCAGCAGCCGCAGCGGTGTCGCTGCCCGGTCGAGCTGGCGACCGCCGTGGTTGGACACGGCCAGCGCGTCGATGCCCACCGCGACCAGGTCCTTCGCGTCGTCGACCCGCTGGATGCCCTTGACGACGATCGGTCCGTCCCAGCGCGATCGCAACCAGTCGATGTCCTGCAGGGTGGCGCTCGGGTCGAAGACCGTGTTGATCACCTGCTCCAGCGTGTCCGCCGCGTCGAGGCTGGCGAACGCCAGCGGCTCGGTCGTCACGGCGTCGAACGCCCAGCGCGGGTGCCGGGCGATGTCCAGCAGCGTCCGCGGGCTCAGCCGTGGCGGGATGGTGAGGCCGTTGTAGACGTCGCGCAGCCGCGCACCGGCGACGGGCACGTCCACGGTCAGCACGAGCGTGCCGAACCCGGCGGCCTGTGCACGGTCCAGCAGGTCCTGGCTGCGTGCGCGGTCGCGCCACAGGTAGAGCTGGAACCAGCGGGTCGTGGCGGGCGCCTGCTCGGCCAACGTCTCCAGCGACGTCGTGCCCATCGTGGACAGGGTGTAGGGGATGCCCGCGCGGCCCGCCGGACGCGCGACAGCCGGCTCGCCCTCGACGCGCATCATGCGGGTGAAGCCGGTCGGACCGAGGATGGCCGGGAACGCCAGCTCCTGCCCCAGCACCGTGGTCGAGGTGTCGACCGTGGCCACGTCGCGCAGGATCCTCGGCAGGAACTCGACGGCATCGAAGGCCGCGAGCGCGCGGCGGGCGGCGGTCTCGCGCTCGGCCGATCCCTGCACGTACTCGAAGACCGCCTTGGGCGTCCGACGAGCCGCCCGGGCCTGGAAGTCCGCGGTCGTGCGGACCCGCGTCAGCGGGCCGCCGGGATCCCTGCGGAAGGCGGGAGCGACGAACTGCGACAGCTCGGACCACCGGGGCACCCGGCGCGCGACTCGTGTCATGCGACCCAGCGTCCCAGCCGGCTCGCCCGACGTCGTCGGAGGGAAGGCTTACGCAGCATCGGTGGGCGTCGTCCGGCAGGACAACGAGACCGGACCGCGACCAGGACCGGTCACCGACCGTCCATCCCGGCGGTGGGTGCCTGGACCCGGCCGGGTGCCGATGGCGGCGACGACCGGGGGCCTCGCCGACGCGGGCGAGGCGTGGGGCAGCTCGCCGCAGGGTCGGGCTAGCTCACGATCTTGAGCGCCGTGGTCGTGTACTGCTCGAGGATCTGCTCCCGGGTGCGGGCGGAGTCGGGCGTCCACCACTCGGGCAGCCGGATGCCCATCGCCCCGATCGCCTTCGCGTCCAGGAAGGGGTCGCGGGAGGCGAAGACCTCCAGCCGTACGCCGCGCTCGATCACGTCGACGAAGATCTGCTCGGCCTGCCGACGGATCGCGATGACGGTCTCGATCTGCTCCCCGTCCAGGGCGCCCATCTCGCGGTTGGTGAGCCGGGCCATGGACGGGTAGTCCAGGTGGACCTGGACGTGAGCCTGCACCACGGCGCGGAGCTGGTCCCGGGCGTCGGACCCGGCGTCCATGAGGGCGTCGCGCAGGGACACGAAGTGGGTCCGGTGGCCCACGATCGCCAGGTCGTAGAGCAGGTCCTGCTTGCTGCTGACGTGGAAGTAGATCGCGCTGGGCTGCTGACCGAGCGCGTGCGCGATGTCGCGGATGGAGACGGCGTGATAGCCGCTCCGGCCGAACAGCTCCAGGGCCGTCTCGTACAGCCGCCGTTTCGTGGGCGACAGGTCCAGACCGGGAGGGAGCAAGCCGACCCGTTCCAGGGGCTCTGCGGTCACGCGTCCTCCCGGTGGCACGTTGGCCGATCGTGCTACCTGCCGAACGATCGTTCTGTCAATGTACCGCGTCCGAGCGTGAAGTCACCCCTCGGCTGGAGAAAATGTGGTCAGAGCGGGACATCCGGCTTGACAGGAGTGTGACCTACCGCGCATCCTCCAGGCCGACAGACAGAACGATCGATCAGTGCCCGTCGCGCCCAGGCGGTCACAAGATCGCCCCTGAGGCTGGGTCTCCGGGGGAACGCGGCAGCACCGGGTCCTCGACCACGGTGCACGGACACAGGTGGTGAGCATGGCCGCAGGACGCGCCGGGGGAGCGAGCGGCGGGCTCGACGTCCGTCGGCTCACCTCGCGCCCGGAGCTGCTGTTCGTGCTGGCCCTCATCGCCCTGGTCGCGCTGCTCCCAGAGCACCTGCCGCTGGGCATCGCCGGCCTCGGCGTCGTCTCCGGCTGCCTGCTCGGCCTGCACGCGATGGGCATCGCCCTGCTGTACTCGCGCTCGTCGATCCTCAGCTTCGCGCAGTTCGGGCTCGGGGGCGCGGCGGCGGTGCTGTTCTACCTCTGGGTCTACTACAACCAGTGGGCCGTCCTTGCTGAGGGCCTGTGCCGCTGCCTGGCCCCCGACGGCTCCGGACTCGGCGACCTGCAGCACAACCCCGACGGCTTCCGGGAGGTGCTCGGCGCCACCCACCCGTGGGTGCTCGTGCTCAACGCCGTCCTCAGCGCCGCGCTGGGCCTGCTGCTGGCCGCCGACACCGGCCGCCGGGTGTTCCTGGCCGTCGCCGGCCTGTTCGCCCGGGCCCCGCGCATCGTGCCGACCGTCGCCACGCTCGCCTTCGCGATCGCGTTGGGCGGCGCCCCGGGGCTGCTGAGCACCCGGCTCCAGTCGCCGTTCGGCTACCACATCTTCTCCTGGTTCCCCTACGGCCCCCGGCCCGGCACGGGCGAGGACGGCACCCCTGCCATCCCCGAGGGCACCTTCCACGCCCCCGGCCAGGACGCCTGGGCGTTCACGCTGCCCGGTGGCGCGCGGTTCCACCTGTACGACGTGCTGGTCGTCGTCGTCGCCCTGTCGGCGCTGGCCCTGCTGGTCGTCCGGTTCCGGCTCGGCCGGCGGGGGCTGGCCAGCCGCGCCACCGCGTCCAACGTCGAGCGCGCGGCCACGCTCGGGGTCGACGTCATCACCGAGTCCACGCAGCCGTGGGTCGTCGCCGGCGTGCTCAGCGGCATGGCCGGCATCCTGAGCGTCACCCTCGCCGCCAACGTCCCCAACACCGGCCTGGACACCGCGACGCTGACCATCGTGCTGGGGGCTGTCGTGCTGGCCAGGATGACCAGCCCGGGATGGGCACTCGGAGCCGCGGTCCTGCTGTCCGTGCTGGACCAGGGCATGTTCTGGAACTTCGGCTCCCGGAGCCAGTTCCAGGGCTCGCTCGTGGTCATCATCGGGATCGCGTTGCTCCTGCAGCGCGGCCGGGTCAGCCGCGCCGAGCAGCAGGCCCAGTCCGCCTTCACGACGTCGCCCGAGCCGGTCGCGGTCCCCGCCCGCTGGCGACGCGCTCCCGGCGTGAACGGCGTGCTGCGGGGCGCCTTCGTCCTCACCGGCCTGTTCTTCGCCGGGTACCCGCTGATCGCCAGCCCGCGCCAGCTGAGCCTGGGCATCGGGGTCGTCGCGTACGCGGTCCTGGCCATGTCGCTGCTCGTGCTCTCGGGCTGGGCCGGTCAGGTCAGCCTCGGCCAGCTCGCGCTCGGCGCCGTCTCGGGGTACCTGGTCGTGTTCGCCGGCCAGTCCTGGCACCTGCCGCTCCCGCTCGCGCTGGTGCTGGGAGCGCTGGCCAGCGCCCTCGTGTCCCCCTGGTCGGGCTGCCTGCTCTACGCCTGCCAGGACCGTTCGTCGCGATCATGACGCTCGCGTTCGCGCTGGCCGTGCCCGCCGTGCTCCTGGACCCGCAGCTGCTGGGGCAGTACCTGCCCGGCACCTTGGACCGCCCGGTGCTGCTCGGCCTGGATCTGGGCTCGGACCGGTACTTCTACTGGCTGTCGCTGCTGGTGCTGCTCGCCGTCGTCGGGATGGTCAGCGGGCTGCGCCGGTCCAGGCTCCGCCGCACGCTCATCGCCGCCCGTGACAACGCCAACGCCGCGTCGGCCTTCGGCGTCGACCTCACTCGGCTGCGGCTGGAGGCGTTCGCCGTCTCCGGCTTCGTCGCGGGCATCGGCGGCGGGCTGCTCGCCTACGCCAACGGGGGAGTCCAGGCCGAGACGTTCTCGGCCGGCAACAGCATCGTCGTCTTCCTCATCGTCGTGGTCGGCGGGCTGTCTGCGGTGTCCGGCCCGGTGATCGGCGCCGTCGTCTTCGGCCTGGCGCAGATCGGCGGCGTCGTCTGGCTGGCGCTGCTCAACGGCCTCGGCACGATCGTCGTGCTGGCCATCCGGCCGAGCGGCCTGTCCGGGGTGCTGTTCAGCCTGCGCGACGCCGTCGTCCGCGTCATCCTGCACCTGCAGGGGGTGGACCAGGTCGCCACGGCCGGACCCGGCGGGCGCATCGCCGTCGCCGACCGGGGAGCGCAGGCCGAGGCCGTGCCCGTGCGGTACCGCCTCGTCGGGGACGGCTACGGCCCCGTCGAGGGGACCCGGTTGCGCCAGGTCCAGGGCGTGCAGGACACCGAGGTCCAGGAGGTCGGTGCGCAGCGGGCCGGCGCGGATGCCTCCAGCGGATCCGACGACGAGGTCGCGAGCCTGGCCGAGCAGATCGACGACGCCGTCGCCGTGCTGGCCTGCGAGCGGCTGGACGTCACCTACGGAGGGGCGCTCGCACTGCAGGGCGTCACCCTGTCGCTGGCTCCCGGCGAGATCCTCGCGGTGGTCGGGCTCAACGGCGCCGGCAAGACGTCGCTGCTGCGGGCGCTCGCCGGATTGGAACCGGCGGCGCACGGGTCCGTCCGGCTCGGTGGTGAGGACGTCACGACGTGGTTCCCGCAGTTCCGGGCCGGAGCCGGCGTCGCCTTCGTACCGGGTGGCGCGGCTGTGCTGGCCACCCTGACCGTGCGGGAGAACCTTCTTGTCGCCGGTGGTGACGAGGACGGCGTGCAGGAGATGTGTCGCCGTTTCCCGGCGCTGAGCGAGCGGCTGGAGACCTCCGCCGGCAACCTGTCCGGCGGCGAGCAGCAGGTGCTGGCCGTGGCGCAGGCGGTGCTGCGGCGCCCCTCCGTGCTGCTGGTCGACGAGCTGTCGCTGGGGTTGTCGCCGGAGGCGCTCGCCACGGTGCTGGAGCTCGTCGCCGAGCTCTCCCGCGCCGGCACCGCCGTGGTCCTGGTCGAGCAGTCCATCAGCACGGCGATGTCGGTCGCCGACACCGCGCTGTTCCTGGAGGGCGGCCGGGTGCGCTACTGCGGTCCGGCCCATCAGCTGCGCGACCACCCTGAGCTGTTCGCCTCCGTGGCGTTCGGGGCCGGCGGCGTCGCGACCTCTGGCGCCGGTTCCGAGCTGGCCCGCGGGCGCGCCAGCCGCGGCGAGCGCGACGTCGTGCTGTCGGTGCAAGGGCTGTGCGCCGCCTATGGGCCGGTCCGGGTCGTCGAGGGCGTCGACCTGGAGATCGCCGCCGGCGAGGTCGTCGGTGTTCTGGGCCCCAACGGAGCCGGCAAGACCAGTCTGTTCGACGCCATCTCCGGCGCGCTGTCGGTCACCGACGGCACGGTGACCCTGGCCGGTGAGGACGTCACGACGCTCGCGCCGCACCAGCGTGCGCAGCGCGGGCTGATGCGCTCGTTCCAGAACGTCCGGCTGTTCCCCTCCCTGACCGTGCGCGACTGCATCGCCGTGGCGCTGGAGACCCGGTTGCAGGTCAGATCAGCGGCGTTCTCGAGCCTCTGGCTGCCGCCCGCACGGGCCGAGGAGCGCCGCGTCGTCGAGCGCGTCGACGTCCTGATCGAGCTGCTGCAGCTGGAGCGGGTGGCCGACAGCCCCGTCGCCAGCCTGTCCCTCGGGACCCGCCGGATGGTCGACCTGGCCTGTCAGCTGGCCGCCCGACCCAAGGTGCTGCTGCTCGACGAGCCGGCGTCCGGGCTCGCCCAGGCCGAGACCGAGCTGCTCGGTCCGCTGGTCTCGCGGATCAGCAGCGACCTGGACTGTGCCGTCCTGATCATCGAGCACAACGTGCAGGTGCTGGCCTCCGTCGCCCACCGCCTCGTCGCCATGCAGGCCGGCGCCGTCATCTCCGAGGGCACCCCCACGCGGGTGCTCGAGGATCCCCACGTCCGCGCCGCCTACTTCGGCGCAGAACGCCAACCCGAGCTGGTCGGTCCGTGACCCAGCCCTCGAAAGGACACCGCAGCACCATGGCACTCGCATCCAGCCCAGGCACCGCACCGCGATCGGTACGACCTGCTCGCGGCGACGGACCGGCCCGGTCCAACGGGCGCAGCGTCCCGGTCGCCGCTGACGCGGCCCGTCGGCGCACGCCACCGAACGCGACGAAGGCGATGACCGCGGAGGGCTTCAAGGCAGCCTTCGAGCGCATCGTCGCCAACGCCTCGCTGGTCATCAAGGGCAAGGAGCCGCAGGTGCGGCTCGTGCTCACGGCCATGCTCGCCGACGGGCACTGCCTGCTGGAGGACATGCCCGGCACCGGCAAGACGATGATGGCCCGCGCCCTGTCGGCCTCCATCGACGCGCAGGTCAACCGCATCCAGTGCACGCCCGACCTGCTCCCGTCCGACGTCACGGGCGCTCCGGTGCTCGACACCCGCAACGCCACCTTCACCTTCCGCAAGGGCCCGGTCTTCGCCAACGTCCTGCTCGTCGACGAGATCAACCGTGCTACCCCGAAGACGCAGAGCGCCCTGCTGGAGGCCATGCAGGAGCGCAACGTCACCCTCGACGGCCAGACCCACAAGCTGCCCGTCCCGTTCCTGATCCTCGCGACGCAGAACCCGGTGGAGCAGGCCGGCACCTTCCCGCTGCCCGAGGCGCAGCTCGACCGCTTCCTCATCAAGCTCTCGGTCGGCTACCCCGACCGGATCGCCGAGGGTGAGCTGCTCGACGCCAACTCCTCCACCGAGGCGATCACCCGGCTGGGCCCGGTCTCCTCCACCGAGGAGATCGTGGCGATGCAGCGCTTCTGCAACGACGTCGAGCTGCCCGAGCCGGTGAAGATGTACATCGTCGACGTGTGCCAGGCGACGCGCGTCGACACCTCGCTGCTCATGGGCGCCAGCTCGCGGGCGTCGATCTCGCTGGTGAAGGCGTCCCGCGTACGAGCCGCCTCCCAGGGCCGCAGCGTGGTCCTGCCCGACGACGTGCGCGCGCTGCTGTCCGCCGTCATCGAGCACCGTCTGATCCTCACGCCGGACGCCCAGCTGCGCGACGAGACCGTCTCGGCCGTGCTCCAGCGCATCCTCACCCGCATCCCCGTGCCGCTGGGTGTCGGGGACACGGCTTCCCTGCGGGGCAACTGACCAAATGGCACGCCTACGCAACAGTGGCGCCGGCGGCGAGATCGCCGGCGTGGCCGCCCTCGTCGAGCGCTTCACCGGGCTGACGGCGGCCGGCTCCAGCCTGCTCGCTGTCAGCGTGCTCGGTTATGCGCTGGCTCGACTGGTCGGTGGTCAGGCGCTGCTGCTGCTGGTCTACGCCGGCCTGCTGGTCGTGGCCGGATCGGCTGCGGCGTCGCGCCGCAAGCGCCGTCTGGTGGCCGAGCGCTCGGACCTGCCGACCCGGATGAGGGTGGGGCAGTCCGCGGAGGTCGAGCTGACCCTGTCGGCGCCGAACGGGACGCTGCGGGCCTTCGTCGTGCACGAGCACCTGTCGCCGCTGCTGGCCGACCCGGTGCGGGTCCTCGTGCCGAGCGTCGGCGGCGAGGAAGGCTTTGCGCACCGCTACACCATCAAGCCGACGCTGCGCGGGGTCTACCAGCTGGGCCCGTTGTCGGCCGTATGGACCGACCCGTTCGGGTTGGCCCGGCACGAGCAGGTGCTCACCGAGGCGGTCGACGTCGTCGTGCACCCGGGCACCGACGCCGTCTTCGACCGGCCGCTCACCCGGATGTGGGAGGACCCGCCGTTCCGCCCGCCGGTCAGCAAGCCGTGGCCACAGGGCTTCGAGTTCTACGGCATGCGCGACTACGTGCCCGGTGACGACCCCCGGCGCATCGTCTGGACCGCCGCGGCGCGGACCGGGCGCTACCTGGTGCGCGAGTCCGAGCAGGGCATCACCGACCGCGTCACGCTGGTGCTGGACAACGACCGGGCCCGGCACAGCTCCGGCTCTCCCTCCGAGACGTTCGAGACGGCCGTCCGCGCCGTGGCCTCGCTGGGCGCCTACAACATCAAGCTCGGGTTCTCGGTGCGGTTGGTCTCCAACGACGCCACCGTCTCGAAAGAGCTGCGGGGCAGCCGGGCTCGCATCTCGCTGCTGGACGACCTGGCGCGCCTGCAGCTGGCCGATGCGCCGGTGCAGAACGCCATCGAGCGCATCCTGCTGGAGCGGCGCGGGGACACGCACATGGTGATCGTGTCGACGGACTTCGACAACCGGACCGCTGCGCGCGTGCGGGTCCTGACGAACAAGGGGATGTCGTTGGTGGTGGCGCTGGTGCAGTGGGACGAGAGCGATCCCAACGCCACCCGTCGCGCGCGCGAGTGCGGCGCGCAGGTCGTCACGATCAGTCCTGGGCAGCAGCTGTCGACAGCGTTCGCCCACGGCCTCGGGCTGGCTGTGCGATGACGTCGGTCCTGGAGCCCGTCGCACCGCCGGAGCTGACGCCCGACCTGCGGCCGCCGGCCCTGGACCGGCTCGACGACCTCGAGGCCGAGCGACTGGGGTCTGTCGAGGAGGAGGGCGAGTCGGTCAGCACCGTCTCGCTGAGCCTTTCGGTCGTCTCCGCCGCGCTGTCCTCCGCGGGCGCCGCCTGGATGGTCGGCGGCATCTTCCGCGGCCCTGAGGCGCGGCTGGTCGCGTTCCTCGGCGTCGCGCTCGGTGTCGGTCTGGTCTTCGCCGCCACGCGGTTCCGGCTGGCCGTGCTGCAGTACCTCGTCCTGCCTGCGGCCCTGGTCGTCGGCGCGTTGCTGATGAGCTCGGTGTCAGGCGCAGGCACGTCCAGCCTGCCGGCCCTGGTCAAGGACGCCGTCACCTCCAGCCAGGTGCTGCAGCCGCCGATCGACTTCGCGCCCGGCTGGCAGCTCATCCTCGTGGTCGTCCTGGCGCTGCTGTCGTCCGCCGCGGCGACGCTCGCGCTGTCGTGGCGCCGGCCTCGCCTCGCGGTGGCCGTGCCCGCGCCGCTGACGATCGTGGCCGCGCTGGCCCAGCCGGCCGGCACCGCGGTCGTCACCAGCGCGGTCGCCGTCGGCTTCGTCCTCATCGCGCTGGCCACCTCCTACGCCGCCGACGGCGTCGGCGAGACCTTCGACGCCGGCTTCGAGCTGCGTCGCATCGGCCGGTCGCTGCTGGTCGGGGTGCTGCTGGTGGCCGCCCTCATCGCCGCGAGCAAGGTGTCGTTCCTGTTCCCGGAGTCCGACTCCCGCCGGGTGGTGCCGCCGCGGCGTCCGCCGATCAGCCCGCCGCAACCGGACGTGCCCCTCTACACCGTGCGGGGCGACCTGGCCGGACCGCTGCGCGTCGGCGTCATCGACGTGTACGACCTCAAGGAGAAGGCCTGGCTGCTGCCGCCGGTCGACAGCCAGCGGCTGCAGCGGTTGACGCTGCCGACGGAGCTGCCCGGCGCCCCGGCGGCGAACGGCACGCCGAAGGCGGTCTCGGTCACGGTGCAGCAGGCCACCGGTCGGCTGCTCCCCGCGCCGGCGGGCGCGCGTTCGGTCAAGGGCGACGCCACCGCTGATCTGGACCCGCGCACCCAGGTGCTCTCGCTCACCGGCCGTCCGGTCTTCACGGGTCTGACGTACGAGGTGTCCGCCAATCCCGCGCCCACCGGTCCACAGCTCTCGGCGCTGGCCGAGCTCGAGGTGCCGACCGGCATCACCGAGTTCCTCACCGCTCCGACGGTGCCGCCCGCCGTCGAGGCCCTGCTGGCCAAGGCGCCGCAGCAGCCGTTCGCGCGGTTGCAGGCGCTCCGCGTCGAGCTGTACAAGACGTTCGTCGCCTCCGGTGCGGGCAAGCCGACGGACGTGTCGGCCGAGCGCGTCGTCGAGCTGCTCGGCGGCGCCACCGGCAACCCGTACGAGCTCACCGCGTCGGAGGCCCTGCTGGCCCGGTGGGCCGGTGTGCCGGCACGGATCGGCTTCGGCTACTACACCGCCGGGGCCGAACCGGGGGCGGAGGTCACCTTCCGGCCGAAGAACGCCGCGACCTACCTGGAGGCCTGGTTCGGCCCGTACGGATGGGTGCCGATCGTCGGCACGCCGCCCAAGGCCCAGCAGAGCCTGTCGAACAACCAGCGCGACAACGACTCCACGATCACGGCGGCCGACGAGCTGGGCATCAACGTGTACCTGCCCGTGCTGCGCCCCGACCGGCTGCCGATCTACGCCTACGCCCGCTACTTCCTGGTGCGCGCGCTACCCGTCGTCACGCTGCTGGGCCTGACGTTGCTGCTGTATCCGTTGGTGCTCAAGCGCGTCCGGCGGCGGCGACGGGCCCGCTGGGCGCTCGCCCACGGCCCGGCCGGAGCCATCGCCGTCGCCTATGCAGGTCTGCGCGACCAGATGCTGGACCTCGCGCTGCCGGGTCGACGCACGACCCCGCTGGAGCTGCTGGAGCAGGTCGCCGAGGACGAGGAGCACGCCGAGCTCGCCTGGCTGGTCACCCGGGGTCTGTGGGGCGACCTGCGCGGGAGCCTGACGGAAGAGGACTCCGCCACGGCGGTGCAGCTCGCGAGCTCGGTCACGCGTCGGCTGACCAAGGCCCAGCCCGAGACCGCCAGGCTCCTCGCGGCCGTGGCCCGGGCCAGCCTGCGCGACCCGTGGAGCACCGAGCTGCCGAACGTCTGGTGGGAACCGCGGCTGCGTGGTCGCCTCCCGTCCGTGCGGGTGCTGCTGCGCGAGTTGACGGGACGCCTGCGCCGACTGCGGCCGCAGGTCGCGACCTCGGCGGTGGTGCTGCTCGCCGTGACGCTGCTGGGGGGGTGCTCGGGCAGCGGGTCCGCCGACGCCGAGCCGGTCGTCGCGTTCCCCACCCGGATCGCGCCGAGCGCGGTCGCCGGTCTGGTCGTGCAGGACGAAGCCAAAGCGTCCGCTGCCTACGCCAAGGGCGCCAAGGACCGCAACGTCATCGTCGAGCAGGGCAAGGTGCTCTCGTTCAACCGCAACGGGCTGGTGCAGGCCGCGCTGCAGGTGTCACAGCTCAAGCGGGGCTACGTCAGCAACGATCCCGAGGTCGCCGACGCGATCGCGCGCAGCGTCGGCCGGACCCGGACGCTGCGCCCGCAGGACACCCACGACCTGTACGCGCTGCAGGACGGCAGCCAACGCATCTACCTGTGGTTCCCGACCGTCAAGACGATGGCGCTGCTCGTCGTGCGTGCCGAGATCGACGCCGGCGCCGCCGAGGCGCTCGCCCGCGGCCTCATCGACTACGGCGACGGCGGCGAGCTGAACGAGACGGCGCTCGCGGCCGCGCTGTCCGCGGTGCCGCCGGCCGCAGGCAGCCCCCCGCCCTCTGCACCGCCCCCCGCCGTCCCGAGCCCGGAGGCCTCCCGATGAAGCGTCGCACCCCTGTCCTGCTGGCCCTGTCGACGGTCACGCTGCTCACCGGGTGCGGTCCGCACACCGATCTGCGGCTGGACCTGCGGGCCGTGTCGATCACCGTCCCGCGGCTGATCACACCGGCCGTCGAGCTGGTACCCGTGCCGGCCGTCGCCCCGCCGGTGGCCCTGCCGGCGCTGGCGGCCCTGCCCGTCATCCGTCGGCCTGCGCCGCTGGTCGCCCCACCCGCGGCCGCCGCCGTCCCCGTGCCGGCAGCGGTAGCGCCACCGACGCAGCGCTGCCCCAAGGCGGACCCCTTCGCCGTCCCGGAGCGCGAGCTGGCGCAGACGGTCGACGGACCCCCGGCGGCGCAGACGTTCCTGCAGACCGCCAGCGGCGCCTACGCGGGCGGCGCAGGAACCCCCGACAAGGGCTCCCTCGCCGGTGATGTCGAGGTGACGGTCACCGTGCTGGCGAGCGAGACCTCGACGCTCGGCCAGCAGCTGGACTCCTGGCAGGTGCTGCGGACCGACAAGGCGCGCAACGCCACGGTGCTGGAGGCGTACCGCTTCGTGCACCCGTCCACCGCCCCCGGAGCCACCGCGGGAGGCGTCTATCTCGTCGGGCTCGCGTGGAGCGACTCCGTGCGCGGCGACCTCGCGTTCGAGCCGGCAGGCAGCGGCCTGCAGATCCTGCCGAGTCCGGTGCAGCAGGCGCAGGCCGGCTTCCCGCAGTACGCCGGGACAGGAACCGACCCCGGCTCCCTGACCACGCTCGCCCTGACCAGGGACGTGCGAGGCGTCTCCCGCGTCGACGTCTGCGGCACCCTCGTCGACGCGTACGCCGTCGAGATGTCCGGCACGCTCACCACGCAGGACCGGCAGTACCAGCTGACCTGGACCCTGGACCTGGCGCTCGGCTACGGACCCACCGACGTCCGCCAGAACTTCACCATCAGCTCGGTGGCGGACGGGTTCACCTGGACCCGGGCGCTGCAGGACCTCACGACCCCCAAGGTGAGCGCATGAGCAACGAACCCGCTCCGGCGCGCCGCCTGCGCCGACCGGGGCGCGCCCCGGGCTCGGCCAACCTGGCCGCCGCGGTCGCCGTGCTGGCCGTGCTGCTGCCCCTGCTGCTCGCTGCCGGCACGTCGGCTCCGCCTACCGCGGCGGAGTTCTCGCCGAACGCCGACCAGGTCATCAAGAAGGCCCCCGACGGTCAGGCCGCGGCAGTCAACGGCACCGGTGCCGGCCAGGGCGCCGGCGGCGGCGGGACCGGCGGCGGTGACGCAGGGGGCGGCGCCAGTCCGGTACCCAGCGCCTCGCCGAGCCCGTCCGCGCCGCCGGTGGAGAACAAGACCGTGGCGACGAACCTGCTCAAGCGCTGCGTCGGGACGCCGCCCCGGCAGATCGAGGACCCGCAGTCGCCACCGTGCATCGCGTACTTCGACGGCGAGAACGGCGGGGCGACCGCGTCGGGCGTCACCGCGGACGCCGTGTACATCGCGGTGCCCACACCGGAGAGCTCGGAGGCGCAGTACGACGCCCTGGCGACGTTCTTCAACGACCGCTTCCAGTTCTACGGCCGCAAGCTCGTGTTCCAGTACTGCGCCAGCAGCGGGGGTGGCGGTGGTTCCTCCGACCAGGCCTCGCAGGTGGCCGACGCCGCGCTGGCGGCCCAGGGCTGCGGCGTCGGACCCAAGCCGTTCGCGTCCACCTTCTACCGCAGCACCAACGGCGCGTACTACATGCCGGCGATGTGCCGCTACAAGATACTGACGATGGGGGTGTACGCGCCCAACGACAGCAAGTACCTCGACGCCTGCCCCGGCTACCTGTTCCAGTATCCGATGGTCGCGGACGAGGAGTTCGCGAACCTGGGCGAGTGGGGCTGCAACCGGCTCGTGGGCGGGACGGCGGCGTACTCCGGCGGCAACGACTCCAAGACGCCGCCGGCCCCGCTGAAGAATCGCAAGCGCAAGTTCGGGGTGCTGCTCGAGCCGTTCACCGACACCGACGCGATCGCCAGGCGCGCGGCGCTGGACCCGCTGGTCAACCGGCTGAGGGCGTGCGGCGCGACGCTCGACGAGCAGGACATCATCGTCAACCCGGTCCAGGGCGACTTCGACCCGCCGTCGGCCCAGAACGCTGTGCTGCAGCTGCGCGGCGACGACGTGACCTCGATCGTCTGCCTGTGCAACTTCTTCTCCTACGGCACGTTGGCGCGGGCTGCCGACGTCAACGCCTACCAGCCGGAGTGGATCAGCTCGACGTTCGGCCTCAACGACGTCAACTCCTCCTTCCAGCTGAGCGCGGCGCCGAGCACCCAGCTGCAGCACACCTTCGGCCTGACCTTCAACCCGCGGATGACGAACCCGTTGCAGAACCCCTTCAACGTGGCGCTGCAGGAAGGTGACCCCTCGCAGCCGCCGGTCACCGGGTCGACGGTCGAGGCGAAGCTGGAGATCTACCGCTCGCTGCTGGTCCTGGCCGCGGGCATCCAGATGGCGGGTCCGGACCTGACGCCGGAGACGTTCCGCGACGGCTTGCGCAAGACGACCTTCCCCAACCCGATCACGGCGCTGCACGCCGGGGCCGTCGACGTGAGACCGGACGGGTACAGCTACACCGCCGACGGTGCGGAGTGGTGGTACAGCCCGACGGCAGCGGGCCCGTTCAGCGACAGCGCAGCCACTCCGGGCACCGTCTGCTACCTCGACAGCGGCAACCGGCACACGCTCGGCGACTGGCCGAAGGGGCCTGCGCCCTTCTTCACGGGCCGCTGCGACTCCGGAGCGCCCTAGACCGCACCTGCTGGCACCTGCCGCACGGTCCGCACGCCGAGACCGGGCGGGGTGCCTTCCTTCTCGCACCGATGAGCTTCCCGCTGTAGCCACCCCGCGCCGTCCTCCGTCGGCGCCAGTACCGAGGACGTGTGCCGTGACCGACCCCCGACAGCTGGGCTTCGACCCCGACCGACTGGCGCGCATCGACAAGCACCTGGCGCGGTACGTCGACGCGGGAAAGCTCGCCGGCTGGCAGCTCGGCGTCGCGCGGCACGGCGAGGTGGCGCACACCGCCACCTACGGCTGGCAGGACCGCGAGCACGACGTCGCCGTGGCACCGTCGACCATCTGGCGCATCGCCTCGATGACCAAGCCCATCACCTCCGTCACGGCGATGTCGCTCTGGGAGGAAGGCGTCTTCTCCCTGAACGATCCGATCAGCACGTGGCTGCCCGAGTTCGCCGACGTGCGCGTCTACGCCCGCGGCATCGGCAAGACGCTGGTGACGGTGCCGGCGACCGAGCCCATCCGGGTATGGCACCTGCTGACGCACTCCTCGGGCCTGACCGCCGGATTCCTCCACAACTCCGTGGTCGACCTGATGTATCGCGAGGCCGGGTACGACCTGGCCGCCCCGCCGCAGCACGCCGACATCGCCGCCTGTGTGCGGGACTGGGCCGCTCTCCCGCTGTTGTTCCAGCCCGGGACGGCCTGGGGCTACGGCGTGTCCACGGACGTGCTGGGTCGCCTCGTCGAGATCTGGAGCGGACAGACCCTCGACGAGGCGATCGCCAGCCGGGTCACCGCGCCGCTCGACATGGTCGACACGGGCTTCTGCGTGCCGGAGACGGACCGGCCCCGGCTCGCGGCGCTCTACTACGCCGACGACGCGGACCTGGCGGTGCGCCACCCGCTCAGCGACGCACCGCAGACCTACCCCGCCATCCTGTCCGGCGGCGGCGGACTGGTCAGCACCCTGACCGACTACCTGCGCTTCGCACGCATGCTCCAGCAGGGCGGGGCCGTCGACGGCACTCGCGTGCTGGCCCCCCGGACGCTGGAGATGATGACGAGGAACCACCTGCCGGGCGACCTCGGGACGCTGTCGACGGGCGGCTTCGCCGAGACGAACTTCGACGGGGTGGGCTTCGGGCTCGGGTTCGCCGTCGCCACCGACCCGACGCGCTCGCACAGCGCGGGAGCCGCCGGTGAGTACTACTGGGGCGGCATCTTCAGCACCGCCTTCTGGGTCGATCCGGCGAACGACCTCAGCTGCGTGTTCATGTCGCAGCTCATGCCGTCGAGCACCCACCCGATCCGAGCCCAGCTGCGACAGCTCGTCTACAGCGCGTTGGTCGGTTGAGGGGGCCGCGTCGGTGGCCGTAGTCTCGCGCGTCGCGGTTGGGTCGCCAGGTGGTTGACCGCGCCCCTCGTGACCCTGGTCCGCCCGCGGGAACCCGCCTAGCCCCGCCTAGCCCCGGCCGCCGGTTCGGTCACCTGCCGGTGCTGCTGCCGGCGCAGGCGACCTCGCTGGAGAGCGGTTCTCCCAGCGTGCTGCTGCACGTCGTGGACGTGCCGCCAGCAGGTGAACAGGTGTACAGGAGTGCGCGGGGACATACTGAGACATCTGAGCCCGGGATGTTAACGCCTTGTCGCCGACGTCGGGCTCGACTGTGAACACCCGTACACAGACAAGTGATGGAGCTGACGTGAGCGCAAGGACTGTGAGCGCCCTCGCGGTAGGTGCTGCGTCGGACCGACTGAAGCTGTCCCCGGCCCGTCGCAAGCTGGTCCTAGACCTCCTGCGGAGCGGTGCCCAGCTCGGACCGCCACCCGTCGACGGTGCGCGTTCCCATGGTCACGACGGCGTGGACGGTGATCTCCGCGTCGCCGGGATCCTCCAGGCGTGACCGCCGTGACCAGCCGCGCAACCGCGGTCGAGGGCTTCGAGGTCACGTGGACCGACGGGGCGAGGCCCGGGCCCGACGCCCGCTGGGTGCCGGCAGTCGTCCCGGGCGGCGTGCACGAGAGCCTGCTGGCGGCGGGGTTGGTCGGTCACCCCTACCAGGGGACGAACGAGCTGGACCTCGCCTGGGTCGAGCCGGCCACCTGGTGGTACCGGGCGCGCTTCACCTCGGAGCCGGGGGTGCTCCGCTTCGCCGGCCTCGACACGGTTGCCGACGTCGAGCTCGACGGCGTCCTGCTCGGCACCGCACGCAACCAGCACCGCAGCCACGAGTTCCCGGTCGCGACCGCGGGCGAGCACGAGCTGCTGCTGCGCTTCCCGCCGCCGCTGGCCGGTCTGCTCGACGGGCAGGAAGAGCGGGTCGAGGTCGAGGTCGAGGCGCTGCACGACCGGCAGCGCCGGGTCCGGCCTGACGACCCGGTCACGCCGCGGGACGAGGTGGAGCTTCGGCTGTCCCGCGTCCGGCTGCGCAAGGCCGTCTTTTCCTGGGGCTGGGACTTCGCGCCTCGCGTGCCCTCTCGCGGTGTCAGCGCGCCGGTCGAGGTCGTCCACACGGCGCCAGCCCTGGCCGGCGTGCGGGTGCGTGCCGTCGGCGTCGACGTCGTCGCCCGGACGACGGCGTTCGAGGTGTCGGGGTCGGCGACCGGGGTCCTGCGGGTCGAGGCGGTTGCGCCGGACGGGCGGGTCACCACCCTGACGAGCGAGGTCGACGGCGCCTTCTGCCTGGCGCTGCCGCTGGTCGACGTGCACCTGTGGTGGACGCACGACCTGGGCGACCCGGACCTCTACGACGTGCGTGTGACCCTCGCCCGCGAGGGTGAGCCGGACGACGTCGTGCAGGCCCGGCGTGGGCTGCGCACGCTCGAGCTGGACCGCAGCCCCGACCCGGACGAGGACGGGCACCTGTTCCGCTTCGTCCTCAACGGGCAGCCGCTGTTCGCCCGAGGCGCGAACTGGGTCCCGCAGTCGATGCTCGTCAGCAGCGTCGACCCGAAGCGGACCCGCGACCTCGTCAGGCTCGCCCGCGACGGCGCGATGAACATGCTGCGCGTGTGGGGCGGCGGCGTCTACCCGAGCGAGGCCTTCTACGACGCCTGCGACGAGCTGGGCCTGCTCGTCTGGCAGGACTTCATGTTCGCCTGCTTCGACTACCCCGACCCCCGCGGCGAGCTGGCCGCGGAGGTCGAGCTCGAGGCCGTCGAGCAGGTGCGCCGGCTCCGTGACCGCGCCAGCCTCGCGCTCTGGTGCGGCGAGAACGAGGCACAGGCGATCCACGAGCTGACCGCGGGCGAGGCAGGCCCCGGCGACTGGGGCTGGTCGTTCTGGAACGAGCAGCTGCCGCGCGTCGTGAGCGAGCACGACGGGACCACGCCCTACTGGCCGGGCAGCCCTGGGGCGACCGACCCGGCGAGACCCTCAACGGCACGAGCGACGGTGACCGGCACGCCTGGGAGGTGTGGCACGGCAGTGTCGGCATCGGCGCGGGCGGTCCGGTCGGGTTCGCCAGCCGCGGCGCGTCGATGCACTTCTCCCGCTACGAGCACGACCAGGGCCGCTTCATCAGCGAGTTCGGCATCCACGCCTCGCCCGAGCTGCCGACCCTGCTGCGCTGGACCACCCCGGGACGCTCGCCCTCGGGCTCGGCTGAGCTCGCGCACCGCATCAAGGACACCCCGAAGGACAAGGGCTGGGCGCTGATCGAGCACGAGACCGGCCTGCCGACGACCCTGCACGAGTACGTCGACTTCTCCATGGCCTGCCAGGCCGAAGGGCTCAAGCACGGGGTCGAGCACTACCGCCGTCGTCAGCCGCACTGCAGCGGCACGCTGGTCTGGCAGCTCAACGACAGCTGGCCCGGTCTGTCCTGGTCGGTCGTCGACTTCGACCACGTGCCGAAGGCCGGCTACTGGTACCTGCAGCGCGCCTACGCACCGCTGCTGGCCAGCTTCCGCACGACCGACGACGCGCTCGAGCTCTGGGTCACCAGCTCCCGGCCGGACGCTGTGCGACTGCAGCTCACGGTCGAGCTCGGGCCGCTGACCGGTGCCGTGGAGCGGAGTCTCGAGCTCGACGTCCTGGCCGAGGGCATGACGTCACGTCCTGTGTGGTCCACCGCCCTGCCGGCCGCCGACCGGGCCGCCTGGGTGACCGAGCGATCGGGCCTGCTGCCCGACGGGCGCCGCTTCTTCGCACCGCTGAAGGACCTGCCGCTGCGCTCCGCGTCGATCACCGCGGAGATCGAGGACGTCGGCCCAGGCTGGGCTCGCGTGCGGCTGACCTCGCAGGGCTACGGCTACCTGGCCCGCATCCTCTGCGACCAGCCGGGCGCGCGGTTCTCGACCAACCACGTCGACCTGCGAGACGGGCGGTCCCGCGTCGTCGACGTCACCGACCTGCCTGCGGGCGCGGTGCTCAGCGTCAGCAGCTACGGCGCCGAACCCCGCCCGATCACGCTGTAGCCACCGAGACGAGGACCAAGATGCCGACGCCCCGGACGTCGACGCTGTCAGGCGGTCTGAGGGTCTGACCCGCGCCCGCTGCTGCGTCGCATATCACTCTTCGTCGCGCTCTGGGGGTCGTTGCACGGTGCTGAGAGGCCTGGTCGTCTGTCACCACCGCGAGCATCCTGCCTCTCGAAGGAACGCACGACGACGCGGGTGCGCCGCACGCGATCAGCAGTGCATGCCGTCCACGCCGTGCGGTGCCGGGCCGCGATGGTGGCTCGGGTTGTGCTGGCCGCTGAAGCCGGTGCCGTGCGCGCACGACGCGACGTGCGAGCCGAACGTCGGCGTCGGTGGTCCGGCGGCGACGGGAGCGGCCGCACCGACGACCAGCACCGACGTCACGACCACGACCGGGCTGACGAGCAGGGAGAGGTAGGGCGTGTTCATGGCGACCTCCGGGGTCTGCCTGGGACGTGCCGGGCGGCCCTGCGGGAAGCCCCCGCGGGCCGGCGTCCGCTGCCTGTGGTGTGCGGCGGGCCGTCGTCGTGCGTGTGCTCCGGCGCGACGGGCGCCGGAGCGGTGCGCCCCTGGCGCCCAGGCCCCGCATCGTCCAGACCAACGCCGCCATGCAGGTTGCCGGCCAGAGCCGAAGCAACCACGCGCCGACGGTGCCGGTCAGGAACAGGGCCCTACTACCTCGACTCCGGGAGAGCGTCTGAGGTCACCGTGCAGCAGGCGCTGAGCAGGATGACGGTGGCTGCCCCGTTCGCGTAGCTCGTGCGCCGTGACATGGAGCAGTCGTGGAACGGTGTCTGCTCCGGCGTGAGGAAGTGCCCCGCGAAGAACGCGTGGACGAGCGCACGCGTCGGCCCGCTGCGCCAACGGTCCCGTCGGCGGACGGGACGTGAGCAGAACGAGTACACGACGACCCCGCCCGGCCGCAGGACCCGAAGCATCTCCGTGACCGCCGCCGTGGGGCTGTCGACCGTCTCGATGACCCAGGCGGACACCACGATGTCGAAGCTCTCGTCCGGGAACGGCAGCGACTGCACCGACGCGACGGCACGGGGGGCGTGCAGATCGCCCGCTTGCGCGAGCCTGCCCGGGGACAGGTCGACCAGGACGGGGCGCACGCCCGGCAGCACCCGGGCGAGACGCCGGGAGAGTGCGCCTGTTCCGGCGCCCGCGTCGAGCAGACGCGGCCGGTCCATGGACGACGCAGCTGTGGTGATGGCTCTCACCATCGCTGCCTCGGCTGCGCCACCAGCAGCGCGCAGCCATAGCCGTCGCCAGACGCGGTCGTAGTGGGCGGCGGTTCGCTCGTAGGTCGAGAGCACCTGTGCCGACCTCCCCGGCGCAACGGCCAGGTCGGCGCCTGGAAGCGAGAGATCACCTGTCTCACTGCGCTTCTCGGTGGTCCGATGCGCCTGAGGGGCGATGGAGGGGGAGTGGTTCGCGCTCATCGTCGGCTCACCTCTGCTCGGGGTTGGTGGTCAGGCGAGGAACGGGTGGCGCTGCACGAACGGCAGGCGTTCCCAGGTGCGACCGAGCCCCAGCGTGCGTCCGGCGTTGCCGAGCGCGAGCATGACGAGGAGCAGGGCGTAGACGAGGTGGTCGTCGATGATCGGGTTGTTGGCCGGTGGAAGCACCGTCGCCCACATGAGCACCAGCAGCAGCGAGCCGGCCGCCGCCGCGAGCCGCATCGTCACGCCGAGGAGCAGAGCGGTGCCGATCGCGAACAGGCCGGTCATGAACAGCGCGTCGACCCAGGCCTGGCCGGCGAGCCGGTGCGCGAGATCTGTGAGCGGTCCGGCCGCGCCCTTGCCGAGGAATCCGGCAGTGGGCGAGCCGCCCCGGACCCAGGCGCTCGCCGACGCTGTCGCGTGCCCGAGCCCGAGCAGCTTGTCGAGGAAGGCCCACAGGAAGATGAAGCCGAGGAACAGGCGGGCCACGGCGGCCACCAGGCTCGCGGTCCGGGAGGTCGGGGCTGTCTGCTGCTGGCGCGACGGGCGCACGTCAGGGCGGACGGGGTGCTGGACGGTGGTCATGAGTGCTCCTTGCTCGGGGTCCCACCGGCTGGGGGACAGGTTCAGGTTGGCGGTAGGAGCGGCGCGGCGGCAGGACCGAAGGTCCCGGCGGAGGCGCGGAAGGTCCTGACGTTGCGTCGCGTCGTCGCGACCCCACGGGTGCCGATCCCGAGGCGCAGCAGGACCTGTGGTCGCCCGCCGGTGCCGAGCAGCGACTGCAGAGCCTGCCGCGGGCCGGCGACGTCGGTGACCTGACCGATGACCTGCGCCGACTGACCGGCGACGGTGGCGTGCAGGAGCAGGGTGCTCAACGCCCGGCCGGCGCGCACCCAGTCGAGCGCCGAGTCGCCCACGGTCGTCAGCAGCAGCACGTGGGGGTGCTCAGGGGGCGGCGGCTCGGCTGGGCCGGGCCGTGCCGGGTCCTCGCCGCGGAACTGCCTGCCCGCGAGGCTCTCTGCCCGCGCCGCGCCGTGCTCGACGGCTGCCTCCGGGACGCCGTCGGGGCGGTCGGGCTGCTCGCCGTCGTGCCAGACCCAGCGCGCCAGTTCGTCGGCGTAGCCGTCGGTCGCCCGCAGCTCCTGCTCGGCCCACGCCACCAGCACGTCCACCTCGGCGTGCTCGTCGTCCCGTACCGCTCGGAGCGAGCCGTGCTCGGCCTCGACGGCGAGCCGCAACGTCTCGAGCAGGTCGTTCGGGAGGGGCTCGTCCGCGTAGCGCCCGCGGTCGCTGTGCCGCGTCAGGACCGCGGCGGCGAGCTCGACCTGCTCGGGCGAGGGGCTGGATCCGGGCCGGAGGTGGAGCCGGGCGATCTCGTCGGGGCCGCCGGTCAGCAGCTCGGTCTCGACGTCCAGGCCCATTCCGCGAGCTGCGACCTCGAGGCAGTGGCTGGCGGCGCCGCACGAGAGCGCCAGCTGCCGCCCGTACGGGTCGATCACCGCGAGGGCGCGCTCGCGGTCTGCCGACAGGACGAAGCCGTCGTGCGTCGGCGCAAAGCGCCACGGCTGGGTGTTGTGCACGCTGGGGGCGCAGGTGGCGAGCAGCAGCAGGTGGTCGCGGACGGCGGTGGTGAGCACGGGCGGTTGCGCGAGGGAGGAGGTCACCCTTGCACTGTGCGGGCGGCGGCAGGGTCACGAACAGGGTCTTTGGACTCGTTCGTGTGCGCGGCGCCGGTGTCACACTGCACGGTGTGATCTCCATCTTCCTCGTCGACGACCACGAAGTCGTCCGCCGCGGGGTCCGTGAGCTGCTGGAGGCCGAGGACGACCTCGAGGTGGTCGGTGAGGCCGCGACCGTCGAACAGGCACTCGCGCGGATACCGGCGGTGCGGCCCCAAGTCGCCGTCCTTGACGTTCGGCTGTCGGACGGGAACGGCGTCGCGCTGTGCCGTGAGCTGCGCGACGCGCAGCCGGACCTCGTGTGCCTGATGCTGACGTCCTTCGCCGACGACCAGGCGCTGCTCGATGCGGTGCTGGCCGGTGCCGCCGGCTACGTGCTGAAGGACGTGCGCGGCAACGAGCTCGTGGCCGGCATCCGCACCGTCGCCGGCGGTGGGTCGCTGCTGGACCCGCGCGCGGTCTCGGTCGTGCTCGCCCGCCTGCGCACCCCGGCGCACACCGACCCGCTCGCCGAGCTGTCCGAGCAGGAGCGCAGGGTGCTCGAGCTGATCGGCGAGGGGCTCAGCAACCGTGACATCGCCGCCCGGCTGTTCCTGGCCGAGAAGACTGTCAAGAACTACGTCAGCAACGTGCTGTCCAAGCTCGGTTTCCAGCGACGCACCCAGGTCGCCGTCCTGGCGACCGAGCTACGCCAGCAGCGGGTCTGAGGACAGCGGCACCTGCCACTGCAGCCGGGTGCCGCCACCGGGGCGCTGCTGCACGTGCAGGGCCCCGCGCAGGAGCTCGGCCCGGCTCGCCAGGTTGACGAGGCCGCTGCGGGCCGCACCGAACGTCGTGCCGATCCCGTCGTCGTCGACCTGAAGCCGGAACTCCTCGCCGTGGATGCCTGCCAGCACCTCGACGTGCCCGGCCCGGGCGTGTCGGGCGACGTTGGACAGTGCCTCGCGCAGCGTCGCCACGGCGTGCTCGCAGATCACCGGCGTCGTGAGGGTGTCCAGCAGGCCGTCGAGCCGCAGCGTCGGTGCGAAGCCGAGCTGCCCGGTCCCGACGTCCACCGCCTGGAGCAGCTGTAGCCGCAGCGACGGCCGACCCTCGGTCGGTGCCTGCAGCCCATAGATGGTCGAGCGGAGCTCGCGGATCGTCCCGTCGAGCTCGTCGACCGCACGGTTGATGCGCGTCGTCGCCTCGGCGGGGCTCTGGTCGACCAGGCGCACCGCCCCCTGCAGCTGCATCCCGGTGGCGAACAACCGCTGGATCACCAGGTCGTGCAGGTCTCGGCCGATCCGGTCGCGGTCCTCGAGCAGGGCGAACCGGCTCGCCTCGTCGCGACGCTCCGCAAGCTCCAGGGCCACCGCCGCCTGAGCGGCGTAGGCGATCAGCTCCGGTGTGGCGCTCGATCGAGGCCGAGCGGCCCAGAGCGCCACGAGGACGCCACGGTGCGGTCCGGCGGGCAGGCCCAGCGGCACCGCCGTCCCCGCCGCGAGCTCGGCGGGTTGGCCGCTTCCCAGCACCCGCGCGATCTCGACGGTGAGCTCGTCCAGCACGGTGGCCGGGTCCTGTCCGCTGAACGCCTCGACCTGCAGTCCGTGCAGGCCGACGGTCGCGACGAAGGTGGTGTCCGCGTCGAGCACGTCGCGTGCCCTCTCGGCGACCAGCGCGATGACGTCTTCGCGCCGGGTGCCCGACAGCAGCGACGTCGACACGTCCCGGCCCGCCTCCATCCACGCGCCGCGCTGGCGGCTCACGTCGTAGAGCCGCGCGTTGTGGATCGCGACACCCGCCACCCGCGCGAGCGCCACCACCACGCGCTCGTCCTCGTCGCTGAACTGGCCGTCGCCGTGCTTCTCCGTCAGGTAGAGGTTGCCGAAGACCTCGGTGCCGACCCGCACCGGAACGCCCAGGAAGCTGCCCATCGGCGGATGGCCGGCAGGGAAGCCGTACGAGGCCGGGTGCGCGGTCAGGTCGGGAAGCCGCAGCGGGTCGGGCTCGCGGATCAGCTCGCCCAGCACACCGTGACCGGTGGGCGGTGCACCGATGCCCGCCACCCCGGCCGTACCGATCCCCACGGTGACGAACTGCGACAGCCCGGACCCCGCCTCGTCCACGACCCCGAGCGCTCCGTAACGAGCGCCCGCGAGGCTGACTGCGGCCTCGACGATCCGCTGCAGCACGTGCTGGAGCTCCAGTCCCGAGCCGACGGCGAGCACGGCCGTGAGCAGGCGGTCGACCCGGTCGCGGGTCTCGGGGCTGCGGGACCCGGGGCTGCGGGACTCCGACGCGGAGCAGCCGCAGCCACCGCCTGCCGCGGGTGTGCCTGCGAGGTCGATGCGGGTCATGCGTCGCCCTCGGCCCACGTCCAGCCGGAGATGGCCGGGTCGTCCTCACCGTGCAGGCGCGTGTGGGCGCGGGCGGTGAGGCGGGCGTCCGACATCTGCTGGCGCAGGACCGCAGCAGCGCTGCCCAGCGCGGGCACGCGGTCGATGACGTCCATGACGAGGCGGAACCGGTCGAGGTCGTTGAGCATCACCATGTCGAACGGCGTGGTGGTCGTGCCCTCTTCCTTGTAGCCGCGGACGTGGATGTTCTCGTGGTTGGTGCGGCGATAGGTCAGCCGATGGATCAGCATCGGATATCCGTGGTAGGCGAAGATGACCGGCTTGTCGGTGGTGAACAGCGCGTCGAAGTCGCGGTCGGACAGTCCGTGCGGGTGCTCGGTCTCGGGCTGCAGGCGCATCAGGTCGACGACGTTGACGACCCGCACCTTCAGCTCGGGCAGCTCGGTGCGCAGCAGGCCGGCGGCCGCGACGACCTCCAGGGTGGGGACGTCGCCGGCGCAGGCCAGCACGACGTCGGGCTCGCCGTCGGTGGTCCCGGCCCAGGGCCAGATGCCGAGCCCGCGGGTGCAGTGGGCCTGCGCCTGGTCCATCGTCAGGTAGGTCAGCGCGGGCTGCTTCCCGGCGACGATGACGTTGACGTAGTGGCGGCTGCGCAGGCAGTGGTCGGCCACCGACAGCAGCGTGTTGGTGTCCGGCGGCAGGTACACCCGGACGGTGTCGGCCTTCTTGTTCACGACATGGTCGATGAAGCCCGGGTCCTGGTGGGACAGGCCGTTGTGGTCCTGCCGCCAGACGTGCGAGGTCAGCAGGTAGTTGAGCGAGGCGAGCGGGGCCCGCCACTCGATCTGTCGGGTGGTCTTGAGCCACTTGGCGTGCTGGTTGAACATCGAGTCGACGACGTGGACGAAAGCCTCGTAGCAGCTGAACAGCCCGTGCCTGCCGGTGAGCAGGTAGCCCTCCAACCAGCCCTGGCACAGGTGCTCCGACAGCACCTCCATCACCCGCCCGTCGGGGGCGAGGTGGTCGTCGTCCGGCAGGGTGCTCGCCTGCCAGGTGCGGTCGGTCTGCTCGAAGACGGCCTGCAGCCGGTTGGACGCCGTCTCGTCCGGACCCATCAGACGGAAGTTGTCCGGGTTGTTCGCGATGACGTCACGCAGGAGCTCTCCGAGCACCGCGGTCGCCGAGCTCAGCGCCGCGCCGGGATGCTCGACCGGGACGGCGTAGTCACGGAAGTCCGGCAGGTCCAGCGGACGCAGCAGCAGGCCGCCGTTCGTGTGCGGGTTGGCGCTCATCCGCCGCCTGCCCGTCGGCGCGAGCGCCTGCAGCTCAGGCACGAGGCGGCCGGTCGTGTCGAACAGCTCCTCGGGGCGGTAGCTGCGCATCCACTGCTCGAGCATCGCGCGGTGCTCGGGGTTGGTGCGGGTCTGGGACAGCGGCACCTGATGGGCGCGGAAGGTCCCCTCGACCGGGAGCCCGTCGACCTCCTTGGGTCCGGTCCAGCCCTTCGGGGTGTTCAGCACGATCATCGGCCAGGCCGGGCGCGGCAGCGCGCCGGCCCCTGGTGTGCGGGCTGCGGTCTGGATCGCGGCGATCTCGTCGAGCACGGTGTCCAGCGTCGCGGCGAGCTGCTGGTGCACCTGGGCAGGATCGTCGCCGGTGACGAAGTACGGCGTGTACCCGTAGCCGCGCATCAGGTCGGCGAGCTCGTCCTGGTCGATGCGGGCGAGCACCGTCGGACTGGCGATCTTGTAGCCGTTGAGGTGCAGCACCGGCAGCACGGCGCCGTCGGTGACGGGGTTGAGGAACTTGTTGGAGTGCCAGCTGGCCGCCAGCGGCCCGGTCTCGGCCTCGCCGTCGCCGACGACGGCCAGCACCAGCAGATCAGGGTTGTCGAACGCCGCACCGTAGGCGTGGACCAGGGCGTAGCCGAGCTCGCCACCCTCGTGGATGGATCCGGGGGTCTCGGGGGCGACATGGCTGGGAATGCCTCCCGGGAAGCTGAACTGGCGGAACAGTGCGCTTAGCCCGTCCTCGTCGCGGCCGATGTGGGGGTACACCTCGCTGTAGGTGCCGTCGAGGTAGGCGTTCGCGACCAGGCCGGGCCCGCCGTGCCCGGGTCCGGTGACGTAGAGCGCGTTGAGGTCGCGCTGCCGGATCGCCCGGTTGAGGTGGGCGTAGAGCAGGTTCAGCCCCGGCGTGGTTCCCCAGTGGCCGAGCAGCCGCGGCTTGACGTGCTCGGCGAGCAGCGGCTCGCGCAGCAGCGGGTTGTCCATGAGGTAGATCTGCCCGACCGACAGGTAGTTGGCCGCGCGCCAGTAGGCATGGACCAGCGCGAGCTCGGTGTCGTCCAGCGGCCCGGCGCCCGGATCGGTCGGCGCGTCGACGACGGTGGTCACGCCGTCCGCCCGCTGCACGTCATCGCGGTGAACTGGGTACGCGCGCAGCGTTGCTCGAACTGTTGCGACGCCTTGACGCCCGGGGGCGACGCGGGCTCTGTCGGCGGGTGCTCAGCCGGCTCACTCTCCGTGCGACGGTGCAGGTCGCCGTTCGTCGCAAGGGCAACGAGGTCGCAGAGCGGCGTGTCATGGTGGCCCGCGCTCGATCGCCGCGACCATCCGCAGTCGCTCGTGAGCGAGATCGCGCGATTGAAGGACGGACTCGTACAGCTCCTGCACGCGTGCCCCTCCCGGGACCGACCTGGCCCCGCTCACCCGACCGCCACAGGAGGGCCGCCGGCCCAGACCGTCGATCGAGCCCGCTCGCCGGCCCGATCGAGCAGCGCGGAGCGGCCTTCGACGGAGGCAGCGAGTTGTCGTCGGCCGTTCGGTGACGGAAGGTTCATCTGGGACCTCGAGGGAGGGCACCGATGGTGTCCGACGGTGAGTAAGGACTCCGGCGGCGCAGCTCTCGCGGCGCTGCCGTCCCGGACTGGCTGACGCTCAGCACGACCACACTGCTCGCGTCGGGTGCGCAGTGTCAAACGCGTCGTTCGGGCAGTGCCGCCAGCATCGCCCGGGCCAGGACCGCCGTCGTCAGCTCCGCACCGGCGGCGCGGTCCGTCAGCTCCTGGTAGGCCTGCGCCGGCAACCAGCCTTGATCGAGGAGCGCACCGACCGCCTGCTCGACGATCCGCAGGTCGGCGAGGTCGTCGGCCAGCTTGCGCCCGTCGGGATCGGCACGCAGCTCCAGGTGCTGGTCGAGGAACAGCTGTGGCGCCGCCAGACCCCCCGCGGCGGCGACTTCGTCGGCGAGCACCGAGAACGCACCGCGCTCGACTGCTTGCAGCAGCAGCGTCCCCGCGGTCCGTCCGCCGAGCTCCAGGACCAGCGAGGCCCGTACGACGGGCTCGGGCGCGCCAGCGGGGGCGGTCGACAGGGTCACGGTGAGGTCACCGGCCGGCTGGCCGACCGTCAGCGAGAGGCTCACGCAGGTCGGGACCTTGGTCAGGACCTCGCCGACGAGGGCGGTCATGGCCGCGGTGATCTCCCTGGGCCGGCTCGTAGCAACGCCCTCGTCGGACCCGGCGAGCGCATGCAGGTGCGCGGCCAGCCGCACCGCCAGCTGCACGGGTGGCTCCTCTGACCGGCCGAGCCCGGGGACCACCGGGCAGCCACCCGGCGCCGGTGAGGGCGCGGTGCCGGACCGGAGGTCAAGGCTGCCCGGGACCCACCTGGCAGGAGCTGGCCCGGCCGACTGCGGTCACCGCGCGACGGATGCCTTCCGATCCGCGCGCTCACCGTACGCCTGATCGGGGTCCGCTCGACGTGCATGCGCCGGCTACTGCTCTTGACGGTCCTGCTGCGGTGCGGTCGCAGCCTGACGCGCGCGGGCGCGACGCACCGCCTCGTCGACGAGCGTCTGCGACAGCTCCGCGACCTTGACGTGCTGGGTCTGGCTCATCGTCCGGAGTCGGTCGAAGGCCTCCTGCGCCGTGGCGCCGCTGCGGCTCATGAGCACCCCCAGCGCCTGGTCGATGACCGCCCGGTGGGTCAGCGCCTCGCCGAGCTGCTCGGCCAGGCGCTGCGACTGGGCCAGCACCTGCGCGTTGTGCACCGAGACGGCCGCGGGACGCGCGAACAGCTCGCCGATGCGGATCGCGTCCGGGGAGAAGGCGTCCTTCGCGTGGGCGTAGACGTTCATCGCACCGACGACCCGGTCCGGACGGCCGAGCTCGGGCAGCAGCAACGGGAGGGACAGGACGCTGTGGACGCCGAGCCGGCCGACCCGGGGCCCGAAGCGCGGCCAACGGGCCTCCCCGCCCAGCGATCCGCTGGTCTGGGTCTGGCCGTCGGCGACCGCCTGGATGCACGGCCCCTCACCCAGCCGGTACTGGATGTCGTCGACGTCGTTCACGAACTCGGCGCTGGCCACCACCGTCTGCGCCCGGCGCTCCTCGAGCATCGTCAGCCCGGCCCCCTCGGCCCCTGGGATGGCGTGCACCGCGAAGTGCGCGATCTCCGTCAGCGTCTCACGCAGGGGACGCTGCCCCGTCAACAGCGTCGACAGCCCCGCCAGGCTCACGAGCAGGTCGTCGTCGTCGCACGAACCGCCCCACCTCGCGCCGGCCGTCGGTCGGCTGCAACCTAAACCCAGACCAGTGCGCCAGATGCCCGCGCCGCCGGACGATCATGGACGGATGCGTGGACGCCTGCGTTCACGTCGTCCTGGAGTCCGGGCGGCCGTCCGCCGGTGGGGTGCTGGTGAGGACTGCGGCGCCCGTGCCGCGGACCGACGGTCACGACTGGATGCCCCTCCCGGGCGCGCTCATCGCGGGGAGGGGGCGGGGGCCCTGTCCTCCGGCGGGCAGCAGGCACTGCCGCGAACGTGTGCCCGTCGGCGAGCGGACGGTGCCGGTGACCCGCCGTGGCGAGACGCGCGGCGTCTTGCGGTTCAGGGTGACGGCGTCCGCGTGGAGGGACCGTGCCTCCGTCAACCGTTGCCGTCGACGGGGCCGCGGTGACGGACTGCCCCGACACCCGCAGGACGGTGTCGAGCTGTTCCAGCCCGGTGCGGCGATGGGTCGAGAGCAGCAGCGTGCGGCCCTGTGTCGCGGCCAGCAGGTCGGCCATCACCAGCGCCTCGGTCTCCGGGTCGAGGTGCCCGGTGGGCTCGTCCAGGACCAGCACCTGCGGTCGTCCGAGCAGCGCGCGCGCGAGCAGGACCCGCTGGCGCTGGCCGCCGGAGAGCCGCTCGCCGTCGGCGCCGACCCGCGTCGACCAGCCCCCCGGCAGGCTGCGGACCCAGTCGCCCAGCCCGAGTCGCTCGGCCACGGCGTCCAGGTCCGCATCGCTCGCGCCCGGGTAGCCGATCCGCAGGTTCTCCCGCAGCGACGTGGCGAACAGATGGTCGTCCTGCAGGCACCCGCCGACCAGCCGCGGGACGGCGGCGGCCGGCAGGTCGCCGAGCGCCACAACGGTGCTCCCCGTCCCGGCAGGTCCGAGGAGCCGCACGCTGCCGGCCAGCGGCGCGAGCAGCCGCAGCGCGGCGGCCACCACCGTCGACTTCCCGCCGCCGCTCGGACCGACCAGAGCGACCCGGCTGCCGGCGGGGACGTCGAACCCGACCGCGCGCAGCACCGGGCTGCCGTGCCCGAGGGCGGCTGCGCGGAACGACAGTGTGACCGGACCTGCCGGGGCGGGCCGGGGCCGCAGCGGCTCGGGCACCGGCGCCGGGACGGCGAGCAGGGCGGCGACGCGGGCTGCCCGGCTCGCCGCGCCTGCCAGGGCGGCCCAGGCCGGCCCGAGCGCGGCGATCGGTTCGAGCGCGGTGAAGGCGACCAGCGTGACGATCCCGACGGTCAGGCCCGATCCGTGATCGGCGGCGGCCGCCAGCACGGTCAGCGGGGTGAGGCCGGCCGCCAACGACGCCGCAGACGCGGCCACGGTGGTCGCCCTGCGCGCCGGCTGCGATGCCGCGACGACCTCGGCGTCCAGGTCCAGCACGGCGGCCGCCTGCGCGTCGTCGCGGCCGTACCCCACAGCTCACCGAAGGCCTCGACCCAGGCGACCGCGGCCTCGTCCCGGGCACCCGCGAGCTGCGCCGCCTGTGCGGCGCCGACCCGGCCGGCACGGGCGGCGAGCGGTGCGACGCACGCGGTGGTCAGCAGCCCGAGGGCCAGCGGCAGCACCGCCTGCGGGACGAGCAGCGCCGTCAGCCCCAGGGCTGTGCACGCGGAGACCGCCGCGCCGGCGAGCGGCAGCAGTCCGCGGACCAGGGCGTCCTGTACCGCGTCGACGTCGGAGGTGAAGCGCCGCAGCACGTCGCCGCGGCGCCAGAGGTCAAGGCCGGCCGGGGCGAGCGGGACCAGCGCCGCCACCACCCGCGTGCGGGTCCGGGCCAGCAGCCGCAGTGCGACGTCGTGGGCGGCCAGCCGCTCGGCGTAGCGCAGACCGGCCTTGGCCAGGGCGAACGTGCGCACGCCGACGACGGCCAGCCCCAGCGCCTGGACCCCGGGCCGGTCGGCCGCGCGCAGGATCAGCCAGGCGCTGCAAGCGGTGAGCGCGACGGCCGCGAGCGCGCCGGCCGCACCGAGGGCCAGCACCACCAGCACCCGACCCGTCAGGCCGGCGCCGTCGGCCCGGAAGGTGTGCAGCAGCGCCCGCCCGCGTGGTGGGGCCGCCGGTTCTGCCGTCACCGGGACGACCGGGGCGGCGGTCGGGACGACCGGCCGGGCGGGTGGCCGGACGGGAAGGACGCGCTCGTCGGAGACGATCCGACCGCCCGA
>CAWASE010000003.1:0-80513 GCA_963784675.1 uncultured Actinomycetes bacterium
CAGAAGCTCCTGCTGGGCCGCGAGATGAGCGGCCACCCGTCGCTGCTGGTCGCGTCCCACCCCACCCGCGGCGTCGACGTCGGCGCGCAGGCGGCCGTCTGGGACCAGCTGCGCGCGGCCCGTCGCGAGGGGCTGGCGGTGCTGCTGGTGTCGGCCGACCTGGAAGAGCTGATCGGCCTGAGCGACACCCTGGTCGTCATGCTGCGCGGGCGCTTGGTCGCCACCCTCGCCCCGGCCACCACGACGCCGGAGAGCCTGGGCAGTGCGATGACCGGCGCCGACAGCAGCACCCTGGCGGGAGCCGGTGGGCCCGCATGAGCCTGCTGGCCGCTGAGCGCGCCGAGGCCGTACCGCCTGTCCCCCCGGGGCGGCGGCTGCCGAGGCCGGACCCGCGACGCCTGCTGCTCGGGGTGGCTGCGCCCGCGCTCGCGGCGCTGGTCGCGCTGGCGGTGGCCTCGGTGGCGCTGGTCGCCAGCGGCAGCAACCCCCTCACCGTCTACGACAAGATGCTCACCGACGGCACCACCACGCGCTCGCTGCTGATCACCGTGAACAACGCCGTGCCGCTGTACCTGTCGGCGCTGGCCGTCGCGCTCGGCTTCCGGATGGGTCTGTTCAACATCGGCGTGCAGGGCCAGTACCAGCTCGCCGCGCTGCTGGCCGCGGGTGCGGGAGCCGCCGTGACGCTGCCCGGACCGCTTCACCTCGCCTTCGTCGTCGTCGTGGCGATGGCCGTCGGTGCGCTGTGGTCCGGCGTGGCGGCTGTGCTGAAGACCGCGCGCGGGGTCAGCGAGGTGATCTCCACGATCATGCTCAACGTCATCGCGGGAGGCATCGCGGCCTATCTGCTCTCGACCTACCTGCAGGAGAAGGTCGCCGGCAGCAACAACAGCCGCACCCCGCTGCTGCCCGAGAGCGCCCGCTTCCCCGACCTGGACGGCGTGCTGCGCGCGTTCGGGGTCATCCCGCCGCAGGGCACCCGCCTCGGCGGCTTCCTGGTCGTCGCGATCGTGGTCGGGGTGCTCTACGGCGTCGTCGTCTCGCGCAGCCGGTTCGGCTTCGACCTGCGGGCCACCGGGCTCAACCCCTCGGCCGCCGTCGCGAGCGGCGTCGACGCGAAGCGGATGACCCTCGTGACGATGCTGCTGTCCGGCGCGATCGCCGGGCTCGTCGGGCTGCCGCAGCTGCTGGGCACCAGCTACTCCTACGGCCTGGACTTCCAGACCGGGCTGGGCTTCACCGGCATCGGCGTGGCGCTGCTCGGACGCGGCTCGCCCGTGGGCATCGCCTTCGCCGCCCTGCTGTTCGCCTTCCTGGAGCGCTCCTCGGCCACCCTGCAGCGCATCGACGTGCCGACCGAGATCTACGTGATCATGCAGGGCTCCATCGTGCTCTCGGTCGTCGTCGCCTACGAGGCCGTCCGCCGGATCGGTGTCGCCCAGGCCGAGCGGGCGGTGCGGCGCGACGTCGAGCCGGCGTCCGGCACGCCGGCGTCCAGCACACCGGCGGGTCCGGCATGACCGCTCCCGACCTCGCGGTCGTCTCGCCCTCCCCCGGCGGACGACGGCGGCGCCCGCCGCCGGTGCGGCTCCCGGCCGTCGTCGTCACGCTGGTGGGCCTGGTCGTGCTGCTGTCGGTCTGCCGGGTCGTCAGCGGCGCGGACGACCTCACCAGCAGCGGCACGTTCGGGGCGGCGCTGCGCCTGGCCGTCCCGATCGGGCTGGCCGCGCTCGGCGGGCTGTGGGCCGAGCGGGCGGGGGTCGTGAACATCGGCCTGGAGGGCATGCTGATCCTCGGCACCTGGTTCGGGGCCTACGTCGCCTACTACCACGGGCCCTACCTGGGCGTGCTGGCCGCGCTCGCCGCCGGCGCGGTCGGCGGTCTGCTGCACGCGCTGGCCACCGTCACCTTCGGGGTCGACCACGTGGTCTCCGGCGTCGCGATCAACCTGCTCGGCGGCGGCCTCGCGCGCTACCTGTCCTCGCTCGCCTACGGCGGCGACGACCGCCCGCCCGGCTCGGGACAGACGCAGTCGCCCACCACGCAGGGGCTGCCGCGGATCTCGCTGCCGGTCCTGTCCGACGGGCCCGACCTGCTCGGCGACCTGGAGCGCCGGCACTGGTTCCTGCTGTCCGACGTCGCAGGCATCGCGCGCGGGCTCACCGCCGACGTCTCGCTGCTGACGCTCCTCGCGGTGCTGCTGGTGCCCTTCTCCTTCTTCGTGCTGTGGCGGACGGCCTTCGGCCTGCGGCTGCGCTCGGTGGGCGAGAACCCGGTGGCCGCCGACTCGCTCGGCGTGCCGGTCTACCGGCTCAAGTACGCCGCCGTGACGATCTCCGGCGCGCTCGCCGGCCTCGGCGGGGCGTCGCTGGTCATCGGCTCGATCTACCGCGAGGGCCAGACCGCCGGCCGAGGGTTCATCGGCCTCGCGGCGGTCATCTTCGGCAACTGGCGGCCCGGCGGGCTCGCGGCCGGGGCGAGCCTGTTCGGGTACGCCGATGCCGTGCAGCTGCGGGCCGGCGCGTCCGTGCGCGCGCTGCTGCTGTTCGTCGCGCTGCTGCTCGTCGTCGTCGCGGTCCGGCAGGCGCTGCTGCGCAAGATCCCACTGGCGGTGGCCGCCGTGCTCATCGGCGGGGCGTTCTTCCTCTGGTACTCCGTCGTCGACACCGTGCCCTCGCAGCTGGTCGGGTTCACCCCCCACCTGGTGACGCTGCTGGTGCTGGCCGTCGCGTCGCAGCGGCTGCGTCCACCGGCCGCCGACGGCTTGCCCTACCGCCGCGGGCAGCAGACGTGACGCCCGACCTCGCGGCCGCGGAGCTCTGGACGGACCTGCGGGCCCGCGCCGTCGCGGCGGCCGCCTCCGCGTACGCGCCCTACTCCGGCCTGCACGTAGGCGTCGCAGCGCTGCTCGTCGACGGCCGGGTGCTGACCGGTGTGAACGTCGAGAACGCCTCCTACGGGCTGACCCTGTGCGCGGAGTGCGGGCTCGTCTCGGCCCTGCACGCCGCGGGCGGCGGGCGGCTCGCGGCGCTGGCCTGCCGCTCCGGCGAGGGCGCGCTGCTGATGCCGTGCGGGCGCTGCCGACAGCTGCTGTGGGAGCACGGTGGGCCGGACCTGCTCGTCGACACCCCGCGCGGCGTCCTGCCGATGACCGAGGTGCTGCCCGACGCCTTCGGGGCGCAGGACCTGACATGAGCGCGCACCCGGACCCGGCGGCGACGCCGTGACGAGCGCTGTCGAGGTCATCGCCACCAAGCGGGACGGCGGCGTGCTGTCCGACGAGCAGATCGGCTGGGTCCTCGCCGCGTACGTGCGCGGCGAGGTGGCCCACGAGCAGATGAGCGCGCTGCTGATGGCCATCGTCTGGCGCGGCCTGTCCGCCGGCGAGCTCAGCGCCTGGACGACGGCGATGGTCGACTCCGGGACCCGGCTGGACCTGTCCGGGATCGGCCGCCCGGTGGTCGACAAGCACTCCAGCGGCGGGGTCGGCGACAAGGTGTCGCTGGTCGTGGCGCCGCTGGTGGCGAGCCTGGGCGTCGCCGTCCCGAAGCTGTCCGGCCGCGGGCTGGGACACACCGGGGGCACCCTGGACAAGCTGGAGGCGATCCCCGGATGGCGCGGCGAGCTCTCGCAGCAGCAGCTCCTCACCCAGCTGCGCGAGGTCGGCGCCGTCATCGCCGCGGCCGGCGACGACCTCGCCCCGGCCGACAAGCAGCTCTACGCCCTGCGCGACGTCACCGGCACCGTCCCGTCGATCCCGCTCATCGCCAGCAGCATCATGAGCAAGAAGATCGCCGGCGGGGCCGCTGCGGTGCTGCTCGACATCAAGGTCGGAGCCGGGGCGTTCCTGCGGGAGCGGGCCCCCGCGCTCGAGCTGGCCCGCACCATGGTCCGGCTGGGCACCGACGCCGGCGTGCGCACCGTCTGCCTGCTCACGTCCATGCAGGCGCCGCTGGGCCGGGCCGTCGGCAACGCGCTGGAGGTGGGCGAGGCCGTCGAGGTGCTGTCCGGCGGCGGACCGCCCGACCTCGTCGAGGTGTGCCTGGCGGTGGCCCGCGAGATGCTGGCGCTGGGCGGCTCGGCCGCCGATCCCGCCGCCGCGCTGGCCGACGGCTCCGCGCTGCGGGTGTGGGAGCAGATGGTCCGGGCGCAGGGAGGCGACCCGTCGGCGCCGCTGCCCGTGGCGGCCGGTACGCAGGTGCTGACCGCGTCCCGGAGCGGGTTCGTGGGCGCCGTCGACGCCCTGGCGGTCGGCACGGCCGCGTGGCGGCTCGGCGCCGGGCGGGCCCGCAAGGAGGACCGGGTGGACCCTGCCGCAGGCGTGGTGCTGGCCGTGGGCGTCGGGGCGGCCGTGCGCGCCGGGCAGGTGCTGTGCACCCTGCACGCGTCCGAGCCGGCCCGGCTGGCCGACGGCCTGGCGGCGCTGCAGTCGGCCTTCGAGGTCGTCGACCAGCCCCCGGAGCCGGTGCTGCTGGTGCTGGCCCGCATCGACGCCGACAGCGGTGGTGCGTGATGCTCAGCACCGGCCCGCAGGCCCGTGGCCGCGCTGACGAGGAGGACTGAGTGCTCGCCACCCCCCAGCGCGAGGCGTACGAGCGCGACGGCTTCGTCGTCGTGCCGGACGTCGTCGGCGCCGACGACCGGGCCGCGCTGCTCGCCCGGGCCGCGCAGATCGCTGCGGACGCACCTGCGGAGACGTCGGTGTTCACGACGAAGGAGCAGGAGCGGGTCTCCGACGAGCGCTTCCTGTCCAGCGGCCCGGCGGTCACCTGCTTCACCGAGCCGGACGGCGTGACGCTCGCCAAGATCGGCCACGCCCTGCACGACCTGGACCCGGTCTTCGGTCCGTTCTCGCGGCAGCCTGTGTTCGCCGAGCTCGCCGCCGACGCCGGGATGACCGAGCCGCTGCTGCTGCAGTCGATGTACCTGTGCAAGGCGGCACGCTCGGGCGGAGAGGTCGACAGCCACCAGGACGCGACGTTCCTGTGGACGGAGCCGGTCACCGTCACCGGTCTGTGGGTCGCGCTGGAGGACGCCACCGTCGACAACGGCTGCCTGTGGGCGCTGCCCGGCGGGCACCGCACCGTCGCGCTGGAGCGCCGGTTCGTGCGGGTCGACGGCGGCACGGCCTTCGAGCGGCTGCGCGGACCGGTCGAGGTGCCGTCCGACGGCTGGGTGCCGCTGGAGGCCGCCGCCGGCACCGTCGTGCTGCTGCACGGGCTGCTGCCGCACCGCAGCAGCGCCAACACCAGCGCCCGGTCGCGGGCCGCGTACTCGCTGCACCTGATCGAGGCGGCGGCGCGCTACCCGGCCGACAACTGGCTGCAGCGACCGGCCACGATGCCCGCCCGGGGCTTCGGGTGAGCGCCGGTGGCCCGGTCCCCACCGCCGCTGAGGTACGGGCCGTGCCGAAGGTGCTGCTGCACGACCACCTCGACGGCGGCCTGCGTCCGCAGACGGTCGTCGAGCTGGCGGCCGAGTCGGGGTACGACGCCCTGCCCGTGAGCGAGCCGCAGGCGCTCGGCGCCTGGTTCCGAGCGAACGCCGACGCCGGGTCGCTGCCCCGCTACCTGTCGACGTTCGCGCACACCGTCGGGGTGATGCAGACGCGCGAGGCGCTGGTGCGGGTGGCTCGCGAGTGTGCGGAGGACCTCGCCGCCGACGGCGTCGTCTACGCCGAGGTGCGCTTCGCCCCCGAGCTGCACCTGGAGCAGGGGCTGTCGCTGCCCGAGGTCGTCGAGGCGGTGCAGGAGGGCTACCGGCAGGGCTGCGACGGCACGTCGATCCGCGTCGTGACGCTGCTGACGGCCATGCGCCACGCGGCCCGGTCCCTGGAGATCGCCGAGCTCGCGGTGCGCTACCGCGACGAGGGCGTCGTCGGCTTCGACATCGCCGGCGCCGAGGCGGGCTTCCCGCCCTCGCGGCACCTGGCGGCCTTCCAGCACCTGCAGCGGGCCAACGGGCACTTCACCATCCACGCCGGCGAGGGCTTCGGGCTGCCGTCGATCTGGGAAGCGCTGCAGGAGTGCCACGCCGACCGGCTCGGCCACGGCGTCCGCCTGGTCGACGACATCACCGTCGGCGCCGACGGCACGGCGACGCTCGGCCGGCTGGCGCAGTACGTCCGCGACTGCCGGATCCCGCTCGAGCTGTGCCCGACGTCCAACGTGCAGACCGGCGCGGCCCGCTCGGTGGCTGAGCACCCGATCGGGCTGCTGCGCGCGCTGCAGTTCCGCGTCACGGTGAACACCGACAACCGGCTGATGAGCGGCGTGAGCGTCTCGTCCGAGCTGTCGGCCCTGGTCGACGCCTTCGGCTACGGCTGGGCGGACCTGCGCTGGCTGACGGTGAACGCGATGAAGAGCGCCTTCGTCCCGTTCGACGAGCGGCTGGCCCTGATCGACGACGTGATCAAGCCGGGCTACGCAGCCCTGGTCTGAGGCCCGGACCGGCCACCCCGCGCCACCCCACCGCCTGGGAGCCCGCGAGGGTCGGGAACCGCCCCGCTCGCAGCTCGGCGAGCGGGGCGTACCCCGACCCTCGCGGCGGGGTGCAGGTGGGGGTGGGGGTGCGGGCGCGGGTGCGGGCGAGCTGCCGTCAGGCCAGCAGCTCGGTGCGGATCGTGAAGCCCTGCGCGCGCAGCCGGTCGGTGAGCAGCGCCCCCATGGCGGTGGCCGGGGTCAGGACGCCGCCGCCACCACCGGGCCGGTCGCCGTCGGGCAGGTCGTCGCCGGCCAGGCACAGCCCGGCCTGGCCGAACATCACCGCGGTCGCCGCGTAGCCGGGGTCGCCCTGGGCCGACACGGTGGTCCGGTAGCGCGCGCCGCTGGTCGTCCCGGCGGTGATCTCGACGGTGAAGTGCCCCTTGCGCTGGGCGTCCTCGTCCGGCCCCTCCCCCGGCTTGGGCAGCAGCCGGTCCAGCAGCGGACGGGTGAGCGGCAGCGCCAGGCCCGCCCCGACCAGGCCCACGCCCAGGCCGGTGGCCGCAGCCAGCACCGGACCCGCCGGGCTGGAGCCGAAGCTCATCACCTCGGTGTAGCGGAAGCGGCGACCGTAGGACCAGTCGGTCAGGGCGTTGCTGCGGCGCACGATGCGGGTGTTGAACGGACCCATGACGAACGGACCCGTCCAACGGCCGTCGACCCGGCCGACCCCGAAGGAGTCGCGCTCGCTGCCGAGGTCGGGCTCGGCGCTGCGGTCCGGCGACAGCGCGTACGGGTCCAGCAGCACCTTGCGCCGGTCGCTGTCGCCGCGGATCTCGTCGACGACCGTGCGCATCGAGTCGATGGTGCCGCCGCTGAAGCCGCCACGCACCGAGACGAGAACGAGCGTGGTGTCGGTGAGCTCGCCCGCCTCGTCGGCGCGCACCCGCTCTGCCGTGGCGAGCACCCCCAGGTCGGACGGGATGCTGTCGAAGCCGCAGGCGTGCGTGATCCGGGCCCCGGTGGCGACGGCCCGCTCGTGCAGGGCCTCGACGCTGTCGCGGACGAACAGCGTCTCGCCGGTGAGGTCGCCGTAGTGCGTGCCGGCGTCGGCGCAGGCGCTGACCAGCGGCAGCCCGTACTTCAGGTACGGCCCGACCGTCGTCAGGACGGCCGTGGTCGACGCCGCGAGGGTGGCCATCGACGCGGCATCGGAGGAGTCGGCGGTGATCGTCGGCCAGTCGACGCCCAGCTCGGACCGGAGCGCCGCCAGCTTGGCGTCCGAGCGACCGGCCAGCGCGACGCGCAGGCCGTCGGGCGCCGTCGACGCGAGGTGCCGCGCGGTGAGCCTGCCGACGAAGCCGGTCGCGCCGAACAGGACGAGGTCGTGGGTGCGGTCGGCCATGCATGAACGCTAGCGGTCGTTCCCGGGGCGGCGGTCCACGGCCGCTGGCCCTAGCGTTCCCCGGGTGACCGCGACCCCTGGCCCGCTCGCGCTCGTCGGCAGCGGCGAGTACCTGCCCGCGATGCTCGAGGTCGAGCGGCGGCTGCTCGGCGACGGTCCGCCGCGCTACGTCCAGATCCCGACGGCCGCGGCTCTGGAGGGTGCGGAGTCGCTGGACCGCTGGGCGGCGCTCGGCGCCGAGCAGGCAGCGCGGCTGGGCGTGCAGGCTGTCGAGGTCCGCGCCGTCGACCGGCTGTCCGCGGACGACCCCGAGCTCGCCGCGCAGGTCCCCGGGGCCGGGCTGGTCTACCTGTCCGGGGGCAACCCGCCCTACTGCGCCTCGACGCTGCGCGGCACCGCCGTCTGGGCCGCGGCCCGGCAGGCGTGGCTGGACGGCGCCGCCCTGGCCGGCTGCAGCGCCGGCGCGATGTCGCTCACGTCGTGGGTGCCGGACCTGCGCCACCCGCTGCGTGAGAGCGACCCGGGGCTCGGGGTCGTCCCGCGGCTGCGCGTGATCCCGCACTTCGACCGCTTCAGCAGCTGGATGCCCGACCTCGCGACGCGGTTCCTGGCCCGTGCGCCGGAGGACGTCGCGGTGGTGGGCATCGACGAGACGACCGCTCTGGTCTGGCGCGACGGGACCTGGACGGTCGAGGGCGAGCAGCAGGTGTGGCTGCTCACCACCCGCGGCCGCAGCGCCTTCCGGGCCGGACAGCGGCTGGAGCTGCCCGACCCGCAGACGGGTCCCTGACCCCGGCCGCGGTCAGTACGCGGCGGGCGAGGGCTTGCTGTTGATGGCCGCGCTGCCGTCTTCGACACGGACGGCCTGCTCCGCCAGCCTGGCGCCGTACTCGCGACCGTGGTGCGCGCAGAAAAGCAGCTCACCGCTCACCAGCACCGCTCGGAAGAAGGCCTGCGCCCCGCACCGGTCGCAGCGGTCGGCCACGGTGAGGTCGGCGGGGGCGAGAAGGGTCTGGGACATGGCGCGTCCTTCCGGTCGGTCGTGCGGTGCTACCCCCATCGGCAGGTGTTGCACGTGTCCACAGGGCTTGTCACGCCTTCGTGTCCAAGAGCACACCTGCGTGCCGGGTCAGGTCAGGCCGTCGAGCACCGTGCGCGTGCTGGACATGCCCAGCCGGGACGCGCCGGCGTCGAGCATCGCCAAGGCCGTCGCGGTGTCGCGCAGACCACCGCTGGCCTTGACACCCAAGCGGTCACCGACCGTCTCGCGCATGATCTGCACGGCCTCGACGCTGGCGCCGCCGGCCGGGTGGAAGCCGGTCGACGTCTTGACGAAGTCGGCCCCGGCCGCCTCGCTGCGGCGACAGGCCTCGGCCAGCTGGTCGTGGTCCAGGGCGGCACTCTCGACGATGACCTTCAGCAGGGCCCCCGCGGCGGCCGTGCGCACCGCCGCGACGTCGGCCTCGACCGCGCCCCAGTCGCCGGCCCGGGCGCGGCCGAGGTCGAGCACCATGTCGACCTCGGTGGCGCCCTGCCGCACCGCCTCCGCCGCCTCGAAGGCCTTGACCTGGCTCTGGTGGGCGCCGGACGGGAACCCGACGACCGTGCAGACGGTGAGCCCGTCGGCGAACGTGAGCGGCAGCATCGACGCGTTGACGCACACGGCGTAGACGCCGAGCTCGGCCGCCTCGGCCACCAGCGCCGTCACCTGGACGAAGGTCGCCTCGGGCGTGAGCAGCGTGTGGTCGACGGTGCGGGCGACGGTGGCGCGGGTCCAGGTGGTCATGACCTCACGCTAGGCGGGTGCTCCGACAAGACCCAGCCGGGCGTCCACCGCCACCGCCAGGGCGTCCAGCGCGCCCTCGGGCGGGTCGATCAGCTCCAGGTAGGCCTTCAGCTTGGGCTCGGTGCCCGAGGGCCGCACGACCACCCGGCCGCCGTCCAGCCGGTGGACCAGGACGTCGTCGGCGGGCTGCTCGACGGCCACCACGCGGAACGCTCCGTACGTCGTCGGCGGGTCGCTCCGCAGCCGCGCGACGGTGGCGGCGATCAGCGACAGGTCCGCCACCCGGTAGGACAGCTGCCGGGTGGCGGAGCGCCCGTGCCGCGCCTGCAGCTCGGCGAGCCGGTCCAGCAGCGTGCGTCCGCGGTCCTTCTCCAGCGCGGCGAGCTCAGCGACGAGCAGCGCCGCGGACATGCCGTCCTTGTCGCGGACCAGCCCCGGGGCGACGGCGACGCCCAGGGCCTCCTCGTAGGCGTAGGCGAGGTCGTCGCCGCAGCGGGCGAGGTGCTTGAAGCCGGTGAGGGTGCGCGTGAAGGGGACGTCGTAGGCGGCGGCCACCCGCTCCAGGGCCGACGCGCTGACGACCGTCGTCGCGAGCCGTCCGCGCACGCCCTGCGACAGCAGGTGGTCGGCCAGCAGCAGGCCGGTGTCGTCGCCGCTCAGCACCCGGTCGCCGACGACCACGGCGGTGCGGTCGGCGTCCGGGTCGGAGGCGATCGCGACGTCGGCGCCGGCCGACAGCGACAGCGCACGCAGCAGGTCGAGCGCCCCGGGCTCCTCCGGGTTGGGGAAGGCGACGGTCGGGAAGTCGGGGTCGGGCGCCGCCTGCTCGGCCACCACGACCGGCGCCGCGAACCCGGCCGCGGCGAAGACCGCCTGCACGGTCTCCAGGCCGACGCCGTGCAGCGGGGTGTAGGCGACCCGGACCGCGCGCTGAGCCGACCGGGGCAGCGCCGCCACCGCCGCGACGTAGGCGTCGAAGACCTGCTCGCCGAGCACCTGCGCCTCGGCCAGCGGCAGGTCGCGCGCCGACGCCACCGCGGCGACGGCCTGCTCGAGCGCGAGGTCGTCCGGGGACGGGAGCTGCGCACCGTCGGCCAGGTAGACCTTCAGCCCGTTGTCCGCGGGCGGGTTGTGGCTCGCGGTGACCATGACCCCGGCGTCGGCCTGCAGGTGCCGCACGGCGAAGGCCAGCACCGGCGTCGGCAGGGCGCGGGGCAGCAGCAGCGCGCGCACGCCCGCGCCGGCCAGCACCGCGCCGACGTCGACCAGGAACTGCGCCGAACCGTGCCGGGCGTCGCGGCCGACGACCACGGTCGCGCCCGGCGGCAGGTGCGCCGCGAGCCCGGCGGCCACCCGTCGCACGACAGCCCGGTTCATCCCGTTCGGACCGGCCCGCACCGGCGCGCGCAGGCCGGCCGTGCCGAAGCGCAGCGGTCCGCTGAAACGGTCGGCGAGCGCCTGCTCGTCCCCGGCCGCCAGCAGCGCCCTGAGCTCGGCCTGCGTCGCCGGGTCCGGGTCGGCGTCGGCCCAGGCCCGTACCTGCGCGGCGAGGTGGTCGTCCATCGGCGCTAGAGCCTGCCCAGGACGCCGGCCAGCAGCGCTCCGACGCGGGAGGCGGACGCCGCGCCGGCGGCGAGCACCTCGCCGTGGTCCAGCGGGGCACCGGTCATGCCGGCGGCCAGGTTGGTGACGAGCGAGACCGCCAGCACCTCCAGCCCCTCGGCCCGGGCCGCGATCGCCTCCAGCGCCGTCGACATGCCGACCAGGTCGGCGCCCAGGGTCCGCAGCATCCGGATCTCGGCGGGCGTCTCGTAGTGCGGCCCCGGCAGGGCGGCGTAGACGCCCTCCACCAGCGACGGGTCGGCGGCGCGCACCAGCGCCCGCAACCGCGGCGAGTACAGGTCGACGAGGTCGACGAAGCGGGCGCCCACCAGCGGCGAGGTGGCCGTCAGGTTGAGGTGGTCGCTCACCAGCACGGGCTGGCCCACGCTCAGCCCGTCACGGATGCCGCCGGCGGCGTTGGTGAGCACGACGCTGCGGCAGCCCGCCGCCGCCGCGACCCGCACGCCGTGGACCACCGGGCCCACCCCTCGCCCCTCGTAGAGGTGCGTCCGGCCCAGGAGCACCAGCACCCGCCTGCCGTCGACCTCCACCGACCGGATCCGCCCGGCGTGCCCGGCCACCGCCGGCGGCAGGAACCCGGTCAGGTCGGTGACGGGGACGTCCACCAGCGCGGGGCCGAGCGCGTCGGCCGCGGGCACCCAGCCGGAGCCGAGCACGACGGCGACGTCGTGGGAGGCGACCCCCGTCAGCTCGGCCCAGCGGGCGGCTGCCGCAGCAACCGCGGCGTCCGGGTCGTGCGGCAGCGGGGGCACGCGCCTGAGGGTAGGACGCCCGGCGGCGTCGCGGGCTGGCACAGTGGAGGCGATGCCCTCTTCCCTGCCGCCCGACAGCGGAACCGATCCCGGTGCCACCTCGCCCCTGGTCTTCCAGACGACGGGCTATGCCGAGGCGATGGACCTGATGCTGCGGCGCTCGCAGCTGATGGGGCCGCAGGACCTCGCGCCGCTGGTCACCGCCGCGGCTGCCCTGCTGGGCGCCGACGAGGCCGTCCTCTACCTGGCCGACTACGAGCAGCGCGAGCTGTTCCCCGTGCTGGACGGCCCCGAGCCGGCGTCGATCGAGACCTCCCTGCCCGGCCGGGTGTTCCGCACCAGCGAACCGCACGACAGCGACGGACCGGACCGCCGCCGGCTGTGGGTCCCGCTCATCGACGGGGTCGAGCGCCTCGGCGTGCTGCTGGTCTGCCGCCCCGCCGGACCGGCGTTCGACGCCGGCGAGCGCGGGGCCTTCGGTCAGCTGGCCCACCTGACGGCCGAGCTGCTGCTCACGCAGGGTCTGTACACCGACACCTACGAGTGGGTCCGGCGGCGGCAGCCGATGTCGCTGCCCGCCGAGATGCAGCACTCGCTGCTGCCGCCGCTGACCTTCGGCACCGAGCAGCTGGTGATCAGCGGCCTCGTCGCGCCGGCGTACGAGGTCGGCGGCGACGCCTTCGACTACGCCCTGAACGGCTCGATCGCGCACGTCGCCGTCTTCGACGCGATGGGCCACGGACTGGACGCCAGCCAGCTGTCCGGCCTGGCCGTCACCAGCTACCGCAACTGCCGACGGGCCGGGCTCGGCCTGGCCGACACCGCCCGCACCATCGACGAGGTGCTGGGTTCGGTCCACGGCGCCGAACGCTTCGTGACCGCGCTGCTCGGCCAGCTGGACCTGGACAGCGGCAGCTTCTCGTGGCTGAACGCCGGCCACCCGGCCGTGATGCTCCTGCGCGGGAAGCGGGTCGTGAAGGAGCTGGCCGGTCGGCCGCTCCTGCCGCTGGGCCTGGGGTCGTTGCGCGGGGACGACGCCGCCCCCTTCGTCGTCCAGCACGAGTCGCTCGAGCCCGGCGACCGGTTGCTGTTCATGACGGACGGGGTCGACGAGGCCCGCACCGAGGACGGCGGTTTCTTCGGTCGGGAGCGGCTGGCCGAGTTCGCGGCGCGCGAGGCCGCCAGCGGGTTGCCGACCCCGGAGGTGCTGCGCCGTCTGCTGCAGGCCGTGCTGCGGCACCAGACCGGCGAGCTCCAGGACGACGCGCTGACGCTGATGGTCGAGTGGTGCGCCGAGCGCCCGACCGCTCCCTGACGCTGCTGCGCCCAGGTGAACTGTCCACAGCCCCGTTGTGATTCCGACGGCGGGTGGGGCACAGTGAGGCCCGGCCGCTTCGCAGGAGGCGGTCACGGCTGGCGCAGACGGCGTCCAGCCCATCCGAGAGGGAGTTCCATGGCGAACGTCAACGTCACCTACGGCGAGATGCAGGCAGCGGGCGACCGGCTCAAGGCCGGCCGCGAAGAGATCGAGGGCAACCTCACCGCGCTCCAGCGCCTGGTCGCCGACCTCGTCGCGGGCGGCTACGTCACCGACAGCTCGTCGAAGGCCTTCCAGTCGTCCTACGACGAGTTCACCGAGGGTGCGAAGCAGACCATCGAGGGTCTGAACGGCATGGCCGACTACCTCAAGAAGGCGGCCGACACCTTCCAGGACGCCGACACGCAGCTGGCCGGCGCCCTCAAGTAGTCCCCGGACGACGCGCCGAAGGGCCCTGCCGCACCGGCGGGGCCCTTCGGGCCGCTCGGCCGCTCGTCCCTGCCTGACCGGCACAAGGAGCCTGCATGTCTGACCTGTACGTCGACCTGGACGGCCTCAGCGACTTCGCCGACCGGCTGGGTCGCATCGTCCGCGCCCTGGACGCCGCCAAGAACGCCCTGCGCGGGCACGACCACGCGCTCGGCGACGACACGGTCGTCGACGCGCTGCACCGCTTCGAGGACCGCTGGCGCGACGGACGCGAGAAGATCACCGACAACGCCACCTCGTTGGGCACCATGGTCACCGAGTCGGTCCGCACCTTCCGCCAGGTCGACCAGGACCTCGCGACCGCCATCACGGCGCCTGCGGGCTCGTGAGCGTCGAGGACGCTCTCGTCGGACCCTCGCAGCCTGATACGCAGCAGCCCGCTGCCGAGCGCGACGCCGCTGAGCTCGACGCCGGGGTCGGCTTCACCCTCGCCGTGCCGGAGAGCTGGTTCGAGCTGCCGCTGTCCCCCCTCACCCGCGACGCGGGCATCACCGCGCTGGTCGAGCAGCGGGTCGCCGCCGTACCAGAGCTGCGCGAGCACCGCTCGACCCTGGCCAGGCTGCTGCGGCGGCAGGCCCGCGAGGCGTGGGAGTCCGGTGCCCGCTACTGCGCGAGCATGGTCGAGCCGACCGAGGACGGCCCCATCACCGCCAGCGTCGTGGTGTCGATCGTGCGCGGACCGCTCGGGGTGCGTCCCGGCGAGCCGGAGCACACCGCCGCGCTGCTGGCCCCGCTCACCCCCAAGACCGCCGCGTCCGAGGACGACACCTGGCGCAAGGTGGCCCCGGCGCAGGTGCCGGGCGCCGTCGGCGCCGCCCGGGCCTGGGGCGTCGAGGACGTCGACCTGCCCGAGGACGCCGGCTGGGTCCGCACCGTGTCGATGCAACTGCTCGTGCCCGTACCCGGCACGACCCGCATCGTGCTGGTCGCCTGCAGCAGCCCGGTCGTCGCGCTGGCCGAGCCGCTGCTCGACGTCTTCGACGCCATCTGCAGCACGCTGACCGTCGTACCGTCGTACCGCCGACCGCCCGCTGACGGCCCGGCGCCGACCTAGTCGGTCGCCGTCGTCAGCGGTACCTGGACGGTGGTCAGCTGACCGTCGCCCAGGTGGACGATCGCGCGGCCGGGGGTGAGCGGCCCACCGATCGAGCTGCGCGGCAGGCGCACCCCGACCAGGTCGCCGTCGCTCATGCCCTGCGGGGACAGCAGTGCGCCGCAGCGGTTCTTGCGCGCGTCGACCTGCCAGCCGGAGAAGCCGCTGCCGATGTCGTCGGCCGAGCCGCCCAGCACGATCGCCTTGCCGGGCCCGGACAGACCCTTGACGATGCCGCGCAGCACGTCCTTGGCGTCGCAGTCCTTGAGCAGCTCGCCGTCGTCGATGACGATCGTCACCGGCCGGTCGCCCGCCGCGGCCAGCGCCGCCTCCAGCTCGGCGGTCGTCACGTCGGCCTCGGTGAAGCAGGCGAGCACGCCGTCACGGTCGGCCAGGCCGCGCAGCGGGGAGGCCTTGGGCGCGCAGACGACCAGGCCCGACCCGCTCCGCAGCAGCGAGGCGGCCATCGTCAGCAGCACCGTGCTGCGGCCGGACTTGCCCGGCCCGGCGACGACGAACGTCGGGCTGCTGCCGGCCAGGTCCGGGCCCAGGGCGACGAGCTCGTCGCCGCCGACGCCGACCAGGCCGAACAGCGGCGCCGGCGTGCCGTCGCGGTGCTCCCAGGCCTGGTCGAAGGACAGCTGGGCGGGCAGCACGTCGACCCGGAACGGCCGCCGCGCCCGCGGCACGTCGGCGTCGCGCTCGACCGCGGCCTCGGCGATCACGGAGATCGCGCGGGCCTGTCCTTGCCCGGACGGGTCGGCGTCCAGCAGCGCGACCTGCGTCTCGATCGCGCTCTCGGCGCGGTAGGCGCGGCCCGGCGGCGGCTCGTCCGGCAGCTTCTTCGGGCTCAGCCCGAGCAGCGTGTAGTCCATCCGGTCGGCCAGCCGTAGCGCGAGCTTGTCCTCGGTGGTGGCCGAGATGCGGCCCGACAGCAGCGAACGGTCACCGGTGATGATCATGTGGATGCCGACGGAGGCGCCCTCGCGCAGGATCACCATCAGCGCGTCGGTGAGGCGGCCGCCGTCGATCTCGCCGAGGGTGGTGGTCCAGCCCTCCCAGCGGTCCAGCAGCACCAGCAGGTGCGGCAGCCGGTCTGCGGGCTCGGCGCCGCGGCGCTGCTCGGTGAGGTCGGCGTAGCCGGAGTCGCCCAGGATGCCCTGCCGATGCTCGACCTCGCTCGACAGCCGGGTGATGAGCCGGACGGCGCGCTCGGCCTGCGAACGGGTGACGACGGCCCCGCAGTGCGGCAGCGCCGTCAGCGGCAGCAGCGCGCCGTTGCCGCAGTCGATGCCGAACAGGTGCACGTCCGCGGTGGAGTGCAGCTGCGCGGCGCTGGCGGCGATGGTGCGCAGCAGCTGCGAGCGGCCGCTGCGGGCGGCGCCGCAGACCAGCAGGTGGGTGAAGGTCGCGAGGTCCAGGGCGGTGGCCCGCTGCACCTGCTCGGCCGGCAGGTCCTCGATCGCGTAGGGGATGGGCGCCAGCGAGCCCTGCCCCGCCCCGACCGGCGGCAGGTCGGCGAGCAGCACGCTCTCGCCCAAGGCCTGCAGCCACGGGCTCGGCTGCGACGGCACGCCGGCGATCACCGCCGCCTCGGTCAGCGCGTCGACGAGCACCGACAGGTCGGTGATCTCCTCCTCCTGGCCCTGCTCGTCCCTGGGCCGGCGCGGCAGCGGCGCGCCCAGCCGCGGCCACTCCAGCGCCGCGACCCACGGCCCGACGCTGCTGACGACCTTGGCCCCCGGGCGGCGCCCGCCGACCCGGCCGCTCTGGAAGGGCACCAGCGAGGACGCCCCGAGCCGGACGTACGCGCGACCGGGCGTCGACTTGCTGATGTTGGCGGAGTCGGGCGCGTCGATGACGTCGCTGCTCTCGCTCTTGTCGGTGACGCGCAGCGCGATGCGCAGGTTGGTGTTGGCCCGGATCTCCGGCGTGACGACGCCGCTGGGGCGCTGGGTGGCCAGCATCAGGTGGATGCCCAGCGACCGGCCGCGCTGGGCGATGTTCACCAGCCCGGTGACGAAGTCGGGCAGCTCGCGCACCATCGAGGCGAACTCGTCGATCACGAGCAGCAGCCGCGGCAGCGGGGCGAGCACGTCGCCGCCGCGGGCGCGCACGTCGAGGTAGTCCTCGATGTCCTTGGCGCCGGAGTCGGCCAGCATGTGCTCGCGACGCTTGAGCTCGGCCGACAGCGACGCCAGCGCCCGTTCGACGAGGTGGGTGTCCAGGTCGGTGACCATGCCGACGGTGTGCGGCAGCCGCTCGCAGTCCTTGAACGCCGAGCCGCCCTTGTAGTCGATGAGCACGAAGGTCATCTCGTCGGGCCGGTTCGCCACCGCCAGCGTCGCGACCATCGTCTGCAGCAGCTCGGACTTGCCCGCGCCGGTGGTGCCGGCGATCAGGCCGTGCGGGCCGTCGCGGACGATGTCGATGGCGAACGGCCCGTCGAGCGACTCCCCGACGACCGCACTGGTGCTGCGCCCCGAGAGGGCCCACCGCGCGGCCAGGGCGTTCGGCTCCGGCGGCTCGATCTGCAGCACGTCCAGGAGCCGGCTCGACGAGGGGATAGCGGCGTCGTCGCTGCCCTGGCCGACGTCACGCACCGGCGCCAGCGACCGCGCGAGGCGGTTGGCCCAGCTCAGCGGGACGTCGTCGGCGCGCACGCCGCTGACGGGGTCGGAGTCGGCCTGCTGGACCCGCAGCGTGCCGCTGTCGGCCGTCGTGCCCTCCCACACGGCGACGGCCTGGCACTCCTCCGGCAGCAGCCGCTCGTCGGCGTCCAGGCAGATCAGCAGCACCCCGACGCGCGGTCCGTCGCGCAGCAGCGTGACGACGCCGGGCAGCGAGCGCAGCCGGCGCGCGCCGTCGAGCACGACGACGTAGCTGGCCTCGTCGAGCTCGCCCTTGAGCCCCAGCTCGACGCTGGCGCGGGTACGGGCCGTGACCAGAGCCGACAGCTCGGCCAGCCGGCGGGCGACCGTCTCGGTGTCGGTGCCCAGCAGCGTGGCGGTGTCCTGGCCGTCGGCGGGGCGGCAGTGCGGCAGCCACCGCACCCAGTCCCAGTCGTTGCGGGCGGCGGGCTCGGTCAGCACGACGATGCGCAGGTCCTGCGGGCTGTGCAGCACCGCGGCCTGCCCGACCAGCCAGCGGGCCAGCCGACGGGGGACGTCACCGGGGCCGGCCAGCCCCAGCACCCCCCGCTGTGCGAGCGGCACCGCCACCGGCACGTCGTAGGCAGTCCAGGCGACGGTGCGGTCGTGGTCGGGGCGCTCGGGGTCCTCCAGCTCGACGTCGGACGGCAGGTCGGCGCTGCCCAGGCGCAGCAGCAGCAGGTCGGCGTCGTGCCGGCGGCGCTCCCAGAGCCGGCGTCGTGGCCCGGTGGCGGTCAGCAGCAGCGCAGCCGGGTCGGGACAGTCGAAGCGTCGGGCGTCGCGCTCGGTGGTCAGCGCGGCGGTGGCCGCCGCCTCGACGGCCGCGCGCCGCTCGCGGAACTCGGCCAGGTCGCGCCGGTGGCTGCGGCGGCCGTTCTTGCGGTCCATCATCGCGTTGCCGACGAACGTGATCGGCGACAGGATGCCGAACAGCAGGTAGTAGTAGCGCTTGAACAGGAACGCCATCGCCACCGCCATGACCATCGGCATCAGCGCCATCAGCCAGGGCAGCGGCCGCTTCTGCGGCGGCGCAGGCGTCTTGGGCAGCCGGAAGCGCGTCGTGCGCACCGGCGGGCGTAGCCGCGGCGGCCGGTTGTAGTCCAGCCCGACGCCGTCCTCGGACGGCTCCAGCGCCGCGTCGGGCCGTTCGGGCACGGCCAGCGAGAGCAGCGCCGACCCGAGCCGGACCATCGCGCCCGGCGGCCAGGCCAGCGGCTGCTCGGTGAGCTCGACACCGTCGAGCCGGGCGGTCACACCGTCCTGGACGCAGACGGTGACCGAGCCGTCCAGGCCGACGTCCAGCCGCAGGCCGAGCGCGGGGACGTCGCTCCCGTGCAGGCTGATCGCGCAGCCCGGCGCGGTGCCGGCGACGGCGGTGCCGGGCCCGAGTCGAGCGACGGTGCCGGCGCCGGGACCGCTCACCACGCGCACCTCGACCAGCCCGTCGGGCTCGGGCAGCAGGCAGCCCTCGGGACCGTCCAGGCTGATGACGGCCCCCTCGCGCAGCGGGCTCGCGCGCAGCGTCAGCGTCGGGTCGACCGGCTCACCGTCGACATGCAGCAGGCCGGCCGACGGCGGGGGTCGCAGCGCGATCACCGAACCGCCACCGCCGACGCCCACGGGAACGCCGCGGACGGCTTCCGCAAGGCTCGCGGCGACGCTGGCGACGGTGTCGTCGGGCTCGGCGACGAGCAGGACGTCGTGCCGCTCGGCGGTGGCCGGGTCGACCACAGTGAGGGTCAGCTGCACGACGGCCCGCCTGCCGGTCGCCGCGCGCGCAGGTCGGTCACCGGGTGATTCTAGGCCGCGGATCAGCCCTCCGGCTGCAGCGACCGGACCAGGCCGGCGGTGCCGGCGTCCACGCCAGCCTTCAACGCATCCGGCCACCGGCGCGCGCGCGTCGGCACCGGTACGCCCAGCAGCGGGACCGAGCTGGGAGCCGGCACCCAGTAGGCGCACGATCGTGACTGCGGCAGCCGCTCGCCGGGCGACGGTCGCGCTCGACGGGCGGAGGCACGCGGAGGGCCCGGACGGCTGCGGGAACGGCCGGATCCGGTACTCGTTGATCGACAGGAGACGCTGACGTCCGCGGATATCGGGGCGGGGTGACCGCCGAGACGACCCTCGCCATCCTGGGACCCCAGCCGGTTGGTGCCCATCCGTGCCGTACACGTCGCGTCAGGGTCCGGCATCGGGAGTTCGGGCGTTGTCACAACGGGGTTGCCGAGACTCTGAACTGCATCCGGTCCCCCGGGGCCGGGAACTCGGTGCGGTTCGGCCAAGGCCACCAAGGAACACTTGGCCAGCGGCCGTTGTCCCGGCCCCAGCTCCACCTTCTACGTGCCGTGAGGGGTAATGACATGCCGAGTATCGACTGGAGAAGTCTTCCGCGCGCGGAGGCAGCCGACGTGGCGGCTCGGTGGTGGGCGTCGCGGGACGACGCGCTCGACTGGTTGTCGAGAACGATGAACGTGGATCTGTCACGTCCGCAGCTGGGTGATGTGCTGGACGCGTGGCGGTCGTTGGGCACGTGGGCGCCGACCGCGCAGGGTGCCGAGCAGCGCGAGTTGCCTTTGTGGTGGTGCGAGCGGGCGGTCGATGAGTACACCGAAACCCCCTACAGCCCAGCTGTTGCGGTCGGCGTCGATGCCATGGCCCATCTGTACGCTCACTGGCTCAAGGCGCTGACGCCGGCCCTTCGCTTCTACCTGCCAGAAGCGCGCCAGCCACAGCCCAACGAACCCTCGATGGGGTTCGACCCTGACGGCAAGCATGAGCTGAACGGTTACGCCTTCTTGGAAGGTGCGCTCAAGCACGGAAGGGCATTGTTGGGGCATCACCGGGACCCTTCGGTTTTCGAGGGCACCCTGCAGGAGGCTGCCAACAAGTTTTCCACCCAGGCGGAGTTTCGCGGTTTCAGCGTCGACCAGGGCCCGGGCAGCGTGCAGCCGCAGGAGGCCGCACCCCCTTTCGATGTGGAGAAGTCCGAGGCCGAGCGGAACATGTGGGTCCTGGGGATCGAGGAGAACGTGGCGCACGACGAGGAAGAGCTCGTCGAGCGTCTCGTCACCTGGCTGCAGGCCAGGCGCGGCATGCGCTCGGTCGAGCACACAGATCGAGAAATCATCATGATCGAGATGTCACGGGGTTCGGTGAAGAAGCTGGAGTCGCTCCTCGAGCAGGGCATGACGGAATTGGGTTTCGGCCACTACGTCGCGCAGTGAACCCATCGCCGTGGACGTCCGTGGGGCAACCTTGACGTGACGGAGATTGTGGTTCGCCAGAATGTCGCGAGCGCGATCGGCGGAAGGGCGCTCACGTGCGGTGACACCGCGCTGCCGACGCCGGCGGCTCATCCGGACGCGGGCCTGCTGTCGGCGGGTCCCCCGAGCCGCTGGAGGTCAAGCGGCGTCCATGCCGGCCAGGTCGGGAGCCCGACGAGCAGCCCCCCGACGAACGCCGCGATCCTTGTCGGCGGGCCCGCGCGGCTGGTGTCCCAGACGTCCGCGCCGTCGACCCGCGCGATCGCCTCGGCGACCAGTGGCCACAGCCGCTCGTAGCGTTCCAGCACCTTGTGCGGTGGAACGCTGTGGCCGCCGGCAGCCACCCGGTAGCGCACCCGGGCGAGAGCGAGAGGCGCGGGGACAGCGAGCACGTGCAGCTGGACGCGGTAGCCCGCCAGCAGCGCACGATCGACCAGCTCGAGCTTGGACGGGTGGGAGAACACCGTCTCCGCGATCAACGGATGACCCGCCCGGATCAGCCGGTCCCGTGTCCGGGCTGCCGCCTGCGCGGCCTGGTAGGAGTGCTCCTGCTCGGCCCCGGCCCACCGGACCTTGGCGATCTCGTCGGCATTGACGAACGCCGTGCCCGGCGGCAGCGTCGGAACCAGGACCAGCTCGACGAAGGTCGACTTGCCGGCGCCGTTGGGCCCGACCACGAGGTCGAGCCGGCTCACACGGTCGCAGCGCTGTCCCGCGGCGCAGGCTCCAGGACCGTGGACGTGCCATCGGGCCGGTACTCCACGAGCGCGCCGGCGTCATCGAGCGCGACGGTGGTGACCCCCCTGGCGGCCAGGACGTCGCCGAAGTCTGTGGCGCCTGCCCTGACGGTGACCGCGACCTCGAGCTCGGCGTCGACGACCGCGCGCTCCTCAGGCCGCAGCGCCGTCCGGGGCAGGGTGCCGGCCATGACGGCGTCGATGCGCCGACGTGACGCCGAACCGGCCAGGGTGACCGAGCGGCCGACCCGGGCCCAGTGGTCGAGCTGCTGCTTGGCCGACCGGCTCTGACGAGCGCCCTCGATCGCGGCTGCGTCCAGCAGATCGGCGGCGAAGCGGGTGGGGCGGTCGGCGGCCACGGCAGCTCCTCGGTCGGGATCAGAAGCGTAGCAGTCTGTGACGCCCTGGTGAACCGTATGTCTGGTCAGCCCAGCTCGGCGCGCCGGAAGGCCGGCAGCACCTGGGCCACCAGCGCGTCGGTCTCGGCCTCGGCCCGCAGCCCGTGGGCCGCCAGCGCGGCGTAGGCCTCGCGGGCCACGCCGCCGGCAGCGTCGGCGTCGTCGGCCAGCAGCCGCAGCAGGTCGCGCCAGAGCACCTCGGCCGCCGGTACCAAGCTTAGCCCGGCCCGCAGGTTGCGTACCGCGGCCGTGCGGTCGCCCGCGCCTCCCGCCAGCCCGGCAGCGCGCCGGGCGACGGCCGTGCCGACCACCCGGGCGTCGCGCGCGGCGCGGTGGAAGGTCAGCGAGGCGAACCGGTCGGCGTCCGTAGCGCTGAAGGCCTCACCGCGCACCAGCGCGAGCGCCTGCTCCAGCCCGGGACGCTCCTGAGCGCCGGCGGGAGCAGCGGCGGCGGCCTGCAGCACGTCCCAGTCGGTGTGGACGTCGGCCGTCAACGTCCAGCGTCCCTGGCCGTCCTGGTAGAGCAGCGACCGGCCGTCGGAGCCGCTGCCGAGCCACGCCTGCGCCTGGCGCAGCGTGGCCGCCAGCACGTCGTCGCCGACGCCGCGGGGCCACACCTCGGCCCGCAGGACGGCCTCGTGCACCCCGGCGTCGTCGCTGGCGCGGTGCAGCGCGACGGCGACCACGAGCTCGCTGAGCAGCGCCTGGGCGCCGCTGTCGACGGGCCCGTCGGCCAGCACCTGCACCGGACCGAGCAGCTGCACGCGGACCGCTGCCGTCCCTTGCGGGGCCTGCCGCACGACCGGCGCCGGACGGCCGCCGAGCTCGGGCAGCGGCGCGCCCTGACCGGCGCCGGTGACCTCGATCAGGGCCGCGGCCGGTGAGAGCGAGGCCAGCGTGCCGGCGTTGTGCGCACGCTCGGTGTCGGCTCCGCGCAGTGCGTCGAGCAGTGCCAGGAAGCCCTCGCGCGGCAGCCGGCGGGCCTGGCAGCGCACGCCGAGCACGCCCAGGTCCAGCCCGCCCTGCGCGTCCAGCTGGAACGTCCAGCGGGCCAGCCGGCCGGCCCCTACGCCGACGACCGCCAACGGCGTGCGGACGTCGCGCACCAGCGGCTCCAGCCGGGCCGCCTCCTGCTCGGTCGGCGGACCGGACAGCACGACCACCCGCGGACGGCGCCGCGCGGCGCCGCGCACGAGCCGTCCGGACAGCACTCCCTCCACCCCCAGCGCGCGCAGCGCCGCCGCCGAGGAGCGCGCCTCGGACTCGAGGGCGTCCAGCACCGAGGCGAGGTGGTCCACCGCCGTCACCCGGCCCGGGCGGACGTCGCCGAGGTCGTCGCCGAAGCCCACCGCGGTGACCTCGACGCCGTCGGACCACAGATTGGTGGCCAGCTCGACCATGAGCGACAGCGCGGCCTCGCGGGCGGCGTCGCCGTCGCCCTGCAGCCCGATGACGCCGGGCGCGGCCTCCAGGTCGACCAGCACGTCGGCGCCCTCCGACAGGCCCAGGCCGGCCAGCGCCGGGTAGGGGGCGGCGACGTCGGGGCTCTGCTCAGCGAGGTCGGTGCCGGTGACCGCCCAGCCCCGTCCGTCCGAGACCGACCGCCACGGCGCCGGGGGGCTGCCGGCGGTGCCGATCAACGACAGCACCAGCTCGGTGTCGTCGAGGTAGGCGACGGCAACCTCGGGCAGCGGACGCGCCTGCTCGGCGCAGGACGCCGCCAGCGTGCGCAGCGCCCGGTCGAGCAGGTCGGCGCGGCCGGGGGTGGACGCCAGCCGCAGCTCGGGCTCGACGCCCTGCTCCTGCCGGGCCCCGAACGGACCGCGGCGGGCCGAGAGGGCGACGAGAACCCCGGCGGCCAGCAGCCCGCCGCCGAGCAGCATCCGCTCCAGGCCCAGACCCTGCTCCTGCACGGGCGCCTGCACGGTGCCGGTCTGCCCTGCCGTCGTGGCCTGCTCGGCGCCCGCGGTCGGCTGCCCGGCCGGCGGCGCCTGCGGGGCGCGCTGCGGGGGGGCGAGGGCCGGCGTGGTGATGCCGGGGCCCGTCGCGTCGCCGGGCATCTGCAGCACCCAGCCGGGGTGGATCAGGTCGGCGTCGACGAGCTTGCGGCCGTCGTCCTGCACCCGGTCGTGGTTCAGGGCGTAGATCTCCCTGTAGCGCAGCGGGTCACCCAGCGTGCGCTCGGCGATGTCCCACAGGGTGTCGTAGCGCCGGTTGTTCGGCGGCTGCACGACATAGGTCTTGGTGGGGGCGGCGGCGGTGGTCGTCTGGGCGGCCTGCGGGTCCGCCACGGGGGTGGCCACGACGGCCTGCACGCTCTGCGAGATCGACACCCCGGACGTCGGCGCTGCCGGCGCGGCGGTGGGCGCCGCTCCCGACGGCAGCAGCGTCGCGGCACCGGCCAGCAGCAGCGTGGCCGCGACGAGGCGACGCGCCAACGCCTGGCTGCCGCCGCCGAGCGGCACCTCGGTGGGCACCCCGCGTCCACGTCGAGCCGCCTTGCCCTCGGCCAGCACGCAGACGGCGAAGTGCGCCCAGGCCAGCCACAGCGCCGCGCCGAGCACCTTGATGAGCGTCGTCGCCGTGACGGGCGCGGTCAGCGTGTCGCGGTCCGGCAACGACGACGGAAGCGGGTTGCCGACCAGCAGCACCAGTGCTGCCGGGACGCCGACGAGGACGACGAGCAGCCCCGCGACGGCCAGCACCCCGTTGCGCACCTCTCGACGACGCTCGGTGCGGGCCGGCGGACGGCTCGGCAGCCGGCTCGGTCCGGGGCGGAACCCGCTGGAGGTGGTCGTCGCAGCCATCAGGTGTCCTTCGTCGGTCCGGCAGGCAGGTGGACCGGCGCCCAGGCCGGCCGCTCGATCGGGCAGGTGCGGCTGTGCGGCCCGCTGGACCAGCTGCCGGGCCGGACGCCGGGGACCGTCGTGGTCACTGGACGTTCAGCGTCTGGACCTCGGTCACGCGCACGGCGTAGCTGTTGGTCTTGGGGTAGGTGCCCAGCGTCTGGACCGCGTCGCTGCCCGACTGGTAGCGGATGCTCCAGTAGGCCGTGAACTCGGCCGGGTAGCGGTCGCGGTGACCGACCGGGCCCTGCCCCTTGCTGGAGCGCTCGTAGGTGTAGCGGCAGACGTCGTCCGGCACGTTCCCGCGCGTGGCGTCGAGCTGCTGCGCGGTCTGCGCCGTCCCGGCGCCGGAGCAGTTGACCTCGACGCCCTCCCCGACGCCCAGCGGCCGGACCCGCAGGTGCACCAGCTCGGCCCACATGGTGACGTTGCCCAGGTCGAGCTTGGGCGTGCGCACGTCCGAGCCGTTGCAGATCACCTCGGCGCTGCAGAGCATCGAGAACGCCACGGCCTGCCCCACCCGCGGCGACGCCACCGGGCTGGCCTGCGGCACGAGGATCGGGATCTGCCCCCGGTCCAGCAGCAGGGTGATCAGTCCCTGCTGCGCAGGGGTGAGGGTGAGGGCGTCCTGCGGCTGCTTGTGCACGAACTCGTAGGTGATCCGGGCGTTGGGACGGGTCACGGGGCCGTTGAAGCTCAGGCAGGTGTTGAGGTACCAGCGCTCCCCCGGTCCGATGGCCACCAGCGTCACGTCGAACTCGGGCGGCAGGTCGGAGTCGTCCCAGCAGAACTCGCCGGAGGTGTCGATCACGCCGGAGAACAGGTCAGCCAGCGTCGGTCCGCCCGAGGCCGGGCCGGAGCAGAACAGGCCGTACCCCGACGACGAACCGTACAGCCGGCACGTGCGCGGCGGCGCCGACGGAGCGGTCGGCGGCGTCACGGTGGTGGCCACCGGCGCCGTGTTCGTGGGCGGCGGGATCGACGGGGGGCGCTCGCCCTCACCCGCAGCCGTCGCCGGCGAGGCGCCGGCCAGCAGGGCCAGCAAGGCGCCGGCCGCGACCACAGCCAGACCGCGCCGCGCACGAGTTCTCACAGGTCCTCCAGGGTCAGTCCGGTGCACTGGACCTTCTTCGACGTGAAGATGCCGTCGACCTTCCACACGCCGTCGACCAGCCGCAGGTCTGCCTCCTGCGGCTCGATGACGACCTTCGGGTCCTTCTGGGTGCCGCCCTTGCTGGTGAGGACGAACCCGGCGTTCACCCCGCAGCCGGTGACGAGCGTGTAGGCGGCGTCCTTGGGCACGACGCCCAGCACCTTGAAGGGCTCGTCGCGTGGGAAGTAGCCGCCCAGGTCGGGCCCGTAGAGCTTCACGTCGACCTGCTGGCGTCGTGCCGTGGACGCCGCCTTCAGCGCGGGGAAGTCCAACGTCCCGGCGTTGACCGCGGCAGCGGTGGCCCGGAAGTACGCCCGCAGCCCCTTGACGGCAGGGTCGCCCTCGAAGGCGGACAGGGGCGTCGGAGACGGGCTCGGTGCGGGCGAGGGTGAGGCGCTCGGCACCGCCGAGGCGCTCGGCACCGCGCTGGGCGATGCGACGGCCGGCGGCACGGCGAGGTCCTCGCCGGCCGAGCACGCGAGCAGGCCGCACAGGCTCAGCCCCGCGGCAGCGGCGGTGAGCAGGGGTCGCGAGGGCCGGATCACCAGGCCTCCTCAGGCAGCAGCAGGGGCAGGGGCGGGGGCGGGGCAGGGGCAGACAGGACGCCTCGGTACTCACTGTGCGTCACCATCTCGCTGGAGACGGTACCCAGATCGGGCGCCGTTACCGCACCGTGGCCGTGCGCCCGGCCGCTCACGGTGGCCCCGTCGGTGCCGGACCGGGGACCGGCGGCGTCGGCGGCAGGCTCGGTGGGGGCTGGGGCGACGGGCTGGCGGACGCTGCCGGGGACGCCGAGGCCACCGGCGACGGGGACGGCGAGGGCGACGGGGACGGCGACGGGGAGAGCCCGGGGACGTCGGGAAGCTCGATCGGCGGGAAGTCGTAGGGCTGCGGCGAGGGGTTGATGACCTCGAGCGGCGGGGGGCTGCTGTCGACGTCGGTGCGGTCGACGCCCTCGAACGGACGCGCCTCGCCCTCCCCCGAGGCCCTGAGCGTCTGCACCCCGACGATGGCCAGCAGGCTGGCCGGCAGCTCGAGCTCAACCCGGACCCGCACGACGAGCCGGCGGCCGTCGCCGGCTCCGACAGCGCGCAGCGGCGGCTGGAACGCGCAGCGGGTCACACCACCCTTCTGCTGTCCGTCCGCCATGATCGCGGCGCAGTACTGCTCGACCTTCGCGCGTACGCGCGGCTCGTCGAGCGCGAGCGTCGCCTGGTCCGGCTCGATGGCGCTGGCCCCCGCCCTCGCGGCCTCCTGCGCATACGCCACCGCGCGACCGCGGGCCACCAGCTGCCGCCCTGCATCGACGATGAGCCCACCGAGCAGCAGCAGGATGAAGCCCAGGACGGGCAGCAGGGGCGCGATCGAGCCCCGGTCGTCGCGTCGCCGGATCACCGCACGCCCCGGTTGGGATCCAACGGGCTGGTGAACCGGGACGACACGGTGACGTTGCCCGGCGCTCCGAGCAGCCCGAGGTCACCCAGCGGATAGGTGCACGACGACGTCACGGTGATGGGGAAACCGGACTGGAAGACGCCACTGAGCGTGACGGTCGCGGTGTCGTGGCAGGGCCCGCCGCCCAGCGCGGTCTCGACGGCCCGCTCGGCGACCTGCTGCGCCTCGACCTCGCTCCGCGCCTGGCTGGCGGCGCGCGCGGCGTCGCGGGTACCGGCGTCCAGGGTGCCGTTGACCTGCGCGACGCGGCCGTAGGCGTAGATCAGGGCCAGCATCAGCAGCATCACCGGCATGATGAAGACCAGCTCGACGGCGATGGACCCCCGGTCGGGCGTCGCGCTGCGGTGCTCCCGGCCGGTCACGGGCGGGTGTCCCCCTCGAAGCGCTCGATCTCGCCGAAGGCCCGCTGCGTCACTCTCAGCGTCACCCCGGGCACCAGCGTGATGACCGTGCCCCGCACCGTCACCGACACCCGACCCGCCTGCGCCGGCCCCTCGTACTGCAGGGTCGCCCGCGGGTCCAGCAGCGTCTCGCGGCCGACGGCCCGCGCGAAGTTCTCCACCGACGTCTGCACCGCGCTCTGCGACGCGTCCGAGACCTCTCTGGTCTGGGCGAGCCGCAACGTCGACACGCCCTCGCGGGCCGCCTGCTGAGCCACCGAGCGGCCGTAGAAGTACAGGCCGGCCTGGATGGAGAAGAAGATGAACGCCAGCAACCCCGGGGCGACCAGGACCAGCTCCAGCGCGCTGGCGCCCCGGTCACCCCGCAGGCGGCGTGGACGGGGAGCTAGGGAGCGCACGCCGCCGCGCCGATGGGCTGGTTCGCGCACTGGTCCAGCTTGCTGCTCTTCTTGTCCACGATGTTGTAGATGATCCCGCCGACGACCGACGCCGCCACGACGACGATCGCCGCGATGATGGCGAACTCCAGCGCCGAGGCGCCCCGCTCGCGGTCCTGGACCGGCACCAGCCGGCGTCGGCGGACGAGCACGGACAGCAGGACCGGCGTCGCCAGGACCAGGGTGATGAGGGCGACGTGGGCCGCGGAGGCCAGGGTGGCCGTCATGGGGTTCTCCTTCGGTGCGGTGCGGGGGGCAGGGGGCAGCGGGCAGGGGAGGGGCGGGAGGAGACAGGGCGTCAGGGAGATGCCCGTTCAGACTCCCAGGAGTCGGTCGACAGCGGGGTAGGCCAGGAACACCAGGAAGGCTGAGCAGACGAGCAGCTGGGCGACGAGCATCGACTGCGAGCGCTCGCCGGCGTCGCCCTCGTTCTCGGCCAGCTCCTTGCGGCGCAGCGTCGCGGCCCGCGCCGACAGGGAGGACCGGATCTTCGCGCCGTCGTCGGCGGCCAGCCCCAGCGCGCCGGCGAGGTCGCGCAGCTCGTCCAGGCCGAGGTCGTCGCCGAGCTCGCCCAGCGCCTCCCACGGCGTGTTGCCGAGCAGCCGCGCGTTCGCCAGCGCCTGCCGAATCCGCACGACGGCCCAGTGGTTGCTGATGCTGGACGCCGCCAGCAGCGCCTCGGGCAGGCCGCGCCCACCGGCGAGGTTCATCGCGACGAGGTCCAGGAAGACGCCGACGACGCGGCGGAAGTCGCGGCGCCGCCGGTCGGCCTCGCCCTTGAGCGCCAGGTCGGGCAGGAAGAATCCGAGCAGGCCGAAGACCAGGGCCGCCGCGACCGGAGCGCCGCCGGGCAGCGGGATCCCCGCGACGCTCAGGGTCGTGTAGACCACCGGCGCCAGCAGGAACAGGAGCAGACCGATGACGATCTTGGTCGCGAGGAACCCCCCGACGGTGCGGTTGAGCACCGCGAGGTCCTGACGCACCCGGCCCAGCCGCCAGCCCCGCTCGGTGGCCAGCGTCTCGAGCCGGTCGCCGAGTCTGGCGAGCAGACCCTGAGCAGGCCGGGCGATGCCCAGCTGCTGCTCGCGGGCCGTGAGGGTCTGGGTGCGCATCGAGCGCTGGCCGCCGTCGATCCGGGCCACCAGCGCCGCGACGCCGGGCTGCGGACGCAGGAACACCCGCAGCAGGGCGTACAGCCCCGCGCCCGTGACCGCGCCGAACAGCAGCGCCGGGGTGAGCATCAGCCGGTCCGCACGGCAGGCCCGGCGGCCGGGTCGGTGCCGGTGAGGGTGGCCGCGACCAGCCGCCCGCCCCCGGACTGGTCGCCCAGGATGCGCTCGACCGCCGACGGCTTGGCCAGCCGGCGCAGCCAGAGCAGCCCGGCCAGGAACAGCAGGCACACCACGAACAGCACCAGCTGGCCGATGACGCCGTCGTAGGACTGCACGTAGCTGCCGTTGAGCAGCACCATGGCGCCGGCCACCGACAGCACGATGCCCAGGATGAGCCGGACGCTGCGGCGCACGCTGCGGCGGCTGGACTCGATGCGGCGTCGCATGTCGAGCTCCTCGCGGGTGCTCACGGCCAGCGCCGTCAGCACGTCGCGCAGGCCGGGGCCGCGCAGCCGGGCGTTGAGCACGAGCGCGGCCACGACGGTGTCGGCGCTGGGGTCGTCGAGGTCGTCGGCGAAGCCCAGCAGGGCGTCGGGCAGCGGCGTGCGGATGCGCAACCGGTCGACCAGCAGGTTCAGCGGCGGCCGCAGGATGCTCGGCGTCGCCTCGACGCTGGAGGGGATGGCCTGCTCCAGCCCGACCGCCCCGGCGATGGTGTCGCGCAGCGACTCCGTCCAGACGGCCAGGCCTTCCAGCCGCTGGATCGCGATGCGCTCCTCGGAGCCGCCGCCGGCGATGCGGTCCCAGTAGGCGGCGAGCAGGCCGAGCGCGATCGCCAGCACCGGCCACCGGGTCACCACCAGCGTCACCAGCCCCACCCCGAGCCCGACGGTCAGGCGCGCCGACAGCTTCCCGCCGCCGCCGGCCCGTCGCAGCAGGCTGGGCGTGCCGGGATCGCGGACCGGCACCCCTTGCCAGAACACGACGAGCAGCAGCAGGCCCAGGCCGAAGCAGGTGCCCGTCAGCAGCGGGAGCAGCAGGCCGGTCATGCCGACCAGCGCCCGGACAGGTTCGGTGCGTAGCCGGCCGCGACCAGGTCGTCGATGCACTCGACCGGCGCGTGCGCGACGGCACGACCGTCGGTGCCGGGTGCGAAGACCTCGCTGGACAGCACCCGGCCGTCGATGCCGGTGACCTCGCGGATGCTCTCGATGACACGGGTCAGGCTGCCGCCCTCGGCGTGGGTGTTGCGCTTGCGCAGGAACACCACGAAGTCGATCGCACCGGCGATGAGCATCTGGGTGGCCTCGACCGGCAGGCCGCTCGGCCGACTGCAGGGCGTAGGTGGAGATGCGGTTGAACACCTCCATCGAGCTGTTCGCGTGGATCGTGGACAGCGAGCCGTCGTTGCCCTGACTCATCGCGTTGAGCATGGTGACGATCTCGTCGCCGAGCACCTCGCCGACGATCACCCGGCTCGGGTTCATGCCGCAGGCTGCGCCGGACCAGGTCGGCCATCCCGACCGCGCCCAGCCCCTCGGAGTTGGGCAGCCGCTCCTCGAAGCAGACGACGTTCGGGTGCAGCTCGGGGAACTGGTCCAGCCCGAGCTCCAACGCCCGCTCGACGGTGATGATCCGCTCGTGCGGCGGGATCTCGTTGGCCAGCGCGCGCAGCAGCGTGGTCTTGCCGGCGTTCGTGGCACCGGCGAGCATGATGTTCTTGCGCGCCTTGACGGCGGCCTTGAGGAAGCCGGCGATCTCGGCGTTCATCGTGCCGGAGCCGACCAGGTCGTCGAGGAAGACCTTGCCGAGCCGGCTGCGACGGATGCTGATGGACGGTCGCGAGCAGACCCCCATCACCGCCGACATGCGCGAGCCGTCGGGCAGCCGCAGGTCCAGCTGCGGGTTGGCGCTGTCGAACGGGCGGCTGGACAGGCCGACGTTGGCCGCGAGCACCTGCACGAGCTGGATGAGGTCTTCGTCGGACTCCGCGACGGGCTCGTGCAGCACCTCGCGGCCGTCGCTGTAACCCACGTACACCTGGTCGAAGCCGTTGATGTCGATGTTCTCGACCTCGGGGTGCTCCAGCAGCGGCTGCAGCCGACCGACGCCGAACAGCGCCGCGTGCACGGCGGCGGCGGTGGACTCCTCCTCCTCCGGCGTCTGCGGGATCCGGCCCTCGCTGATCTCGCGACGGGCGTGGTCCTCGAGCACCTGGACGATGAGCGAGCGCGCGTACTGCCGCTCGTCCTCGCTGGACATCGCCGCGCGGTCGGCGGCCTCGTCGCGACGGCGCTGGGCGTTCAGGCGCTCGGCGACCTCGCCCCGCAGCCGGCGGACGAGGTCGTGGTCGGCCACGACGCTCACGGCGCGCTCACCGGGTCGGCGCCGTCGGGTGCAGGCGCGGCAGGGCCTGCGGGTGCAGCGGTGCCGGCCGGTGCAGCGGTGCCGGCCGGTGCAGCGGTGCCTGCCGGTGCAGCGGTGCCGACCGGTGCAGCGGTCGGGGACGACCGGCGGCCGAGGCGACCGAGGCGGGGGCTGCCCGCCGGCCGCGCGAGACCTCACCCGAGGGGGTCGGCAGCTGGTCGGCGGTCGGGCCGGCGCCCGTCGACGCGACCGGCTCGCCCTCGTCCAGCAGCGCCGGCCCCTCCCCCTGGCGCTCGTTGCGCAGGGCGGTGAGCAGGCGGGCGACGACCTCGCGGCCCGAGCGGGCGAGCAGGGTGCGCTCCGGGCGCAGCACGTCGGCGCCGTGGAACATCGAGGCCCCGGCCGGGTCGTGCGCCAGCAGCCCGAAGACCTCCAGGCCCGGCAGGTCGCGCTCCAGCGTCGCGACGGCGCCGGCGGCGTCGCGGTCGCCGCCCCGCTCGGCGACCACCAGCACACCGACCCGCGGGCGGTGCCCGTCGCTGCCCGCCAGCACGGGGTGCAGCGCCGCGAGCCGCTCACGGGTGTGGACCACCCCGCTGACGGTCGGACGCAGCACGCAGACGAGCAGGTCGGCCTGCTGCAGCAGCGGCAGGTGCACCGACGCAGCGGTGACCCGGCCGCAGTCGAGCAGCACGTCGCGGTCGGCGGTGCGCCGGAAGGCCTGGCCGAGGTTGGTCCACAGGTGGCTGGCGGCCCCGGCCTGCTGCGGGCCGGCGAGCCCGGCGACGACCTCCAGCCCGCCTCGCAGCACCTGCGCGTGCTCGGGAACGGTGGCGGGCTGCATCTCGCGGCGGGCCAGCGGCAGCAGGGACAGCAGCCCGCGGGCGCGGTCGACGGGCGAGCCGTCCTCGCGGCGCAGCCGCAGCGCGACGTCACCGCCCTCGGGGTCGGCGTCGACGAGCAGCACCGGCGCGGGCCACAAAGCTGCGGTCAGCAGGGCGGCGGTGGTGGTTCCCGGCGCGCCCTTGGCGGACACGAAGGCCAGGACGCCCACGTCAGCCCTCGGTCCGGAAGTCGATCGCGGGCGGCGTCTCCGGCGGCAGCAGCGTCAGGGCGAGCGAGCCGGTGGCGGCCGCCGTGAGCACGTTCGTCACGTTCTCGACCGGCACCAGCAGGGACAGCCGCAGGTCGTCGCCGACCAGCTGCGGCACGTCGGCCACGCGGACCGCCGTGGCCAGCACGGTGGCGACCTGTCCGGTGCCGGTGTCCCGGGGCACCAGGAACACGCGCACCACGTCGCGCGAGCGCAGCGGGGTCGACGGTCGCTGGGTGGCCGACAGCACGACGCCGACGAGCACCGACCCTTCGGGCTGGACGTTGCCGGCCAGGAACATGCTGCGGTTGAGCAGCGTGCCGGCCGGGATGCGGGACACCACGCTGCTGCCCTGGAAGTTGGCGGCCGCCTCCGCGGGGATGGTGGCCGCGCCGTCGGAGGCGACGCGCGCCACCGTGAGGTCGTTGCTGGTGAGGATCGACCCGGCTTCGATCGTGTCGCGGGCGACCAGCACGTCGACGCGGTCGCCGCTGCGGTAGGCGATGAGCGCACTGCCCAGGGCGCCGCCGAGCACCAGCAGCAGCGCGAGCGCCGCCAGGGCCGGTCGACGGTCGCGCGTCGGGGCCGGCAGGCGCCCCCGGCCGTCGGCGGCCAGCGTGGACCGGGAAGCAGGTGCGGTGGTCGTCATGGAGCTCCTTGCGACGCCCGGGAACAGGCAGACAGGTCGGACGCGGGCGGCGCCACGGGCCCAGGATAGGGGAGCAGCCCGCGCCCCGACGACGACGGACCCAACGACGCAGAGTGACGGTAGCAACGCTCCGCGTGAGCAAGACAGCCGGAGCCCTCGGCCGTCCCGCCCACTGAGCGGGACGGGACCGGTGCAGACCTCAGCAGGTGAGCGACGTTCACCCTCGAGAGCTCGAGACGTGAGTCACACTCAGTAGATGGATCAACGGTCGCCGTTCGCGACCGTCGACCGCCCTGCCCCGGAGGAATGATGCGTCCGCCCCGCCTGGCCCTGCTCGCCGTCGCCGTCGTCCTGCCCCTGAGCGCCTGCGGCGTCCGCGTGGACGACAGCCTGCGTCAGCAGGCTGCTGCCGCGCAGCTCGGAGCCGGGGGCAACGGTGGCGGTCAGGGCGGCGTGCTCACCGACGGCGGGGTCGGCGCCGACGGCACCGGGACCACCGACGGCACCGGCGTCGACGGCACGACCGGGGCGGTGGGCGCCGACGGCGGCAGCACCGACGCCGGTGGCGCGACCGGTACCGACGCCGGCACGTCGTCCGGTACCGGCAGCACGGGCGGCACCGGGTCGACCGGCTCCACGGGCAGCACCGGTTCGACCGGCTCCGCCGGGTCGGGCGGCAAAGCCGCACCCGCGCCCGCACCGGCCGGCGGCAACGGCGGCGCCACCGACGTGGGCGTCACCGCCACCACGCTGGACGTCGGCAACATCGCCGACCTGTCCGGCCCGGTGCCCGGCCTGTTCCAGGGCGCGGTCATCGGCACCCAGGCCGTCGTCGCCAAGATCAACAGCGAGGGCGGCGTCTTCGGCCGCAAGCTGCGCGTGCAGGTGCGGTGACAGACCAGCTCGACTGCGGCCAGAACAGGCGCAGGTCGACAAGCTCAAGGACAAGGTGTTCGCCTTCGTCGGCTCGTTCTCCTTGAACGACGACTGCGGCGCCGACGTCCTGAAGGGCTCGGGCATCCCGGACGTCCACAACGCGCTCGGCCCCAAGTCCGCCCAGCTGGACCACAACTACTCGGTCGCGCCGCTGCCCACCGGGTGGCGCACCGGCCCGCTCAACTACTACAAGGCCAAGTACGGCACGAAGTTCTCGCACGTCGGAGCCGTCTACGCCGACCTCGGCGGAGCCGCGCTGACCTGGCGGGGAACGGCGGCCGCCATCAAGAACGTCGGCGGCAACGTCGACTACGAGCGGGGCTTCAAGCCCACCGAGACCGACTTCACCGCCGACGTCGTGCGCATGCGCAGACGCGGCGTGCAGATGCATGTACATCAGTGCGTCGACGCGACCACGTTCGCCCGCGTGGCGAAGGCCATGCGCAGCAGAACTTCGAGCTGGCCGATCATCGTCGGCGGCGCCGGCTACGACCCGAGCTTCTCGCCTCGGCCGGGTCTGCGCGGCGAGGGCATGTTCAACGACGCGCCGTTCGCCCAGTTCTTCGACGGCGAGGACGCCGGGGCGATCCCCGAGGTGAAGCGCGTTCCAGAGTGGTCCAGACGGTGAAGCCCGGCAACAAGCCGGACCTCTTCGCCGCCTTCGGCTGGGCGTCCGGGCGCGCTGTTCTTCCAGGCGCTCAAGGCGGCCGGCCCCAAGGCCACCCGCGCCGACGTGCTCGCCGCAGCTGAAGAAGATCACGACGTTCGACGCCGACGGCCTGATCGCCCCGGCCGGACCCGGCCCAGAAGAAGCCCGCCGACGTGCTGCATCCTCCGCCAGGTCAAGGGCGGCAAGTTCGTCCGGGTCGAGACCCCGGCGACCCGGCTACCGCTGCGTGACGGCTCGTACTTCTTCGGCAACGTGACCGCCTTCCTGGCCTTCACGATCATCGGCTCGTCGTCGGCTGCATCTACGCGCTGACCGCCACCGGCCTGGTCGTCACCTACACCACCTCGGGCATCTTCAACTTCGCCCACGGCGCCATCGGCATGGTCGGCGGCCTTCACCTACTGGCAGCTCACGCGTCGCCTGGGGCGTGGCCGGCGATCTCGCGCTGCTCGCTGGTGCTGTTCGTGCTCGCGCCGCTGTTCGGTGCGTTCATCGAGCGGGTGCTGATCCGGCCGCTGCAGGGCGCCTCGGTCGACCTGGCCCTCGTCATCACGCTGGGGCTGCTGCTCTTCCTGCATCGGCGCCGCCAACGTCATCTGGAAGCCCGACCGTCACGCGCGTGCTGCCGAGCCCTTCCCGGCCTCGGTGCAGGTGCAGATCGGCTCGCTGGCCGTCACCTACAGCCAGCTCCTGGTCGTCGTCGTCGCCCTCGGGGTGGCGTTCGGGCTCAAGGTGCTGTTCAACACGCACCCGCATCGGCATCGCGATGCGCGGCGTCGTCGACGACCCCGACCTGGTCGCCATGGCCGGCGCGTCTCCTGCCCGCATCCAGCAGCTGGCCTGGGCGATCGGCGCCTCGCTCGCCGCGCTCGCCGGCATCCTGCTCGCGCCCACGGTCGACCTCGACATCACCACCCTGACGCTGCTGGTGATCAACGGCTACGCCGCAGCCCTGGTCGGCCGGCTCAAGAGCCTGCCGCTGACGGCCGTCGGCGCGCTCATCCTGGGCCTGATGGTCACCTACGGCACCGGGTACGCACCGATCGACGGCATCCTGTCGGCGCTCAAGGCCATCATCCCGCAGCTGCTGCTGTTCGCGGTGCTGATCTTCCTGCCGGCCGCGCGGCTGCGCACCGGCGGCGGCCAGACCCCGGCCGTCCCCCGCGTCCCGGGGCTGCGTCAGTCGCTCGTGTTCGGCGGCGGCCTGGTCGTCGCCGCCCTGCTGCTGTCGACCTTCCTCGGCACGGCCGGCCTGGCCACGGGCGGGCAGGCGTTCATCGTCGGGCTGACCTCATGTCGCTGGTGCTGCTCACCGGCTACAGCGGCCAGGTGTCGCTGTGCCAGCTGACCTTCGTCGGGCTCGGCGCCTACGCCATGGGCACCTTCGGCGGCGGCAGCCTGGTGGGCATCCTCGCTGCGGTCGTGCTGGCCTCGGTCTTCGGCCTGCTGGTCGCGCTGCCCACCCTGAAGCTGCGCGGGCTGTACCTCGCGCTCGCCACCTTCGCCTTCGCCAGCGCCATGGACAGCATCTTCTTCCAGAAGCGGCTCGGCTCCGGCGGCAGCCTGGAGGTGCCCCGCCTGCGCCTGCCCGGCATCCCGACCGAGTCCGACCAGGCGTTCTTCGTGCTCACCGCCGTCGTCTTCGCCGCCGCGGGGGTCGGGGTGCTGGCCATCCGCCGGGGCCGCTACGGCCGCCAGCTCACCGCTCTCAACGACTCCCCGGCCGCCTGCGCGACCCTGGGCCTGAACATCAACATCTCCAAGCTGGTGGTCTTCACCGCGGCGGCGGGTCTGGCCGGCCTGTCCGGCGCCCTGTTCGCCGGCCTGCGCGGCTCGGTCAGTCCGAACGACTTCACCGCCCTGGGCAGCCTGCTGCTGCTGCTGTCGCTGCGCATCGGCGGCGTCAACACCATCACCGGCGCGCTGATCGGGGGCTACTTCGTCGCGACCTCGCCGCAGCTGCAGGACCGCTTCCCGCAGATCCCGGCGATCAACTTCCTGGTCACCGGGCTGGTGGTCATCGTCGTCGGCCGCTACCCCAACGGCATCGGCGGCTTCCTCTCCGACGTCGGCGCCCGGTTGCGCGCACGCACGCAGGCCCCCGAGCCACCGGCCGGGCCCGCCCCGCAGAGCGTCCCCGTCGCCCCTGCCCGGAAGGAGAAGTCCCTTGCCGGCGCTGCGCAGTAAGCGTGACCCGATCCAGAGCGGGCCTCCTCCCGAGGGGGTGCCGGTGCTGGGCGTGGAGAACATCTCGGTGCGCTTCGGCGGCGTCCAGGCCGTCAGCGAGGTCACCATCAACGCCTACTACGGCGAGGTCACCGGCCTGATCGGCCCGAACGGCGCCGGCAAGACCACCACCTTCAACATCATCACCGGCCTGCAGGCCCCCACCGGCGGCACCATCAAGATCGCCGGCGAAGACGTCAGCAGCAAGTCGGTCTACCAGCGCGCCCGCCTGGGCATGGCCCGCACGTTCCAGCGCCTGGAGGTCTTCGGGTCGATGACCGCGCGCGACAACGTGCTGGCCGCCGCCGAGTTCCGCAAGGGCTGGTCCGGTGAAGACACCAACCCGCGCATGGTCGCCGACGGCATCCTGGAGCGGGTCGGCCTGTCCCAGGTCGCGGACGAGCGCGTCGACGCCCTGCCCACCGGCCTGGCCCGCCTGGTCGAGCTCGGTAGAGGGCTCGCCAGCCAACCCCGGGTGCTGCTGCTCGACGAGCCCGCCAGCGGCCTGGACGGCACCGAGAGCGAGGCCCTGGGCGACCTGCTCATCGACCTCGCCGCCGAAGGCATGTCGGTACTGGTCGTCGAGCACGACGTCGACCTGGTGATGCGGGTGTGCAACTACATCCACGTGCTCGACTTCGGCAAGCTGATCTGCGTCGGTGAGCCGTCCGTCGTCCAGTCCGACCCCAAGGTGCAGGCCGCCTATCTCGGCGCCGAAGAGCCGACCGACGAACCCGAGGAGGCCTGATGACCGCCCCCACCCGGCCGCCGGTGACCAGCACCGCACGGACCGCCCCCGACAAGCCCAAGCGCCCACCGTTCGCCCTCGAGCTGCACGACGTCGTCGCCGGCTACGGCCGGATCGAGGTGATGCACGAGGTCTCGTTGCAGGTCCCCGTCGGTTCGGTGTACGCGCTGCTGGGCCCCAACGGCGCCGGCAAGACCACCACGTTGTCGGTCTGCTCGGGCAAGGTCGCCGTCCGCAGCGGTTGCCTGCACGTCGCGGGCACGCACATCAACGGCGCCGCCCCGGACGCGCTGGCCAAGGCCGGCGTCTGCCGCATCCCCGAGGGCCGCGGGGTGTTCCCCAACCTCACCGTCGAGGAGAACCTCCGGCTGTTCACCTATGCCGGCACGCTCACGACCAAGGAGGTGCAGGACCGCGCCTACGCCCGCTTCCCGCGGCTGGGCGAACGCCGCGGCCAGCTCTCCGGCACGATGTCCGGCGGTGAGCAGCAGATGCTGGCGATGAGCCGCGCGCTGGTCACCGAGCCCGGGGTCCTGCTGCTGGACGAGATCTCGATGGGGCTCGCGCCCCTGATCGTCGGCGAGCTCTACGACCTCGTCGCCCAGCTCGCCGAAGAAGGGATCAGCATCCTGCTGGTCGAGCAGTTCGCCCGCACCGCGCTCGCGGTGTCGGACTATGCCGCCGTCATGACCCAGGGGCGCATCGCGATGGTCGGCCAGCCTGCCGATGTCGCGGACTTCGTCAACGAGGCCTATCTCGGAGGTGCCGCATGATCCCCGGCCGCAACCACCCACGCCTGGTCCGTCTCACGCTCGGCAGCGTCCTGCTCGCCTCTTCCGGCGTCGGCCTGCTGCTCGCCCCCGGTGCCTCGGCGCAGGCCGCCCCCGGCTCCGGGCTCGGCTCGTTCAGCCTGGCCGCCGCGGCGCCGGCTGCCCAGTTCCGGGTCGACGACGGCGGCAACTGCGCCGGCTCCCCGTCCGGCACGGGCGCGTGCGAGGGCGTGATCCCCGAGGCCGTCTCGACCCTGTCGAACGGTCCGGTCGGCTTCGCCATCTCCTCCGTGGTCTGGCCCGGGGCGCTCGCCGGCAACGCCGGCACGCTGCTGCTCGTCTCGGGCGGCGACCAGGTGCCGCCGCAGGCGACCATGCTCAACAGCCCGGTCCGGGCCGAGGCGCGCACCGGCGACAAGCCGACCACCAACAGCGACTACCCCGGCGCCACCATGAAGGCCTCGGCCGAGCCCTACGACGTCCGGGCCTCCGGTGAGGTCGCGCAGAGCCAGGCGCTCGCGGTCGGCACGTTCGGAAACGCCGTCGGCAGCTCGCGCACCGCGGTCACCGGTGCCAAGGACGCCGTGGCCGAGGCCAGCAGCCGGGTCAGCGACATCAGCCTGGCTGCCGGCGCCGTCAAGATCGGCGCGGTCACCTCGACGGCCAAGGCCACCACCGACGGCACCAAGACGGCGGTCGGCGGCTCCACGACCACGAGCGGCATGAGCATCGGCGGGGTCCCGGTGACCGTCGACGAGAAGGGCATCAGCGTCGCCGGCCAGAGCAACCCGTTGGGGCAGACCGCGTCCGGCGCGGTCAACACGGTGATCAGCAACCTCAACATGAAGATCGCCGTCAGCGAGCCCACCACGACCAGCGCCAACGGCAGCACCACCTACAACGCCGGCAGCCTGGTCTTCGTGTGGGAGCCACAGCCCGGCACGGTCCTGAGCGCGGTCTTCGGCAGCTCCACCGTCACCGTCGCCGCCGCACCGTCGCTCAGCTTCGACACCGGGGACACCCCGGCGCCGCCGCTGCCTGTCGACGCCGTCGACGAGCCGGCGCCCTTCGTCCCCGACGCCGTCGTCGTCGACGCCGCGCCGGTCGCCGAGCCGGTCGTCGACCTGCCGGTGGAGCTGACCCCGGTCGAGGAGCCGGTGGCCGTCGACGCGCCACCGGCGGCACCGGTCCAGGCCGTCGGCGTAGCCAAGAGCTTTCCGCTGTTCGGCGGCATCCCGTCGCTGCTCGTCATCATGGGGCTGGCCGGGGTGGGCTTTCTCGCCGCCGGTCTGCGCCGCCTGCCCGACCAGGTCCTGGCGACCACCCCCACGACCACCTGCCCTCTCGGAGACGTCACGTGACCACCGCCAGTGCCCCCCATGCCGCCAGCGCCCCCGGCCTGCTCGCCGACGGCGACTCCCAGGCCCGGCTCCAACGACTGTCGGGCAAGGTGCAGCTGCTGCGCACCCGGCGTGGTTCGTCCGGAGGCAGCAACGGTGAGTACGACCGCTGGCTGCTGATCGGCGGCGGCATCGCGCTACCGCTGGGTCTGCTGATGGTCGTCCTGGGCTGGCTGGGCGCCTCGCGCACGGTCCTGCTCTTCGAGCAGCTGCCCTACCTGCTGTCGGGCGGACTCATCGGGCTCTCGCTCGTGATCGTCGGCGGGTTCGTCTACTTCTCCTACTGGCAGACGCTGCTCGTGCGCGAGACGCGTGCGCTGCGCGGCGACCTCACCGCCAGCCTGCTGCGGGTCGAGGCGCTGCTGGCCGCCGGCAACGACCTGGCCGTGCCGGCCCAGCGGGCCGAGCCGGCCGACGTCGAGCCCGACGCCCCGACGGTCGCCTCGCGGCGTCCGTCGCCCCGTCGCGGCGGCAGCAACGGCAGCGGTCGTGGCACCGGCGGGGGGGTGGCCGTGGCCGCTCCGGTCGTCACCGGCCACCGGCTCGTCGCCACCGCCACCGGTTCGATGATGCACCGCACCGACTGCGTCGCTGTCAACGGCCGCGACGGGCTGCGCGAGGTCAGCGCCGACACGCCGGGACTGAACCCGTGCCGGCTCTGCGAACCCCTGTTCGAGGACTGACCTCAGACCTGGCCGACGCCGCGCAGCACGCAGCGGGTGCCGCTGTAGATCGTCGCCATGCACTTGTTGCAGTGCACGCACAAGCCCTCCTCGGCCTGCTCCTGCTCGAACTGTCGCGGTAGCGACGGGTCGCGCAGCAGCGCGCGCGCCATCGCCACCAGCTCGAAGCCCTGCTCCCCCACGGCCCGCTCCAACGTCTCGAGCCGGTTCAGGCCGCCCAGCAGGATCAGCGGCAGGTCCAGCGCGGCACGGAACTGGCGGGCCTCGGACAGGAAGAAGGCCTCCTCGAACGGATAGGTCGGCAGCAGGCGCCGGCCCACGACCTTCAGCCCCAGCCCGACGAGGGTCGGCTGCGCCGCCGCGAACTCGCGCATCGGCACCTCGCCGCGGAAGAAGTACATGCCGTTGAGCAGCGAGCTGCCGCCGGTGAGCTGCAGCGCGTCCAGGTGCCCGTCGTCCTGCAGCCAGCGCGCCACCTGCAGGCTCTCGTCCAGCCACAGCCCGGCCGGCACGCCGTCGGTCATGTTCAGCTTCGCGGTGACGGCCAGCCCGGGCCCGGCCGCCTCGCGCACCCGCCGGACGACCTCGCGCGGAAAGCGAGCGCGGTTCTCCAGGCTGCCGCCGAGGTCGTCCTTGCGCTTGTTGAGGTTCGGCGACAGGAACGAGCTGAGCAGGTAGTTGTGGCCCAGGTGCACCTCGACGGCGTCGAAGCCGGCCTCGCGCGCGTTCCGGGCCGCGGCGGCGAAGGCGTCGGTGACCTCGGCGAGCTGCCCGGCCGTCGCACCCTTGACGATGCCCATCGCGGGCGGGCTCAGGCGGGTCGACGGCGCCAGCGACGGCGTCCGGTTCGAGCGCACGTCGGCGACCAGACCCGCGTGGCCGATCTGCGCGCTGACGGCCGCGCCCTCGGCGTGCACCGCGTCGGTCAGCCGCCGCAGCCCCGGCACGGACCGGTCGTCGAGCACGGCGCAGTGCCGGTTGACCCGGCCGCCGGGCGAGACGGCGCAGTAGGCCACCGTCGTCAGACCGACGCCGCCGCGCGCGACCTCGGTGTGGAAGTCGACGAGGGCGTCGGTGATCTGGCCCTTCGGGGTGCGACCCTCGAAGGTCGCGGCCTTGACGATGCGGTTGCGCAGGGTCAGCGGACCGAGCCGGACAGGTTCGAACACGCGAAGGTTGCCCATCGCCGCACCATATACGGATGTGTTCCGTCCGTAAAGGGCTAGGCTGACGTCGTGACCACCGCACCCTCGGCTCGCCGCGGCCGCCCGCGTGACCCCGGGCTGGAGCCGCGGGTGCACGCCGCCGCCCTGGAGCTCTACGCCGAGAAGGGCTGGTCCGGCTTCACCCTGGAGCAGGTGGCTCGGCGGGCCGGAGCGGGTCAGGGCGCGCTGTACCGGCGCTGGAGCAGCAAGGCGGCGCTGCTGGCCGATGCCGTGGCGGCCGGCGCCCCACGCCTCGCAGACCCCGACACCGGCTCGTCCCGGCTCGACCTGCTGGCCCTCGCCCGGCACTTCCTCGCCTCCTACGACGAACCGCTGGGCGCCGTCGGGCTACGGATGGTGCTGGACGCACGTGCGGTGCCCGAGCTCGGCGAGCACTTCGCGGTCATGCTCGCCGGTGACCGCGCGCGAACCACCCGGCTCGTCCTGGAGCGGGCGCACGCCCGCGGCGACCTGCACGCTCCCTCGATAGGCACGGCGCTGCACGTGCTCACCGGAGCCACCCTCGCGCGAGCGGTCTTCCGGGTCGGAGCGCCGCAGCCGGCGGCGGACGAGCGGTTCTGTCTCGAGCTCGTCGAGAGCCTGCTGACGCCCTGACCGGCCCGCTCAGGCGGCCAGCGCGAGCCCCTGCTCGCCGGCGGTGGCGACCCCGGCCACCAGGGCGAACGAGCGCAGCCGGTCGGCCGCGTCGTGCGTCATCGTCGTCACCATGAGCTCGTCGGCGCCGGTGCGCGCGGCCAGCTCGGCCAGCCCCGCCCGGACGGTGTCCGGACCGCCGACCACCTGCGAGGTGATGCGGGACTCCGCGAAGGTCCGCTCCTCCGCCGTCCATGGGTGGGCCGCCGCCTCCTGCTCGCTGGGGAAGGTCGAGGGCAGCCCCTGCCGCAGCCGCACGAACGCCAGCGCGCCCGGCAGCGCCAGCTCGCGAGCACGGGTGTCGGTGTCGGCCGCGATCACCGAGACGGTCACCATCGCGCGCGGCTGCGTCAGGGCCCCGGCGCGGAAGCTGTCGCGGTAGAGCGCGAGCGCCTGCTCGGTGCCGTGGCCGCTGAAGTGGTGCGCGAAGGCGAACGGCAGCCCCAGCATGCCGGCCAGCTGGGCGCTGAAGCCGCTGGAACCGAGCAGCCACAGATCGGGCGCGTTGCCCTCGGCCGGCACCGCCCGCAGGTTCGCGTAGGCGTGACCCGCCGGCCACTGCCCGGCGAAGAACGCCTGCAGCTGCAGCACCTCCTGCGGGAAGTCCTCGGCCGACAGGTCGCGGGTGCGGCGCAGCGCCATCGCGGTCGCCTGGTCGGTGCCGGGTGCGCGGCCGAGGCCGAGGTCGATGCGCCCGGGATGCAGGCCCTCGAGCATCCCGAACTGCTCCGCGACCACCAGCGGCGCGTGGTTCGGCAGCATCACCCCGCCCGAGCCGACGCGGATCGTGCGCGTCGCCCCGGCCACCGCGGCGATGAGCACCGCCGGCGCGCTGCTCGCTACGCCAGGCATGCCGTGGTGCTCGGCGACCCAGAAGCGGGTGAAGCCGAGCCGCTCGACCTCCTGCGCCAGGGCGACGCAGGCCCGCAGCGCCTGGCTGCTGCTGCTGCCGGACGCGACGGGCGCAAGATCCAGTACGGAGAGCGGGATGGCGGTCACCTCCGGTGCAACGGCGCCGACCCGCCGCAGGCTTCCCGCGCCCGCGGGCCGCGCGCGACAGACTGGCCGCTCGCCCGCCGATCAGAAGGATCCGACGTGACCGCACCGACCAGCGCCCTGACCGGCTGGCAGCCGACCCCCTTCACCGGCGGCGGGCTGACCTACCAGGTCTTCACCAAGGCGCCGGCCGTACCGGGACCGGGCGTGATCGTGATCCCCGAGGTCCCGGGCATCCACCCCGAGGTGCTCGCCTTCGCCGACCACCTCGTCGACGCGGGGTTCGAGGTCGTCATCCCGTCGCTCTACGGCACGCCCGGCAGAGCGGTGTCGGTGCCCTACGTCGCCGCGGTGATCGCGCGGCTGTGCGTCGCCCGCGAGATGAAGGCCTTCGCCACCGACACCGAGCGGCCCGTCTCGCTGTTCCTGCGGGCCCTCGCGGCCGATCTGCACGCGCGCACGCCCGGACCAGGCGTCGGCGTCGTGGGCATGTGCTTCAGCGGCGGCTTCGCGCTGGCGACGGCGGTCGACCCGTCGGTGCTGGCCGCCGTGATGAGCCAGCCCAGCGTGCCGCTGCCGCTGGGCTCTGCCCGCCGCCGTGACCTGGGCCTGTCGCCCGCCGAGACGGCGACGGTCACCGCCCGCACCCGCGACGGCCTGTGCCTGATGGGCCTGCGGTTCAGCGGCGACGCCTCCGCGCCCGGCGAACGCTTCGACGCCTACGCCGCCGCCTTCGGCGATGGCGTCGAGCTCGTGGTGCTGGACAGCAGCAAGGGCAACAGCGACGGCTACGGCACGCGCGCCCACTCGGTGCTCACCGGCGAGGTGCGCACCGACCCGCCGAACTCTGCGCACGCCGCGCGCGAGCAGGTCGTCGACCTGCTGCGCCGTCAGCTGACGCCCGGACCGACCCGGACCCGGTGAGCGGGACGGTGCTGCAGCCGCCGGCGTGCGTCCGGCTACGTTCGCCCGATGCAGCTGTCCGGAGCACGTGTCCTGCTCACCGGTGCCTCCCGCGGGATCGGTGCCGAGCTCGCCAAGGCCCTGGCCGCCAGGGGCGCGGTCCTGCACCTGGTGGCGCGCGAGAGCGCTGACCTGCGGTCCGTCGCCGCAGCGACCGGCGGCGCCGCGCACCCCTGCGACCTCGGCGACCTCGGGGCGCTGCCGGCGCTGGTCGAGCAGGTCGGCGCGGTCGACCTGCTCGTGAACAACGCAGGCGTCAGCGGCGTCGGCTGGTACCTGGACCGCACCGACGCCGAGATCGACCAGGTGATGACGGTGAACCTGCTAGCGCCGATGAAGCTGTGCCGGCTGATCCTGCCCGGCATGGTCGAGCGGCGTCGCGGCCACGTGGTGAACATGTCCTCGATGGCGTCGGTCCTGGCCCCGCCCGGGCTCACCGCCTACGGCGCGTCCAAGGCGGGCCTGTCGCACTTCAGCGCCGGCCTGCGGGCCGACCTGCGCGACGAGCCGGTGGGCGTCACGACGGTCACGCTCGGCTCGGTGACCACCGACATGGACGACCAGGCGCGCACCTACGGGCCGCTGCGCGAGCTGGCGGAGAAGTCCAAGGGACGCGACCTGACCCCGATGCCGGTGCTGGTCGCCAAGGTGCTGCACGCGATCGAGAACGACCGGTCGCAGGTGCGCGTACCGCCGGCGATGGCTCCGCTGGCCATGCTCGTCGAGGCGCCGCGCGCGGTCGGCCGGCAGGTGTTCAAGCGCTCGATGCCGCGCGAGCTGCGCACCGACACCCCCGCCTGAGCCGGGGCGCGGTGCGCCGGCCGGGTCAGCGCAGGTCGGCCAGCGTCGTCCGCGCGAACTGGACGTCCAGCGTGTCCGTCGCCTTGAGCGCCCGCACCGCGACGTTCGCCGACGTGATGCCGGTCGTCGCCAGCCAGTCGGCGCCGAGCCCCGGGTCGGCGTGCGCGATGTGCACCGTGAATGCGCCGTCGGCGTCCAGCGTCAGGTGCCGGTTGGTCAGGTAGACCGGGTGGTGCTCCCAGTCGCCGGACTCCATGAACCGCGTCAGCAGCATGATCGAGACGTAGCGGCAGTCCGGCACCCGACCCGTCACGACCAGCACCTCGTCCTCGCCCAGGTCGTCGAACCACTGGCCCGAGTACTGGATCGCCGGTGTCGGCATCACCCGGACGATGACCGAGGCATCGATCGGCGGATCGACCGGAGCGCCGCCCGCGTCGACGTAGGTGCTGCCGGAGCGGAACACCGCCTGCGTGATGCTCGCCGACAGCGCCGACAGCGTCGTCTCGGCCTCGACCGTCTCCAGCACGTAGCGGCCGAGCACGGCCAGCCGTTCCTCCATCTGCGCCAACGTCGGCGGCGGCGGCGGACCGCCGTCGGGCACGGTGCTGATGCTCAGCGTCTGCGGGGACTGCGTGTCGGGATCGAGCACGTACTGGCGCACCATCAGCTCGGTGACGTCGGCGTCCAGCGGCAGCCAGTTCCGTTCGCGCGGTGCACCGCCGACGAACAGCTCGAACGAGCCGTCGGCGTCGAAGGTCAGCTCGTCGTCGTCGAGGTTTCCGGCGATGCGCTTGGCGCCGTCGACGGCGGTGCCGTACAGGCAGAAGCCCAGATAGGCGGTGCTGCCGCGGGACCCGCGCACGACGTACGCGTGGTCGGCGCTGATCATCGCCGCGTCGTAAGCGGTGCCGGGGTTGTCGCCGTACATCTTGCGGTGCGCGGTCATCCACCGCGTGAACGCCGGGTGCGCGGGATCGCCCTTCTCCAGGAGCATCTCAGTGGCGATGGAGAAGATGCGCGTCAGGTGCCGATAGCCCTCTGCGAGCTCGCGGTCGTCGCGCCCCCCCGTCGGACCGGCCACGACCTCGCCCGCCCGGCGCAGCGACTCCAGCAGCGCCTCCCAGCTCACTGCTTCACCCCGAACCGCTCGCGGTAGCCGGCAAAGGCCGCATCGACCTCGGTCTTGTCCAAGCCGAACTCCTCCAGCGTGTAGGTGTGGGACCCGTGCTTGTCGCGGGGGTTCGCCGCCAGGTAGTCGCGCACGCCCTGCGCGACCTGCTCGGTGTAGGGCAGCCCGAGGTGGGTGTAGACGCGCTCGACCGTCTCGACCGGGTGCGCGACGGTGTCCTCGTACTGGACGTCGACGACCCGGTCCGCGGGCAGCAGGTCGCGGGCGGCCATGACGCGCTGCATGCCCCACGTCCAGGCGTCGAACTGCTCGCGGCCGATGGCGACAGGGTCGATCGCGTCGCTGACCGCCGACCGGATGGTCGACATCAGCGACGAGACCGACGCGAGCACGGTCGTCGGGTTGCGGTGGGTGTGCACGAACAGCGCGTCCGGGAAGACCTCGAGCAGCACGTCGAGCCACATCAGGTGGCACGGCGTCTTGAGCACCCAGCGCTGCCCGCGGCGGCCGCCGGACTGCAGGTGCTGCAGGAACTGCTTCTCGAAGGCGTACGCCGGCGTCATGTCGGCGCTGCGCAGCCACTGCCAGTACGACGGCACGGGGAAGGTCGTCGGGAACTCGTAGGAGGCGAACTGCGGCGCGTGCATCGCCAGGCACTCCTGCGGCAGCATCGCGTCCATCGGGTGGATGTGGTCGATGCCCGGGGCGATGCGCCGGAACCCCTCGAGGTCCTTGTTCATCGCCGCGACGCGCACCGGGTCGACGCCCGACGGCGCCGGGAACGGCCGCGCCACCTCCCAGGATTCGGGGCTGCGCATCGTCTTGTCGGCGGCGAGCATGCCGTACAGGACGGTCGTGCCGGTGCGCGGAAGGCCCAGCACGAACAGCGGCTGCTCGATCCGCTCCCCGGTCAGGAACGGCATCCGCGAGACCAGCCCCAGCCTCGTCTCGAGCAGCTGCACCAGGTGCGAGCGGGCGGCGACGCGTCCGAGCGCGGTGAGCCGGGCCTCGTGCTCCAGGCTGTCGACCAGGCGCTCGAGCCCGTCCCGCCAGCCGTCCGGACCGAGGTCGGTGAGCCCGCTCTTCTTGCGGGCCGCCGCGACGAGCCCGTCGACGTCGAGCGAGGCCTGGACGCCGACCCGCCCGAGCAGACCGCCGACCTTGTTGATCGCTTTGACGGCGGGAGGGTGCTTCACGGTGGTCGACATGGAACACGTTCTAGTCCATGGCGACCCTCCTGTCAGCCGACCGGCGGGACCAGCCGGTCCAGCGCCCTGGTGATGACCGCCGCCTGGTAGCCCAGCAAGGTCTGCCCGGCGGGCGGCTTGCCGTACCCGGTGACCAGGACGGTGAAGCGGCCGCGGCGTCCCAGCGTGCGGACGTCGCCGCCGATGACGTCCGGCGTGGTGAGCCGGTACTGGAACCGCGCTGTCTCTGCAGTCGGCGGCAGGACGGTGAGGTCCTGCAGCGTCAGCACGCGGCCGCCGTTCGGGAACGACGGGCAGGCCCGGGCCGTCGCGAGGTCGGCGGCATAGGCAGCGGCAGCGGCGCTCGCGTCGGCGTAGGCCGCCAGGATCTCGAACACCTGCACCGTGCCGATCTCCCCGGACTTCACCAGGACGTTGGCGAGCTGGTGCGGCGCGGCCGGCCCCTGGTCCTGGCACAGAGCGAGCTGCGGGACGGCCTGGCGCGACAGCTCTGCCGCGGCGAAGTCGCGGCGCACCGGCAGGTCCGGCGTGTCCTCGGGCCGCAGCAGCAGCGCGCGCAGCTGTTCCTTGCTCAGGTCGCCGACCGGACCCGGAGACGCCGCGGGCTCGTTCCGAGGCGCCTCGGTAGCAGCCTGCGTCGCGCTCCCGCCGCACCCGGAGGCGAGCAGCACGAGCGCCAGCAGAGCGGGAACGGTACGGGTGGCGCTCACCCCCGGAGCCTACGAGCGGGGACGTCGACGCGCCCTGCGGCGTTCGGCCCGGGTCTGCTGGGTAGGGGTCTCGCGGAGAGCACCGTGCCTCGTTCGTCCACCACCTGGAGACCCATGCGCCTCGCCCGCTCGGTGACCGTCCTGCTCGTCGCGCCCGTCCTGGCCGTCCCGCTGCTTGCTGCTCCCGCCCTGGCGGAGCCGCCGCGACCCGGCTGCGGCTACGGCGACGACAACCACGCCCACCAGGCGGCGCCCGGCCAGGACCCGATGATGCTCCGCCCCGGTGGCACCGACAGCGACCGCAACCACCAGCACACGGCTGCGCCCGGTCAGGCCCCCTCTGACGGCGGCGACCAGAGCGGCCCGATGCGCGGGTGCAAAAACGCGCGCGGGTAACCGCTGACGGCGGCGCCGGTCTGCGTGGCACGCTCGTGCCCGTGCCTCTCCCGAAACGCCTCGCCCCGCTGGTCGTCGGCGCCCTGCTGGCCGGGCTCGGCGTCGGGCCCGCCGTCGGTCCCGCCCGAGCCGCGGCTCCTGCCTGGCACACCTGGACGGGCACGCCCACGGACGTGTTCCGCACGGGCACGTACAGCGGGCACGAGTACGTGCGCACCGGCGCCCTGTTCGACGCGCTGGGAGCGAACACCGATGCGCTCGAGCGACGCGACTACTACCGGGCGGTGCTGACACCCTCGACCGCGGACCCGACGCTGGCCTCGCGCGACCTCTACAACGCGCTGACCTACGACTTCTTCGGCGCGCACCGCGCCACGCACAACGGCGACTTCCTCCTGCCCGCCGACCCGGCGCGCTTCCCGGACGGCACCGCCGAGGTGACCGAGGTCCGGCTGGCCGTCGAGGGCGACCAGCTCTACGTCCGGCTGCGCTGGAACGCGATGCCGCGACCCGACGCACAGATCGCCACGCTCACCTTCGCCGGCGCCCAGCAGGCGGCGCAGGAGCGGGCCTGGCCGTCCGACGCCGGGCTCACCGGCACCTACGCCACCGCGCTCACGCTCTGGGGCACCGGCGCCTCGATCGCCGACGGGCCGGACGCGGCGACGCCGCTGCCGCCCGGCTCGGTGCGCACCGGCGACCACGTCACCGAGGCGCGGGTGCCGCTGTCGGCGCTGCCAGCCGGGCCCTGGACGGTCAACGGCGGCAGCGGCCTGCACGACGTCGCCTCCCCCGGCCGCTATCTGTCCGTGCCGGCGGGCCAGCCGACCGCGACCTCGCCCGGCAGCGGGGGGCCGCTCGCGCCCACCAACGTCTGGCAGCTGCTGTTCGACCGCGAGGACCTCGCCACCCTCGACGAGCTGGAGCAATCCAGGTCGCTCGCCGCCGGTACCTCGGCCGGGCACGACGTCGTCGTCGACCCGGCCGTGCTGCGGGCCGGGACCGGACGCGCCACGCCGCCGCCGACCGGCGACTTCTCGCGCATGCTCCGGAGCCGGCTGTTCCAGTCCGACGGCATCCGCAAGACCGGTGCCGGCTCGGCGCCCATCACGCAGCCGTTCCCGGTGCCGGTCAGCCTTGCCAACCCGGGACTGAACGTCAGCTACTTCTACACCGGACGTCAGCAGCGCTACGACATGCACGTTCCCGCCCGCTACCCGGCCGGCACCGCCTCCTGGCCGCTGATCGTGTACCTGCACGGCTTCACCGGGCTGCCGGAAGAGCCGTTCCGCAACCCCGTCGGCCTGGTGCAGGAGGCCGACCGGCAGGGCTACCTGCTCGCCTCGGCGCTGGGCCGTGGCGACTACTTCTACCGCGGCGAGGGCGATCTGGACGTCCTGGAGGTCATCGCCGACGTCTCCCGCCGCTACCGCGTCGACCCCGACCGGATCTACCTCATGGGCCACTCCATGGGCGGCTACGGCAGCAACAACCTGGCCGCCCACCACCCCGACCTGTTCGCCGCGACCGCCCCGGCGCAGGGCACCGACAGCATCGACCTCGCCGGCAACCTGCGGCACGTGCCCTGGTACGAGACGACGTCGGAGGAGGACCTGGACACCTTCGCCGCCGACGCCAAGACCCTCTACGGTGCGCTGTCGGACCGCGGCTACGACGCCACGCTGCTGGACTACTCGCTGAAGATCCACGAGTACTCCTCCATCTTCGACGGCCTGCCGCGGCTGTTCCGCTTCTTCGCCGCGCACCGCCGCGTCACCGACCCGGCGGTGGTCACCTGGGTGCGCAAGACCGCCGACGACCGTCCCGACCTGGGGTTGGTCTACGACGGTGCCTACTGGGTCGACGAGGTGCGGGCCACCGACCCCGCGGTGGTCGGCGAGGTCACCGTGCAGACGCAGATGCGCGTCGGCGGAGCGCTGGACCCCGCCGCCGCGAGCCGGACCGACGAGCGCGTGGACGAGGGTGGTCCGACGATGCGCACCGCCGCCCAGCTGCTGCAGACCGTGCCCGCCGCGGCGCCCGCGCTGCCGGCGGCCAACACGCTGCGGCTCGACGCGAAGGGCGTCTCCGCCCTCACCGTCGACGCCACGCGGGCCAAGCTGCAGCTGCGCGCCGGCGTGCCCCTCACCGTCGCCGCCACCACCGACGCGGCCGTGACCGTCACCTTCACCCGGCTACCGGCCGGGATATACAGCCGAACCGTCGACGGCGCTGCGGCAGGCACCGTCCGCGGTTCGACGCGCGCCCTTGCTGTCGCTCTACCTGCCGGTGGCCACTCCGTGGTGCTGTCGCTGGCGGGCAGGGCGCCAGCCACCCGGGCGATGCTGCCCGCGACCGGCCCGGGAGCGCCCTCGTTGCTGCTGGTGCTGGTCGTGGCGGCCGGCGGCGCGCTGCACCTCGTGCGCCGCAACACCGGCCTCTAGGCGCAGACCCGACCGCCGGGTGAGCGTCGACCCCCGGCACGCGAACCCCCGGCGTGCGGTGTGGGCAGGTGAACCGTTGATCGCCGGCTGGCGAACGGGTGATGCACCACCTGCGCCGCTGCGGCGCGGGAACCCGCGGGCCGGACGGTCCGCACCACCCTTGGGGTCACCATGAACCGTCCCTCCCGATCGCGACGGGCAGGCGCAGGCCTGCTCGCGCTCACCCTCGCCGCCGGCGCCGGAGCGCTGCTCGCTCCCGGCAGCAGCTCGGCCTCCAGCCACCGCGAGGCCCCGTTGACCGCCGGCAACCCGCTGTCGGACAACACCGACACCTACGCCTTCGTCAGCCCGGACAAGCCCGACACGGTCACGCTGATCGCCAACTGGAACGGCTTCCAGGACCCCTCCGGCGGGCCGAACTACTTCCCGTGGGGCGCGGCCGGCTACCAGTACGACATCAAGGTCGACACCGACGGCGACGCGATGCCGAACAAGACCTACCGCTGGACCTTCAGCACGCAGGACTCCCGCGGCGACAGCACCTTCCTCTACAACAACGGCGCCGTGAACTCCATCGACGACGCGACGCTGCTGTTCAAGCAGACCTACAAGCTGGAGGAGATCGACGCTGCCGGCATGTCCAAGACGCTCGTCGACGGCGGGAAGGTCGCGCCGTCCAACGTCGGCGCCGCCTCGATGCCGAACTACGCCTCGCTGCGCGACGAAGCCATCACCACGCTGGACGGCGTCGAGGGTGGCAGCAGCTTCGTCGGCCAGGCCGACGACCCGTTCTTCCTGGACCTGCGCGTGTTCGACCTGCTCTACGGCGCCGACCTGTCCGAGGCGGGCAACGACACCCTGGACGGCTACAACGTCAACAGCATCGCCATCCAGCTGCCGATCTCGGACGTCACCGACGGCGGCGACGGCAGCGGGATCATCGGCGTCTGGAGCACCACGCAGCAGCAGACCCTCACCCTGAGCCCTGGAAAGGCCGAGCCGACCGGCGACTTCGTCCAGGTGTCGCGCCTGGGCATGCCGCTGGTGAACGAGGTCGTCGTCCCCGCCAGCCTCAAGGACGCCTTCAACTCGCTGAGCCCGGACAAGGACGCCACCGTCATGCCGGTCGTCGACCGGGTGAACGACCCTGAGGTGCCCAAGCTCATCGAGGCCATCTACAAGCTGCCGGCCCCGGCAGCGCCGCGCGACGACATCTTCGCCATCTTCCTGACCGGCGTGGAGGGGCTGAACAAGCCGCCGAAGGTCACGCCGTCGGAGCAGATGCGCCTCAACACCAAGATCGCGCCCGCCGCGAACCCGAGCCGGCTCGGCGTGCTCGCCAAGGACACCGCCGGCTTCCCGAACGGCCGCCGCCTGGCCGACGACGTCATCGACATCGAGCTGCAGGCGCTCGAGGGAGCGGTCCGTACCGGCAAGATCGTCGAGGCCCTGGCCAAGGGTGACGGCGTCGACGCCAACGACCTCGAGTTCGGCAGCCGCTTCCCCTACCTCGCGCTGCCGCACTCCGGCTCCAGCACCGCTGCCCGCGGCACCGGCGGGGTCAGCGGCAACGCGGCGACCGCGCCGACCGGCACGAGCGGGTCCGCAGCGGCCCCGTCCGGCGCCGTGTCTGCGGGCTTCGGCGGGCTCGCCGGCAACGGGCTCCCCGTCCTGCCCGTGACGATCGCCCTCGTCGTCCTCGCCCTCGGTGGCGCCGGCGTCTACGCCCGCACCCGCCAGGTCTGAGCATGCGTCGCGCCGCCGCCCGTAGCTCCTTGCGGGCGGCGGCGCGCCGTCTGGCGGCGCCGAGGTGGCGCGGTCCGACCGCGCAGGCCACCGCGCTGCTCGTCGTGCTCAGCGTGGGTCTGTCGCAGGCCGGCGCTGCTAGGGCCGACCTGGCCGCCGAGAGCGGCCGCGGACCCCGCGTCGACATCCCGGTGGTGCCGTCCCGCGTGGCGCCCCCGGTGCTGCTCGGCATCCCGGACCTCGACCTCACTACCCGCCTGATCGGGTTGCGGCGCAACCTCGACGGCGCGCTGCAGGTGCCCGAGGACCCGTCGCGGGCGGGCTGGTACAGCCAGGGACCCGCACCGGGCGACGAGGGCCCGGCCGTCATCGTCGGCCACGTCGACAGCTATCGCGGCCCGGGCGTGTTCGCCCGGCTGCGCACGCTGAAGCAGGGCTCGCTCATCAAGGTCCGGCGCTCGGACGGCACGCTGGTCGTGTTCTCGGTCCGCGCCGTGCAGGACTACAGCAAGCGCGACTTCCCCACCGACGTCGTCTACCGCGGGAACGGCGGGACGAGCCTGCGGCTGATCACCTGCGGCGGTCCGTTCGACCGTCGCACCGGGCACTACCGCGAGAACCTCGTCGTCTTCGCGGCCCCGGTCTGAGCCCCTGAACGGTCAGACGCCGACCGGCTCGTCGGCCAGCAGCCGGCCCAGCTTCACCAGCTGCCGGGTACCGCCGCCGAGGGTGAGCTCGTACTGCTTGGCCTGCAGGTAGTAGCGGTGCAGCGGGTACTCGCGCGAGACCCCCATGCCGCCGTGCAGGTGCGCCGCCGCGCGCACGACCCGCTGTCCGGCGTCGGAGGCGAAGTACTTCGCGACCGCGACCTCCTTGGCCGCGGGGCGCCGGTGCGCGACCAGCCACACCGCCTGCAGCGTCGTCAGCCGGATGGTCGTCGTGTCGATGAAGGAGTCGGCGGCGCGCTGGCCGACGGCCTGGAAGTGCGCGATCGGGTGGCCGAACTGCTCGCGCGTCATCGTGTACTCGGCCGTCAGCCGCACGGCCTGCGCGGCGATGCCGGCCAGCAGGGCGCAGACCGCGACGGTGCCGACCTCGAGCACGTCGACCAGCGCCGACGCGTCGCCGAGCGGCCAGCCGGGTGCGCCCTCGAGCACAACCCTGGCCTCGGGCGCGTAGCTGATGGTGTCCTGCGCCTCGCGCACGACCCCCGGCCCGGTGGGGTCGACGAGGAACAGCCGCGGCCCGTCGGGGGTGGTCGCCGAGACGATCAGCTGGTCGGCGTCGAGGCCGGCGGGCACGCACACCTTGGTGCCGTCGAGCACCCAGCCGTCGCCGTCGGGACGGGCGGTGGTGGCCGGGCTGGTCTCTTCGCCGAGCGGCTCCACCAGCGCGGCGGTGACCAGCAGCTGCCCGGCGGCGATCGCCGGCAGCACGTCCGCCTGCTGCTGCGCGGTGCCGTGCCGGGCGACCGCCAGGGCGCCGAGGGCGAGACCGGCGAGCAGCGGCACCGGGGCGGCGTAGCGGCCGGCCTCCTCCAGCAGCACCGCGAGCTCGACCAGGCCGAGCCCGAGCCCGCCGTGCTCCTCGGGGACGCCGACGCCGAGCAGGCCGGCGTCGGCGAGCTTGGCCCAGAGCGCGCGTCGAAGCCCGGTCGGTCGGACTGCTCGCACGGCCCGCAGGGTCTCGGGCGTGCAGTGGTCGGTGAGCAGCCGCGCCGCGAGCTCGCGGACGGTGTTCTGGTCGTCGGTCAGGGCGAAGTCCACGGTCTGCTCCTCAGCGCTTGACCATGGGCATGCCCAGGCCGAAGACGGTGATGAGGTCGCGCTGGACCTCGTTGACGCCGCCGCCGAAGGTGAGGATCACCAGGGAGCGGTACATGGCTTCCAGCCGCGAGGCCAGGACTGCCTCAGGCGAGCCCTTCTTCAGGTACGCCGCCTGGCCGACGACCTCCATGAGCAGCCGGCACGCGTCGAGGTTGAGCTCGGTGCCGAAGACCTTGGTCGTGCTGGCGTCCTCGACGGCGAGCACCCCGCGCTCGGCGTCCCAGGCGACCTTCCAGTTCTGCAGGCGCAGGAACTCGAAGCCGGCGTGCACCTTGGCCAGGTTCAGCTGCACCCACTCCTGGTCGATGACGCGGCGGCCGTCGGGCAGCTGGGTGTCCTGCGCCCAGCCGCGCACCTCGGTGAGCGCCTTGTCGACCATGCCGGGGGTGCACAGCGTGACGCGCTCGTGGTTGAGCTGGCCGGTGATCAGCGACCAGCCGTTGTTCAGGCCGCCGATGACGTTGGTGAGCGGGACGCGGACGTCCTCGTAGTGCACCTCGCAGATCGGGTGCTGCCCGATGAGCTCCAGCGGCCGAGGCGTGATGCCGGGGGTGTCCATCGGCACGACGACGATGGACAGGCCGCGGTGCTTCTTCACGTCGGGGTCGGTGCGCACGGCCAGCCAGCAGTAGTCGGCGGTCGTCGGCGTAGCGACGTCCACAGCTTGGTGCCGTTGATGACGAGCTCGTCGCCGTCGACGACGCGCGCGGGTCGTCAGCGACGCGAGGTCGGTGCCGGCGTCGGGCTCGGAGTAGCCGATGCAGAAGTGGATCTCGCCGCGCAGGATGGCCGGGCAGGAAGCGCTCCTTCTGCTCCTGCGTGCCGTGCTGCATGATCGTCGGCCCGACGGTGTTGATCGTCAGCATCGGCACGGGGGCGCCGGCGCGCATCGACTCGTCGAAGAAGATCCACTGGTCGATCGGCCCGCGGCCCTGGCCGCCCCACTCGCTCGGCCAGCCGATGCCGAGCCAGCCGTCGGCGGCCATCTGCTTCACGACCTCGCGCATCGTCGGCGTCGTGGCGTCTGCTCGTCGTCGAGCCTGGCCCGCGTGTCCGGGTCGCAGCAGCTCGCCGTAGTAGTCGCGCAGGTCGCGCCGCAGCTGCTCCTGCTCGTCCGTGTACGCGAGGTGCATCAGGCCGCCCGGGACTCGGGTCCGCGCCGCCGCGGACTAGAACGTGTTCTTGTTCTGTCGGAGGGTATCGAGCCGGTCAAGGTGGCGGAGCACCAACACGCAGGTCGAGATAAGTCAAGAACAGCGGAAGAACGTCTTGCGCCGGCCCCGCGTCAGCCCTACGTTGCGCCCATGATGATCGTCGCGAAGAGCGGGCCGGTCACGGGGCGGCGGTTCGAGATCGACCGAGAGCTGGTGCTCGGCAGGGAGGCCGATCTCTCCCTGGACGATCCGCAGCTGTCCCGCCGACACCTGCGGCTGCGGCCGGTGCAGGGCGGGGTCGAGATCGAAGACCTCGGCTCGACCAACGGGACCTTCGTCGACGACCAGCGCATCGACGGGGTCCGCACGCTGCGACCGGGCGACCGCCTCCGCCTGGGCTCCTCGCAGTTCGCGCTGGAAGCAGGAGCCCGCGAGACGGTGGCCGTCTCGCTGCCGGGGCCGCCCGCGCGGCACCAGGCCGCCGGGGCCGCAGCGACGCCCTTCGCGCCCTCGCCCGGTCAGGGGTACGTGGCGCCCGGCCGGCGCCGGGGCCCGCTCGTCGCCCTCGTCGTCGTGCTCGTCCTGATTGCCGGGGTGGTGGCGTACGTCGTGCGCTCGTCCGACGACGCCGGCGACGCGGTCGTGGCAGGGGCGGGTGCGCCGGCAGCCAGCGGGTTCGTGTACGTCGAGACCAACGCGCCCGCACCGGCGGGCAACGAGATCCAGGTGTTCGCCCGCGCGGCGGACGGTTCCCTCGTCCCGGGCGAGCGCTACCCCACGCGCGGTGACGGCAAGCAGATCTCCCCGCCGCTGGGCCTGCCGCTGACCGACTCGCAGGGCGCCGTAGCGCTGAGCCCGGACGGGCGCGTGCTGTTCGCCGTCAACACCGGCTCCAACACCGTGTCGACGTTCCTGGTCGACGGCGCGTCGCTGACGTTCGTGAGCACCCTGGACTCCGGCGGGGAGTACCCGCTCTCGGTGACGGCGTCGGCGAACGGCGTCGGCTACGTCGCCAACGTCGACCCTGACGAGGCGAACAAGGGCAGCGCAGGCAAGGAGAACCTGGTCGGCTTCCGCTACGACACCGACGGACGCCTCAGCGCGCTCGCCGGCGCCGTGTACCCGCTGACGCCCCGCGGCCTGCCTGCGACGATCGCTTTCTCCCCGTCGGGCACGCAGCTGGTCGTCACCGAGCGCGAGTCCCGCAACCTGCTGACCTTCCCGGTCGCTGCCGACGGCACCCTGGGCGAACGCACCCGGACGGCGTCCCCCGGGGTGAATCCCTTCGGACTGGCCATCACCCGGTCCGACGTCGCGATCGTGTCCGACTTCGGCGATCCGGGCGCCGAGCCGGCGATCGGCTCGAGCGTCTCCTCCTACACGATCGCGGGCAAGGACAGCGCCGGGATCAACTCCTACGCCAACCGCCAGCTGGGCTCGTGCTGGGTGGCGCTCAGTCCCGACGACACGGTCGCCTACGTCACCAGCGCCGTCAGCCAGTCGGTCACCGCTGCCAGGGTCGGGCCGGACGGCAGCGTGACCGCGTTGGAGACCAAGGCCCCCAAGCTGCCCGGCTTCGGGCTCGACGCGATGGTCTCGCCCGACGGCAAGAACCTCTACGTGCTGGAAGGCACCCCGAAGGACCCGGCGTCGCTGGACCGCGTCATGGCCTACCGGATCGAGGCAGACGGCACCCTCACCCCGCTCGGCGAGCCGGTGGGTGAGCTGCCCGCGAACGCCTCGGGCCTGGTCGCCACCTGACCCGGCCCCCGGAGCAGGCGCGCCGCTGCCGCACCCTGCCGACGGGCGATGGACGCGGGCGCGCTTGACTGGTCCCCTCACCGGAGGGGGCCAGGCGATGACCAGTGACCGACAGGCCCTGCTGACCGCGTTGCTGGCCGATCTGGCCGCCGAGAGCGCGGATCTCGACGGCGTGGTCAGCCCGCTGAGCGAGCAGCAGTGGCACCTGCCGACCCCGGCAGACGGGTGGGACGTGCTCGACACCGTGAACCACCTGCGCGTCACCGACCGCGACGCGGTGCTGGCGGCCGAGGACCCGGCGGGATTCGGCAGCCACCTGGAACAGGTCGTGCGGCCCGTCGCCGCCACCTACATCGACGGGCTCGTCGAGGACAGCCGCGACCTCGCCCCCGCGCAGGTGCTGGCCGGCTGGCGGGAGGGTCGCGAGCGCTTCGCGCAGGTGCTCGCGTCGGTGGACCCGACCACCCGCATCCCGTGGTTCGGGCCGGCCATGAGCCCCGCCTCCTTCGTGACCGCGCGGGTGATGGAGACCTGGGCGCACGGGCAGGACGTCGCGGACACCCTGGGTGTGCAGCGGGTCCCTACCGACCGGCTGCGGGCGGTCGCCGAGATCGGCGTGCGCGCGCGTCCTTTCGCCTTCGCTGCCCGCGGGCTGCCTGCCCCGACGGCGCCCGTGCGGGTGCTGCTCGACGCCCCGTCGGGCGCGCGCTGGGAATGGGGCCCGGCGGGTGCCGCGGACGAGGTCACCGGCCCCGCCCTCGACTTCTGCCTGCTCGTGACGCAACGTCGGCACCGCGACGACCTGCAGCTCCGCGTGCAGGGCGCCGCGGCAGCGCAGTGGGTCACCATCGCGCAGGCCTTCGCCGGGGTCCCCGGTGCCGGCCGTCAGCCCCGACGATGAGCGACAACCGCACCGAGCTGCTGACCCGGCTCGACGAGCTGGCGCAGGTGCGCGCGGGGGTCAACCTCGGCGGCAGCGAACGTTCGCTGGCCCGGCACCGGGCTCGCGGCAAGCTGACCGCGCGCGAGCGCATCGAGCTGCTGCTGGACCGGGACAGCCCGTTCCTGGAGCTCTCGCCCTACGCAGCCTGGGGCACCGACTTCCCGGTCGGCGCCGGGGTGGTCACCGGCATCGGCGTCGTCGAGGGCGTCGAGGTGCTCGTCAACGCCAACGACCCCACCGTCCGCGGCGGCACGTCGAACCCCTTCACGCTGCGCAAGCTGGCCCGGGCGCACCAGATCGCCGAGCAGAACCGGCTGCCGTACGTCAGCCTGGTCGAGTCCGGCGGCGCCGACCTGCCGACGCAGGCGGAGATCTTCATCCCCGGTGGTCGGATGTTCCGCGACCTCACCCGGCTGTCGGCACAGGGCATCGCGACGGTGGCCGTCGTGTTCGGCAACAGCACCGCCGGCGGCGCCTACGTGCCCGGCCTCAGCGACCACGTCATCATGATCGACGGACGCAGCCAGGTGTTCCTGGCCGGCCCGCCGCTGGTGAAGATGGCCACCGGCGAGGACGCCGACGAAGAGGCGCTGGGCGGCGCGTCGATGCACGCCCGCACGTCCGGCAGCGCAGACCACCTGGCCGTCGACGAGACCGACGCGCTCCGCCTCGCGCGGCAGGTGGTGCGCCACCTCGGGCACCGCAAGCTCGGACCGGGACCGACGCTGCCGCCCGACCCGCCGCTGCGCGACCCGCAGGGCCTGCTGGACCTCGCGCCCGCGGACCTGCGCCGTCCGCTCGACCCGCGCGAGGTGCTGGCGCACGTGGTCGACGGCAGTCGCTTCGACGAGCACAAGCCGCTCTACGGGACGTCGCTGGTCACCGGCTGGGCGAGCATCCACGGTTATCCGGTCGGCGTGCTGGCCAACGCCCGCGGCGTGCTGTTCCGCGAGGACGCCGAGAAGGCCGCCCAGTTCATCCAGCTGGCGAACTCCGCCGACACGCCGCTGCTGTTCCTGCAGAACACCACCGGCTACATGGTGGGCGTGCAGTACGAGCAGGCCGGCATCATCAAGGCCGGGTCACAGATGATCAACGCGGTGTCCAACAGCCGCGTCCCGCACCTGACGCTGAACATCGGCGCGTCCTACGGCGCGGGCAACTACGGCATGTGCGGTCGCGCCTATGACCCGCGCTTCCTGTTCACCTGGCCGAACGCCAAGAGCGCGGTGATGGGTCCGGCGCAGCTGGCAGGGGTGCTCGACCTCGTCGGCCGGCGCCAGCGCGCAGGCGCAGGGGCGCGACTACGACGAAGAAGCCGCAGCCGCGATGAAGGCGGTGGTCGAGCAGCAGATCGAGGCGGAGTCGCTCGCGCTGTTCCTGTCCGGCCGGCTCTACGACGACGGCATCATCGATCCGCGCGACACCCGGACCGTCCTGGGGCTCGCGCTGTCGGTGGTGCACGGAGCGCCCGTCCGCGGCGTCCGCGACGGCTGGGGGGTGTTCCGCCTGTGACGGCGCTGCAGTGCGTGCTCGTGGCGAACCGTGGCGAGATCGCCCGCCGCGTCTTCGCGACCGCCAGGGCCATGGGGATGCGCACCGTCGCCGTCTACTCCGACGCCGATGCCGACGCGCCGTTCGTCGCCGAGGCGGACCTGGCGGTGCGCCTGCCGGGCAGCGCTGCGCACGAGACCTATCTGCGCGGCGACCTGATCGTCGCCGCCGCGCTCGCGGCCGGCGCCGACTGCATCCACCCGGGCTACGGGTTCCTCTCCGAGAACGCCGAGTTCGCCCGAGCCGTCGCTGCTTCGGGTCTGGTCTTCATCGGACCCTCGCCGGCAGCGATCGAGGCGATGGGCAGCAAGATCGCGGCCAAGGCTCTGATGTCCGCCGCGGGGGTGCCGACCCTGCCCAGCGTCGAGGCGACGGGTCTGGACGACGACGCCCTGCTCGCCGCGGCCGCCGACATCGGCTATCCGGTGCTGGTCAAGGCGTCCTTCGGCGGCGGCGGACGCGGCATGCGCGGCGTGACTGCTCCCGCCGACCTGGTGCCGGCCGTCCGCAGCGCCGAGCGCGAGGCCGCCTCGGCGTTCGGTGACGGGACCGTGTTCCTGGAGAAGCTGCTGGAACGGGCGCGCCATGTCGAGGTGCAGGTGTTCGGCGACACGCACGGGCACACCGTCGCCCTGTTCGAGCGCGAGTGCTCGATCCAGCGGCGCCACCAGAAGGTGATCGAGGAGGCGCCCTCCCCCGCCGTCGACGACGCGCTGCGCACCCGCCTGCACGAGGCCGCCGTCCGGGCGGCGACGGCGCTCGCGTACGTCGGTGCGGGCACGGTCGAGTTCCTGCTCACCGAGGACGGCGACTTCTTCTTCCTGGAGGTCAACACCCGGCTGCAGGTCGAGCACCCCGTCACCGAGGCCGTCACCGGGCTGGACCTGGTGCGGCTCCAGATCGAGGTCGCCGCGGGTCGCGCGCTGCCCGTCGAGGCGCTGACGCCGACCCGGTCCGGGCACGCCGTGCAGGTCCGGCTCTACGCCGAGGACCCGGCGCACGACTACCTCCCGCAGGCCGGCCGGCTCGACGCGGTCGAGCTGCCGGCGAGCGTCGCCTTCGGCCGCTGGTCCGGCCCGGGCGTGCGGCTGGACAGCGCCGTCGAGAGCGGCTCGCTGGTCGGGGTGCACTACGACCCCATGCTCGCCAAGGTGATCGCGTGGGCGCCCGACCGGGCCCAGGCGTGCGCCCTGCTGACCGACGCGCTGCGCCGTGCGCGGCTGCACGGCCTGATCACCAACCGCGACCTGCTCGTCGGCGTGCTCACGCATCCGGAGTTCCTGGCCGGCGCCACCGACACCGGCTTCCTGGAGCGGCACGGTGTCGCGGCGCTGGCCGCGCACGACCGCACCGGGGCGGCGCTGCACGCCGTCGCTGCCGCGCTGGCCGGCGCGCACCTGCGGCGGACGACGGCGCACGCCCTCGCGCTGCTCCCGTCCGGCTGGCGCAACAACCCCACCCAGCCCCAGACGACCCGCTTCGACACCGCCGAGGTCGCTTACACGCTGCACGGGGGAACGCTGACCGCGACCGTCGACGACGAACCGATCGAGATGGAGCTGGACGGCGTGCAGCAGCACGACGACGCCCACCTCGACGTGCTGCTGGGGTGGCGCGGCCTGCGCGTCCCGGTGGCCGTGCACTGCGTCGACGACCGGGTGCACGTCGACAGCCCGTTCGGCTGGGACAGCTTCCGGGAGCTGCCGCGCTTCGTCGCGCCGTCGGCCCGCATCGACCCGGGATCGCTGGTGGCGGCACTACCCGGCACCGTCACGACCGTGCCGGTGCGCGTCGGCGACCGCGTGGAGGCCGGCCAGGTGCTGCTGGTGCTGGAGGCGATGAAGATGGAGCACCCGGTGGTGGCCCCGGCCGCCGGGGTGCTGGAGAGCCTGAACGTCACGGTCGGCGTGCAGGTCGAGACCGGAGCGATGCTGGCCGTCGTCGCACCGGCCGACCAGGAGCCGACATGACCACGCCCTACGTCCGGAGCGAGCGTGACGGCGCGACGGCGGTCGTGACGCTGGACTCCCCGCACAACCGCAACGCGCTGTCGCGCCGCCTGCTCGCCGAGCTGCACGGCGCCCTGACCGGTGCGCTGGCCGACGACGGGGTGCGGGTCGTGGTGCTGACCGGCGCCGGACCGGTCTTCTGCTCCGGCGCCGACCTGAAGGAGGCGCGCGAGGCGGGTGCCGGCGCGGCCGCGCCCGGCATGGCGCAGGTGCTGGCGCTCCTGCTGGCGGCGCCCAAGCCCGTCGTGGCCCGCGTGAACGGCACGGCGCGGGCCGGCGGGCTCGGGCTGCTGGCGGCGTGCGACCTCGCCGTCGCACCCGACACCGCGACGTTCGCCTTCAGCGAGGTCCGGCTCGGGCTGGTGCCGGCGATCATCGCCGTGCCCTGCCTGCGTCGCATGGACCGTCAGGCCGCCCGCGAGCTGTTCCTCACCGGCGCCCCCTTCGACGCCGCCCGCGCGGTGCAGGTCGGGCTGCTCGACCGCTCCGTCCCGGCCGCGGACCTCGATGAGGCCGTCGCCGCGTGGACGGCCGACCTCGCCCTGGGCGCCCCGCAGGCGCTCGCGCTGGTCAAGGGCATGCTGCGCGACCTCCCGGGCCCCGACCTCGCCGCCGACCTGGACGCGATGACGGCGCTGTCGCGGGAACGGTTCGCCTCCGCCGAGGCGGCCGAGGGCGTCGCCGCGCTCTTGGACCGGCGGCTGCCCGCCTGGGCTCCGGGCGCTCCCGACCGCTGACGCTCAGCCCAGGCCGGCGATCCAGGTGGCGAGCACCGCGCCCACCTGCTCGCCGCGGTCCTCCTGCACGAAGTGCCCCCCGCCGGCGATCGTCGTGTGCGGCTGGCCCTTCGTCCCGGGGATGCGGGCCAGCAGCACCCGGTCGCCACCGCCGGTGATGGGGTCGCTGTCGGAGAACGCGCACAGGAAAGGCTTGTCGAAGGCCTCCAGCACCGCCCAGGCGGCGTCCTGGGCCGGCGTCGCAGGGTCGTCCAGCGTCTGCGGGATGAGCAGCGGGAAGACCCGCGCACCCGCCTTGTAGGAGGCGTCCGGGAACGGCGCCTCGTAGGCCGCGGCGACGTCGTCGGGCAGCCCGTCGGCGCAGCCGGAGGTCACCAGGAAGCCGATCGGCAGGTCGGGCGTCGCCTGCACGAACGCCTTGAACCGCTGCCAGGTCTCGCCCATCGAGCGGGTGCCGTCGGGCAGGCCGGTGTTGGACGCGCAGACGGCGCGGAACCGCTCCGGGTTCTCGGCCACCAGACGGAGCCCGACCAGACCTCCCCAGTCCTGGCCGAACAGCACCACGTCGGTGAGTCCGAGCTGGTCGAACAGCGCGTCCCGCATCCATTCGACGTGGCGGGCATAGGTGTAGTCGGCCTCCTGCGTCGGCTTGTCCGACCGACCGAAGCCGACCAGGTCCGGCGCGACGACGCGCAGCCCGGCCTCGAGCAGCACCGGGACCACCTTGCGGTACAGAAAGCTCCAGGTCGGCTCGCCGTGCAGCAGCAGCACCACCTGCGCGTCGCGCGGCCCCTCGTCCAGCACCGCGACCCGCAGCCCGTCCGCCGTCTGGACGTAGGTCGGCTCCCACGGGAAGCCGGGCAGGTCGCGGAACCGGTCGTCGGGCGTGCGCAGGGTCTCCATCACGCGACCGTAGCCGCCGGCCCGACCCGGTCGCCGGCGCGGGCCAAGACGCCGTGCAGGTCCGGCCCTGACCGGGACCGCGACCCCAGCTGCGCCCGTCTCCCACCAGAGCTGTCACACGATCGTCACGTTGTCGGCGGCAGGAGACGGTGGCCGGCCGCGGAACCCCAACCTCATCCGCCTGAGCGCTTGGAGCCCCGCGTGAGCCACCCACCCCGTCCGACCGACGAGCCGCAGCTGCTGTCCCGTCGGGCGGTCCTGCGGGCCGCCGGCCTGTCCGCGGGTGTGCTGGCCGCCTCGACCGTCCTGCCCGCGGGTACCGCGCAGGCGCTGGCCGCCGCTGCCCCGCAGGCTGTCGCCGCGCCCGAGCCGTGGCGCATCGCCCGGGTCTCGGCCGCCGGTCCGCGACGTGCCGTGCTGCTCGCCAACTTCGACGACACGCACAACGTCTTCGCCGACGGCGACGTCGAGATCCTGCTCTGGCCCGGCGACCTGGCTCGGCTCGACCAGACCGGTCTGCGGTACGAGATCACCGTGCCCGACGTGATGGCCCGCGACCGTGCGCTGGAGGCGGACGCCGTCCCCCGTTCGCAGGTGCCCCTGCGCGCACAGCCCGGTGAGACCACCGATGCGACCTACCGGCAGCTGGCCGACTTCGAGCGGGACATGCGCGCCCTCGTGACCCGCTTTCCCACGCAGGCCCGACTGCTGGCCCTGCCGAACAAGACCCTGGTGGGTCGCACCGTCTACGGCATCGAGATCTGCGACGACGTCACCCGTGAGGACGGGCGTCCGGTGTTCTACAACGACGGGTGCCACCACGCCCGCGAGTGGCCCGCCGCCGAGGTGCCGATGATGTGGGCCTACGACCTGCTCGAGGCCACCGACGCGCGCATGCTCGCCATCCGGGCCAACGTCCGCAACATCATCGTCCCGGTCGTGAACGTCGACGGGTTCGAGTACTCGCGGGCGAGCCCCGACAGCACGCAGGAAGACGTCGCCGAGGAGACCGGCCTGCTCGGCGTCGGAAACGGCAACGCCGGCTACTGGCGCAAGAACCTCCGCAGCTTCAACTCCGACTCGACCGGCTCGTCGCTGACCCGCGACCCGTCGGCGTACGGCGTCGACAACAACCGCAACTACTCCTTCAGCTGGGGCGACGACCAGGGCGGGTCCTCGGGCTCGATGACCTCGCAGACCTACCGCGGACCGGCCCCGCTGACCGAGGCCGAGAACCTCAACACCACCGCCATCCACAAGGGCCGCATGTGCACGGCCATGATCAGCCACCACACCTCCGGCGACCTCATCCTGTGGGCCTGGGGCGACACCGCGGCCGACGCCCCCGACAACGACCTGCTCGAGGGCCTGGGTCGGCGGATGGCCACCCTGAACACCTACGTCCCGCAGAAGAACATCGACCTCTACGTCACGACCGGCACGGCCTCGGACTACGTCTACGGCATCACCGGCTCGATCTCCTACACCTTCGAGCACGCGGGCAGCAGCTTCCACCCGCCGTACGCCCAGACGGTGCCGGCCATGTACGCCCGCAACCGCGAGGCGATGATGATCCTCGCCGAGCAGATGTGCCTGGAGCCGGCCCTGCGGCCCAGCACCCCGCTGCCCGTGCCCAAGAGCAACGGCAGCGACGGCGTCGCTCCCGACATCGACCCGACCAGGTTGAACCACTGCATCCTCGTCGGTCGCACCACCACGGTCGACGGCATCCCCGTGCAGGGCCGCATCCGGCTCACCAAGACCTTCAAGACGCTGCTGTGGAAGGAGGGCGACGGCACTGCCCCCGGCGGCCTGCGGGAGGTCACCGAGACCATCGACGTCGGCATCGACACCGCGCCGGACGGCACGTTCCGCTGGAGCGTCAACCCGTCCACACGGCCGAAGCAGACCGCCGCCGGGCTCACCGAGTCCTACCTGATGTTCTCCTCCTCGCCGGACCCGCGCGCGCCCAAGACCGACACCCGCTCGATCACGATCGCCCGGGGTGAGATCCAGCAGCTGGGTGACGTCGTGCTGTCCGACGCGGCACCCCCGGCCGTGGTCCCCGAGGTGCCGCTGGTCGCCGCGCTGCCGGTCGCCGCGGCGCTCGTCGGGGCCGGGGTCTGGGCGGCCCAGCGGGCCGGCGCGGCCCACGACGCCGCCGTGCCCGGCTAGCGTCCAGGCCCGGCGCAGACGTCACGCCGGCGCGAAGCGCAGGATGCGGTCGTCGTCACGGCCCGGGTCGCCCCGGCCGTCGGTGTTGGACGTCGCCACCCAGAGGCTGCCGTCGGCCGCCGCAGCCACGGTCCGGACGCGACCGAGGGTGCCCTGCAGCTCGGGGACGGGGGTGCCCGTCCCGCCGGAGCCGTCCAGCGGCACCGCCCAGACCCGCCGACCCCGCAAGGCGGCGACGTACAGCGTGTCGCCCACGATCGCGGCCCCGGACGGGGACGCCTCCGAGGTGCTCCAGGTGACCAGCGGGTTGGTGTAGCGGCCGGCTGCGGTGTCGCCGGACCCCTCGACGACCGGCCAGCCGTAGTTCTTGCCGGGCTCGATCCGGTTCACCTCGTCAACGGTGTTCTGGCCGAACTCGTCGGCGAACATGCGCCCCTGGGCGTCCCAGGCGAAACCCTGCACGTTGCGGTGCCCGTAGCTCCAGACCGGTGAGCCGGGGAAGGGGTTGTCGGCCGGCACGCTGCCGTCGGCCTCGATGCGCAGGATCTTGCCGTTCAGGTCTTCCCTGTCCTGCGCCGCGCCCTTCTCGCCGGCGTCGCCGGTACCGATGTAGAGCCTGCCGTCCGGGCCGAAGCCGATCCGGCCGCCGTTGTGGATGCTCGCGCGGCTGATGCCGTCCAGCACCACCTCCGGCGTGCGCACCGCCCCGACGGTGAAGCGCACGACGCGGTTGTCGTCGCGGCTGGTCAGGTAGGCGTAGACGTAGCCGTCCTGGCCGTAGGTCGGCGCCACGGCGAGGCCGAGCAGCCCGCCCTCACCGTCGTGGCGCACGCCCGGCACGGTGCCGAGCTCGACCGGCTCGCCGCCGGCCGCAGGCACCCGCAGCACCCGGCCGCTGTCGCGCTCGGAGACCAGGGCGTCGCCGTCGGGCAGGAAGGCCAGGCCCCAGGGCACCGACAGGCCGGACGCGATCGTGGTCGCTGCGCCAAAGCTGATCTGCCCGGCTGCCGGGCTCGCCGCAGGAGATGCCCCCGACGACCTCGCCACGGACGTCGCGGACGACGGACCCGGCGCACCGTCCCCGCAGCCGGCGAGGACGAGCAGCACCGACCCGGCGAGCGCGACGCGACGGCGCACAGCAGACCTCCCACGAGAAGGCGGACGGTGCGGCGTGGTCGCAGCCGCCCGACAGGACCGGCACGCGGCCTGCCACCATTCCGACGGCCACCCCATCCGCTTCGTTCCCGCCCGGGAGGTCCCGATGACCAGCCCCCGGCTGTGAGCGTGCGCACCCGCACGCTGCTGCTCGTGGCCGCGGGCGGCGCCCTCGGCACGCTCCTGCGGCTGGCGGCCACGGCGGGCGAGAGCGACGGCGTGCCCTGGAGCACGCTGCTGGTGAACCTCGCCGGCGCGTTCGGCCTCGGCGTGCTCGTCGCGGTGCTCGCCGCCCGGGACGATCGCGCAGCCCTGCGCCTGGTCGTCGGCGCCGGCCTGTTCGGGGCCTTGACCACCTGGTCGGGGCTGGCCGTCCAGACGGTCCTGCTCGTGCGCGACGGGCGGGCCGCCACCGGCGCGCTCTACCTGCTGCTGAACCTGGCGGGCGGGGTGCTGGCGGCCGTCGCCGGGCTCCGGCTCGGCCGCCCGCGGGCCGCCGCGTGAGCCCGGACCTGGTCGCCGGCGTCGCTGCCGCGGGGGCGGCCGGCGCCGCCTGCCGCTACCTGCTGGACCTCGCGGTCGTGGCCCGACACCCAGCCCGGCCGCTGGCGGGGGTGCTGGTGGTCAACGTCCTCGGCAGCCTGCTGCTGGGGCTGCTGACCGGGCTGGTGCTGTTCCACGACGTCGACGACGCGTGGACCACCGTGCTGGGCACCGGCTTCTGCGGTGGCTTCACGACGTTCTCGACCGTGCTCGTGAGCGTCGTGGTCGAGGCCACGACGCACAGCGCCCGCGCCGCTGCGCGACACCTGGCCGTGACCGCGGTCGCGACGCTGCTGGCGGCGACCGCCGGGCTGCTGCTCGCCTCGCTCTGAGCGCTCACAGCCCCCAGTCGGCGCGGACCGCGTCGAGATCGGTGCCGACCGGTCGCGGCCGACCGGGCAGGACGGTCGGGGTCCGTGAGAAGCGCGGCGCCGGGGCCGCCTGCGGCACCCCGTCGACGACGACATAGGTGCCGCGCGCCGCCAGGTGCGGCTCGTCCGCGGCCTCGGCCAGCTCGATCACCGGGGTCAGGCAGGCGTCGACGCCCTCGAACACGGCCGTCCACTCGTCGCGGGTCCGTCGCACGATCGCGCCGGCCAGCGCGGCACGCAGCACCGGCCACCTGTCCATCTCGAGCTGGCCGGGCAGCGCCTGCTCGTCCAGGCCCAGACCGGCGAGCATCGCCGTCCAGAACTGCGGCTCGATGGCGCCGACCGCGACGTAACGCCCGTCGGCGCAGACGTAGGTGTCGTAGAACGGCGCGCCGCCGTCGAGGATGTTCGTGCCGCGCTCGTCCCACCAGGTGCCCTGCGACCGGAAGGACCACAGCATCTGGCTCAGCACGGCGACGCCGTCGACCATGGCTGCGTCGACGACCTGCCCGCGTCCGGAGCGGCTGCGCTCGTGCAGCGCGGCCAGCACGCCGACGACCAGCAGCATCGAGCCGCCGCCGAAGTCGGCCACCAGGTTCAGCGGCGGGACCGGCGACTCGCCGGCGCGGCCGATCGCCGACAGCACGCCCGTCAGGCCCAGGTAGTTCAGGTCGTGCCCGGCGCGGGGGGCCAGCGGTCCGTCCTGCCCCCAGCCGGTGACCCGGCCGTAGACCAGCCCGGGGTTGCGCCGCCAGCAGTCCTCCGGGCCGAGCCCGAGCCGCTCGGTGACGCCGGGACGCAGGCCCTCGACGAGCACGTCGGCGCGCTCGGCCAGCGACAGCACCAGCTCGAGCCCGTCGGCGGACTTCAGGTCCGCGGTGACCGACCGTCGGCCCCTGCGCAGCAGGTCGCGCTCCGGGTCGCCCAGCGCGAACCCACCCACCGGACGGTCGACGCGCACGACGTCCGCTCCCAGGTCCGCCAGGATCATCGCCGCGTGCGGGCACGGTCCGAGCCCGGCCATCTCGACGACCCGGAGGCCCTCCAGCGGTCCTGCCACGTCTCCCCCTGTTGTCTCGGTGCGGGTGCAGCGTGGCAGTCTGCCCGGATGAGCGTGGACGCACCCCCCGTCGTCGTGGTCGGAGCCGGGCTGGCCGGCCTGCGGGTCGTGGAAGAGCTGCGCCGGGCGGGCTGCACCGGCGGCCTGGTGCTGGTCGGCGCCGAGTCCGACCCTCCCTACGACCGGCCGCCGTTGTCCAAGCAGGTGCTGCGTGGCGAGGCCGACCTGCCGCTGCTGCGCACGCTGCCGGACTACGCCGAGCTGGAGCTGGACCTGCGGCTCGGGACGACCGTCATCGGGGTCGACCCGGCCACGCACGCCGTCACGCTGCAGGACGGCACCGTGCTGACCTACGCCACGCTCGTGCTGGCTCCGGGTGCCGAGCCGCGCACGCTTCCCGGCGTCGCGCCGCGTCCCGGCCTGTTCGTGCTGCGCACCCACGACGACGCCGTCGCCCTGCGCGACGCGGTCCGCGAGGCGGGTCGGCTCGTCGTCGTCGGCGGTGGCTTCATCGGTTGCGAGGCGGCGGCCAGCGGCATCGCGCTGGGTGCCTCGGTGGACCTCGTCGAGGTGCTGTCCGGGCCGCTGGTGCGGGCCGTCGGGCCGGTGATGGCCGCCCGGGTGCGCCGGCTGCACGAGGACCACGGCGTACGCCTGCACACCGGCACCGGCGTCGCGCAGGTGCTCGGCGCCGACCGGGTCGAAGGGGTCGTGCTGGACGACGGGAGCCGCATCGACAGCCCGGTCGTCCTGGTCGGCCTGGGCGTCGCGCCCGCCACCGGGTGGCTCGCCGGGAGCGGGCTGGACCTCGGCGCCGACGGCTCGCTGCTGTGCGACGCCTTCGGACGGACCTCTGCCTCCGACGTCTGGGCGGTGGGTGACGCTGCCGCGTGGACGGACCCGACCGGCCGCCAGCGGCGTCGAGAGCACTGGATGAGCGCCGTCGAGCAGGCTGCAGCCGTCGCGGCGAGCCTGACCGGGCAGCCCGAGGACCTCGTCGCCCCCACGGCTGCGCCCTACTTCTGGAGCGACCAGTACGACAGCTCGATCCAGGCTCTCGGCGAGGTCGCCCCGGAGACCGAGGTGGTCACCGGCGAGGTCGGCGACGGGCTGGTCGCGCTGCACGGCGTCCAGGACACGCTGCTCGGGGTCGTGCTGTTCGACGAGCCCAAGCTGGTCGGCCGCACCCGCAAGCTGATGCGCAACCAGGCCACGCTCACCCAGGCGCGGGAGGCGTTGCTCGGCTGACGGTGCGTCCCGGAGCGGTCGGTCAGGCTGCGGCAGCCGCGCGGTCCAGCACCGTCGCGGTCATGCGTCGCTCGACGAAGAAGGACAGGAACGGCACGGTGCCGGCCAGCATCACCAGCACGGTCCGCCGCACCGTCCAGCCGACCCGTCGCGACAGGTCGACCGTCAGGCCCAGGTAGATCAGGTAGCAGAATCCGTGGACCGGGCTCACGGTCTTGGAGACCTCGGGGATGCCCGCGGCGTAGCGCAGCGGGATCGCCACCAGCACCAGCACCAGCAGGACCACCCCGACGACGTTCGCCATGACGCGGTAGCGCGTCAGCGAGGCGACGGTGGCCGGGGGCAGGACCGCGCTCACCGGGACTGCTCGTGCAGGCGCGCCAGGTGGCGGTTCCAGGCGGCCAGCTCGTCGTCGTCGTCCTCGGCGGGCGGCGGCGCCACCGGTCGCGGGTCCACGGGCGCGGCGGGCTCCTGCGCGCGGGTCGCTGCGCGCGTCGGGTCGAGGTCGTCCAGCACGAGCTTGCCGAACAGGAACACCGCGAAAGCGGCGAACAACCACCACTGGACGGCATAGCCGTAGTTCTGCCAGTCGCCCTGGTCGTGGGCCTTGTGCCACTGCCACAGGCCGATGCGGAACAGCACCCCCAGCGCGAGCGTCAGCAGCAGCCCGCGACCGGCCCAGCGCCACGACAGCAGCCGGGAACCACCCGGGGTCTGCACCTGCGTGGCCACCGGCCCAGGATACCGGCGATCACCGGTGCGAGCCTGCTCACGGTGTGGGAGCGGCCCCGTACGGGGTAGGAGCCGATGACCACCCCCGTGCCGAGAGGAACGCCATGAGCCAGCAGCCCGACTCCCCCGCGACCGATGCAGGAACCACCGCCCCGGCCGGCGAGGGGCTGAGCACCGACGAGCTGACCGAGCAGGTCGGCGAGCAGACCGACAGCAACCTGGAGGTCGAGGGCGCGTTCGAGCGCGAGAGCGACGGCGCCGCCAGCGAGACCGAGGCGGCGAAGGCCACCGGCGACGAGCTGGCCTAGCGCCAGCAGCGCTGCAGCACGTCGAGGGCCTCGACCTCCGCCTGTAGGTCGGGGCCTTCGGGCTGTGCCGCGTAGGGTCGGACCTCGTGGTCACCGCCGTACGCACGCCCCGTCGCGAGCAGATCCTGCACTCGGCGGCCGCGCTGTTCGCCGAGCGGGGTTTCCACGCCGTCGGGGTCGACGACATCGGCGCGGCCGCAGGCATCAGCGGGCCAGGGGTGTACCGGCACTTCGCCGGCAAGCAGGCTGTGCTGGAGAGCCTGGTCGACCGGGCGATGACCCAGATGCTGGACGGTGCCACGGCCATCACCGACCGCCGGGACGAGCCGCGCGTCACCCTGGAAGCACTGGTCGACCTGCACGTGCGCTTCGCCGTCGAGCAGCGGTCGCTCATCGGCGTGTGGGTGCGCGAGAGCCGGTCGCTGTCCGACGACGTCCGGCGCTCGCTGCGCGGGCGGATGCGGGCCTACGAGCAGACCTGGCACCAGGTGCTGGCAGCCGTGCGGCCCGGGCTCGCTGCCGACGACGTCGCCGTGCTCTCCGGTGCCACGCTGGCCATGCTGAACGGCACCGCTTTCATCGCGCCGCCCGTGGGTGGCGAGCGGCTCTGCGCGGGGCTCCGACGTACCGCGCTCGGGGCGCTGCTCTCCTAGTGCCCGGGGTCAGGGCGCGACCGGGTCCTGACCGCCGCCGGACGTCGCCTGCCGGAAGTGCTCGACGCCCACCGCGAGGAACAGCCCCGACCCGCGGAACACCAGCGCACCGGCCGGATCGGTTCCCTCGCACGACACCCAGAGCTTGCGGCCGTTGCGGGAGTCCAGGCGTGCACGGATCTCGTACTCGACGCCGAGCAGCACCGGCGTCAGGTATTCGACCTCCAGCTTGCGGGTCACGCCGGGCACCTTCGCGACGTAGAGCAGGAAGCCCAGCATGTCGTCGACGACGGTGGCGACCGCCCCGCCGTGCGCGACCCCGGGCGCGCCGCTGTGCCGCTCGAGAAAGACGTGCCGGGCGACCATCTCGTCGCCCTCGCGACGCACCTGCAGGTGGAAGCCGGACAGGGCCTCCGGCCCGCAGCCCAGGCACGTGGGGTAGTGCGGGGGCAGGAACTCCTCGTCGAGGCGGCCGCGCAGGGTGCGCAGATAGGTGCCGACGGGTTCGTCCGTGGCGGCCGGCTCAGACACCGAGCGACCGGCCGATGATCTCTTTCATGACCTCGGTGGTGCCGCCGTAGATGGTCTGCACGCGCGAGTCGACGAACGCCTTGGCCACCGGGTACTCCAGCATGTAGCCGTAGCCGCCGTGCAGCTGCACGCAGGCTGGTCCACGACCCGCTTCTGCAGCTCGGTGGTCCACCACTTGGCCATCGCGGCGTCCTTGACGTCGAAGCGCCCGGCGTTGTGCTCCAGGATCGCCTTGTCGACGAAGGTGCGGGCGATCTCCAGCTCGGTGGCCATCTCGGCCAGTACGAACCGGTTGTGCTGGAAGCTGCCGATCGGCTTGCCGAACGCGGTGCGCCCCTTGCAGTAGTCCAGCGTCAGGTCGAAGACCTTCTCGGCGGCCGCGACCGCGACGACGGCGATCGACAGCCGCTCCTGCGGCAGCGCGTTCATCAGGTGGATGAAGCCGCCCCCCTCGGTACCGACGAGGTTGGCCGCGGGCACCCGCACCTCGTCGAAGAACAGCTCGGCGGTGTCCTGCGCCTTCATGCCGACCTTCTTGAGGTTGCGGCCGCGCTCGAAGCCCTCCATGCCGCGCTCGACCGCGAGCAGGCTGAAGCCGTGCGCGCCCTGCTCGGGGTCGGTGCGCGCGACGACGAGCACCAGGTCGGCGTTGATGCCGTTGGTGATGAACGTCTTGGAGCCCGACAGCACCCAGTCGTCGCCGTCGCGCCGAGCAGTGCGTCTTGAGCCCCTGCAGGTCCGACCCGGCGCCCGGCTCGCTCATCGCGATGGCCGTGATGATCTCGCCGCTGACGAAGCCGGGCAGCCAGCGCTGCTTCTGCTCGTCGGTCGTCAGGTCGAGCAGGTAGGGCGCCATGACGTCGTTGTGCAGCGTGAAGCCCACGCCGCTGGCCCCGACGCGGGTGACCTCCTCGCCGACGACGCAGTTGTAGCGGAAGTCCTTGATGCCGCCGCCGCCGAACTCCTCCGGCACGTCGGTGCCGAGCAGTCCCTGCTTGCCCGCCTCGATCCAGACCGAGCGGTCGACGATGCCGTCGAGCTCCCACTGGTCGTGGAAGGGCACGACGTGCTTGGCCAGGAAGGAGCGGACGGCGTCGCGGAAGGCGTCGTGCTCGGTCTCGTACAGGGTGTGCTGCATGCCCTGATGCTAACGAACGTTCACGTCTGGGCAGGCGTCAGCGTCGAGATCTCCAGCTCACCGTCGGCGTAGGCCTTGCGCAGCACCTTCTTGTCGAACTTGCCGACGCTGGTCTTGGGCACGGCATCCACGAAGGTCCAGCGCTCCGGCAGCCACCACCGGGCGACCTTGTCGGCCAGGAACGCGCTGAGCTCGGCGGGGTCGGCCGACGCGTCCGGACGCAGCACCACGCACGCCAGCGGCCGCTCGTCCCAGCGCGCGTCCGGCACGGCGACGACCGCGGCCTCGAACACGGCGGGGTGCGCCATCAGGGTGTTCTCCAGCTCGACCGAGCTGATCCACTCGCCGCCGGACTTGATGACGTCCTTGCTGCGGTCGGTGATCTGCAGGAAGCCGTTGGGCAGGCACGTGGCGACGTCGCCGGTGCGCAGCCAGCCGTCGGAGAACTTCGCCGGGTCGTCGTCCAGGTGGTAGGCGCCGGTGATCCACGGACCGCGCACCTGGATCTCGCCGATCGACGCGCCGTCCCACGGCTGCACGACGCCGTCGTCATCGACCAGCCGCATCTCGACCCCGGCCATGATGCGTCCGGTCCGGGCCCGCCACTGCCACGTCTCACTGTCGGGCGCCCCCGCGGGCACGTGCGCGATGGCGGCCAGCGGCGAGGTCTCGGTCATGCCCCACGCCTGCACGATGTGCATGCCGTGATCGTCCTGGAAGCGGCGCATCAGCGCCTGCGGCACGGCCGACCCGCCGCAGGCGACCAGCCGCAGCGAGGTGAGGTCGGTCGGGTGCTCGTCGACGTAGGTGAGCAGGTCGTTCCAGATCGTCGGGACCGCACCGCCCACCGTCGGGCGCAGCTCGCTGATCATCCGCGCGAGGGGCTCGGCCTGCAGGAAGCGCCCGGGCAGCACGAAGCTGGAACCGGCGAGCCAGCCCGAGTAGGCCAGCCCCCACGCGTTGGCGTGGAACATCGGGACCACCGGCAGGATGGTGTCCCGCTCGCTCAGCCCGAAGCCGTTGCCGGCGGCGCTGGCCATCGAGTGCAGGTACGTCGAGCGGTGGCTGTACACGACGCCCTTGGGGTTGCCGGTCGTGCCGCTCGTGTAGCACATCGACATCGGCAGGTTCTCGTCCAGCTCGGGCCAGTCGAACTCACCCGGCGCCGACGCGAGCAGGTCCTCGTACCGGTGGACGGGCACGTCGCCGAGCGCGCTGGCGTCCCCCTCGCCGATCAGGACGTAGGCCCGCACGCACGGGATCTGGTCGGCCACCTTCGCCAGCAGCGGCAGCACCGAGGCGTCGACGAGGATGACCTGGTCCTGCCCGTGCTCGATGACGTAGGCCAGCTGCTCGGGGAACAGCCGCAGGTTCAGCGTGTGCAGCACGGCCCCCATCGCCGGGACGGCGAGGTAGGCCTCCAGGTGCTCCTGGGTGTTCCACAGGAACGTCCCCACGCGGTCGCCGCGCCCGATGCCCAGGCCGGTGAGGGCGCCGGCCAGGCGCCCGGCCCGCTCCGCGACCTGCGCGAACGTGGCCTCCCGCGCGCTCTCACCCTCCCAGGTGAGCACCCGGCTCTCGGCGAACACCGTCGCCCCGTGCCGGAGCAGCGCTCCGACGGTCAGCTGGCTGGTCTGCATCGTGCTGACGACGCGGTCGCTCATCAAGGTCCTCCGACGGGGTGGCATGTGTCACGTAGACCTTCGCGCACAGGGGGACGCCGCGTCGAGCAGGACCCGCACCACGTACGGTGACCGACATGCAGATCGACGGGTGGAGCCCAGTGGGAAGACGGTCCGGGTGAGCTCCTGGCGCAAGTGCGACACGTGCCGCAAGGTGCGTCCCCTCGCCGAGTTCGACGGTGGAACGAGCACCTGCCAGCCCTGCCTGACCGCCCCCGCACCCAGCGCCACCCCGCGCAAGCGCAGCACGGCCGTGACGCGTACGCAGACCGCGCCACGACCCCCGGCTGCCGAGCCCGGACCTCGCGCGCCCCTGCTCGGCTCGATCGGCAGCGGCGACCTGGAGGTCCGCGAGCGGCGCGCCCGGCGGGCAGCGAACGAAGCCCTGACCGAGTCGCACCCGGAAGAGTTCGCCCTGCTCCTGCGCGACGCACGGGCCAAGGAGGGCCTGCGACCGATGGCGGTCGAGACGCCGGCGGCCGAGGGCAACGAGGAGGCCGATCGGGCGATCGAGACGCCCGCGGACGGCAGTTCCGGACCCCCGTCCGCACCCTGATCGGGCTGCTATCGTTTCGCGCTGCACGCACGCGCCGCTAGCTCAATTGGCAGAGCAGCGGACTCTTAATCCGCGGGTTCGGGGTTCAAGTCCCTGGCGGCGCACCGCAAAAGGCCTGGTCAGCGTGGGTGAGGTGCCTGGTGGCACCTCACCCGCTGCCGTTGTGGCAGCAACGCTGGCAGCAACGGGGTCCTCGTAGGTGTCGAGCGGCTCGGTCCAGAGCACCTCACCCATGCTCTCGGCGGCCTCGTGCGCGGTCTCCGGGACGACGTGGGAGCAGGTGCCCAGGGTCAGGCTGTGGCCCAGGATCCGAGGGCGCCGGAGGCGGTGCGGGGTGACGCCGGCGGGTCCGTCGCGGCAGGCCACGTCGCTGAACCGGCGTCCCCCTGCGAGGATCTTGGGTGACATCCGCCGGGTGCTCATCCACGGCCGTCGCAAGGTCTGTCGCGTCACGACCGTTCGCGAGGCGGCGATGACGAGCAGTGGCGCAACTCCATCGTCGGCACCCAGCACCCCGAGGGACGGGCCGAGACCAACCTGCGCACGCTCAGGCGCGAGCTCGACGCGGGGATGCGCGACGTCGGCGGCCGCGTTCCGACCGCGGGACTTTTGGCACTACCGCGACGGGCGCGCCGCTGAAAGCGTCCAAGCATGGCGGTGCCTCGAGCGCTCGTGAGGGGGCGGCGCAGCCGGCCCATGTCCCGCGGTGCCCCTTGCTGACCGACCACCCCAGGAGCAACTCATGACGACCCTCACCACCCAACGTGACCGACAGGAGGGCCTGGTGCTGTCGCGCTCCCGCGCCGGTGACCTCATGACCAGCGACATGGCGACGATCGTGGCCACCACCACGGTCGGGGAGGCCATGACGCTGATGCGCACCCTCAACATCCGGCACCTTCCGGTGCTCGGCGACGGAAAGTTCGTCGGCATCGTCGACGAGAAGCTCCTCGCCTCGGCCCTGCTGAGCGCGGATGGGTTCGACGCCGCGCTGCTCCAACCGGTCACCTGCGCCATGACCCACTACGTGCCGCACGTCGGTCCGGGCGAGGCGCTTCCGCGAGTCGCGCAGCTGCTGCGCACCGGTCGGTGCGACGCCGTCGTCGTCATCGATGGCCAGGACCGCCTGCTCGGAATCATCACGACAGTCGACGTCGTCAGCGCTCTCGCCGCCAGCAGCGTCAGCCCACCCCCGTTCGACGCTGACGGCGGTCCTGCCTCTGTCGACGTGAGCGATCTTGGTCGCCGCGCAGCTTCGAGCCGGACCCCGTGATGCACCCGATCGTCGTGGGCGTCGACCCGAGCCCGGCCGGCACGGCCGCTCTCGAGTGGGCGATGCGTGAAGCGGTCGCCACCGGGACGGCGTTGCGGGCGGTCCGGGCGTGGACGCTGGGCGCCTACGCCGTCGAGGAGTCGTTGTGGAACGCGAACGAGATCGTTCCTCGTGGCGAGGTGCAGGCCCGGCTCGAGGCCGTCGAACTGATGAAGCTCGCCAGCGAGCGCGTCGCAGGCGCAGACACGGTCGAGTGCACCGCCACCGCCGTGCTCGGGACGGCGTCGCAGGTGCTCGTAGACCAGGCCGCGCACGAGGCGATGATCGTCGTCGGCTCACGCGGGCACGGAGCCCTGTCACGGGCCGTGCTGGGCTCGGTGAGCTCTTCGGTCCTGCATCACGCGACGGGCCCGGTCGCGATCGTGCCAGAGGCGCAGGACGACGACGGCGCAGCGCCCAGGGTGATCGTCGGTATGGACCACTCGCCTGCCGCAGCCCAGGCGCTCGCGACCGCGGCCGACCAGGCCCGACGTCGCGGCGCGACGCTGGTGCCCGTCTACGTGCACGAGCCGATGATGACTACCCGCGAGGGCACCCGTGGCCCGGACCCGTCCTCGCTCGAGGGCAACGAGCGACACCTGCTCGAAACAGCCGCCGAGGCCGCCGGCGCGACCGACGTGCAGGCCGACGTCCTCGTCGGTCAGCCCGCCGAGCAGCTGCTCGCACTCGCCCGGCCGCAGGACCTGCTCGTCGTCGGGTCGCGCGGCCGCGGCGGCTTCGCCGGGCTCTTGCTCGGCTCGGTCAGTACCCAGCTCGCGCAGCACGCATGCTGCCCAGTCCTCGTCATCCGCGGCTGAGAGGGCAAGGGACTGGTCTCGATCGCGGTCGAGACGCCACGACCGATCGGCGATCTCCTGAAGCTGAAGCTCTCCTGCCTGCCTGCGGCAGTGCCTGCTGGTGCAGTGTGTCCACGCGTCGCGGATCGATCAGGACCCGGCCCGCAATGGTGGCGACGTCGCGCTCCGCAGCGTCACCTGCGCCAGTGCCCGAGCGGCGACCAGGATCGCCCCGGCGGCAGGTCCGTCGGTGTCGATCCCTACGGCCCCGCGATGTGACCCGCGGTCTCGCTCCTGCAGGGCGCGCCGAACGGCGGGGTCGGCGTCGGAGGGATGCTCTGGCGCGCGGCTCGTCAGTCGTCGATCGGAGACCGCTGGGCTGGCAGAGCACTGCAGCTCGAGCAGTTCCACGCAGACGTCCTCGGTGAGCTGCCGGGCCCGCTGGCGCCACTCCTGGCTGATCCAGGAGGCGTCCAGAACCACCGTCCAACCCTGCTGCAACCCGATGCGCGCCCGTCGCAACAGCTCGCGGTAGACCAGTCCGACACCTGCGTCGGTGTAGCGCTCGGCGAGCGGGATGGCCAGCTCGCGGCGCACCAGGTCACTGCTGTGCACCAGGCAGCCCTCGGCCTGCGAGAGGCCCTCGGCGACCGTGGACTTGCCCGCGCCGGGCAGTCCGCCGACGAGCACGAGGGTGACGGTCGTCCGGCGCAGGTGCGCCAGCATCAGCCCGGTGAGCAGCTGGGCTTGGCCGTGCTGGGCGGTGCGTACGCGAGGGTCATCGCTCTGGTCGGCCCGCACCAGCGCCACCTTGGCCCGAACCTGCGCCCGATAGGCGAGATACAGGTGCTCGAGAGACGCAGGGTGCTGCTCGCCGGAGAGCTCGACGTATTCGCGGAGGAAGCGCTCAGCGGCGGGACGGTCGCCGAGGCGCTCGAGGTCCATCGCGAGGGTCGCCACGTCTCCGAGGACGTCGCCGTGCCGCAGCGAGGCGTCGAAGTCCAGGCAGTCCAGCACCCGCGGGCCGTCCGGCAAGCAGAAGATGTCGTCGGCGAGCAGGTCGCCGTGGCCGTCACGGACCATCCCGCGGTCGATGCGGTGCTGCAGCAGCGGTCCGCGCCCGGCGAGGAAGGCGACGACCAGCGTGCGGGCCTCGGCGAGGTCGGCGACGGACAGCACCCCGGGGCCTTCGCCGCTAGCGCGTCGAGCCCGACCGTCCACAGCTCGAGCAACCGCGCGGGGCCGGCGATCGCGACCGGGTCGGGCGAGCTCGGCGCAGCGGCTGTGGAAGTCGTCGACGAGCCGGGCCAGCAGGTGCAGCGGCCGGTCGGCCTCGCCGTCCCCCGCGGTCACCAAGGTGCTCAGGCGGGTGGTGTCGGGCAGCCGCCGCATCACCACGACAGGTTCCCGCAGGCTTCCGTCCTCGCGCATCAGCGCGTCGACACCGAGGTAGACGTCGGGGGCGAGCCGCCGGTTCAGGTCGACCTCGGCTGCGCACGCCTCCTGTCGCGACGCCAGGCTGCGGAAGTCCACGAAGCCCAGGTCGAGCGGCTTCTTCCACTTGTACACGCGGTCGCCGACGATGGCAGGGTCGCGCTGTGCGTCTCCACGAGTCGGGTCCCCGCGAGTGCTGTCACCGGGTGGTGTTCGGGTCGGCGCCGCTGGCCACGACGGTGGTGCCGGCGGTTCCGGCGACCAGGGCGGAGGCCGCAGCGAGCGCGCCGATGGTGGCGGGCCGGTCCGTCGCGGTCACGAAGCGGACGCACGCGTCGACCTTCGGGCCCATCGATCCCGCCGGGAGCTCGAGACCGGCCGCCTGCTGAGCCGTCAGCCGCTGCAAGGGAGCGGCGTCCGGCGTGCCGAACCCGGACATGACGGCGTCGACGTCGGTGAGCACGAGACAGTGATCGGCGCCGACGGCGACGGCGAGCATCGCCGCGGTGAGGTCCTTGTCCACGACCGCTTCGACCCCGCCCAGTCGGCCGGTGCTGTCGACGGCGACCGCCGCGCCCCCACCGCCGCCGCAGACGACGACCGCTCCGGACGCCAGCAGCTGGTCGATCGTGGCTTGCTCGACGACGCGGACGGGCACGGTGACGGCACGACCCAACGCCAGCGCGGGCCGTCCGCCGCCACGCTCCAGCCGTGATCGGCGGCGAGCCGGCCGGCCTGCTCCCGGTACGTAGACCGGGCCGATGAACTCTGCTCGGCACGTCGAACGCCGGTC
>CAWASE010000004.1:0-9333 GCA_963784675.1 uncultured Actinomycetes bacterium
GCCGATACCGTCCGCCCACTTCGCCGGAAACGGGAGAAGGCATGCCGAAGAGGCCGAGCAACCCGCGACCTGGGTGCCGCTCGGCCTCCGCTCTGCTTGCGGCCGTGGCTGTCGGCACGTCCCTCGTGGCCTGCTCGGACGCCCGTGGGATCGAGACCACCGCGCCTCGCGCGACGCTCCTCGCCGACGACCGCCGCGACGCCGACGCCGAGCCCGGTCGCGACGCCCGACGTCGCCGTCGAGCGCCTCGTGACGCAGCGGTACGTCGACTTCCAGCGCGTCGTCGCCGAGTCGGGCGCGACGTCCGACGCCGACGACCCCCGGCTCGCCGAGTACGCGACCGGTGCCGTGCTCGAGAACCTGCGCGGCAAGCTGGCCGTGCGTCAGCAGTCAGGTACGCGGCTCTACGGCGCGCCGGTGCCGCATGTCAAGGCCGTCTCGGTGGTCGCAGGACCGGGCGACCGTCCAGGACTGCCTGGACAACTCGGCGACCGGGTTGATGGACAAGGCGGGCAACAAGCTCTCCGTCGGCCGCGACCGGCAGGAGACCACGGCGACCCTGGTCCGCGCAGGCGACACCTGGAGGGTCAGCGAGATCACCACGATCGCCGGCGGCGGGTCGTGCTGACCCGCGGCGGCCGGTGCGCGCTCACCTCCGCACTCGCCGCCGCGGTCCTCGTCGCCCGTCCTGCGGCAGCCGAGCCGCCTCCGGGACCTCCCGTCGTCGACGACCCGACGGGCACCGTCACCACCGTCATCCGGCTGCCGGGCACACCGGGCAGCGCACCTGGTGCTCCGACCGGATCGACCAAGGGCGTCAGCCTCGAATCCGTGCAGCTACCGGCAGGACCCGTCCGGGATGGTCGCCGAGAACTTCGACTTCTCCCGAGCGGACGCGCCCACGCAGGAGCAGATCACCGCCGGCCAGGTCCTCTGGTACGACGTCTCCTGCCCCGGACAGGCCAACTACCCGATCTTCACGCTGCTGGGCCAGCCCGTTCCCGGACCACCTCCGCCGACGCCGGGCGAGCTCGCAGCCATGGCCCGGCAGGTCATGCAGCTGCCCGCTCCCGTCGTACGGCACAACCCGACCGACGCGGGGCTGGTCAACCTCGCCACGTGGTTGTGGCTGGACGAGGGCAGCTGGACGGTGCGCAGCAACTCGCTCAGCCTGCGCGGCACGACCGTGACCGTCGTGGCGAAGCCGACGCAGGTCGACTGGGAGACCGGAGACGGCACCCGCGTCAGCTGCGCTGGACAGGGACGTCCGTACGACGTCCGCCTCTCCGCGTCTGATCAGTCGACGTACTGCAGCCACACCTACCGCCGGTCGTCCGCTGGCCAGCCGGCGAGCGCGTACGGCGGCTCCGCGACGGCCTCGTGGCAGGTCAGCTGGGTCGGCTCGGCGCCGGGCGGCGCGGTCGAGCAGGGCGTGCTGCCGCCCTTGCAGCTCACGACGTCGTTCAGCCTCCGGGTGCAGGAGGTGCAGGACCTCGTCACGCAGGCCCGGTCGGCACCGCGAGCAGAGTTGAGAGGGAGACCGTGGCCATCACGACGATGCCTGGCGCCACCGGCCTGTCACCGAACGGCAGGCTGGACACGCGCGCCGCCGCCGCCCCGCTCGCCGGAACGGCTGCCGCAGCCGGTCCGGCGACGACGGCCGGCCCTGGCAGCGCTCGGCGTCATGCTCGTCGTCGGCTGCTCCGCCGTCAGCGCCAGCCTCGTCCTCGCCAGCAGCGACGCCACGTCCGTCCTCACGGTGGTCCGTCCGGTCCCCGCAGGACAGGTCGTGACGTCGGCCGACCTCGGAACGGCCGACATCGCCGGCAGCGGTCTCACCGCCGTCGGAGCCGGCGCTCGGGACGCGGTGGTCGGGCTGACGGCGGCCGTGGACCTGCTGCCGGGCACCCTGCTGTCCGATGCCATGGTCACGCGGGAGCCCGTCCCTGGTCCTGGCCAGGCCGTCGTCGGGCTCTCGCTGAAGCCCGGCCTGCTGCCCGAGGCGGAGTTGCGGGCCGGGACCGCCGTCATGCTGGTCCGCCTCGCGGCGCCGACCGGTGCGCCGGCGACCACCGGATCCGGGCCGCCCGGCAACGAGGAACTCGTCCAGCGGGCTCGCGTGCTCAGCGAGACCAGCGACCCGACGACGGGCGGTCGACTCGTCTCGCTGCTCGTCGAGCAGTCGAAGGCTGCCGAGGTCGCTCGCGCCGCCGCAGCCGGGACCGTGTCCCTGGTCGTGATCGGACCAGGGGCATGAGCCTGATCGTGCTGGGCGCTGCCAAGGGTGCACCCGGGGTGACGACGGCCGCCGTTGCCCTGGCCGCGGTCTGGCCTCGACCCGCCGTGGTCGCCGAGTGCGACCCTGCTGGAGGTGACCTCGCCCTGCGCCTGACCGGCGAGGGCGGCCGTCCGCTGGCACAGGACCACGGCATGCTCTCGCTGGCCACCGCCGTCCGCTCGAACGCCTCCGATGCCGCCGCTGCGCGACCACGTGCAGACCGCCGCTGGTGGACTCGAAGTCCTGATCGGCGCCTCCACTCCCAGCCAGGCGGCGGCCCTGGACCCGCTGTGGCCGGCACTCGGCGCCCACCTGGCAGCGGACGAGGACTGCGACGTCTTCGCAGACTGCGGCCGGCTCACTCCTCCGACCGTCGCCCTCCACCTCGAACGTGGCGCGCGGTTGTTCGTCCTCCTCGCACGGGCCACCACGGCCGGCCTGGCGCACCTGCGGCCGCTGCTGGCCGACCTCGCTCAGCGGGACCTGGCGGCGCCCGTGGTCGTGCTGCCGATCGCCGAGCGGCGCAGCCACGCCCTGCGCGAGGTCAGCGAGGTCGTACGACACGCCGGCGGCCGGCTCCGACCGGCGACGGTCGGCCCGCTGGCGCACGACCCCGTCGGCGCGGCGGGCCTTGCGGGCGAGTGGACGCGCCACCTCGACCGCACACCGCTCGTCGAGTCGGCCCGGCTCGTCGCGCACGAGCTCGACTCCTTGCTGGCCTCCCAACTCACCGCTGCCGGCTGACCGGCGCAGACAGGAGGCCGACGTGGACCACGCCCTGGTGAAGGACCTGCGCGCCCAGGTGGCCGACGGGCTGCGCGCCGAGCGGCGGCAGCCGGGCGGAGAGCGGCCGTCCGCTGACGAGCGACGACGCCCGCGCGCTCGGTCACTCACTGACCCTGCAGGCGCTGCGCGACCACCGCCTCGACGAGCTCGAATGCGGCGTCGACGCCGCTGGCCCCGCCTGAGGAGGACGCCGAGATCGCGGCCGCGGTCTCAGCCCTGCTGTTCGGGCTGGGGCGCCTGCAGCCACTGCTGGACGACGAGGCTGTCACCAACATCGAGATCAACGGCTGCGACCGGGTCTGGCTGTCCCTGGAGGACGGTCGCGTGACGGCCGGCCCCGCTGTCGCGGACAGCGACGCCGAGCTCGTGGAGCTGATCCGGACGGCGGCGGCGTACGGGGGGCTGTCCTCCCGACCCTTCGACCCGGCCAACCCCTGGCTCGAGATGCGGCTGCCAGACGGCTCGCGGCTGTGCGCGTTGATGAGCGTCGTCGACCGACCGACGGTGTCCATCCGGTGCTACCGGATGCGGCGCGTCCGGCTCGAGGACCTGCTCGACCGCGGAGGGATGTCTCGCCAGGTAGGAGCGTTCCTGCGCGCCTGCGTCCTGGCCAGGATGAACGTGATGGTCTCCGGCGAGACGTTCGCCGGGAAGACCACCCTGCTGCGCGCTCTCGGCAACGAGATCCCGGCGGAGGAGCGCCTCATCACGGCTGAGCACTTCCTCGAGCTCGGCTTCCACCACGACCCCGACCTCCACCGCGACGTCGTCGCGATGGAGGAACGCCTGCCCAACGCCGAGGGCGTCGGCGCCCTCACGCTCACCGATCTGGTCGAGCGGTCCCGTCGCATGAACCCGGACCGCATCATCGTCGGCGAGGTCATCGGAGGCGAGATCGTCGCGATGCTCGACGCCATGACCCAGGGCAACGACGGCTCCCTGTCCACCATCCACGCCCGCAGCGCGGCGATGGTGGTGCACCGCATCTCGACGTACGCCATGACCAGCGCCCAGCGGCTCCCACTGGAGGCCAGCCACCTGCTGACGGCGGGCGCGCTCGACTTCGTCGTGCACGTCGCCAAGCGGCGCCTGCCGGACGGTCGGGTGCACCGTCACGTCGCCTCGATCCGCGAGATCGTCGGGTACGACGGCCTCCAGGTCGTGTCCAGTGAGGTGTTCTCCGCCGCTCCTGGGGCTGTGGCCGGCCACGCGGTGCCCACTGCCTCCATCACCGATGCTCGAGTCGGCCCCTTGGAGGAGTACGGCTACTCGCCAGGAGCATGGGCCCTGGCTGGAGTGGCCGGGTGAAGGGCGATCTGCGCCTCGCGGTCGGGCTGCTCGCCGGCGCGGGCATCGGCCTGGGACTCGTCCTGGCCTTCGCCGGTCTGCGCGGCGACCGTGGGGACTGCTTCCAGACCGCGAACCACGCAGTGGCACCGACGCGCCCTGCTGGGACTTGCGGCCGGGTTGGTCGTCCTCGTGACCACCCGCTGGGTCGCGGTCGGGATCGGTGTCGGCGCCCTCGTGGCGTCCTGGTCGCAGCTGTTCGGTGCCGGCCGGTCCGCTCGGCGCGGCATCGACCGTCTCGACGCGCTGGCCGCCTGGACGGAGTCGCTGCGCGACATGGTCGCCACGGGAGCGGCACTCCCGGAGGCACTGCCGGCCTCCGCGGTGGCCGCCGGGCCCGCGATCCGACCGCAGGTCGACAGCCTCGTCGACCGGCTGCAGAACCGGGAACCGTTGACCGACTCGCTGCTCCGCTTCGCCGACGACCTCGGTGACCCGGGCTCCGACCTGGTGGTCGCCGCGCTGGTCCTCAACCTGCGCGCCCAGGGACGGCAGCTGAGGGCCGTCCTCACCGCGCTGGCCCGCTCTTCTCGATCGGAGCTCGAGGCGCGGCGGCGGATCGAGGCCGACCGTCGAGCGGTCCGCCGTGGTGTGCAGGTCGTCGTGCTGGTCACGGTCGTCATGGCGCTGGGGTTGCTGACGCTCAACCCCTCGTACGTCGCTCCTTACCGCGAGCCCGTCGGTCAGCTCGTCCTGGCAGCGGTAGTCGCGATCTTCGCGGTGGGCTTCGCCTGGCTCCGTCGGCTTGCCGAGTTCCGCCCGCCGGGGCGGTTCCTGCAGCTCGCTTCGCCCGGTGCCGGCAGGGCTGACGCGTGGGGAACGAGCCGATGATGCCCGCGGTGATCTCCGGTGCAGGAGCAGGGCTCGGGCTGCTCCTGCTTGCCGTTGCGCTCTTCCCGCCTCGCCCGACCCTGGCGGCGTCCCTCGCCAGGCTGGACGAAGCGGCGCGGATGCCGCGTCGTACGGACTCGTCCGTCGCCACCGGAAGTCCGCTGCGCCGGGCACTGGTGCGGCACGCGGGGCAGCCGCTGGCGGTCGCGTTCCAGGACCGCGGCTGGCTCTCGACCGGCCTGCGGTCCGACCTGGCCGTCGTCGGCCAGCAGCCGGCCTCCTTCTTCGCGGTCAAGGCCGCCTGCGCCGTCGCCGGTCTGGCGGTAGCGCCGCTGCTCGCGTTGCTCCTTGCCCTGGCCGGAGCCGGGGTGTCCGTCCTGCTGCCGGCGTGGGTTGCGCTCCTGTTCGCAGGGCTGCTGTTCACGGTGCCTGACCTGGTCGTACGACGTCGGGCACAGGACCGGCGTCGCGACTTCCGCGCGGCGGTCGGTTCCTACCTGGACCTGGTGGCGATGAAGATGGCCAGCGGAGCGGGCCTGTCGGAGGCGTTGCGCGACGCCGCATCCATCGGTGGGGACGGTCCCTTCGCGCGCATCCGCGGTGCGCTCGAGGACGCCCGGACCGACGGGCTGACACCCGCCGCTGCCCTCGGTCAGCTGGGCGATGAGCTGGCCCTGCCCGACCTGCGGGAGCTGTCGGCCGGGCTCTCCTTGGTCGCGTCCAGCGGGGCCCAGGCCGAGGAGAGCCTGCGTGCGAAGGCCGCCTCGCTGCGCGAGCGCGAGCTGGCCGCCGCAGCCGGCGACGCCAACGCCCGGTCCCAGTCGATGCTCGTCGCCCAGGTCGTCCTCGCCCTGGGCTTCCTCGTCTTCATCGGCTACCCCGCCCTCGTCAAGGTTCTTGCCGCATGAGTTGCCGAAGCATCCCGCCTGGCCGCGACCGCGACCGGCACGCGCGAGAGAGAGGACACGCCATGCTCGCCATCCCTGAGGTCCAGCTGGTCCTGGCCCTGTTCGGCCAGCTGCGACGGCGCGTCGCCGCCGATCCGGAGCGCGGTGAGGTCGTGCAGTGGGTGCTGCTCGCCGCCATCGGCGCGACGATGGCCATCACGGTCGGCGCGATCATCCTGGCGAAGATGACCGACAAGGCCAATCAGATCAGCACGACGACGCCGTAGCCGGCCGGCATGAACCTCCACGGCGCTCGCTCCAGCCCGCGACCGACGCAGGTCGGGAGCGGAGCGGGGCAGCGCAGCGGTCGAGCTGGTGCTGCTCACACCGCTGCTCATGGTCTGCGTCCTCGTCGTGGTCCAGTTCGCGCTGTGGCAGCACGCCCGACACGTTCTGCTGGCGGCCGCACAGGAAGGCGCCCGGGTGGCCCGCGCACAAGGGGCGACAGCCGAGGACGGTCGGCTCCGGGCCCAGGACTACATCGGGCAGATCGGCCCCGACCTCGTGACCGCCCCGACGATCGAGGTCGACCGCAGTCTCGATCTCGTGACCGTGCGGATCCGAGGCCAGGCGGTCAACATCGTGCCCGGGGTACCGCTACGGGTGACGGCCACGTCCGCCGGCCCTGTCGAGCGGTTCCGTGCCCCATGAGCGCGGCCGGCCGCTCCGACGACGGCACCACGTCGGTCGAGCTCGTCCTCGTCGCCCCGGTGTTCCTCGCGGCCCTGCTGTTGGTGGTCGGTCTGGGCCGGATCGTCGAAGCCGAAGGGCGAGTGCAGGGAGCGGCCCGCGACGCAGCACGTGCTGCCTCACTGGCCCGCAGTGCGACGCTGGCCGCCGACGCAGGTCAACGTGCCGCGGCCGTCAACCTCGACGAGCGAGGCGTGTCGTGCGCGGCCGTCGAGGTAGCTGTCGACACCGCCGACTTCCGCCCGGGTGGGCAGGTACGCGTCTCGGTGACCTGCACGGCGGACCTGTCCGGTCTCGGGCTTGCCGGCTTGCCCGGCAGCAAGACGCTCCGTGCAGAGTCGGCCGCGCCGCTCGAGCAGTACCGGGGGACCGGATGAACCGACACGGTGACAGGCGTCGCGATGCGGGCAACGCGTCGATCATCCTGGTGCTCATCACTCCGGCGATCTTCGGCGTCGCGGGGCTCGTCGTCGACGGGGGGCGAGCCCTCAACGCCCGCCAGCTCGCCGCCGATCAAGCGGAGCAGGCGGCACGGGCGGCCGTGGACGCGGTCGACGTGGACGCGATCCGGTCAGGTGCCGGGATCGTCATCGACCCCCTGGCAGCGCGAGGAGCCGCGGAGCGCTACCTCGCTGCTGCCGGTGGCACCGGCTCCGTCTCGGTAGGACCAGGGTCCGTGACCGTCACGGTGACGACGACCACGTCGACGGCGTTCTTGGCCGTCGTCGGGATCAACCGGATGAGCGTCACAGGCACGGCAACTGCTCGTCCGGCGCGCGGCACCGTCACCGAGGAGGGTCCATGACCCAGCTGTCCGAACGACGGGTCACGACGAAGTCCGCGGAGCCGCCGGCTGACCGCTGGCAGCCGCCGTCGGTGAGGCAGGGGCGGGGTCGGCAAGTGCTCGCGGCGCTCGCGCTGACGGCGCTGATCGTCGGAGTGCCCGCCGTCCTCGCATGGGCCATCGGCTGGCCGCTGCCTGGCTCACTGCAGGCCCTGCGTGAGGTCCCGGCAGCGCTGAGCTCTCCACTGGCACCGTCGCTGGTCATCGACGTCCTGGCACTCGTCGCGTGGCTGGCGTGGGCGCACTTCGCCGTCTGTGTCCTCGCCGAAGTCGCGGCCGCTGCTCGGATCCTGCGCTCGAGGCAGACCGGGGAGGCGCTGCGGGTCCCGGGCGGCGGCCGTTCGCAGGAACTCGCCCGCCGCCTCGTCGAGGCCGCGTTCGCGACGGCGCTCGCGACCTCCGTCGGCGTCGCCGCCTTCTCGGGCACGATCCTGACCCCAGCGCGCCCCGCCGTCGCGGCGGCAAGCGAGGCGGCGCTCCCGGCCGACGTGCGCTGCGCATGCAGTCCCCGTTCGTGATGCGGCTACGGCAACTGGCCCGGCAACTGCGTCGGGGGGGCAGCGTCAGACCTCGACGACCTACCCGGAGTACGTCGTACAGGCTCCACACGGCGGCTACTACGACAGCCTCTGGGACATCGCTGAGAGGTTCCTCGGGGACGGGCAGCGCTGGCGGGAGATCTTCCAGCTCAACGAGGCCCGCGAGCAGCCGGACGGCCGGGCGCTGGCCCGACCTGACCTGATCCGCCCGGGATGGCGGCTGCAGCTTCCCCGCGATGCTGTGGGGCTGACAGCCCATGTGGTTCCGGTCGAGCCTCCTGCCGGTCCAGGTCCGGGTGCGCAGACTGACTCGGCGGCCCCGGTGCCCGTGGTCGGCTCCGCCCCCGCACCCGAGGCCGGCTCCCCGTCCGTGCCGCCTCCTCGATCTGAACCGAGCCCTCCCCAGGTCGCAGGGCCGGAAGCCGGGGGAGCCGTGGACAGGCACGCGCAGGCGTCCGCCTCGGCCGACCCGGCACCCTGTGCGGCACCAGTCGATGCCGACCCCGGCCCTGAGGCCGAGGCCGACCAGGACGAAGGCCCGGTCCCTGTCGCGGCTCTCGGGGGCCTGCTCGCGGCCGCCGCTGTTGCTGCCTTGGCCACCCGGCGACAGCGACAGCGGCGACGCCGAGCGGCCGGTCAGTCCATCCCGCTCCCCGAAGCGCCTGCGGCCCGGGCCGAAGGACAACTGCGTGTCCTTGCCGACCCGGGTGAGCTGACGTTCGTGGACGAGGTCGTCCGCGCCCTGTCCCTCGTCGTCCGGGACAGCGACCTGTCCGTGCCCGATGTGCGGCTGGGCGTCTCTCCGTGATGGCCACCTCGACCTGACCCTGGCCGAGCCGCGGCTCGACGCGCCGGCGCCGTTCGTCGTGGTCGATGACGGGCTGGTGTGGCGCGTGTCCACGGCGGCCAGTCCGCTCGTTCGCCGATGAGCAAGCCGGCCAGCTGCTCCCCCTCCTGCCGCTGCTGTTGACCGTCGGTGTTGAGCCCGCAGGCACGGTCTTGCTCGACCTGGAGGCCCTTGGGTCGCTCGCCGTCGAAGGCCCGGCTCCCGAGGTACTCAGCCTTCTGACC
>CAWASE010000005.1:0-22079 GCA_963784675.1 uncultured Actinomycetes bacterium
CGGCGACGTCGCAGTCGTTGCCCCAGTAGGCCCGCGGCGCTGCTCCGGATCCGCGGCTGGCTCACCGACGCGCCAGGCCAGTACCTGAGTCAGGGCGTGCCGCGGTCGCGGACAAACGCGTCCGCGGCGTCGTTGGTGTCGCCAGTGACCAGGTCGGGGGCCGTCGAGCCGAAGCCGCGGAAGCGGCCGTCCCGACTGAGCACGGGACGGAAGCTGTCCCCCGCGGCCGGGCCGCCGTCCCTGGCAACGCTGATCAGGTGGGTGCGGCCGCGCGCGACGTCGAACACGAACACATCCGCGGTCCCATTGGTGTCGCCGGCAACGATGCCGGACCGCGCAGAGCTGTAGGCGACGTAGCCCCCGTCCGCACTGAGGACAGGGTCCACGTCGTACGGCTCGGGCTCAGCAGACGGCGCAAGCACCGCGCGGCTCACCAGGACCGTGGTGCCGCGCAGCCGGTCGCGCAGGAAGACGTCGTCAGAGCGCAAGGCGTCACGCGGCGCGAGGTCTCCGGCCCCAGACCCGAACGCGACGTACCGGCCGTCGCCGCTCAGGCTCGGTGGCCTGGAGGAGACGCTGTGGTTCACCACGCCGCTCTGGGCCCCGGCCGAGGACACGCTTTCCCGCGTCGTGGTCCCGGTCTTCAGGTCCCGGACGAACAGGTCGGAGGCCCGGTTGGTGTCGCCCGGGACGAGGTTGGCGGCTTCGGAGTCGAAGGCCACCGTGCTGCCGTCAGCACTGATCGACGGGCTCAACGACGTTCGGCTCGCCTGCCGCCCCGCGCTGGACACGTTGACGCGCTGCGTCGTACCCCGCTGCAGGTCCCGCACGAAGATGTCGGTCAGGCCGTTGGTGTCGCCGGGCACCAGGTCGCTGGAGACGACTGGAAGACGACGTGGCGGCCGTCAGCGCTGATCGCGCCCCCTCCGTCTGTCCGGCTCAGGCTGTTCCCCGTGCCGCCCGTGGGCGTGACGTCGGCCTGCACGGTGGTGCCGGCCCGCAGGTCGCGGACGTAGACGTGCGTGTCGAAGCCCCCCGGAGCAGTCCGGGAGTAGGTGAAGGCGACGTAGCGGCCGTCGTCGCTGATCGCCCCGGACTCGTAGAAGCTCTCCCGCGGGGCCGGCCCGGGCAGGGGAGAGCTCGCCCGCCGGACTGTCCCGAGCACGCGGTCGCGGACGAACAGCTGCCCGCCAGTCGCGCCCGGGGTCAGTGCCGAACGGCTGAGGAGGAGGGCGTACCGCCCGTCCCCGCTCAGATCGAAGATCACGCCGCCGTTGGCCGCTTGAGCGCCGGTCCCGGTCACGCTCACCCGCTCCGTGACGGCGGCGGCCGCCCACGCCCCGCCGGCCGCCATCGCCTGCCCACCCAGGCCGAGCAGAACGACGGACAACACGCAGCCACGGCGACGGATCGAAGGCATTGCTCTCCGGAGGTCTCGGACCCGGACCCTAGACCCGGTCCGCCTCCCGTGGAAGTACCTGCCGGGGGGCTGCCCTCGTGACTGGTGAAGGCGCGAGAGTGGATGGGCAACAGTGCCTTGCCGGCCTTCCTGCGACGCCTGGGGCTGGGCGACGGCGAGCAGGTCAGTTGTTCGCGGCGTGGTACTGCTCGAGCACCTCAGCCTTGAGCCGCCCGCGGGCGTTGACTTCAACTCCGTTGGCGGCGGCCCAGGCCCGCACGGCCTTCGGGTCCACCTCGCTGCCCCTGCGGGGCTTGGGCGCAGCACCGGGCCGGCGGCGCGCAGCCGAGCCACCCGCTCGACGAGCGGCACCGACGTAGGGCGCCAGCGCGTCCCGCGAAGGATGACGTCGCCATGTTCGCCCGCATGTTGGAAGGGCGGGTTGAGGCGGACGACGGCGCCGGCACGAACTGCCGCTTCGAGACCGATCGTGTTGCGCTGGCCTGTGCTGTGGCGGTCAGGGCCGCTGCAACGCCGCACCCCGCCCGGCTGTCGGCTACCCGGCCGATCAGGGCTGCTGACTCCGGAGTGGGGGTAGCGCAAGCACCCCGCTGGTGACCAGGTCCTCGGCGATGTCGGCCAGCCGCCGGTTGGTGGTCTGGCTGGCGCGTACGAGCAGGGTGAACGCCTGGTCGCCGGTGACGCGGTGCCGCTCCATCAGGATGCCCTTGGCCTGCCCGATCAGGTCCCGCGTGTGCATCGACGAGCGCAGCTGCTGCTGCGTCTGCGCCCCGGCCATCGCGACCGCCGCGTGCGCGGCGAACAGCAGCGCGACGTGCTCGCTGTCGTCATCGAACGCCTCCGGGCGCTCGGCGAACAGGTTCAGCGCGCCGAGGTCGTCGCCGTCGACGTACAGCTGCACCGCCAGCATGCTGCCGACGCCCAACTCGGCCGCCCGCTTGCTGAACTCCGGCCACCGCTGCTCACCGGCCATGTCGGCGACCCGCACCGTCTCCTGCTCGTACAGGGTGTCCAGGCACGGGCCCTGGCCGGTCTCGTACTGGACGTGGTCGACCGCCCGCGGCAGCTCGTCGGTCGCGGCCCGGGTGCGCACCTCCCGTCGCCGCTCGATCACCGAGATGCTGGCGTGCCCGGCACCGGGGACCGTCCCGACCGCGGCGTGCGCGATCGCCGCCAGCGTCGCCTCGACGTCGACCTCAGCCTGCAGCACCCGCGCCAGCTCGCTCAGCTGGTCGGCCAGCCCCTGGCTGCTGTCGTTGCCTGCCGCGCTCGCAGACGGCTGTCCCCTGCGCTCGCTCGTGCCGGTGTCGTCCACCAGCCCCCGTCCCTGAACCCCGTGGTCCCGATCCGCTCGCTGTCGAACGCCCGGGCACCAGGCCCATCCTCCACGTCCCGGCACCGGGCGCCGTCGCCGTGCCCGAGGACGATGCAGTCGAGCCGGACCGGGCAGCCTGCCGTCAGCCCCCGCCCTGGTGACCGGTCACCGGGGCAGAGGTCAGGCCCCGCCGCTTCGACAGCCAGGCGGCGGGGCCGCACCCCACGACCAGTCCGTTGCGGACCGCTCCGCCGCGCAGCAACGGGTTACCCTCCCCGTACACCGCGTCCGGCCCTCGACAGCCAGGACGACAGGACGCGGGCAGCGACGGGCCCGACCATGACCAGTCCCGCTGACCGCGCCCTGCTCGCAGCGCAGAGCCGCCTCGCACATGAGTACACCGAGCAGGCAGGCGCACAGACCGGCCAGCTCGTCGCTGACAGCAGGCGGTGCTGCGAGCAGACCCGCCTCCTGCTCGCCGCCACCCGTGACCGGTGAGGCGAAGCACGCCGGCGGCAACGGCGCGACCGCTTGCGCGCGGGTCGGCCTTGGCGATCTTCTTGAGGAACTTCGCAAACTCCTCACGGCTGTGACGAGAAAGGCAGGCGTCGGCGACCTTGCCGGCAGCGACTGCGAACGCGGAGTACAAGGTGGTGGTGCCCTTGCGCTTGTCGTCCTGGGTCTGCCCGTCCGGGGACCCCCGACCGCAGGGGCAGGAGTCGGGGCGGTCCGGTCGAGCGCCTGCTCGGCCTGGTCGCCGCACCGCGCTGATCAGCGTCGTCGCACACGCCAGCACCGACGTCCCGGTCGCAGCGGCGCTCCAGACCGTCGAACAGGACCCGGGGGAACCGAGAGCGCGAGGAGCAGGCGGACCGCGACGAGCCCGGGAGGCGCGCGCCCGAGACCCGCGAGGGTCCTGGCGCGTCCGGTCGGTGCGTCGGCCTGGGTCACCAGCGGCCGAGCAGCGCCTGCTCGACGAGCGCGTCCAGCCGGGCGAGCTCGGCCTTCTCGGCGTCGCCGAGGTCGGAGTCGGCGATCGTCTCCCGCAGCCGGTGCAGCTGGTCGCGCACCGCCCCGGCCGAGCAGGGCCTGCTCGACGAGCGTGTCGAGCCGGGCGAGCTCGGCCTTCTCGGCGCGCCGAGGTCGGCGTCGGCGACCGTCTCCCGCAGCCGGTGCAGCTGGTCGCGGACGGCCTGCCGCTCGTCCTCGTCGTGCACGCGCCAGGCGACCTCCCGCAGCACCGACGGTGATCCGGGCCAGGACGGAGGGTGCGGTGGCGGCGTAGCGGCGCGGCTGGGCGAGGGCGCTGTCGAGCAGGTCGGCCAGGCCGGGTCGTTCCAGCACGACGCGGACCCGGTCGTGGTCGTCGCGCAGCAGCTTGGGGCCGAGCTGGTAGTCGACCATCTCGCACAGCAGCCCGGAGATGTGACCGAGCGCGTGCACGGCTGTCGTCGGGTCGTTGATGCCCGGGGAGAGGGCCTTGGTCGCCACGTCGGTGAGCTGGCGCAGCCCGTAGGCGATGTCCTGCGCGGCGGTGCGCTCCCGCCCGGCGACGGCGGCGGCCGCGACCCGCTCGGCCAGCTCGGACTGCTGCTCCTGGGTGAGCGGGTCGGGCCCCAGCGGGCCAGCTGCGGCCCAGCGGGGTGCCGCGCACCAGCGATCCGCCGGGGAAGCCCTCGATCTGCACGACCGCGCCGGCCTGGCAGGCCGCGGCCAGCAGGTCGTCCTCGTCGACGCTGACCAGGAACCCGGACTCGCCGGTCTCGATCGGGACAGGCGCTCGGTGGGCGCCTGCGGCGGGTCCTGGTTGCTCGGCGGGTCGTCGGCCCGCTTCTGCAGCACCCGGGCCAGGGTCTCGGACGCGTCGGTGTGGACGTCGTCGAGCATCGTCTCGACCCGGATCTGGGTCGCCAGGTGGTCCAGGAACAGCACGAGCGCGAACACGCTGACCAGCGTCAGCACGACAGCGACGGTGACCGAGACCTGCGGGACGAACTCCGCGCGGCTGTCGGCGCTGGTGCGCACCGTGCGCAGCACCACCAGGCTGTAGGCGAACGTGCCCAGGAACAACGCCAGGGTCAGGTGCACGAACCGGTCGCGGGAGAACGTCCGCAGCAGCCGCGGGGAGAACTGGCTGCTGGCCAGCTGCAGCGTCACGACCGTCAGGGAGAACGTCAGCGACGTCACCGTGATCAGCGACCCGGCGATCGCGGACAGGACCGTGCGGGCGGCGTCGGAGCCACCGCCGAACAGGAACGCGGTGAGCCTGCCGGGCAGGTCGTCGTCGACCGAGCCGTCCAGCTCGGGCAGCAGCACCCCCAGCGCGACAGCCAGCACGACCCCGACCGTCGGCACCGGCCACAGCCGGGTCTGCACCGCGTCGCGCAGCACGCTGGCCCGGCTGCTCGCTCCGGAGGGCATCAGCCCGACCACACGTGCGACTGCAGCACCGCAGCACCCTGCTGGCCGGCCAGACCGGACCCCCAGGCTGGCTGGGGTAGACACAGCCCGGATGGTCAGCGGGCCGCACCGCAGCCGCAGGCGCGCGCAGCAGGCAGGGTCGAGGGGGACGTCATGGACCACATCCTGTTCCAGGGCTGGTCCGGGATCGGCCGGGTGGTGATCGTCGGCGTGGCGGCCTACGCGGCTCTGGTGCTCATGGTGCGGGTCAGCGGCAAGCGGTCCCTGGCCAAGCTCAACGCCTTCGACCTGGTCGTCACCGTCGCGCTCGGCTCGACCCTGGCCACCACCCTGCTGTCCAAGACCGTCGCCCTCGCCGAAGGCGTCGCCGCGTTCGCGCTGCTGCTCGTCCTGCAGTACGCCATCGCCTGGGGCGCCATCCGCAGCGAACGGTTCCAGCGGCTCACCAGCGCCGCCCCCACCCTGCTCTACCACCAGGGGTTCCTGCCCGGACCGATGCGCACCGCCCGGGTCTCCACCGAGGACCTGCGCCAGGTCGTGCGCAGCAATGGCCACGCGCGGCTGTCCGACATCAGCTCGATCGTGCTGGAGAGCGACGGCACCTTCAGCGTCCTGACCGCCGACCCCCGCCCCCTCGCCGACTGACCCCACACGCTGCCGCAGGCCGCAAGCAGCACCCACCCGGGCACCCCACCCGGCCAGCTCACCCGGCCGGACCTCCCGCGCGCCGTGACCGACACTGATCTCGTGAACACCTGCGAGCCCGTGCACCGTCCACGCGCCGCTGCGACGGTCAGCGGCGCGGCAGGTGCGCCCGTGACCGTGCTGGCGACTGCTGAGGCATCGCTCGCCGCCTCGGGGGCGGTCCGGGTGTTCGGGGTGACGCTGGTCGGGGTCAGCACCACGACCGCGGTGAAGCTGCTGTTCACCGTCGCGCTGGTGCTGCTCGTGGCGGCGCTGCGCGGCGCCGCGCTGTGGCTGACCCGGCGGCTGCTCGGCGGGCAGGTCGCCGACCCCCGCCGGTTCTGGACCCGCCAGGGCATCCAGGTCGTCGCCGCGGTCGTGCTGCTGCTCGGGGTCGTGTCGATCTGGGTCACCCCCGACACCGACCTGAGCACCGGGGTCGGGCTGGTCAGCGCCGGGCTGGCGTTCGCGCTGCAGCAGGTCATCCTGTCGCTGGCCGCGTACTTCGTGATCCTGCGCGGCGACACGTTCGGCGTCGGGGACCGGATCACCCTGGGCGGGGTGCGCGGCGACGTCGTCAAGCTCGGCTTCCTCAAGACCACCATCATGGAGATGGGCCAGCCGCCGTCGGTCAGCGGCGCCGACCCGGCGGTGTGGGTCAACAGCCGGCAGTACACCGGCCGGCTCGTCACCGTCACCAACGGCGCGATCTTCAACGAGCCGGTCTACAACTACACCCGCGACTTCCCCTACCTGTGGGAGGAGATCGTCCTGCCGGTCGACTACAGCGTCGACCGCGCCGAGGTCGAGCGGATCCTGCTCGCAGGCCGCCGCCGCGCACGCCGTCGTCGACGACCCGGCCGCCCGCTCCGCGCTGGCCCTCATGCGGTCCCGCTACGCCATGGCCGACGCCTCGCTGGACCCGGCGGTGTACTGGCGGCTGACCGACAACTGGCTGGAGATGTCCCTGCGCTTCCTCGTCCACGCCCGAGGCGTCCGGGAGGTCAAGGACCAGATCAGCCGGCAGGTCCTGGGCGAGCTCGGCGCCGCCGGGATCGGCCTGGCCTCGGCCACCTACAACATCGTCGGCCTGCCCGAGATCCACCTCGCCCCTCCCAGCCCGAGCAGCACACGCAGCCAGCACCGACCCGACAGCGTCTGACCACAGCACGACCCTGCCGTCGGCGCGGGGCGCTTCCGTCCGCTACCGCACGCGGGTGGGCCAGTCCCCTGACCCACCGTGTGTGCGCCGGCGTCGAGCGCCGGCCGTGGGGGTCGTCGGCGCGCTGGCGAAGCCGGCGCGAAGAGCCGGCCGCCGCCCCGCTCGAGGTGGCGCGCCAGCAGGGTGCTGTGCCAGGTGCGACAGTGGGCCGACCTGAGGAGGTCCGCGGTGGAGTGGTGGGGCTGGTTGCTCGTCGTGCTGGTGGTGATCGCCGTGCTCGTGGTCGCCGCGCTCGCGGTCCAGGCCCGGCGGCGCACGGGCGGCGTGATCGTCGGCCGCGGCCGGCCGCGCGGCAGCAGGCGCCTGCGATGAGCCGGCTGATGCGCACCAGCGCGATCCTCAAGCGCCCGGTGGTGACCCTCGGCGGTGAGGACGTCGCGCAGGTCAAGGACGTCGTCTACGCCGCCGGCGGCGGCGCGGTGGGCGGGTTCACCCTCGCCGGCCGCGGGCTGTTCGCCGGCCCGCTCAAGACCAGCCTGCCGTGGTCGGCGGTGCTCGCGCTCGGCACGGACGCCGTGATGATCCGTGACGAGAGCGCGCTCGAGCCGACCCAGACCGTCCTCGACGCCTCGGCCTCCAGCGGCGGCTCCGGCGGCAACGTCCTCGGCTCGCAGGTCCTCACCGACGCCGGCACCGCGCTCGGCACGGTCGTCGACGTCGTCGTCGAGGTCGGCGCCGGAGGCGCCGGGCAGTGCGACGTCGTCGGCTACGAGGTCGAGGCCGCACCGGCCCTCGGCACCAAGGGGACGCGGCTGCTCATCCCGCTGCCCGACACGCTGGCGGCGTCCGGCGAGCACCTCATGGTCCCGGCCAGCGCGAAGGACTTCGTCGGCGACGACCTGGCGGGCTTCGGCGCCGCGGTCGAGCGAGTTCCGGGCGCAGCTGGGCCGGGCGACGTGACGACCTTCGCCGAGGCCACGGGCCGCCAGGTCGTCAGCACCAGCACCGCCGAGACGGTCGGCAAGGTCGAGCACCTGCTCGTCGACCCGGGCGGCCGCCGCGTCGTCGCCGTGCAGGTCAGGAAGGCCGGCCTGCTGCGCTGGCGCGACCTCACGGCGTTCGGCGCCGACGCCGTCACCGTCGCCTCGAGCGACCTGCTCGTGGAGAACGACGCCGAGCTCGAGCGCTTCACCGGCAAGGAGCACGACCCGCTCGGCAAGCGCGTGCTGACGTCCGCCGGCGACGAGCTCGGGAAGGTGACCGACGTCGAGTTCGCCGCCGACACCGGCGAGGTCACCGGGCTCGTGCTCGACACCGGCACGATCGCCGGTGCCCGCCTTCTCGGGGTCGGCTCCTACGCCGTCGTCGTCGCCGCGTCATAGCGGCTGCCGTCGACGACGGGCACGTCGTACAGGACGTGAAGCTCGACCAGGACGCACCCGGTCGCCGCCCCTCCCCGACCCTGACGACCGCCTGACGCATCACGACCTCAGCAGGCTCCTGCTCCACCGCGTCTGGCGCTGCCGAGCAGCAGGGCGACGCCGACGGCGTGCCGCAAGCTGAACCTCCGACGGCACATCCCGAGGGCGTGCCCGGGTCTTGGTCACACGCCCCCTTCGCATTCCCGCAGGACCGGCCCGATGATGCGTTCTTGGACAGGTACGTCGGCGACGGGAGACCCCGGGCCTCGTGCCCGTCGTGTGCCCCGTCGGGCCGCCCACCGCGACCGTGCGCGTGCGGCCTCAACAGCAAACGGGCGCCGGAGCAGCCGTATGGACGTCGACGGACGTCCTCGCACGGTCGCCATACACGTTCCCGTCGTGAGCGGCGTGCGCCGCAGCGCGCAAGCTGAGGACGTCGTGCCCGCCACGTGCCCGATCGGGTGGCCCCTCGACGGACGTCGGCGGACGACCGCGTACAGCGATCAGCAGGCTGATCGGCCGGAACACACGTCGGCGAACGTCCACGGACGGTCACCCACCAAGTTCCCAAGCTGAGAACGCGAGTTCGATTCTCGTCGCCCGCTCTCCTGTTACTCCTGCTCAGAAGCCGGTTTCTGAGCCAGAAGGCGTGCCCGTTGCGTGCCCCTGCGACGGGCACACCCCTGGCGCAGCCGGTCGCCAGGGACGTCTGAGCCAGGCCGGCTCGGGCCGTTTTGTCCGATCTGATGCCCTCTGTCAAGTGACTTTCCGAGGTGTGCGTCGTTCACGCCGTCAGCCCAGAAGCACTGAGATGGTCGTGATTCCATAAAGGACCCGTCATCGGCGCAGCACGGGGAAGGCTCCTCGCGCCGTTTACGCCGCAGGAGCACCTGCCGGTGGAGGTCACCTGGAGCCTCTACCAGGGACATGATCGCCGCCTACCGTCACCCCGACCGGACCACCGGCCGCACCGCCATGCGCACGCTCATCGACACAGCCTCAGCGGGGGCGTCCCCGGGCGCCCTGACCGAGCTCGTCACCCTCGGCCGAACCCTCAAGCGCCGAGCCGCCGACGTCCTGGCCTACTTCGACCGGCCCGGCACCAGCAACGGCCCGACCGAGGCCATCAACGGCAGGCTCGAACACCTACGGGCTCCGCCCTCGGGTTCCGCAACCTCACCAACTACATCGCCAGATCGCTGCTCGAGACCGGCGGCTTCGACCCCGACTACACCGTCGATTTGAAGAGCCGGTTCACTCGGGTCAACATCGACGCGTCAGCCTCAAGAGCCAATCAATGTCGCGCCGACAGGGGCGCAGGGAAAGTGGGTCGCGCCTGCAATCCAAGTCTCTTTGAGTACACGTCGATGACGGCGTAGAGGTAGAAGTAGGTCCACTTCGCTGGGCCGTGCAGCTTGGTGATGTCCCAGGACCAGACCTGGTTCGGGCCGTGCGCGACCAGCTCAGGCTTGACCTTCGCCGGGTGCGTCGCCTGAGCCCGGCGCTCACGCACGTCGCCGTGCGCCTGGCGCAGCAGCCGGTAGAACGTGGACTGCGAGGCCAGGTAGACGCCCTCATCGAGCAGCGTCGCCCAGACCTGCGCCGGGGCGGCGTCGACGAACCGGTCGCTGTGCAGCACGGCGAGGATCTGCTCGCGCTCGACGGTGGTCAGCGCGGCCGGCTGAGGCCGGTCCAGGTGTGGGACCGGCGCCGGCCGCGGCGGCGCCGGGCTCTGCCGGTGCCGCCGGTAGTGGGTGGCCCGGGCCCGGCCGGCCGCGGCGCACGCTCCGGCCGTCCCGAGCAGCGGCACCAGCTCACCGACCGCGGTGTCGGTCAGCTGCTCGACCGCGGCGGTGAACTCGGCCCGGAGCGCGGGGGACCGGACGCGTCGTGCGCTCTCGGGACAGATCGTCCAAGAGAGCTGAGAATTTTCCCTGGATCGCGATCACCTCGCGGGCGTGGGACAGGTCCTGCTCGAGGCGGGCGTTGGCCTCCCGGAGCCGGGCGTTGTCCCGCTCGACCGGATCCGCCGGCGGCCGCCCCCGGGTCGCCGACAGACCGGCCAGCGCACCCGCGTCACGGGAGCGCCGCCACTCCACCAGGTGCGAGGAGTACAGGCCCTCACGGCGCAACACCACCCCGCGCTCACCCGGGCTGGCCGCCTCGTACTCGGCCAGGATCCGCAGCTTGTACGCCGCGGTGAACGTGCGCCGACGCGCTCGCTCGGGAACCTCGCCCTCGTCGTGCTCGGTCACCCGGCCAGCATGACCGCTCGGACCCGTGATGTTGCTCAGGACTGTCATTGCAGGGACTCGTCTCCCCGCCCTCGTTCAGTCATTCAGCACCCCGCTGGTGCGTCACCCCATGCTGACAGAGAGGGGCGGCTCGGCCGGACCCTGCGGGCCTGGCGCGCCCAGGTGCTGGCCTACTTCGACACCGACGGCCTGTCCAACGGCGGCACAGAGGCGATCAACATGCTCATCGAGAAAGCCCGACGCCTCGCCCACGGCTACCGCAACTTCAACAACTACCGGCTCCGGATGCTCCTCGCCGCCACCGGCACGCGCACCCGCCGGACGGCCTCACCACGCTGAAGTCCGAAGAGCCGTCAAAGGGCTGGGAGTTGCCCAGGCTGCTCCGGCAGCCGATCGCCGACCGGACGACGATCGTCCAACGGGCAGCACGGGGTGCGGTGCGTCAAGTGTCAAGAGGCAGGGGCGACTGTAGGAACCCGTGCCATGGTCATGCCATTGACGGACAGCCGGAGCGCGAGCCATGGACGCCCGCCGACGCTACTCATCGGCCTTTCGCTAGGACTGCTTGCAGCAGCAGTCATTGTCCTGTTTGCCTCGAGTCACCACGTCGCGGCCGGCGTCGTCGCAGTCATTGCACTCCTGGCCCTGGGCCTACTTGCCTACCTCGCTCGACAGCAGCAGGCAGGTGGCCCGCGCCCTGGTCCGGTGGGTCAGTAGCCGATCGCCAGCGGGCCGGGGATCGGTTGTCGGCAGGCATGCGTCACGACCGAGCTCGCCCATGTTGAACTGGCGGTCATGGACCACGTCGTGATCGCTGTCGGGGCTCTAGTGGGGGTGGCCATCGGGGCTGCACTAAGGGTTCGCACGCGCCGCCGCCGCCGGTGACGACGCTCGCCCTTGAGTGACTACGCCTGCGGAGACAGCGACCGAACCGCTGGTTAACCCCGCTCGCACGAGCCCGATCGGCGACCGGTCGCCGATCCTTGGTGGTGAGGCCGTAGGCCCGACGTACGGTCCTGCTTGTGACGAAGAAGCCTTCGACAGGTGTGTGGTGGTTGCCCGCGGTGGCCATGGCCTTCACGGCAACAGCATCCTTGGGGTCGTTCACCTCCAGGTCTGTCGGCTCCGGTAGGTGGTGGTTCTCCTTCGTGATCTTCGTTTTGTCGTTGATTATGGGCGTAGGTGTGGTGACAGCCCATTTTCGGTCATCGCGAACGCATGACACCCCGAAGTAGACCCGGCACTTGAGCAGGCTGGGCTCGTGGCACTCCTCCACCGAGGATCCGCGTCCGGACACGGTCAGCCTGCGGTGGGGATCGGCGATCGTCTGCTGGACGCCTCGGTGCGACCATCCGGCTCTGCATCGGCGCCGCCCGACGCTGGGGCTCGTGGAAGGATGGATCCAATGAGGGCGCGCACCAGCAGGCGGTCCTGGCCAGACGGAGGACGCACTGAGCAACGGCTGGAACCTGAGCGAGTTGCGCGATTGGCAGGCTGACGTCGAACGACGCCTCGTTGCAGACGGCTGGTCGAAGCGTTCTGCGCGCGCGTACGCCAACGCTGCGACTGGTGCGAGGTCTTGCTACTTGATCCTTGTGCCTCGGGCTCTGCGCAAGAAGTAGCCGGCAACAGCCGCCCGTCTGTGGACGGCATCTGGCAGCGCCTCGGCCTTCTACGGGTGGCGGACTCGAGCGGCGAGTCGAAGCGTCCCGGTGCGCGAGGTATCCGTCGACACGCGCTTGATCTGCTTGATCTTGCGGTTGTAGCCCTCGGTTCGGGCGTCGGGGACGCGCAGCCGCAGGTAGGGGCCGGCTGCCGCTTGGCGTCCAGGACCTGCACGTCCAGCAGGGTGAGGTCGGCCTGCCACTGCTCGTTCGGCCGGGCCGCGGCGCGCCGGTGGACGAGCTCGAACTGGTCGCGGTAGGCCGCGTCCCCCTGGTGGGCCAGCGTGCGCAGCCCTGGGTCGATCGCGGCCACGACCGACCGGACGGTGGAGTAGCTCGGGACGGGTAGACCGCGGTCCCGGGCCAGGTCGGCGACGCGGCGGTGCACGTACGCGGTCGTCGGGGGCGGCCGGCGCAGCGCGAGCGCCTCGATCGCCTTGACCAGGTCCTCGGGCAGCCGCCGGCGCCCGAGGTCGCTGCGGGGTTGCCGCCGCAGCGCGGCGGCCGTCGGGGCGTTGCGGTAGGTGGCGGCCCAGCACCGCACGGTGCGGACAGGCAGCCCGGCGGCCGCGGCGAGACTGGTCAGCGGGACCCCGTCGTCCAGGTGCTGGCGGCCCAGCGCGGCCTTGGCGTCCGGACTCAGCTGCGCCACGACCGTCACCGCCACGGGACTACTGCGCCGGCTCGGCCGCGGCGGCGGCGCCGCGAGCGGTCAGGTGCCGGTAGACCGTCGGCCGGGACACCCCGAACGTGTCAGCGATCTCCTGCACGGTGTGCTGGCCGCCGTCGTACATCGCCCGCGCCTGCGCGATCTTGTTGGGCGTCATCTTGAACTTCGGCCCGCCCTTGCGGCCGCGGGCCCGGGCGGCGGCGAGCCCGTCGTGGGTGCGCTCCACGATCAGGTCGTGCTCGAACTCGGCGATCGCGGCGAGCATGTGGAAGAACAGCCGGCCGCCGGGCGTGGTGGTGTCGATGCCCTGGCTGACCGCCCGCAGGCCGACCTGCCGGGTCTGCAGGTCGTCGGCGATCTGCTTGAGGTTGCGCACCGACCGGCCGAGCCGGTCGAGCTTGGTCACCACCAGCGTGTCCCCGGCTCGCAAGTAGTACAGCGCCGCGTCCAGCGCCGGCCGCCGGGCCAGCGTCCCGGACGCGTGGTCGGTGAACGTCTTCTCGCACCCTGCGGTCGCCAGCGCGTCGGTCTGCGCCTCGGGATGCTGATCACGGGTGCTCACCCGCGCGTACCCGACCAGAGCCACCCCGCCAACGTATCGCGAACGTACCTCACGTGTCTTAGTTCATGGACACGGGTCGCGAGACAGCTGCTTCTGCTCGACGCCTCGGAGCCCGAGCAGCGTCTCGTAGACGGTCGTTCGTGAGCAACTTGGCTGACCATCTCCTTCGGGAACCGTTCGACCGCCTCACCGCGATAGTGCAGGTGTGGAGGTCCGGGACGACGACGAGTTGCTCGTGTTGGTGGCGCGCGGTGATGCGGTCGCCCTGGCTGAGTTCTATGACCGGCACGCGGGCTGGCTGCTGCTGCGGCTGAGCCGACGGTCTGGCGACCCCGGCCTGGTGGAGGAGATCGTGCAGGACACGTTCATGTCGGTGTGGCGCAGTGCCAGGTCCTACCGGCCCGACGGCGACGGCTCCGGCGCGGGCGGGTGGCTCTGGACCGTGGCGTCCCGACGGCTCGTTGACGGGCTGCGGCGAGCAACCCGTACGGCTGAGCCCTCAGACGCGGCGCCTGGCGGCGTCGTGGAAGGTCCGGAGCAGGTGCTGCTGGCCGACCTGTCCCACGTCGATCTCGGCGGTGCCCTCGACCGGCTCTCGCCGGACCTGCGACGCGTCCTGCAGGCCACGGTCGTGGACGGGTTCACCACCCGGGAGGCCGCGGTGCTTCTGGGGATACCGGAGGGCACGGTGAAGACGCGGGCCGCCCGGGCCCGACGGCAGTTGCGGGCGGGCCTGGCATGACCAGCGGCTGGCACCTGAGCGGGGAGCAGGTCGAGTCCTACGCGACCAGCACGATCGACGAACCGGCCGCCTGGTCGGTCGAGAAGCACGTGGAGCGGTGCAGCACCTGCGCCACCGCCCTGTCCGCAGCCTGCACCCGACCGGCTCTCGAGCGGGTCCGCAAGCAGGTGCTGCGTGCGGCTCAGCCGTCGTCTAGGCGGCCGCTGCAGCTGGTCCTGTCCCCGACCTTGCGACTGGCCTGGCTGGTGGCCGTCGGGGTGGTGGTCCTGGTCACCACAGCCCTCGACTTCCTGCACGCGACGCGCTTCCCGGCGCTGTTCCTGGTCGCGCCGCTCCTGCCCCTGGCTGGGATCGCCGCGAGCTGCGCACCGAGCTGGGACGCCTCGTCGGAGCTGGTGGCGAGCACCCCGACGTCGGCGCTGCGCCTGCTCCTGCTGCGCAGCGCAGCCACCCTCGGGCTGTCGGTCCCGGCCCTGCTGCTGACCGGGCTGCTGGTTGACGCCGCCCCGCTGCCCTGGCTCCTGCCCTCGGCCGCGCTGGTAGGGATGGCGCTCGCGCTGTCGGCGTGGCTGCGCGTCGAGATGGCCACCGCGCTGGCTGCCGCGGTATGGGGGGTGGTCGCTCTCGGCCCAGCCGCGCTGGACCGCCAGATGCCCGTAGCGATGACGGAGACAGCCGTCCCGGCCTGGTGCGCCGTCCTGCTCGCCGCCACCGCACTGCTCGTCCTGGGCCGGCACTCCTACGAACCGCGGGGAGTGCTGCGATGACACCGACGGTCACGGTCGCCGACCTGGAGATGGACTACCGGCGAACTCGTGCCTTGGCCGGGCTCAGCCTGCAGCTCGGGGTCGGCGTCCACGGTCTGCTGGGACCCAACGGCGCCGGCAAGACCACCCTCATCCGCGTGCTCGCCACCGTGCTGAAGCCCTCAACGGGGTGCGTGGAGGTGCTCGGGCGGGACGTCCTGGACCGACACGGCCGCACGGAGGTGCGCCGCCGGCTTGGCTACCTCCCCCAGACGCTCGGCTACTTCCCAGGGTTCACCGTCCGGGAGTTCGTGGAGTACGTCGCCTGGCTCAAGGAGGTCCCGAGCAAGCGGGTCCCCGCGGCCGTCGACGAGGCGCTGGAGCTCGTCGGGCTGCAGGAGCGCGCCGGGTCACGGATGCGCACGCTGTCCGGCGGGATGCTGCGCAGGGCAGGCGTGGCGCAGGCGATCGTCAACCGACCGGAGCTCCTGCTCCTCGACGAGCCGACCGCCGGGCTCGACCCCGAGCAGCGGGTCGGCTTCCGCGCCCTGCTGCGCCAGCTCGGCGAGAGCTCCACCGTGCTCGTCAGCACCCACCTGGTCGAGGACGTCGCGTCGGCCTGCACCGGCGTCGCCCTGGTCGACGCCGGCCGCGTCGTCTTCACCGGCACCCCGGCCGACCTGGCCGCGGCCGGGACCGACGGCGACGCGGACACGCCCAGCGAGCGCGGCTACCTCGCCCTGCTCCGCGGCGCACGGTCGTGAGCCGGCCACTGACCATCGAGCTGCGCCGGGGAGTGGGTCCGTTCGCTGCGCCGCTGCTGCTCGGCGTGCTGATCGCTGGCTTGCTGGCGCACCAGCGTGACTGGGCCGGCGACTGGACCGGCTCGTCGTACTACCTGCGTTTCCTGGTGCTGATCGGCGGACCGGTGCTCGTCGCGGCGGCGGCGTGGCAGGGCGGCCGGAGCCGTCGCCGCGGCTTGGACGAGTTGCTCGATACCAGCAGCCGGAGCCGGCTGCGGCAGACCCTGATGGCCTGGGCCTCGCCGGCGGCATGGGGCGTTGCCGCCTACCTGCTCGCGGTGCTCGCCGCCGCCGCCGTCACGGCGACCAATACCTCCTACGGACGGCCGCTGATCGGAATGCTGCTCAGCGGCGGCGCTGCGCTCCTCGCGCTGTCGGCAGCTGCGTTCGCCATCGGCGTCATCGCTCCCTGGCGCCTGACCGCTCCTGCACTCGCCCTGGTCACCTACGTGGGCCTGGGTTACCTCGACATCACCGACGGCGCGGCCCGCTGGTTGTCGCCGGCGATCGAGCCGTCGTCGCTGGCCTTCCAGCTGCCGGCCGCCTGGTGGGCGCCGGCCTCGACGACGTTCTTCCTCGGCCTCGCGTCAGCGGCGTTGTTGACCGTGGGCCGGCGGTGGCTCGCGGCCAGCCTCGCCCTGCTCGTCGCGATAGGGGCGGCAGTCCCCCTCGTCCAGGTCGGCACTTCCGCCTTCACCGACGACCGGGCAGCAGCGCAGCTCGTGTGCCGGCCGGCCGCCGCCACCCAGGTCTGCCTGACGCGCCGGCACGCCGACCAGCTCCCCGTCGTGCAGCGCCTGGCCGACGAGGTCCTGGCCGGGCTCTCCGACCCGCCCCAGGTCATCGAGGGCTTCAGCCGACAGGACAACGCCAGCTCAATTCGTCTGAACGAGTTGTACCTGGGCTCGACGGTGCTCGGTGGGCCCGACGAGCAGGTGGTCCGAGACGATCTCGCCAACGGTGTCACGTCCTGGGGGTGCGACCCGGTGCAGGAACCCGCGCCCGACGACGTCATCGAGCAGTCGTACGCCCTGGCCGCGTGGCTGCTGAAGCGGCGGACGACCGACGGGCAGACCGAGCAGCAGATGCTGGCCATCACGGCAGCGTTCAGTGCGGCAGCGAAGCGCTGTGACGGTCCGGGTGCGCGAGCCGCCGCGGCCGCCCTCAGATGAGCGTGCGGCTGCTTGTCCTGCACGCTCGCTCACGAAGGGCCGGGGGCACGGTGCTGTGCCTGCTCGGCATCGCGCTCGCCCTCGCCGTTCTTGAACCCTGGTTGGTGGCTCAACCGCGCTACGGCGAGATGGTGCGGCTGCCCCTGTCGTTCTTCGGCGCAGTGGCAGCCGTAATCACCCTCAGCGGCACGCTGCACTCCGCTGCGCACCAGTTGGAGGCCAGCACTCCGCAACCCTGGCGAGCATGGCGTGCGGCGCACGGGCTGCTGGCACTAACCCCGGATCCACCGTTGATCTCGCCGTGAGCGGCGGCTTGTTGACGTTGGCTTGCGGGTCGGCTGGAGCCGGGGACGGGCAGCGCTGAGCTGCTGGTCTGCCGGCTTCTCCGAGTCCTGCTCGTGGGGGCGGGGGTGGTGGTCAGCAGCGCAGCGGGATGGCGTGGATGCGGTCGAGGGCGTGCAGGACCGGGGCGGCCCAGGGCCAGGAGGCGGGCAGGCGTAGCTGCCGGCGGCGTCCGGTGTGGACGAGCCGGCCGGGCATGGTGAAGACCTTGCGGCGCAAGGTCGCAGCGGTCGCGGTGTCCAGGTCGGGGCCGGCGAGGGTGCCGACGGCGCGGCCGAGGTTGTGGGCCATGACGGCCAGGGCGAGCCAGGCGGCGTTGGCCATGAAGTTGCCCGACGGCAGGTGCGCCAGGCCGGCGCTCTTGAGCTCGGCGATGCTCTGCTCGACGACGGCGTGCCGGCGGTGGTCGGCCTCCGCCTCGGGCAGCGGCAGGTCCCGGTCGGTGACGAACGCGTGGTAGTCCCAGGTCGTGAACAGGGCGAGCTGGCTGCCGGGGGTCGGCCGGACCCGGCGGACCACGAGCCGGACAGTGCGGGCGTGCCGCTTATCGCCGGAGAAGCAGGTGTAGCTGGTCTCGGCGATGTCGGCGCCCGACACCTCGGGTGTGCTCAGCCAGTACGGGATCGGCTGCCACGCGTCCTCCGCGATGGCCTCGATCGCCGCCCGGACCTTCTTGTCCTGTCGCACCGTGATGGAGAAGCGGACGCCGAACTTCGCGGCCGTGCTCAGCACCGTCTTGGAGTAGAAGGCGCTGTCCGCACGCACGGTCAGCTCGCCGGTGGCGCCGGCGTTGCGGACCCGGCTGACCGTCTCGGTCAGGAACGACGCCGCGCCGCGGGCAGCGCCGGCGGACCCGCCGCGCAGCCGGCACATCAGCACCTGCCCGGTCTGCGCGCACGTCGCCAGCTGCGGGTGGTAGCCGCGGACCTTGGTGTAGCCGAACGCGGCGCCCTGCTTGGCCCGGCCGTAGACCTCGACGATCGTCGAGTCCAGGTCGAGCGTCAGCGGCGCTGCGAGGTCGGCCGGTCCGGCGCCGGCGGCCCACAGCCGAGCCAGCAGCTCGCGGCTGATCGCGTCGAGCTGCCGGACGTTGGACCACTTGCGCGCCCGCAGCCACGACCCGACCGTCGACGGCGCCCGCGTCCCGTCGAACAGCGACCCTGCCGCACCCGCCCGCAGGACCGCGACGTCGTCGATGCTGTCGCCGCCGGCAAGCATCGACCCGATCACCGACAGCGCCTTCGCGCCGCTGTTCGCGCCATGCCGCGCGAGCCGCAACCGACCGTCCACGAGCCCGTCCAGGTCAAGCCGTTGAGCCAGGACGGCGGCTGGGAGCAACCCGGCGTTCGGCACCAGATTCGTCTCGTCGAAGCTCACCGACACCCGGCTCAGATCATGGTTTGCTCGCACCCTGCAAGTGCCCTTCCACTTGGCGGACTTCGACCCCTCAGCAAGGTCATCGTCCCAGGTAGAAGGGCATTTGCGCGTCCAGCAGGCCGCTGTCGACCGAGGTCAGGCGGTGGATCCGGGCTTAGCCGATGCCTCAAGGACGAGGAGTGCTCGCCGATCAAGCGGGAGCCACTCTGAGGCGACGAGACTGGCCGGCCAGCAGCTGGGCGGTTGATGCTGGGGTGAGGAGGTGTAGGTCGCTGTGAGACCACGGCGTCGACATCGCGAAGGGAGCCCGGCGCCGAGACATGCGGTTGCCGGAGCGGTGCGCGCAGGTGCGACCAGAAGCGCTCGACCGTGGCGTCGGACGGCGCCTGCCGAACACGGCCGCTGGGGTAGGGCGGTGCGGGGTTGGCGCCCGATGCGCTCGTCCACGCAATTTGCCCTGGGCTATCCCACCTGCGCCGTATTGCTGGGCTACCTCTCTTACGACAGCTACGCGGACCGCCAGACGCTTGCCTCCGGCAGCCAGACAAATGCAGCTATTGTGACGTTCCACAACTGCAGTCCCTGCGGACGGTGGGACAGCAACTACTACGTCATCGACCTGATGATCGACGGCGTGCAGATCCGCTCCTCGTTGGACAAGTGGTCATGGCATGGACCGCGCACCCCGGGCTCGCTGGTGCGCGTGCGCTACGCGCTCAAGGACCCGACCTACTACGTGCAGGACGCCGAGCTTCCCATATCGGCTCAAGTGGCCGTAATGAGGCGCTCGGTGCTGCAGCGCTCCTGGTCTGTGCCGTTGAAAGCTGGCGATCCCCGCACTCACGGGCGTGGCGTCGCGTCGGTGCTGCCCTGGACCGGTTCGGCGGCGTTGCCTGATCGAATCGCACGCATGCGTCCACTGACAATCGACTTGGCCGCCCGCTTGACGATCGGCGACCGGTCGCCGATCGCCGACTGGTGCGCCACGCCTATTCCTTCCAAGTCGCGCCCGGTCGTACCGTCCGTGTCGTGACTTGGCCCGAGCAGCTTGTGCCGGAACTGCTGGCTGATCTTGAGCAAGCGACACAGGGCCGGTGTCAGTTGCGCTACGACCTTCGCACGGGAGAAGTGGCTATCGGAGCGCCTGGATCCCCGCCCGAAGTGCTGCAGGGCTTTCGCTGCCTCGTCGATCAGGCTGGTGACCCGGAGGTGGCGCTTGAGGCCCTGCTCGCGGCGGTGCAGCATTGGATGATGGAGGATCTGGCCGAGGAGTGGCCGGATGATCGCGGGGGCTCAGAGCCTGTCGTTCAGCGGCAAGGGGTTGGCTGGCTGCTGGGCTACGGCGCGGGCAACCGATGGTCGTGGCGTCACGATTGGCCAAGCTCGTACGTGTGAGCGGGGCCTCCGCGATCACCGCGCCGATCGGCGACCGTGCACTGGGTCGAGCACACCTACAACCACCGGCCACGCCAGCGCGCGCTGGGCAAGCTCACCCCGGTCGAGTACGAACTTGCCTTCCCCCGTTAGCCCCTCTCTTTCAGTAGCGGCGTGATCATGTGCCGCGAGGCAGCGTTGATGTTGCTTCGGGTCTTGGGGTGAGGTGGGCAGGGTGGAGCGCCCGACGCGCTGGTCGGGTTTCCCGGGGTCCTGGTGGTGGGCGGTCAGGGCTGGGCGTCGCGGTCAGGTGACGGGTAGCGGGAGGGCTTGCAAGCGGGCGAAGGCGACGGCGAGGGCGTGGCGCCAGGGCCAGCCGGCGTCGATCCGGACGAAGACGCGGCGTTGTCCACGGGTGATGCGGGCGGCGGCGTGTAGCAGCCGGTAGCGCAGCGCCTAGGCTCGGCCTTGGCGAGCTCGCCGTCGAGCAGGGTGGTCTGGGTCCAGGCGATCAGGTCACACGCCATCAGGGTCAGCTCGAGCCACGCCTGGTTGATCGTGAACTCGCGGGAGGGGGGGTCGTTGAGCCCGGTGTCCTTCGCGCAGCGGATCCGGTCCTCGACGCGGGCGTGCGCGCGGTGCCGGGCCTCCAGGTGCGCGAGCTGCCCGCCGCGGGTGTCGGTGGCGAAGGTCTGGAACCGCCAGCCGTCTGGTCGGTGAAGCGTGAGCTGCGCGCCGGGATGCGGGCGTTCCCGCCGCACGATCACCCGCATCCCGGGCGGCCAGCCGGCCGCGGTCAGGTGCGGGAGCAGCCCGGTGAGTTCGGCGACGTGAGCGCCCTCGCGCAGGCTCCCGTCGGCCTCGACGGCCGCGGTCCAGGCCAGCTCGGGTAGCGCCCGGATCGCCTGCTGGACCTTGTCGGTCATCGTGAACCCGACCGAGAAGCGCAGGTCGACGCCGAGCTCGCGCTGAGCTCGCAGGTGGGTCAGCCAGTCCTTGGTCGCGCCGGCGCCGTCGGCGCTGATCAGGATCGGCGTGCCGTGCCGGTGGGCGTCCGGGATTTGCGCGAGCGCCAGGTCGGTGACCTCGATGTGGTCGGCGGTGGTGTTGCTGCCGGCCCGGCCGGTTCGCAGCACCGCCGCGAGCGCCTCGTTCGTGTTGTCCAGCCAGACTGTGAGGGGGTGGTAGCCGAAGCCGCCCTTGAACGTCGGGCTGGCCAGTTCCTTCTCGCTGTGGCAGGTCACCAGCGTCGCGTCGACGACCAGGCGCAACCCGGGCCAGTCCCGACCGCCGGCCCGGCTGACCAGCATCGGCCCGACCGTCTCGGTGCGCTGCGCCCACAGCCGCTCGCGGGCCAGCGCCCGCGCCGACCGGACCGCCGCCAGCCCCGCACCGTCGATGCTGTCCAGCACCCGCCACGCCGTCGGGGTCGACGCCACCGTGCCGAACAGCTCCGGGCGGTGCCGCAGCACCGCCAACCCGCTGATCCCACGGCCCCCGTCGGCAAGCATCACCGCCAGATCGGTCAGCACCCGCCCCGGGTCATGCGCCGAGCTCCGCTGCCGCGTCCCCGCCAGCGCCGCCCCGAGCGCCTCGGTCAGCCCCGTCCGGTCCGCAAGATCCGCCAGCAGGCGCGACCCGGCATGCGATACCACCCCGACGCCGTCCTCCGTGACTGTGATCTTCGGTCTGCACGTTGTAGGTTGCACCCGCGAAGTGCCTCTCCCGCTTGGCGATCATGGTCCCTCAGCAAGACCACAATCCCAGGCAGGGCAGGCACTTTCGCGCTTCCCGGACCCGTGTCGCACCACCAACATCAGACCCTTACCGCAACAGCCGGGCTAAGGGTACCTGCAGCCGCTGGGTGGTGCCGTGCCATTCCGTCTGGCTTGCGCGGCGCATTCTTGCCGTATGCGCGGGTAGTGGCTACGTGAGCCAACAGCAGCAGA
>CAWASE010000006.1:0-68694 GCA_963784675.1 uncultured Actinomycetes bacterium
GGCCTCCGTGGGCCTCAGTCCCCGGGACACCGACGCCACCGACAGGTGGCTGTAGCGATCACCGCAAGGTGCCGCTAGCCGTAGGTCGCCTTCACGACCTGCCCGTCGCTCACGAAGAGCCGCAGGCGTCCAGGACGGAAGTCAGTCGTCACCGCCACGCGGCCATCCGTGGCGTCTATGTCGAGTACGACCGCGTGGAGCCGCCACCCCGTCGCCGCCGCTTCTGCTTCCGACCGCGATGTGCCCACGAGGGAGTCCGCACGTGTCTGCCCCTTGCCCCGGTCCAGAGCCAGATACTGGCCTTCCCGCATGCTGGCAAGCGTAGGTGTCGTTCATGGTTGCGTGGCCTCCGGCCAGGAGCGCCTATGACGAACCCGCCGACGCGAACGCCGCAGGTGATGGCCCCCCGCCAGGGTGCGCGCACCTGCTCCCAGCACGCTTGCCCCGCCGAGGGGCGCCGACGTTGCCGGCCGAGTTCGCGGCGCCGGCAGGACCGCCGGCAAGGTCCCCGGCAAGCCCCCCCGACATCGTGGCGCAGGCGTCCGGTCGGACGCGACCGGACTGCTCGTGACCGCGGAGGTCGTCGTGGACAAGCTGCTGCTCACCCCGGTGGAGGCCGCCGATGCCTTGGGCATCGGCCGGTCGAAGGTCTACGAGCTGCTGCGGTCCGGTGAGCTGGCGTCGGTGCGCATCGGGGCCTGCCGTCGCATCCCGGCCGACAGATTGACCGCGTTCCTGCGGACTCTGCGCGCCTGACCGGACGGTTGTCCACAGCCGCCTCGCAGGAGGACGTCGGGGTCCGGATCGGTGTCACCGTGGCCGGTCGGGCACCTGCCGGAGGAGGAGCGCATGGCCACTCGACGCCCACGGGGTGAGGGCGCCGTCTACCGGACCAAGGACGGGCGCTGGCGGGCCGTCGTCGACCTGGGCTGGCAGGACGGCAAGCGGCAGCGCAAGTACCTGTCGGGCGCGACCAAGGCTGAGGTGGCCCGCGCCGTCCGCGAGGCGGTCAGCCAGGTCGAGTCCGGCGTGCCGCTGACCCGCGACGGCCTCGGGCCGACCGTCGCGGAGTGGCTCTGGTACTGGCACGACAACGTGCAGGCCCGTCGGGTGCGCGAGTCGACGCTCAGCGCGTATGAGACGGTCATCCGCCGGCACCTCGTCCCGCACCTGGGAGGCGTCCGGCTGCGCGAGCTGACGCCCGAGCACGTCGAGGTGCTGCTGCGCCGGCTGGAGACGCCGGCGTTTAACGGCTCTTCGTACTTCAGGTGGGTGCCAGGTGTGGGTGGGCCAGCCCGCCGCCAATCAGGAGCATCCGTAGGCGGTAGTTGTCGCGGTTGCGAAAGCCCCGGGCGACGCGGCGGTGGAGCTCGATGAGGCCGTTGATGGCCTCGGTGCCGCCGTTGCTGGACCGTCGGGTGTCGAAGTAGGCCAGGAACGCCTCGCGCCATCGCTGCAGGGTCTTGCCCAGGCGTTTGATGGCTCTTCGTACTTGAGGTGGGTGTGACCAACTCGCGGGTGTGACCTGAGGGGCTGGGGGTCGAGGCCTCCTGAGGATCGATAGCGACCAAGCTCTCGAACCGAAGGCCTCGACCGTGACCGAGCCTACGGCGTCTACTGGCGCCTGCTCTGCTGAGTTGTCCTGCTCGCGCTGTGATCTCCTGGTCGGCCTCCGGGGGCTGCACGTGACTGCTGTGGAGGAGGTGAGCGGCCGGCGCGGGCCGTTCCTGCAAGTGCAGGTCGAGTCCCCCGCGCGGGTCGAGGGCTGCCGGGTCTGCGGCGTGGTGATGGGCAGCCACGGCCGGCGTGAGGTGCGCCTGATCGACACTCCGTGCTTTGGCCGGCCGGTGGAGCTGGTGTGGCGCAAGCGGGTCTGGCGCTGCGCTGAGATCAGCTGTGCGGGTGGGGTGCTCACCGAGCAGGACCAGGAGGTGGCCCGGCCGCGTGCGCTGTTGAGCACGCGGGCGTGCTGGTGGGCGATCGGGCAGTTGCGTCGTGAGCACGCCTCGATCCTGGGCCTGGCCCGGCAGCTCGGGACGTCGTGGCGCACCGTGTGGAAGGCGATCCGGCCGCTGCTGCAGGCCATGGCCGACGACGACGCCCGCTTCGACGGCGTCAGCGCCCTGGGGGTGGATGAGCACGTGTGGCATCACGTCAGCACCAAGCCCATCGAAGACGGTGGCCGCGGGCCCAAGGAACTGACCGGGATGGTCGATCTGTCCCGGGACAGCAAAGGCAAGACCCGCGCCAGGCTGCTGGACCTGGTCCCCGGCCGGTCCGGGGCGGCCTACGCCGGCTGGCTCACCGCCCGCAACGAAGCCTTCCGCGCCGGTATCAAGATCGCGACGCTGGACCCGTTCCACGGCTATAAGAACGCGCTGGACGACGAGCTCGAAGACGCCGTCGCGGTGCTGGACGCCTTCCATGTCGTCAAGCTCGGAACCGCCGCGATGGACGAGGTCCGACGCCGCGTCCAGCAGCAGACCCTGGGCCATCGTGGACGCCGAGCCGATCCGCTCTACGGGATCCAGAACGTGCTGCGGTGCGGCGCCGACCGCCTCACCGACAAGCAGAAGACGCGCCTGGCCAAGGCGATCGCCGTTGACGAACGCCACGACGAAGTCCTGCTCGCGTGGATGTGCGCCCAGCAGCTCCGCGCCGCCTACAAGCACCCGAACCTCGCCGAGGGCAAGAAGATCGCCGAGCAGATCCTCCTCTCGTTTCCGACCTGCCCGATCCCGGAGATCAAACGCCTGGGCAAGACCCTGCAGCGATGGCGCGAGGCGTTCCTGGCCTACTTCGACACCCGACGGTCCAGCAACGGCGGCACCGAGGCCATCAACGGCCTCATCGAGCTCCACCGCCGCGTCGCCCGGGGCTTTCGCAACCGCGACAACTACCGCCTACGGATGCTCCTGATTGGCGGCGGGCTGGCCCACCCACACCTGGCACCCACCTGAAGTACGAAGAGCCCGTTTAACGCCACCAGCGTGCTGAAGGTCCACCGCTGCCTGTCGCGATCGCTGGTCGTCGCCCTGCAGCGCGGCCTGGTCGCCCGCAACGTCTGCACGCTGGTCGACGCGCCCACCCCGGTCACCCGCGACGTCGAGCCGCTCTCCCGGGAGGAGGCCCGCTGCCTGCTGGCGGCCGCCCGGGACGGACGCAACAGCGCCCGCTGGATCCTGGCGCTGGCGACCGGGCTGCGGCAGGGGGAGGCCCTCGCGCTCGCCTGGCCGCAGGTCGACCTGGAGGCGGGCACCGTCGCGATCCGGCAGGCGATGACCCGTGCCCGCTACCTGCACGGCTGCGGACGCCCGCCGACCTGCGGCCGTCGACCCGTCGACTGTCCGCAGCGCAGCGGGCACGGCCCGGCGCTGTCCGACGTCAAGTCCCGCGCCGGCAAGCGCGTGCTCTCTCTGCCGGAGCCGCTGGTCGAGGCGCTGCGCCGGCACCGCGGCGCGCAGGACGACGAGCGGGAGGCGGCCGGCCCACTGTGGTGGCAGCCCCCACCTGCCGACGCCGGCCGCAGCTGGGACCTCGTCTTCCGCCAGCCCGACGGGCGACCGATCGGCGCCAAGCGCGACCACGACGACTGGAAGGCGCTGCTGGCTCGTGCCGGGGTGCGCGACGCCCGCCTGCACGACGCCCGGCACACCGCCGCGAGCCTGCTGCTGCTGCTCAAGGTGCCGCCGCGGGTCGTCATGGAGGTCCTGGGCCATTCCAGCTACCAGCTGACGATGAACACCTACAGCCACGTCGCTCCCGAGCTCAACGTCGAGGCTGCGCGGCTCATGGCCGGAGCGCTCTGGGACACCGGCGATCCAGGCGCGTCCAGCACAGACCGGCGTCGTCCGCCGCAGACTTAGGCTGCCAGTTAGGCTGCCAATGGCTGCCAGCCGCGAAGATCAGACTGCAGCAGATTCGACAAAACCCCAGGTCAGACAGGGTGAAATCCAGTGGTCAGGGGCGGGCTCGAACCGCCGACCCCACGCTTTTCAGGCGTGTGCTCTACCAGCTGAGCTACCTGACCGGATGCTCGTGCTGCGACCCCGACGGGACTCGAACCCGCGACCTCCGCCGTGACAGGGCGGCGCGCTAACCAACTGCGCTACGGGGCCTGGATGGTGCTCAGGCCTACTGCTGTACTGCCGTGCCCCCAACGGGATTCGAACCCGCGTAGCCACCTTGAAAGGGTGGAGTCCTGGGCCGCTAGACGATGGGGACGGACGCTCGACACCGGACTGGGATGCCGGGGTCGGGTGACCTGCCTCCGCCGTCGTCGGGGACTGCAGAAGCATAGCGGACCCCCGCCGCGGGCCGGTGCCGGCCGCGCGGCGTCAGGACGGGGTCGGGCTCGGACCGGGTTCGGGCGACGCAGTAGGAGACGCGCTGGGCGAGGGCTGCGCACCCGCGTCCGCCGAGGCGGTGGCTTCAGGTGCGGGCTCGGGGAAGGCCACCACGTGCCGTTTGATGCTCGCGTCGCTGGTGCCGAGCCCGCCGAGGGTGATGTCGTCGTAGGCCTGCAGCGTGCGGGTGCGGGGATCCAGGTACAGCACCGACAGGGTGACCGGAGTCGGAGCGTCGCCCTCCAGGGCCCGGGCCCCGGCGCCCCCGGTCGAGCCCTGGACCAGCAGCGTGGTGCCGTCCTCGGTCGTCGTCTCACGCTTGTGCGTATGGCCCACGATCACCAGCGGGACGGTGCCGAGCAGCGGCGCAGCCATCGCCGGCTCGTGCACGACAACCAGGTCCGGGGCCACGAGCGAGGCGCGGTAGTCGGCCAGCAGCTGCTCGCCGACGGCGGTCAGCACCGACCGTGGGGCGTCGTCGTCGCCGGTGGACTTGTCCGGGGTGAACCGCGGGTCGCCCCGGCCGAGCACCCGCACGCCGGCGACCTGCACGACCTGACCGCTGTCGAGCACGGTGGCGTTGGGCTGGCGCTCCATCGCCGCCTGGATGAGCCGGCCGTCGTGGTTGCCCCGCACCCACACGTAGGGCACGCCCAGGCGACCGACGCCGTCGATGTACCGCGCCTCGGCAGCGGTGCCGAGGTCGGCGTCGTCTCCCGCGTCGACGACGACGTCGATGCCGTACTGCTGGACGACCGAGCCGATGATCTCGAACGCCGTCGGGCTCAGGTGCAGGTCGCTGACCGACAGGATGCGCAGCGTGCCGTCGTCGGGGGTGAAGGTCGGCAGGGCCTGCGCGACGGTGTACAGCTTGGTGACGTTGGTGACGAGGCGGCCGAGCTGCAGGCCGTAGGCGTCGACGTTGGCCAGCAGGTCGCGCACGTCGCCGAAGGCCGTGGGCGCGGTGGCGAGCAGGCCGGTGAAGCGCGGCTGGGCCAGCGCCCGGCTGTCGACGGTGGCCGCGGTCGTCGCGGCGAGCGCGCCGAGCGCAGCCAGCCCGGCGACGCCGGTGCCGATCACGCGTCGCGAGCGCCGGAACACCAGCAGGCCGAGGATCGTCGCGCCGAGCACCGTGGCCAGGACCGTCCGCAGCACGAGCTTCTCGACGGCGCCGCGCAGGTCGCCCTTCACCTGGTCGCCGAGGGTGCGCAGCTGGTCGGGGTCGCGGGCGATCGACTGTGCGGCGTCGGCGCGCAGCTGGGTGATGTCGACCTCGAGCCGGACGGGGCCCTTGTGCGTCGCCAGCTGCAGCTGCCCGAGCGGTGGGACGGCCACCACGGTGCTGCCGTGCACCGCGGGCTGCAGCGACAGCCTGGCCTCGAACGGCCCGACCTCGGTCGTGACCGACCCCGCGACGACGATGCCCACCACGGCGCCGACCGCCCCGATCAGGACGACCTCGAGCGCGGTCAGCAGCCGCCGACCTCGGCCCGCGCGACCGGGACGCGACGGTGCCGGGACGTCCTCGGCGGCGAGGCGGTCGCTCACGGCGCGCTGCCGAGCGCGCTGCCGAGCGCGGCGGTCAGCGCGGCGGCGAACCGCCCGTGCGGGGCGTCGGTGGCGGCGGCGCGGGCGTCGTGGATCGTGTCGACGTCGCGCAGGGCCGGGAGCAGGTGCGGCGACAGACCGGCGGCGCGCAGGACGGCGAGCTGCCGGGCGCCGGTGTCCGCGCGCGAGGTCGGCACGCCGGCCAGCAGGGCACCGTCGGGCCGCCGCAGGCCGAGCGCCCACCAGCCGCCGTCCTTGGCCGGGCCGAGCACGTCGGCACCGCCGTCGAGCAGGGCGCATGCCTGCGTCAGCAGCGCGACGGTGAGCTGTGGCGTGTCCATCCCGATCAGCAGGGTCGGAGCGCCGCCGTGGTCGTCGAAGGCAGCGGCCAGGCGCTCGGGCATCGGCCCGCCGCGCTGCGCGACCACGTCGAAGCCCGGCGCGTCGTAGCTGCCGTCCAGCACGAGCACCCGGCGCGCGACGTCCACGGCGCGCACGGTGGCCAGGGTGTCTTCGATCGCGGCGGTGGCGACGGCCGCCGCCTGCGCGGGGGTGAGCGGCGGGCAGAGCCGGGTCTTGACCCGACCGGCCACGGGCTCCTTGGCCAGCACCAGCACGGTGACGTTCACGGGATCTCGCGCAGCACGCGCGACATGTCGCGCACCGCCTTGACGGTGCCGCCGACGGTGCCGGTGACCTTGGACCGGCCAGTGCGCGGGAGGTAGTCGACGTCGACCTCGACGATCCGCCAGCCGGCGGCGACGGCGCGCGTGACCATCTCCAGCGGGTAGCCGAAGCGGCGGTCGGTCAGTCCGAGCTCGCGGAGCGCGTCGGCGCGGCACGCCCGCATCGGTCCGAGGTCGTGGATCTGCAGGCCGGTGCGCCGGGCCAGCCGGCGGGCGACCTCGCGGTTGCCGAGCCGGGCGTGCAGCGGCCAGTCGCGCAGGCTCTGCGTGCGTCGTCGGCCCAGGACGAGGTCGGCGCTGCCGTCCAGCACCGGACCGGCCACCCGCGGCAGCTGGGTCGGGTCGAAGGAACCGTCGGCGTCCAGGAAGCAGACGACGCCGTCGGCGTGGTCGGCGAGCGACAGCCCGGCGTGGCACGCGGCGCCGAAGCCGCGTGGCCGGGCCTGGACCACGCGCGCGCCATGCCGGCGGGCGACGTCGGCGGAGCCGTCGGTGCTGTCGTTGTCGGCCACGATCGGCGCGTAGCCGGCGGGCATCCGGGTCAGCACCCAGGGCAGCGCAGCGGCCTCGTCGAGGCAGGGGAGCACGACGTCCGGCACCTGCTGATGCTAGGCGCGCGGTGATCAGCCGCGCAGCGGGGACGTCGCGAACTCGGTGACACCATCGGCGAACGACACCTGGGCGCGGAAGCCGAGGTCGGTGGCGGCCCGCTCCGGTGAGGCGACGACGTGCCGGACGTCGCCGAGCCGGTACTGACCCGTGACGACCGGCGGCGGGCCGGCGCAGGCGCGGGCGAGCTCGCGGGCCAGGTCGCCGACGGTGTGCGGCACCCCCGAGGCGACGTTGTACGGCGTCAGCGCCCCCGCCTCGCCGCCGGTGAGCGCGAGCAGGTTCGCCCGCGCGACGTCGCGGACGTGGACGAAGTCACGCCGCTGCGCGCCGTCCTCGAACACGCGCGGTGCCTCGCCGCGCTCCAGCGCGCTGCGGAACAGCGACGCGACGCCGGCGTACGGGGTGTCCTTGGGCATGTGCGGTCCGTACACGTTGTGATACCTCAGCGCGACGGCGGTGCCGCCGGACGCCCGCGCCCAGGCGGCCGACAGGTGCTCCTGGGCCGTCTTGGTCGCCGCGTAGACGTTGCGCGGGTCCAGCGCTGCGTCCTCCGGCACGGTGCCGGGCTCCAGCGGCCGACCGCAGACCGGGCACGGCGGCTCGAACCGGCCCGCGTCCAGGTCGGCGGTGCGGCGGGGGCCGGGACGGACCACGCCGTGCTCGGCGCAGCCGTAGCGGCCCTCGCCGTAGACCACCATCGAGGACGCCAGCACCAGCCGGCCGATGCCCGCGCGGGCCATCGCCGCGAGCAGGACGGCCGTGCCGAGGTCGTTGTGCCCGGTGTAGAGCGGCAGGTCGTCCAGGTCGACGCCCAGCCCGACCATCGCGGCCTGGTGACAGACGGCGTCGATGCCGTCCAGCGCGGCGGACGGCGTCGACCGGACGTCGACGTGCACACGCTCGGCGCGCGGGTCCAGCGACGACGGCCAGCCGCCGGTGTGCACCTCGGGCAGCAGCGCGTCGAGCACCCGCACCTCGTGCCCGGCGCCGAGCAGGGCCGTGACGACGTGACCGCCGATGAACCCGGCTCCGCCGGTGACCAGGATGCGCACCGACCCGACGCTACTGACCAGCAGCGGCGCCGGCTGGCATACTCCGACGTGCCGGTCGATCCCGGCGCCGGGCCGCTAGCTCAACTGGCAGAGCAGCATCCTTTTAAGTTGCGGGTTCCGAGTTCGAGCCTCGGGCGGCTCACGCAGACCACACGCGCTGCTGCGAGACTGGACCGATGCGTCCGCTGCGATCGATGACCCGCGTCGCCGTCCTGCCGACAGTCCTCGTGCTGGGGCTCCTCGCAGGGTGCGGCGGCTCCGGGGCCAGGACCACCGACGGGTCCGGCACCGCGGCGGTGTCGGGGGCCGGCCTGGTCGACACGGTGCGCGCTGCTGCGGAGAAGACCGCGAGCGAGTCGTCGAAGTTCACCTTGATGAGCCAGACCAAGCTCGGGGCGACGACGGTCGCCTTCAAGGGCGAGGGCATCTACGACCCTGCCGAGCGGGTCGGCACGGTGGCCTTCGACGTCCCGGTGGCCTCCGGCAACCCCACCCGGGGACGGATCGAGGAGCGGCTGATCGGTGACGACCTCTACCTGCAGCTGCCGCAGCAGGTCGGCGTGTTCTACAAGACGACCGTGCAGCAGGTCACCGGGACCTCGCTCGGGGCCACCAGCGACCCGACCGCGTCCTTGCAGGCCCTGCTCGGCGCCGTCGACGTGCGACGCACCGGCGAGGGCAGCGTCCGGGGCGCCAAGACGACCGGGTACGAGGGCATGTTCCGCGTCGCCGACGCGCTGGCGCTGGCGAACCCGCGGGCCAAGGCCTTCCTGCAGACGACGCTCAAGGGCTTGGAGGACGTCTCCGTGCCCTTCACGATCCAGCTCGACGACCAGGGGCGCGCCGTCTCCTTCACCCAGCAGCTGACGTCGGCCAAGGGACTGAACAGCACCACCACGATCGAGTTCTACGAGTTCGGCGTGCCCGTGACCGTCGCCGCGCCTCCGGCGGCGTCGGTGCGCGACGGTGCACCGCTGCTGGCGGCACTGCAGGGACTGGCCGGTGCCGCGCCGGCGGGCTCGCCGAAGCCGGTGGCGAGCCCGGTCGCGTCGGCCGTCCCGAGCCCGTCCCCGGCGGCCTGAGATGACCAGCGTCGGCGACGCGCTCCGCATCGCGCCGGGCAGCGGACCGGTCGACCTGTCGGCGATCGACCCGCGCTCCACCCCCGGGTGCGACGACGGACGCAAGCACGCCGAGCGCGACGTGGCCGACCTCGGCGAGCGGCTGGCCGACCTGCAGGAGCGCTTGTACGCGCAGGGCCGCAGCGGCGGCGAGCGGCGCGTGCTGCTCGTCCTGCAGGGCATGGACACCGCCGGCAAGGGTGGCGTGGTCAAGCACGTCGCGGGGCTGGTCAACCCGGCCGGGCTGCGCATCACCGGCTTCGGCAAGCCGACCGAGGAAGAGCGCGCGCACGAGTTCCTGTGGCGGATCGAGCGGGCGCTGCCGCCGGTCGGCGCGATCGGGGTGTTCGACCGCAGCCACTACGAGGACGTGCTCGTCGTGCGCGTGCACGATCTCGTCCCGCCCGAGCAGTGGCAGCAGCGCTACGACCAGATCAACGCCTGGGAGGCCGGGCTGGTCGAGCAGGGCGTCACGATCGTCAAGGTGATGCTGCACCTGAGCCGCGACGAGCAGCGCGAGCGCCTGCTGGCCCGGCTCGACGACCCGACCAAGCTGTGGAAGGTCAACCCCGGCGACATCGTCGAGCGCGGTCACTGGGACGCCTACCAGCAGGCGTATGAGGTCGCGCTGGAGCGCTGCTCGACCGAGGTCGCGCCGTGGCACGTCGTGCCGTGCGACCGCAAGTGGTACCGCAACTGGGCGGTCGCGCACCTGCTGCTGGAGGCGCTGGAGGGGCTCGACCTCGCCTGGCCCGCTCCTGAGCTCGACCTGGACGGCATGCGTCGGGCGCTCGGTGCGTCCTGAGCCGGTGACGGGGTAGGGCGCCCGTCAGAGCTTGTCCTCGGGCGCAGCCCGGAACGTCCACCGTTGCCGCCGGCGCCTGCCGGTCGAAGGAGAGTCCTCATGAGCCCCACCCGTCGTCTGGCCCGCCCGCTGCTGTCGTCGATGTTCATCGCCGGGGGGGTCGACGCGCTGCGCTCACCCGGTGGACGGGTGGAGCAGGTGCGCAAGGCCGGGTTGTCCGAGCCCGAGAAGCTGGTCCAGGCCAACGCCGCAGCGCAGCTCGTCGGCGGTCTCGCGCTGGCCACCGGGCGGCTGCCGCGGCTGTCGGCGCTCGTGCTCGCCGGCTCGCTGGTGCCGACCACCTACGTCGGCCACCCGTTCTGGTCCGAGACCGACAAGGCGGCGAAGCAGCAGCAGCAGATCCAGTTCCTGAAGAACCTGTCGATGCTCGGCGGCCTGCTGCTCGCCGCTGCCGACACCGGCGGCCGCGAGTCGCTGCCGCACGCCGCCGGCCGGATCACCCGGCGGGCCAAGCGCAAGACGGCCAAGGCCGCGAAGCGGGCCCAGAAGCAGGTCCAGAGCTAGCAGGTCCAGAGCTAGCAGCGCCAGATCGCCGCAGGGCCGCCGGGGTTTCCCGGCGGCCCTGCGGCGTGCTCAGAAGGTGATGCAGCCGGCGCCGGCGCCGAGGCGGGTGAGGCCGGCTTTGTCGCCGTTCTGGAGGGTGCCGGTGGTGCGGGGTAGGACGGCGGCCATGAGCTGGGTGGTGTCGGTGGCGTGGCCGAGGCCGATGGCGTGGCTGAGCTCGTGGAGGGCGACGGCGGTCCAGCTGAGGGGGCCGGTGGTGGGCAGGGTGTCGGTGGCGTCCAGGGCGATGACGGCGGAGCGGGTGGCGGCGATCTTGGTGCCGTCGGGGTGCTGGACGCCGAACCAGGCGGTGCGGGTCATGGCCAGGACGCCGGTGGGTTGGCCGGCGAGCAGGTCGCTGTGGGTGGCGTCGGTCCAGCCGATGAGGACGGGGGGGTAGGCGTTGGGGGTGGTGGCGGGGTTGGTGGGGAGGTGGTTGCCGGTGGGGGTGGTGGTGGTGGGGCCGAGGTAGCGCCAGGTGGTGCCGGTGCGGGTGGCGATCTCGTTGACGGCGTTGGTGAGGAGCTGGAGGCCGTTGGTGGGGGCGTGGGTGAGGTTGGCGGTCCAGCGGATGTCGGTGCAGGGGTCCCAGCGGACGGGGTTGCCGTCGAGCTGGGCGGCGAAGCTGTAGCTGCCGGGGGCGACGGCGGGGGCGGGGGCGGTCGGCGCGGTGGCGACGGGGGCCGGCGCGGCGGCGGGGCCGGTGGTGGGGCTGGTGGTGGTGGGGGTGGTTTGTTGGCCGGTGGGGCCGTTCTTGCCGGTGGTGGTGGTGGCGAAGGCGTTGCGGACGGGGCGGCGGACGGGGCGGCCCTTCCAGACGGCGGCGGGGGCGGGCTGGCCCTGCAGGGCGGTGTCGGTCCGGGTGCCGTTCGACCGGGTGCTGCCCGTCCGGGTGCTGTCGGGCTGGACGGTGAGGGCGTCGGTGTCGTAGCCGCCGATCGCGGTGCCGGTCGGGGTGCTGCTCGCGTGGTCGTAGGCGCTCGCGGGGGTGGCGGCGAGGCCGCCGAGGGCGGTCAGGCCCAGGGCGAGGGACGCGGCGACGGTGCGGCGGGCAGTAGCGGTGCGTGACATGCCTGAGTTTTCGGTGACCCGTAGTAGTCGTCGACATCCACGAACGGGTGAACAGTTCGAGGTCTCGCGCCGTTCAGCGGCGCAGCGTCTCCAGCCGGGCGACGAGCTCAGGCAGCGGCAGCGTCCCGGTCCGGTCCACCCGCTGCGCGGTGGCCAGCCCCAGTCCGGCCATGCAGATCGTGTTGTCGATGAAGGCGTCGAGGTCGGGCCAGGGGAAGTACGGCTTCGCGACGAGCAGCGCCGCCACCCCGTGCGCCGCGGCCCACAGGCACAGGGCGAGCTGGGTCGGGTCTCCCTCGTAGACACCGGCGTCGGTGCAGGCGTGCACCGACCGGACGAGGTACTGGAACGCCCCGCCGGCCATCACGAGGTCGGCGGCGTCGGCGCGCGGTTCGTGCTGGAGCATCATGAGCAGCCGGTACTGCTCGGGATTCTCGACGGCGAAGTGCACGTAGGCGTTGCCCTGTGCGCGCAGCGCCTCGAACGGGTCGGCGGCCTGCTCTCCGGCGGCGCGCATGCGCTGGTGCAGCTGCTCGAACGCCTCCGCGCACACGGCGTCGAGCAGGGCCTGCTTGTCGGCGAAGTGCCGGTAGATGCTCGGGGCGCTCACCCCGACGCGTCGCGCGACGGCACGGATCGACACGGCCGCTTCGTCGCCGGTCTCGGTCATCAGCTGCCGCGCGGCCTCCAGCACCTCGCCGCGCAGCTCGGACCCCTGTCCGCGGACCGAGCGGGGGCGGGCGGGCGTCGTCACGCCATGCCAGCGGGCTGCGGGAGCGGTACGGCGTCGTCCGGCCGCGTCGTCGGCGGGTCGACGTCGTCCTCGCGCAGGCCGAACCGGTCGTGCAGGCGCCGCAGCGGCGCGGGCGCCCACCAGTTGGCCCGTCCGGCCAGCCGCATGAAGGCCGGCACGAGCGCGCCGCGCACCAGCGTCGCGTCGACCAGGATCGCCAGCGCGGTCCCGAGCCCCAGCAGCTTGATGAAGCTGATGTCGCTGGACACGAACGACAGGAAGACGATCGCCAGCAGGCCGGCGGCGGCCGTGACGATCCGGCCGGTGCGCTGCAGCCCGACGGCGACCGCGCGACGGTTGTCACCGGTCGCGTCGTAGACCTCCTTGATCCGCGACAGCAGGAACACCTCATAGTCCATCGACAGCCCGAACAGCACGCAGAACATCAGGATCGGGATGGTGGTGTCCAGGGTGCCGGTGACCGTCGGGTCGCCGATCAGGCCGGTGAGGTGGCCTTCCTGGAACACCCACACCATGGCGCCGAAGGTGGCACTGAGCGACAGCAGGTTCAGCACCAGCGCCTTGACCGGCAGCACCACGCTGCCGGTGAACAGGAACAGCAGCACGAAGGTCGTGAGGAAGATCAGGCCGAGCGCCAGCGGGAGCTTGCGGGCGAGCGCGGCCTTGGTGTCGACGAGGTCGGCCGCCTGCCCCGTGACGAGCACGCTGCCGATCGGGGACGCGAGGGCGCGCACGTCGCGCACCAGCTGCTCCCCGGCCGGCCCTTGCGACTCGACCGCGGGCACGACGGACAGGAAGGTGCCGCCGCCGGCGTCGAAGCGGCCGCTGGCGGGTCCGGGCGGGGCGATCTGCACGCCGCCGGTGTAGGAGCCGGTGGCCGCGTCGACGCGGTCGACGCCCGGCAGCCGGGACAGCCCTGCGGCGTAGCCGGCCAGACCCGAGCCGGTGCTGACCGGCGCGACGACCGACAGCGCCAGGCTCTCGCGCCCCTCGAACTCGGTGCGCAGCACCTGCCCGACCTGCGCGGCCTGGGCGGTCCGGGGCAGCACGCGGTCGTCCGGCAGCCCGGGGACGACCCGCGTGAAGGGGAAGGCGGCGAACAGCAGGATGGCGATGACGACGGTCGCGACCGGCACCGGGCGGCGCATGACGGTCTCGGCGACGCGGCTCCAGAACCCGTCGTCGAGCCCGGCCGGGTGGGGCGCCGGCAGTCGCAGCAGGCGGCGCACCGGCCGGCGCAGGTCCAGCCGGTCGATGCGCGGGCCGAGCGCCGCCAGCGCCGCAGGCAGCACGAGCACCGCCCCGACCCCGGCGAACAGCACGGCGGCGATCCCGGCGTAGGCGAACGAGCGCAGGAAGTACAGGGGGAAGACCAGCAGGGCCGACAGGCTGAGCAGCACCGTGAGGCCGCTGAACAGCACGGTCCGGCCGGCGGTGCGCACGGTGATCGCGATGGCCTCGGTGACGGTGCGGCCGCGGGCCAGCTCCTCCCGGTGCCGGGTCAGCATGAACAGGCTGTAGTCGATGCCCAGGCCCAGCCCGAGCGAGGTGGCCAGGTTGACCGAATAGACCGAGACGTCGGTGACCTGGACGAGCAGGTGCAGGCTGAGGAAGGTGCCCAGGATCGACAGCAGCCCGATGAGCAGCGGCAGGCCCGCGGCCACCGCGCTGCCGAACACGAGCACGAGCAGCACCATCGTGATCGGGACGGCGATGGACTCCGCGCGCAGGATGTCGCGCTCGATGGTGTGCCCGACCTCGGAGAACGTCATCGCCTGGCCGCCGACCTGCACGTCGAGGCCGTCGCGGGAGCCGGCGTAGCGGGGTGCGAGCTCCTCCACGCGGGTGACGGCGGCGTCGTCGGCGCCGGCGATGCGCGCCAGCACCAGGGCGCGGTCGCCGTCGCGCGAGGCGAGCCCGGCCGGGTGCCCGGACGTCCACCAGCTCGTGACCTGGCCGACGCCGGGCTCGGCCGAGAGCGCACGCACGAGCCGCTCGGCGCTGCGGACGGCCGCGGGGTCGTCGATGCCGTCCGGCGCCGTGACCAGCAGGACGAGGTTGGGCGCCCCGCTGCCGAACTGCTCCTGCAGCGCAGCCGCGGCCCGGACCGACTCCGACCGGCCGTCGTCGAAGCCGCCCCCCGAGAGCTCGCCGGCGACCCCGCCGCCGAGGGCGCCGGCCAGGGCAAGGAACACGACGGCCAGCACCAGCACGAGCCGCCGACGGGCGACCGCGACAGCCGCACAACGACCGAGCATGGAGTACCCCCCGGAACACGTAACTGAACGCCGATACCGTAACGACGTTACTCCACGGCGGCGAGCGAAGCGTCCCGTCGGCCGCCACCGTCTCGGTGCTGTTCGCCGTCCGTTCACCCGCCGGGTCCCGGCCGGACCGGCTGGCTGCCTACCTTCGGCCGCGCCGGGGCCGTCCCGGGTGTCCGAGGAGGCTCCGTGAACCGCTCGACCGTCCAGCTCGGGGTGGGGGCGCTCGCGCTCGCCTGCTCCGCCGGTGTGCTCGCCGTCCCGGCTGCGCACGCTGCCGCGCCCAGCGAGGTCACCAACATCATCCTGCTCGTCGGTGACGGCATGGGGCGCACCCACGTCACGGCCGCCCGCGAGCGCTTCTTCGGCGCCGGCGGCAAGCTGACGATGGAGACCGCCCCGGTGGTCGGCCAGGTGCGCACCTACGCCGTCGAGGCCGAGTCCGACCAGCCGTCGCTGGTCACCGACAGCGCCTCGTCCTCGACCGCCTGGTCCTCGGGGGTCAAGACCTACAACGCAGCCATCGGCGTGGACGCCTACGGCAAGAAGCTGCCGACGCTCATGGAGCAGGCCAAGGCCGCGGGCATGCATACCGGCAACATCTCCACCGCCGAGATCACCGACGCCACCCCCGCCGGCATGTTCAGCCACGCCCTGCTGCGCGGCTGCCAGGGACCGAAGTACTCCGACGCCTCCTGCAAGCCGGCCGCCCCCACCACCACCGACGCCTCGCTGCTGGTGCCGATCGCCGAGCAGATCGCCCGGAACGGCACCGCCGACGTCATCTTCGGCGGCGGCCTGGCCCGCTTCGAGCCCGACGACGCCGACGCCCTCAAGGCCCAGGGCTACGCCGTTCTGGGCAGCTTCGGCGACCCGACGCTCACCAGCCAGACCGCGGGGACGCAGCGGGTGGCCACCCGCAGCGACCTGCAGGCCGCCAGCGGCAGCAAGGTCATCGGCCTGTTCAACCGCGGCAACCTGACGGTCGAGAAGACCAAGAGCGGCGCTGCGTCCACCGACCCGGTCGCCGCCGAGCCCAGCGTCGCGCAGATGACCAGCAAGGCCGTCGACCTGCTCAAGGGCAGCCCCAGAGGCTTCTTCCTGCAGGTCGAGGGAGCCCTGATCGACAAGCGCTCGCACGCCAACGACGCAGCCCAGACCCTCGGTGAGATCAAGGCTTTCGACGACGCCGTCGCGGTGGCCAAGGACTTCGCCGCAGCCGACGGCCACACGCTGGTCATCGTCACCGCCGACCACGAGTGCGCCGGCTTCAACATCATCGAGAAGGGCACCTTCACCAACGCCGAAGCCGCCGCACCGCCGGTGAACGTCGACGGCGGCAACACGGCGAACAACAGCACCCCGAGCCGCCCGGGCGGCAACGTCCGCGACCCGGCCAGGTCCGACGGCATCGTCAACGGCACCTCGACGCGCCCGAGCACCAGCGCCACGGGCACCGCGACGACCGGCCCGTACGGCTCGGCCGACCCGAGGAACTTCGCCCCGGCCACCTTCCGCACGGCCGACGACCCGGCCGGCGTCGTCGACGGCACGCCGGAGGCCAGCCTGTGGCTGACCTACCTGTCGGGCAACCACACCGGCGCCGACGTGCCGATCTACGCCTTCGGCCCGGAGGCTGGGCGCTTCGCCGGCTCGTTCGACAACACCAACATCTACCGGCAGATGTACGACGCCCTCGGTGCGCTGGGCAACGTGTCGACGGCGGCGCAGACGGTGCCCGTCGCCGCAGCACCGATCAGCTTCCGGGCGATCGTGCAGGGCCGGGGGAACGGCCAGGTCCTCGTGGCGATCAACGACGTCCAGGCGGCGCAGCCCGGCGCGCAGGTCGTCGTCTACTACGACGACAAGGGGACCCTGCGCCTGGTCCGGACCCTGACCCTGACGCCCAACGGTCGCGTCACGAAGGCCCCGGCGAGGTTCCGCTTCGCCCGCGGCACGCAGCAGAGCTTCGTCATCGAGGTTCGGCCCACCGACGGCAGGAGCGCCGTCACGCGCAGCCCGTCCCTCACGGCCTACGTGAGCTGAACGACGGCTCGACACCTGCCCCTGCCGGTGACGCGCCGGGTCCTGTCCCCGCCCTCCCGACCCCCTGGAGCCCTCGTGCGCCGCCCGCTGTCCCTGCTGCTCCTGCCGCTGCTCCTGACGGCCGCCGGTTGCTCGGCGTCCGAGCCCTCCGTCCAGCCGCTGCCGGTGGCCGCGGCGGTGAGCGCAGCGGTCGACCTCGCCCCCACCGGTCCACCGGTCGTCGCCGGCCGGGTGGAGCAGGGCCCCGGACCCTTCGACGACCGGTTCACCCTGGCCGGCCTGGCCCTGACCGACGGCGTGGTCCGGGGCGAGCTGACCGTCACCAGCGACGTCAGCGAGGTCATCGTGCTGGAGGTGCACGCCCAGTTCTTCGACCGGTCCGGCGCGGTGCTGGGCACCGTCACGCAGGTGGTCCGGCCTGGGGAGACCCCGGCGGGGCAGCTCCCGGACGAGCACGTCGCGGTACAGGTGCCCGCAGACCCGGCCCACCGCGAGCTGGCAGTGGCGGCCCGCGTCTGGGTCCCGGTGCTCGTCAACGAGTGAGCGTGGGTCGCCGCGCGATGGTCAGCCGCCGTCCACCTGCGCCGCCCTGGCCGTCCACCTACGACGGGGACGGTAACCGCGTGCTGCTGCTCGCGCACCGGGGCGCCCCGGTCGACCCCCGGCTGGAGAACACCGTGCCGGCGCTGCACGCCGCGCTGGCCGGCGGCGCCGACGGGGCGGAGGTCGACCTGCGCCTGTCGCGCGACGGCGTGCTGGTCCTGAGCCACGACCCCGACCTGCTCCGGGTCACCGGCGCCGCGCTGCCGGTCGCGACCACCGACTGGGCCGCGCTCGACGACGCCGCCGCCCGCGCAGGCCTCCCGCTCGCCCGCCTGGAGCAGGTGCTGGTCGCCGTCGACGGTCGGCCCATCGTGCTCGAGCTCAAGGCGCCGCCGCCGGTCCCTGGAGCGGTGCAGCGCACCGTCGACGTCCTGCTGGCCCGGCTGCGCGCGCTGCGCGACGACGGCCTGCCGCTGGACGTCACGGTCAGCTCCTTCGTCCCGGCCATGGTCGGCGTCGTGCGTGCCGGGGCCAGCGCGGCGGGCGTCCCGGAGACGCGGACGGCCCTGCTCGGCCGCCCGGCTGTGCGTCCGGCCGCGCTGCTGCGGCAGGCGCTGGCGGCCGGTCACGATCAGGTGCACCCGCACGTGGGCTCGGTGCTCGCCGACCCGGGCAACGTGCACCGCGCGTCGGCGTGCGGGGTGGCGGTGGTGCCGTGGACGGTGAACCGGGACGGGGCCGTGCGCCGGCTGGCCGGTCTCGGCGTCCACGCCGTCATCACCGACGTGCCGGTCACGGCTCGTGCGGCGCTGAACGGCCGCCGCCTGCCCGCGTGAGCCGGACGGTCAGCCGAAGCGGCCGGTGATGTAGTCCTCGGTGCGCTTCTCGCCCGGGTTGCTGAAGATCTTCGGGGTGTCGTCGATCTCGACCAGCCGACCCGGCTGCCCCGTCGCCTCGATGCTGAAGAAGCCGGTGCGGTCGCTGACCCGGGCGGCCTGCTGCATGTTGTGCGTGACGATGACGATCGTGTAGTCCTTCTTCAGCTCTTCCATCAGGTCCTCGATGGCGAGCGTGGAGATCGGGTCCAGCGCCGAGCAGGGCTCGTCCATCAGCAGCACCTGCGGCTTGACGGCGATGGCCCGGGCGATGCACAGCCGCTGCTGCTGACCGCCGGACAACCCTGCGCCGGGACGGTCCAGCCGGTCCTTGACCTCGTTCCAGAGGTTCGCCCCCTTGAGCGAGGTCTCGACCACCTCGTCGGTGACGTTCTTGGACACCCGGCCGTTGAGCTTCATGCCGGCGACGACGTTCTCGTAGATCGACATCGTCGGGAACGGGTTGGGCCGCTGGAACACCATGCCGACGTTGCGCCGGACGTCGACCGGGTCGACGTTGGGTCCGTAGATGTCGTCGTCGTCGAGGGTGATCCGGCCCTCGACGCGGGCGCCGGGGATCACCTCGTGCATGCGGTTGATCGTGCGCAGCGCGGTGGACTTCCCGCAGCCCGACGGCCCGATGAACGCCGTGATCGAGCTCTTCTCGATCGTCATGCTGAGGTCGTCGATGGCTTGGAAGGCGCCGTAGTAGGCGTTCACGTGGTCGAGGGTGATGCGCTTGGCCACGAGGGACCCTTCGTGAGGCGGGCGGTTCGATCCCGGCGGTCGAGGGACCTCACGGTACGACCTCCGGCCACCGCCAGGCCGGCCCGCGGACCCCTCCGGACAGCCGTTCGCCTGCTGTTCATCCAGGACCGTCCCACCGGTCACCTGCGCTGCCTAGCGTCGCCCTCGTCCGACCGCCGCTGCGGTCGGGCCCTCCCCCGTGTCGTGAGAAGAGGATCCTTCGTGAAGCTCCAGCGCACCGGTCGCGTGGCGGCCGTGCTCGCCGCCGGCACCCTTGCCCTGACCGCCTGCGGTTCGGACGCGAACAACGGCGCCGGCTCCTCCGGCGGCACCGACAGCACCGCCGGTCTGTCCGGCACCCTGGCTGGGGCCGGCTCCAGCGCCCAGACCTCGGCGCTGCAGGCCTGGACAGCCGGCTTCCAGACGGCCAACCCCGACGTCACGGTCAACTACGACCCGGTCGGCTCCGGCGGTGGCCGTGAGCAGTTCACCGCGGGCGGCATCGCGTTCGCCGGCTCGGACCGGGCGCTGAAGCCCGAGGAGCTCACCGCCGCGGCCAAGCGCTGCGCAGGCGGCACCGTGCTCGACCTGCCGGTCTACATCAGCCCCATCGCGATCGCCTTCAACCTCGACGGCATCACCAGCCTGAACCTCAAGCCGGCCACCATCGCGCAGATCTTCAACCAGAAGGTCACCAAGTGGAACGACCCCGCGATCAAGGCGGACAACCCCGACGCGACGCTCCCCGACCTGAAGATCACCCCCGTCAACCGCCAGGACGAGTCCGGCACGACGACGAACTTCACCGACTACCTGGCCCAGACGGCGAAGGCGGACTGGCCCTACGAGGCGTCCGGCGAGTTCCCGGTCAAGGGCGGCGAGGCCGCGGCCGGCACCTCCGGCGTCGTCCAGGCCATCACCGGCAGCAAGGGCGCGATCGGCTACGCCGACGCCAGCCAGGTCGCTGACCTGGGCAAGGTCTCGGTCGGCGTCGGCAGCGAGTTCGTCGCCTACTCCGCCGACGCGGCCGCGGCCGTCGTCGCCGAGTCGCCCCGCGAGGAAGGTCGCGGCGACGGCGACATCGTCATCAAGGTCAACCGCACCACGACCACTCCCGGCGAGTACCCGGTGGTGCTGGTGAGCTACCAGATCGTCTGCACGAAGTACGCCGACGCCGCCCAGGGAGCGCTCGTCAAGGCGTTCGTCAGCTACGTCGCCAGCAGCGAGGGGCAGCAGGCCGCCGCGAAGACGGCCGGCTCCGCGCCGCTCTCCGACACCCTCGCCGCCGACGTCCAGGCCGCGATCGAGACGATCGGGTCCTGACAAGAGACGTTCACTTGCGCTGAACCGGTCCGGGCAGTTCCCTCAGGGGACCTGCCCGGACCGACCGCGTTGCTGCTCGCCCGACACCGCCCGCCCGGACCCCCACCGGCAGCACCGATCCCCCGAGAGGCACCGGTGACCACACCCACCCGCACGTCGGGTCCGCCGCCGTCCGCGGCGCCCCCGCGCCAGCCCGCCAAGACGCCGGTCCGCCTCGGCGACCGCATCTTCGCCGGGCTGTCCACCGGTTCCGGCATCCTCATCCTGGTCGTGCTGGCCGGCGTCGCCGTCTTCCTCACCACCGAGGCGATCCCGGCGCTGACGGCCAGCCCGGAGGAGCTCGGCGGCACCAGCTTCTGGTCCTACGTCGCGCCGCTGGTGTTCGGGACCCTGATGGCGTCGGTGATCGCGCTGGTCCTCGCCACGCCGCTGTCGATCGGCATCGCGCTGTTCATCAGCCACTACGCGAACCGGCGGATGGCCCGCTCGCTGGGGTACGTCATCGATCTGCTGGCGGCGATCCCGAGCATCATCTACGGCGCCTGGGGGCTCGCGGTGCTCGCGCCCTACGTCGTGCCGACCTACGACTGGCTGGCCGAGCACGCCTCGTTCATCCCGCTGTTCGCCGGACCGGCCTCGGCCAGCGGCCGCACGATCCTCACCGCCGGCATTGTGCTGTCGGTGATGATCCTGCCGATCATGGCAGCCATCAACCGCGAGGTGTTTCTGCAGACGCCCTCGCTGCACGAGGAGGCGGCGCTGGCGCTCGGCGCGACGCGCTGGGAGATGATCCGGATGGCGGTGCTGCCCTACGGCCGCTCCGGCATGGTGTCCGGTGCGATGCTCGGGCTCGGGCGCGCGCTGGGGGAGACGATCGCGGTGCTGCTGGTGCTGTCGGCCTCGGGCTCCATCACGCTGAACCTCATCGGCCGGGCGAACCCTTACACGATCCCGGCCAACATCGCGGCGCAGTTCCCGGAGTCGACCGGGGTGCGCGTCAACCTGCTCATCGCGACCGGCCTGGTGCTGTTCCTCATCACCTTCGCCGTCAACCTGGCGGCCCGCGCCGTGCTGGCGCGGCGCAAGGACTTCGACGGAGCAGCCGGATGACCGCGCCCACCGACCGGCCCACCGACCGGCCCACCGACGGGCTCAGCGTCTCGTCGCCCGGAGCCGGCAGCGACCGCCCCACCGACCCGCCGCCGGTCGGCCCCGTCGCCGACGGCGCGCTGCCGCACCTGTTCCGCCCGCTGCCGCGCTGGGCGCCCTGGGCGGTCGGGGTGGGTTCGGCTGCGGCGGCACTGGTGCTGCGCGCGCTGCTCGGCGGCGGCCCGATCATGACGAGCGTCGTCGCCACGGTGGTCTTCGTCGTCGTGACCAACCTGCTCTCGCGGCGGCGCGAGGGCTCGCGCCGGGCCGCCGACCGCACCGTCACGGCCGTCGTGACGTCGATGTTCGTCGCTGCTCTGGTGCCGCTGGCGTCGTTGCTGTGGACGGTGCTCACCCGCGGGACCAACCGGTTCGACCCGATGTTCTTCACCGACACGATGCGCAACGTCGTCGGCGAGGGCGGCGGCGCCCGGCACGCGATCATGGGCACCCTGATCATCACCGGTCTCGCGTCGCTGCTGTCGATCCCGGTCGGGCTGCTGACGGCGATCTACCTGGTCGAGTACGGCCGGGGACGGCTGGCCCGGGCCGTGACGTTCCTCGTCGACGTCATGACCGGCATCCCCTCGATCGTGGCGGGCCTGTTCGCCTACGCGGTCTTCGTGCTGATCGTCGGGCCGGGCGCCCGGCTGGGCGTCGGCGGCGCGGTGGCGCTGTCGGTGCTGATGACGCCCGTGGTGGTGCGGTCCGGCGAGGAGATGCTCAAGCTCGTGCCCGCAGAGCTGCGGGAGGCCTCCTACGCGCTGGGGGTGCCGAAGTGGCGCACGATCCTGAAGGTCGTGCTGCCGGTGGCCGCCGCCGGCATCGCCACCGGCGTCACCCTGGCGATCGCCCGGGTGATCGGGGAGACGGCGCCGCTGCTGCTCATCGTCGGCACCACCAGCAGCCTGAACCTGGACCCCTTCCACGGGCGCATGCAGACGCTGCCGGTCTTCACCTACTACTCGCTGACCCAGCCGGGCGTGCCGGCGCAGCCCGGCATCGACCGGGCCTGGACGGCGGCGCTGGTGCTGATGATCATCGTGCTGGTGCTCAACGCCGTCGCGCGGCTGATCGCCGCGCTGTTCGCGCCCAAGGGCGGTCGCTGAGCGCTCAGGGGCGCGCGTAGGCGACGTCGACGGCGTGCCGGGTGAAACCCAGCCGCTCGTAGACGCGCACGGCAGCGGTGTTCGACTCGTCGACGTACAGCAGCACCTCGGCCAGCCCCCGCTGCTGCAGGAAGTGCAGCCCGGTCAGCGTCAGGAAGGGCCCGAGCCCGCGGCCCTGCTCGGAGGGGTCGACGCCGACGACGTAGACCTCGCCGATCGGCGGATGGTCATGGTGCTCGTGCTCAGGGTGCTCGTGCTCGGGGTCCTCCGGCCGGTGCTCGTGCGGCTCGTCGCGGCCGTGCCCGCCGTGCACCTTCGTCCAGTGCGAGCCGACCAGCCGCCCGTCGCGCTCGGCCAGGAAGAAGCCGGCCGGGTCGAACCACGGCTCGTGCTCGCGCAGCTCGACCTCCTCCACGCCCCAGCCGCCCTGGTCGGGGTGGTCGGCGAAGGCCCGGTTGTTCACGGCCGTCCACGCGGCCTCGTCCTGCCCTGGGACGAACGTGCGCAGGGTGATGCCGGCGGGGGTCACCGGTCCGGGCAGCGGCACGCCCGCCAGCGGCCGGCGCATCTGCAGCAGAACCCGGGAGCGCCGGAAGTCCAGTCCCTGCGCGAGCCGGGCCGCGGCCGGGGAGTCACCGTGCGCCCACAGCCGCAGCCGCCCGTCCGGGCTCTGCCGGGTGAGCTCGGCGACGAGCACCTGACCGAGCCCGCGGCGCCGGGCCGCCGGGGCGACGACGACCTCGGCGCTGGACCCGTCGACCTGGTCGGTGACGTCCAGGTGGGCGTAGGCCAGGACGTCGCCGTCCTCGCGCACGAGCAGGTTGCGCACCTGGTCGTCGCCGCCCCGGGGCAGGTGCAACAGCACGTGCTCCGACAGCGGCGCGGTGCCGTCGGTCGCGAGCGCCTGCTCGACGAGGGTGTGGACGGCGGCGACGTCGTCGGGGGAGAGCCGGCCGTGCAGCTCGGGGCGGGGGGCTGGGCTCACGACCCGACGCTACGCGGCGGAGCGTCGCGCTCAGGAGGTGGGCGGACCGAAGACGGGCACCGCGCTGGGCGTCGCGGGCGGGGAGGGCGCCGGCGCCGGGCTGGTCTGCAGCGCCGCATAGTCGGCGCGCGTGAGCGCCGAGGTCGTCGGCTGCAGCTTGTCGTTGGGGACGGGCAGGTCTCTGTCCTGGTAGCGGAAGCGGACGCCCTGGGCCTGCGAGCTGACCAGCGTGAAGACGATCTGCGCAAAGGCCTCCGGGCGGAGCCGGTCGACCTGTCCGGCCAGGGTGATGACCGCGACGCCGCGCCGGACCTCGACGTCCTGCAGGGTGACCCCGTTGAGCGCGGTGCCGGCGCCTCCGGCCTGCTCGGTGTCGGTCGGGCCGGCGAACAGCAGGTCCAGCAGCGGCCGGATGGGCTGGGAGGTGGCGACCGAACGCCGGTTGACGGCGACCTTGCCGTCCTTGACGAAGTACAGCGCGACCTTGCCGTCGAAGTCCTCGGGCGGGGCCGTGGCCGCCTGCGGCAGCGCGACGGGGATCTCCGCGGCCAGGATCGTCCGCGGCGCGTCGTCGACCGGGACCCCGCAGCCGGCGAGCAGGGCCGCCGTCACCGCGCCGACGACTGCCAGGGCGACGCCGGAGCGGCTCACGTCAGCGTCCCGGTCGGATCGCCCGGCAGCACGACGCGGAAGCGGGCACCGCCTCCGGGCCGGTCCAGCAGCTCGACGGTGCCCCGGTGCGCCATCACGTGCTGGCTCACCAGGGCCAGCCCCAGGCCGGTGCCGTCGCTGCCGCCGCGGGCGTTGGCGGCGCGACCGCGGGCGAAGCGGCGGAACACCAGCTCGCGCTCGTCCTCGGGCACCCCGGCGCCCTCGTCGTCGACCTCGAGCTCGAGCCGGTCGTCGGCGATGCAGAGCCCCACCCGGGTGGCGCCGCCGCCGTGCTTGGCGGCGTTGTCGAGCAGGTTGACCAGCAGCTGCTCGTAGCGGCGCGGGTCGACGTCCAGCACCTCGGCGCTGCCGGAGACCTCCAACGTGGCGGACGAGCGGCGCTCCACCAGGGCGCGGGTCATGGCAACGAGGTCGACCGCTCGTCGTTCGGCAGGACGGTCGGCCCGCGCGAGCACCAGCAGGTCGGTGACCAGGTGCTCGAAGCGCTCCAGCTCGGCGGTGAGCAGGTCGACCGCCGCACCGGTACGCCCGTCCAGCTCGTCGCGCCGCCGGGCCAGCACGCTCGCCGCGGCGGTCAGGGTCTGCAGCGGCGAGCGCAGCTCGTGGCTGACGTCGGCGGCGAACCGCCGGTCGGCCTCCGAGCGTGCCTGTACCTCGTCGACCATCGTGTTGAAGGCGACGGCGAGCGCGTCGAGGTCGGGGTCGCCGTCGCGGGCGACGCGCGCCGTCAGGTCGCCGGCGGCGATGCTCCCGGCCGCCACGGCCACGTCGCCGAGCGGACGCAGCGCCCGCCGGCTGGCCCAGTAGCCGACGCCGGCGCCGGCGAGCGTCGTCGTCAGGGCCACCAGGCCGAGGACGGTCGCCAGCACCGCCAGGGTGCGGCCGAGCTCGGCCTGCGAGCCGACCTCGAAGTAGGCCGAGCCGTCGGGCAGCGGGATCCCGACGACGATGCGCCGCTCGCCGGCGGCGTCGACCCGCTGGACGCCGGGCGAGCCGGCGTCGACGAGCTCGAGCAGCCGCTCGGGCACGGCCGCGGTCAGGCCGACGTCGGCGGTGATGCTCAGCCACTCGCCCTGCTGGCGCAGCAGCGGTCGGCGGGCGTCGCCGGTGTTGAGGTTGCGCAGCAGCGGCGTCGGGTCGGTCGAGGCCGTGCTCAGCCCCTGGCTGACGGCGGCCGCGTCGTAATAGGCGGCGCGCACCGAGGCCCGCTCGCGCTCCTGGACGAGCGAGGCGCGGGTGAGCTCGTAGGTGGCCACGGCCAGCGACGCCGACAGGAACAGCGCGCCGAGCGCGAACACCGACGTGATGCGGGCGCGCAGCCCCAGCGGGCGCAGCTGGACGGGTCTCACCGGCGGACCGGCCTCACGGAGCGAGCTTGTAGCCCAGCCCGCGCACCGTGACGACGTGCGCCGGGTTGGCCGGGTCGCGCTCGACCTTGCGGCGCAGCCTGCCGACGTGGACGTCGACGAGCCGTTCGTCGCCGTAGACGTCGTAGCCCCAGACCCGGTCCAGCAGCTGCTGGCGCGACAGCACCCGGCCGCTCTGGTCGGCCAGCTCGCACAGCAGCCGGAACTCGGTGCGGGTCAGGTGCACCGGCTCGCCGCCCAGCAGCACCTCACCGGCCTCGGGCCGCAGCTCGATCTCGCCGAACCGACGGGAGGTCGGCGCACCCTCGCCGGCGCCGCTGGCGCGCCGACGCAGCGCCCGCAGCCGGGCCGACAGCTCCTTCACCGCGACCGGCTTCATGACGTAGTCGTCGGCGCCGGCCTCGAGCGCGGCGACGACGTCGTGGGTGTCGTCGCGGGCACTGACCACGACGATCGGCACGTCGCCGTGGCGGCGCAGCGCCCGGATGCAGTCGAAGCCGTCCATGCCCGGCAGCATCAGGTCGACGAGCACCAGGTCGGCGGGGTGCGTGCGCTGCTCGGCCAACCCCTCCTCGGCCGTCGGCACGTCGCGGACGGTGTAGCCCTCGTCCTCGAGCGCGAGCTTCAGCGACAGGCGGATTCGGTCGTCGTCCTCAACGATCAGCAGGCGCGGCACGAGTCGAGTGTGTCAGGTCCGGAGGTACGACGGGCGGCAACCGGCGGGCCCTCGGCGTGTGCACCGGTGCGTCGGGCGACCAGGTCGTCCTGCACGCCGGCCTGTTCGGCGAGCTCGTGACCGGCCGGACCGCCGGCGACCACACCCACGCCCTCGGCCAGGAAGCGGCCCAGCCGGGCGCACCCGGTGAGGGCGTAGGTGGCGGCCTCGTCGTAGCCGGTGAGGCCCTCGAGGTCGACGACGAGCCGGGCGCAGCCGCAGCGCACGGCGTCGGCGGCGGCGTGCAGGACGTCGCGGGCGGCCTCGTCGTCCAGGTGTCCCGACAGTCTGAGCCGGGCCGCCCCGGCGGCGGGGGCGTCGAGCTCGAGGGTGAACACGCAGACGATGGTGGCTGTGCGTCACGACAGGCGTCCTCCCTTCCTGTGACGGAACGATGACGGCCCGGTGCCGGAACCGTGACGCGCCTCGGACGCTCCTGGACTGTCACACGACCGTCACCGGACGGGAGCGACGTCGTCGTCGCCGCCACCGACCCTTGCTGCGTGCCGCTCCGCGGTGCGCCGTTCCTCCCCGCACGACGTGGTCGGCCGCAGGGTCCGCCGTGACAAGGAGCCGTTCGTGACGATGCTGTCGTTCCCCGCGCAGGAGATCCACCGTGCACCCGGCGCCCCGGACGTCCGCGTCGTGACGGTGCGTGGCGACCTCGACCTGGCGACGGTGGAGCCGGTGCGCGCGCGGCTGCTGCACGCGCTCGACGCGCAGCCCGACCAGCTCGTCGTCGACCTGAACGAGTGCGGCTTCATCGACGCCAGCGCGCTGGGCATGCTGCTGGACGCCCACCGCACCTGCGCGCGCCGCGGTGCGCGGCTCACGCTCGCCGGGTGCAGCACGCGGGTGCAGCGGCTGCTGTCGCTCACCGGCCTGCGCGGCGTCTTCGAGCTCGCGCCGGCCGCCTGACGGCCGGTCCGTCGGCGGGACGTCGGTTCAGGGCGTAAGGACGGAGACCTCCGCGTCGGCCGCGTCCGGCAGCGACGGCAGCGGCGGCGTCACGAACTTGTAGCCGACGTGGCGCACCGTGCCGATGAGCTGCTCGTGCTCGGCGCCGAGCTTGGCGCGCAGGCGCCGCACGTGCACGTCGACGGTGCGGGTGCCGCCGTAGTAGTCGTAGCCCCAGACCTCCTGCAGCAGCTGGGCGCGGCTGAACACGCGGCCCGGGTGCTGCGCGAGGTACTTCAGCAGCTCGAACTCCTTGAAGGTGAGGTCGAGCGTGCGCCCGCGCAGGCGGCAGGTGTAGGTGCCCTCGTCGATCGTGAGCTCGCCGGCGCGGACGACCCCGGGGTCGGCGGCCGGGCCGGACTCCTGCTTGCGTCCCAGCGCGAGCCGCAGCCGCGCCTCGACCTCGGCCGGGCCGGCGGAGTCGAGCAGCACGTCGTCGACGCCCCACTCGGCGTTGAGGGCGACGAGCCCGCCCTCGGTCAGCACGACGAACAGCGGCGCGGCCACGCCCGTCGTGCGCAGCAGCCGGCAGACCGAGCGGGCGCCGGCCAGGTCGCGGCGGGCGTCGACCAGGACGGCGTCGTGCTGCGGGGCGCTGAGCAGCGCCGAGACCTCCAGCGGGGCGACGCGCACGGAGTGGCCGAGCAGGGCCAGCGCGGGGACGACGTCGGCGGACGGCGACAAGGCGTTGGTGAGCAACAACAAGGTGGACACGGGCTCGACTCCTTCGACGGGGCCGGGAGAACCCGGACCGTTCGGTGGGAGAGGCGCCGTTGCCTCGAGGGTGCAGGCCGACGATAGCCCAGCGCAACATCGCCGCACCGTCGTCGGCCGCGCGACGAGGCAGGATGGCAGGCGTGACCCACCGCCCACGGTCGACGCCATGAGCACCACGATCCGCTACTGGGCCGGCGCGCGGGCGGCAGCCGGCGTGGCGGAGGAGCAGACGTCGGCGACCACGCTGGAGCAGGCGCTGGTGCTCGCCCGGGCGGTGCGGGACGACCGCTTCGGGCAGGTGCTGCAGGTGTGCTCGTTCCTCGTCGACGGGGACCCGGTCGGCGCCCGGTCGCACGGTGACGTGCCGCTGGTCGACGGGGGGCTGCTCGACGTCCTGCCGCCGTTCGCCGGCGGCTGACCTGCGCTGCGAGCGAGGGTTGCGGGCCGTCTCTGGCACGATCGCCCCGTGAGCACCCCGGACACGTCGGCCGCGGACGCCGCCCCGACGGCACCCGCCGTGGGGGAAGACGTGCCTGCCGGTGAGGACACTGCCGGGGGCGGGACAGCCGCGAACCCGGAGCCGGAGGCGACGGAGGCCGACGCGCCGGACGGTCGCGCCGGGTTGCCGGGGCGTCAGCGGGCCGGGCTGCGTGCGCTGAGGGGTCGACGCCGGACCACCGAGCCGGCGCCCGAGGCCACCGAACCCGAGCCGGCCGAACCCGAGCCCGCCGAACCCGAGCCGGTAGGCCCCACCCCCGAACCCCGAGCGCCCGACGCGCCGGCGCCCACCGACCTGCTCAGCGACCCCGACGAGCGCACGATCGCGATGGCCCTGCCGGTGCTGCCGCCCTCCGACGCGGGACGCTTCTCCGACACGGCCGACCTGGAGCCGCGGGTGGTCGTCCGGGCCACCGGTCCGGCCCGCCGCCCGTCCCTGGTCGTGCAGGGGCTCTGGCCGGCGCTGCTGAGTGGGGCGCTCGCCGCGGCAGCGGCGCTGGGGCTGGTCCCGCTGTCGCTGGCGGTGCTGACCCTGCAGGTGTTCCTGGTTCTCGGGCTGCTGGCTCTGCTGGACGCCCCGGCCGCAGGTGGCGCGTTCCTCGTCGCGCTGCTCACGACCGTCGCGGCCGACATCGTCGTGCTGCAGAGCGACGGCGGGCGGGCGCTGGAGGGCGCGGCCGGTGGGCTCGCGGGCGTCGTCGGGCTGGGCCTGGTCCTGTCGCTGCTGCACCAGCTGGCCCGCAAGGGACGCAGCCGGGTCACCGAGTCTCTCGCCGACACCCTGCTGGTGATCGTGGCCTCGAGCGCGGCCGCGTGCCTGCTGTCGCTGCAGCGGGCCGACGACGGTGGGCTGGTGCTGCTGGTCAGCGTCAGCGCTGCCGGCGCGGTGCTGCTCGCCGGACGGGTCGGTGACCAGCTGTCGGCCTCCCCGCCGCTCGCGCACGGTTCGACGCGGGGCTGGCTCGGCCTGGTGCTCGGCCTCGGTGCCGGGGTCGGTGCCGCCGTGCTCGTCGCCGTGCAGGGCTCGGGTTCCGGCACCGTCAGCGGGGCGACGCTCACCGGTGGCGCCGGGGCGCTGCTGGGCCTGGTCGTCGCGTCGACCGTCGCCTCGTGCGATCTCGCCGTCGACCTCGGGGCCGCCGCGCTGCGGCGCGGCTGGCGCGATGCGCGGCGGGCAGCGGCGCTGCGTCCGACCGCCCTGCTGCTGCCGTTCGCGCTGCTCGGGCCGGTAGCCCTGGTGGCCGCTCGTCTGCTCACCGCCTGACGTGCGACGCGCCGTGGTCGTGCTGCTGTCCGTCGTGCTGCTGCTGGTCGTCGCCGACCGCGGTGGCGCCTACCTCGCGGGCCGCGCCGTCGCGGCCCGGTTGCAGGACTCGGCCGGGCTGGCCGCGCGACCGACGGTGACCATCGACGGCTTCCCCTTCCTGACCCAGGCCGCGCGCGGCAGCTACGGGCAGATCCAGGTGCGGGCCCGCGACGTCCCGGCCGGCAGCACCCGGCTGGCCGAGCTCGGTGCGACGTTGCGGGGCGTCCAGCTTCCGCTGTCGGACGTCGTGTCCGGTCGCGTCGAGCAGGTCCCGGTCGAGCGCATCGACGCCCGGGTGCTGCTGTCCTACGCCGACCTGACGCGGCGCAGCGGCGACCGCGCGCTGACCGTCAGCCAGGCCGGCGACCGCGTACGGGTGCGAGGCAGCGTCCGTGTCCTGGGCCGCACGCTGGCCGCCTCGGCCGTCAGCGCCGTCACGGTCGAGGGCGACGAGGTCGTCGTCACGGCGGAGTCGTTCCAGGTGGGCAACAGCGTCGCCGACGCCGTCGTCAGTCGCGCGCTGCGTGGGCGGCTGGATCTGCGCATCGCCGTCGGCAACCTGCCCTACGGCCTGGCGGTGCAGGACGCGCTGGTCGGCGCCGACGGCGTCACGGTCCGCGCCGTGAGCCGCGACGCCGTGCTCGCCGGCGTGCAGGTGCGATGACGGCCCGCGCCTGCTGGTGAGGGGAACGCGCGCGGCCCGCCGGCGGTTGCACCCGACGTGACCGGTCTGCTCATCCTGGCGGTGGTGCTGTCCCTGACCGTGCTGGTCGGCGTCGTGCTCCGTCGTCGCGAGGGAGTGCTGCGCGACACCGGCGGGGTCGGGCGCCCGTCGGTCGCCGACCAGGAGCCGGCGGTGGACGCCCCCGTCCTGGCGATCCTCGCCCGGCTCGGCGAGCAGCCGGGGGAGCGGGCCACGCTGGTGCAGTTCTCCTCGGCCTTCTGCGCGCCGTGCCGGGCCACCCGTCGCCTGCTCGGTGAGGTCGGCGAGCTCGTCCCCGGCGTCGTCCACGTCGAGATCGACGCCGAGCAGCACCTCGACGTCGTGCGGCAGCTGAAGATCCTCAAGACGCCCACGACTCTCGTGCTGGACGCTGCCGGCCGGGAGGTCAAGCGGGCCGCCGGCCAACCGCGCAAGGCCGACGTGCTCGCCGCGCTCGGACACGCGGTACCGTGAGCGCCATGGTCCTGGTGAAGCGTCGCGCGGTGGACTACTGCCGCGTCGGCAGCTGCCTGTGTCCGGCCTTCCTGATCTGAGCCCGCTCCCCTCGGCCACCCCCGTCAGGAAGGCACCACCTGAGCACCGCCTCGTTCAACACGTCCTACTCCCGCTTCGCGCCCCGCGCTTCGGCGCCTGGGTCACCACCGCTGTCCTGGCGGTGGTCCTGCTCGTCACCGGCGCCGCACCGACGCTCGGCCTGACGCTGCTGGCCGCCCAGACGCTCGTGTTCGCCCTCGGGACCCGCGGGCGCAACCCCTATGCCCTGGCGTACAAGCGCTTCGTGCGGACGCCGCCGACCGAGCGCGAGCCGGCCGCCCCTGTGCGGTTCGCGCAGGGGGTCGGGCTCGGCTTCGCCGTCGTCGGCACGCTCGCGCTGGCGCTGGGCGCCACCACCGTCGGCCTGGTGGCCGTCGCGATGGCGCTGGCCGCGGCGCTGCTCAACGCCGCCTTCGGCATCTGCCTGGGCTGCGAGCTGTACCTCATCGTCAAGCGGGTCCTGCCGTCGGCAGCCCGCACCCTCACCAACGAAGGAGCGAACGCATGAGCCGCGCAGACGTGCTCGTCGACGCAGACTGGGCCGAGGCCCACCTGGACGACCCGACCATCGTGTTCGTCGAGGTGGACGAGGACGTCTCCGCCTACGACGGCGGACACCTGAAGAACGCCGTCCGGCTGGACTGGACCACCGAGCTGCAGCAGCCGGAGGCGCGCGATCTCATCGACGCCGACGACTTCTCCGCGCTCATGAGCGCCAAGGGCATCGCCAACGACGCCACCGTCGTCCTGTACGGCGGCAACAACAACTGGTTCGCCGCCTACGCCTACTGGCAGTTCAAGCTCTACGGCCACCGCGACGTGCGCCTGCTGGACGGCGGGCGCAAGAAGTGGGAGCTCGACGGCCGCGAGCTCGTCAAGGACGTCCCCGACCGGCCCGCCACCAGCTACCAGGCCGAGTCGCCCGACCTGTCGATCCGCGCCTTCCGCGACGAGGTCGTCGCCAGCATCGGCAGCAAGAACCTCGTCGACGTGCGCAGCCCGGACGAGTTCAGCGGCAAGATCAAGGCGCCGGCGCACCTGCCGCAGGAGCAGAGCCAGCGGGCCGGTCACGTGCCGACGGCCATCAACATCCCGTGGTCCAAGGCCGCTGCCGACGACGGCACCTTCCGGTCCGACGACGAGCTCACCAAGCTCTACGGCGAGCAGGGCTACGACGCCGACCGCCCGACGATCGCCTACTGCCGCATCGGCGAGCGCTCCAGCCACACCTGGTTCGTCCTGCACGAGCTGCTCGGCAAGACCGACGTCAAGAACTACGACGGCAGCTGGGCCGAGTACGGCAGCCTGGTCGGCGTGCCGATCGAGAACAACCACAAGAAGGCCAGCTGATGTGCGGCGCACCCGATCAGGACACCCTGCCCGCGCTGGAGGTCTCGGCGAAGGAGGCCGTGCTGCACGGTTTCGTGCGGCAGGACGGCTCGGCGCTCGGCGGGGCCTACGTGCGCCTGCTGGGCGAGGCGGGGGAGTTCACCGCTGAGGTGCAGTCCTCGGCCACCGGCTACTTCCGGTTCTACGCAGCCGAGGGCGACTGGACGCTGCGCACCCTCTACCGCGGTGGCGGTTCGGTCGACACCGTGGTGACGGCGGTGCAGGGCAAGGCTGTCGAGGTCGAGGTCGCGCTCCCGGCCTGAGCCTGCGTCCGCGAGCTGTCCGAAGGACCCGTCCCTTGCTGGGGGCGGGTCCTTCGCGTTGCGAGGTCACCCGGACGGGTGATGCAGGACGGCCCGCCGGCACCGACTCATGACAAGACGATCTTGCGTCTTGACCGGAGCCTGAGCGCTCCACCACCTTTGGAGCCCCGGATGTCCACACTCTCGCTGCGCAGCAAGCTGCTCGTCACCGTCCTGGCGGTGGGATCCTCCGCGGCAGTCGCCGGCCTCGGCACCTTCGGCGCGTTCTCCGACACCACGACGGCCAGCACGCCGGTCGACACGGGCATCGTCAACCTGGACCTGGGAGCGGTCGGGGCCGCCAACCGGCTCACGGTCGCGGCCGTCGACATCGTGCCCGGCGACACCATCCAGCGCGCCTTCACCCTCACCAACGGTGACGGCACCGGGCCGGTCGGGAAGGGCAGCACGTCGCCGTTGGGCAGCGTGACGCTGACGACGACCGCGAGCACGACCTCGGTGCTCGACACCGACACCACCGACGGCCTCCAGCTCAAGATCGAGAAGTGCACGGCGCCGTGGCTGGAGACTCCGGTCGTCGGCGGTACCGGCTACACGTACACGTGCGCCGACGTGGGAGGACCCGTTCCGGTGGTGGCGTCCCGGCCCGTCATCGGCAGCATCGTGCCCGTCACCTCGCTCTCGGTGCTGACGGCCGCTCCGGCGACGGACAACCTGAGGGCCACGCTGACGTTCCCGGCCACCGCAGGCAACCCGTTCCAGGACAAGGCGAGCACCATCGTCTTCACCTTCACCGGCAACCAGCGGACCGCCACCGGCCGCTGACCCGGCGGCGCGGCGCCCAGCGGGACGGACCCGCACCCGGAGCATGGACAGGCACGGACGGAGGCAGCATGGACGACGCAGACGCGTCCGTGCTGCCTCCGTCGGCGTTGCCGGCGTCCGGTGTGCTCCTACCCGCGGCGCGGACATCCGCGGAGTCGCTGTCCGCGGTGCCGACGTCCGCGGTGCCTGCCTCCGCGCTGCCTGCCTCCGCGGTGCTTACGTCTGGCGTGCAGTCTCCCGCTCTGCCGTCTCCCGTCGTCCCGCAGGCCCGGTGCCGGCGCACCGCTGCTGCTCGGTCGGTGCGGGTCTGCGCCGTGCCGTCGCCGCGGTCTGCGCAGCCGCAGCCCTTCCGGCCGCGCTCGCGTCCGGTCCCGGACGCGCCCGGCCAGGCCCGCCCTGGGCGCCCGGTGCCCTCCGGCCCGGCGCCGACGACGGCAGCAGGGCCCCGCTCCTCCTTACGGCGCAGGGTGCGTGGGCTCGCCTCGCTGGCGTTGACCCTGGCCGCCGCGCTCGGGGTGCTCGCGGTCCTGCTGCTCGCTCTCGGCCCGCACACGGGCCAGTACCGGACGCTCACCATGCTGACCGGCAGCATGACTCCGCAGTTCCCGGCCGGCTCGGTGGTCGTGGTCACCCCGGAACGCGCGGAAGACGTCGAGGTGGGCCAGGTGATGACCTTCCACGCGCCGACCCCGGATCGCCACGTCGTGACCCACCGGGTCATCGCGGTCGACCGCACGGGGGCGCAGACGGTCGTCCGGACCCAGGGCGATGCCAACCCGAGCCCGGATCCTTGGGACGCGGTGCTGCAGGACGGCATCATCTGGCGCGCCCGTGGGGCGGTCCCGTACCTGGGCTTCGCGCTGCAGGAGCTGCGCGGCCCCGCAGTGCAGACCTTCCTGACGCGGGTCCTGCCGCTGGGGCTGCTGGGATGGTTGCTGGTCGGCGTGTGGCGTCCCGCGTCTGAGGCCGGCCAGGCCGCCCGTGCTGACGCGTGATGCGCGGGCGCCCGTCTGGGCGCCCGTCGTGACGGCCGTCGCGGGGCTCGTCGCCGTCGTCGCGGTCGTGGTGCCGGCGACCCCCGCGTGGGCCGCGTTCCAGGACGTGAGCGTGGGCGGGCCGCTGTCGGTAGGAGCCGCCACGCTCGCGCCGCCGACCGCACCCACGGCCACGCCGAGCTGCGTCCTGCTGGCGCAGCGGATGACGGTGTCCTGGACGCAGACGGCCTCTGCATACGCCACCGGCTACCGCATCGACAGGCGCACCGGCGCGGGCGCCTTCACCCAGGTCGGCACGGTCACCGGGCGGGGGACGACCTCGTTCGTGGACACGACCGTTGCCGCCAGCACGACCTACACGTATCAGATCGCGACCGTGTTCAGGAACTGGACGGCGACCTCGTCCGCGGTGACCGCGACGACCTTGAACGGGCTCTGTCTCTAGCCGGCCGCTCGACATCAGAACGGCGGTTCGGCGTTCAGGGGTGGAAGGTCGTCGCCTGGCTGCAGGGGTGGCAGGGTGAGGATCCGGTCGAGCTCGACGAGCTCGTCCGGATCGGGTAGGCGGATGCCAGCCTCCGGCCCGCTGCCGCCGTGCCCCGGGTCGATGCCGGGAGGCGGGGTGTCGTGGTGCGGGACGTGCACGATCTGGCCGGCGGGGCTGGTCCAGTAGGTGGCGGTCTCGGTGCGGAGCGGCGTCCAGCCGTAGTGCTTGAGCTGGTGGGTCCGCCGGCCGCGGGCAGCAAGGTTCCACGCGGCGGTAGGGCCTTTCGGCCAGGCGGTGTCGTGGTCGAGGTCGCTGCTGGTGGCGGGAGTGCGGTTTCCGGTGGGGCCGTCGTCCCAGCCGTCCCGTTCATGGGCGAAACGCGTGAGGCTGGTGCTCGGGTCGTGCCGGGATTCGGCGCGTACCGGGACGTCGGACAGCTGCAGGTCGTGAAGGCACATGCGGACGCCGGCGACGGCGAGGAAGCGGGGTCCCGGTGGCGGGCGGTGGACGTCGGGGTGCAGGTCCAGCAGTCGTCCTGTGGTGCTGTGGACGAGCGCGCGGTGGAGCTCGGCGTCGAGCAGCAGCTGTCGGCTCGCCGGAGCGCTGAGCCACCCGTAGCCGCTGAGGTAGCCGGGTTCGTTGCTGAGTCCGAGGAGCGTCTCGACGGGCACGTTGATCTGGGCCTGGACGGGTCGGCTCAGGCGGCAGTCGTCGGAGGAGGCTTCGACCCCGCTGGCGCGTAGTCCGGCTGCCGCGGCGCCCTGCGCTGCGGCAAGCTCGGCGGCGGTGAGCTCGGCGGCGGTGGGCTCTGGGGCGGTGGGCTCTGGGGCGGTGGGCTCTGGGGCGGTGGGTTCTGGGGCGGTGGGTTCTGGGGCGGTGGGCTCTGCGGTGGTGAGCGCGGTGGCGGTGGGCTCGTCGGGCTGCGGAGTGGGTGAGCCGGCGTGGCGGGGTTGCGGCACCCGGGGTGCGTAGGGCGAGCGGGCAGGTGCGGCCGGCGCTGCTGCAGACGGGACCGCGGCAGGCGTCGCCGTGGGTGCGGGTGGGTGGGTGGCACAGGGGAAGCCGCCGACGGCGAGGTCGAAGCGCAGGCTGTCTAGGGTGCGGCCGTCGCCGGCGGCGCGCAGCGCGCGGGCGCGCCGGTCGAGCGTGGCGTACCAGCGCTGGAGCGGGACGGCGGGTCCGGTGAGCCGACCATGGCCTGTCCGTCGCTACCGGGCAGCAGCTGGACCTGTCGTAGCGCAGCGGCGCGGGCAGCGCGCAGCGCGGCGGCTTCGGGGTCGTGCTTCAGGACGGCGCGGCGGGTCGGCCTCGACGATGCGCCATACCGGGAGGTCTACGGCCCGACCGGCGACGTCGGCATCGACCTTGGCGGCGAGCTCGTCGTCGTAGGGGTGGGTCTCGGCCAGGATCGCCCGAGCCCGGGCGACCGACAGCTCACCCGCCTGCAGGAGCGCTCGGGTGGTGACCATGACCGTCAGCAGGCGTTGCGCGTCCATGATCTCCCGGGTGGCGGCACGGTCGGTGCATCGCCGGGCGACGGCGACCTCCCGCTGGAAGGAGACCCACGGGGTGGCGCCGCTGTCGTCGCCAGGCACCCGCGGGACGGCCAGCGCCAGCCGAGCCAGGACGGTCATGTCCGCCATGAACTGCTGGGACGCGAGGGCGGGAGAGGCTGCCAGCAGCGCAAGGTCTGCCTGCCACGTCGGCTGCTCCCACGGGCAACGAGCCTCCAGCTCGCGGAAACGACGCAACGACTCCTCGCGTCGGCGCTCGCTGCGGTCGTTATCCATGGGGTCAGTTTATCGAACATATGTTCGAAGTCAACCACGAAGAAGCCTGTGGATCGGTCCGCCCCAGGTCGGACCCCTACGGGCATTCGGGCGCGGACACGACGAACGCCCCATGTGTCGCGAGGTGGTGAACCGCACCTCCGGCGGCCGTGACGACCCCACCCCCGGGACGGGGTGGATTCGGACTGGAGATGCCGGCCGTACAGCGCCACGGACAACGAGGCTTTCGAGAGTGGGTTGTCGATCCCCAACCAGCCGTCACGTCACGCGCTGGCGCGGGGTCTCTGGCGACCCTGTCCGCGCGTCCCCGTGCCGCCGCGACGCCACTACCGTCACCCGCCGCACCGCCGCACCGCCGCACCGCCGCACCGCCGCACCGCCGCACCGCCGCCAAGGCTCGGCGAGGCCAGCCTGCGCACCGCCGGCCCGTCGCGCAGCCCAAGAGCCTGCCCTAGAAGAGCGCCTTGGCGATGTTGATGGCACCCGGCCCGACGGTGACGACGAAGATCGCCGGAAAGATGCCCAGCACCACGGGAATGAGGATCTTGACCGGGGTCTTGGCGGCCTGCTCCTTGGCGCGCTGCTGACGCTTGAGGCGCACCTGCTGGGCCTGCGTCTTCAGCACGTCACCCAGCGCGATGCCCATCTGGTCGCTCTGCACCAGGGCGACGACGAACGACGACAGCTCGGGCACGTCGGTGCGGTCGCGCAGCGCCGCCAGGGCCTCGCGGCGGGGGACGCCGAGCTCGACCTCGCTGAGCAGGCGGGTGAGCTCACCGGTGAGCGGGCCGGTGCTGTTGTCGACGACGACCTCCAGCGCCTGCTCGAAGCCCAGGCCGGCCTCGACGGTCAGCGCCAGCAGGTCCAGTGCCTCGGGCAGCGCCCGGGCGATGTCGCTCTGCCGGGCGTTGGCGCGGCTGCTGAGCAGCACGTCCGGGACGAACGACGCACCGAAGGCGAGCAGCGCCGCCCAGATCGGCGTGGGGATCGCGACCGGAGAACCCAGCAGCCCGAACAGCAGGCCCCCGACGGCAGCCACGGCCTTGTAGGTGAAGATGCGCTCGACCGTGGTCCGGCCTTCCTGGCCGGCGTAGACGATCCGCTGCCGGGTGAGCACGATGCGCCGGGTCGGCGACAGCCGGCGGAACAGCCGCGAGGCGGCGTTCAGCACCGGCTCCAGCGCGCGGTAGAGCGCACCGGTGGCCGGGGCGTCGTCGTCGGGCAGCGCCGCCCCGAGCGCGAGGTCGACGTTGTCCGGACGCGAGCCGACGGTGATCCGCTGGTAGCTCAGGCCGTAGGCGACGATGCCGAGCCCGGCGGCCACCAGCAGACAGGACAGCAGCAGCACGTCAGACCTCGATCCGGATGATCTTGGCCATGATGATGAACGCGATGCCCATGAGGACGAGCGCTCCGAACGTCAGGATCAGGCCGGGAAGGGTGGTGAACAGCGGGTTGAGGTAGCCGGGGCTGATCACGGCGATGAGTCCGGCGAGCGCGATGGGCAGGCCGCCGAGGATGTACGCCGACAACCGTCCCTCGGCGGTGAGCGCCGACAGCTCGCGCTTGAGCTCGAAGCGGCTGCGCATGAACTCGGCGACGATGTGCAGCACCTCCGCCAGCCGCCCGCCGGTGGTCTGCTGGACGGTGATCGCCTGGACGGTGTAGGTGAGGTCGCGCGAGTCCAGCCGCTCGGACATCTCCTCCAGCCCCTCCACGAGCGTCGCGCCCAGCCGGGTGGCGGTCAGCACGCGGGCGAACTCCGACGCCGCCGGGTCGGCTGCCTCGGCCACGACCAGCTCGAGCGCCTGCGACAGGCCGTTGCCGGACTCCAGGCTGGCCGCCAGCAGGTCCAGCACGTCGGGCAGCTGGTCGTCGAAACGGCGGCGCCGGACGGAGACGCTGCGGGCGACCAGCACGTACGGCAGCAGCAGGCCGAGCAGCACGAGCACGAACGCCAGCACGACGGTGCCGGACAGCAGCCCGACGAGGAAGCCCAGGGCGGCGACCGCCACGCTCACCGCGACGAACTCGCCGGGGGAGATCGTCCAGTCGCTGCGCAGGAGCGTGGCGCGCACCTTGGCCAGCAGCCCGGAGCCGCCCAGCGCACGCTCGGCGAGCCGTCCGGTCGAGGCGAACGCAGCCCGCAGGTCGTCGTCCTCGTTGACCGCGGGGCTGTCGCTGTCGGGCGAGTACTCCTGCAGCAGCGAGGACAGGTCGCGGACCCTCCGGTTGCTGCGCTGGTTGACGGCCACGATGGCCGCGAACAGCCCGACGGCGACCATCAGCGAGGCGAGGAACGTCATCGGGGCCTCCGGAGCGACGGACGGGCGGTCATGACTTGCGCTTCACGGAGGCGGTCGTGGCGACGGTCTTGCGGAACAGCGAGGCCGGCACCTCCAGGCCGCGGTCCTGGACCTTCTCCACCGACCGCGGCCGCAGTCCGGTCGCGGTGAGCTCCTTGGCGTTGCCGGCCCGGGTGTAGACGTCCTGCAGCGTGATGGTGTCGCCCTCGCGTCCCTGCACCTCGGAGATGGTGCTGACCACGCGGCTGCCGTCGTTCTGACGGGCGAGCTGCACGATGATGTCCAGCGCGCTGGCGACCTGCTCGCGGATGGCGTTGAGCGGCAGCTCGACGCCGCTCATCAGCACCATCGTCTCGACGCGGGCGAGCGCGTCGCGGGGGGTGTTGGCGTGCACGGTGGTCATCGACCCCTCGTGACCGGTGTTCATGGCCTGCAGCATGTCCAGCGCCTCGCCGCCGCGGACCTCCCCGACCAGGATCCGGTCCGGGCGCATGCGCAGCGCGTTGCGGACCAGGTCGCGGATGCTGACCAGGCCGACGCCCTCGATGTTCGCCGGCCGCGCCTCCAGCGTCACCACGTGCGGCTGGCTGAGCCGCAGCTCGGCGGAGTCCTCGATCGTGATGACCCGCTCCTGCTGCGGGATCGCGGTCGACAGCACGTTCAGCAGGGTCGTCTTGCCGGTACCGGTGCCGCCGCTGACGATGACGTTGAGCTTGCCCTCGATGCACAGGCTCAGGAAGTCGGCGGCCTCCGGTGACAGCGATCCCCGCTCGACGAGGTCGGCCACGGTGAAGCTGATCTCGGGGAAGCGCCGCACGGTCAGCACCGGGTCGCCGACCACCAGCGGCGGGATGATGACGTTGATGCGGCTGCCGTCGGGCAGGCGACCGTCGGCCATCGGCTGCGCCTCGTCGACCCGGCGACCGGCGACGGCGAGCATGCGGTCGATGACGGTGCGGTAGGAGCTCATCGACGGGAAGCGGACCTCGGTCCGCTCGATCTTGCCGCGACGCTCCACCCAGATGTCGTCCAGGCCGTTGACCATGATCTCGGTGACGGTCTGGTCGGCCATCAGCGGGGTCAGCGGCCCCCAGCCGAGCATGTCGGCCAGCGTCGACTCGATGAACTCGGCCCGCTCGGTCGGTCCGACGGTGACGGTCGAGGAGCGCAGCGCCTCGGTGAGGTGGGTCTCCAGCAGCCGGCGGACGACGGCCTCGTCGACGGCGCCGGCGGTGAGCTTCGGGCCGAGCTCGGACACGACGCCGATCCGCACCTTGGCGCGCAGGCCGTCGAGCCCGTCGCGGACCTCGGCGAGCTCGCGGCGCGCCCGTCGCGGCGCCACCGTGGTACGCGGAGTGCGCGCGGCGGCCGTGCGGGGCGCGGAGGGCGCCGGGGCGTCGTCGTCCGCAGCAGCGGGTGCGGCCGGTGCCGACGCGGCCGGCGCTGCGGCCCCGCGACGCCGGGTGGTGGCGGTCCCGCTCTCGGCGACGGCGCTGGCCCGGGCGGCACGAGCACCCGCTGCCGGGCGGGCAGCCGCGTCGCTGCGACGACCCGTCGGCGCGGCTGCACCGTCGTCGTTGCCCTCGGCCTTGCGGGCCAGGCGCTCTGACAGCTTCACGGGTTTCCTCCGGGGACGGATCGGCGCGAACGGAACAGGTTCCGCCAGCCCTTGGCGGTCGTGCTGGACGGATCGGCGTCAGCGCCGGCGTCCTCGCCCACCGACGCCGGGCCGGTGGCAGGACGCAGCTCGGGCGGCAGGATGGTGTGCATGCTGGAGATCAGCGCCCGCGAGAGCGGGCTCTTGGGCTCCGAGCGCAGCACGACGGTGCCGGTGTTGATCGACCGCGACGCCGACTTGGCCGCGGGAAGCGTGGCCACGAAGCGGCCGCCGAAGGCTTCCTGCGCCTGCGAGACGTCGATGCCGATGTCGGACTCGACCTTGTTCAGGATCAGCTTGACGCGGTCGCGGCCGACGTCGATGCGGCGCAGCACGTCCAGGAAGGACGTCAGGTTGCGCAGGCTCGGGACGTCCAGGGTGGACAGGACGGTGACGACGTCGCTGCGGTCCAGGACCGACAGCACGGTCTCGGTGAGCGCGGGCGGGGTGTCGAGCAGCACGACGTCGTAGCGCCCGGCGGCGACGGCGACGACGAGCTCGACGTCCTCGGCGGTGATGAGCTCGCCGACGGTGGGGTCGCGGGGCGCCAGCAGCACGTCGAAGCCCAGGACGCTGTGGTGCACGAGCTCGGCCAGGTGCTGGTCCAGGGCGTCGTCGGGAAGCGGCTCGCCGCGGCCGTCGTAGAGGCCGTCGTAGATCGAGTACGGGTGCTTGATCTGCAGGGCGGCGCCGACCTCACCGAACTGCAGGTCGAGGTCGACGAGCACGACGCGGTGGCCCTGGTCGGCCAGGAAGCTGGCCAGGTTGGCGGCGTAGAAGGTCTTGCCCGAGCCGCCGCTGGCCGAGGCGACGGTGATGACGTACGCCGACTCGCCGTCGGAGTGGATCTGGTAGTTGCCGGCCGGGAGGTCCTCGGCGCCGCCGAACAGCACGCCGCCGGACGGGCCGGTGCCCGAACCCTGGTCTTGGGACATCAGGTCCGACAGGTACTCGACGGCGTCCGCCGGTTGCGCTCGCGCCGTGGCTGCACCGCCGGCCGCCTTGGCCCCCTTCGCCGGGGCCTTGCCAGTGCCCTTCGCCGACGCCTTCGCCACAGGTGCGGCGGCGACGGGCACGGGGACGGGCGCGGCGAGCGTCTGGTCGATGACCTCGCTCACCGCGGCGCCGAGCGCCTCGAGGGCGTCGGCGAGCGCGTCGAGATCGTCGACGGGGCCCTCGTACCAGTCGGAGATGCCGGCAGCGAGCAGGTCGTCGCGGCTGGGGAGCGTGGCGACGGTGTCGTCCAGGTGCGCGAGCGCGGCCGCACCGGGGTGCCGGTCCAGCCACATCGTGGCTCGCCGGAGCCCGACCGAGGTCAGCTCGCGGCCGCCGAGAACCAGGACGTCCGCGTCGGTGTCGTCGCCGTCCAGCCCGGGGCCGTGCGGGACCGCCACGGCCTCGGTGTCCTCGAACTGACCGTCCGCCACCGACTCGACCGCGTCGAGCAGCTGTCCGGTGCGGTCGCAGACCGCCAGGATCCAGGTCACCTGTTGGAGCCCACCACGTCGTTGGGGGTGGCGCCCTGGGTCTTGTGCACCTCACCGTCGCCCTCGGCGGAGGACAGCGCCAGGTAGAGCTGGCCCAGCGTCGCACCGTTGACGAGCTTCTCGGCGTCACCCGGCAGCACGTCCAGCACCGCGACGACCTGCGTGTCCGGCTGCTGGCTGCCGTCGTTGTTGTCGCCGGAGTCCTTGTTGGTGCTGGCCTGCAGGGCGGCGATGCTGACGGTCATCACCTTGACGTTGCTCAGGAACAGCTTGGTCAGACCGACCTGCTCGTTGTCGCCGCCGGTGGTGCTGTAGGTGACGAAGACGTCGACCTTGCTGCCCGGGGTGATGTACCGCGCCACCCCGGGGGTCAGGTTCACACCGATGGCCAGCGCCACCTTGCCCTTGGAGGGCTTGACCGAGCCGGCGTTGTTGGGGTTGCCGAACTGGTCGGAGGTGAGCTGGCCGCCCTTGGGCAGCGGGCCGAGCAGCACCTGGCCCTTGACGTTGTCGAGCGAGTCGATCGCGCCGTCGGCGACGTAGGCCTGCGGGATGGCGGTCGCGGTGAGCTTGGCCATGAGCTCGTCCGGCGTGAGGCCGGGGTCAACGTCTCGTTGGCCACGAGCACCATGACGGTGGCCTTGCCGTCGGCGACGCGCTTGTCCACGTCGCGGCCGTAGACGAAGACCAGCAGGAAGCCCAGCACGGCCACCAGGACGCCGACCAGGATGGTGATGTTGAGCTTGCGCACGTGCCTACTCCTGACAGCTGGTGGCTTGCGCCTTCAGCGTGGGGTTGGTCTGGCCGCCGAGGAGCAGGCCAGCGAAGGGTCCGACGTCGACTGTCGTCTGAAGCTGGATGATGACGCGAAAGCCCGAGGGGCAGGTGTCGCGAGCGGTCTTCACGTTGGGGGTGAAGCTGGTGAGCAGCGCGGTGCCGCGGCCGGTGTACGCGCGCTGCACCTCCAGCTCGGTGGCCTTGGTCGACGGCAGCGCCAGGGCGGGGACGGGCTCGCTCGGCGCCGCCGTTCGGGTCTTCGACGGTGCGGTTCGCGTCGGTGCGGCTGCTGCTGAAGCGGATCACGTCGCCCGCGGTGCGGCCGAGCTGCAGGTTCTCGTAGAACAGGTACGCCAGCGGAGCGACGAGCGCCAGCAGCGGGACGAACAGGCCGAGGACGATCGCCAGCTCGACGGCTGCCGCGCCGCCGTCGCCGGCGCGTGGCCAGGACAGCCTCACTCGAGCCTGCCGCGGGCGGTGCGCTCGACGGTGAACAGCGCGGCCAGCTTCAGGCGCAGCGTCGTCTCCGGGATCAGCGTGGTCGCTGCGGTGATGGCGGGGATCTCGTAGACCACGCGGACGGTGACGGTCTCGCCCTGGCTGCGGCCGTTGGAGGACGCCGACCCGACGGTCGAGCAGCTGACCGGGTGCGCTGTTCTTCGGCATCGGCAGCAGGCCGCCGAACGTGTTGTCGATGGTGGTGATGACCTGGGACTGGTCGGGGTAGCCGGCCGAGGTGCGGATCTCGGCCTTGCGCAGGCCGACGCGCGCCGCGTGCTCGGCGAGGGCGCTGTAGAACATCAGCAGCCCGAACACCAGCACGCCGCCGACCAGCAGCAGGAACACGGGCGCGACGATCGCGAACTCGACCGAGGTGGCGCCTTGCTCCCGGCGAGTCTGCGCGCGTGGGGGGCAGCTGCTCACGGACCGATCACGATCTTGGTCGAGTCGGGAGCCAGCTGCGAGCGGAACAGGTCACCGGGGCACAGCCCCTGCAGCGCACCGGGGTTCGGGGTCACGCCGAGGATCCCGGGCAGCGCCTCGCGGGATGCCGAGCGGGTTGTCGACGACGTTCTGGACGGTCTTGGCAGGATCGAGCCCGAGCACGCCGGTGAGCAGACAGTTCAAGCGCTCGTTGGCGGTCTGGTCCGGGGAGACCGTCAAAGCGTCGCTGAGGTCGTCGACCAGGTCGATCGCGGCCGCCTTACAGGTGGGCTTGAGCCCGACGGCGTTGATGGTGGGGACGACGATCGGGTCCAGACCGAGCTCTGGCGGCAGCGTCACCGTCCCGCCGGTCTGACCGACCACGCCCTTGAGGTTGGCGAGCAGCTCCTGGATGTAGAACACGACCAGGGTCTGCGCGGGTGCGAGCTGGCTCGGAACCTGCGGCAGCAGCGGCTTGAAGCGGCGGCGGGAGGTGCTGACCGCCGTTGCCGTGGTGCCCGGGCCGTTGTTGAAGACGGAGTCGACCGGCCCGCGGGCGTTGTACGTCAGCTCGACCTGGACGCCGTTCTCCAGGAACGCCGGCAGCAGGTTCTGCACCGCGTTCTTGTACGGGTTCAACGTGTCCTGCACCATCTTGGTCACCGGGACGACCGGCGCTGGCACGGGCACCACCACGGGTACCGGCAGGCCACCGGGCAGCGGCACCGGCAGCGGCACCGGCGGGTTCACCACGACCGGCAGCTGACCGAGGATCTTGTTGACGTCGACGGGTTGGGTGAGGTCGGGGACCAGACCCAGGATGTTGCTGACGCAGCCGGCGAACTCCGGCGACTTGGCGTAGGTCGCGTCGCAGGTGACGTTCGTGTTCGGGTTCAGCGTCGACAGGGTGTTGTCGATGCCGGCGGCCAGCTTCGCCGCGTTGCAGGCCAGACCGTTGCTGCCCAGGACGTCGGTGATCTGCGGGAAGGTCGGCAGGACCTGGTCGAGCTCGGGCGTGCCCGTCTGGATCAGGGCCAGGTTCGTGAGCGCGAGCGCGCTGGCTCCGGCGAGCGACCCGGCGTCGGCCGACCGCTGCATCTCGGACTGGACGCCGGAGCGCACGTAGGTGCCGAGGGCGAGCGCACTGACGGGAACCAGGGCGAACGCCACGATGATGGCCGTGGCGACGGCGATGGCGCCGTGCTCACCGTCCGGACCGCGTCGCTGCAGTCGTCGTCGCATGTGCGCGTCCACCCCCCTACCGTCGATCGTCGCCACAGCACGTGCACCTCGCTGCTCGGCAACGAGCAGGCGGGGAGGCCGGCCGCACCCCTCACCCACCAGGCTGCGGCCTCGCGTGGACGAACCTACGCGCCACGCGTCACCGTGGGGTCGTTTCTACACAGGTTCTGGCACAGCCGGGGGCAAAGTGTGCAAACCGTGTCCTGAGCAGTCCGCGTCCTCAGACCAGCACGTCGACGGGTGCGTCCACGGGCGCCTCGTCCTCGTCCCGGTCGCGGCGTCGGCGCCAGAGCAGGAACAGCAGCAGGCCGAGCAGGACGAGCAGGATCAGACCGCCGGCCACCGGGATCACGACGCTCGGGTCCTGCGCCAGCGGCACGTCCCGGGCCTGCGCCGGCGTCCCGACGGTCGACGCGCCGGTCGGGAAGGTGAGGGTCGCCTCGGACGCCTTCTGCAGCGGTCCGCTGCGCAGCTGCAGCCGGGCGCGCCAGGGCCCCGCCGGCAGCTCCTTGGACAGGGCGACCGCGACGTCGGCCGAGCGGCGGACACCTACGGTGCGGACGTCGACGGGGAACGGACCGGCCGACAGCCCGCCGGGGCCGTCGGACAGGGTGAGCGTGCCGGACAGGTCCAGCGCGCGCCCGCCCGTGTTCGTCACCTGCGCGGTCACCACGGGGGTGCCGTCGGCGCGCCGCTGCGGCGTCAGCGTCGAGACCTCGAAGTCGCTGGCCGGTTCGCCGCCGGTGCCGACGTCCAGGTAGATCCGCACCCCGACGCGGGAGGTGACGCCCAGCTGGCCGGCGGGTCCGGGCCGTCCCGGCAGCTCGGCCAGCACCGCGCCGTAGCGCTCGCCGACCGCGGCGTCGGACGGGACGGCGATCCGGACGGTGACGGTGCTGCGGCCCCCGGGCGTCCAGGGCGACCGTCGCGGGCGACACGGTGATCCAGTCGGTCAGCTCGTTGGTGGCCCGGCCCTCGCCGACGGCGAAGCCGTCCTGGACGACGTCCGCCGCGGCCGCGTAGACGTTGAGCCGGACGGCGGCGGCGGTGTCGTCGACGACCTCGATCCTGCGGGTCAGCGTCGTCCCGGGCTGCACGTGGTCGACGACGTAGATCCTGGCGCGGGGGTCGTCCCTGCGGTCGACGGGGCGTCCAGCAGCCGGATGCCGATGCCGGTGTCGGCTCCGGCGGGCTGCTGGGCCGCGGCGACGCCTGCGGGCAGCGGCGCCGCGAGCAGGACCGCCGCCAGCAGGGCTCGGGCGCGCGTCATGCGGCCAGGATCGGCACGTGCACCGGATCCCTGTAGGAGAAGGCCCGGCCGCGCGGTCAGGCGACGGTCTGGGAGATGGTCCCGGTGTAGACGCCTGCGACGGCGGTCGCCGGGACCGCCACGCTGACCGTGGGGCTGTAGGTGACGGTGCCGCTGCCGATCAGGCCGACGACGGTGCCGATCGTCGCGCCGCCGGTGCCGCCGATGCTGGCGGGGGTGACCGCGGTGGTCGGCACGAACAGCGACGTCAGGGTGCCGCCGGTCGCCGCGCCGGAGTAGCCGGTGGCGGCGCCCTTGGCGATGGTGGCGACGACGTTGTTGCCGGCGTCCTTCTGCACGAAGTCGCTCGCGGACATGGTGACCGTGACGTTGTGCAGCAGGCTCGCGCGGCCGTCGGTGACGGTGGTGGCGCCGAGGGCGGCGCTGACGACGGTGCCGGTGAGCGACAGCGCGCTGCCGGTCAGGGTGACCTCGGAGGTGGGAGCGGCGATGCTCAGCGCACCGGTGGTGGTGAGGGTGAACGTCACGGGGGTGTCGGCCGCCTGCGCCGGGGCGGCGAGCGCGAGGGCGCTGGTGGCGGCGGCGAGCGACAGAGCAGCAGCGGTACGCAGACGGGGCATGGGACGGTCCTTCGGAAGTGACGGAGTGTTGCCGGTACTCCTGTTTCGGTCACGCAACGTCAGGTGTGCATAGCGAAAGATGACTATCTCTGCACTGGGCCGAACGGCCCCGTGCCCGCGCGCCGGCTGCGCGGCCGGCGCGAGCAGGGAGGGCGGCCGGCAGGGAGGGCGGCTCTCTCCGCGGCAGTCGGGATCCGCCCGCTCCCCGCCGTCGCACGGGGCCGTTCCCGACCCTCGCGCAGGGGGGACGCGCGAGGCAGGGCTGTTGACAACCGCTGCCGGGACCGCGCGAGCGCCCAGGATGCGACGGTGGTCTTTCTCGGGAGCGCGTCCGGCCTGACGCGGCAGCGGTTGCGGGGCCGCGCCTACGTCCAGCTCTCGCGCGACCTGTACGTGGCCCGCGGGAGCGCGGTGACGCTCCGGGTCCGGACCGAGGCCGCGCTGCTGGCGATGCCCGACGCTGTCCCGTGCGGGCGCACCGCGGCGGCGCTGCTGCGGCTGCCCGTGGACGACGACGGCCTCGTCCACCTGGCGCGCGGGCGGGCGGCACCGCGCTCGGAGCGGCCCGGCGTCCGCGTGCACCGCACCCCGGTCGAGCCGGACGAGCAGCGCGTCGTGCAGGGGTTGGCCGTGGCGGCGGGGTCGCGGGCCTTCGTCGACCTCGCCGCCGTGCTCGGGCTGGAGGCGCTGGTGGCGCTGGGCGATGCGGTGGTCCGTCGGGACGGTGCCGCCGCCGTCGCTGCGGCCGTGGCCCGACGCACGCGCCGCCCGGGCCTGCCGCTCGCCCGCCGCGCGCTCAGCCTGCTGGACGGCGGCGCGGACTCCCCGGCCGAGACCCGGCTCCGGCTGCGGCTGCACGCCGCGGGCTTCACCGCGCTCCGCCACGGCACCGTCGTCCGGGACACCTGGGGTGGCTGGATCGCCGCACCTGATCTCGGCGACCCGCAGGCGAAGGTCGCGGTCCAGCACGACGGCGAGGTCCACGCCGACGGCGGCCGCCGGCAGCGTCACCACGACGTCCTGCGTGACGAGCTGACGCGGCAGTGCGGCTGGCAGGTCGTCGTGACGACGGCCGTGGACGACCGTCGCCCGCGGCAGGTCGTGGAGCGCGTGACGCATGCCTACCTGCGGGCCGCGCGCGAGCACGGTCCACAGGTGCTGCCCGCCTTCCTGCGCTGATCGCGTCCCGGGCCTGCCGGGGGCCCGAGCCCGCGAGGGCCGGGGGCGGCGGGGGCCCGTCGACGGTCGGGGCGGAGTCGGCGGGGGCGCGGCGTCCGCGAGGGTCGGGTTCCGCCCCGCTTGCTGGTCGGCGAACGGGGCCGTTCCCGACCCTCGCGGTGGTGGTGGCGCACGGGGGTGGGGCCTGCGGGGGTGGTGCTCGCGGGGGTGGTGGCTTGGCGCAGGTCCGCGGTCTGGCGTCAGTAGACGAGCGCCTGCGCCCCGTCGGCCAGGGACTCCGCGACGAACACGGCCGCGCCGGCGAGCCGGATCCCGGGCAGCAGGTCGCCGGCGCCGAGCCCGCGGCGGGCGGCGCACTGGGTGCAGAGGGTGAGCGTGCCGCCGGCGAGCACGGCGTCGCGCAGCTCGAACAGCGGCGCGCTGTGCGCGAGCTCGAACGCCTCGGCGCGGCCGGGCACGGCGAACCAGGACGCCTCCCCGGTCAGCCACAGGCTCGTCGCGACCCCGGAGGCGACGGCGACCGCGCTGACGGTGAAGGCCTGCGCGCACCGCTCCGCGGCCTCGGCGCCTGCGGTGAGCTTGACGACCAGCGACCTGTCCACGCCGGACAGTCTGCGCCTCGCGGCGACGTTGCGGTAGGCGGCCCAGGCGGCAGCGCCGCGGTCGCGGCCGGACGGTAGGCTTCGGCACCTGCCCGGTGCTGCACCGCGGCTCCCGACGGTCCGGTGCTGCCGGCCGCCGTCCTGACAGGAAGGCCCGCCCGCGGTGCTCGAGCTCTTCTACACCGGCCTGCTCGTGGCGGCCTTCGCCTTCATCGGCTGGTTCAGCATCTATGTCGTCTACAAGCTGTACCAGGGCCAGCGCTGACCTTCCGATGCCTGGACCTCGCCCGCTCCGTCGCCTGCGGGTCAGCCGCCTGCCGCTGACCGTCGGCATCGCGGCCCTCGCGGTGCTCGCGGGGGGCCTGACGACGGTGGCGACGGGGCAGCCGGTCGACGTCCGGCCGCTCGCAGCCGCAGCAGGTGCGGTCGGCGGTGGCGAGGCACGCGAGTCCCCGACCCTGCTGGCTGGCGAGGACGCGGACGCCGTCGGCCTCGGCACGGTCGTGTCGCTGCGCGCGACGCCGCTCGGCGTGACGTCGCCGGCTGCCGCGCAGGCCGCGGCCGCCGCCGTCACCGCGCGACGGACGGCGGCCCCCGGCGGCCAGGCGCAGCGTCTGACGGCCCGCCCAGGCTTCACCGAGACCTTCCCGACGTCGCAGTTCCACGGCGGGCTGAACCGCACCGTCACCCTGCACGTGCCCGCCGGGCTGCTGGCGCCGGCCCCGCTGGTGCTCGCGCTGCACGCCCACGCGCAGGACACCGACGCCGTCCGCACGTACACCCGGCTGGAGAAGCTGGCCGACAAGGAGGGCTTCGTCGTCGCCTTCCCGAGCGGCGCGAGCGGCTCCTGGAACGGCGGCACCTGCTGCTTCCCGGGCAGCGACGAGAACGTCGACGACGTCGCCTACCTCGACGAGGTGCTGACGCTGGTGCAGCAGCGGGTGCTCGTCGACCCCAACCGCATCTCGATCACGGGCGGGTCCAACGGCGCCATGATGGCGCTGCGCTACGCCTGCGCCCGGCCGCTGGTGGTCTCCGCCGTCGCGGTGGTGGCGGGGGTCTACGTCGCCCCGTGCACCCCCAAACGGGCCACGCCGGTGCTCGAGCTGCACGGCGCGCGCGACAACGTCATCCCGCTGCTGGGGGGCTACAACAAGCCGCTGAAGGTCACCTTCCCGCCAGTGAGCGCGTCGCTCGAGCCGTTCCGCAAGGCCGGCAGCGACGTCAAGATCGTCATCGTGCCCGGCGCCGGGCACACCTGGATGACGCGTGATGCGCACGGGGTTGACGCGACCGAGCAGGTGTGGGACTGGCTGCGCGACCATCCGTTGCTGTCGGCGTGATGGCTGACCGGGCCCGCGTGCGATGACGGGTGAGCTGCTGTCGTACGGCGCGACGCTGGTGGGCGTGCTGTTCGGCTTCATCTTCGTGCCCGTCGCGACCGTGCTCGTCCTGGTGCGGCTGGCCGGCGCGCTGGCGGCGCGCCGTGCGCACCCGGCCGCGAGCTCGCGTCCGCAGGAGCCGGCGCGCGACGGCGCCGCGGAGGAGTGGCGACGCTGCAACCACTGCAAGCGTCGTTGGTGGGGGGTCGAGGGGTCCGATCTGCCGAAGCGCGAGGTGCAGCGGCGGCGTCGCGCGCGGCAGGCGGCGCGCGCGGAGGGCACGACGGCCGAGTGGGCGCGACCCCAGGGTTGGACCCGCTGCCCGACCTGCCTGTCGAAGGACGTACGGACCTCGGTCGGCCGTCGCGTGCCCTGACCTCATGGGGTTCTGGCAGCCAAAACCGCTACAGGTAGGGCCAATCGATCTTGCCAGCGGGGTGACAAGTTGCCTCGTCCGCGCTACCTTCGCCGCCGGTCGACCCGCGGGGGTCTGAGGTACGGAGCTGTAGATGTTGGATCTGTCGCCACTCGAGTCTTCCGTGGTGCTCGTCCGAGACTCCGACCAGCCACGGCGCAGGCGACTGGACGACCCTCGGCTCGACGACCCGCGGCGTCACGACGAACGGCTGCGGCAGCAGCGGTTGCGGGAGGCGTCCGCGGTTCCGGCGTCGCGGAGCGCCGCGAGCCGGTAGGTGGTGCCGGGCACTGCTCGGAGCGCGCCGAGTGAACCGCGGTTAGCCTGCGCGCCATGGACTTCTCCATCAGCGCGGAACAGCAGGCCCTCTACGCCTCGATGAAGCGGCTCGCTGCCGAGGTGATCGCGCCCGGGGCGGCCGAGCGTGACCGGGACGGCCGCTGGGACCCCGACGTCTGGAAGCAGCTGGCTGCCGCAGGCGTGGCCGGCATGCCGATCCCGGAGGAGCACGGCGGTTCCGGCGGCTCGATCCTGGACTGCTGCCTGGTGAACGAAGCGCTCGCCGAGGGCGGGCTCGACGGCGGGTTCGGCCTGTCGCTCGGCGCGCACTGGGTGATCGGCAGCGTCCCGATCTGGCTGCACGGGACGCCGCAGCTGCAGCAGCGCTGGCTGCCCGGCCTGTGCGACGGCTCGCTGATCGGCGCCTGGGCGTCCACCGAGCCCGAGGCCGGCAGCGACGCGGCGGCGATCCGCACCACGGCGGTGCGCGACGGCGACGACTTCGTCCTGAACGGCACGAAGATCTTCATCACCAACGGGCCGATCGCCGACGTCTGCACGGTGCTGGCCAAGACCGACCGCGGCCCGACGGCGTTCGTCGTCGACACCACCACGCCGGGCTTCGTCGTCGGGCGCGAGCTGGACAAGATGGGCTGCCGCTCCTCACCGACCGCCGAGATCCACCTGCAGGACTGCCGGGTGCCGGCCGACGTCGATCCTGAGCGTGGAGGGCGAGGCGCTGTGGCGGGTGGCGTTCGAGTGCTTCGACTGGGAGCGCACCGTCATGATGGCCGCGACGATCGGCGGCATGCGGGCCACCATCGACGGCGCGATCGCCTACGCCAAGCAGCGCGAGCAGTTCGGCAAGCCGATCGCGCACTTCCAGGTGATCGCGCACAAGATCGCCGACATGGAGATCAGCTACCAGGCGTGCCGCAACGCCGTCTACAAGGCCGCCTGGCTCAAGGAGAACGGCCAGGAGCACACGCTGGAGGCCAGCATCGCCAAGGCCATGACCGGCCGGCTGGCGGTCGAGAACGCGCTGGAGGCGATCCAGATCCACGGCGGCTACGGCTACCTGCGCGACTTCCCCGCCGAGCGCGCGCTGCGCGACGCCAAGCTCACCAGCATCGGCGGCGGCACCACCGAGATCCAGAAGATGATCATCAGCCGTCTGCTGCTGGCATGAGCGACGAGACCCCGCCGCTGCACGAGCGGCTCGAGCACCTGGCGTTCCTCGTCGGCAGCTGGCGCGGCCTCGGCGTCGTCGGCTACCCGACGATCACCGAGCAGCGCTACGAGCAGGAGGTCGTCTTCGCCCACGACGGCCGCCCGTTCCTGGCCTACGAGAGCCGGGCCTGGATCCTGGACGACGCCGGCGAGCGGGTGCGGCCCGCCGCCCGCGAGAGCGGCTTCTGGCGGCCGGGCGCGGCAGCCGCGCGACGTCGAGGTGCTGCTGGCCCACCCGACCGGCATCGTCGAGGTCTACGTCGGCGAGGTGGTCTTCCACAAGATCGAGCTGCGCACCGACGTCGTCGCGCGCACCGACACCGCCAAGCCGTCACCGCGATGCACCGGCTGTACGGCCTGGTGGAGGGCCGCGACCTGGCCTACGCGGTCGACATGGCGGCGGTCGGCGAGCACCTGCAGCCACATCTGTGTGCCCGGCTGAGCCCGGTGGATCGGTGAGTGACTCCTGGCAAGATCTTTTCGCTATAGGGGTGGACTTCGGAGGACGCCTGCGCTAGGTTGCCGCGTTGACATCTTCCGGTCCCAGCGCGTTGTCGGGCGTTGGTTCGACGCCTCGTTCGCCACAAGCCCCACGGAGAGCCCTCGTGACCACAACATCCAGCCTGACGCGCAGGTTCGCCGCGGGTGCAGGCCTCACCGGCTTGGTGCTGACCGCCGTCGTCTGGGCGGCTCGGGGGGCACGCGTCGGCGCAGGTCTACCCCCCGCGACCCGCCGCCCGCGACGCCCTCGCCCCGCCAGCAACAACGCTCGGCGGCATCGCCGATGGCGTCGGACCCGCTCGTCGCCTCCGCGTCCGACCTGCCGCGCCCCGTGCGCCGCCTCGGCGACGCCGAGCACCACCGCGACCAGCACCCTCGACGGCCGTCGCAGACTCCCCGGCGGCCGAGCCGCCGCCGCCTCCCGGCTGCCTGCGCGCGGCCGAGGTCATGCTGGAGCGCGACACGATGTCCGCCGGCGGCTCGGCGGGGCTGACCGTCACGGCCGACCCCGAACAGCATCATCGACGTGTTCGCCTACACCCGGCCGTCGACCACGTACCGCGTCGTGCGGTAGCGCTGAGGTGGGCGCGAGCGGCATGGCGGAGTTCGCCTCGACGCCGCCGGCCAACACCCGCCTCTACGCCCAGCAGCGCGGCTGCGCCTTCGGTCAGCAAGGTCGTCAACGTCCGCACCACGATCAGCATCTTGGCCAAGCGGAACGGCCCCCGCGACTACACGTTCTGCGGGGACACGCTGCCGGCGCGCCGCGGCGGCCTGATCATCAGCCTCTACCGCGTCGCCCCGAGCGGCCGGCAGGTCCTCACCGCGCAGACCCGGGCGGAGCCAGCGACGGCGAGTGGGTCATCAACCGCAAGTTCACCGGCTCAGGGCCGCTTCGGCTTCGTCGCCCGCACCGGACAGGACCTGCAGAACGCGCCGGGTTCCAGCAACGTGCGCTCGACGCTGGTCTACTAGCACGACCGCGCTCCAGCGAACCCCGTCCCCGCTGCTGCGGGGGCGGGGTTCGTGGTGTTGTCCATCGTGATCGGTCGGCCCGTAGGCTTCCCGCATGATGCGTCGACGCGGACTGCTAGCCGACCTGCTCCTCGTCATGCTGGTGGTGGCGGTGAGCGCTTCCGTCGTGGGGCTGCTGCGTTCTCCACCGCGGGCCTCCGGCGCTGCCGCCGGTCCGGACCGGCCAAGGCTGCGGGTGACGGTCTTCGGCGACGAGCTCGTCGGCGACGGCCCCGCCTCCGCGACGGAGCAGGCCGCTGCCCAGTCGGGGTGGGCGTTGCGCAGCGTCGACGCCGCGGGAACCGGCTACACCGCTGCTCCCGCGGGCGCGCCAAACTTCGCCGGTCTGGTAGAGCGATCCCTGCCGGCGGGTTCCGGTCAGGACGTCGTGCTCGTGCAGGGTGGCCGCGCCGACCTCGCTGCGACCCCGGGAACGCTGGCGGCCGGTGTGGCGGGCACCATCCAGCGGTTGAAGGCCGGTTGCCGACGGGCGCGCGGATCGTGCTCGTCGGACCGTTGCGAGCAGCGCCGGACAGCGACTTCGGCGGCGTCCGCGCAGTGCTGCGCGATACCGCCAGTCGCCAGCGAGTCCTGTTCCTGGACCCCGTCGCGCAGGGGTGGCTGTCGACAGCCTGGCAGCGGTCCGTTGTCCGATGAGGAGCAGCGGCAGGTCGACGCCGCGGCTGGTCGCGGACCTGGGCACCTTGGGCGTCACCGGCGGCTAGCGCGGCTTCCAGTTCCTGTCGGGTCACGGAGCAGGGGACGACCGTAAACGTCTCGGGACGGACGAGCGGCGTTTGCACCCGGCCGATGTCGGCCTGCGGGTCATGCTCGTTGAAGGTGACGAGTGAACGTGGTCGTCGCGCCGGCTCGCACGACCGCCAGCGTCTCGATCCAGCGCAGGCCCAGCTCGCTGCCCTGTGCGGGCGACAGAGTCCGTACCGTCCTGGGTCACCGAGAGCACCTCAGCGTCCAAGGCACGTAGAGGGTCACGAGGTCGCGGTTGGTGCCGGCCGGCTCGCCGTCGAGGCGGTTCCTCGGCGCGTCGACATAGCGCGGGGAGCGAGCCGTCGCCGCGGTGCGGTGTTCGTCAGGGTGACGGTGAGCGTGCTCGCGCTGCCGCGGCACCCGGGCGCTGTAGACGACGGTGCGCTCCAGGTAGTAGTCGAGCTTGGTCGCACCTGCATTGACGATGGCATCACCCACGGCCGGACCGATCCGGCAGCCGGCCGGCGAGCGGCCGCTGACCGAGGGCCTGCTCCGTCTCGGCGTCCGGCGACCACAGCAGCAGCCGACGCTCAGAGGCAGCGCGACTCAACCCCTTGAGGAGGGCGGGGCCGGAAGCCTTCTGATCGAGAACAGCATCGGCGGCGGCGGTCAGCACCTTGGTCAAGAACCCGTCGCGCGAGCGCTCGTCCTTGTCGAAGCGCGCGTAGGCGTCGCGCAGGGTCAGATCGACGACGTTCTTGGCGCTCACCTTCGTGCCGTCGTCCAGCGTGACGGGGCCGGCCGCAGCCAGCAGGTAGGACAAGCCGGTGGGGTCGATGGCCAGGACGCCGTCGACGGTCATGCCGCTCTGGTTCTTCCACAGCGCGGTCCAGATCTGGCCCGCGTAGGGGAAGTGGGGGCTGAGGTTGGAGTTCACCCAGGCCTTGGTCGGCCCGTTGTAGCCGTAGTGCTCGGAGAACTCTGGCCCGAGGTCGACGACCGAGGGGCCGGACGAGATCGCCGTCAGCGCGTTGTTCGGTCCGCTCTCGAGGACTGCGTACGGTGCCATCGTTGGCTTCCAGCAGCGCGTAGCCGCCGACGAAGCCGCCCGTGCCCCGCGCTTCGGCCGGGTTCTGCGGGATCACCAGGTAGTGGTGCGGACGATCGCTGCCCAGCATCCGGGGCGCGATCTTGCTGGTCAGGGCGAGGTCGCCGACGACGCCGCTGAGCTCTTCGACGGCGTCGGTCAGCTGCTGCCGGGCGTCGTCGAGCCGGGCGATGCCGCTGCGTGCAGGCATGGCGCGCAGCCCGTCCGCGGCGCCCGACAACGTCGTGCTCGCGTTGGTGGCCGGAGCGGCGAGCGTGGTGAGGTAGGCGAGGTCCAGCCGGCCACCACCAGGCAGGAGCCGTTGCAGGGGTCTGGCTCCGGCTGTCGTCGGCCAACGGCAGCAGGGCGGCGCGGACGACGGCGTCACTGCTCACCGCCAGCGTCGTGGCGGCGGCCACGGGGCGGCCGGCGAACGGAAGTACGGCCACCAGGCTGACGAGCGGGTCTTCGAAACGGCCGCGTGCGTCAGCCGTGTGTTCAGCCGCCCGCGACAGACCGGGTAGCACGTCGGTGTCGGCGCCGGCGTCGGCCAGGGCGGCACGCGTGCCCTGAAGTTCCTCGCGCGGCGGCCTGCAGCGCGCGGCCGCCCTGCAGCGTCTGCCAGCCGACCCAACCGGCCACAGCCAACGCCAGCGCCAGGCACAGGAAGGCTGTGACGAGCAGGCGACCGAGCAGGCCCGGCGCGGAGCGGCTCCGGCGCCGGGCACTCACGTGCTGAGGTCCGGGCTGCTGGCGGCGGTCGGGTCGTCCGCGACGTGCGCACCCCCACGTGCCGCCTCGCTGCTGGGGCTGCCGGACGAGGTGTCAGCGGGCCCTGGACTGGCGGGACGCATGGCCGAGTCGGATTCACCGTTCTGGGAATCGCGACTGCGCAACGCCAGCAGGGCGTCCTCGTCGGACATCTGCGGCTTGTTCTTGTCCGCTTCGTACCCGCCGTAGCCGTAGCCGTAGCCATAGCCGTAAGCGGCATCGACGCTGCCCTTGGGCACCATGTTCAGCACGACGCCGAGGATCTTGGCGTCGACAGCCTCGAGCGCCTCAGCGGCCCGGCGCAGCTGCTCCTTGCGGGTGACGCCGGCGCGCACGCTCAGAACGGCGCCGTCGGTCATCGTCGACAGCAGCGCGCCGTCGGTGACGGGCAGCAGCGGTGGGGCATCGATGATGACGATGTCAAAGTCGCGCTCAAGCTGCTTGAGCACCGTACGCATGCCCGCGGAAGACAGCAGCTCGCTAGGGTTAGGGGGGATCGGCCCGCTCGCCAGCACGCTCATTGTCGACTCTCCCCAGGGCTGCAGGACCTCCTCCAGACTGGCGCGGCCGATGAGCACGCTGGTCAGACCGACCGCTCCCTCGAGCCCCAGGTAGTCAGCCACGCGCGGTCGGCGCAGATCGCCTTCGATCAAGCAGGTCCGGACGCCGGCCTGCGCAAGGGTGATGGCCAGGTTGCAGGCCATCGTGCTCTTGCCCTCCTTGGGCAAGGAGCTCGAGATGACGAAGGAACGCAAGGGCCGGTCGACGGAGATGAACTGCAGGTTCGTCCGCAGCTGCCGGAAGGCCTCTGCTCGCGGTGCTCGCGGCCTGTCCTGAACGATGAGTGGCCGCTTGGTGGCCGCGCCGTCGAAGGCGATGGATCCGAGGATGGCGCCGCCGGTCGACTCGAGAACGTCCGCTGGACCGTGCACAGTGTTGTCGAGCGTTTCGCGGGCCACGGCGAGGCCCACCCCAGCGAGCACTCCCAGGATGAGCGAGAGCAGGAGGTTGCGTATCGGGCGCGGCGAGAACGGGGTGGTGGGCAATTGTGGTTGCTCGGTGACTCGCACGCTTATGGCAGGGGTCAAACCATCTGCGCGACTCTCCAACTGCGCCACGATCTTTGGAAATTCTGTTGTCAGAGCCGACGCGATCGCCAGCGCGCGCTGCGGCGAAGCGTCGGTGACGACCGCGGACAGGAGCACTGTGCTGGCCACCGGCTTGGCTGAGATGTGGCCCTGGACGTCCCGGGCAGCCAGTCCAGGGACGGCGCGCGCCACTGCCTCTGCAGTGAACGGGCCGGCCAGCACGTCTGCGTAAGACACGATGCTTCGTTGTACGCCTAGATCCGCACCCGCAAGACCCGCGACCGGAGCATCGGTGGGGGCCGCAGCAACGAAGAACTTCACACCCGACCGGTATTGCGGCGTCGCCGACGCCGTGAGAAACACGGCCGCCGCCAGGGCCAACAGAGTCGACAGCGTCACCAGACGCCACCGCTTACGGAGGACATCGAGGTACTCCCGAAGCTCCACGGGCCACCCTTCCTGATGTGTTGCCCCGATGAGACGATGCAGCTGAGACTGGTCACCGGCACGGCCTTCGGCGGTACCATCTCTGCTGAGTCACCTACCGTACCTGCGCCGATGGCGTGTCCACGGCGCTCGCGCTTACCTGGGAGGTGCACAGTGACGGTTCTGTCCAGATGGCGGACGCAGTTGCAAGCCGTCGGGGACGTCGCGTCGTGGGCCCTGGCCCTCATGCTGGCAAATGCTGTGCGTTATGACTTCGGCCCAAACAGTTCCCCCGACCGGCGTTTGGTCGGGGCGGTATTGATTGCCGCTGCCTTGCAGGTGATTTTTGGCGCGGTGGGTCACCTGTATCGCGGTCGCTACCGCTTCGGATCTTTCGACGAAGTCCTGGGAGTCGCGCTCGCCGTTGGTAGCGCCGCATTCTCTCTGCAGTTCCTGAATATCTTTTGGCGTGGCGGTCTTCTGGTGCCGCGAAGCGTGCCGATAGTTGCCGGCCTGATGTCTTTCACCTTCATGGTTGGCATTCGCTACGGTTGGCGATTGGTGCGAGAGCGTCGTCGGCGCCCCGCTGGAGGTCAGCCTCTGCTCCTTTTCGGTGCAGGTGAGGGCGCCGATCAAGTTGTCGCCGCCATGATGCGGGATCCCTTGAGTCGCTACGTGCCTGTGGGCCTCCTGGACGACGACCCTCGCAAGCGCCATTTGCGGATACGCGGCGTAAGGGTGCTAGGCGGTCGGCAGGAGCTCGTGGCCATCGCGGCCCACACCGGTGCCAAGACCCTTTTGCTGGCTGTACCGAGCGCGGACGCTGGGTTGGTACGTGACGTCAGCGATCTTTGTGAAGTAGCTGGACTCACGGTGAAGGTCCTGCCCGCAGTAGCCGAACTTCTGGACGGCCGCATCGAGGTCGAGGACATCCGTGACATCGCTATCGCGGACTTGCTGGGACGCCGACAGATCGAGCTGGACCTGGACAAGATTGCCAGCTACCTCACTGGAAAGCGTGTTCTCGTCACCGGCGCGGGCGGCTCGATCGGCTCCGAGCTTTGCCGCCAGATAAGCCGCTACGGCCCGGCTGAGCTCATCATGCTGGATCGAGACGAGTCGGCGCTACATGCTGTGCAACTCTCGATCAGCGGTCGAGCGCTGCTGGATGGCGACGAACTGGTGTTGGCCGACATCCGCGATATCGACCACCTGCATCGCATCTTCTCCGAACGCCGCCCGCACGTAGTGTTCCACGCAGCAGCGCTGAAGCACCTGACTCTCCTCGAGAGGTTTCCGGGTGAGTCGGTGAAGAGCAACATCTGGGGCACCCTCACGGTGCTAGAAGCCGCGAAGGCAGCAGGCGTCCGACAGTTCGTGAATATTTCGACGGACAAAGCGGCAGATCCGACCAGCGTCTTGGGCTACTCCAAACGCATCGCCGAACGGCTCACTGCTTACGTGGCTGCCGAAGCCGACGGTACCTTCTTGTCTGTTCGTTTCGGTAATGTGCTGGGGAGTCGTGGTTCCGTGCTCACCGCCTTTACCGCGCAAATTGCTGCCGGCGGGCCGGTCACAGTGACTGACCCGGCCGTTACCCGGTACTTCATGACGGTGCAGGAGGCCGTTCAGCTAGTCATCCAGGCTGCGGCGGTCGGTCGCGCCGGAGAGGCTCTCGTCCTCGATATGGGGGCGCCCGTTGCCATCAACGACGTTGCTAAGCGTCTCGTTGCGCAGCATTCGCGGCCGGTCGATATCGTCTACACGGGGTTGCGGCCGGGGGAAAAGCTGCACGAGGACCTTCTGGGCCGCAACGAACGTGATGACCGCCCGTTCCACCCGTTGGTCTCGCAGGTTGACGTACCTCCCCTGAGCCCTTTACAAACGCTCGAGCTGGATCCGTGGGCGCCCGTCTCGGAACTCATTGAAGACCTACGTGAGTTGGCCGCTACCGGCGGAATCGATGGTAAGAGCACCTCGTTCGGTGACGCCCACTTGCGGAGGGGCGCATAAGCAACGATGTGGTGATGGCGCCAGGGAGATCGGCATGCCACTGAGACTCGTCGGCCTGCCTCGGCTCAGGAGCAACATCGGTGTTTTCTGGCTCGCGACGGGTGCGGCACTTTACGTCATGCTGCTTGTCTGGGCGACGCTCAACCCTTCCTCAGGCCCTGCTTCCGCATGCTTGCGTGCCGTACGACTGTTTGTCAGGGCTGTCGGGGGTCCGCATTGGCTCGAGAGATCAGTGGAGCCGATCGCCAACGCCGCGATGTTCGTTCCGTTGCCGCTCTTCGCGGCAGCCATCGGCCGCCGATGGTCGGTTGGTGTCTGGTTGATTATTGGTTGCTCAGCGTCCAGCCTCATCGAGGTGGTGCAACTGGTGTGGCTGGACGGCCGTTCCCCGTCGCTGCTCGACGTCGGCGCCAACACGTCGGGCGCTGTTGTCGGAGCGGTTTTGGCCAGGGCTCGCACCTGTCGCGCGCCTCGGACCGTAGGGTTGTGGTCTCACAACGCTTGCGACTCGCGAGAAACGAGCTGAACGGTTACCACCATGTTGCGCGGCGCATCCTCGACGGTACTCATCACTGGAGGCACTGGGTCGTTCGGCAGCACCATGGTTCGACGACTTCTTGATTCCGACGTTGCTGAGGTGCGCATCCTCAGCCGCGATGAGCTCAAGCAAGACGATATGCGGCGAACGGTCGCTGACGCCCGAGTAAAGTTCTACATCGGCGACGTGCGGGATTATGACAGCGTCCACCGGGCGTCCCGGGGGGTCGACCATGTTTTTCATGCAGCCGCGCTCAAACAGGTTCCCTCATGCGAGTTCTTTCCCCTTGAGGCTGTTCGCACCAACGTTCTCGGTAGTGCCAACGTCATAGAGGCGTGCAACGCCAACGGTGTTCGCTCCGTGGTCTGCCTCGGCACGGACAAGGCGGCCTATCCCGTCAACGCGATGGGGATGTCGAAGGCCCTCATGGAGAAGGTGGCGCAAGCCTTTGCCCGCAACAACCCCACGGCGCACACGGTAGTGTCTACCGTGCGTTACGGGAATGTCATGATGTCTCGAGGTTCGGTCATTCCGCTGTTCGTGGAGCAGGCGCGTGCAGGTCGTGCGATGACGGTCACCGACCCCGCCATGACCCGCTTTCTCATGTCGCTGGACGAGGCGGTGCTTCTGGTTGAGCACGCCTTCGACCATGCGCAGCCCGGGGACCTGTTCATCCGCAAAGCGCCCGCCTGCACCGTCGAGGTCCTGGCCCGAGCGGTAGCCCGTCTGCTCGGAGTGGAACCCAGGGTCGAGGTCATCGGCACTCGTCACGGCGAGAAGCTGTACGAGACCCTCGCGACCAGAGAGGAGCTGGCTCGGTCGCAGGACCAGGGGGAGTACTTCCGGGTGGCGGTCGACGCCCGTGACCTGAACTACGGCGAGTACTTCGAGGAGGGCAACGTCGAGGGCAGTCAGGTCGACGACTACCACTCGCACAACACGGAGCAGCTTGGCGAGCACGCCGTCGCCGAGCTCATCTCGGCCATGCCGCAGTGGCAGCGACTGCTCGCCACCCACCGGGACAGCTGACGTGCGAGTTCTGGCTGTCCACCGCTACTACTCGCCTGACACCCCCCCGTACGCCACGCTTCTGCGTGAGATCGTCGCGCGCTGGGCGCAGGCGGGGCACGAGACCGAGGTCGCGACCTCGCAACCGTCGTACAAGCCTGAGCTGCAGCTTCCTCGACGTCCCGGGCTCGAGGTCCTGGACGACACGACCATCCGGCGGCTCGACCTGCCGGGCGACCGCGGTAGCGGCATGTGGCGCGTGTGGAACGCGCTGCGGTTCGCGGCCTGGTGTGGCGTGGCACGTGCTGCGGGCGCCGCGGTACGACGTGGTCATGTGCTCCACCGTCCCCCCGGTCCTCCTGGGCATGGCCACGAGCCTGGCAGCTCGGCGACGGGGCGCGCGCTTCGTCTACCACTGCATGGACGTGCACCCGGAGATCGGCGAGCTATCCGGCGATTTCGCGCTCCCAGGGCTGGCAAGGGTGCTGGCCCGCATCGATCTGGCGACCTGTCGGCGGGCAGCCCTCATCGTGGTGCTGTCGCAGGACATGCGCAGCGCGCTGTTGCGTCGAGACCCCGCCTCGACGATCGCATTGTCGTTCTGACGAATTTCGAGATCACGGACGCCGACGGCGCCACCGCCCCTACGCCGATGGTTCGGTCCTCCGGAGAGCAGCACGCGCCCGGCTCGTCTTCACAGGGAACCTGGGCCGGTTCCAGGGCCTGGAGGTCCTTGCGGGAGCCGTGCTGGCGGACGATGCACGGCTCGACGGGCTGGAGCTGGTGCTGATGGGGGAGGGTGCGGCCAAAAACGCTGGAGGCCCTGGTCGCCGGGGCGCCGGCCACGACCAGGTCCCGCGTCGTTCTCCTGCCCCACGGCAGTCGTCGGGGAGGCGCGTGCTCTGCTGCGCACGGCCGACTTCGGCCTGGTGAGCCTCATGCCGGGGGTCATCTCCTTCGCCTATCCTTCGAAGACCGCGACCTATCTCGCCGAAGGTTTGCCACTGCTCGTCATGGTCGAGCCGGAGAGCGGCCTGGCCCGACAGGTGGAGGACGAGCGCATCGGCTTCGTGCTCCCTCGAACGAAGGCGGGGCTCCGGGACGCCCTGGGAGAGCTGGCAGCCGCCACGGGCGACGAGCGCGACTCGATGAGGGCACGGGCGCGGGCCGTCTTCCACCGCGAGTACGCCAGCGAGCAGCTGCTGGAGCGCTGGGCCGAGCTCCTCGACGACCCGAGGGTGTCGAGATGAGGAACTCGGCACCTGATGTGGTCGTCATCGGCGCGCCGCGGTCGGGCACCAACATGCTTCGCGACGTCCTCACGTCGCTCGACGGCTTCACGACCTGGAAGTGCGACGAGATCAACCTGACGTGGCGCCACGGCAACCGCGATCATCCGGACGACGAGCTGCGGGCCGACCACGCTACGGCTGACGTGCGCCGCTACATCACCAAACAATTCGACGAGGTGCGGTCGCGCTCGGCCGGCCGGGTGGTGGAAAAGACCTGCGCCAACTCGTTGCGAGTGGACTTCGTGCGCCAGGTACGGCCCGACGCGCACTTCGTGTTCATCGTGCGCGATGGGTTCGATGCCGCACCGAGCGCGATGGAGCGCTGGAACGCGTCGTTCGACCCCTCCTACACGGCAGCCAAGCTGCGCTACGCGCCCAAGAGCGACCTGCCCTTCTACGCTGGCCAGTTCCTGGCCAACACATGGCGCAAATATCGTGGCCGCGAGTCGGGGACACCGCACGGCTGGTGGGGTCCCAAACCGCACGACTGGCGGTCGCTCGCGCGCGACCCTTCCCCTGGACGAGCTCTGCTTGACGCAGTGGGCGAGGTGCGTCGACCTCGCGTCGACAGCACTGGAGCGAGTGCCCGCGGAGCAGGTGCATCGCGTTCGCTACGAGGACTTCGTGACGGCTCCGGAGTCGGGGTTGCAGGAGCTGCTCGTGGCGTTGGGCGCGGGAACGTCGTACGACCCGACGGCAGTCGCGTCCGTCAGGGCGTCGAGCGTGGGGAGGGGGCGGGCCGCCCTGACGGAAGAGCAGCGGGAGCGATGGGCGAAGATCGCGGGCCCCACGCTGCAACGGACCGGGTATGGCGCCTGAGTTGGACGCGCCCTACGTGCATCAGCGCGCTCTGAAGCGAGCTTTCGACGTGGTCCTCGCCGTGCCCGCGCTCGTTGTGCTCTCGCCTGTCATCGCCGTGGCCTGGCTCGTGGCTGCCTTCACGACGGGGCAGGGTGGGTTCTTCCGGCAGCTTCGCGTCGGCCGCTTCGGTCAGCCGTTCTCCGTCCTCAAGATCCGCACGATGCGATCGACCGGCGGCTCGACGGTGACCACGGCTCTCGACGACCGCGTCACCCGTAGCGGTGCCTGGATGAGGCGGTTCAAGATCGACGAGCTGCCGCAGCTCGTCAACGTTCTGCGGGGCGAGATGAGCCTGGTGGGTCCTAGGCCCGATGTGCCCGGCTTTGCAGACCTGTTGGCCGGTGGTGACCGCATCGTGCTGAGCGTGCGGCCGGGCATCACCAGCCCCGCAGCGGTCGTGTACCGCCATGAGGAGTCCTTGCTCGCGCGCGCCAGCGATCCAGAGGCCTACAACCGGCAGGTGCTGTGGCCGGCGAAGGTCGCCCTCAACCGGGAGTACGTCGAGAACTGGACGCTGGCCGCCGATGTCCGGTGTCTGACCGCTACGGTCCGAGCTGTGTTCGATCGTCAGGATGGAGGGCCGAGGTGACCGAACGGCTGCTGATGTCCCCGCCGGACGTGGGTGACCTCGAGGCGGAGTACCTGCTCCGCGCGCTGAAGTCCGGCTGGGTGGCACCGACGGGCCCGGAGGTGACAGCCTTCGAGCATGAGATGGCGGAGCGGACCGGCGACGGCTCACGCCGTTGCCGTGTCGTCCGGTACGGCAGCGCTGCACCTCGCCATGCTCGGCGTCGGGGTGATGCCGGGGGATGTCGTCATGGTGTCCTCGATGACGTTCGTGGCCTCCGCCAACGCCGTGACGTACACGGGCGCCAACCTGTTTCGTGGACTCTCAGGCCGACGGCAACATCGACCCGAGCCTGCTGGACCGGGCGATCCGGGAGCAGCAAGCCGCCGGCCGACGGGTCAGCGCTGTGATGGCTGTCGACCTCCTCGGGAAGGTGGCGGACTACGAGGCCGTGCAGCGGGTCTGCGACGCGTACGACGTCCCGCTGCTCGAGGACGCCGCCGAGGCACTCGGCGCGTCGTACCGGGACCGGCCGGCCGGCAGCTTCGGCCGGGCAGCGGCTCTCAGCTTCAACGGGAACAAGATCATGACGACGAGCGGGGGAGGCATGCTCGTGACCGACGACGAGGACCTCGCCGACCACGCCCGCTTCCTGAGCACGCAAGCCCGGGAGCCGGTGCCCCACTACGAGCACCGTCACGTCGGCTACAACTACCGGATGTCGAACCTGCTGGCAGCCCTGGGGCGCGCGCAGCTGGAGCGGTTGGACGCGATGATCGCTCGGCGACGCGAGATCCGCGGGCGCTACCGCGAGGTCGTCGCCGCGATGGACGGCATCACCGTCTTCCAAGCCGAGGGCGACGAGGACGACAACTGCTGGCTCACTGCGCTGCTGGTCGATCCCGACGTCGCCCCGGTGGACGCCTCGACGATCAGTCGAGAGCTCGAGTCACGCGGCATCGAGGCTCGCCCGCTGTGGAACCCCATGCACAACCAGCCCGTGTACGCGACGGCCCCCGCTACGTGAACGGCGTCTCGGACCGGTTGTTCCGCACCGGTGTCACCCTCCCCAGTGGCTCGTGCACACCGGCCCGGACATCGAACGCGTGTGCACGGCGCTGACCGAGATCGTGGACGAGTGCTCGATGAGAGTGGCGGTCACCGGGGCACAGGGCTTCCTCGGCTGGCACCTCGCGTGTCGGTCCCTCGCCCGTCACGGTGTCGCGCCGGTGCGGGTCGGTCGCACGAGTTCGCTGACCCCGACCGGCTGCGTCAGTCCTGACCGGGGTCGACACCGTCATCCACGTCGCCGGCGTCAATCGCGCCGCGACGCGACGAGGAGGTCGAGCAGGGCAACATCGCGCTCGCCGAACGGTTGCGGGACGCGCTCGACGACCGGCCCGTCCACGTGGTCTACGCCAACTCCGTGCAGTGCGACCGCGACAACGCCTACGGCCGAGGGAAGCGCGAGGCCGCCGAGATCCTCGGGGCTCTCCCGCGGGGACCCTGGCTGACGTCATCCTGCCGAACCTCTTCGGAGAGCACGGTCGGCCCGGCTACAACTCGTTCGTGGCGACGTTCGCCCACGAGGTGGCTGCAGGCCGTGAACCGGTCGTGACGGCGGACAACGAGGTCCAGCTGCTGCACGCCCAGGACGCCGCCGAGGCGCTGCTCTCGGCTGCCGAGGAGCCCCGCGACCAGCAGGTCCGTCCCCACGGTGAACCGCACGTCGTCTCGGCGGTGCTCTCGCTCCTCCAGGACTTCCACGGCCTGTACGCCGGACGCGGCGAGGTCCCCGACCTGTCCGACCCCTTCGCGCGGGATCTGTTCAACACCTACCGGGCCTGCCTGTTCCCGCACGGGTACCCGATCCACCCGCAGGCCCACGCGGACCAGAGGGGCGTCCTCGTCGAGACGGTGCGCTCCCACGGCGGCACCGGGCAGGCCTTCGTCGTCGACGACGGTGCCCGGCGCCCGGCGTGGCGACCACTAGCACCTGCGCAAGATCGAGCGGTTCATGGTCGTGCGCGGGGAGGCCGAGATCGCGCTGCGCCGGCTGTTCCACGATGACGTGGTGACGGTTCCGGGTCAGCGGCGACGCGCCCGGGTTCGTCGACATGCCCACGATGTGGGCGCACAACATCCGCAACGTCGGGGACGAGGACGTGGTCACGATGTTCTGGGCCGACCAGCTGCTCGACCCCGAGCGACCCCGACCAGTACCCCGAGCGGGTCGAGCCGAGCGAGGAGCCGCCGCGTGAAGGTCATGACCATCGTCGGCACCCGTCCGGAGATCATCCGGCTCGCGCGCGTGATCCAGCGGCTCGACGAGACCGTCGACCACGTGCTCGTGCACACCGGGCAGAACTACGACCACAGCCTCAACCAGGTCTTCTTCGACGACCTCGGGCTCCGCGCGCCCGACCACTACCTGGGCGTCGACACCTCGTCGCTGGGCGCGGTGCTGGGCGGGGTGCTGATCGGGACCGAGCGGGTGCTGCTGGAGGAGCGACCGGACGCCGTGCTGGTGCTGGGTGACACCAACTCGTGCATCGCCGCGCGTGATGGCCAAGCGGATGCGGATCCCCGTCTACCACATGGAGGCCGGCAACCGGTGCTTCGACGAGAACGTGCCGGAGGAGACGAACCGGCGGCTGGTCGACCACGTCGCCGACTTCAACCTCGGCTACACCGAGCACGCGCGCCGCAACCTGCTGGCCGAGGGCCTGCACCCGCGCCGAGTCATGCTGACGGGGTCCCCGATGCGCGAGGTGCTCGAGCACTACCGCACTCAGATCGACGCCTCCGACGTGCTCGAGCGGCTGGGCCTCGAGCCGCAGGGCGTACTTCCTCGTCAGCGCGCACCGCGAGGAGAACGTCGACTCACCCGGCTCGCCTGCGCATGCTGCTGGAGTGCCTGCGGCGGTGCACGAGCGGTGGGACCTGCCGGTCGTCGTCTCGACCCATCCGCGCACGCGCAAGCGGCTGGAGGCGCTCGACGGCGCTGGCGAGCTCGACGGGACGTCGCGTTGGCTGGAGCCGTTCGGCTTCCACGACTACAACAAGCTGCAGCTGGAGGCCGCCTGCGTGCTCTCGGACAGCGGCACGATCTCCGAGGAGTCGTGCGATCCTCGGCTTCCCCGCGGTCACGCTGCGCGACTCGATCGAGCGGCCCGAGGCGCTCGACGCCGGCGCGATCATGATGACCGGCCTGGACGCGGAGAACGTGGTCGGGGCCGTGACGATCGCCATGGCGGGCGAGCCCGTCTTCGATGCCGGCCGGCTACGAGATCGCGGACACCTCGCAGCGCGTCGTGCGGTTCATGGTCTCGACGAGCAGGAGAAGTGCCGGATGGCACGGACTTGCACGAGTCGAGGAAGCCGCGATAAGGACCGACCGCGCCGATGGACTCGAGCCATCGCCGCAGCGCCCCTATAGCGTCGGGAACGGTCGAAACAGATCGCTAGGCCGAGGCATCGTCAGAATCGGTGGAGGAGCATGCGTAGGCGGTAGTTGTCGCGGTTGCGGAAGCCGCGGGCGATGCGGCGGTGGAGCTCGATGAGGCCGTTGATGGCTTCGGTGCCGCCGTTGTTGGCGCGGCCGGTCTCGAAGTAGGCCAGGAACGCCTCCCGCCACTGCTTCAAGGTCTTGCCGAGCCGCTTGATCTCGGGGATCGGGCAGGTCGGCAACGAGGTGAGGACCTGCTCGGCGATCTTTCGACCTTCGGCCAGGTTCGCGGTCCGGTAGGCGTCGCGGAGCTGCTGGGCGCACTGCCAGGCGACGTAGACCTCGTCGTGGCGCTCGTCGGCGAGGATCGCCTTGCTCCAGCCGAGCTCGTTGCTTGTCGGTGAGGCGTCTTGGCCGCAGCGCAGGATCATCCGGATCCCGTAGAGCGGGTCGTCTTTGCGGCCGCGGTGGCCGTGGATGTCCTGCTGGACCCGTCGCCTGACCTCGTCGACGGCGTGGGTGCCGAGCTTGACGACGTGGAAGGCGTCGAGGACCGCGACGGCGTCGTCGAGCTGGTCATCGATGGCGTTCTTGTAGCCGTGGAACGGGTCGAGGGTGGCGACCTCGATCCCGGTCGCGGAACACCTCGTTGCGGGCCTTGAGCCACTCGCTCGTAGGCGGCACCAGACCGGCCGGGGACCAGGTCCAGCAGCCGGGCTCGAACCCTGCCGTCGGCGTCGCGGGTCAGGTCGACCATCCCGGTCAGCTCCTTGGGTCCGCGGCCACCCTCAGCGATCGGCTTGGTGGACACGTGGTGCCACACGTGCTCGTCGACCCCAAGAGTGGTGACGCCTCGAACCTCGTCTCGTCGGCGGCGCGCGCCTCCAGCAGCGGCTTGATCGACTCCCACACGGTCCGCCAGGCGGTGCCCAGCTGCCGGGCCAGGCCCTGGACCGAGGCGTGCTCGCGACGCAGCTGCGCCACGGCCCACCAGCACGCACGGGCGGTGAGCAGGGCACGCGGGTCAGCCAGCGTCTCGTCCTGCTCGGTGAACGAACCCGGCCGCGCAGGCCGCCTCGGCGCACCGCCACGTCCGCTTGCGCCATACCAGCTCCACCGGCCG
>CAWASE010000007.1:0-87081 GCA_963784675.1 uncultured Actinomycetes bacterium
CGTGAGGACCGGCCGTTGTCGTTGGAGGGGTGCGATGCGGTTCATCGGTGGTGTGACCCAGCAGGAGTACGTGCAGCGGACGCGGGAGTTCGCGGCCGTCGCAGTGCCTCGCGGTGGGGATCGACGTGGGGAAGCGTGAGGCGCTGGCTCTGGTCGCTGACCATCACGGTGAGGTGGTGGGACCTCCGGTGGCGTTCGCGTTGACCGAGCCGGGTGTCGCGTCGCTGGAGCGGGCGGTGCAGAGCGCCTATGCTGTCCCGCCAGGCGCGGTCGGTCCGGGTCGGGATCGAGTCCGCCGGCCACTATCACCGGCCGTTGCTTGCCCGCCTGGCGCCTCTCACGAGGTCGTTGAGCTCAACCCCGGGCAGGTCAAGGCAGCCAGAGAGGCGCAGGGCGCCGCGAAGATCAAGACTGACCTTCGGGACTGCGCGGCGATCGTCGACCTGGTGATCAGCGGGATGGGCTGGAGCCCGCAGCAGCGCGACGCCGCCATGACCTCGCAACTGGCCTGGGTGACGTTGCGGAGCCGCCGGGTCAAGGCGCGCACCGCGCTGGGCAACCAGCTGCTCGGCACGCTGGACCTGGTCTTCCCCGGCCTGGACGGCTGCTTCGACACGCTGCTGGCCACGCGGATCGGCGCGGTGCTGCTGCACCACCTGTTCGATCCGGACCGGATGCTCGACCTGGGTGCGCCAGGGCTGCAGGCGTTCGTCGCCGAGCACGGCGTCAGGCTCCCCGCGGAGCGAAGGCGACGCAGCTTCGGGCGGCCGAGCAGGCGCTGCGCCTGCCCGCTGCCGAACGTGCCTGCCGGGCAGCGGTTCTGGCTGCGGATGTCGCGCTGCTGCGACGCGTTGAACGCCGACGTCGCCCGCGCGAGGCGCAGCTGGCTGCGGTTCTGCCCGAGAACACCGGCAGGGGTGCTGCTGAGCCTGCCCGGGGGTGTCGACCGTCCGCGCCTCGGGCTCGGCGCCGCGCTGGGCGACCCCCTCCGGTTCGCCAGCGCCGAGCAGCCTACCGCGATTGCCGGGATGCACCCGAGCCCTACGACAGCGCCGGACGCGGACCGCGGCCGGCCAGAAGCTCGTCACGCCGCGGCAGCCCCGAGCTGCGCGCCGCGATGATCGAGCTCGGCCGCAGGGCCTGGCCCAGCGCGACCCGCACTTCGCCGCCTACCGCGCCGCGCTGCTCGGCCGCAGGATGCCGCCGCTGAAGGCGCAGGTCGCCGTCGGCCACAAGGCGCACCGGCTCGCTTTCGCGCTGATGCGCACGCAGCAGCCCTACGACCCTGACCGCTACGCCCGCAGCGTTGCGAGCGGAGGTGAGAGGAGGGCACCCGACGCGCCGACACGACGAGCGGCGGGTGGGCCCGTCAGGAAGAACGACCGCGAAGCGGCTTGCCGGCACGACGTGACCCACCCGCCAGCATTCACGGTCCCGCGCCAGAACTCCACACGCAAGACCCCGCTCGTCACCTGACGGCGCTCGATGGCGGGGGCCCGGACCAACGTCGACGGCGCTAAGCAGCGCGACCCGGCTGCCCGGCTGGTCCTGACTGCGGGGCTGGTGGGACGCCCGGGCCCCTCCCAACGAGCGACTGCGACCGACTACCTGAGCCGCCGCGGCGAGCCGCGTCATCAGACAGCAGCGCCGGGAACGCCATCACCCTCCGTCAGCAGCGCGGCCTCCAGACGCCGGCTTCGCCGAGCGTCGCCCCAGCCACGCCCCGAGGCGGGTTGACATCGACCCCAACTACTAGCCGATCTCCCAACAACGGCCCAGGCCCGCGACAAGACGTAGCAGCGCGGTCACGGTTTAGTCACCCGGAACTACGGCGCGTAACAATCAGCGTCTACTCGGTAGGCGGCACAAGTGCGCATCCATGCCCCGAGAACGAGGAACCGATGAAGATCACCCGCGCCCTGCTTGCGTTGACGGCCTGCGCCGCGTCCGCGTCGGCCCTGATGGTCTCGCCCGCTGCGGCGCAGGACGCCTCCCCAAGCCCGTCACCGATCTCCCGTCCACGACGAAGCCCGCCTGCGGCTACGTGGACTTCACCGTGGACCGGAACCCCATGCAGGAGTGGCGAGACGGTCGCCGTCACCGCCACGCGGGTCAACCAGGGCGAGGGCGGACTCGACCGTCCGACTCATCCGCCACGTCCCGGAGCCGGTCGCGGAGGTCCGCTCCGACACGAGCAGGGAGACCGTGGTGACCTGGCCACTGCGCCTGGGGGAGAGCCACCGGTTCCTCGCTGAGTCGGTCGTCCAGAACACCGACAAGTGCGTCCCGCTGGGCCGCCCGAGTGGCCGCTTCCTCCAGGTGGGCATCCAGCCCATCGTCTCCATCGCCGCCACCCGCAACTCCACGCGCGACTACACCTTCACCGGGCGCGTCCAGCCCGCGAAGGGCCAGACCGTGACGCTCTACCGCCACGAGGGCACGCGGCGGATCATTACCGCCCAGTCCGTCGTGGCCAGCAACGGCACCTACCGCATCGACCGGCGCTTCACCGGCTCTGGCCAGTTCGGCTTCTGGTCGCTGTGGCGGCATCCTCCGCTCACCTCGCAGGGTCCAGCGTCGTGCGCCCCACGGTCATCCACTAGGCGCGGACGATGGATAGCGGTAGGTGCCGTTCCCGGTTGTGTGGCCTCTGGCAGAAGGACCCGTGACGACCCCGCTGGCGCGGACGCGGCAGGTGATGCCACCCACCACGGTGGGACCAGGTGCGCTTCGCCGACGGGTACCTCCTCCGGAGTTCAGGCGGGCACCCGAGGGTCCAGACAGGTTCGGTGGTTAGGCGGCGCCTGCCATAGCCTCGCTGACCAGCCGGGAGAGTTCCGGCCCGAAGTCGTCGCTGGAGTCGGCATCGAACGTCTTAGAAGCGAATTCGCCGTCGTCGCAGCCGCCCGAGAATTGCCGGCTTGCACCTCCGCGCTCAGCAGGTCGCGCCAAGCCAACTCGTTGTAGCGGTCCATGAGCAGCGCCGAACGGGCGACGTCGCGAGCCTCCAGCCAGCGCTCGTCCGACATGAGCACCGTGGCAAGTTGGTGCGCGGCAGCGGCGACAGCAGGTGGGATGTCGTGCTCAAGGTAGGCTCTCCGCCAGCCATGCGTACCGGTGCGGCGGCGTGCCCGGTGAACGGGACGCCACGTACGAGGGCCATCGCTGCGGCTAGGTCACGTTCGCGGCTTGCCTCGTCGGCGCCGGCCGCTCGGGCGACGAGCCGCTGGAACAGGTCCCAGTCGACCAGCGCGGGCGAGGAGAGAACTAATTGCGCTCTGGGTAACTCGGGGGAAGCAGCAGGTTCGAGTCCGGGCCCGTCGCCGAGCCAGCGTCGGCTCTGGCGAGAGCCTCGTGACGAGTCGACGGTCGTATGGCCCGGGTTGGCCACAGCGCCATGTCGAGGGCCTCGGCGGAGACGCCTCGCGGGTGTAGGGCCAGATAGGTGACGAGCTGGGTCAGCAGAGGCCCGCGATCACTGGGGACTGGCTGACCGACTCGGACCTCTACCGGCCCGAGGATGCCGAGCCGGACCACGCCGGCGGCGCTGTCGTCGTTCCACGCCGCGAGATCACGGTCCAGCTGCTCATGAGCCGTAACCGCCTCCGGCGCTACCGCCCCCTTCGCGACCTGCACCAGAGGCACGGCGTGACTGCCGACTCCTCGCCCTGGACAGTCCTCAGCGCCGTCCCGGCCAACACATCGACCTGGGCATCCGCACTGTCGCGACGTCCTCCGGCGGCGTCGGCTGATCGTCCTCGGTTCCACTGTCGAGCACTTCATGGTCGTCCGCGCCCACCAGTTCGACGAGCGCGGCGGTTGCCTCGCCGACAGGCCTCCTGCCTCGATGCAGGAGACGGTGAGGCCGTCGAGGACCTCGCCGCGCAGCGTGAGCTGGCGGGCTGCGGCGGCCCGATGAGGCCGCGCAGACCACGGCCACCCCAGTCCGTTGCCGTCCATGAGCAACCGCGAGTAACCGTACCTCGAGGTGCGTCGGTGGCTGGTCGGGCAAGCAGGACCACCAAGCGCCGGGAGTCGGTTCCGCGCTCGGCGGGAACCGGCTCGCAAGGACGGGCCTGCTCGCCCCGTACGTGCGCCTCGAGGCGGTGGACCAGAGCTTCGTCGAGCTGGTCCTGGTGCTCGAGCCTTTCGCGGTTGAGTGCGACGAGGTCCGGTGCCAGCCCGACCAGGTGGACCTGCACGGCGTCGGCCCACGGCGCAACGGCCAGCTCCGCGGCGATGCGAGCGAGCAGCGCGCGGGCGGCTTCGGGTGGACCTGCGATGCCGCCCGAGCCAAGTGCTTCGAGGTCGGCCAGGACGAGGGTGTCGCCGTCCTGGCCTACCGGGACGAGGCTCGGGAAGGCGGATGCTCCTCCTTGCTCCGGCAGGTCACCGGAGGCGACCGACCAGGTCAGTCCGTCCGGCGAGGCTGTGAACGGCGCGGGCGCGGGCCCAGCTGGACGCTGAAGCGTGAGGTCGAGGCGGTGTCCGAGCAGGCGGGCTCCGGAGATGTCTGGGGTCTGCTGGACGCCGGCGTGGTCGCCTGGTGCTGGAAGCGCGCGTAGGGCCCGGTTCACCAGGTCCATGTCGTCGGGTTCGGCAAGGACGCGCAGCGCCACCTCTGTCGCCTTGATCGCGCGCTGGGACGTCGTGGCCGGTCTGCGCCAGCGTCGTGGCCGCGCTGTCGTCGCCGCTCGACGACGGAGTAGCGCGAGCGCGCCTGCCGCCAGCAGGCCTGCGCCCGCAAGTCCCCAAGGCGGTGGCAGAAGCGGATCGTCCTCCGATGCGTCTGTCGGCGCGTCGTCCGCACCGGTTCCAGCCCCCACCGCTTCCGGGCTGGGCGACGGGCATGGCTGTCGACGAAGCCGCTTCCGGCGCCGCCTGCGGGAGCGGTGCGGACGTCACCGCCGCAGCGGGGACGATCGGAGCAGGCGTCGGCGTTGCGGCTCGGTCAGGCGATCGAGGCGTCGCTTCGGCCGTGGCGGGTTGTGGCGCAGGTGGTTCGTCCGTGGGGGGCGGCTGCACACGCTTCGTCGGCTCGAGACCTGTTGCGTCGGCCGGCATGAGCAGGTGCCAGCCGGGACGGATCCAGTGCGGGTCGGTGAGACATCCACCGTCGGGCTGAGGTCGACCGTGGTTGAGGTCGGCGATCTCACGCCACCTCAGCGGGTCGCCCAGGTAGTGGGCAGCGATGGACCAGAGGCTGTCCCGGTGCCCGTCCGCAGGCGCCGCGACGATGTACACCTGCTGCGATGCGGCGGCAACCGGGGACGCCACCAGGCGCACGGTAGGCGCAGGCTCGCTCGAAGGCGGCGCCTCGGCCGCTGGTATCCATCCCCCGATCTGCGGGGCCGGCATGGCGAACGCCACCGGCGCTGCAGCCAGCGTCATCGGCGCTGCGGGGGCCAGGATCGCCACCGCGGCGACCAGCCGCGCCGCTACCTGCTGGACGCTTCCGACTCCCGGCAGGCTGATCGACGGCCGACCGCGCAGCATCGCCGCGGTTTCGACCAGCACGCTGACCGTGAAGGCGAACCATGCCGCCCAGGCAATCGTCTGCAGGACGGCCACGGCCAGGACACCGTCGTCCGGCTGGGTGAGTGCCCGGCCGATGCCCGCGAGCGTCGGGACGTCCGCCGGCCAGGGCGGTCCTGAGGCGACGAGGAGAAGCGCCGGTAGTCCGACGATGACCGCCAGCAGGGCGACGGCCGCGAACAGCGCCTGCGCAGGAGCCTTCCGCGACGACGCCGAGCTCGCTGCGTGGCGACGGACGCGCTTGGCCGTCACTCGTCGCGTGGTGAGCTGGTCGGTCATGGTCCTGCCTCCGAGACGCCGTCGAGCAGGCGGGCCCGCCCGGTGCCGGTGAGGGTGAAGGTGCGGATCCCGATGACGCCGAGCACCTTGGTCGGCTGCTGGGCGGTCAGGCGCACGGTGATGTCGCGTCCGGTGACGGTGACCTGGCCGTCGGGGTAGCCGGCGGTGCCCAGGAACCGCAGTGCTGCGGTACGCGCGGCACCGGCATCCAGGCGGGCCGTCCCGGTGGCGCGCAGCGTCGAGAGGTCGACGGCTTGGGCTCCCGCGCGGGCGGCCTGCTCCGCTTCGTTGTCGACGCGCCGTTGGCCGGTGAGCTTGGCGCTGCCGTCCAGAACCAGTCCGGCGACGAGCAGTAGTGCGAAGGCGAGCACGACCGCGAATAGCGTCACCGACCCGCGATCGTCCCGGGGATGCCTGAAGTCCCTCATCCGCTGCTCCGGGTCGTGTAGGTGTCGAGGACTGCGGTGTAGTGCGCCCGCAGGATGCGGTTGCCGGGCAGCCCCGGTAGGGCCAGGTCGGCCAGCTCCACGCCGCAGGCCACGTCGACCCGGACCGCCGCGGGTGCGCCGGGCGGTGCGTCCCAGCCGCCAGTGACAGTGACGGTGAGCCCGCTACAGGCGTGGTCGCCCGCGCCCAGGAACCCGGCGGCGGCGGTTCGGGCCGCCCGCTGGCCGTCGGTTGCGCTGCATCTGGAGAGAAGCGGCGCGGGCCGCTTCGCGGGCTGCTTCGTCGACCTGTTGCCTGGCGCCGGTGATCCTCGCGCCGGCGATGACTGCCAGCAGCAGCGCGATGATCGCCGGTGTGATCGCGACGAGCCTCGAGCGTCGCCGAGCCCCGGTCGGTCTCGGCGGCCTTCATGACCGCACGCGGAAGATCTCGACGGGTCCGGTGGCCGAGACCGACACCGTCGGGTGGACGCCGGGCAGCAGCGACAGTGACCGTCCGGTGACCTCGACCCGCGCGTCGGTCGCGGAGCGGGTCGAGCGGACGCGGGTGTCGACCAGCAGCCCGTCACCGACCTCGGTCAGAAACCGCTCGGCGCGCTGCCGCCCTTCCGCAGCCGTGCCGTCGTAGACGCGAGCGGTGCGGAGTCCTTCCGCTGCTGCCGCGCGCGCGACCGAGCGGGCGTGGGCGAGCAGCCCGGCCTGGACGACGAGCAGCAGCAGCGCCAGGACCGCCGGGAAGACGACGGCAAGGTCCAGCGTCGCCGATCCCCGGTCGTTGGTGCGAGCGGGCGTCACCGGCTACTGCAGCTTGTTGGTGTACTTCACGACGACGGTGGCGATGACCGCCACAGCCGCGATGGCGATGGCCAGCAGGCCGGCGGCGAGGGCGACCTGCTCCAGGGTGACGGAGCCGCGGTCGTCGCGAAGCTGCGCGCGGCGGTCGACGAGCAGGCCCAGCAGGGTGGTGAGGAAGGTGAGCTCGGACATCGTGGGTCCTTTCGGGTCAGGACAGCACTCGGGCGAGTGCCGGGTAGCAGACGAGCAGCAGGAAGGCGAAGCCGAGCAGGACGGCGGGCAGCGTCATGCGTTCGGAGGCGGCGTTGGCGGCGGCTTCGGCGTCGGACAGCGCCCGGGCGCGCATGGCGGCTGCTTTGGCGACGAGCGTGCCGTAGACGGCGGCGCCGTCGTCGCCGGCCATGGCGACGATGTCGGCGAGGTCGCGCAGCTCGGTGACGCCGACCTGCTCGGCGAGCTCGGTCAGCGCGATCCACGGAGCGGTCCCGGCGAGCTGGCTGCGTCGCAGGGTGTCGCCCAGCACCAGGAAGGTCCGGCTCCCGCCGACCGATGCCGCGCGATGCAGCGCGTCGGCGGGGCCACCGTCGGCAGCGCGTTCCAGCGCGACGAGGTCCAGGTAGGCGCCGATGTCGCGTCGGAACGCTGACCGCAGATCTTCGGCCTCACCGCGCAGGACGAGGTCGGGGGCGAGGAAGAACAGTCCGGCGAGCGCCAACGAGGCGAAGACCGGGACGACGAAGGGCACCCCGACTCCGGCCAGCGCAAGCAGCGTGGACAGGACCGCAGGGAGCGCCAGGCCGTAGCCGCCCATCAGCGCCTTGCGCAGGGCGTGCTGCTCGGCGCTCCGTCCGACGACAGCGAGGTCTGCGGTCGGAGGTGTCAGCCGACCGGGCCGGAACAGCCAGCCGGCGAGGACCGAACCCGCCGTCCGGTCCTGCGGCGACGCGAGGGGACTTCCGTCGAGCCGGGCCAGCGTCGTGGCCAGATCGGGGCGGCCGGGGGCGAGACCCGCGACGATCAGCGTGGCGCCGAGTCCGGTCGTGGTGCCGGCCAGCGCCGCCCACTGCAGGGCCGTCACGGGACGACCTCGGTGCGGGGCAGGAACCTGGGGACCGGGTCGGGGTTGGTCAGGCGGTGCATCCACGCGAAGGCACCGGTGAACAAGGCGCCGATCAGGCCCAGGACGACCTGCCCGGCGGCGGTGCCGAACGGGGCGACGTAGGCGCGGTCCAGGACGAAGAGAGCCAGCGCGACGGTGACGGTGATGCCGGTGACCCAGCGGGCCGTCGTGCGGGGCGCGGCCCGGTCGGCCTCCACGGCGCGGCGCATGACGATCTCCTGGTCCACCGTCTGCGCGAGGCCTGTCAGGGTCCGGGCGAGACCGCGACCGCGGCGTTCGGCGGCGAGCAGCAGCGCGGCGACGACGAGGTCGCCGGTCGGGTCGTCGAGCTCGTCGGCGAACGTGCGGAGCGCGTCAGCGAGCGGGCGGCGGGCGCGTAGCCGTGCCGACGAGGCGTCCGACCTCGGCGGACAGCGCGGCGGGGACGGTGCGCTGGCTCGCCTGCAGGGCCTGCTCGAGTCCGGTGCCGGCGGTCAGGACATCGGCCAGGCGCCGGGTCCAGTCGGCCAACGCCTCCAGCCGGGCCAGCCGCGCCTGGGCGGATCGGCCGCCGCCGAGCAGCCGCGGCAGCCCGACGGCGGCAACGGCTGCCAGCAACGCGGCGACGACCCACCCGGTGATGAGCAGAACGGCTACAGCGGCGATGCCCGGCGCCGCCAGTCGCCGTAGTCGTGGCGCAGCGACGACCCGGGAGCGTGGAGCACGCGGCGTTGCCGGCTCGGTCGTCCCGCGCACGCCTGCGACGACGAGCAGCAGCCCGAGGGCGGCGGTGGCTCCGGCCATGGCCGCCAGTGCGCTCACGGCCGCACTCCGACCGGGTGCGTGTTCCACCAGCCGTCGGTGCGTTCCAGCAGCCTCGGGTCGAAGCCGAGCGCGATGAGCTCCGGCAGGCACGACGGGGCCGTCGCCGGGACCGCCCGGCCGTCGGGGCCGGGGCGGAACAGCTCGTTGCGGGAGACGCGTCCGCCTTCACCGATGCCGGTGACCTCCAGGACGCTGGAGACGTAGCGGCGTGGCAGCGAGCCGTCGCCGGCGTCGTCGTGGCGGACGTGCACGACGAGGTCGACGGCGTCGGCGGCGAGCAGCCAGGTGGCCTCGGCGGGCAGGTGGCGGCCGGACGCCAGGCCGATGGCTGCCATCCGGTTGAAGGCGGCGTGCGCGGAGTTGGCGTGCAGCGAGCAGAAGCTGCCGTCGTTGCCCGAGCCCATGGCCACGAGCATCGGCAACAGCTCCTCGCCGCGGACCTCGCCGACGATGATCCGGGAGGGGTTCATGCGCAGCGCGTGGGTGACGAGGTCGGCAAGCTCGACGGCGCCGGCGCCTTCGGCGTTGGCCTCGCGCGCCTCCAGGCAAATGACCTGGTCGTGCCGGTCGGGCAGCCGGTCGAGCGCGAGCTCGTACTCCTTCTCTATCACGACGATCTTGTCCTGCGGTGCGACCTCGTTCGCCAGCGCGCGCAGCAGCGTCGTCTTGCCGGCGTTCACCCCGCCGGTGACGACGATGTTCTTGCGGGCGCGGACCGCCGCCCGCAGGAACCCCAGCAGTGCGAGGTCGACGCTGCCGAGTTCGTGCAGGTCGTCCAGGGTGACGTCGACGAGCCGGTGCCGGCGGACCGTCAGACCCGGGCGCGGGCTGACGCCCATCCACGCCGCCAGGCGGGCACCGTCGGGCAGGCGCAGGTTCAGCAGCGGGCGGGCTGCGGAGAACTCGCGGGCGCTCTGGCCGAGGTAGGCGGCGAAGCCCTGGAGCATCTCGACCAGGTCGGCGTCGCTGTCGGCGACCGGGTCGACCCGCAGGCGGCGCCCGTCGGCGTAGGTGACCCAGACGTCGTCGCAGCCGTTGACGTCGACGTTCTCGACCCCCGGGTCGGACACCCACCGGTCCAGCCGCCCGAGACCGAACAGGTCGGCGAAGACCGCCGTCGCGAGCCGCTCCTCGGCCGCCGGTCCCGGACCCGGCTCCCGGATCGGGCGAGTTCGGTCACCCAGGCGGTGACCTCGTCGTCTATCAGGGCCCGGCCCAGCATGCGCTGGTCGTCGGCGGCGACCTCGCCGCGTCGCTCCCGCAGCGCCGCCAGTTCGTCGGACAGACGGTCGGCGACGGCGCGGCGAAGGCGTCGGACGATCGCGTAGTCAGGCGGCGTCGTGTCGACAGCGAACGGGAGCGCCGTGGGGCCGGTGAGCGTCTGGACGGGCGCGGTGATCGGCTGTGCGGTCATGCGCGCGCCCAGGCCGGGACGGGCGTCGTCGCCAGGTTGGCCGCCAGCGCGCGGGCGGCCCGCATCAGAGGGGAGCGCGCGAAGGTGCGGCCGGGCGCCGCGGCGCCGGCGAGGACGGCTGCCGCGCCGGGGTCGTCGGGCAGGACGCCGGCGACCTCGGCCTGCAGTGCCTGCGACACCTCCGCCGGACCGTAGGCACCCCCGCCGATCAGAAGCAGCGCCACGTCAGTGCCAGGGATGTCACGGCGCAACAGGGCCAGCCGAGAGCGTGCGTGCCGCACGGCCGTCAGGCTGGGTCGCAGGACGAGCAGGCATCGGTCCGCTGCCGACATCAGGGCGACAGGTCCGCTGGCGTCGTGGGTGAGGCGCCCGCAGTCGGCGAGCACATCGCGGCCCTGCTCGCCCAGGGACCGGCAGGCAGTGGCGAACGGGGTCCACAGCCCGGTCAGCGCCGAGGCCTGTCCGGCGTCCTGCAGCCCGGTCAGGACGCACAGGCGCGCCGCCTCGTCCAGGCGCAGGCTGTGGCGCAGCACGTCGTCGGCGGACAGCCCACGGCGGCTGGCGACGGCGAGCTCGAGCAGGCCACCGACCGATGCCACCTGCCCGTTCAGGTAGCCGGTCAGCAGGTCGCCGCCGGCGGGATCGCACTCGGCCAGCAGCACCGGACGCGGCCAGGCAGCGGCGAGGGCAAGGCCCGCAGTCGTGACTCCCGGCGAGCCCTTCGCCGAGGCCAGCGCGATGAGGGCCACCGGGTCAGCCGCCGTTCCGCGGCAGCAGGATCACGGCAACACGGCCGGCTGTGGCATCGATTGCCAGCGCCGGCCCGTCGGCGGCCGAGACCACGAGGTCGACGACGACGATGCCGGTCGGATCGGCCGCGGTGATGCCCGCGACGACGGCCGGCAAGGTCTCCGGCAAGACCGGCTGACCTGCAGGTTCGGCCGCCACCGTCGCAGGGTCGGGGGTGCGGACCACCAGCACGCGGTCGCCGGGCACCAGCGGGCGCGCCGGGAGCTGGCCCAGCTTGAGCGCCGCCCCGACGACGGCCTGGTCCGCGCCGGGGATGCTCTCGCCGGTGAGCTGGCTGCGCACCAGCAGTGTCCCGGCCCGCAGGTCGACCGAGGCGCGCTGGCCGAGGACGGCGTCCTGCTCGTTGCTGCCGATGGGGCTCAGGGCCGGGTCGGCGGCGACGCGGGCGGGGCGGAGGTCGGCGGCGGTGATCGTCCTGCCCGGCCGGGACGTCGCGGGCGACGGCGAGGACGTCGATGCGGTCGCCGGCTGACACGGCGACGGCTGCCGACACGGTGCCGCCGGTGGCGACCAGCGCCGCTCCGAGGATCCACAGCGTCGGACGCCGTCTGCGGACCGGCGAGGTAAGCCGGGGTGCGGCGGGCATCGCGGCCGGGACCGGCTTGCCGTTCACCGACGCGGCTCCCGCCGGGACGAACGGCGCCGTCGACAGCGAGCCGTCCGCGGGCCGGGTCACCGGTTCACCGCCTGCAGCTCGGCGACCGCCAGCGGAAAGCGGCTGGTGCGGCGCAGGTCGGGGAGGGTGCCGCCGGTGCCACCGGTGCCGGTCCAGGTGACGCGCCAGGTCGTCGTCGCGGTGCCGACGAAGAAGCGGTCGTTGGCCCCAGCACCGGTGCGCGGCTGACCGGCGCTGGAGCGGCGATAGGTCGTCGCGCAGTCGGTGCTCTGCTGCGCAGCGGGACGCGTCGGGTCGTAGGCCGTCCCGGCTCCGGGGCAGTGGACGTCCGCGGCATCGGGGCTGCCGGTGGTCCAGTCGGTGCCGCTCGGGGTAGCGGTGACCGTGGCGGAGACGGCGCCGGCCGACGTCGTCTGCGTGAGGACGCGGAAGCTGCTCCCCGATACCCACAGCCAGGTGGGCAGGCCGACGACGGTCTGCGGCCGACCACCTTGCCGGTCGGGGTTGTGGCGAACGTCAGGCGCGGGCAGCGGCAGGTAGTTGTAGGCCTGCTGCGCCATCTGGATCGGCGTGACGGTCGGGACGCCGGGCGTGGCGGTGCCGGTCGGGATCCACACGGGCGTGAACGTGCCGTCCGTGCAGGACCGGAAGTACCAGGCGCCCGTGCCGCTGGCATGCGGTGACTGCTGCTCCCACGCCGGGGCGCCGCCGGAGTGCTGGCTCGTGTCCGGCACGTAGGTGCAGGTGACCGCGGGACCGCCTCGAACGGGCACGACCGTGCCGCCACCTGGGGTGCTGCTGCCGGGGCTGCCGGGGTCGATCACGGAGGTGTCGATGCCGCCGTTGTTGTCCTGGACCACCACCGGACCGTTCGTTTCGGCGGCGGCGGGTCCAGCCACCGCCGACGTGGCGAGGACGGCGACGAGCAGGCAGCTTGCGGTGAGCGACCTCATCAGCAGTCACCGGTGCCGTAGGTGATGGTCGCGATGAGCCAGCTGGAGCCGCTGCGCTGCAGGGTGGCGGTGACCGGGTTGCGGGCCGGGCCGACGGTGAGGCGTTCGCCGGTCTTCGCGTCCTCGACCCCGGCGGCGTCCGACTTCTGGCAGTCGACGACGGTCGCCTGGTCGCCGGTCACGTCCACCGAGGTCGGCCGGGGCGTGTTCGCGCCGTAGAGCCGGCGATCGAACGCGCGCTGGCTCGCCAGCGTCCCCTCGATCTTCGTCAGGGCGGGGTCGACGAGGTACTGCTCGAGCAGGGCGTTGGCCTGGTCTTCCGGCAGTCGCGAGGCCTTGGGCAGGGCGTCCCAGAAGGCCCGGTAATGGACGAGCACCTCGTCCTTCGCATCCACCGGTGAGGCTGAAGGCTTGGGCGCGGTGGGCGCCGTCGTGGGCGTGATGGGTGCCGCCGACGGCTCGTCGATGGCTGCGCCGGTCGCGCCCTGGCAGGCGGCCGTCAGCATGAGTGCCGCCAGCAGGGCCGCGCGGCGTTCACGGCTGTGCCTCGTCGTGCCCTCACCGATGTGCGCCATGCGCACCTCCGTCAAGCCCGGGTCTCGACGAGCAGCGTGCGCTGAACGCCGTTGGAGATGCCCATGGCCTGAGTCGCTTCGGCGGGGACGAACCCACCCAAGTCGGGGCAGGGGGAGAGCGTGCGCCCTACCCAGCGTGACCGTCAAGGGGGGTCGGGTGATGTGTGGACAACGGCAAGGCGGACGCGGGGTGGCAAGGGAGCAGGCTGGTGATGGCACGACGGTCACGGTGGGCGGCGACCTTGCCGGAAAGGTTGCCGGAGACCTTGCCGGTGGCCGCCCGGACGTCAGCGACACCCGACAAGATGTGGGGAACCCATAGAGACAAGAGGTGGGGAACCCATGGAGGAGTCCCACGAGGGACGGAACGCGATCGGCAGTTGGAGCATCCCGTCATTCGCCGGACACCCGAGCGAGAAGCAGTTGCGCTCGCACCCTGGCGGGTGCGATCACTGTCGCGACCATGAGGGACGGCGCTCTCCGGTGATGCTGAGGACGGCGCACGACACGTACCGGACGTGGCGCGTTCGACCCCGTCGAAACGGTGCGCCTGCAATTGGGCTGCGCCGGCAGCACAAGGCGCGTAGCCGTCCCATGAACCCTGTTGACTGCACACGGCCCAGGGGACAGAAGGGACGTTGCCGCCGTTCTCAGGACCGGTGCTGGCGAGGGCCCTACATTGCGCGCATGGGCCGTCCCGCTAGTCGTTTCGCACCGTGGTCGCTGGTGGGGGCGGTGCTGCTGTCTGTAGCGCTGCTCTCCGTGGGGACCCCCGCGCTCGCTCTGGGAGTGGAACCGGCCCCTTCACCAATTCCGCCCGTCGCGGCGGGAGGGGCGGCCTACGCCGCGGTCTCGCCCGTGCGCCTGCTCGACACCCGGACCGCGTTGGGTTCGCCCGGGGCGGTCCCGGCGAACTCCTCCGTGGTGCTGAGGGTGGTCGGGAGCGTCGTCCCGGCCAGTGCAGTTGCTGTAGCCCTGAACGTGACGGTCGTCGCGCCCCGGGCCCCGGGCCACGTATCCGTGGCGCCGTCCGAGGCGCGAGCCTCGTCGAACCTGAACTTCGTGCAGGGCCAGACCGTCGCGAACCTCGTCATCAGCAAGGTGAACGACGCGGGCGAGGTCGTCGTCTATAATGCGTCCTCCCGCCCGCTTCACATGCTGGCCGACCTGCAGGGGTACTTCAACGCTGGCGGACCGGGCGCCGTCTACCAGCCGCTGGCCCCCGCGCGTGTACTGGACACCCGCGCCGGGATTGGGGCGGCCCGGGCGGCCGTCCCGGCAGGTCCTCGATCGCCCTGGCGTTCGATCGGGCAGTGGTCCCGGCCGGCGCCGTGGCCGTCGCCCTGAATGTCACCGCCGTCCCATCGGGCACCTCCGGGCATGTGGCAGTCGGTCCGATCGAGTCGCCCGGGGCGTCCAACCTCAACTTCGCGCCGGGCCGCACGGTGCCGAACCTGGTCATCAGCAAGCTCAACCAGGCCGGCGGCGTCGTCGTCACGAACGGCGCGCCGGGGCCGGTGCACCTGCTGGCGGACGTGCAGGGCTTCTTCGTCACCGGGGTGGCAGGCGCTCTGTACGAGGCGCTGCAGCCGGCCCGGGTCATGGACACCCGGCAGGGCGTCGGGGCCGCTTCCGCTATCCCCGCCCGGTCCTCGGTCACGCTGCGGCTGCCCGACAGCGCGGTCCCCGACGATGCCGTGGCCGCCGCGCTGAACGTCGTGGTGGTCGCGCCGCGAGCGGCCGGGCACCTGTCAGTCGGCCCGCAGGCGGCACCGGAGGCGTCGAACCTGAACTTCGCGACAGGAAGGACCGCGGCGAACCTGGTCCTGAGCCGGCTCGGGCCGAACCAGACGGTCACGTTCTACAACGGCTCCGACCGTCCCGTGCACGTGCTCGCCGACCTGCAGGGCTTCGAGCGGGCGGGCGGGTCGGTGCCTGCGGCACCGGCCGCGTGGACGTCCGGCCAGACCGTCGTTGTCGACGTTGCGCCCTCGACGGGCCTGGACGTGACGGTTCCCGGCGTCGGCCGGATCAGCGGCAGGGCCGGCAGCTTCTCCGCGGCGGGCCGGATGCTCGTGACGCCCGTCGACGGGTCCGCGCCCGACGCCACCGGGCTGCGGGTCGCCGGCTCCGGCTTCGACGTGAAGTTCGTCGACACCGCGCTGCTCCGGCCGCTGCTCGTGTCGTTCGACACCGTCGCAGCGACGGGCGCCCAGGCGCAGCGCGCGGTCCTGCACCGCTCGGACGGCGGGACGTGGGAGGCCAAGGCCGCCGACGTGGACCCGGCGGGCAGGGTCAGCATCTGGACGTCCGAGTTCTCGATCAACCTGCCGGTCGACCTGGACCCGGTCAGGTGGCTCCGCGACCGGATCGACTCGGTCGCGGACGCGCTTGCCGGACGGACCGACGCCCGACCGTGCCCGCAGGACGGGCCGTCGTGGGCTCGGCTCGACCGCGGACCACCCTCGTGCACACCTGCCTGCTGTCGAACCCCGACGGCGCGGGCCACGTCCGGGCGGAGGCCCAGGTCCAGTCCAACCGGCGCACCTACATGTGGACGGACCTGCCGCAGGGCGCCGAGTACACCTTCGTGGAGAACCAGACCGACACGGAACGGAAGGTGCTCGCCAGGGCGTTCGGGACGGCCCCATCGACCGTCCTGCTGGACAGCAGCACCTACATCGCGGCCGGGTTCGCGCAACCCGCGTCGTCGGTCGAGCCGGTGTTCAGGACCTACCTCGACAGGAAGTCGGTCGCGCTGTCCCAGGTGATGACGCTCATCGACGCCGTCGTCGGGTACTCCGGAGTGACGCCGAAGGACCTCCGCGCGGCCGTCGTCCTGACCTCGGCACAGTGCGCCGACGACTTCCCGACCAGCCTGGACCCTGGCGAGATGTTCATCTTCGCGAAGTGCTTCGTCGAGACGGTCCTGTCGAATCTGGACGACCGGGCAGTGGCGAACCGTGCCGCGGCCGAACCTGCTCGGCGACCCCGACTACGCAGAGGCGAACGCCCGGGTTTTCGCCCGGAACGCGGACCGGCTCAAGCTGCTGGGCCGGGTGTTGGTGGTCCTGGACCTGGCGAACACGGCCGTCGAAGTTTGGCGCCTCATGCCCGACCTGGTCAGCCAGCTCGGGCAGGACCGGCCCGGCGACGTCACCCTGTTCCTGTCGCCCGCCGGCGCCCCGCCGACCGCACAGCCCGGCCCGACGCAGCCCGCCCCCACGCAGCCGCCCCCACGTCCGGCCCGACCGCCCCCCCGACCCAGGGCGCCCAGCCGGAGACGGCATACGACAACTACGGACCCGGGGCGCGCGGACACGCCGTCTGCCGGGGCAACCCCGGCAGGCCCGAGTCGCCGCCCGGCGGACAGGCCACGCAGACCTTCACCGTGCCCGCAGGCGTGCGCACGCTGTCCCGGGCTGTCATCCAAATCGACCCGGACCCGTCGGTGATGGCCAACGTGACCGTCGACGTTAACGGCGCGCGCCGCGCGTCCGCTGCTGTGCCCGCGGCCGGCGACACGTCCGTGCCACTCGGCACCCAGGCCGTCGCGGCCGGAGACCAGGTGACCGTGCGGGTCGCGTTTTCCGCGACCAGCGGTAGGAGTCATCACGGTGTACTCCGTTGGGGCCCCCGGAGGCAGCATCTCGGTGCGCAACAGCTGCCCGGACGGCGCTCCGAACTTCGACAGCACGAGCGCCGGCATGCGAATGCGCGTCTTGACAAGCGCCTGACGGCGTGGCTGCTTGCCCGGCCGCCTGATCCTGGCAGCTGACCGGGTCGCCGCACGTCTGGGCGAGCGGCAGCCTGTCTTGACGGAGGCCACGTGGGTTGCGGCAGCTATGTCATCACCGGTGCTGCGCCATCGATGGCCCTCGGCCCAACCAGGACCAAAGGTGATCGCACCCGCCCCGGTGCGCTCACTCCTCGGCGTCCCTCCGGACCGTCGAACCCGCACTGCGGCAGCAGAGTGCCCTCGTCGGCTGCCGATGGGCGGTCCCCGTGGTTACACGATGGGTTGAAGCCGCGTCGCCTCAACGAACGCTACTGCGGCAAATCGGTCGGTTCGTCCGCATCGGCAAGCCCCACCAGCACGTACGAGTCGCGTGTCAGACCAGTCACCAGCGAGCGCACGGTGGCGACCTGGAAGGTCGCGGCCACCCGCTTCGTGTAGTAGCGGCCCAGTTCCGGCACGATCTCCTCGATCACGCGTGCCGAGACAATATTGCCGGTGTCCGTCTGCAACTCGACGCGGTTTCGTAGGTCGCTGACCGTTCCCAGTCGACCGTCTAGGACGGTCTCGCGCTCCGACATCTTGTTGCGCCCGAGGACGTCATCCAACCGGCGGGCGGCGTCGCGGGTGAGTTGCACGGCGCGTGGCTGACTGCCGGGGCTGACGTAGTCAAGAACAGCAGTCATCTCGTCATTCACGATCGCGGATGAAAGATCAGCTAGGTGCTTGAACGCTCGACTGCCAAGCGGCAGCACCGCCTCGATGATGGGGTCGTCGTTTGCCTCATCACTTCCAGCAAGATCGATAACGGTCAGTACCCGATCAACCGCGGCGTCCAGCAGCGTAGGCGTCTCATCGACAAAGTCCAACATGGGCTCGTCTGGGTCTGGTTCAAGCGTAGGCCCGCGTAGGACAGCACCGAAGGACCCTGCGAAGACTCCCGAAAGACTCAGGGCCGTGGCGTCCCGAAGTGGACCGGGGATGGCCGCGCGACTCGTGGCCTTGCCAGTCAGCGCCTGCGCCACTGCCGACACGGATTCCTGCAAACTGTGCAGCAATTGAGCGAGGGCATCAACCCGGCACCTCGTGACCCAGCACCGGCACACCGTTAAGCACGATGTTCAGTCGGGCGCGGCGTGCGTCCTGATACTGCTGCTGCACGTCGTCGCGGACCTCAGCCAGGCCGCGCTGCATCAGGGCGAGCGCCGGCGAAGTCTCCGTGGCGGCGCCGAAGCCCGCCACCGCGTCGTCCAGGCGGTTCAGGTGGTCTCGGAGATCACTGACGCTGCTCACGGCGTCACCTCCAGGTAGCCCTTGGCCGCGCCCGGGCGTCCGCGGACCCGACTCCACTCATGGTGCCACCCATCCATACCCGCCTGCACGGCGGCGTGGTGTGGGTGGTTCGGCGGCACGACGAAGGCGGCGTAGGAGTCCATGCCCCAAACGGCCTTCGTTGCCTTGCCTGCCATCAACGCGTCCAGGAGCGACTGCTGGACCGGGGTCAGGGCGTCGTACGCCGAGGCCTCCAGGACGGTGACGAGGTCGATGTCTCCCGGGTTCACCTTGTCGGTCACGAAACTGCCGTCAATCCATTGACTGACGATGGGCACGAAGGAGATGCACGGGGAGTCCGGTGCTGTAGCCAGCGCTGATACAGAGGAGCGCGCACCTTCGAGGTCGGAAAGGCTGTCACGAAGTGAACCTTGAAGTCTGCGGCCGTCACCAGATGCCTCCCGGGGGCCAGGAGGCCATCCGCATCCAGCATTCCACCACTCCTCGCCAGGGTCGTCGCGACACCGTACGGGGTTCGGACTGCGCGGATGACCAGTTGGCTCCGGACTTTTGCCCGCGACATAAGACACTCCCGCCGCGGCCCCGCGCTCGTCGATTGTCCTGTCCTGGGGGAGTCGGGATGCAGGGCACCCCCGACACGGACGGCGAGACCGCCGCGGCACCGAGTTCGCGGGAGAACCAGCTCGGAGCAGTTCCATCCGCTTCTCGGCAAAAGCCGACTGCACGAGCTTTCGGATGCGGGCACCGCAGACAACACGTGACAAACCCGGCAAGGGGTCCGGCAAGGGTCGGCCTGCTGTCCGGGGCACGCGAAGCAACCGGCAAGGTGACCGGCTAGACCGCCGTAGATAGTCCACACGTTGTGCGGACGTCGTCGGCTCGGAGGTCACGTTGGACGAGCTCTTGCTCACCCCGGTCGAGGCGGCCGAGGCGCTCGGAATCGGACGGTCCAAGGTCTACGAACTGCTGCGCAGTGGCGCGTTGACGTCGGTACGCATGGGCAGCTGTCGCCGCATCCCAGCGGACGGTCTCGTCGCCTACCTGTCCACCTTGGAGGCGGCCGGTGACAGGGCGGGGTTGTCCACAACCTGCGCCGACACAGCACCCCTAGGACTCAACCCAGGCGAGCATCTCGTCGTGGGGGGCTGACCCCGTCTCGTGGACACGCTCAATCCCGGCCTTGGCTGGGAGGAGGCGAGATGATCGACCGATGGCGAGGAAGACGTACTCCGAGGAGTTCCGGCGGGACGCTGTCGAGCTGTACCGGGTGACCGAGGCCGCGACGATCAGCAAGATCGCCGGTGACCTGGGGATCATGGACGGGACGTTGTCGGGCTGGATGAAGGCCGCGGGCGTCCCGATCCGGGGCAGGCACGGCCCACCGGCGGCCCTGCCGGGTGACGGGCCGGGTGAGAGCTGCCCGGCTGCGGGCTCGGGTGGCCGAGCTGGAGGCCGAGCAGCGGACGTTGGCGACCGAGCGGGACATCCTGAGGTCGGCGGCGAAGTATTTCGCCGGCGAGACGAGCTGGTGAGCCGCTTCCAGTTCGTTGCCGACCACCGAGACACCTTCGAGGTGAAGCGGCTGTGCACCACCGTCGGCGTCGGGCGTTCGTCGTTCTACGCCTGGCTCGCCGGCGCTCCCGCGCGCGAGCAACGCCGAGCGGCGACGATGCCCTCGCCGACCGGATCCGACAGGTCCACACGATGGACGCGGCCTACGGCGCGCCACGGGTCACCGCCGAGCTGAACGACCCCGCCTCACCGATCAACACGCCAGCGACGGCGCCTCCAACGGCGCTCGCTGCGCTGGTGCTGCCGGACCCTGATCCCAGCATCGACCCCGGCGAGTCCGAGGACCGAAGACTCCAACGCGGTAGCGGGTTTCGGTGCGGTGAACCATAAGCGCGTCGCGCGGGTGATGCGTGAGCGTCACCTGGCTGGGCTGCGGCTGCGCCGCAGGGTCCGCACGACGATCCCCGCACCGGACCTCACGCCGGTCCCGGACCTGCTCCAGCGGGACTTCACCGCACCCGCGCCCAACCAGCGCTACGTCGGCGACATCACCTACCTGCCGTATGACGGCGGCAACCTCTACCTCGCGACCGTCATCGACTGCTACAGCCGGCGCCTGGTCGGCTGGTCCATCGCCGACCACATGCGCACCGACCTCGTCAGCGACGCCCTACGCGCCGCGCAGCTGCAGCGCGGGGCCCTGCCGGCGCGGTCTTCCACAGCGACCACGGAGCCCAATACGGCTCTCGAAGGACTACGCCACGCTCTGCCGTCGAGCTCGGGGTTACCCGCTCAATGGGCGCGGTCGGGACCAGTGCCGACAACGCCCTGGCCGAGTCGTTCAACGCAGCCCTCAAGCGCGAGACGCTGCAAGGCGCCGCCCGCTGGGACACCGCCGGCACGCCCGTCTCGCCGTGTTCACCTGGATCACCCGCTACAACACCCGCCGTCGACACTGCTATTGCGGGCACCTCAGCCCGAGCACCTACGAGAACACCAGCACGCCCGTTACGCTGCACCCCGCTGCGTAACCCCCAAATCGCGTGTCCAAGATCAAGGGTCAAGGCCCGTGGCCTCGAACGCACGGTCGATGACGGGGCACTGACCGAGGGATCACAACGGCGTCGAGGTGACGAGCATGGCTGGACGGACGGCCTCCGGGGAGAGCTCGATCTTCAAGGGCTACGACGGTCGTTGGCACGGCTTCGTCTCCCTCGGGCTCAAGCGCGACGGCGCTCGCGACCGTCGGCATGTGTCAGGGCAGCGACGTGCCGACGTCGTGCATCAAGGTGCGCGCCCTGGAGGACTCACGGGACGCCGGGGTGGTGCTGGCCAGCGGCAAGACGCCCACCGTCGCGCAGTGGCTGCAGCCACTGGCACGAGACGATCGCCTCGGCGCGGCTGCGGCCGAAGACGTTCGAGAACTACGGCTACAGCATCCGCAACCACCTCGTCCCCCACCTTGGCCATCACCGCCTGGACCGGCTGCAGCCCGAGCACATCGAGGCTGCCTGGCGAGACTCTCCGACGAGGGCTTGTCCGCGGCGACCATCCTGGTCAACCACCGGATCCTGTCCCGGGCCCTCAAGGTCGCCATGCAGCGCGGACGTGTCAGCCGCAACGTCGCGACGCTGGTCGATGCCCCCACCGTCCGCCGGCCAGAGGTGGAGCCGCTGACGCAGCACGGAGGTCGCGGCCGTCCTGGCTGCAGCGGCCACCGTCCCGAACTCGGCGCGGTGGTCGGTCGCGCTGGCGCTGGGCCTTCGCCAGGGCGAGGCCCTCGGGCTGCTCTGGGAGGACATCGACCTGGACTCCGACGTCCTGACGGTGCGCAGAGCCCTTCAGCGCGTCAAGGGCAAGGGACTCGTGCTCGTCGAGCCGAAGAGCTTCGCCGGGCGCCGCGTCCTGCCCCTGCCGTCCCAGCTCGCGCAGGCCCTGCGAGCGCACCAGTCCTGGCAGCGAGAGCAGCAGACCCTGGCCGGCGACCAGTGGCAGGAGCTCGGCTTCGTCTTCGCCCAGGCCGACGGGCGGCCCATCGGTGCCCGCACCGACTGGGAGGCCTGGAAGCGCCTGCTGAAGGCCGCCGGAGTGCGCGATGCCCGCCTGCACGACGCCCGGCACACGGCCGCGACCCTGCTGCTGCAGCAGGGTGTCGCCCCCCGCGTGGCGATGCAGCTGCTCGGCCACTCGCAGATCGCCATGACCATGCACTACACGCACGTCGTTCCCGACCTGGCCCGGGAAGCGGCCAACCGCGTCGGAGACGCGCTGTGGGGGCCGCAGTGAGCGCCTCCGGGCGGCGCCCGTGAGCCTCAATGGCTCCACTGGCTACCACGCTGGCTCCGTGGACCTCGCGGACGGACCGTGCGCAAAACGACAAACCCGCAGGTCAGGCATGGAGCCGCCTGTCGGAATCGAACCGACGACAACCTCATTACGAGTGAGGTGCTCTACCGACTGAGCTAAGGCGGCCTGGTGCGCCGTCGATGCTACCTACCGCCGCGACGGACCATCCGGCGCCGACCGGCAGCGATCTGCCAGGTCGCCGCCAGGAGAGGCCCAGCCGGGCTCCGCAGGCTGTGCTCACCGGCCCGACAGGGGCCCCCGAGCAAGGAGCACCTCATGACCCCCACGAGCATCCCCGCCTGGCGCAAGACCGTCGCGGCTGTCGTCCTGGTCGCCGCCGGCGTCGGTGGCGGCGCCGCCCTGGCGAACCAGGGCATCGCCAGCGCTGCGGACAGCACACCGAGCGCGACGAGCACGGCGACCGTCGACCCGTCAGCCGCCGGCACGCCTGAGCGGGTGGCACCCACCGGCGACCCGTCGCAGCCGCAGCGCAGCGACGAGCGGCTGCTCACCGGCGACGACGCCACCAAGGCGACGGCCGCCGCCCTGGCCAAGTACCCCGGCGCGACGATCGAGCGGGTCGAGACCGACAGCGACGGCGTCTACGAGGCGCACGTCGTCACGGCTGACGGTCAGCGGATGATCGTCGCGATGGACGCGAGCTTCACCGTCACGAGCTGAGCGAGCCACCGCCCCTGCCGCGTCGGCAGGGGCGGTGGCCGTTCAGCCGGTGCGCAGGTTCAGCGCCATCGCCTCGACGGCGAGCAACGGTGTGACGTTGCCGTCCAGCGCCTCGCGGCAGGCCAGCACGGCATCGAGGCGGCACAGGGTCGCCTCCGGTGTGGTGGCCCGGGCAATGACGGCCGCCTGCTCGGACAGGTCGCCGTGCACCGGCTGGCACGGAGCCCCGAGCTGTTGCTGCAGCACGTCGCGGTAGAACGCGGCGAGATCCACCAGCGCGCGGTCCAGCGCATCGCGCTGGGTGCGGGTGGCCCGCGACTTCTGCCGCCTCTCCAGCTCCTTCAGCGCGCCGGCGGATCCCCGCGCCGCGGCGGAGGTGCCCTTGCCGGTAGCGCCCGCCCCCATCGCGGTGGCCAGCGACACCTTCTCGGTCTCGTTGCGGTCCTTGGTCAGCCGCGACGCCTCCTCGCTCGCCGCCTCGACGAGGTCCTTCGCGGCCTGCAGCGCCGAACCCACCCCCTGCAGCGACCGGGGCAGCATCAGCACGTCGCGCCGCTCCAGCCGTGCCTGCTCGTCGGTGGCCAGGCGCTTGGCGCGGCCGATGTGGCCCTGGGCCGCCTGGGCGGCGAAGGCCGCCATCGCGGGATCGACGCCGTCGCGCTGCACCAGGACCTGCGCGACCGCCGCGGCGGGCGGGGTGCGCAAGGGTGCCAGCCGGCAGCGCGACCGGATCGTCGGCAGCAGATCCTCCACGCTCGGCGCCGACAGCAGCAGGACGCTGCGCGGCGGCGGCTCCTCCAGCGCCTTGAGCAGCGCGTTCGTGCCCGGTTCGGTGAGGCGGTCAGCATCCTCCAGGAGCGTGACCTGCCACCGGCCGCGCGTCGGTGCGCGCGAGGAGCGGGTGATGATCTCCCTGGCTTCGCTCACGCCGAGCGACAGCCCTTCCGGCACGATCACGGCGACGTCGGGATGCGCGCCGACCAGCGCCTGGGCGCAGGCGTCGCAGTGTCCGCAGCCGGGCTCGCCGGCGCTCGTGCACTGCAGCGCGGCAGCGAAGGCACGGGCCGCGACCGACCGTCCCGAACCCGGCGGGCCGGTGAACAGCCAGGCGTGCGTCATCCCGCCGGCGCCCTCGTCGCGACCACTCACCAGCCGCGCGGCGCCGGCGGCCGCCGCCGTCAGCTGCACGACCACCTGCTCCTGTCCGACGAGATCGTCGAAGACGCTCACACCGGCACCCCGGCCGGACGCGGCCCGAGCAGCGCGGACACCCGTTCGACCACGAGCTGGTGCACCTGCGCCGCGGGCAGGTCGGCCCGCACGACGAGGTAACGGTCGGGGTCGGCACCCGCGAGGTCGAGGAAGCCCTGCCGAACCCGTTCGTGGAAGGCGAGGGACTCCGCCTCCATCCGGTCCGGCGTGTCACCGGCCCGCCGCAGGCCGAGCCGCGGGTCCACGTCCAGGAGCACCACCAGGTCGGGCCGGAGGCCGCCGGTGGCCCAGCGCGAGAGCATCGCGACGTCGTCGACCGACAGCTCGCGGCCGGCGCCCTGGTAGGCCAACGAGCTGTCGACGTAGCGGTCGGTCAGCACGACCGCGCCCCGCTCCATCCCCGGGCGCAGCAGCTGCGCGACGTGCTGCGCCCGGTCGGCGGCGTAGAGCAGCGCCTCGGCACGGGGCGCGACGACGCGCCGCGGGTCCAGCAGCAGCGCCCGGACCTGCGCACCGAGCTCGGTGCCGCCGGGTTCGCGGGTCTGCACCACCTCGCGGCCCTGCGCCTGCAGCCAGTCGCTCAGTAGCGAGAGCTGCGTCGACTTCCCGGCGCCCTCGCCGCCCTCCAGCGCGACGAACCAGCCGGGGTGCGGCTCGCGCACCGGGGTCCGCCGGACCCGCCGCAGCACGTCCGACCTCAGGGAGATGCCCGGACGGTCGTCCATCTGCCGGAAGGACACCAGGCCGACGAGCGTCGCGAGCAGCCCGCCGACCAGCAGCACGACAGAGACGCCGTTGACGCTGAGGTAGGCCGACCCGTCGCCGGGGAGGTCGAAGCGCCGGGTACCGATCAGCCCGGCGAGGAACGGCGTCGTCGCCGTCACGAGCAGCAGGTCGATGCGCATCAGCGACTGGACGAGGCCGAAGGTACGGCCGCGGAGCTCGTCGTCGACCTCGGTGCCCAGCAGGGTGATGCCGATGACGTACGCGACCCCGGCGAACGCCCCGACCAGCACCGTCGCGATCGCCGCCAGCACCAGGTCCGGCACCAGCGACATCAGGACGAGCGACAACCCCGCCCCGGTGATCATCGGGCCGAAGGCGCGCCGCCGGGACAGGTCGCCCAGCGCCTTGGGGCCGACAGCGACTCCCGCGGCGATGCCGAGGAACATCGCGCCGAACAGCACGCCGTACGCGGCGTCGCCGCCACCCAGCACCGACTCGGCGAACAGCCGGCCCAGCGCGATGATGGCGCCGCCGGCAGCGAGCGCGCCGAGCATGCCCACGAGCAGGCCGCGCGCGAGCGGCGTGCTGCCCATGAAGGCGAACCCCTCGCGCAGGTCGGTGAGGATCGACGGCGCCGGCGCGTCGTCCGGACCAGGCGGACGTCGCTCCGGGTTGCCGAGGTCGAGCCGGTACACCGTCAGGGCCGCGAACAGGAAGGTCGCGGCGTTGACGTACAGCGCCAGGTCGACCGGGCCGGTACGGAAGTACTCGAAGCCGCTGCCCAGCGCGCGGCTCAGGATGCTGAGCAGGGCGAACACCGCCGCCGCGACCGGAGCGGTGCCGTAGGCGGCGATCAGGCTCAGCTGGTTGGCCGCCTCCAGCTTGTCGGCGCCGACCAGGTTCGGGACCGAGGCCTCCTTGGCCGGGATCCAGAACAGGCTCACGGTCTCGATGAGGAACGACGCCGCGAGCAGGAAGTACAGCGCGTGCTGCCGGGTCACGACGGCGCCGACGACAGGGATGGCCAGGAACAGCACGAAGCGCAGCAGGTCCGACAGGACCATCGTCCGGCGGCGGTCCCAGCGGTCGGCGAAGGCGCCGGCCAACGGACCGAACAGCACGGCCGGCAGCAGCCGGAACACCAGGACCCCGCCGGTGGCGTAGGCCTTGCCCTGGAAGGAGTCGACGAGCTGGGTGGCCAGGGCCGTCGTGGCCAGGAAGCCCAGCCAGTCGCCGAAGCTCGAGAGCACCAGCGCGGTGTAGAGGCGTCGGAACTGGACGTTCGCCAGCACCGCTCGCGGCCCGCGCCGCGGCACCGTGACGCCGCCGTCGGTCACACGGTCACCGTCGTGACCCGTCCTGCCGCGGGACGGCGGGAGGTCGTTGCCTGCTCACGCGCCGAGCGTACGGCGTGACGGGACGCCCGTCGGTCCGGGACGACGGGCGGCGGGACGGCTCGCGGACGGTGGGCCGGCCGCGGCCGACAGTGCTCACGCGCCGGCCGGGGGAGCCTTCTCGGCAGCGGGCGTCGCGGGCGCCTTCTTCGCAGCCGCCTTCTTCGCCGGAGCCTTCTTGGCAGCCGCCTTCTTCGCGGGCGCCTTCTTGGCGGGGGCCTTGCGCGCGGCGGGGGCCTTCTTGGTGGCCTTCTTCACCGCCGGCCCGCGCGCCCGCCGCTCGGCGAGCAGGTCGCTGGCCCGCTCGTCGGTCAACGACTCGGGCACGTCGCCCTTGCGCAGGCTGGCGTTGGTCTCGCCGTCGGTGACGTAGGGGCCGAAGCGGCCCTCCTTGACGACCATCTTCGTGCCGCTGACCGGGTCGACCCCGAGCTCCTTCAGCGGCGGCTTGGGCGCCGCAGCCTGCCGTCCGTACTTCTTCGGCTCGGCCAGCAGCACCAGCGCCTGCTCCAGGGTGATGTCGAAGAGCAGCTCCTCGCTCTCCAGCGAGCGGGACTCCTTCAGGCGCGACACGTACGGGCCGTAGCGGCCGTTCTGCGCCGTCACCGGCTCGACGACGCCCTCGGCGTCGGCGGTCTCGCCCAGCACGCGCGGCAGGGTGAGCAGCTTGAGCGCCTGCTCGAGCGTGAGGGTCTCCAGGTCCATCGTCTTGAACAGCGACGCTGTCGGCGGCTTGTCCTTGCTGCCCTCGGGCAGCGTCAGGCTGACGTACGGCCCGTAGCGACCGGCCCGCGCGACGACGTCGTGGCCGGTGATCGGGTCGGTGCCCAGCACGCGGTCGCCCGACGGTGCGCTCGCCAGCTCGACCGCCTTGTCGACGGTGAGCTCGTCCGGTGCGAGGTCCTCCGGCAACGACGCCTTCTGGACGTCGTCGTTGCCGTCCTCACCGACCTGCACGTACGGGCCGTAGCGCCCGACCCGCACCACGACCGGCCGGCCGTCGTCGGCGAGCCCGATCGGGATGGTGCTGATCGCCCGGGCGTCGATCTCGTCCAGGTTCTTGCTGATGATCGTCTTCAGGCCGCCCTGGCGCGCCAGGCCGCCTTCCTTGCCCTCGGCAGAGCCGAAGTAGAAGCGCGACAGCCAGTCCACGCCGTTGCCCTCGCCGCCGGCGATGACGTCGAGGTCGTCCTCCAGCGATGCGGTGAAGCCGTAGTCGACGAGCCGGTCGAAGTGCTGCTCCAGCAGGCTCACCACGGCGAAGGCGAGCCAGGTCGGGACGAGCGCGGAACCCTTCTTCCAGACGTAGCCGCGGTCCTGCACGGTGGTGATGATCGAGGCGTAGGTGGACGGCCGGCCGATGCCGAGCTCTTCCATCCGCTTGACCAGCGAGGCCTCGGTGAAGCGCGCGGGCGGGCTGGTGGTGTGACCGCTCGGGTCCAGCGAGGTGACGTCCAGGGCGTCCCCGGTGGCGACGCGCGGCAGCCGCCGCTCGGCGTCGTCCTTCTCCCCGGCGTCGTCGTCGGTGCTCTCGACGTAGGCGCGCAGGAAACCCGGGAAGGTGATGACGCGGCCGGTGGCGGAGAACTCGGCGTCCTGACCGTCCGCAGTCCGCGCCCCCAGGCGGATGCTGGCCGTGACGCCCCGGGCATCGGCCATCTGCGAGGCGACGGTGCGCTGCCAGATGAGCTCGTACAGGCGCATCTCGTCGCCGGACAGCTCGCGGGCCAGCTCACCCGGCGTGCGGAAGGTGTCGCCGGAGGGGCGGATGGCCTCGTGCGCCTCCTGCGCGTTCTTCACCTTGCCGGCGTAGCGGCGGGGGGCGTCCGGGACGTACTCCGGCCCGTACAGCTCGCGGGCCTGCTGGCGCGCTGCGTTGACCGCGGTCTCCGACAGGTTGCTGCTGTCGGTGCGCATGTAGGTGATGTAGCCGTTCTCGTACAGGCGCTGAGCGGTCTGCATGACGCGCTGCGCGGAGAAGCGCAGCTTGCGGCCGCCCTCCTGCTGCAGGGTGCTCGTCATGAACGGTGCGTAGGGCCTGCGCGTGTAGGGCTTCTCGTCGGTGGAGCGCACCGCGAACGAGGCGTCCTGCAGGCGGCGCGCCAGGTCGCGCGCCGCCGCCTCGTCGAGCAGGACGACGTCGGAGCCGTCCTTCAGGCGCCCGGTGGTCTGCTCGAAGCTGGAACCGGTGGCCAGCCGGCGGCCGTCCAGCGAGTGCAGCGTCGCGGAGAGCGAGAGTCGGCGCGGTCGGGTCGGACGGGTCGGGCGGGCAGCCGAACACCCCCTGCAGATCCCAGTACTCCGCCTGCCGGAAGGCCATCCGTTCGCGCTCGCGGGTGACGACCACGCGGGTGGCGACCGACTGCACCCGGCCGGCCGACAGGCCCTTGCCCACTTTCTTCCACAGGACGGGGCTGACCTCGTAGCCGTAGAGCCGGTCCAGCACGCGCCGGGTCTCCTGCGCGTCGACGAGCGCCCGGTCCAGCTCGCGCGGGGTCTCGACGGCGTGCTGGATCGCGGCCGGGGTGATCTCGTGGAACACCATCCGGCGGACCGGCACCTTCGGGTTCAGCGTCTCCAGCAGGTGCCAGGCGATGGCCTCGCCCTCGCGGTCCTCATCGGTGGCCAGGAAGAGCTCGTCCGCGTCCTTGAGCAGGGCCTTGAGCTTGGCGACCTGCTGCTTCTTGTCGGCGCTGACGACGTACAGCCGCGCGAAGTCGTTGTCGACGTCGACGCCCAGCCGCGCCCACGGCCGGCCCTTGTGGCTCTCCGGCACGTCGGCGGCGTTGCGCGGCAGGTCGCGGATGTGCCCGATCGAGGACTCGACGACGTAACCGGCGCCCAGGAAGCCGGCGATCTTCTTGGCCTTGGCCGGCGACTCGACGATGACCAGCCGGGTGCCGGTACCGGTGCGCGTCCGGCCGCCCTTGGGCGTCTTGACGGCAGCCGCGACCGGGGCGGTCTCGGGCTGCAGGTCGGTGTCGGGCACGGCTCTCCAGGTTCAGGGTCGGCAGGGGGCACGTCGTGTGATCGCAACGCACGTCGCGGCCAGAGTGTGCCCGCACGATGCGGAGCAGCCACCGGTGGTGGACCGCAAAGATCTCCTTGCAAAGAAGCCTTTGCAATTCTACCGTGGGTCCATGACGACGCCCACGCCCCCCGCCGGCGGCGTCCGCGTCACCGACGCCCGCGCCCTCCGTGCCCTCGCCCACCCGCTGCGCACCAGGCTGCTCGGCCTGCTCCGGCTGGACGGGCCGGCGACCGCGACCGCCCTCGGGGAACGGGTCGGTGAGTCCAGCGGTTCGACGAGCTACCACCTGCGCGAGCTCGCCCGCTACGGCTTCGTGATCGACGCTCCCGAGCTCGGCACGGGCCGCGAGCGGTGGTGGCAGGCCGCCCACCGGTCGACCTCCTGGCGCAACAGCGACTTCAGCGGTCCGGACGCCGCGGTCGCCGACGAGCTGGTGGTGCGCCTGGTCGAGCTGCGCGGCCGGGCGCTGTCCGCGTGGCTGGAGCAGAAGTCGACGATGACCCCGGAGTGGTCCCCGGTCAGCTCGTTGAACGACCTGCCGCTGCACCTGACGCCGGCGGAGGCGTCCGAGCTCGGGGACGAGCTGGCGGCGGTGCTCGTCCGCTGGCGCGACGAGCGCGGTCACCCGCCGGGCACCGAGGGCACCGGGCTGGTGCAGGCCTTCACCGAAGTCTTCCCGCTGACGGAGTACCCGCTGTGACACCGGTCCGTGCAGCGTCCTCGGCCGTCCCGCGGCGGCCGCCGGTGGTCGTGCGGTGAGCGCGCCAGGGCTCACCGCCCGGCAGGCGCAACGACGCTTCGTGCTGCTGACCGGCCTGCGCTGGCTGCCGGTCGGGTTCGTCGTGCCGGTGACGGTCCTGCTGGCCAGCGCCCGCGGTCTGACGCCCGTCCAGATCGGACTCGCCTTCACCGCGCACGGCGTGGTGGTGGTGGCGCTCGAGCTGCCCACCGGCGGGCTCGCCGACGCCCTGGGCCGGCGTCCGGTGCTGCTGGCCTCGTCGGTGCTCAGCCTTCTCGGGATGCTGGGCTTCGTCGTGGCTCATGAGCCCTGGGCCTTCGCGCTGGCCTACGGGATCGTGGGCGTCGGTCGGGCCTTGGACTCCGGGCCGCTCGAGTCCTGGTACGTCGACGCCGTCCACCAGCTCGACGGTCCGGCCGCCGACCCCACGGTCGGGCTGGCGCGCGCCGGAGTGGCGAACGGCGTCGCGCTGGCACTGGGCGCGGTCGCGGGCGGCCTCCTGCCGCTGCTGCCCGGCGCGGCGCTGACGCTGCCCTACCTGGCGGCCGCGGGGGTGCTGGCGGTGCAGGGGCTCTGCGTGGCGCTGCTGGTCGTCCCGGTGGGTCGCGCTCCGGTCCTCGGGTGGCGCGGACCGCTCGCCGCGCTGCGGACCGGGGCCGCCGACGTCCCGCGCGTGGTCGGGGAGGCGGTCGCCCTGGCGCGCCGGGACCGCGCGCTACGGCTGATCCTGCTGCTGTCCGCCGGCACCGGCGCCGTGCTCGTCACGCTCGAGCTGCTGGTGCCGCTGCGCTTCGCGGAGCTCGCCGGCAGCGCCGCCGGGGGAGCCCGCGGCTACGGCGTCGTCGTGGCGCTCGGGTTCGCGGGCGCCGCCGTCGGCTCCGGACTGTCGCCGCTCGCGCGCCGGGCCGCCGGCGGTTCGGCCCCGCGGGCGGTGGCCGGCGCCACCGTGCTCGCGGCCGTCGCAGTGGCAAGCCTGGGACGCGGGGACGTCCCGGTCGTGCTGGCGGTCGGGTTCGCGGCCTTCTACCTGTGCAACGGGGCCGCGTGGCCGCTGCGGCAGCGCCTGCTGCACCAGCGGGTGACGGCGGCGCACCGCTCGTCGATGGTGTCGGTCATGTCGCTCGCGCTGCAGGCCGGCGGGCTGCTGGCCAACCAGGTCGCGCCCCGTCTCTATGCGGTCGAGCACGAGCTGGCGTTCGGGGCGGCGGGGGTCCTGCTGCTGGTGCTGGGCGGGGTGTCGCTGCGCCTTCCTGGGGACGGTCGTCGCCCTGTGGATAACTCTGGGCACGGGGCGCCCGCGGCCCTACGCTCCGCCCATGGGAACCCCTGAGGACCTCGAAGGGCGCGTCAGTGCTGTGGAGCAGGACGTCGCCAGGCTGCGTCAGCGCCAGGACGTCTACCTGGCGGACGCCGACGTCGCCCGCCGGCTCGCCTCCGCCGCCGACCGCGACGTCGCGGAGTACCGATCGGTGCTGACGGGCCATACCTCGGTGCTCAACGCGCTGCGGCAGACGCAGGTCGAGCACGGGGTCCGCCTCGACGGGATCGACGGGCGGCTGGACGGGATCGATGGGCGTCTGGACGGCTTGGACGGGCGGCTCGACGGGATCGACGGCCGGCTCGACGGGATCGACGGGCGTCTGGACGGCTTGGACGGGCGGCTGGACGGGATCGACGGGCGGCTGGACGGCTTGGACGGGCGTCTGGACGGGATCGACGGCCGCCTCGAGGACATCGGCGGCACGTTGGTGACGGTGACCGCCGGCATGACCCAGATCGTCGATCTGCTGCAGGTACTGACCGACGCCTGACGCCGCTCCACGAGCACACGGGGCACCCAGGCTGCTCGCAACGCTTTACCCCGCGGCCAGTCCTGACGAGGTCCGACCCAGGGACACACCGAGGAGGGGACCAGGGTGGTGAGCGTCGGAGGAACCGCGCCCGCGGCCCTGCGCCGGCGCAGCCGGTCCGCGCTGGTGGTCGCGCCGGCGGCAGTGCCGACCCTCGCCCTCCTGCTGGGCGTCGCTGGTCCGACGGCGCAGCGCTGGGCTGTCGACCTGATCGCGCTCGCGGCCGCGGTCGTCGCCACGCTGTCGTGTGCCCGCGCGGCCCGGCGCCGACCTGGCCGCGAGCGGTGGGCGTGGTCCGCCCTTGCGCTCGGCAGCGGGCTCTGGGCGGCGGCGCAGACCGGCTGGACGTTCTCCCGCGGCATCCTGGGGCACCCGCCGCCGGTCCCGTCCTGGACCGATGCCGGGTTCCTGGCGATGCCGCTGCTCGCGCTGCCGGCGCTGGGGCTGCTGGCCGGCGCAGCCACGTCCGGAGTGCTCCTGCGCCGCTGCCTGGACGGCTGCACCGTCGCGGTCGCTGTCGGGGTCGTGGTGTGCTCCACGGCGCTGGAACCGGTCGTGACGCTCGGCGACGGCTCCGCACCCCACCTCGCGCTGGTCTTCGCCTACCCGGCGGCAGACACCGCCATGACGGCCGTCGCGCTGCTCGTGCTGACCGGTGGCGGCGCACGCCGCCCGACACTGCGCCTGCTGGCGGCCGCCGCCGTCCTGCACGTGCTGGCCGAGCTGCTGCCCCCCGTGCTGGGCGCGTCCGGACCCCTCGTCGAGGTGCCGGCGGCGCTGGCCTGGGGTGCGTCCTTCGTCCTGCTGGCGGTCGCCGCGGCGAGCACGGAGCAGGTCGACGCCGAGCCGCCCGCCGGCCGGCCCGGGGAGGGGGTCGGGCTGCTGCCCTACGTCTGCGTCCTGATCGCCGGCGGCGTCGTACTGACCCGCTGGATCTCCGGACGCGAGCTGGGCCCGGTGCTGCTCGGGCTCTCGCTGCTGCTGGTCAGCCTGGTGCTCGTGCGCCAGGGCACGGCCCTGGCCGACAACCGTCGGCTGCTGGCGATCCTCGCCGACCGCGAGGCGCTGCTACGTCGCACCGCAGACACCGACTACCTCACGGGGCTGCCCAACCGGTCGTCCTTCACCGGCTTCGTCGAGGCGTCGCTGCGCCGGGCCAGCAGGCTCGGCCGGCCGCTCACGGTCGGATTCCTGGACCTGGACGACTTCAAGGCGGTCAACGACACGCTGGGCCACGCCTGCGGCGACGAGCTGCTCGTCGTGCTGTCGGAGCGCCTGCGCCGCGAGCTGGCTCCCGGTGACGTCGTGGCGCGACTGGGCGGCGACGAGTTCGCGATCCTGCTCGACGGCTGCGCGGGTCACGCAGCGCAGGCAGCCGGCAGCCGGCTGGTCGAGGCCGTGCGCCGCCCGGTCCACCTGCAGGGCCGGACCGTGCGGGTCACCGCCAGCCTGGGCCTGGCCGAGGTCGATCCGGTGGCCGGGGTGCCGACCCTGAGCGCTCTGCTGAGCCGTGCGGACCTGGCCATGTACGAGGTCAAGCGTCGGGGGCGCGACGGGCTGGCCCACCGGACGGCGGCCGCAGGCGTCCCTGCCGCAGCGGAGCCGCCCGGTACCGCACCGGTCTGCGTGGTCACCCTGCCCGCGGTCGGCCCGCCGACCACGTCGCCCCCGCCGCCGCCGACCACGTCGCCCCCGCCGCCGCCGCCACGTCGCCCCCGCCGGCGCCCCCAGCGGTGCCGGCGGCGCGGGGGACGCACCCGGTCTCGACCTGAGGGTCAGCGCAGCAGGAACCCCTGCTGCACCAGCCGCTCCACGACGGGCAGCACCTGCTCGGCGGCGTCGGCCTCGTCCAGGCCGGCGCTCGCGGCGAGCACCTGCAGCAGGTCGCCCAGCCGGCGGGTGCCGTCGCAGCCGGCGAGCAGGCTCGCCCCGTAGGCGTCGACCTCGCCGGACCAGCGCAGGCCGACGGACTGCTGCAGCACCTGCGCCTGCGCCAGCCAGCCCTGGTCGGTGCGCTCGGCCACCTGCGCCAGCCGGACGTCCTCGCGCAGGCGCCAGGCCGTCGCGAGCACGCCGCGGTCCAGGGTGTCCTGGGCGGTGAAGAAGGCCGGGACCTGCTCGCCCCACGTGGTGGCGAGCGGCTGGGGCACGTCGTCCAGGTGCACCCGTCCGCTGCCGCGGCGCAGCGCCAGCACGCCGAAGGCGACGGCCTCGACCCGACGCGCGGCGAACCAGTCCATCCAGGCGTCGTAGAGCTCGTCGAAGCGCGCGTGCTCATCGGTGTCCCGCAGCCACGCCGTCACGTACTCCTGCGGGGCGGCGAGCTCGCGCTGCACCACCCAGCCGTCGACGTCCGGCGCCGCGAACCAGGACTGCACGCGGGCGTCGCCGTCCTCGTCCTCGAGGTGCAGCCAGTTGGCCAGCAGCACCGCGTAGCCGTCCTCGGTCAGGTGCCGGGGCAGCGCCGCCACGAGGTCGCGGCACAGCTCGTCGCCCTCGCGGCCACCGTCGCGGTAGGTGTACCGGGTGCTCGGCCCGACGACGAACGGCGGGTTGCTGACGATCAGCTCGAACAGCTCGCCGCGTACCGGGGCGAGCAGGTCTCCGGTGCGGGCGTCGACGGACACGCCGTTGAGCGCGGCGGACAGCTCGGTGTAGGCGGTGGCCCGGGCGTTGCTGTCGGTGGCCACGACGGTGCTGCTGTGGCGCGCGGCCAGCAGGGCCTGGATGCCGCCACCAGCGCCGAGGTCCAGCGTGCGGCCCACCGGGTGGCGCGGGGTGGCCGCGGCCAGCGTCAGCGACGCCGCGCCGACGCCGAGGACCTGCTCGGGGGGATGCCGTCGGCGGCCCGACCCGGGTCGTGGGCGACGAGCACCTCGGCGCCGTCGTGCCGCACCGGCTGCAGCCGCACGGCGGCGGCGACGTCGTAGCCGTCCGGCACCAGCCAGGACTCCGGGACCCCGGCACGCCGGGCCTCCCGCAGCTCGACGCCGGTGCCGAGCACGAACAGCCGCGCCAGCGTCTCCAGGGCGCTGCCGCCGGCGGTGCGTCGCCGGAGCGGGGCGAGCTCGTCGCGGTCCAGGTGGGTGCGGGCGGTGTGCCCGAGCAGCTCGTCCAGGGCGTCGGCGCTCCAGCCGCCCGGCCTGCAGCGCCGCCCAGACCAGCGGTGCGTCGGCCAGCAGCGCGGCGGGGTCAGGCAGCGGGCGGCCGGGACCGTCGACGGGCGGGGCAGGGAGCACCCGGGCGACGGTACCCAGGGCCTGCCGCGCAACGCCGTCGGCCCGCCTCCCGGTGGGGATGGCGGGCCGACGGGACGTGCGGCTGGCTCAGCCGGCAGCGACCTTCGAGGCCGGAGCCGGATCGGCTGCCCCGGCCACCGTGCGCCGGTTGCTGATCGTCACCGCGATGACGATCCCCGTGATGGCGATGATCGCGATCAGCGCCCGCACGCCGAGGTTGGCGTCCTCGCCGATGCCGTACTTGACGACGGTCGGCGCGATGAGCAGCGCTACCAGGTTCATCACCTTCAGCAGCGGGTTCAGCGCCGGACCGGCGGTGTCCTTGAACGGGTCGCCGACGGTGTCGCCGATGATCGTGGCCTCGTGCGCCTGGCTGCCCTTGCCGCCGTGGTTGCCGTCCTCGACGAGCTTCTTGGCGTTGTCCCAGGCCCCGCCGGAGTTGGACAGGAAGACCGCCATGAGGACACCGGCCGCGATCGAGCCGGCGAGGAACGCGCCGAGCGGCTGGTAGCCGAGGGCGAAGCCGACGGCGATGGGGGAGAGCACCGCCAGCAGGCCGGGCGTCGCCAGCTCGCGCAGCGAGTCCTTGGTGCAGATGTCGACGACGCGGGCGTAGTCGGGCTTCTCCGTGTAGTCCATGATCCCCGGCTTGGTGCGGAACTGCTCGCGGACCTCGTACACGACCCGGCCGGCGGCGCGCGACACCGCCTGGATCGCGAGGCCCGAGAACAGGAACACCACCGCCCCGCCGATGATCAGACCGAACAGCAGGTTCGGCTTCTCGATCGAGAGCGAGAAGTCGTCCGCGGACCGACCGGCCTCGACCAGCGCCCGGCCGACCTCGGCACGGAACGAGCCGAACAGCGCGGTCGCGGCCAGCACGGCAGTGGCGATGGCGATGCCCTTGGTGATGGCCTTGGTCGTGTTGCCGACCGCGTCCAGGCTGGTCAGCACCAGCGCGCCCTCGGCGGTGACCTCGCCGGACATCTCGGCGATGCCCTGAGCGTTGTCGCTGATCGGACCGAAGGTGTCCATGGCGACGATGACGCCGACGGTGGTCAGCAGGCCGGTCCCGGCCAGCGCGACGGCGAACAGCGCGACGACCGTCGACCCGCCGCCGAGCAGGAACGCCGCGTAGACGGCGCCGCCGATGAGCAGCGCGGAGTAGACGGCAGACTCCAGGCCGACCGAGATGCCGGCCAGGATGACGGTGGCCGCACCGGTCAGCGAGCTCTTGCCGATCTCCTTGACCGGCTTGCGGTTGGTCTCGGTGAAGTAGCCGGTGAGCACCTGAATCAGGCTCGCCAGCACGATGCCGATGATCACTGCGCCGATGGCGACGAGCCGCGGGTTGGAGTCGCTGGGCGCACCACCGTCGAGCTCACCGAACGTCGCCGGCAGGTAGAGGAACGAGGCGATCGCCACGAGCGCGGCCGAGACGACCGCGGACAGGAAGAAGCCCCGGTTGATCGCGTTCATGCCGTTGCGGTCGCCGTCGCGGGGCGAGGTGCCGTAGATGCCGACCAGGGCGGTGAGCACGCCGATGGCCGGGACGATGAGCGGGAACACCAGGCCCTGCGAGCCGAAGGCCACCTGCCCCAGGATCAGCGCGGCGACCAGCGTGACGGCGTAGGACTCGAACAGGTCGGCGGCCATGCCGGCGCAGTCGCCGACGTTGTCGCCCACGTTGTCGGCGATGGTGGCGGCGTTGCGCGGGTCGTCCTCGGGGATGCCCTGCTCGACCTTGCCGACCAGGTCGGCGCCGACGTCCGCGGCCTTGGTGAAGATGCCGCCGCCCACACGCATGAACATCGCCAGCAGCGCGCCGCCGAAGGCGAAGCCCTCCAGCACGCGAGGCGCCTCCTCGTCGAAGATCAGCAGCACCAGCGAGGCGCCGAACAGGCCCAGGCCGACGGTGAACATGCCGACGACGCCGCCGGCCCGGAAGGCCAGCCGCAGCGCCCGCTTGGTGCCCGACTCGTTGGCCGCGTTGGCCACCCGCAGGTTGGTGCGGGTCGCCAGCGTCATGCCGATGAAGCCCACCAGCGCCGAGAAGCCGGCGCCGACCAGGAAGAAGACCGAGCGGCCGATCCGCACGCCGCCGGAGTCGGCCGGCAGCAGGAACAGCAGCAGGAAGACCAGTGCGGCGAAGACCGCGAGCGTCCGGAACTGGCGCTTGAGGTAGGCGGCGGCGCCCTCCTGGACGGCCTTGGAGATCTCGATCATCTTGGGGGTGCCCTGGCCGGCTGCCAGGACCTCGCGGGCGAACAGCCCGGCGAAGCCGAGGGCGACCAGCGAGGTCAGCAGGACCAGGACGACGATGGTCTTGTCCCCGGAGGTGACCTGCGCCAGGGCGCCTTCACCGCTCTGGGACAGGAGCCGTTCTCCGGCGAACACGGGCACAGCAACGGGTGGCAACACGGGTGGCATCCTCCTGAGCGATCACGCTCGTGCACGGCACTGCCCCGACCGGGGCACGCGGCGGGAGCATAGCCACACCCACGTGCTGCACGTCACTGAAGGGGGCCGGGCCGCCCGCGTCGACGGGCGCTCCGAGCATCCTCAGGACAGGACGGTGCCGCCCGGCCCGGTGCTCCCTGCCGGCAGCGGCCAGCGCATGGTCACGGTGGTCCCACCGGCCGTGGGCTCGATGCGCAGGTCGTCGAGCAGCCCGCCGAGGACGGCCAGGGAGACGTCGGGGTCGACGGCGTCGTCGCCCTCCTCGCCCAGCAGGCCGGCCGACAGATCGTCCGGTGCCGGGCCCGCGGGGGGTCCGGCATCGGTGACGCTGAGCGTCAGACCCGACGGGTCGTCGCTCACCGTCAGCCGCACCGGGACGTCGGGGGCGTGCCGGACGTGCAGGCCGACGGCGCGCGAGCACGCCTCGCCGACCGCCAGCCGGACCTCGTCGAGCTGGTCGTCGGGCATGCCGGCGCGTCGGGCCGCGGCGACCACGACCAGCCGCGACGTGCGGATGTGCGACGGCAACGGGCTCAGCAGCAGCTCGACGAGGGCCATGGTGGGGTGGCGCGACCTAGTCGGTCGCAGCCACAGCCTCCTCGACGGTGGTGTGGATGGGGAAGACCTTGGTCAGGCCGGTGATGCGGAAGATCTTCAGGATGCGCTCCTGGGTACAGACCAGGCGCAGCGACCCTTCGTGGGCCCGCACGCGCTTGAGGCCGCCGACCAGCACGCCGAGGCCGGTGGAGTCCAGGAACTCCACGCCCTCCATGTCGACGACCAGGTGGTACTGGCCGCTGCTGACGAGGTCGATGAGCTGCTCGCGGAGCTTGGGAGCGGTGTACACATCGATCTCGCCGCCGACCACCACTACGGTGCGGTCGCCTTCGGTACGGGTCGACAGGGACAGATCCACGAAAAAGTCTCCTTCGGAGTGCACGGCCGGTGAACGGGACGCACGGCGACGAACCCCAGGGTCAGGGGTCGCACGGAAGTACCCCGGCACCCATGATCTAACCGCACGGGCTCGCGCCGCCCCCGCGTGGGCCCGAGGGCGTTCGGATCTGGGAGACTGGTGCTCCCGTGACCGGCACCCCGACCGACCTGCTCAGCAGGCTGCTGCTCGACCCGTCGCGGGCGGGACGCGTCACGCACGTCGAGCAGGTCCCGGCGAGGGCGGGTCGTACCGCCGACTGGCCGGAGTGGGTGGATCCGCTGCTGGTCGAGCGGCTGCGGCTCGCGGGCGTCGCACAGCCGTGGGAGCACCAGGCGCAGGCCGCCGACCTGGTCCACGGTGGGCAGCACGTGGTCGTCGCGACCGGCACCGCCAGCGGGAAGTCGTTGGCCTATCTGCTGCCGGTGCTGACCGCGCTGCTGGGGGACGACCGGGCCGGGGCGCTCTACCTCTCGCCCACCAAGGCGCTGGCCGGCGACCAGCTGCGAGCGGTCCGGGCGCTCAACCTGATGGCCGTGCGCGCAGCGACCTTCGACGGCGACACCCCGCGCGAGGAGCGCGACTGGGTGCGGCGGCACGGCCGGCTGGTGCTGACCAACCCGGACATGCTGCACCGCGGCATCCTGCCCCGGCACGCCGACTGGGCCTCCTTCCTGCGTGGGCTGCGGTACGTCGTGGTCGACGAGTGCCACACCTACCGGGGGGTCTTCGGCTCCCACGTCGCGCTCGTGCTGCGGCGGTTGCGCCGCGTGTGCGCGCGGTACGGCGCGCACCCGGTCTTCGTCCTGGCCAGCGCGACGGCCAGCGAGCCGGACGTGTCGGCGTCGCGCCTGACCGGCCTGCCCGTGACGGCCGTGGTCGACGACGCCTCGCCGCGCGGCACCACCCGCTTCGCGCTCTGGGAGCCGCCGCTGCTGCCCGACTACGGCCAGGGCGGCGCGACGGGTGAGAACGGGGCTCCCGTGCGCCGGTCGGCCAACGCCGAGACCGCCGACCTGCTGGCCGACCTGGTCGTCGAGGGGGCCCGCACGCTGGCCTTCGTCCGCTCGCGTCGGGGCGCGGAGTCGGTAGCCCTGGGCGCACGCCGGGCGCTGCACGAGGCGGCGCCGGAGCTCGAGCCCCGCGTCGCGGCCTACCGGGCCGGCTACCTGCCGGAGGAGCGGCGCGAGCTGGAGCGACGCCTGCAGTCGGGGGCGCTGCTCGGCGTCGCCGCCACGAACGCGCTCGAGCTGGGGCTGGACGTCAGCGGTCTGGACGCCGTGCTGCTGACCGGCTGGCCGGGCACGGTGGCGTCGGTCTGGCAGCAGGCGGGCCGGGCCGGACGCGCCGGCCAGGGGTCGCTGGCCGTGTTCGTCGCCCGCGACGACCCGCTGGACACCTACCTCGTGCACCACCCTGCAGCGCTGTTCGGACGTCCGGTCGAGGCGACGGTGCTGGACCCGGACAACCCCTACGTGCTCGGGCCGCACCTGGGCTGCGCCGCGGCCGACCTGCCGCTCACCGAGGACGACCTCCCGCTGTTCGGCGACCCGGAGCAGGTCCGGCTGGTCCTGGCCGACCTGGTGCGCCGCGGGGTCCTGCGGGCGCGGCCGCGCGGGTGGTTCTGGACCTCGCGCGACCGGCCCGACGTCGACCTGCGCGGTACCGGCGGGCCACCGGTGCGACTGGTCGAGCGCGGCACCGGTCGGCTGCTGGGCACCGTCGACGCGTCCGCTGCCCACAGCCAGGCCCACACCGGCGCGGTCTACCTGCACCAGGGCGAGAGCTGGCTGGTCGACGCGCTGGACCTCGCAGAGTCCGTCGCTCTGGTCCACGCCGAGGAGCCCGACTACTCCACCTCGGCGCGCGACGTCACCGACCTCGCGATCGTCGAGACGCTGCGCACCCGCTCCTACGACGGGGTCACGCTCAGCTTCGGCACCGTCGACGTGACGCACCAGGTGGTGTCGTTCCTGCGCAAGCGGCTCGGCAGCGGCGAGGTGCTCGGGGAGACGCCGCTGGACCTGCCGCCGCGCGAGCTGCGGACGCGCGCCGTCTGGTACACGATCACGCCCGAGCGGCTCGCGGCGGCCGGCCTGGAACCGGGCGACGTCCCCGGGGCGGCCCACGCCGCCGAGCACGCGGCGATCGGGCTGCTGCCGCTGTTCGCGACCTGCGACCGCTGGGACATCGGCGGGGTCTCGACGGCCCAGCATCCGGACACCGGCGTGTGCACGGTGTTCGTCTACGACGGTCAGCCGGGGGGCGCCGGGTTCGCCGAGCGGGGCTACGTGCGCGGGGCGGACTGGTTGCATGCGACCCGGCTGGCGATCGCGGCCTGCGAGTGCCCGGCGGGGTGTCCGTCGTGCGTCCAGTCACCCAAGTGCGGCAACGGCAACGAGCCGCTGGACAAGGCCCGCGCCGGACAACTGCTCGACACGGTCCTGGAGAGCGGACTTCGGCCGGTCTGATCGGGTACTCATGACGCAGCCTTCCCCGCCCCGAAGTCAAGGAGCTCGTTGTGGTTGCCGTCGGTCTGGTCCTGCTCGTCCTCGCGCTGATCGTCGGCGTGGTGGTGGCGCTGACGAACAGCGACCCCGCCAGCGGCGTCGAAGCCTTCGGCGTGACGCTGGACGGCGCCACGACCGGTGGGCTGTTCCTGCTCGGAGCGGCCGTCGGCGCCGTGGCGATGCTGGGCCTGGCGCTGATGCTGCTGGGGGCCATCCGAGCCCGCAGCCGCAAGCGCGCGACCCGCGCCGAGGTGGCGCAGGCGCAGGGTGAGCGCGAGACGCTGGCTGAGCACAACGCCCGGCTGCAGGCCGAGCTCGAGCAGCGTCGCGGCGCACCCGCGGAGCCGGAGACCATGGCGGCCGCCGACGACGGCACGCCCGAGGCGGACGCCGTCGTCCACAGCGGCCCGGTGGCTGACCCCGGCTTCGGCCGTCCCGTCGTCGGTGCGTACGTGGGGGGCCAGGCGGCCGGCAAGAGCGACGAGGTCACGGCCGCCCACGCGACAGGTCCGAGCGACGCAGCGGCGCAGGACGCCCGCACGAGCCTGGACGAGCTGCCCGACGTCGCGGACCGCCCGGGCCGGGTCGACCTGACCGACGGGAAGTCCGCGCGCAGCGGCGAGCGGGCCAAGCACCGCGCGTCCTGACGGACCGCGCGCAGGAGTCCTACTGCTCGCGGGTGCTGCTCGCCAGCCAGCGCCGCAGGTGGGCGCCGGCGAGCAGCAGGACCAGCGCGCCGGCCGTGCTGCGGGCGAGGCGGTCGCGGTCCAGGGCGCTGCTGACCACGGAGCCGGCGCGGGCCACCGGGTTCTGCCGCTGGACCGGTTCGCGCACGACCTGGTCGCCGAAGCCGAGCGTGGGTTCGTACGTCCCGTCGGGCAGCGGGGCGACCGCGGGCGCCTCGGTGGAGGGGAGCGGCGGCAGCTTCGGGATCCCGAGCTTGGGCCCGAAGGCGCTGAACCCGACGGCGAACGCCTCCCGCTGAGCCGTGGCCGACGTGGCCGCGCTGCTGCTCGGGTCGGTGCCCGCGGTGACCGGCGCGCCGCCGGACCCGGGTGCGGACCCGGGTGCGGACCCGCCGCCGGACGCCGGCGAGCCCGTCGCGCCGGGCCGCGGTGAGCCAGGGGCCGCGCTCGTCCCTGGTTGCGGGGCTGCGCTCGAGCCGGGTTGCGGCGAACCTGCCGGGCTCGCTCCCGGCCCCGGAGAGGAGGCCGCGGTGGGGGGCGCCGTGAGGGTCGTGGACGCGGGAGCGGACGCGCCGGACGTCAGGCTGCCGCCGGAGCCGTCGCTGCGTCGCGCCCTGACCGTGTAGCTGTGCCGACCGGAGCCCTGGGCGGCGTAGCTGACCGTGGCGCTGCAGGACCCGGCCGAGCACTCGGCCACGGGGGTCTCGGCGACGGTGCTCGCGCCCTCCAGCACCGTGTAGCCGGTCAGGTCGGGCTCGGCGCCCCGCTGCCAGGACACGGTGGCCTGCGTCGGTGACGTCGCGGCGGCGACCACCCCGGCAGGGGAGGCCGGTGGCACGCGCAGCGCAAAGGTGGAGGAGTCCGTGGTGCCGCCGCTCTGGCTGACGGTCCAGGTGCCGTTCGGCGCCGGACGCGGGCCCGCGCAGGTGGCCGCGGGCGCACCGGCGCTCCAGCAGCGGGTGTCCAGCAGGTACTCCAGCGTGCCGCCGTTCAGGCCGCCGGAGCCGGCGCTCGCGACCACGACCGCGCCGCCGCCCGGGGGCGTCAGCAGCAGACGCTCCTGCTGGCCGGACGGTCCGTAGGAGGCGGCGATGCGCACGCTGGCGTCGGCCGGGTAGACGGCGCCGCTGCCCGGGTTGCTGATCTGGGCGGACGCGGGGACGGCGAGCGCGAGCAGGAGAGCGCCGCTCAGCGGCAGGACGCCGGTCAGCGCCAGCAGGGCCGGGACCCTGCCGGCTGCCGACCGGGAGCCGGTCACGCCGGTTTCGCCGTGAGCTGCTCGGTCTTGGTGAGCGTGAAGCGCATGATCAGGCGCTGCTTGGCGCTGCCCTTGGGATGACAGGTCGTCAGCGTCAGCTCGCTCTTGCTCGGGTCCTGCGCCACCACCGAGGTCTCCGTCGGCGCCACCACCCACGGGTTGGCGTGGCCGGCGAACGGGGCGACCGCGGTGTAGGTGTACACGGCGAACGGGGTGCGGAGCATCACCACATCACCTTCGGCCAGCTCGTTCAGCCGGTTGAGCGGGCGGCCGTAGGTCGTCCGGTGCCCGGCGATGCCGATGTTGCCCTTCTCGCCGGGCAGCGGCGTGCCGACGTAGTGCCCCGCTCCGGCGCGCAGCGCGGCGGGCGTGGTGCCCTCGACGACGAGGACCTCGACGCCGATCTTCGGGATGAGCATCGTGGTCAGGCCGTCCCCGACCGGGATACGCCGCTCGCGGTAGGCCGCGACGACCTCAGGGTCGTCGAAGCGGGCCTGCAGCTTGTCCTGCCGGTAGCCGCTGTAGACGTCGGTGCCGACCGGGTAGGCGAACATCACGACCCCGGCCAGGAACAGGACCAGCGACAGCACCGACACGGCCCGTCGTCCACCGGGACGACGCAGGGCGTCTCCCACGAGCGCACCGACGGGCCGGGCCTTGTCCGGCACGGGTGGGGTGGTGAAGGACGGCTGCATGCCGGGCTGCTCCTGGCGCTGGCCCACGGGCGGGAGAGATCGCTCCGGGCGACGGTGGGGAGGCGTCACGCGGAAAGGGAGCACCTCACGGGCTCCGGAACGCCAGGTTACGCCGGACGAGGGATCCCAGCACCCCCTTCCCGCCGAGCGTTCGCGCCGAGCGCGGACCGCCGAGCGGGGGTGCGGCAGGCTGGGGTCGTGACGCTGCTGTCGGTCGCCCACCGCACGCCGGCCGACGCCGCGGGCGTGGCTGCTCTCGCGGGCTGCGGCGCCGACGTCTTCGAGATCGACCTGCGGCTGCTGGCGGACGACCTCGTCGTCACGCACTTCCTGCCGGTGGTGTCGGCCGTGCCGCTGCTGCAGCACGACGGGTGGAGGTTCCGGCTCGGTCGTCGCGACCCGGTCGCCCCGCTGCTGGCCGCGGCGGTGGTGCACCTGCCTCCGACAGCGATGGTCCTGCTGGACCTCAAGGACGACCGCGGCTCGGCAGCGCACCGCCTCGCCGACCGGCTGCTGGACGGCGGGCTCGCAGAGCTGCCGGTCGATCCGGCTCGGTTGCACGTGAGCTCGCACAGCTGGGCGGTGCTCGAGCGCCTGGAGCGCGCCGGCTGGCAGACCTGGCGCACGATCGGGTCGCCCCGCCGGCTGGCAGCGTTCGACGCGGTCGGCCCGGGGGGCGCGTGGGCGGTCACCGTCCGGCACCGGCTGCTGACCGACGCCGTGCTCGAACGCTGGGCAGGCAGCACCCGCCTGACGGCCTGGACGGTCAACGACGTGCGCCGGGCGCAGGAGCTGCTCGACGGCGGCGTCCTCGGCATCACGACGGACTCCTGCGACGTCCATCGCGTGGTGGCGGCCGCCCGCGGCTGAGGGCGACCGACGTGCGGTGCGCGGCTCTGCTCCGGCCGATGCGGCCGGTGGCGGCCAGCGTGGCTGGGTCGTGGCCGGGTCGTGGCCGGGTCGTGGCTGGGGGACTGGCGGTGGCTCGGTGCCGTGCGCGATGCGCTGCCGGGTCGGGCTGGTGTCGACCGCGTTGCGGTCCCGCGGCGCCAGGGGCGAGCTCCCACGGGCTGGCCGTCGGGGCACTAACGTCGCACCCGGGTGCCATGCGGGACCCCAGGTCGACCCGAGGTCCCCTGCCGTCGTCACCCCGTCCGGAGACGTCCTGTGCGCGTACGCCTGCCCCGCCCCGCCCTGCTGAGCTCTCGTGCGACGGCGGCCACGGCCGTGTCGGCACTGATCGCCGCGGCGGTGCTGCCCGGCATCGCGCTGGGGGCGACGGCGCCGGCCGGGATCACCGTCCCGAGCCCCGGCAGCTCGGTCACCGCGACGTTCAACGGCACGATCCCCGCGGGCGCCGGTCCCACCAGCGGCTGTCGGGCCGGGACCACGTTCAGCGACACCACCGACCTGGCCATCACCGTCCCGGCCGGCTTCTACGACGCCAACGACGTCGAGGCGATCTGGAAGATCAGCTGGACGCCGGCGGACCCGGCCGGCAGCAACGACGAGATCCTGGACCTGATCGACCCCTCGGGGGCCGCGGCCGGCAACTCCGACGGCGGCAACTCCGCGACGGACCCGCAGTCCGAGCTCATCACCACCACCAACCCGGCCGGGGGGACGTGGAAGATGCGGGCCTGCAGCTTCCTGGGGACGGCGCAGCCGTACACGGGCACGCTGACGCTGACGACCGTGTCGAAGGCCGGCGGTGGCCCCAGCCCCAGCCCGTCCCCCGGCGCCAGCTCCGCTCCGGTCCCGACGGTCGACCCGAACGCGAACCGCTACACGAACTACCCGGCGCCGAGCACGATCGCCCAGGATTCCGGTGAGCCGTCGATCGGCTACGACCGCACCAGCGACAGCGCGCTGTTCCTCGGTGGACTGGACACCGCCCGGGTGAAGTTCCTCGGAGGTGGGTCGGCCTCGTGGACCGACGTCAGCTCGCCGATCACGGCGGCGCAGTCCCTCGACCCGATCCTGGCCACCGACCGGCAGACCAACCGCACCTTCGTGAGCCAGCTGCTCGGTGTGTGCAGCGCGTCGGTCTACACCGACAACGGCGGTCAGTCCTACCTGCCGTCACAGGGTTGTGGCACCGGCGGCGGCAACGACCATCAGACCTTCGGCGGCGGGCCGTACCCGGCCGGCAGCCCCTTCAAGCAGGTGGCCACCGCGGCCGGCTACCCGAACGCCGTCTACTACTGCGCGCAGGCGACCGTCTCGGCCACCTGTGCGCGCAGCGACGACGGCGGGATCAGCTTCGGCCCGCCCGCCACCATCTACAACACGCTCACCGACGGGTGCGCCGGCCTGCACGGCCACCTGCGCGTGAGTCCCTTCGACGGGTCGGCGTACGTCCCGAACTTCAACTGCAACGACCGCGTCGCCGTCACCGTGTCCAAGGACGCGGGCGTGACCTGGAAGGTCACCGAGATCCCTGGCAGCACGACGCAGGACGAGAGCGACCCGTCGGTGGCGGTCGGCGCCGGCGGCACCGTCTACTTCGGGTGGGAGGACGGCGCGAACAACGCCATCGGCAGCAAGGCGATGGTCTCGATCAGCGGCGACGACGGCGGCACCTGGAGCACTCCGTTCGACGTCGGCGCGTCGATGGGCGTCAAGAACGTGCAGTTTCCCGAGCTCATCGCCGGTGACGACGACCGCGCTGCCTACGCCTTCCTCGGCTCGACCTCCGCCGGCAACGACCAGCTCAAGTCCTTCCCGGGCGTGTTCCACCTCTACATCGCCACCACCTACGACCGCGGGGCGACCTGGACCACGGTCGATGCCACCCCGAACGCCCCGGTGCAGCGCACCGGCATCAGCCTCGGCGGCTTCGGCGTCGGCGGCACGGGTGCCGAGCGCAACCTGCTCGACTTCAACGACATCACCCTGGACACCAAGGGCTACGTCCTGGTCGGCTGGGCCGACGGGTGCGTCGATGCCTGCGAGACGAACCCGGCCGTGAACACCTACGACGACCGCGGGGTCATCACCCGGCAGGAGTCCGGGCGACCGCTGTTCCGGGTCAACGACCCGGCAGTGACGAACCCGTCGGCCACGCCCACCGCGACGGTCAGCATGACGCCCTCCTCCGGCGCGTCCGCGTCGGCCAGCTGCGCCCTCCTCCAGCGCGTCCGCGTCGGCCAGTGCGTCGGCGAGCGCGTCCGCGTCGGCCGGTCCCTCGGCGAGCGCGTCGGCGGCGGCCGTCCGTCGGCCGGTCCGTCGGCTGGTGCCTCGACCGGTCCGTCGGCGAGCGCGTCCGCGTCGGCCGGTCCGTCGGCCGGTGCGTCCGCGTCGGCGAGCGCGTCGGCGGGGCCGTCGGCGAGTGCGTCGAACAGCCCGTCGGCCGGTCCGTCGGCCGGTGCCTCGGCCGGTCCGTCGGCTGGTGCCTCGACCGGTCCGTCGGCCGGTGCCTCGACCGGTCCGTCGGCTGAACCCTCCAGCGGCCCGACCACAGGTCCGACGACCGGACCCACGACCGCACCCACGATCACTCCGACGGCCGCGGCGACCAGCGATCCGACGACGGGCCCGGCAGCCGGGACCAGTGCGGCGCCGACGGCCGGGGCGACCACGGAGCCCTCGACTGCTCCGACCACGGGCGCCTCGACCAGTCCCACTGCTGGCGCGACCGCGGGTGCGACGTCGGGTGCGACCGCGAACCCGACCCCGACGCCGTCCGCGACCTCCTCCAGCTCACCGTCCCCGGCTGCTTCGCGCCAGACCACGGGTCAGGTTCTCGCGCTGCAGACCCCGCAGCGGGTCCTTGACAGCCGCACGGGCGTCGGAACGGCGAGGGGCATCAAGACCGGCGACGTCCTGGTCGACCTCAGCGCCGCCGTGCCGGCAGGCGCCACGGCCGTCATCCTGAACGTGACGGTCACCAACCCCACCGCGGCCGGCTTCGTCGTCGCCCGCGCCGACGGCAGCAGCCGACCACCGTCCAGCAACGTCAACTTCCGGCCCGGGCAGACGCAGGCGAACGAAGTCGTCATTCCGCTGCCGACCAGTCGTCGCGTCGTCCTGCGGGTCGACTCGGCGTCGGCCAACCTGGTCGCCGACCTGGTCGGTTGGGCGACGGACCTCCCGACGGCCGGAGCCGGGCAGATCACGACGCTTGCGGGCCCTGTGCGGCTCGTCGACTCGCGCACCACCTCGCGAGCGCGCGTGTCCGGTGAGCTTCCGGTCGACGTCAACGGATCGGTTCCGGCGGAGGCGGTCGGCGTCGTGCTGAACGTGACGCTCACCGGCGCGACCCAGCGCGGCTTCGCCGTCGTGTATCCCACCGGCAGCGCGCGGCCGGCTACCTCGAACGTGAACACCGAACCCCGCCAGACCCAGGCGAACGAGGTCATCAGCCGGATCGGCCGCGACGGGCGGGTGTCGGTCTACGTCGACAGCACCGCCGCGGGCGTGGTGGTCGACCTCGTCGGCTATCTGCTCCCGGCCGGTACCGGTGGCGACGGCTTCACGGCCCTGGCGCTGCCGGTCCGTACCGTCGACTCGCGCACCGGGCTGGGCACCGCGGCAGGCAAGAAGACCGGGAACACCGCTTTCACCCTGCCGGACGCCGTTCCGGCAGGTGCCACAGCAGTACTGCTCAACGTCACCGCCACCCGCGGCACGGCGCCCGGCTTCGTCGCAGCCTTCCCGACCGGCGGCCGGCGGCCGGCAACCTCGAACGTCAACTTCGGTACCGGCACCACCCAGGCCAACGAGGTCCTGGCTCGGATCGGTGCCGGCCGGCAGGTGACGCTGTTCGTCGGGGGCGCCGGCGGACCGTCGACGGACCTGGTGGTCGACGTCGTCGGTTATGTCGTGCCGACGGGCTGATCTGCCAGAAGGCCCAGCACAGGGCCGGGACCGGGTCGGGTCTCACCCACCTGTGCCAGCGCGCAGGCGGGTGAGACCCAGGGCGCTCCGGGGACCGCCGGTCAGTCGCTCGGCCCGGCTCGCGCCCGCGCGCCGGCTTCCCCGAAGCGGGCCAGCCAGGTCGGCGGACGCACCCGCGCCGTGACGGTTACGGCGGCGCCGTCGACGGCGCACGCGGACAGGCGAGCCCCGGAACGCTCGGCGAGCACGGTGGCCCGGGCGCAGGCCGCCGGAGCGTCCAGACCCGCCTGCGCAGCCTGCGCTGCGGCGAGGGCCGCGAGGTCGGCGACGGCCACGGCCCGCTGCCGGGCGACCTGCACCGAGCCGAGACCCACGGCCGCCGATCCGACCGTCCCGAGCACCGCCGACAGGGCCAGGACCAGCGCCGTCGCCACCCCGCTGTCGCCGCGCAACCGCGTCACGGCAACGCCTCCACCGCGGCGAGGGCGCGGCCAGAGACCTCCAACGACGGCAGCAGCCGCAGCCCGAGGCCGAACGGACGCACCCGTACCAAGACGCGCACCTCGACGTCGTCGCCGTCAGGCCGCACCTGGACGATCGCGCCCGTCGGGGCCGCCCGCCGTGCAGCCGCCTGCACGGCTGCGACCTCCTCGCCGCGGGCGGCGACGCGAGCCGCGGCCCGGGCCGCGTCGACGCAGGACAGCTGCGCCGCCACGGCCAGGAGCATGCCGACGGCCACCCCGAGCACGAGCAGCAGCACCGGGAGCACGACTGCCGTCTCGGCGGTGACCATGCCGCGGGCATCGCGCCCGAGCCTGCTGAACCTCACCATGACCAGCCTCCTCGGCCGAGGGTCCGGGCCGGCACCTGTGCCGACCCGGACCGCGGACCGGGTCAGAAGATCGACTCGAGTGCCGACGTGATGACCCGCTCGAGCAGCCCCCGGACCAGGTCGCTCTTGAGGATCGTCGCGAGCAGGCCGCCGGCTCCGCACGCGGCCACCGTGCCGACGGCGTACTCCGCCGTCGTCATGCCCGCCTCGGAGTCGGTGGAGCGGAGCGTCTGGAGCCGGACGGCGGCGTGCAGCGGGGCGTTGCGGAGCGAAGACAGTGCGCGCATGAGGAACCTCCTGTGAGCGCCGGCCGACCGGCCGGACGCGGGTACCGGGCGGTCGCCCGGCGAGGTCGACACTGCTGCGGTCGGCGGGCGACGAACAGGGCCCCGGCGCACTCTGTGGAAGACCGTGGCCGGCGCCCACAGCCGAGCCCCCGTCACGGCGTCGAGAGCAGCGGCCCGGCCAGGCCCGCCACCAGGGGCACGATGCCGATCAGGACGAACGCCGGCAGGAAGCACAGGCCCAGGGGGGCGACGGCGAACACGCCGACCCGGCGGGCCGCCTGCTCGGCCCGCGACATGGCGTCCGCGCGCGCCTCGGACGCCAAGCGGGCCACCGCCGCTGCCACCGGGGCGCCGCCGTCCGCCGCCCGCGACAGGGCCCGCGCCGCCGGGGCGAGCGGATCGTCCGGGGCGCGTCCCGCGAGCGCCTGCCACGCCTGGGTCACCGGCGTACCGACCTCGAGCGCCGCTGAGACGGCGGCCAGCCGGCGCCCGCCGGGGCCCTCGACAGCCAGCGCCACCGCCCGTGCGGCCTGTGGCAACGCCGCCCCGCCCACCAGGCACGACGCGAGCAGATCGAGCAGCAGCGGGAGATCGGCGAGCAACCGCTCGCGCTCGCGGCGGACCTGTCGCGGTTCGAGCCCGGCGAGCAGCCGGGGCCCGCCGAGGGCTGCGGCGAGCCCGAGCGCCGGACCCACCGGCGCGGCCACGACGAGGGCGAGCGAGAGCCCGAGCAGGGCGCACGCGGCCTGCACAGGAGGCACCCGGCCCCTTCCGGGAGCGGGCACCGAGGCTGAAGCGTCCCGTGCCACGAGCGACCCCAGCCGACCGGACGGGTCTCGCCCGGTGAGCGCAGCAGCCGCCCCCGCAGCCAGCAGCACCGCCAGCACGAGGGTCATGGGACGCCTCCCGCAGCCGCCACCAGGCGGCCGGTCCACCACACGCCGAGCAGGTCCAGCAACAGTCCACCGGCCAGGCAGAGCTGTCCCAGCGGCGTCCTCAGCAGTACGTGCAGCGGGTCGGCCCCCAGTCCGGTGCCCAGCAGGAGCCCGAACAGCGGCAACGCCGCGAGCAGCAGGGCCGTGGCCCGCGGGCCGGCCAGCTCGGCATCGACGGTGCGTCGTTGCGCCTGCGCGGCGCGCAGCCCGTCGGTGAGCCGGTCGATGCTGGCGGCCAGTCCGCTCCCCGTCGCCGAGCACACCGTCCAGCAGGCGGCCAGCGCCCGGAGCAGGACGCGGTCGTCGTCCTCCGGCCGTCCGGCAAGCGCCTCAGCGACGTCGCCCCCGAGCCGGGCCGCGGCCCCGGCCGCCGCCAGCGCCCGACCCACCGGACCGCTTGCCAGCGCAGCAGCCACCTGCAGCGCCTGCTCCGGAGCGCGGCCCGCCCTCAGCTCGGCAGCCAAGGACGCGCACGCCTCGACGGCCCGCGCCTGCTCGTCCCGCCGGCGGCGGTGGCGCTGCACCGTCCGGCGTCGACGCAGCGCCGCGACGGTGCCGCACGCCGCCAGGACGCCGGGCACGATGCCCACCGCGACGGCGACGAGCAGCCCCGCTCCGACGACGAGAACCCTTGCCGACGGTGTGCCGTGCGCCGGCGGCGGCGATCCGAGCAGAGCAACGAGCCGCCGCTCGGCCGCCCCACGCAGCAGCGCCGGGATCCCCGCCGCTGCGGCCAGGAGCAGCACCGCCCAGCTGCCGCTGTTCACCGTCCGAGCAGCCTGCCGAGCACGGGCGCTCCGTCCGGCGACCAGGTGCCGGCCGGAGCGAGCCCGTCCCAGGTCCAGGCGTCGACGGCGTGGACCAGGCCCGACGCGGACGGGACGAGCACGCACACCTGCGCCACCCGGCGACGGCTGCCGTCGCGCTCACGGGCGAGGTGCACCGCCACGCGCAGCCCGGCCGCCAGCTGGCTGTGCAGCGCCGCCCGGTCCAGGCCGGCGACGGCCGCGAGCGCCTCGAGCCGGGCGGGGACGTCCAGCGCGGAGTTGGCGTGCAGGGTGCCGCAGCCGCCCTCGTGGCCGGTGTTGAGCGCGGCCAGCAGATCGACGACCTCGGCTCCGCGCACCTCGCCGACGACGAGCCGGTCCGGCCGCATCCGCAGCGCCTGCCGCACCAGGTCGCGCAGGGTGACCTCACCCGCACCCTCCAGGTTCGCCGGGCGGGCCTCCAGCCGCACGACGTGCGGGTGCGCCGGCGCGAGCTCGCCGGCGTCCTCGACGAGCAGCAGCCGGTCCCCCGCGGGTGACCAGCCCCAGCAGCGCCGACAGCAGCGTGGTCTTGCCGGAGCCGGTACCGCCGGTGACCAGGAAGGCGACCCGGGCGGCGACCAGATCGTGCAGCAGCGCCACGCCGTCGGGAGGAAGCGAGCCGGCGGCCTGCAGCTCGGCCAGCGTGAAGGCGCGGGTCCGCGCCACGCGCAGCGACAGACAGGTGCCGCCCGGGGCCACCGGCGGCAGCACCGCGTGCAGCCGGACACCGCCGGCGAGCCGGGCGTCGACCCACGGCTGGGCGTCGTCGAGGCGGCGGCCCGACGGCGCGGCGAGCCGCTGGGCCAGCCGACGCACCGCGCCGTCGTCGGCGAACCGGATCGAGGTGCGCTCCAGGCCCTTCCCGCGGTCGGTCCACACCTCGTGCGGGCCGTTGACGAGCACGTCGGTGACCAGCGGGTCGCGCAGCAGCGGCTCGAGCGGACCAGCGCCGGCGATCTCGCTCTGCAGGCCGCGCACCATGCTCCGCAGCTCGGCGTCGCCGCGCAGCGCCCCGCCCTCCACGCGCAGCGCGGCGGCCACGGCGCCGGCGGTCGGCGCGCCGCCGGTCTCGGCGACCCGCTGTCGCACCCGCTCCAGCAGGGCGGGGTCGGGTGCGGTCATGCGGCCCGGCCCAGGGCCGGCAGCAGCTCGTCGAGCAGCCGTGCGCAGACCCCCGCCAGGGGGCCGCGTCCGCGCCGGGCCGGCGGCTGGCCCTGCTCGAGGGCGGCGTCCAGCCCGGCCTCGGGCTTGAGGTCGCCGAGCAGCGGGAGCCCGAGCCCGCCGGCCACGCTCAGGCCGGTGAGCCCGCCCGGTGACGGCCCGCGGGTGACCACGCGCAGGTCCTGGCAGAGCAGGCCCAGCCCCGCGGCCACGCGTCCGGCCGAGGCGACCGCCCGGACCTCTCGCGGGACGACGAGCAGCGTCGTCGTCGCAGCCCCGAGCGCTACCCGCGTGCCGTCGTCCAGGTGGCGAGGCAGATCGACGACGACGAGCTCGCCGGCGCGCCGGCCGGCCGCCAGCACCGCCTCGACCGCCTCCGGTGTCGCCGGGGCCGAGCCGCCACGGTCCCACGACAGCACCGACAGGCCGGCCAGCCGCGGCAGGGCTGCGGTCAGGTCGGCTGCTGGCACCCGGCCGCGGGTGGCGGACAGGCCCGGCCAGCGCAGCCCTGCGTCGTGCTCACCGCCGAAGACCAGGTCGATGCCGCCCCCGAGCGGGTCGCCGTCGACGAGCAGCACCCGGCGGCCGGCCCGCGCGGCCGTGACCGCCAGCGCGCAGGCGAGCGTGGTCGCGCCGGCCCCGCCACGACCACCGACCACGGCGATGACGGCCCCGGCCGCAGCCGTCCCTTCGGCGGTGTCGGCGAGCCGGTCGGCGAGCCAGCGCTCGGCGTCGGGCAGGAAGACGACGTGCTCGGCACCCACCTCGACGGCTCGCTGCCAGATGCCGGCGTCGTCGAGGTCGGTACCGACCAGGACGACACCGGGGCGCCTCGGCAGCTGCAGCTTCACCAGACCGGCGGCGGCGTCCGGTCCCAGCACGATCATCGGCGCGTGCCGCCAGGATCCCCGCGCGCCTACGGCATCGACCGCGACCTCCGGCTCGCTGGCGGCGGTCGCCGCCACCCGCAGCAGCTCGTCCAACAGGTCGGGATCGCCGGTGACGATCAGGGGGCGGGTCGGGACAGGGACAGGACGGTCCACGCGGCGGCTCCGAGCACGGTGCCGGCTGATGCCGGCGGATGCCCGAAGCCTCACGCCGCCTCATCCTGGCGGGAAGGGGCGGCACCCCGTCTGTGGACGGCTGTCGCTGCTGTGGAGGCAGGACCGGCATGCGGACGACCCTCACCCGGGGGGGATGGGTGAGGGCCGTCTCGCACAGCCCGACGTCAGGGGGGGTGTCGGCCGGGCTGGGTCGCACTGCGACCTGACTCCATGATGCCCTGTCCCCGCGTCCGGAAACAGGACCTCGGGGCCATACCGACCTATCCGTGCGGCCATGCGCGAGGGCGCAGGCCGACCTGCTCCGGCACCTGGTCGGCCTATCCTTCGGTGCTGTGAGCGCCGCCGCCTTCTTCGACCTCGACAAGACCGTCATCGCCAAGAGCAGCACGCTCGCGTTCGGCCGTCCGTTCTACAAGGGTGGTCTGGTCAACCGTCGCGCCGTCCTGAAGAGCTCGTTCGCGCAGTTCGTCTACCTGCTGCAGGGCGCCGACGAAGACTCGATGGACCGCATGCGCGACTACCTCAAGGTGCTGTGTGCCGGCTGGCCCGTCGACCAGGTCCGCAACATCGTCGACGAGACGCTGGACGACCTCATCAGCCCGATGGTCTACGCGGAGGCTGTCGCCCTGTTCCAGGAGCACCGGGCGGCCGGCCGTGACGTCGTGCTGATCAGCAGCAGCGGCGAGGAGGTCGTCCGTCCGATCGGGGCGATGCTCGGCATCGACGACGTCATCGCCACCCGGATGGTCGTCCAGGACGGGCACTACACCGGCGAGATCGCGTTCTACGCCTATGGCGAAGGCAAGGCGGTGGCCCTGCGGGAGCTGGCCGAGGAGCGCGGCTACGACCTCGACCAGTGCTGGGCCTACAGCGACTCGGTGACCGACCGTCCGATGCTGGAAGCCGTCGGGAACCCGGTCGCCGTCAACCCCGACAAGGCCTTGCGCCGGTACGCGGCGGAGCAGGGCTGGCGCCTGCACGAGTTCGCACGACCGGTGACCATGCACGCGCGGCGCCCGTCGCTGCCGAACCCACCGGGCCCGCCGGTGGCCTACGCGGGGGTCGCCCTCGCTGCCGGTGCCGCGGGGCTGGCCTGGTGGACCGGGCGCCGACGCTCGTAGGCCGCAGACCCATCGCAGGCCGCAATATGGATGTGTTCAAAATCACGTCCACCTCTTGCTCTCTGCACGGGACAGGCGTAGAAACGTCCTTACGGACCACCGCCAAGCGGGCGGACTTGTTCCCCCCGACGGCGGTCCGTGCTCGAGCACCAAGCACCCACGTGCGACCAGCCTCGCCAGGCACGTCGTCGGACCCCCGCCGGGAGTCCGCGACGGGACAACTGCACGCAATGATCACTTGATGCCCGAGCATGGCGACGGCGGCCTCCTCCGGGAGGCCGCCGTTCCCGTCTGCCTGCGTGGATCCGGTCCGCCGAGCCTCAGGTGCCCGCAGTCTGCTGTCCGGGCGGTGGGGGGCCGTCCCGCAGGCCGAGGGTCGTGTTCCCCGGCCCGAACCACAGGGTCCGTTGCGGGAACGGGATCGTCATGCCGGCTTCGTCCAGCGCCAGCTTGACGCTCATGGCGACGGCGCTGCGCACCCGCCAGCGGCTCGCGATGTCGGCGGCGTGCCAGTAGCGGACGGCCAGGTCGATGCTCGACTCGCCGAAGGCCTCGACCCAGGCCTCCGGCGGCGGTGAGGTCTGGACGCCGTCGGCCTGCTGGCAGGCCCGCACCAGCACCTGCTGCGCGTGAGCGAGGTCGGTGTCGTAGGCCAGGCCCACCGTGAGCGAGGTGCGGCTCAGCGGGGTGCGGGTGTAGTTGACGATCGGCGCCTTGAGCACCTCGGCGTTGGGCAGGTAGACCGTCAGCCCGTCGAAGGTGGTCAGCTCGACCGTGCGCAGGTTGACGTCGTCGACCTTGCCCTCGAACTCGCCGAGCTTGACCTGGTCGCCGCGCCGGAACGGTCGCCGCACCTGCAGCAGCACGCCGGCGACGAAGTTCGCCAGGATGTCCTGCAGCGCGAAGGCCAGCGCGATCCCGCCCACGCCCAGAGCGCCGAGCAGCGGTCCGACCTTGATGCCGGCGACGCCCAGCGCATAGACCGCCCCGAGCGCCACCAGCAGCACCGACAGGAAGCGGCCGAGCAGGCGTCCGGCCTGGCGGTCGCCGTCGCCACGGTCCAGGGTGCGCACGAGCAGCTGGCGCAAGACGATCGCCACCAGCAGCACGACCACGAACGTGACGACGCCGCGGACGGCCGGCCCGGGGTCCTGCAGCCCGGTCGCGGACAGGGCGGAGGGCGGCGGTGGAGCGGAGGTCATGTCCGTCAGTCTCGCCGAGGTGCCGCCGCCGTCGAACTTCGCGCCATCCCCAGCACCCCGGTCCTGGGGATGGCGCGAACAGGTGCGCGACAGGGCGACGCGGGCAGACGCACGGCGAAGGGAGAAGCGAGCAGCCAGCTGGCCGTCACCCGGTCAGGCGCTGCGCCGGATCGCCTCGCACACGGCCAGCCCCTCGCGGGCCCCCAGGACGACGGCCTGCGCGCAGTGGACGATCCAGGCCGCGACCGCGGCAGGCTCGCCGGAGACATAGCCGCGGAGCGCATCCTCGTACTCGTGGTGCATCTCGACATGCCCGACCTCGGGGGCGGAGACCGCCTTGGGGTCCAAGCCGCGGTCGATCAGCACGAGCCGGGCCGCCGCCCGGGCGACGAGGCCGTCGGCGGTCCCGAAGGCGCGCAGCGCCATCAGCTCGCCGTGCACGACGGCTGCGACGACGACCGCCGGCGCGGACGTGCCGGCGACCAGCACCCGGGCCAGACCGTCCAGCCGGGCCGCGACCTCCAGCGGGTCGGGGGCCGGACCCAGCTCCAGCGGGTCTTCGTAGGGCGCTCCCACCGGACGCGGCCGCCCCAGCGCCTCGGTGTCGTCGACCAGCTCGGACGCCGCCAGCACGTGCAGCCGCGCCAGCGCCTGACGCGGCGAGTGCCGCCAGGAGACCAGCACCTGGCCGAGGTCGGCGTGCAGCCGCACGGCCCCTTCGACGATGCGGGCGCCGCGCTCGTCCTTGCTCGGCAGGGTGACGGTGCCGCCGGCCATCAGCTGACCGCGCAGCCGCTCCAGCTCGATCCCGGCGCCCTCGAGCTGCGCGCTCGCTCGTGCGCCGCGCAGCGCGGACTCGGCCGTCACCTCGGCGGAGGTGCGGCGCAGCACCCGATGGCCGAGCAGCCCGTCGACGGCGGTGCGGGCTTGCGCGACGGCGTCCGTCACGCCGGGGAGCGCCAGCAGCGGCGCGAGCAGATCAGTCACCGGGGCAAGGCTAGTGAACCTCTCCCACCGTCGCGGCCGATGACTGCGATCCTCGGGCGCACACCGGGCTGGCGCCCTCGGCCGCACGGACCTGCCCGGCCGCGAGACACCGTTGCGCGGTATGACAGACAGGGCCAGGTGCCTGTGTCGAACCTGCTGCGTGCCGGCGGCGAGCCGTGCCTGATGAGACTGACGAACGACGGGACGTCGGGCGCGCACCAGCCGTCCCCGCAGACGCCTCGAGTCGACGGGCAGCCGGCGCCCGGGCCGTCGACGGCAGACTGTCCCCAGCCGGCGCGAGCCGCTCCACGGCGCCGCCCTCGCGAGCACGACAGGCTCACGGCGCGTCGTGGTAGGGGCAGGTTCTCGCCTACGCTGCGCCCGGTGGACCCGCTGGCGTTCCTCGTCGTCGCCATGGTCCTCGTCGTGCCGGGTCTGGTGCTGTGGCGGGCCGTGCGCGGCCGGCAGGCGTTCGGCACGACGGCCGAGCGGGCGGCCTATGCGGCCCTGCACGAGGCCAGCCTGGCCTCACCCGCCCTGCGTGCGGGACTCACCGCCGACGCCGCCGGCCGCAGCGCCGGCCACCTGCGCACGCTGCTGGGCAGTGCAGCGATCGCGATGACCGATACCGAGGGCCTGCTGGCCTGGGACGGCACGGGCGAGCACCATGCGAGCAGGGCCTATGCCTTGGCCGGCGGGGTGCTGGAGCGCGGCCGCACCACGGTGCAGCCGGTGAGCTGCGATGATCCCGACTGCCCGGTGCGCTCGGCGGTGGTGTGCCCGCTGGTGCTCGACGACCGCGTGGTCGGCACCCTCGCCGCCTACGACGACGCTGCTGGTCCCGGCCTGGTTCGTGCGGTCGGGGAGGTCGCGCGCTGGGTGTCGGGTCAGCTCGAGCTCGCCGAGCTCGACGACTCGCGCAGCCGCCTCGCGGAGGCCCAGGTACGCGCGCTGCGGGCCCAGATCAGTCCGCACTTCGTCTACAACGCTCTGACGGCGATCGCCTCCTTCGTGCGTACCGACCCCGAGCGAGCCCGCGAGCTGCTGCTGGAGTTCGCCGACTTCACCCGCTACTCCAGCCAGACGCACGGCGAGTTCACCACCCTGGCCGAGGAGCTCCGCAGCATCGACCGCTACCTGCTGCTGGAGCGGGCTCGCTTCGGCGACCGGCTGCAGGTCGTGCTGCGCGTCGCACCGGAGGTGCTGCCGGTAGCGGTGCCGTACCTGTGCCTGCAGCCGTTGGTCGAGAATGCTGTGCAGCACGGGTTGGAGAGCGGCCGCGGAACGGTGGTGGTCAGGGCGGAGGACGACGGCACGCAGTGCCGGATCTCGGTCGAGGACGACGGCGGGGGCAGCGACCCCGAACGCATCCGGCAGGTCCTGGCGGGAACGGCCGACGGAGACTCGATGGGGATGGCGAACGTGGATGCGCGGCTGCGTGCGGTGTACGGCGACGACCACGGACTGCTGGTGGAGACCGCGCTCGGCGCCGGCACGAAGGTGACGCTGCGGATCCCCAAGTGGCACGCGGGGGTGCAGGCGTCGTGACGAAGTCACGCGGGGTGGGGACCGTGACGGAGTCACGCGGGGTGGGGACCGTGACGGAGTCACGCGGGACCGGCCTCACGGTCCTGGCCGTCGACGACGAGCCGCCGGCGCTGGACGAGCTGGCGTACCTGCTGCGCGCCGACCCACGGGTTGCGCACGTGCGGACGGCCGGAGACGCGATGACTGCGCTCCAGGAGCTGGAGGGCGCGCCGGTCGATGCGGTGTTCCTCGACATCAAGATGCCGGGGCTGTCGGGCCTGGAGCTGGCCAAGGTGCTGGCCCGCTTCGCCGACCCGCCGGCGATCGTGTTCGTCACCGCTCACGAGGGAGCAGCGGTGGACGCGTTCGCGCTGCGGGCCGTGGACTACCTGCTCAAGCCGGTGCGGTCGGACCGCCTCGCCGACGCCCTGGCCCGCCTGACCCCCGCGACGCCGGTCCCCGGGATCGACCAGGACACGATCCCTGTCGAGCTGGGTGGGGTCACCCGCTTCCTCAGCGTCGCCGACGTGCGCTACGTCGAGGCGCACGGCGACTACGCCCGGCTGCACACCGCCGACAGCAGCCATCTGGTGCGTATCGCGATGGCCAGCCTGGAGCAGCGCTGGGCCGACCGTGGGTTCGTGCGCGTGCACCGGTCGTTCCTGGTCTCGATCTCGCACATCAGCGAGCTGCGGGTCGAGTCGGGGGGCGGGCACGCCGTCCGCGTCGGCCTCGGCCCTGACGCCGCGACGATCCCGGTCAGCCGACGGCACAACCGTGCGCTGAAGGACCGGCTGGTGCGCCGCGCCCGCGAGGCCCGGCCGTGACGGACGGTGCCACTCCACCAGCCGTCCCGCCGCGCCGGGTGGCCGTCACCAGTCCACGGACCGGCGCCGTCCGCCGTCCGCCGGGCCGTCCGGCGTTCACGGCCCTGGACGAGCAGGACGTCGTCGGCGAGCTGCTGATCCGCTCGCTGATGCATGCGCAGCTCGCGCTGGCGCTGCGTCTCGCCGCGGCCTTCGGCTGCCTGCTCGGGGGACTCCCGCTGCTGTTCGTGGCCGCCCCCCGCACGCGGGACACCGAGGTGCTCGGCCTGACCTTGCCGTGGCTGGTGCTCGGCGGCCTGGTGTATCCGGCGCTGTGGGCGGGCGGTTGGCTGTACGTCCGCCTGGCCGAACGCAACGAGCGCGACTTCGTCGAGCTGGTCGAGCGCTCGTGAAGGCTTCCTACGACATCGTCGCCGTCGCGGTCGTCGTCCTCCTGACGTTGGGCATCGGCAGCTACGGCCTGCGCCTGGCCCGGACCACCAGCGACTTCCTGGTCGCCTCTCGGGCGGTGTCGCCGCTGTGGAACGCCAGCGCCATCAGCGGGGAGTACCTGTCGGCGGCCTCCTTCCTGGGCATCGCAGGGCTGGTGTACGCCTACGGGGCCGACATGCTCTGGTACCCGGTCGGTTTCGTGGCCGGCTACCTGGTGCTGCTGTTGTTCGTCGCCGGCCCGCTCCGTCGTTCCGGGGCCTACACCGTCCCGGACTTCGCCGAGGCCCGGCTGAGCTCCTCGCTCGTCCGCCGGCTGGCCAGCGTCCTGGTCGTCGCGATCGGGTGGCTCTACCTGGTGCCGCAGCTGCAGGGCGCCGGGCTCACGCTGCGGGCCACGACCGGCGCGCCGGTGTGGGTCGGCGCCGTGCTCGTCGCGGTCGTCGTGACGATCAACGTCGCGGGCGGTGGCATGCGCAGCGCGACCTTCGTCCAGGCCTTCCAGTACTGGCTCAAGCTCACCGCGCTCTCGGTCCCTGCGGTCTTCCTGCTGCTGGCCTGGCAGGGCGACGGCGCGCCGGACCTCGCCGGACCGGAGGGGCCGATCTTCCGCGAGACCACCTCCGTACAGCTCGACAGCGCCGTGCTGGTGGAGGTGACCGAACGGGTCGTGGTCACCGAGGCGAAGGGGCCGCGCACGCTGGAACCCGGACCGGCCCGGCTGGCGCCCGGCACGGTGGTCTTCCCTGCCGGCAGCGCCGTCCCCCACATCGACCGGATCGAGGCCGCCACCGGCGACGAGTGGGCCCGGCCGCTGTCGGGGGCCGGCGGTCTGGACCACCCCCTCTACGCGACGTACGCGCTGGTGCTCGCGACCTTCCTCGGCACGATGGGACTGCCGCACGTGCTGGTGCGCTTCTACACCAACCCCGACGGTGCGGCGGCCCGCCGGACGACCCTGGTCGTGCTCGCGCTGCTGAGCGTGTTCTACCTCCTGCCGGCGTTGTACGGCGCGCTCGGTCGGCTCTACGCGCCCGAGCTGCTGCTCACCGGCCGCACCGACGCGGTCGTGCTGGCCCTGCCCGGGGCGCTGCTCGGGGGTCTGGCGGGGAACCTGCTCGAGGCGCTGCTGGTCGCTGGCGCTTTTGCGGCGTTCCTGTCGACGTCCTCCGGGTTGCTGGTGTCGACCGCCGGGGTGCTGGTGCAGGACGTGCTGCGCGGCACGGTCCGCGACTTCCGCCGCGCGACCGGGGTCGCGATCGCGGTGCCGCTGCTGCTCGCGCTGGCCGCTACCAGCCTGCCGGTCGGCCAGGTGGTCGGGCTGGCCTTCGCGATGGCCGCCTCCACCTTCTGCCCACTGCTCATCCTGGGTATCTGGTGGCGTGGACTGACCGCTCCGGGCGCTGCCGCCGGCCTGGTCGTCGGTGGTTCGCTCTCGGCCGGTGCCGTCCTGGTGACCGTCGCGGGGCTGGCCGAGACAGGCTGGCCCGCAGCCCTGCTGGCCCAGCCGGCCGCGTGGACCGTCCCGACCTCCTTCGCGGTCATGGTCGTCGTCTCCTTGGCGACGCGCAGCCAGGTGCCCGCCGACGTCGTCCGCACGATGCTGCGGCTGCATGCCCCTGAGTCCCTCGGACTGTCGCGGGGGCGCTGACCGCTCGTCGCCGGCCCTGGACCGCTCGGCGCATCGGTGGCACCCGACGGCGCAGCGGTCGGGTGCGGTGCTCCACCCGGGAGGCCGGGCTGCCTACGGTGACGCCGATCACACCCGACCAGCCGAAGGAGTACTCGTGACGCGCATCCAGTCCGAGCGGGGGAGCACGGACTACACCGCTGAGGAGGCGAAGTACCTCACCGTGCAAGAGTCCCCCGAGTTCCAGGAGCTCCGCCGGCGCTACCGAGGCTGGGTCCTGCCCGTCGCCGCCGGCGCGCTCGTCTGGTACTTCGTCTACGTCGCGCTCGCGGCCTACGCCCCCGGCTTCATGGGGCACCCGGTGCTCGGCAACATCAATGTCGGACTGGTCCTGGGTCTGCTGCAGTTCGTCTCGACGTTCGTCGTCACCGGGCTCTACATCCGGTACGCGAACCGGGTCCTGGACCCGGTGTCGGAGCGCCTGCGCGACGAGTTCGAGGCCGGCCGATGAGCCTCGGCCTCGGGCAGGAGACCCTCGCGCAGGGGGTCCTCGCGCAGAGCACGGAAGCGCTGGGCAGCCCCGTGCTGAACCTGGCGATCTTCCTGGGTTTCGTCGCGGTCACCCTCACCCTGGTGCTGCGGGCGAGCAAGTCCAACAAGAGCGCCGCAGACATGTACACCGGTGGCGCCGCCTTCTCCGGGCGCCAGAACGGCATCGCGATCTCCGGCGACTACCTGTCTGCCGCTTCGTTCCTGGGCATCGCCGGCGCCATCGCCCTGACCGGCTACGACGGCTTCCTGTTCAGCATCGGCTTCCTGGTGGCCTGGCTCATCGCGCTGCTGCTGGTCGCGGAGCTCCTGCGCAACACCGGCCGCTTCACGATGGCCGACGTGCTGGCCTTCCGGATGCGCGAACGGCCGGTCCGCACGGCGGCGGCAACCTCGACGCTGGTCGTGTCCTTCTTCTACCTGCTGGCCCAGATGGCGGGGGCAGGCGGCCTGGTCGCCCTGCTGCTCAACATCACCGGCCGCGGCGGGCAGAGCATCGTCATCGCGCTCGTCGGCGTGCTCATGATCGCCTACGTGCTCATCGGGGGCATGAAGGGCACCACCTACGTCCAGATCATCAAGGCGGTGCTGCTCATCTCCGGTGCGGCCCTGATGACGGTCTGGGTGCTGTCGCGGTTCGGCTTCAACTTCTCCGAGCTGCTCGGCCAGGGCGCCGCAGCGGGGGCGTCGCTGGAACCCGGCAAGAAGTACGGCATCTCGGAGATCTCCAAGCTCGACTTCGTCTCGCTGTCGATGGCCCTGGTGCTCGGCACCGCCGGTCTGCCGCACATCCTCATGCGCTTCTACACCGTCCCGACGGCGAAAGAGGCTCGCAAGTCGGTCGTCTGGGCGATCGGGCTGATCGGCCTGTTCTACCTGTTCACCCTGACCCTGGGCTACGGCGCAGCCGCCCTCGTCGGCGCCGACCGCATCAAGGCCGCTCCCGGCGCGGCGAACTCGGCCGCCCCGCTGCTGGCCTTCGAGCTCGGCGGCACCCTGCTGCTGGGGATCATCTCTGCCATCGCCTTCGCCACGATCCTGGCGGTCGTGGCCGGCCTGACCATCACCGCCTCGGCGTCGTTCGCCCACGACATCTACGCCCAGGTCATCCACAAGGGCAACGCCCCCGCCGGCAAGGAAGTGAAGGTCGCCCGGATCGCCGCCATCGTCGTCGGCCTGGTCGCCATCCTCGGCGGCATCGCCGCCAACGGTCAGAACATCGCCTTCCTCGTGGCGCTGGCCTTCGCGGTCGCCGCGTCGGCGAACCTGCCGACGATCCTGTACTCGCTGTTCTGGAAGCGCTTCAACACCCGTGGCTGCCTGTGGAGCATCTACGGCGGTCTGATCATCACGATCACCCTGATCGCCTTCTCGCCGGCCGTCTCCGGGACGCCGACGTCGATGGTGACCGGCGCGGACTTCAGCTACTTCCCGCTGTCCAACCCGGGCATCGTGTCGATCCCGCTGTCGTTCCTGCTCGGCTTCCTCGGGACGGTGACGAGCAAGGAGTACAACGCGGCGAAGTACGCCGAGATGGAGGTCCGCTCGCTCACCGGTGCCGGAGCGCACCGCGAGGCGCTCGACCACTAGCGCCTTCGATCCGACAGCGGCGCCGGCACGGGAGCCTCCCGGCCGGCGTCGCTGCGTCGTCTCAGTGCAGATCCTGCGACCAACGCGTCCGCGCCGGACGGACCGGTCCGTGCAACGTGGAAGCCGGCGAGCAGCAGGAAGCCGGCCGTGCGCCCCCAGTCGGCCTGCATCGCCGGGAGCTTGCTCCGGGCCTCCCACAGTGCGCCGGCGATCCGCCGGTCGACCGTCCCGGCAGGGGCGGCCGGCAGGGTGCGCTCGACGATCGCCAGACCGGCGCCGACACGCGCGGCCGTGATGAGGACCTTGGTCAGGTAGGGCTCGTCCTCGGCGCCGACCACGACGGTCAGGCGCGGCAGCAGGTCGGCGATCAGCCGGTCGGCGACGGCGTGCGCCTCCGGGTCGTAGGCGTCTCGGACGGCGAGCTCGTGCAACGTCGTGCTGCCGAAGGACGGGCGGTCGCGCTCGGGCCAGCCGGCGCCGGCCGAGGTCGGCAGTTCCAGCGGCAGGTGCGACGGCTTGGCAGCGAACAGGGACATGCCGCCATCCTCCCCCCACCGCCGGACCGGTCAGACCGACCGCTCGCCCGACCCGTTCTTGTGGGGCCCGTCGCGGTAAGGAAGGGTCGTGCCCACGGCCCGTTTCCCTGCCTGCTGGAGGTTCCCCCCGTGAGCACCCCGTCCTCGTCCGGTCTGGAAGCCCTCTCGCGGGAGGACCGCCGTTTCGAGCCACCGGCCGAGCTGGCCGCGAACGCGAACGTCACGGTGGCCGCGTACGAGCAGGCGAGCGCCGACCGGCTGGGCTTCTGGGCCGAGCAGGCCGGGCGCCTGCAGTGGGACCGGCCCTGGGACGAGGTGCTCGACTGGCAGCCGCCGTTCGCGAAGTGGTTCGTCGGCGGGCAGCTGAACGTCGCCGTCAACTGCGTCGACCGGCACGTCGACGCCGGGAACGGCGACCGCGTCGCGATCCACTGGGTCGGCGAGCCTGCGGACGACACCCGCGACCTCACCTACGCCGAGCTGCAGCGGCAGGTGTGCCGGGCCGCGAACGCGCTCACCTCGCTGGGCGTCGTGGCCGGCGACCGTGTCGTCATCTATCTGCCGATGGTGCCGGAGGCGGTCATCTCGATGCTCGCGTGCGCCCGCCTCGGCGCCGCGCACTCGGTCATCTTCGGCGGCTTCTCGGCGCAGGCGCTCGTCGACCGGATCACCGACGCCGGCGCGAAGGTCGTCATCACCGCCGACGGCGGCTACCGGCGCGGATCGGCCAGCGCGCTGAAGCCCGCCGTCGACGAAGCGGCCGACCGCTGCCCGAGCGTCACCAGCGTCGTCGTCGTCAAGCGCACCAAGCAGGACGTCGCGTGGCGCGAAGGTCGCGACCTGTGGTGGACCGACGTCGTGGACAGCCAGCCCGACACCCATCAGGCGCAGCCCTTCGATGCCGAGCAGCCGCTGTTCCTGCTCTACACCTCCGGGACGACCGGCAAGCCCAAGGGCATCCTGCACACCTCCGGCGGCTACCTCACCCAGACCGCCTGGACGCACTGGGCCGTCTTCGACCTCAAGCCCGAGACCGACGTCTACTGGTGCACCGCCGACGTCGGCTGGGTCACCGGGCACAGCTATCTGACCTACGGGCCGCTGGCCAACGGCTGCACGCAGGTCATGTACGAGGGCACGCCCGACGCCGGCGGCCGCGACCGCTGGTGGCAGATCGTCGAGCAGTACAAGGTGACGATCCTCTACACGGCGCCGACCGCGATCCGCACCTTCATGAAGTGGGGCGACGACCTGCCCGGCGGACGCGACCTGTCCAGCCTGCGGGTGCTCGGCAGCGTCGGGGAGCCGATCAACCCGGAGGCGTGGATGTGGTATCGCCGGGTCATCGGAGGCGACCGCTGCCCGATCGTCGACACCTGGTGGCAGACGGAGACCGGCGCGATGATGATCGCCCCGCTGCCGGGGGTCACCTCGACCAAGCCCGGGTCCGCGATGGGTCCGCTGCCGGGGATCGCGGTCGACGTCGTCGACGGTGAGGGCGTCTCCGTCGGCGAGACCGGCGGCGGCTTCCTGACCCTGAGCGAGCCGTGGCCGTCGATGCTGCGTGGCATCTGGGGCGACGAGGAGCGCTTCCGCGACACCTACTGGTCCCGCTTCGAAGGTCAGTACTTCGCTGGCGACGGCGCCAAGTGGGACGACGAGCACGTGCTGTGGCTGCTCGGCCGCGTGGACGACGTCATGAACATCAGCGGCCACCGGATCTCCACCACCGAGGTCGAGTCGGCGCTCGTCAGCCACCCGAAGGTCGCCGAGGCGGCCGTCGTGGGCGCGGCGGACGAGACCACCGGGCAGGCGATCGTCGCCTTCGTGACGGTCAAGGGGTCGACGACCGACAGCGACGACGCCTTCATCCAGGAGCTGCGCGACCACGTCGCGAAGGAGATCGGCGCGATCGCCAAGCCGAAGCAGATCGTCCTGTCGCCCGAGCTGCCCAAGACCCGGAGCGGCAAGATCATGCGCCGGCTGCTCGTCGACATCGCCGAGCGGCGCGAGCTGGGTGACGTCACCACGCTGGCCGACCCGACGGTGGTCAAGACCATCGACGACCAGATGGGCACGCTGGCCGGCGAGACCTGAGAGAAGGCGACCGCGTCGAGGACCCTGCACACTCAGCGGATGACCGTTCCCGTCGACCTCGCCGCTGCCGTGTCCACCCTCGGCGCCCCGTGGCGGCCGGTCACCGTCGCGACGATGAACGACAACGACGTCCGCGTCGTGCACACCCTCGGCGAGTTCCCCTGGCACGCGCATCCTGAGACCGACGAGCTGTTCCTGGTGCTGTCCGGCACGTTGACGATCCGGCTGGAGCACGGCGAGGTGACGCTGACGAGAGGCCAGCTCCACGTCGTGCCGCGGGGCGTGCGTCACCAGCCCGTCTCGGTCGACGGCGCGCACGTGCTGCTGCATGGAACCCAGCGCGACCGTGAACACCGGTGACGCTGCCGCCAGCTCGTTCACCGCCCAGCGTCGCGTGGCGCCATAGTTCTTGCGGTCGCTGTCAACCTGTAGAAGGCCCGACGACGGATCCACACCACGCACGACCGCGCGGCAGGAGCGACGGTGCCGCGAAGAAGGACCTGACGCGGCTCGGGCGACCGCAGCGCGACCACGTCGCGACGGGTCTGGGCGCGCTGGGCGTGGTGTGCGCGGCGACGGCCGCGTACTACCTGCGGCCCGCCTACCTGTACGACGCCAGGTTCGACGAGAACCTCGGCATGTACCTCGTCCGGGCGCTCGCCTGGTTGGCGGCCGCGCTCGCCTGCGCCGCATTCGCCGTGGCCGACCGGCGCCGGAGCGGGCTGCGTGTCGTCGGGGTCGTCATCCCGGTTGTCGTGCTGGCCGCCACCCTGTGGGTGCAGGGGCACCACGACGGGTGTGCGCTCGGTTGCGGTCCGTACCTGTCGTCGTCCGGGGGCTCAAGGACACGCGACGTTCGGACAGGCGCCCACATGTAGAACCACACTTGTAGTGTCTGTATATGCACAAGCCTCAGGACGTCTTCGGGCGGGACGCCGAGTGGCAGGCGTTGGAGGAGTTCGCCACCAGCAGCTCCCCGCACGCGCTGCTCGGCGTGGTCTCCGGACGACGCCGCCAGGGCAAGTCGTTCCTGCTTCAGGCGCTCACCGCGGCCCACGACGGGGTATACGTCTCGGCCCTGGAGCTGTCCGGCCGCGAGGCGCTGCGCTCGGTGGAGCAGGCCATCGGCAGCGCCTCGGGCAGCCTCCCGCCGAGGCTGGACGGCTGGCCGCAGGCCGTCGACGCCCTGCTCGCCCTGTCGACGGTCCGGCCCCGGCCCGTGGTGCTGGACGAGTTCCCCTACCTGGTGCGCGCGGTCCCTGAGCTGCCGTCCGTCCTGCAGGCCGCCCTGGCACCACGTCGCGCCGAGCGGTCGGCGAGTCGCGTCAGGCTGCTGCTGTGCGGCTCGGCGCTGTCGTTCATGGGCGGCCTGCTGTCGGGCGGGGCTCCGCTGCGGGGGCGGGCGTCGCTGGAGCTGGTGCTGCAACCCTTCGACGCACCGACGGCCGCCGCGTTCTGGGGCGTTGCGGATCAGCCCGAGCTGGCGCTGCGCCTGTCGGCCGTCGTCGGTGGCACACCCGCCTACCGGCGCGAGTTCGTCGACTCGGACGCGCCCGCGTCGCTGGGTGGCTTCGACCGTTGGATGGTCCGCCGCGTGCTGGACCCGCGCAGCCCGCTGTTCCGCGAGGCGAGGTACCTGCTCTCGGACGAGACGGAGGTCCGCGACGTGGTCGGATATCACGCCCTGCTCGCCGCGGTCGTCGACGGGCATCGGACCCGGGCCCGCCTCGCCAGCGCTGTCGGCCGGCACAGCACGGAGATCGGGCACCAGCTCACCGTGCTGGGCGATGCCGGACTCCTGCGGCGCGAGGACGACGCCTTCCGCCGCAACCGACCGACCTACCGGGTGGCCGAGCCGCTGCTCACCTGCTACGAGGCGATCGTGCGACCCGCCTGGGCCAGACTGGAGCGCGGCCGGGGTGAGCAGGTGTGGCAGGCAGCGCAGCCCACGTTCACCTCGCAGGTCCTGGGGCCGCACCTGGAGCAGCTGGCCCGGGACTGGACGCTTCTCCACGCTGACGACCTGCTGCCTGCAGCGCCGACGTCGGTATCAGCCGGCGTCCTGCAGGACGCCCGTCGTAGCACCCACCAGGTCGACGTCGTGGCCAGCGCGGGTGATCGGGTGCTGGCGCTGGGCGAGGTGAAGCTCGGTGACCGGCTGGGTCCCGGCGCCGTCGACCGGCTGCGCGAGGTCCGCGCGCTGCTCGGGCCACGCGCCGCCGGTGCCCGGCTGCTGCTGTTCCCGGGACGGCCGGGCAACGTGGATCCGGCTGTCCGCACCGACCCCGACGTCGAGGTGATCGAGCCGGCGCGTCTGTTCACCGACACGTGATCGATGGGCGGCTCGGGGCTCCACCGGCGGCCCGGAACGGGCCCGCCCTGCGTCAGCGCGGGACGGCGGAGACCTTGCGGCGGCGCAGGCGGAGGCCGAGCCCGACGGACAGCACCGCGACGACCAACGCCGGCAGCGGCAGCTCCGGGACGACGGCCGGCGGGGCCTGCACCAGTGCGTACCGGTCGACGACTCCTGACATCGGCGAGCCGGTCGCACCGGTGCCCTCGGTCGTCGTGAACAGGGTCGTGCCGTCCAGGCCGTAGCCGATGCCCTCGCCCTGCCGGGTGCGCAGCAGGAAGATCCGCGACGGCGCGGTCGCCAGTGCGGCGCCCAGGTCGAAGTCGGGTCCGACCGACCACTCGTAGGCGTCGAAGTAGGTGCGCACCACCAGGTGCCGGCCGTCCGGGGCGACGTCGCCGGCCGTGACCGCGTAGCTCTCGGGCACGGTCGGGTCCTGACGCGGCAGTGCCAGGACGTCGAGGTCCGCGGCCTTGCGCAGCATGATCACCTCGTCGGCCGCGCCCAGCGCTGCCGGCGCGACATAGAGCTCGGAGGCGCCGGTGTAGCTCTGGTCCAGCGCACGCGGCTTGGTGACGATCGCCAGCTGCCGGGTCTGCCGCACGAACAGCAGGCTCTCGGCGTCCCTGGGTCCGCTGGGGTAGACGAGCACGTGGCGCGCCAGCAGCGGCACCGGCTGCTCGTCGGTGGCCGCGACGCCCGCCGGCAGACTGCCGTCGGGTTCCAGCACCTCGTACACGGTCGGCGGGAGCGTGCCGGGACGGGCCTGCGCGTTGTCGCCGATGTCGGCGAACAGCAGGGTGGGACGGCCCTGCGCGTCGACGCCTGCGGCCATGTCCTCCCAGTCGATCGCCGACGAGCTCTCACCCTCGACCGGCGGCGTGCCGGGGGTGTCGAGGCGGTAGCTGGCCAGCGTCTGCAGGTGGTGCTGTCGACGAGGAACCAGCGGGCGGTGTCGCCGGAGTCGTTGTGCGTCCAGTAGGCCCCTGGGTGCCGGGTCGACAGGGCCACGCCGCTGGACTCGTTGATGCGGGGGTCGGACGTCTGGCACGTGCGGGTACCGCCGTCGAAGGTGCGATCAGCAGCCAGAGCCGGACCGGCGAGCGTCGCGAGACCCAGCACGGCGACGGGTAGGAGCAGCGTGCGCATACGGCACTATGTCGCACCGACGCGGACGGCGGGCGGCCCGCGGCGAGGACACCGGCTAAGCGCGCCCCCGCCGCCAGGCGTTGACAAGGTGTGGACATGAGCGCGGGTGAGCACGAGGTGGAGGGCTTCTGCCGCGTCGAGCACCCACGCCTGGTGCAGTCGATGACGCTGTACACCGGAGACGCCGACCTCGCCGCCGAGCTGGCCCAGGAGGCGTTGGCGCGGGCCCACCGCGACTGGGCCCGGGTAGGGGCGATGGACGCCCCCGGCGGCTGGACGCACCGGGTCGCGGTCAACCTGGCCAACAGCCACCTGCGGCGGAAGCGGCTGGAGCGCGCGGCGCGCCAGCGCGCCGTCGCCCGGCAGCCGCTGTTCTGGCACGACCGTCGTCCCAGCGAGGACTTCGACGGGCTGCTGCGCGAGGTGGCCTCGTTACCCCGGCGTCAGCGCGAGGCGGTCGCGCTGCGCTTCCTGCTCGACCTGAGCATCGAACAGACCGCGACCCGGATGGACTGCGCCCCCGGCACCGTCCGGGCGCTGACGGCGCAGGCGATCGCCACCCTGCGGACGCGTCCGCTGCTGGCCGGCCTGCTCAGCGACCAGCCGGCCGGTGCCGCCGGCCCGACCCCGGAGCGCTCCGATGGATGACTTTCGTGCGGCCCTGCGCACCGCCCTGCCGCCGGCGGACAGTCTGGACCTGGCAGCGGTCCGCGCGCGGAGCCGGGCGCTGCGTCGCCGGCGGCAGGCCGCGGTCCTCGCGACGACGCTGGTGGTGCTGACCGGGGCAGCTGTCGGGTCTGGAGCACTGTTGCGCAGCCGTTCCACCGACACGCTCGTCCCCGCCCAGACGCCACCCGCCCCGGTGGCCACCACGACGATCCGGCTGGTCTTCGGCGGCTGCGGCGACGCCGGTGTCGTCGAGCGCACCGTGCCGGCAGCGGACGCGACTCCCGAGGACATCCTGCGTGAGCTGTTCCGAGGTCCAGGCCCGGGCGGACCGCCTTCGGAGCTCGGCACCCGCGCCGACGGGGCGTTGCGGTCGGTGCACCTGGCGAACGACTCGGCCTACGTCGACCTGGACGCCTCGTTCCGCGAGGCGCTCGACGCGGGTCCTGGCGGGTTCGGATCGTGCGAGCAGTTCGACCCGGTCGGCGAGACCGTGCGCTCCAACGTCCCCGGTGTCGGCGCGGTCTACTACGCCCTCGACGGTGACCCGCGCGCGTTCGTCGAGGCCGCCGGCGGCCGCTGTCCCGATCCCGTCGTGCCGGGAGGGCCGTGCGATCCGGCGCCGTTCGGGGGAGCTCAGGTGGGCGACCCGGCGCGGGGCGTGGTCGCGCCGGGGCTCAAGGCGCCGCAGCCCTCCCGGCTGACCCGGACCGACGAGTTCGGCATCGTCGCGAGCATCGAGCGGACGGGGACGGCCGTGTTCGTCGAGGTGAACCGCGTCGACATGCTGGGCGGCGCCGAAGGGGAGGCCGCCGCGCGTGCCCGCGGGCAGGAAGTCTCCAACGACTACTTCCTCGTCGACGAAAACCCGTTGCTGCGGCGCTACCGGGTCGATCCGTCCGCCCTGGTGTGGGGCAGCATCGGCCTGGCCCGCACGGTCGAACCGACCCGGGTGCCGGTGGAGCAATGGTTGGACTACCTCGACACCCCTGCCGCGCGGACCACCCTGTTCCACCTGCAGATCAAGGACGGGGCGGTTGTCGGAGTCGAGGAGCAGTACCGGCCCTGACGCAAGACGCCGACCCTCGCGCCTGACTCGCCGGGCGTGTTCGACGTCAAGCCGGAACAACGCGCGAGGACGGCGGCTACGGCAGCAGGTCGCCCAGCCGGAAGCTCACCGGGAACGGCTCGGTCAGCACCACCACGTCGGTGAAACGCCCCACCTCCCGGTAAGCGCCGTCGTCGAGCACCTGGACGATGAGCGTCAGCGGGTCGAACTCGAAGCGCCAGTAGTGCGCGATGCCGGCCTCGGCGAACTGCAGCGGCTTGGCCACCCGGTCGGTGGTCACGCTCGACGGGCTCATCACCTCCACCACCAGCAGCGTGTCGGCCGCCCACGCCTTGCCGGTGGCCACCGCCTCGCGCCGGTAGACCAGCAGATCGGGCTGGCGGTAGTTGCGCGCATCGAAGTGCAGCCCGGGGGTGAGGGCCGCCCGGTAGCCGGGAGGCAGCAGCGGAAGAAGCAGATGGAGCAGCTGCGCGTTGAGGTCGTCGTGCCAGAGCTCAGCCGCCGGGCTCACGATGATCGCCCCGTCGACCAGCTCGTAGTGGAAGTCGACGTCGTCGGGCAGGTCATCGGTGGTCCAGCCGCCCGGCCGGTACGGCAGCACCAGCACCTGCCCGGGCTCGGTGGCGAGGCTCATGGTCGTCATGGTGCTCCCTGGGGGCGGCGTTGTCACCGGGCCCGTCTGCCTCAGCAGTCGCTGTCCTTCAGCTCGTCGACGACGAGATCGTCCAGCCCACCGATGCCCGAGCGGTACGCCGAGCGCCCCAGCATGTGGGCGCCCACCGGTGCGGTGAGGAAGGTGAAGGCACCCACCAGCAACAGCTTCGCCGCGTCGCCGCCGTGCTCGACCCGCAGCGCCGCGCCGAGCAGCACCAGCGCCAGCCCGAGCGTCGACGGCTTGGTGGCGGCGTGCATCCGGCTGAACAGGTCGGGCAGCCGCACCAGGCCCAGCCCGGCGACGACGGCCAGCGACACCCCCGACAGCAGCAGCACGGCGCTCAGCACGTCCAGGACGGTTCTCACGATCCTCTCCGTTCGACGAAGCGCGCCACGGTGACGGTGCCGACGAAGGCCAGCAGCGACACCGCGATGAGCACCCGAGATGGTGCCCTCCCGGCTGGAGGCCACCAGCACCGCGATGCCCATGACGATGATCTGCACCAGCACGTCCAGCGCCACGACGCGGTCGGCACCGACGGGCCGCGCACCAGCCGGACCAGCGTCAGCAGGGAGGCAAGCCCGAGGCCGACATGCAGGCGATCACGACGCCGGTCATCGACAGTCCTCCGCGAGCGCGCGCCGGCAGTCGGGGGAGCCGATCGCCTCGATCGCCAGCCGTTCGACCTGCAGGATCTCGCCCGCACGCGCTCGACGCCGTCCGGCTCGGTGCCGACGTCGATCACGTGCACGTAGAGCGTCTGGTTGGGCCGGTCGACCTCCAGGGTCAGCGTTCCCGGCGTGAGCGAGATGGCGTTGGCCAGCAGCGTCAGCAGCTGGTCGGAGGCCCCTCGCACCGGCACCCGCACCACCGCCTGCCGCAGCCGGTGGCCGGGCGACAGCACCAGCCGCGCCACCTGCCAGGACGACTCGACGAGGTCGCGCGCGAAGAACAGCGCGAACCGCAGGACGGCCCGCGGCCGGACCACGCCCGCCGACTCCACGGGGGGCAGCGGCAGGCCGACGAGCAGCAGCACCGCGACGCCCAGCCCGCCGAGCACGTTGGCGACCGACACCGATCCCCAGAGCGCCACCCACACCCCGGTCAGCCACAGCAGCAGCGGCAGCCGCTCGGTGACCCGGGCGGTGACCGCGCTCATCGCAGCACCGCCGTGACGTAGCGGTCCGGCCGGACCAGGTCGTCGGCGGCCCGGGCCGTCAGGCCGTACAACGGACCGGCGACCGCGGTGATCGTCAGCCCGCCGACCACGGCGATGCCGGCGGCGGCCGTCATCAGGCGCGGCGTGCGCACGACGCCGACGTCGACCCGGTCGCCGCGGTCGGCGTCCGGGACGGTCGCGGCGACCGGACCCCAGAAGATCTCGCTCCAGGCGCGCCCGACGGCGTAGAGCGTGAGCAGCGAGGTCGCCACCGCCGCGACCGTCGCCGCCACGGCAAGCCCACCGCCGTCGGCCAGGCCGGCCTGCAGCAGCCCGAGCTTGGCGAGGAAGCCCGACAGCGGCGGGATGCCGGCCAGTGACAGCGCCGGCAGCAGATAGAGCAGCGCCAGCAGCGGCGCCACCTTCTGCAGCCCGCCGGAGCGCCGCAGCGACGACGTGCCCTCGCGCCGCTCGATGAGCCCCGCGACCAGGAACAGCGTCGTCTGCACGACGATGTGGTGCACCGTGTAGAGGATCGCCCCGGCCAGTCCGGCCGACGACGCGAGGCCGAGCCCGAAGAGCATGTAGCCGATGTGGCTGACGATCGTGAACGACAGCAGCCGCTCCAGGTCGTCCTGCACGAGCGCGCCGAGGATGCCGACGAGCATCGTGAGGATCGCGATGACCAGCAGCACCTTGGCGATGATCTCGTCGTCCGGGAACAGCAGCGTCTGGGTGCGCAGGATCGCGTAGACGCCGACCTTGGTCAGCAGCCCGGCGAACACGGCGGTCACCGGTGAGGGCGCCGTCGGATAGCTGTCGGGCAGCCACATGAACAGCGGGAAGATCGCCGCCTTGATGCCGAACACCACCAGCAGGATCAGCCCGAGCAGCAGCCGGATTCCTTCGGGCTGCTCGGCCAGCCGCACCGACGCGTCGGCCAGGTTCACCGTGCCGGTGACGGCGTACACCAGCCCGATCGCGGTGACGAACAGCGTCGACGCCAGCAGGCTGGTGACCACGTACGTCATGCCGGCGCGTACCTGCGCGGCGCCGCCGTCCAGGGTGATCAGCACGTAGGACGCGACGAGCATGACCTCGAACGCGACGAACAGGTTGAACAGGTCGCCGGTGAGGAACGCCATCGCGATGCCGGCACCCAGCACCAGGTAGCAGGGGTGGAACACCGCCAGCGTCGCCCGGCGTCCGTCGGCGACGCCCTGTCCGATCGCGTAGAGCAGGACGGCCAGCAGCACCGCCGCCGACACCAGCAGCAGCAGTGCGGACAGCCGGTCGGCCACCAGCGAGATGCCGTACGGCGCCGCCCAGCCGCCGAGCTGGACGACCTGCGGTCCGTGCGCGTCGGCTCGTTGCAGCAGCACCCCGGCGACGGCCACGACCGAGGCCAGCGTGCAGACCGACAGGATCCGCTGCAGCACCTGGTTGCGGGCCAGCACGATGGAGAAGCCGGCACTGAGCAGCGGCAGCACCACCGGCAGCGGCAGCAGCACCCGCGACATCACAGGTCCCCCTCGGGGTCCTCGTGGGTGTGCGGGCGCGGCGCCTGGCGGGCGACCCGGGCGTCTTCCACGTCGTCCTGCACCTCGTCGGCGTCGGTGAGCACCCACGAGCGGTAGGCGAGGGCCAGCAGGAACGCCGAGACCCCGAAGGAGATGACGATCGCGGTGAGCACCATGGCCTGCGGCAACGGGTCCGCCACCCCGGCGCTGGCGCCGGCCGCCCCGGCTGTCCCCTTCTTCACCGCGAACGGCGCGCGACCGGCCGAGCCCCCGGCCTGCAGCAGCAGCAGGTTCGCCCCGTGGGCCAGCAGTCCCAGCCCGATGACGATGCGTGTCAGGGTGCGCTGCAGCAGCAGATAGGTGCCGACGGTGTACAGCAGGCCCACCAGCAGCGCGAGCGTGAGGTTGCCGCTCATCGCTCGGCCTCCGCGCCCAGGGTGCGCAGCACGCCGAGCACCAGCCCGACCACCACGAGGTACACGCCGGTGTCGAAGGCGAGCGCGCTGGCGAAGTGGATCTCGCCGAGCAGCGGAAGGTGCACCACGGCCTTGGCGCTCTGCAGGAACTGACCACCTGCGGCCAGGGCGACCAGCCCGGTCGAGGCGGCCAGCACCAGCCCAGACCCCAGCGGGACGCCCGGGTCGATCGGCACCGCCTCGCGCAGCGCGGCGCGGCCCCCCGCGACGTAGCGCAGCACGAACGCCAGCCCGGCGACCAGCCCACCGACGAAGCCGCCGCCGGGCTGGTTGTGGCCCGCGAAGAGCAGGTACAGCGAGAACACCAGCACGGTGTGGAAGACCAGGCGCACGGCGGTCTCGAGCACCACGGAACGACGGACCGGGTCGAGCTCCTCCGCCCCGGGCAGCCGCTCGGCCGCCCCGGAGTCGACCGGGCGCCCGCCCGCGACGCTCATCGGACGACCTCCGGAGCGGGCCGGCCGGGTTCGTCCTGCGCGATGCCGTCGGCAGGGGTCAGCGCGGTCTCGCCGGTGGCGTCGGTCCGGCGTCGGCCGGCCAGCACGAGGCTCGCGATGCCCATGGCCGCGACGGCGAGCACCGTGATCTCGCCGAGCGTGTCGAAGCCGCGGAAGTCGACCAGGATGACGTTCACGACGTTGGTGCCGCCCCCCTCGGGATAGCTCTGGTCCAGGAACGCCTGCGACACCGGTGAGGACGACCGCGCCTGCCCGGCGACCAGGGTCGCGCCGGTGACGAACGCGCCGACGCCGAGGGCGAGCAGCAGCCGGCCGACCTGGCTGGCCCGGATCGGCCGGCGGGAGAAGGTCGCCGGCAGCCGCCGCAGCACGAAGACGAAGATCACCAGCGCGAGCGTCTCGACGAGGAACTGCGTGAGGGCGAGGTCCGGGCCGCCCTGCAGCACGAACAGCACGGCGACGCCGTAGCCGACGGCGCCCAGGCTCAGCACCGCGGTGAAGCGGCGACGGGCCCGCGCTGTCGAGATCGCCGACACGGCGATGATCACGGCGACCAGCACCTGCAGCGGCCGGTCGTAGGCGTGCAGCTCGCGCGTCAGCGAGGTGTCGGTGAGCAGCGCGGTCCCGGGGAGCAGCACCACGGTGAGCAGGATGGTGCCGAGGTAGACCGGCAGCGAGCCGGTCTGCACGACGCCCGTGCTGCGTCGCGCCAGCCCGTCGAGCCCGCGCAGCACGCCGTCGTAGGAGCGGTCGGCGTCGACCCGGCCGAGGCCCCGGCTCAGCACCCGCTGGCCCCGGCGCACGCGCTCGCGGGCGGCGAACAGGCCCGCCCCGCAGGCCAGCGTCAGGGCCGACAGGCCCAGGGTGCTCGTCAGCCCGTGCCACAGCGCGAGGTGCTCGAGCTCGGCGACCGGTCCGACCTCGACGTCGTAGGACTCGGCGTAGGCCCGCACGAGCGGGTCGACGATCGACGGGAACAGCCCGAGCACCAGCCCGCCCAGCCCGAGCACGACCACCGGCGCCATGAGCACGGCCGACGGAGCGTGCGCGATCGTCGTATCGGCGCAGCCGGGCTTGCGTCCGAAGGCCCCCCACACGAACCGCGCGCTGTAGGCGGCGGTCAGCACCGAACCGGCGAACAGCCCGAAGAAGACCAGCCGGTCGGTGCCGTGGCCGTGCAGGAACGCCTCGTAGGCCAGCTCCTTGGACACGAAGCCCAGCAGCGGCGGCACGCCGGCCATCGACAGCGCGGCGAGCGAGGCGACGACGGCCAGCAGCGGCAACCGCCGTCCGACCCCGGACAGCGTGCGCAGGTCACGCGAGCCGGTGGCGTGGTCGACGACACCGACGGACAGGAACAGCGTCGACTTGAACAGCCCGTGCGCCAGCAGCAGCGCGCCGCCGGCGAGGGCTGCCTCCCGCGTGCCCGCACCGAGCAGCACCATCAGGAACCCCAGCTGGCTGACGGTACCGAAGGCCAGCACGCGCTTGAGGTCGTACTGACGCAGGGCCCGCCACCCGCCGACGAGCATCGTGGCGATCCCGACCGTGACGACGACCGGCCGCCAGACGCTCACCAGCGCGAACGCCGGCGCCAGCCGGGCCACCAGGTAGACGCCGGCCTTGACCATCGCCGCGGCGTGCAGGTAGGCGCTGACCGGCGTCGGGGCGGCCATCGCCGCGGGCAACCACGGGTGGAACGGCACCTGCGCGCTCTTGGTCAGCGCACCGAGCAGCACCAGCAGCAGCGCGACGGGCACCCGGCCGCCGGTGGGCGGGTCGGCCAGCAGCGCCGACAGCGAGGACGTCCCGGCCTCCTGCGCCAGCAGGATGAAGCCGAGCAGCATGGCCAGCCCGCCGAGGGTGGTGATGAGCAGCGCCTGCTGCGCAGCGCGGCGGCTCTCGGCGTCCTCGTCGTCGAAGCCGATGAGCAGCCAGGACGTGACGCTGGTCAGCTCCCAGAACACGTACAGCAGCAGCAGGTCGTCGGCGAGCACCAGGCCGAGCATCGCGCCGGAGAAGCCGGTGAGCACACCGGCGAAGCGGCCGAGGCCGGGCCGGTCGGCGTCGAAGTAGCCCGCGCAGTAGACGAGCACCAGCGTCCCGACCCCGGACACCAGCGCCAGCATCAGCAGCGCGAGCGGGTCCAGCCGCAGATCGACCGACAGGCCCAGGCCGGGCACCCACGACCAGGAGGACGTCGGGGGCCGGTGGTCGAGCACGTCCCGGACGTGCGTCAGCGCCCAGCCGCAGGTCAGCGCCGGCGCCAGCGCCATGACCGCGAACACCCGGCGGCCCAGGCGGGTCGCCAGGGCCGGCGCGGCGAGCGCCAGCACCAGGTGCAGGAGCAGCAGGGCGGACAGCAGGTCCTCCGGGGTGCGGGGCGGGTACGAGCACCACGAGAAAGGTGCGAGCACCACGAATCAGGGGACCTCGGGTGGACTCCGCTGGAGAGCGCACCGCATCGAGGCCGCCGACCAGTCTTCCCGGCACACCGCTGCACACCCTAGCCGACGTGATGCCTAGGATCGCGCCGTGGACGTGGCGGTGGGGGACGGGTGAACGGGCGCGCCACCGCGCTCGTCGCGGACGACAGCCGCACGATCCGTGCGGTCGTCCGGATGGAGCTCGAGACCGCCGGCTACACCGTCCGTGAGGCCGGTGACGGGGTCCAGGCGCTGGCCGAGGTCCGACTGGGCGGCGTCGACGTCCTGCTCCTGGACGTCGAGATGCCGGAGCTGGACGGCTTCGGCACCATCGCCGCGCTCAAGCAGGACCCGACCACGGCCGACCTCCCGGTGATCTTCCTGACCGGCCGGGCCGAGGGCGCCGACGTCATCGAGGCGCTGCGGCTCGGCGCTCAGGACTACCTCAGCAAGCCCACCCAGACGGCCGAGCTGCTGGCCCGGGTCGGTGCGGCGGTGGAGGTCGGTCGCCTGCGCCAGCAGCTGCGCGAGCGCACCGAGGAGCTCGACCGCGCCTCGCGCACCGACCACCTCACCGGGCTCATCAACCGCCGCTATCTCGACGAGCGCCTCTCGACGCTGCTGTCGACGGCCGTCCGCTACGACGTGCCGTGCACCGTGCTGCTCGCCGACGTCGACCACTTCAAGCAGGTCAACGACCTGCACGGCCACCAGGCCGGCGACGCCGTCCTCGTCGAGGTCGCCGAGCGGCTGACCTCGTGCCTGCGGGCCAGCGACATGGTCGGCCGTTGGGGAGGAGAGGAGTTCCTGGTGCTGGCGCCGCACACCGACCTGCAGGGCGGGGTGCGCCTGGGCGAACGCCTGCGGGCCTGCATGACCGGCACGCCGATCGAGCTGCCGGGCGGGTCGCTGCGCATCACGATGAGCCTGGGCGGCGCCGTGGCGCTGCCTCCGCACGGCATCGTCACGCCGGAGAGCCTGGTGCGCGCCTCCGACGAGAACCTCTACGCCGCGAAGCAGGCCGGCCGCAACCGCTCCATCGTCAGCCGGCTGGCCCCGTCGGGCTGAGCGCCGGTCGTGTGATCGCGGAGCAGCGGGGTAGGGCAGCAGCCGTCGGCGCGGTCGCGTGGGCAGGGACGGTGGAGAGGTACAGCGTGAGCGAGCAGCCGGCGGACCGCACGACGTTGCGGCTGGACCAGCCGACGCAGGACAAGAGCCTCGGTGAGCTGGTGGCGACCGCGACCCAGGACCTGTCGCTGCTGGTGCACCAGGAGATCGCGCTGGCGAAGGCCGAGATCAAGCGCGACGTCACGGCGGCGGGCAAGGGCGCCGGGATGTTCGGCGGTGCCGGCTTCACCGGCCTGTTCGCGCTGCTGTTCCTGTCGGTCGCGCTGGCCTTCGCGCTCGGCCGGCCGACCACCCTGGGCGTCGGCTTCCTGCTCGTCGGCGTGCTGTACGCCCTGGCGGCGGCCGTGCTGGCGCTGTCGGGCAAGAAGCAGCTCGCCAAGGTGGGTCCGCCGGAGAAGACGATCGAGTCGGTCAAGGACGACCTGGCCTGGGCCAAGCACCCCACCCGCACGTCCTGACCGGTACGCGGGACGATCTACCCTGCACCCATGCCGTCGCGCCCCCCCGGAGCGCCAGGGCCCGGTGAGGCGGCGGTCCTGGTCGAGGGGCCGTGGAGTCACCGCGACGTCACCGCGAACGGCGCCCGCTTCCACGTGGCCGAGTGCGGTCCCGACGACGGGCCGCTGGTGCTGCTGCTGCACGGCTTCCCCGAGTTCTGGTGGTCCTGGCGGCACCAGCTCGTCGCCCTCGGCGAGGCGGGCTTCCATGCGGTGGCTCCGGACCTGCGCGGCTACGGCGCCTCGGACAAGCCACCGCGCGGCTACGACGCGTACACGCTCAGCAGCGACGTCGCCGGCATGGTGCGGGCGCTCGGCGCCACCGACGCCGTCGTCGTCGGCCACGACTGGGGAGGCGTTCTGGCCTGGACGGCGGCGACGCTCCACCCCCGCACGGTGCGCGCGCTGGGGATCGTCTCGATGCCGCACCCGCTACGGCTGCGGCAGGCGCTGGTGACCGACCGCCAGCAGCTGCGCGCGGCCGCGCACATCGGCTTCTTCCAGCTGCCGCGCGCCCCGGAGGCCCGTCTGCACCGCGACGGCGGGGCCTGGGTCGGGGAGCTGCTGCGCCGCTGGGGCGGCCCGACCTTCCCCGACGCCGAGACCGAGCGCCGCTGCCGCGAGGCGATGCAGGTGCCGGGCGCGGCGCACTGCTCGCTGGAGGGGTACCGCTGGGCGATGCGCTCGCGCACCCGGCCGAGCGGCCTCCGCTTCCTGCGGCTGCTGGAACGGGGGGTCGACGCCCCGGTCGTGCAGCTGCACGGGGTGCTGGACCCGGTGCTGCTGCCGCGCACCGCGCACGGGTCCGGGGCCTGGGCCCGTGGGGGCTACGAGCTGCAGCTGCTCGACGGCGTCGGGCACTTCCCGCACGAGGAGGCGCCGGCCGAGGTCACGGCCGCGCTGCTGGAGCTGGCCGCGCGCTGACCGGGGTGCACTCCTGCGCGGAGGGACCGGTCAGCAGCGGCGGACCACGTCGGATCAGGCCGCGCGGCGCGACTCGGCGGCGCGGGCCAGGTTGTCCAGGAAGCCGTCCGCCATCGCGGTGAGGGAGGACTCGCCCAGCCGGCTGAGCTCGAGCCCCAGGGCGTCGAGCACGAGCTCGGCCTGGGTCGACGGGGTGCCGTCGCCGCCGGGGGCGTACCCCAGGGTCAGCGTGCCGTCGGTGGGCGGCAGGCCGGGGCCGGTCCAGCCGAAGGCGGTGACGTAGGCGGTCGGCGTGCGGCGCGGGGGCCCGGCAGTCACCGACGCCGCGGTCGGCACGCTGTCACCCTCGGGAGCCGCAGGCGCGAGCTCGGCTTCGACCAGGGCCCTGCCGCCGACGTCGCCGAGCCGGCGCACGCCCGGCCACAGCTCCAGTGCCGACGGTCCGGCGAGCAGCAGGGCGATGCTGGTCGGGTCGGCGCAGATGCGTCGCCCGACACGTACGCGCGTACTGGTCACGGGCCCTCCGTACTCGGTCGTCGCCAGCGTCTGCTTGCTGGAGCAAGCATACGGCAAGCACTCCGCTCACGCACATCCACGCGTGTCGGCGGGCTTGGTGGCGCTCCGGCCGGCTTCGGCGGCGGAGCGGACCTCGGACGCGGTGAGCACGTAGCCGACCCGGTCGTCGTCGGCGGCCGCGGCGAACACGACGCCGTAGACCCGGCCCTGCGGGTCGATCATCGGCCCGCCGGAGTTGCCCTGCCGGACCAGGCCGCGGACGGTGTAGATCTCCCGGGTCACCGAGCGCTCGCCGTAGAGGTCCATGCCGCGGGCCTGCTGCCGGCGGACCACGCGGGCGGAGTCGGCGCGGAAGGGGCCGTCCAGCGGATAGCCCAGCACGATCGCGTCCCCGCCGTCGTCGGCAGGGTCGGGGGCGAACTCCAGGGCGGCCTGGCGCAGGCCGGGGACGGCGAGCACCGCGACGTCGCGACCGGGATCGAACAGCACCACCCGCGCGGCCAGGTCGCGGTTGCCGACCTGCACGCGCGGCTCGGTGACCCCTGCGACCACGTGCGCGTTGGTCATCACCCGCTCGCTGGCGTAGACGAAGCCGGTGCCCTCGAGCATCTTGCGACAGGACGGCGCCGCCCCGGTGATCTTCAGCACGCTGGGCCGGGACCGTTGCACGACGGGACTGTCGGCCAGCGCGGCGTCGGGCGGTTCGACGTCCTGCACGCGGGTGGGGCGCAGGTCGCTGAACACCTCGGGGAACCCACGGTCGTCGACCAGCGAGCGGAACGACCCGAACAGCCGCCGGCCGGAGTCGGGCACGAGGTCGTTGACGGCACCGATCACCACCGAGCGACGCACCTGCGAGGCGGCGGTCGGGTACGGCGAGTCGGCCACCGCCCGCCCGACCAGCCAGGCCACGAGCAGCAGCGACACGACGCTGACCACGGCCCCGCCGACGGCGTCGACGGCGCGCGCCCGCTTCCAGGTCAGCCGGCGGCGCAGCGCCGCCCCGAGCACGCTGGCGAGCACCTGGCCGAGGCTGGCGAGCAGGAACACCACGAGCAGGCCGACGACGGCCCGCGGGAAGGTGTCCAGGAACGACGACGACGCCACGCCCGGCGCGAGCACGGCACCGAGGGCGCCGCCGCCCAGGAAGCCGGCGAAGGACAGCACGCCGACCAGGAAGCCCTGGCGGTAGCCGGAGACCGCGAACAGCACGGCCGCCAGGACCAGCACGAGGTCGAGCAGGTCACCGGACACCTCACGAACCTACGGCGACTCAGCCGCCGGCGGCGGTGACCACGACCTGGCCGTCCATGCCGGAGTGGAAGGTGCACACGAAGTCGTAGGTGCCCGGCGCGGTGAACGTGTAGCTCTGGGTACGGCTCTGACCGCCGGTGACCGTGTCGATCGCCGCGAGCCCGGGGTCGTCGAAGACGAGGTTGTGCGGGACGCCGCCGGTATTGGTCAGCGTCAGGGCGACCGTGCCCACCTTCGCGGTCACGCGCTCCGGGTTGAACCTCAGGGTGTCCAGGGTGTCGACCGTGACGGTCTGGGCGTCGGCCGGGCCCGCCGCGACGACCTCGGAGCGGGCGTCTTCGGCGCGACCCGCGGCGCCGTCGGAGGCGCCTTCGGACCCGCCGCCGCAGGCGGCCACCGCCGACAGGCTCAGCAGGGCGACGGTCAGCCGGGTCGGGCGAGGGCTCACGGTAGGACTCCATCTTCAGGGGCGGGCTGCGCGAGGTCGCGCGGATCGTCGGGGCGGCCGTCGGGGAAGGTGGCGCCGCGGGCGGCCAGGGCGACGGTCTGCTCGTCGAGCACCCGCACCCGGGCCGGGTCCCACGGTCGTGCCCAGCCGCCGAAGGCCAGCAGCTTGTCGAGCAGGCCGGCGGTGAATCCCCAGACCAGCAGGTCGCCGACGTCGAAGGCGGGTCCCAGCCAGCCGGACGGGTGGGTGATGGACAGGCGGTTCACCGGGTCGACGAGCACGGCGACCGGCACCCGGGCGACGGCGGCGACCTCGGCGACGTCGACGACGGCCACCGGGTGCGGGCTGTGCCACCAGGCGACCACCGGGTGCACCAGAAGCCCGACGGTGGCAGCCAGAGCGCCGGCAGGGTGCGAGCACCTGGACGCTGGCGGGGTCCAGCCCGACCTCTTCGCCCGCCTCGCGCAGTGCGGCCGCGACCGGGCCGGCGCCGGTCGGCTCGCCGTCCCCGGGATCGAGCGCGCCGCCGGGGAAGGCGGGCTGGCCGGCGTGCGACCGCATGGTGGCGGCGCGCTCGATCAGCAGCACGTCGGGACCGTCCGGGCCCTCGCCGAACAGGATCAGCACGGCCGAGTGCCGACCGCCGGTCTCGGGAGGCAGGAAGCGGCTGAGCTGCTCGCCGCGCACCGTCGGCAGGGCGTCGGCGAGCGGCTGCAGCCAGCCCGGCAGGGTCGTCCCGACCGGGCTCGGCGTCACAGCGTGACGCCCAGGTACTGCTGGACCGCAGACTCGAGCTCGGCGAGGTCGGTGAACGCTCCTGAACGGGTGTGCACGACGGCGCCCGAGGCGTCCAGGAACACGGTGACGGGCGGGCCCGGGGGGAAGGCGCGCAGCACGGCGCCGTCGTCGTCGACCAGGCTCGGATAGCGGATGCCGAACGCCTTGCTGAACGCCAGCGCGCTGTCCTGGGTGTCGGTGTTCAGCACCCCGACGACGTCGACCCTGCCGGCCGCCCGCCGAGCGAAGGAGACGAGGTCAGGCGCTTCGTCGGCGCAGGGCGCGCACCAGGAGGCCCACACGTTCACTAGGGTCGGACGGGCCGGGGCCGCCGCGCGCAGGCTGACCGACGGGCCGCCGCCCAGGCAGGGCAGCGTCAGGTCGGGGAAGGCCGGGCCGAGCCCGGCCGGGCAGGGGGCGAGGGCGGCGTCGGCCCGCAGCGCGGCGAGCTCGTCGTCCGGTCGAGGGTCTGCCGCTGCTCTCGGGGCTGCCGGGGAGCCGCCCGCCGAGGCAGCCGGTGTCGGGGCGGCGGGGTCGCGGCCGCGCAGCACGAGCGCGCCCACGAGCAGCAGCACCACCCCGCCGAGCGCCGCCCACTGCGAACGGCTGAGCCCGCGCGACGAGGGCGACGACGGCGCCGTCACGGGCGCGCCACGACGTGCTCGGGCGACTTCACGAGCTTCTGCGCGACCTCGGGGTCGGTGGGACCCAGACCGTAGGACGGGCACAGCGACGCGACGCCGCACGCCCCGCAGGCCGGCGTGCGCGAGTGGCACACCCGTCGGCCGTGGAAGATCACGCGGTGGCTGAACATGGTCCAGTCCGCCTTGGGCAGCAGGTCGGCCACCGCGGCCTCGACCTTCACGGGGTCGACCAGGTCGGTCCAGCCAGCCGGCGCACGAGCCGCCCGAAGTGGGTGTCGACAGTCAGTCCCGGCACCCCGAACGCGTTGCCCAGCACGACGTTGGCCGTCTTGCGGCCGATGCCGGGCAGCTCGACGAGCTGGGTCAGGGTGCCGGGCACCTGCCCGTCGTGCCGCTCGACCAGCGCCGCCCCCAGCCCGATGAGGCTGCCGGCCTTGTTGCGGAAGAAGCCCGTCGGCCGCACCAGCGCCTCGAGCTCGTCGCGGTCGGCGCCGGCGTAGTCGGCGGCCGTCGGGTAGCGGCGGAACAGCGCGGGGGTCACCTCGTTCACGCGCTTGTCGGTGCACTGGGCGGACAGGATGGTCGCCACAGCCAGCTCGAGCGGGGTGGTGAAGTCGAGCTCGCAGTGCGCACCGGGGTGGATCAGCGCCAGCTCGCGGGCGGTCCGTCGCGCCCGCCGGACCAGCGCCGTGCGACCGCCTGCTGCGGGGCTGCTCGAGGTCGCTGCTGTCCTCGTCGCCGCCATGGTTGGACCTTATGTCCGGTCGCCGACGGTCGCCTGCTCCTGACCCGTGCGGGTGACGCTGCTTCAGGTACCTGCCGAGCGTGACGAACCTGGAGTGAAGGCCACGCCGTGGCCCCTACGGAGGAATCATGACCACGACCGCCGGCCCGCACACCGTGCCCGCCCGGGTGAGCGCCGGGCCGCAGCCGGCTGCCCAGGCGGTGGCGGCGTCGCCCGTCCTGGCCGGCCCCGCGGCTCGTCGCAAGGCGGCGCCCCGTCCCGTCCCGACCCGCCAGGCCGGCTACGCGCACCTGGACATCGGTCGGCTGCGCGAGCTGCGCACCACGCTGTCGGACGAGGAGGGCAAGGTCTCCTACTGGCGACGCATCCTGCAGGCCCGCATCGACGTGCTGGTGGCCGGCACGACGAACCGGACGCTGGACCACCACCACCTGGCCCCGGTGCTCGCCACCGACCGGGTCAGTGCCGGCCGCTCGGCGCTGCTGCGCATCCTGCCCGTCGACGACGTCCCGCCGCTGCCGAGCCTGGCCGAGCTGTGGGACCGCGACATCGACGTCGACGGCGACGAACCGGGACGCGTGCGTCTCGATCGCCGACCTGCGGGTCGCGGAGGAGCAGCTGTCGGAGTACCGCTCCGCGCTGCACGTGCGCATCGCGGAGGTCACCACCGATCTCATCGCCCGGTACCGGGACGAACCCGGCCTGTGCCTGGCCGCCCTGCCGCAGGCGCCCTCGCCCCGACGCGGGTCCTGACGGCCGCGGTGAGGTCCGGCCGCGACGGGCAGTTGTGTCCACGTGCAGAAGGTGGAGACTGACGACGTGCCCTCCGACGGTCTGCTGCTGGTCCTCGCGCTGCTGATGCCCGTGCTGCTGCTGGCCCTGCTGCTGCTGATGGAGCGCGTGGAGCGGCCGCTGCGCGTCGACTCCATCAGCGAACAGCTGCGTTCCTTCCTGGAGACGGCCCGGCCCGAGGAGGTCGAGACCTACGTCAGCGAAGGGTTCGCGCCCGCGCTGGAGCGGTACTGGCGGCGCCGACGGCTGACCCGGTTGCTGCCCGGCCGATCCCGCTGAACAGCCGACGAGGGACCTGCCGGTGAGTCGACGAACCGGCCGGCAGCGTGGCGTGGGACACTCGCCCGCACACACCGCAGGCGAGCAGGGGGAAGCACCGTGACGACCGCGGCAGACACCGCAGCAACGGGTCCCGGACAGGAGGCCCTGGCCAAGGCCGGGCTGTTCCAGGGCGTGGCCCCGGAGGCCCGGGACGCTCTGGCCTCGGGCCTCGTGTTCGGCGACTTCAGCCGCGGCGAGACCGTCTTCTCCGAGGGCGAGCAGGGCGACACCCTCTACATCGTGCTCACGGGCAAGATCAAGGTCGGCCGGCGCGCCGCCGACGGCCGCGAGAACATGCTGTCGGTGATGGGCCCCTCGGACATGTTCGGCGAGCTGTCGCTGTTCGACCCGGGCCCGCGCACCGCCACCGCGAGCGTGCTCACCGACGCCCGGCTGGCCTCGCTGGCGCACGCCTCGCTGCGTCCGTGGATCACCGACCGCCCGGAGATCGCCGAGCAGCTGCTGCGGGTGCTGGCCCGTCGCCTGCGGCGTACCAACGACGCCCTCGCCGACCTGATCTTCACCGACGTGCCCGGCCGGGTCGCCAAGGCGCTGCTGGGCCTGGCCGAGCGCTTCGGCACCGAGGAGGCCGACGGCACCCGCGTGCACCACGACCTCACCCAGGAAGAGCTCGCGCAGCTGGTCGGAGCCTCCCGCGAGACGGTCAACAAGGCCCTCGCCGACTTCGCCGCCCGCGGCTGGATGCGCGTCGACTCGCGTGCCGTCACCATCCTGGACGCCGAGCGGCTGGCCCGCCGAGCCCGCTGACCCAGCCCGTCCTGGGCCGCACGCCGGTTGCCCGGCACAGTCATCCGTCTGGTTGACACCCCGGTCGGTGCGTCCCGACACTGCGGACGGCAGGAGCGGCGGTGAGTTCCTCCGTCGCCGGGGGTCTGCCGGGGTGGGTGCTGCGAGGGCAGCCCCGTGGATGCAGGGGGACGGCATGCGGAGACTGACCGAGTTCGTGCTGGCGCACAAGCTGTTCGTGGTGCTGGTCTGGGTGGCGCTGCTGCTCGGGGGAGGCGCGAGCGCC
>CAWASE010000008.1:0-53817 GCA_963784675.1 uncultured Actinomycetes bacterium
CCCGTTCCGACACCGGCTCCCCGTCCCCTCGACCTGCAGCTGAGACGTGTCTACCGGGCCCCGGGGACAGAAACGCCGGGCGGTGCTGGGCCGGCTCGTCGCGCCTGTGGAGGGCGGTGTGGACAGGGTGGGTACAACGCCGCCCGCGCCTGTGGACGGTGTTGGGGACGGCTGTGCACGGAGACGGCGCGGGCCCGACGACGGGCCCGATGCACTGCCCACAGGTGTGTGCACAGCTGTGGATAAAAAGATTCCGGGGTCCGCCGGCGGTCTACCGGTCGGTAGCCACCGGGTCGGGTGCCTCGGGAGTGGGTGCGTCGGGCCTGAGTGCTTCCTGGCTGGGCGCTTCGGGCCTGAGTGCTTCCGGGCTGGAGGCTTCGGGCCTGGAGGCTTCGGGCCTGGAGGCTTCGGGCCTGGAGGCTCCGGTGGTGGCGGTGTCGGGTGCGGGCGCGTCCGGGGTGGTGATCGGCGTCCGGCTCGAGCGCGACGGCGACCGCGACGTCGACGTCGTCCGCAGCCGCAGCCGTCCGACGCCCCACCAGAGCAGCGACCCGGCGAACAGCACGGCCGTGAGACTCAGCCAACGACCCAGGAACACGTCCTGGCCCAGGCCCGCCTTGGTGCGGAAGGTGCCCTGCGAGCGCTGGAAGATCACCGGCGCCCAGACCAGCAGCAGCAGCCCGGAGACCAGCAGCGCCACCCGCAGCGGGTTCAGCAGGCCCACCCGACGCAGCGGCTGGATCAGCCGGTCCACCAGCGCGAGCAGCGGCCCGCCGAGCAGGTCCCAGGCGATGGCGGACCCGACGAACCAGGCGGCGATGCGGAGCAGCGCCGGGTCGGCGCGCAGCAGGAAGACCGTGTAGAGCGTCAACGCCAGGCACCCGACCAGGGCCGCCAGGTGCCACCACGGAGCCCCGTAGCGGGCGAGCAGGCGACTGCCCCGACCACCGGTGCGCGCAGCCGGGCCGGCCGGCTCGACCGGGGCGCTCACGCCAGGTCCCGGAAGGTGAGCGTGGTGACCCACTTGGTGTTCCGCACCCCTGGCGCGGCGGGGATGATCAGTCGCGCGGGGAAGCCGTGGTCCAGCGACAGGTCGACGCCGTTCACCTTGAGCGCGAGCAGGCTCTTGTCGGCGCGGACCTGCTTGCCGGTCAACGTCATCGTGGAGAAGGCACCGCCGCGCTGCAGCGACTCGACGAAGACCGAGCCCGCCTCGCGTGCACCGACCATCTCGGCCAGCAGCGCCAGGGGGACCCCGGTCCAGCGCTGGGAGGTCGACCATCCCTCGACGCAGGCGATCGGGAGCTCGTGGGTGAGCATGGCCATCGTGAGCAGCTCGTCCCGGCGCAGGACCAGCTCGCGGTCGGGGCCCCGCACCCGCAGCCGCCAGGAGATCTCGGTCTCGGTCTTGTCCACGCCGATCTCGCCGAACGTCGTGTTGACCTGGAAGTCGTTGGGGCCGTCGCCGTAGGACTGCCCGCGCGGGGACAGCAGCGCCGTCGGGCGCAGCGGGTCGACGCTCTGACCCAGCGACAGACCGAACAGCGCCAGCGACGAACCGCCGACCAGGCCCAGCGCGCCCCGGCGGGACATGGTCGCCGGCAGCGGGTCGGGGGAGACCAGGCCGTCCGGGTCGCGCGGCTCGGGGACGGTGTGCGCGACGTCGGTGCTCATCTCCTGCCGGAACGAGCGGTCGCGCAGCGCCCGCCACATCGTCGGGAACTTCAGCCCGACGTGCGTCACGAAGGCGGCGATGAAGATCCACGCGGAGTAGAAGTGGCCGGTGTAGAAGCTGAACCGCCAGGCGTAGTCGTACTGGATGTTCATCACACCGGTGACGATCAGCAGCAGGATGCTGCCGACGATCAGCAGGATCGACAGCCGCTCCAGCGCGTGCGCAGGGCTCTTGACCGGCGGCCACTCGAACAGCTTCGGCGCCACCGACCACAGCTTGGCCAGCACGAGCGGGATGATCGCCAGGCCCAGCAGCACGTGGGTGCCCTGGTTGACGCGGTACAGCCAGCTCGGCGAGGTGAACCAGTCGAACCAGGCCACCGACGCCAGCAGCCCGGCGGCGGGGGTCTGGTCGTTGCTGCCGCCCAGCGACGGGTCGTACGCGGCGTAGGACAGCAGCCCGGTGAGGATCATCACCGGCAGGGCCACCAGCAGGACGACGGCGAACACCGACGTCAGCCACGGCCCGCGCAGCGGGCTGCGCCAGGAGCGCGCGTCGAACGGTCCGCCGGGGCCGTCGACGAGCAGGCCGCGCAGACCGCCCTCGCGCAGCCGGGCGGCCCGCTCTCGCAGGGGAGACAGTCGTGGTGCAGGCATCGGGTCCGCTCGGGGTCGGGGATGGACGGACAGGCGTCGGACGGACAGTCCTCGGGGTGACAGGCGTCGTCGTGACAGGCGTCGGAGTGACAGGGCTCGACGATCACCCTGTCAGGGTTCGTGCCCCACGCCGGGCCGGTTCGTCACCCGGGGCCTTACGAACCGCTGTCGGCGGCTGATCGTGTGCTCACCGTCACCACATCGTGATCGAACCGCTCTCCGCCTGCCGACGAACAACCCCCTGAGACCCACTGCGGACGCCTTCCCGGCCTCCCCTCACCCCTCGGCAGGACCGCACGCCGGAGACCGCCGCTCGAAGGAGACCTACACCGATGCTCAGCCTGAAGAAGAAGACCTCCGTGCTCGCCCTGTCCGCCGGCCTGGCCCTGAGCCTGGCCGCCTGTGGCAGCAACGACACCGAGACCACCTCGTCGTCCGCGTCTGCGGACGCCTCCCCCGTCGCCAAGATCGACGCCCTGTCCGGCGTCTCCACCGCCGTGACCCTGGACCCGGCTTCCTCGCCGGCCTCACCGCGCTGAAGCTCACCCCCGCCACCATCGGTGGCGCCAAGCTCGAGGGCGCCAAGATCAGCCTTCCCGATCACCGGCGGCAACGTCACGTACTACGACCCGGCCTCCGGCGTCACCCCCTACGTCCAGGGCGAGATCGACCACGAGGGCAGCGGCCTGCAGCTGACCGGTGCCAACGGCAAGGTCGTCAAGCTCGAGAACTTCGTCGTCGACCCGGGCGGCAGCATGCTGACCGGCAAGGTCACCGTCGACGGCGACGTCTTCGCGCCGTCCGCCCCGCTGTTCTTCCTCGACGGCTCGACCCTGAAGCCCCTCGCGAACGGCAGCGCCGCCGGCACCGCCGTGCTCGAGGGCACCACGGTCAGCCTCACCAAGACCGCTGCCGACGCGCTGAACATGGTCTTCGAGACCGACGCGCTGGCGGAGTTCTTCAAGGTCGGCGTCGCCGAGATCACGGTCAACACCGGCGCATAGCGCCACCTGCACGTCGCACATGAGCACCACCTGCCCGTAGCACCACCTGCACGTCCCGCGGCCGGGGCCGCACGCTCTGCGGAGCGTCCGGCCCCGGCCCGCACGGTCTGCGCCCGCCGCGGACCGTCCAGTTCGGCTCCACCGATCCCGCGGGGCAGCCCGCGACGAGAGGAACTCCCCAGATGCGCAGCTACAAGAAGTCCACGGCCGTCCTGGCGATGGCCACCTCGCTCACCCTGGGCCTGGCGGCCTGCGGCAGCGACGACACCAGGACAGCTCGGGCAGCGACAGCGGCGCCTCCGCCGAGGCCAGCCCGCTCGCCGACCTGGAGAGCCTGACCGGAGACAGCACCGCCGTCGCGCTCGACGCCGGCTTCCTGGCAGGTCTGACCTCCCTGGGCCTGACGCCGGGCGTCACCGGTGGTGCCAAGCTCGACGGCACGAGCATCAGCTTCCCGATCACGGGCGGTAACGCGACGTACTACAAGCCCGACTCCGGCGTGACGCCGTTCGTGCAGGGCTCCATCGAGCACAACCAGAGCGGCCTGACCCTGACCAAGGGCGCCACCGAGGTCGAGCTGAGCAACTTCCGGGTCGACCCGGGCGAGAGCATGCTGTTCGGCAAGGTGCTCGTCAACGCCAAGCCGTTCCCGGAGTCCGGCGAGGAGGTGCCGCTGTTCTTCCTGGACGGCAGCACCCTGAACCCGCTCCGGGATCGAGGGCGACAAGGGCATCCTGCAGGGCACCACGGTCAGCCTCACCAAGACCGCTGCCGACGCGCTGAACATGGTGTTTGAGACCGACGCGCTCGCCGAGTTCTTCAAGGTCGGCATCGCGACGATCACCCTGAAGCTGCCGGCGTAGCACGCACTGCCTGCCCGCCTAGACCTCGCGGGCAGCTCCCCTGGGCCCGGTAGCGCTGCTGCCGGGCCCGAGCGCTGTCCCGAGGTACGGCGCAGCCCAGGACGGCGACGACCAGCAGGGCGAGAGCGAAGGACAGGCTGCCGGCTCGGGCCGCGGCCCCGGAGGCCCCGCCGGGGACGACGGCGAAGAAGGCCGACGTAGGCGGCTGCCGGGATCGCCAGCCAGAACGGCCGTCCGGCGAGCGCGGCCAGCGCGGCGAGAGGCAGGCCGTACCAGGGCTGGACGGGCGTGGCCACCAGCAGCGCCGCGCCGAGCAGCAGCAGCGGCTGCTCGGCCGGATCCGCGGTGCGCCGTCGGCGCAGCACCACCGACGAGACGCTCAGCCCGAGCAGAGCCGGCGAGCGCTGTCGCCGGCGCGCCCGTCAGGCCGAGCGGGCGCAGCAGCAGGTAGCGCTCGCCGGAGGAGTAGTCCTCCTCCTGCCAGGTAGCCGGGCAGGTAGCCCAGCACGTCGAAGCCGACGGCGAGCAGGTGCGGTACGTAGGTGACGGCGCAGACGCCGACGAAGGCCGTCACGACCCGCACCGGTCGGCGCACAGCAGCACCGGCAGCAGCAGCGCGGGGTAGAGCTTCACCATCGCCGCGGCGCCGAGGGCTGCGCCGGACCAGGCGGGCCGTCGTCCGGCCAGGGCGACAGCACCGACGACGAACAGCGTCGCCAGGGCGTCGACGTGCCCGTTCTGCACGGCCTCGAGCACGGCGACCGGGCTCCAGGCGTAGACGGCGACCCAGCGCGGATCGCGCCCGCGGGCCAGCAGCAGCCGCCACAGCAGGGTCGCGGTGGCAAGGTCGGCGAGCAGCCCGATCAGCTGCCAGCCCAGGTCCTCCAGGTGCGAGGCCCCCAGCGAGGTGGCCCGAGCAGGAACCAGCCCTGCGCGACGGGCGGGTAGATGGTGCGCACCCCCGGCCGGTTGATGATGGTGCAGCCGGGGTCCTTGTCGCGCCGGGCGCACTCCGCGGCGTCGGGGAACAGCCAGTCCGTCCGCAGGCCGGCCAGCTCCGGGGGCGGTCGGCGGGTAGCGGTAGGGATCGGTGCCGGCCGCCTGCACGGCGCCGTCCCAGGCGTAGCGGTAGAGGTCGTCCGACAGCGGCACGACCGGCGTGAGCGCGAACAGCCGCAGCGCGGCCGTGCCTGCCAGCACCAGCAGCAGCCCGGACCTGGCCGTCGTCCGGCGCAGGCAGGCCAGCGCAGCGCCCAGACAGCCCACCAGCCGAGGATCTCCACCAGCAGCCGGTCGTGGTGGCCCAGGATGCTGTTCTCCTGCGTGGTCCGCCAGGCCAGGAACGTGGCCCCGGTGAGCACCAGCGCCGTCACGGCGCTCCAGCGGCGGTCGGTGGCGGGTCAGGGCCACCAGCCTCGCGCACGCGGGTTTGACTTGTGCGTCGGCCGGGAGGTCACAGGGCGGACCGGGGCACGCTGTCTGCACTTGCGCGGCCGGGCACCGTCCACCGACCGCCTGGCCGCGGTCAGCGAACGTCAAGGCCCGACCCGTGGACTGACGCACGCCGTCCCGGGGGAGCCCGACCGCTGTGCCTGAGGTCGGACCGGACCGGCGAGGCCGACGGCCGCGACCCGGGGAGATCCTGGCCGGTTGCTCGGAGCTGGATGGCCGCCACGTCCGACGGCGACGACCTGCAGCCGCGGCTGCTGCGCTGCGCCGACGGGCACCTGGTGACCCTGCCGGTCGCGCGCTGGGCCGGTCCGGTCGACGCCGCCGACGAGAGCCTGCTCGCGCGGGTCGCCGGCAGCGTCCTGGACGTGGGGTGCGGCCCCGGCCGGCTCACCGTCGCCCTGCACGAGCGGGGCATCGACGTCCTCGGGCTCGAGCTCGTCGCGAGCATCCCGGTGCTGGTGCAACGGATCGGTGCGCCGCTGCACCTGGGCGACGTCTTCGGGCCGGTGCCGCGGGCCGGCACCTGGGACAGCATCCTGCTGGCGGACGGCAACATCGGCATCGGTGGGGATCCCGACCGGCTGCTGCGTCGCGTCGCGGACCTGCTCGCACCGCACGGTCAGGTGCTCCTGGAGCTGCACCCCGGTCCGCTGCTGCCGCCCGGTCCCGTCCGGCTCGAAGGGCTCGGAGTCACGTCCTCGTGGTTCCGCTGGTCGCTGCTGGGTGGCGCTGACGTCGCGCCGGTCGCCCGCGGCGCCGGCCTGCGCGTGCGGGAGCGGTGGGCCAGCGGCGGCCGTGAGTTCGTCTCGCTGTCCGCCCTGTGAGGCCGGCCGTGAGATGCACGTCTCGGCAGGTCGCGGGCAACACATCGCCGTCGCGGTGCGTTGATCACTGGGACTGCTGCCCCGACCCCCGTCGTCCCGACCTGAAGGAGATCACCGCGTGAAGTCGCCGTCCGTGGACCCGAGACAGGTCGTGGTGATCGGAGCCGGGCCGGCAGGGCTGACCGCTGCGCTGCGCCTGACGCAGGCTGACGTCGACGTCACGGTGCTGGAGGCCACGGACGCCGTGGGCGGCATCAGCCGCACCGTCGAGCGCGACGGCTGGCGCTTCGACCTGGGTGGCCACCGCTTCTTCACCAAGGTGCCCGAGGTCGAGGCCTTCTGGCACGAGGTGCTGCCCGAGTCGGACTTCCTGTCGCGGCCGCGGCTCTCCCGCATCCTCTACCGCGGCAAGCTCTTCGACTACCCGCTCAAGCCCTTCAACGCCCTGTTCGGCCTCGGCGTGCTCGAGGCGGTCCGCTGCGTGCTGTCCTACGCGCTGGTGCGGGTGCGGCCGCCCAAGGACCAGAGCAACTTCGAGGGGTGGGTCGCGGCGCGCTTCGGCTGGCGCCTCTACCGGATCTTCTTCAAGACCTACACCGAGAAGGTCTGGGGGGTGCCGGCCACCGACATCCAGGCCGACTGGGCCGCGCAGCGGATCAAGAACCTGTCGCTGCTGAACGCCATCACGAGCGCCTTCGGCTTCGGCAAGGACGCGCAGATCACCACGCTGATCGACCGGTTCCAGTACCCGCGCCTGGGCCCGGGGATGATGTGGGACCGCTGCCGCGACCTGGTGCTGGCGGGCGGCGGCGAGGTGCTGATGCAGGCCCCGCTGACCCGCGTCGAGCACGCCGGCGGTCGCGCGCACACCGTCGTGCTGGCCGACGGCCGCCGGCTGCCCGCCACCGACGTCATCAGCTCGATGCCGATGCCCGAGCTCGTCCGGGCGATGGACCCGCCCGCGCCGCCGCAGGTGCTCTCGGCCGCGGACAACCTGTCCTTCCGCGACTTCCTCACCGTCGCGCTGGTCGTGCCGGTCGCGGCGGGCTTCCCGGACAACTGGATCTACATCCACGAGCCGGGGGTGCGCGTCGGGCGGGTGCAGAACTTCGGCTCCTGGTCGCCGCAGCTGGTGAAGGACGGCTACACCTGCCTAGGGCTGGAGTACTTCGTCTCCGAGGGCGACGACCTGTGGGACGCCTCCGACGAGGACCTCGTCGAGCTCGGCAAGCGCGAGATCGCGGCGCTGAAGCTCGCGACGACCAATGACGTGCAGGCCGGCTACGTCGTGCGCGTCCCCAAGGCCTATCCGGTCTACGACGAAGGCTATACCGACCGCGTCGACGTGCTGCGCGGCTGGCTGGCCGAGGCGGTACCGAACGTGCACCCGGTCGGCCGCAACGGCATGCACCGGTACAACAACCAGGACCACTCGATGCTCACGGCCATGCTCGCCGTGGAGAACATCGTCACGGGCAGCGCGCACGACGTCTGGACGGTGAACGTCGAAGAGGACTATCACGAGAGCGCTGCGGTGCCGGCGACTGTCGAGCCTGCGCAGTCCTCGGTCGCGGTGCCGACCGCCGCCACCCGGACCGGCCGCGACGCACCGGTGCTGCCGCGCCGTCCGCGCCGCGACGGCGATCTCGCGGCTGCCGGGCTCGCCGCGCGCGAGCGCGAGGAGAGCGCGGCCTGAGATGAGCCCGCCGGTCGAGCGCCCGGAACCTGCGCGCGCACGGGCGGTGCTCGAGGGCCCTGTCGGCCTGGGGCTGGTGGTGGTCTCGCTGCTGGGCTGCCTGGCCGGGCTGGTGGCCGGGGTCCGCTCCGGTCCGCTGTGGCTGGACGAGGCGCTGTCGGTCACCATCGCGCGGCTGCCGCTGCTGCCGTCGTCCGGCACGTCGCTGTACGACGGGCTGCGGCAGGACGGCGCCCCGCCCGTCTACTACCTGCTGCTGCACGGCTGGACGGCGCTGTTCGGCACCGCGACGGCGGCCGTGCGGGTCCCGTCGGTGCTGCTGACCGCGGTGGCGCTGCTGCTGGTGTGGCGGCTCGGCCGTCGGGTGGCCGGTGGCGCAGGCGGACGCGGCGCGGTGATCGCGCTCGCCTCCCTCCCGTGGACCATGCGCTACGGGTCCGAGACGCGCATGTACCTGCTCGTCGTGGTGCTGTCGCTGCTGGGCGCGCTGGCGGTGCTGGCCGTGCACCGCACCGGTTCGCGGCGAACGGTGGGCGGCCTGGCCGTCGTCACGGCCACGCTGCTGCTGACGCACTACTGGGCGCTGTTCCTGTTCGGTGCGGTCGGGCTGCTGCACCTGCCTGGACTGCTGCGCCGTCGACCGGCCAGCGTGCGGGTGGTGGTCGGGCTGGTTCTCGGCGCCGTCGCGTTCGTGCCGTGGGCGCCGACCTTCCTGTTCCAGGCCGCGCACACGGGCGCGCCGTGGGCCGATCCGACGGCGTTGTTCGAGCTGGTCCGCACGCCGCGCTACTGGGGCGGTGGCTCCGACGGTGTCCGCACCCTGTTCGCCTGGCTGCTGGTCCCGCTGGCGGGGTGGGGGGCTACGGCGGGCCTGCGCCGGCCCAGAGGTGACCGCGCGCTCGCCGGCCTCGGCGCCGTCGCGAGCCTGACGCTGCTGGCGGCCTTCGTCTCGGTCTACCTCGGCGGGGGGGCCTACACCGGGCGCTACACGGCGGTGGTGGTGGCGTTCGTCGCGCTGCTGGTGGGCGTCGGCGCCGTCCGGCTGCCCGGCCGCTGGACGCCGGTGGTGGCGCTCGGGGTGCTGGTGGCGTTCGGCCTCGCTGCGGGGATCCCGGCTGCCGGGCGCTCGCGCTCGTCTGCGGCCGGGGTGGTGGCCGCCTACGACGCTGCCGCCGGGCCGCAGGAGCTGCTCGCCTACTGCCCGGACCAGCTGGGTCCGCCGGTGGCCCGGCTGCTCGCGGTCGACGTGCCGCAGGTCGTCTATCCCTCGCTCGGAGCACCGCAGCGCATCGACTGGGTCGACTACGCGGCTCGTCAGGACGCTGCCGATCCGGCTGCGGTCGCCGCAACGATCTCGGCGCGGGGCGGCGAGCGGCCGTTGTTCCTGCTGTCGGCGACCGAGTACCGCACCTTCGAGGGCGACTGCGAAGGCCTGCGCGGAGCGCTGACCGGCCTGCGGGGAGCGCCGCAGCTGCTGTTCGGCAACGCCGGCACCACCGGCCAGCTGCTCTACCGCTACGGCCCGCCGCTGCGGTAGGTCCAGGACGCACGAGGGGTTGCGGAACCATGGTCGCGACCGCTACCTTGCCTCGCATGGAACCGGGCGGCGCACGTAACCCGATGACGCAGCTGCGTCGGGGCGTGCTGGAGTTCTGCGTCCTGTCGCTGCTGCAGGACGGCCGGCTCTACGGTTTCGACCTTGTCCGCCGGCTGGCCGACCTCGAGGGGCTCGTCGTGAGCGAGGGCACCATCTACCCCCTGCTGTCGCGGCTGCGACGCGACGGGTGGGTCGAGACGACCTGGGTCGAGAGCGACGCTGGTCCGCCGCGCCGCTACTACTCCGTCACCGGCGACGGCCGCCAGGCGCTCACCCGTTTCGCCGACGACTGGCGACGCTTCCGCGACACCGTCGACCGGGTGCTGCCGCCGGCCCACCCACCGTCGGACCGACGGTGACCGCATCGAGGTCGTCCGCCGGTGCACCGGTCACCCGACGGCCCCGGGACGACGGTGACCACCCGCGGAGGCCTTCCGTACCCATCAGCCGCCCGACCCATCGCCCGGCGCAGCGAGACGAGGACGACTGATGACTACCCCTGAGCTGATCGTGCAGGACTACCTGCAGCACCTGCAGGCCGCGGCCGCCGGCCTGCCCGTCGACCGGCAGGAGGAGCTGCTCGACGGCATCCGGGAGCACCTGGCAGGGGCCTCGGCGTCAGGCGCGCTGCGCGATGAGGTCAGCACGCGGAGCCTGCTCGAGCGCCTCGGCCAGCCGGCGGAGATCGTCGCCGCCGCGCGCCTGGAGCTGCCCGGTGAGCAGGCTTCCGGGGTCCTGGTCCGGCGCGGCACCGGCCTGGAGCTCGCCGCCGTCCTGATGCTCACCGTGGGCTCGCTGCTGCCTGTGGTGGGGTGGGTGGTCGGGGTCGTGCTGCTGTGCCTGTCGCGACGGTGGCGCCGGTGGGAGAAGCTGCTCGGTGTCCTCGTGGTCCCGTTCGGCCCGGGCGGACTGTTCTTGCTCGGGCATTTCGTCTCGACCGAGACGATCTCCAGCTCGTGCGGCGGCGCGACCAGGATCAACGACGACGGCTCTCTGACCGAGCTGTCCCAGGACTGCGTGACAACCACGAGCGGATTCAGGGTGGGCCCGTACCTGCTGCTGGCCGTACTTCTGGCGAGCAGCGTGGTGGCGGTGCTGCTCTACCGGCGGGCGAGCCGGCGGGCGACGCTCGAGCCGCTGGTGTGGCAGTCCGCGGTCCCGACCTCGCCGTGGGGGGCACTGGAGGTCGCCGGCGTCCTGGTCCTCGGCCTCGGCGGCTTCCTCGTGCCGGTCGTCGGACCGCTCGTCGGGCTGGTCCTGGTCTGCTCCTCGCCGCGATGGGCCCGTGGACAGAAGGCGACGGCGGCCGCTGTCCTGGTCGTGCCGGTGCTGCTGGCACTGGCGGGCCTCGCGGGCTCGACCTTCGGCCTGCCGCCGGGTCTCAGCGTCGGGGTGCTGCCGTTGCTGCTCTTGCTGCCGGCGACGGGAGGTCTCGCCGCGGTCCTGTTGACGGTGTGGCTGAATCGTCGCCGACCGGTCACCGGCTGACCGGACCTCCGGCAGCCCAGCGCCTGACAGGGGGGAGGACGCACCGGATCGGGCCCGTGCGGATCGCCCGGCAGTGGTGCGGCGGGGCTGAGCGACGTGCCCTCAGCTCAGCCCTCCGACGGTGCAGGAACAGCTATCGGGTCCCTTCCTCGACCGGACACTCCGTGGCCTCAGTAGCATCTGGGCAGACGGCCAACGTGTCCCGGAAGGTGACGCTGCGCCTGTGACCGTCGCCCAGGTCCGTGTAGTCGATGCGTACTCCGCGGACGGTGAGGCGACCTGCGCCCACGACCGCGTATCCGACGAGCACCTCGTAGCCGCGATTCGCGTCGGGCGCGTCGGCCGGAGCAAGAACGAAGCCCTCGGCGGTTCGTACACGACCGAAGGCCTTGTCCACGACAGGCCAGGCACTGGCCTGGTCGAAGCCGAGCGACCGGTCGGGGCCCGCGATGCGCACCCCCAGCGGGCGCAGGCCCGGATCGACGCCCACCGGCCGCACCTGATCGAGCCGGAGCCGCGTCTGTCCAAGATTGAACAGGAGCAGGGTGCCGTGGGCGAAGGAGCTCCCCCTCGGCGGCCTGAGGACCGAACCCTGGAAGACGGGCCCCTCCAGGGGATGGCCGACTCCGTTGACACGTCGGGCCTCGGAGCCGCCGGCCGCTGCTGGGCGCTCCTCGCCCTGGCGCACCGTCCCAGGTGGCGAGGACGAGGCACAGGCGAGCAGCGACCCGATCAGGGCCAGGATCAGCGCAGACCGGCTACACCGGCGCAAGACAGGCACGACGGCTGCATCTCCCCGCTGTGCGACGCGTCGCTGGAGTCTCCCACGTGCGGACCGGGCCACGCCAGGACGCACGACGGCCCGGCCCCCGCGAGGGGAACCGGGCCGTGACGTGCGGGGTAGTGCAGCGGAGCGGACTACTTCGAGGCGACGACGTTCAGCGCCACGGAGGCCTCGACCTCGGGGTGCACCTTGACGGTGACGGTGTGACTGCCGAGGGCCTTGATCGGCGCCTTCATGGTGATCAGGCGACGGTCCAGCTTCGGCCCGCCGGCCTTGGTGACGGCCTCGACGATGTCGGCCGAGGTGATGGAACCGAACAGCCGGCCGCCGTCACCCGAGCGTGCGGGCAGCGTGACGACCAGGCCGGCGAGCTGGCCCTTGATCTCCTGCGCGTGGCCCAGGTCGCGCACCTCGCGGACCTCGCGAGCCCGCCGGATCGTGGCGATCTGCTTCTCGGCACCGCGCGTGGCGCGCATGGCCAGCCCCTGCGGGACGAGGTAGTTGCGGCCGTAGCCCGGAGCCACCTCGACGACGTCGCCGGGGGCGCCGAGGCCACCGACGTCCTGGGTGAGGATGAGCTTCATCGTCGCCATGTCAGCGCGCCAGCGACGTGTAGGGCAGCAGCGCCATCTCACGGCTGTTCTTCACGGCCATGGCGACGTCGCGCTGGTGCTGGCGGCAGTTGCCGCTGACCCGCGAGGCGCGGATCTTGCCGCGGTCGGAGATGTACTTGCGCAGCGTGCCGGTGTCCTTGTAGTCGACGTAGGTCACCTTGTCCTTGCAGAACTGGCAGACCTTCTTCTTCAGCTTGCGGGGTGGTGGCTTGGCCACGGGGTGTCTCCTGCCTGGGAGGAAGTGCGGAAAGGATGTCTGAGGTGGCCCGCGCGAGCGGGCCGGGACGAGCGCCTAGAAGGGAGGCTCGTCGGAGAACCCGCCGCCGCTGTTGCTGGCCCACGGGTCGTCGTTGCGCTGACCGCCGCCGGACTGGCCGCCGGACTGCTGGCCGCCGCCCTGGCCGCCCCCGTAGGAACCGCCGCCGCCGCCGTTACCACCGCCGCCGTAAGAACCGCCTCCGCCGCCACCGCCGCGCGAGGCCTTGGTGACCTTCGCCGACGCCCAACGCAGCGACGGTCCGATCTCTTCGACGTCGAGCTCGACGACGGTGCGCTTCTCGCCTTCCTTCGTCTCGTACGAACGCTGCTTCAGCCGGCCCTGGACGATCACCGAGGTGCCCTTGTGCAGGGACTCGGCGACGTTCTCGGCTGCCTGACGCCAGACGGAGCAGCGCAGGAAGAGCGCGTCACCGTCCTTCCACTCGTTCGTGTTCTTGTCGAGGGTGCGGGGCGTGGACGCGACGGTGAAGTTCGCGACGGCAGCCCCGGACGGGGTGAAGCGCAGCTCGGGATCGGCGGTGAGGTTGCCGACCACGGTGATGACGGTGTCTCCGGCCACTTCTGTCTCCTGAAGGCCCTTCCCGCGTGCTGCGGGAGTCGAGTGGGGTGGGGGTCGAGCGCGTCGATCGCGCACAGGTCGAACGGGGAAGGGTGTGCGGCGGTGCGGGTGGTGAGCAGCAGTACTGGGGGTTCAGCGGTGCGGGTGGTTCAGCGGTGCGGGTGGTTCAGCGGTGCGGCGGCCCAGTAGCGGGTATGTCAGCTCTCGGCTGCCGGTGCTGCCGGTGCTGCCGGTGCGGGAGCGGCCGGTGCCGCCGGGGCTGCAGGCGCGGACGGTGCCGCGGCCTTCGGCACCTTGGCGGGCTTCGCTGTGCTGGCCCGCAGCTCCGGACGCATGACCTTGGTCCGCATGATCGACTCGTTGAGGTTGAGCTGACGGTCCAGCTCTTTCATCGTGGCCGGTTCGGCGGTGAGGTCGACGACGGCGTAGATGCCTTCGGACTTCTTGTTCATCTCGAACGAGAGGCGGCGACGGCCCCACACATCGACCTTCTCCACGGTGCCGCCCGCGTTGCGGATGACGTTGAGGAAAGTGTCGAGCGAGGGAGCGATGGTCCGCTCCTCCAGATCTGGGTCGAGGATGACCATGAGCTCGTAGTGACGCAAGTGACCCACCTCCTCCTGTGGACTACACGGCCACGGACGATCCGTGGCAGGAGGGCGTTCGCGTCAGCAAACCTGCCCACACTAGCAGCGCCGGAGCGGGCGGGTCGGCGCCGCTCAGTCGACGGTGACGACAGGACCGGCAGCGCGCACGGACGGCTCCGCCAGCAGCAGCCGGACGAGCAGCGACACCACGCCCGTCGTCAGCACCACGGCCACGACCGCAGCGAGCCCCAGCGCACGCTGGCTGTCGGCGCCTGGCAGGTCGGCTGCCACGGCCGGCTGGGCGGAGGGGTCGGCGGAGCCGCCGGTCGCTTCCGGAGCCACCTCGACGCCGGGGGCCGGGGCGTCCTCGGTGGTCGGCAGCAGCCCGGCGATCGCCGGGGCCGGTGCGACTCCCTCCGGCGCCGGGCTGGACGGGATGCCGAGGCTGTCGAAGCCGCTGGTGACCGGGGGACGGGCCGTGCCGGTGCCGCCGGTGGGGGTGGGCGACGGCGAAGCGTCGGCCTGCGGAGAGGCGCCGGCAGCAGGCGAGGCGGGGCCGCCCGGTGCTGCGCTCGCGCGCGGGGTGGCGGCCGGGCTCGTGCCCCCCGGCTTCGGCAGCACGATGCTGCCGCGGAAGGGCTCGTCCTGCGCCACCTCGTAGGTGAAGGTGCCCGACTCGGTGAACGGGTCGGGGCAGCTGAAGCTGCGGCCGGGCAGCAGGCCCACCGGGCCGCTGTCGCACGCCCAGTTGTCGCTGGTGCTCTGCGCGCGGTAGCTGAAAGAGCTGTCGTCGTTGACGAAGGTGACGGTGTCGCCGGCCGCCAGCGTCAGGACCTTGGGCGAGACGCCGTCGGCGGTGATGCTGATCAGCCGCTCCTGCGCCGACGCGGGCACGGCCAGCGCAACGATGCCGAGCAGGCTGCCGGCGAGGGCGAGCAGCAGCGCGGCGGCCGCGCGACCGGCTCGCGCTGGGCCGGCCGGGCGGGAGGAAGACGTCACGGCTCTAGTTTCGCACTCCGCCGGAGCAGTCCTGCTGCGCGTCGGCCGGCAGTGTCGGCCCGCAGTACGGTGCATCACGTGCTGAGCATCGGAGCCCACGTCGGGCAGGACGATCCCTTCGGGGCCGCGGCCGAGCGCAGGGCCGACCTCGTGCAGGTCTTCCTCGGCGACCCGCAGAGCTGGAAGAAGGCGGTGGTCCCGGACGCGCTGCTGGCGGCGGACCGTCCCGCCGGCGTCGACGTCTACGTGCACGCGCCCTACATCGTGAACCTCGCCTCGACCAACAACAAGATCCGCATCCCGTCGCGCAAGATCCTGCTGGACCACGCCACGACCGCGGCGTCGGTCGGCGCGAAGGGGCTGATCGTGCACGGCGGTCACGTCAGCAAGGGCGACGGCCCCGAGATCGGGGTCGAGAACTGGGTCAAGGCCTTCGAACGGATGCAAGCTCCGCTGCCGATCCTGGTCGAGAACACCGCCGGCGGCGACCACGCCATGGCGCGCCGCTTCGACGCGCTCGCCCGGCTGTGGGACGGCATCGGCGGCTTCCCGAACGTCGGCTTCTGTCTGGACACCTGCCACGCCCACGCCGGCGGCGAGGAGCTGCTCAGCGTCGTCGAGCGGGTGAAGGCGATCACCGGCCGCATCGACCTGGTCCACTGCAACGACTCGCGCGACGCGTTCGACTCCGGTGCCGACCGGCACGCCAACCTCGGCGCCGGACAGATCGACAGCGACGTCCTGCTCGCCGTGGTGGCGGCCGCCGGCGCGCCGGTCGTCGTCGAGACGCCGGGCGAGGGTCAGGCCGACGACATCTCCTGGTTGCGGGAGCGGTTGCCGACCTGACCCCGACCGTTCAGCGCTTGGTGGCCGGACGCAGCTCGAACGCGCCCCAGACGATGAGCAGCGCGGCGTAGACCCAGGTCTGCCCGGCGAACGGCTTGACCGCCTGCTGCTCGAGCAGCGCGAACACGCCGAACAGCAGCACCGACAGCGACACGCTCATCGCCGAGATGTGCAGGTTGCGCGCCTGCCCGAGCAGTGCGACCAGCACGCCGCCGAGCCCGAGGGCCATCAGGGCCAGGGCCAGGAACTGGAAGCTGTCGGCCGGGCGGCCGTCGCGCAGCCACAGGGCCGCGGCGAGCCCGACGAGGGTGATCATGAAGCCGGGGGCCCACAGCGTGCCCCGGCTGCGACCGGCGGCCGCGGCGGCGAGGTAGGTCAGACCGGTTAGAGCCGGGAACCAGTAGTAGGGGATCGCGCCGGTCTCGACGAGCGCCAGGATGAGCAGGGCGCCGGCGATCAGGGCGCCGCCGCGCGCCCGCCGGGCGTTGACGTCGTCCCCGGCCAGGCTGTCGGAGGCGGTGGCGTCGGCCACGTCGGTGGAGGTGTTCGCGCGGGTCATGGTGGTTCCCCCTGGGGGTCGGTGGTGGAGCATTCCGACCTTTCGGACGCCCGGTCAGGCGCGTTGATTGCACCCGGCCGCGGGTCGCGTGCAATCAACGGCGCGTGCCGCGCGTTCCTGCTCCCGAGACCGACGGCTGAGGGAGGGGGTGGGCATGGACGGGACGACCGGTCAGGACGACGCGTTCCTGGACGCCTTCGCCACCCACCTGGACCGCCTGCACAACCTGGCCCGCGGCCTGACGCGGGGCCCGCAGGACGCCGAGGACCTCGTCTCGGAGACCTGCCTGCTGGCACTGCGCGGCTGGCGGCGCAACCCGCCCGACGACCCGGCGGCGTGGTTCGCGACCGTCTGCCTCAACGCCGCTCGGTCCGGGTACCGGCGTGCGTCGGCACGCCCGGTCGAGATCGCCGCGGAGGGCTGGCTGCTCGGCCGCTCCGACGACCGTCCCGACCCGGCGGACCTGGCGGTCGCGTCGGTGCGCGCCGGACGGGTGCACGAGGCGCTGGCCCTGCTGCCGGCGCCGCAGCGCGAGGCGATCACGCTGATGGACCTCGCCGGCTACACCGCCGCTGAGACTGCGCGGATCGTCGACGCACCGCGCGGCACGGTGCTGGCCCGGGTGCACCGGGGCCGCAAGACGCTGGCCGTGACCCTGCAGGACCAACGGGGGACCCACCATGAGCGCTGACGACCGCGAGACCGACGGCAGCGGGCTGCCGGACACCCACCAGCCCGAGCGGGCGGCCGCGGCCTTCCTCGGCGGGCTGCTGAGCGCCACCGAGCGCGAGTCGTTCTCCGCACACCTGCTCGCGTGCCCCGACTGCTGGCAGGAGGTCGAGCAGGCGCGCCGCGGCCGGGCGCTGGTGGAGGCGGCTCGCTCGCACCCGTCACCGCAGCTGCGCGACCGCGTCCGCGCGATGGTCGAGGCCGAGACGCTGGCCGGCGCCGGGGACCGGTCGAGGCCGAGCCGCGTGCACGGGCGGCGGCGGCACCGGCTGCGCGGACGGACGCTGGCCGCCTCCGCGGCCGCGCTGGCTGTGGTGCTGGTGCTCGCCGTCGCCGGTGGCACGCTGCGGCCCCGCCACGAGCCGGCGGTCTGGCAGGCCGTCGCCGACTTCAGCGCGCAGCGGCTGCCGGGCGCGCAGCTCCCGGGCCTGCGGGCACCGGACCTGTCCACGGTGGGCCTGCTGCCCGTCGGCGCCGGCGGGGGCACCTACGGCGCGCTGGCCGTCGACGGCTATGCCTACCGCGACCCGGCCGGGCGCCGCGTCGTCGTCTACCTCAGCGACGACCCGTTCCCCGAGGCGCCCGGCGCCCGCCGGACGGCCGGCGCCGACGGCCCCTGGGAGGCGCAGCGCGACGGCGTCATGGTGCTGTGCGCACGCCTGCCGCACGCGCTGCTGGTCGTCGGGGAGGACACCGCGCTGGTGCGCAGCGCCGCGGGGGCGCTCGGCGTGCTGTGACCCGGCGTGCCGTGACCGGCCCGCGCTGACCGGCCCGCCATGACCTTGCCCGGCGCGGCCCGGCGGGCGTCAGGCGGTCCGGCGCCGGAGCCGTGCGACGGCGACGCCGGCCAGCAGCAGCACAGCGAGGGCGGGTAGCAGCGTCGCCAGCCCGGTGGCGGGCAGGCGCCCCGGGGCGGCGGCAGGACGGGCGGTGGTCGGACGGGGGGCGGCAGCCACCGGAGCGGTCGCCCGGCGGTTGCTGGTGAAGCCCACGACCTGCTGGAACGTCGGCCGGTTCTGCCAGTCGATCGGCCTGCTGCCGACGAGACCGCCGGTCGTCGCCCGGATGAAGTCCTCGCTCTTGTCGTAGGTCAGGTCGCCGACCGCGGTCACGTCCTGCTCCGCGGTCGCACGGGTCACGGCGGCGGCCAGCGACGTGCGCATCTGGGTGCGGCAGGTGGCGAGCACGCCCGCGCCGCAGTAGGTGCGCGAGTAGGCACCGGCGACCGGCCGGCCGAGCACCTGGCGCAGGTCCTTGGAGACGTAGCCGTACCAGGCGACGCCGTTCCAGGCCGAGCCGAGCCCGATGCGCGGGTGGTCGTCCAGCTTCTGCGGCAGGGCGTCGACGAGGTCGCCGAGCGAGCCCCGCAGGACGTCCTTGGCTGCGCCGGACCCGTCGAAGGTCCCGTCGACGCCCTCGCCCTGCCACCACTGGTCGAACAGAGCGATCGCCTGCTGATGGTCGTAGGTGCCGTCCCGGTCGCGGTCGACGCGCTCGGAGCCGTCGGCGACCCAGGCCCGCAGCAGCCGCACGGCCGGGTCGGACTCGTTCCCGACGACGTCCAGCAGCAGCGGCAGCAGCACCTCGGCGCGCAGGTCGGTGTGCGCGGCGTCCTGCATGGCCTCGACGAGCCCGACCCGGGTGACCTTCTTGCCGCCGGCGATCCGCTCCTTGATCCGCTTGTCGAGCAGCAGCGACCGGTACACCGGTCCGTAGCCCCACTGGTTGTCGGCGGCCGAGAAGCCCGGCGCCTGCTTGTTGTTCCAGCTCGACAGGTAGCCCTGCGGCGGGTTGGTCTGGAACACGTGCCGGGCGAACGGCTCGAAACCGGTCCAGTCGAACCGCCGGTCGCCCCAGCGCGGCAGGTCGGGGTTGGCGTCGGCGGCGCGGATCGGCAGCAGCCCGGAGCCGAAGTAGCTGATGTCGCGGTCGTCGACGTAGAACCAGTTGAAGACGTAGTCGACCCCGGCGAACGCCCGGGCGAACGAGGCGGCGTCCGTGACGTAGCCCGGGTCGTTGACGCGGGAGAAGCCGACCGCCGAGGCCAGCTCGCCGCCGTAGGTCGAGCGCTCGGTCACCAGCGCCACCGGGACCCCCTTGACCGTGGTGCGCGAGGTGACGATGCCGTGCCGGGTGCGCTGGACCTGCAGCCGCACCAGCTGGGGCGGTCCGGTCCCGGCTGCGGTGGGTAGCGAGGTCTCTTCGTGCACATAGCTGTCGAACGGGGTGCAGGTCGTCCCGTCGAGGTAGGACGTCGACTCCACCGTGGCCGCCGAACGGTCGGGGTTGCAGAGCCGCTCGGCGACGGTGTCGACGATGTCGGAGGACGCGGAGGTGGCCGACCAGGCGTAGTCGACGCCGTGCCCGAGCTCGACGATGAGCTGCGTCCCCGCGAAGGAGACCCCGCGCGCGGCGATGCCCGGACCGCGCAGCGAGACCTCGGTGAGCAGCTGCGGGGTGAAGTAGCCGGTCTGCGGACCGAAGACCACCGTCGGGTGTCCCGAGGCCGAGTGCGCCGCGTCGACCAGCAGGGCGTTGGACATGCCGCTCTTGCGCAGACCCAGGTCCAGCCGCCCGAACGGGCCGTCCAGGATGCCGTAGTCGGCGCGCTGCTCGGCCGTGGCGTCGGCCGTCGCCGGCAGTCCCGGCAGCGCGAAGGGCAGGCCGGTCGAGCCGGCGTCGGCGCCGGTACCGGGAGCCGTCGGGCCGTCCAGGTCCGGGACGGCCGCACCGGGTGCGGTCGGGTCGACCGTCTCGCCCTCGTACGGGAAGCGGACGCTCGCACTGGACGGCGCCTCCGGGTCGTTGCGCTCGCGCAGGTCCTCGAAGACCTTCTTGGCCCCGGCGGCGCCGAACTTCGCTGTCAGCTGGTTCAGCCAGCGCGCATTGCTGGCCTCGCCGCCGCCGCCCTTGCCGAAGATGCCGCCGACGAGCGAGGCGATGTAGGTGATGTCGCCCCGGGTGTAGTCGGTCGGGGCGCTGCCCAGGGCGGCGTACTCGACCGGGCAGCTCGGACCGAAGCCCGCGCCGGGGCTGGCCTCGCCGCCGCCGACGGCGCCGGCCGGGACGGGGAACGCCGCGGGGCACAGTGCCCGCTGGGCGTCGTTGATGCCGGCGACGAAGGCGTCCAGCCGCCGCAGCAGAGCCGGGCCCTCGGACGGGTAGCGGGTCAGGACGTTCTCGATCTGCTTCTCGGCCTCCGCGCGGGTGTAGGCCGCGCTGCGGAGCTGATCGCGGTCCATCGCGACGTTGCCGGCCGTCGAGCCGAGGAACTCTGCGGACCGGGCGGCGCCGACGTGACGCAGCAGGTCGGTGAGGAACATCCGGTCCTCGGTGCCGGCGTAGCCCGCGCCGTAGGCGACGTCCTCGGCAGTGACGCCGACGACGAACGGCACGCCGAACCGGTCGCGGCTGAGCGTGACGCCCGCGCGGGGGGCCTTCGTCGACACCGCCTGGTCGGCGGGCAGGTCGATCGGGGCGTCCTTGAAGTACGTCGTCAGGTCGCCGTCCTTCAGCTGCCCGGGCGCCTTGGTGTTCAGCGCGTCGTACATCTCGAGCTGGTCGGCGAAGTTCGCGGGCGTCGTCCCCGTAGCGGTGCGCGAGGGCCCGACGGCGGCCGCGTCGAGCGCCGCGACGTTGCCGCGCGAGCCCGGCGGCAGGATGTTCAGCACGGCTCCGCCCGTGTCGAACGGACCGTCGCCCGGGGCCGCAGCGGCGGTGCCGGCAGCGGCCGTGGTTGCCAGCAGGGCGCTCGCGCACAGGACGGCGGACCAGGGCCGCAGGCGGGCGGAGAGCGGGCGGGACGGGGCGCGTGACATCGGGGGCCTCCGGGACAGGGGTGGCGCTGCTCCGAGTGGTGCGCGCGCGTTTCAGCTCACAGTGTGCGGGTAGCCGGCCGTCACCGGGGCGAGTCCGCTTCGTTGGCTCGGTCGTGCGCATGTCCCGCCGGGCCGCCGTGGTGCTCACCACGGCTCTGCTCGTCCCCGCCCTGCCCTCCCTCGCGGCGCCGACCGCGGTCACCCAGGTGGTGCCGCCGGTGCTCCGCGAGGCGCCGTTGGCCGGGGGAGCCACCGTCACCGCGCTGACCGACGAGCAGCTGCTCGGCGTCACCTGGGACCGCGGGTCGCCGGCCCCCCGTGTCGCGGTGAGGTGGCGGACGGCGTCCGGCTGGGGCGCCTGGGACGTGCCCGACCTCGACAGCGACGAGCCCGACGCCGCCGAGCGCGCGCACACCCGCGGCGGCACCGAGCCGCTGTGGCGCCCGGCCGGGGCGAGCGCCGCCGACGTCCGGATCACCGGCGCCGCCCGGGGCCTGCGCCTGGTCCGGGTGGCCGACGGGGTCCCGCGCCGGGTCGGTGGAGGGCTGCGGCTGGGCCTGCCGGCGGCGCACGCCGACGCCCGCTCGGCCGGGGTCGCGCTGCTCGGCGGGGTCCACAGCCGCGCCGACTGGGGCGCCGACGAGTCGATCCGCTCCGGCTCGCCCAGCTACGCCAGCCGGGTCGACGCCGTCGTCGTGCACCACACCGCCGGCAGCAACGACTACACCCAGGCCGACGTCCCACGCCGCATCCGGGCCGACTACGCCTACCACGTGAAGAGCCGCGGCTGGTCCGACCTCGGCTACAACCTGGTCGTCGACAAGTTCGGCGGCATCTGGGAGGGCCGGGCCGGCGGCCTGGGCAGGGCGACGATCGGCTCGCACGCGCAGGGCTTCAACACCCGCACCCTCGGCGTCAGCCTGCTCGGTGACATGACCCGGGCGACACCGACGCCAGCGGCGCTCTCGGCCTTCGACCGGGTCGGGGCCTACGCCGCGCTGACCTGGCGGTTCGACCCGCGCACCAGCGTCACGCTCACCAGCGGCGGCTCGCCCAGGTTCCGCAGCGGCGCCAGGGTGACGCTGCCGCGGGTCTTCGGCCACAAGGACACCGGCCAGACCGCCTGCCCCGGCGTGCTCTACGACCACCTGGCGCAGATCCGCACCGACGCGAACGCCCTGCTCGGTCCGGCGCCCAGGATCACCGACGTGCAGCTCAGCGGCGCGCCGGTGCGGGCCCCGCAGCAGTTCGTGCTCCGAGGTGAGCTCACGCGGTCGGCGCCGTGGACCGCCGCGCTGCGCGACAGCGACGGCGTCGTGGTGGCGCGCTCGGCCGGCGAGGGCCCGACGGCGACGCTGACGTGGGACGGCCTGCGGCCGCTGGTCGACGACAGCCCCGGCGTGCTGCCGGCCCTGCCCGGCAGCTACACCTGGGCTGTGCGCGTCGACGACGGCGTGCACGTCGCGGACCGGCGCGAGGGCCCGTTCGAGGTCGACCTGCCGCTGGTGCCCGCCCTGGGCTGAGGACGACGGGGCGTCGTGATCGCCTAGCGTCGCCGACGTGCGGTTCCGCGACCCTGTCTCCCGGTTCGCCCTGCTGGTGGCGGTGTACGTCCTCAGCCGGGTCCTGCTGCTGGTGCTGACGCGCTCGCCGGAGCTCTACCCGGCGCAGAACGACCCCCTGGAGATGAGCCTGTTCGACGGCTGGGGGCACGCCTTCGCCGCCGGCGCGCCCGACGCCCCGCTGCGCGCCGGCCCGTGGGAGTACCCGGCGGGAGCGGCGGCCGTGCTCGTCGCCCCGGCGCTGGTGCGGGGCGCGCCGTACGTGCTGGGCTTCGTCGGACAGATGCTGCTGTGGGACCTCGCTGCCGTGATCGTGCTGGCGGTCGTAGGCCTGCGGCGGACGGACCGCTCGCTGTGGGGTGCGTGGCTCTGGGTGGCGGCGGTGCCCCTGCTGGGCCCGGTCGTGCTGGGCCGCTTCGACCTCGTCCCGACGGTGCTGGCCCTCGGCGGCGTGCTCGCTGCCGGTGCGGCGCCGCTGCTGGCCGGGGTGCTGCTCGGCGCCGGGGCGGTGGTCAAGGGCTGGCCGGCGCTGCTGGTGCTGCTGCTCCTGCCGCTGCTGCGCGGGGTGACCCGCCCGGTCCGGCTGCTGCTGGGAGCGGGGGTCGTGGCGGCGCTGACGGCGGTGGCCGCCTGCGCCTACGGGGGCGGCGCCCAGCTGCTCAGCTTTCTGACCTACCAGCGCGACCGCGGGCTGGAGGTCGAGTCGGTGGCCGCCCTGCCGCTGATGCTGGCGCGCGCCTACGGCGACGAGCGGATGAGCGTCTCGTTCGCCTTCGGCAGCCTGCAGGTCGACGGGCCGTGGGCAGGCGCGATGCTGCGCGGCGCCGACGCCGGACTCGTCCTGACGCTGCTGGGGGTGGCCGTGCTGGCGGTGCGGGCACGCCGCCGCGGGGTGGCGGCCGGGCTCGCCGGTCCGGTGCTGGGCACCGTCCTGCTGGCCGGCTTCCTGCTCAGCGACAAGGCGTTCAGCCCGCAGTACCCGATCTGGCTGGTCGGGCTGGTGGCGGCGTCGCTCACCCGGCGCGACTCGCCGCTGCGGCCGGCGGTGCTGCCGCTCGGCGGGCTGCTGCTCGCGACGCAGCTGGTCTATCCGTTGGCGTTCGGCACGCTGGTGGACAGCACCGGCCGCTACCCGGTGCTCGTGCTGGCCGTGCGCGACGCGCTGCTGCTCGTCGTCCTGGCGGTAGCGGTGCGGGCGGCCTGGCGGCTGGGCTCCGTCGCCGGACCGCGGTCAGAACAGCGGGTTGGCGCTCACGAACATCGCGCCGAGGACCGCCATGCTGACGGTGGTGGTCATCAGGACGGCCTCGTGCGCCTTGAACCGCTCGGCGAGGCGAGCGAGCGCCCAGACGGTCGGGAAGATGACCAGGTAGATCCGCGGCAGGCTCAGCAGCGGGCGTCCGGGCCACATGAGGAACAGCGGGAACGCGGCGCTGGACCAGACGTAGACGCCGTACGTCCACCGGGTGCGTAGCGCGACCCACACACCGGCGGCCAGCACGAGCGCGACCACCGCGAAGTCGACGAGGAAGTAGGCACCCGGGTTCGCGCCGGGGAACTGCACCGCGACCTTCCAACCCGCCCACAGGGTCTCCCACGGCCACGCGTTCTCCTTGCCCCAGCCGGTCTTCTGCAGGTCGATCGGGTGTCGCCAGTCGCCGATCTTCAGCTGCCAGAAGCCGAGGTAGGCGAGCAGCCCGGCGCCGGCGGCGGTGCCCGCTGCGGCGCCCTGCCCGAGCACGGTCCAGCGGGCCCGTCCGGCCAGCGTGCGCGCCTGCAGCAGCGCCTCGACCGCCAGCGGCAGCGCGAGCAGGACGCCGGGGCTGCGCGAGAGCGCGGCCAGGAACGCCAGCGGGATCGCCAGCCCCCAGCGGCGGGTGCGGGCGGTGTACAGCGCGCCGATCGCCAGCGCCAGGAACAGCGACTCGCTGTAGGGCGCGAACAGGAAGAAGCCGGTGGGGAAGGCGCACAGGTAGAGCACCGCCTTGCGCGCCATCGAGTCGGAGAACTCCAGCGCGGTGAGCCGGTAGAGCAGCACCAGCGCCGCCAGCAGCGCCAGGTTGGACACCAGGTACGCGGCCAGCAGCCAGTGCCCGCCGGTCAGCACCCCGACGACGCGGATCAGCACCGGGTAGAGCGGGAAGAAGGCGCCGCTGCCGTCGTCGGCCAGATAGCCCTGCGAGCCGATCCGCAGGTACCAGAGCGCGTCGGCGCTCTCCCAGCCGGTGATCGCGGTCGACCAGCCGGCGGGCGGCGGCGCCGGCCAGCCGGGGACGCCGACGTCGCCGTTGTGCGGCAGCAGCCCGGCGACGACCACGCCGAGCGCGAACAGGCCCAGGCGGAAGGCGACGAACACCCGCACGCAGTAGCCGACCGGGCCGGACCACAGGGCGGCGGCGCGCGAGGGCGGGGGTGGCTCGCGGACGTGCCGGCCGGGGCTCTCGTGGTCCAGGGTCGCGGTCATGCGCCGGCCTCGGGCGCGCGCGCCACGAGGAACAGCGACAGGCCGAACGGCAGGCCGGCGCGTCGGTCCACGGCAGACAGCCGGTGGCCCAGCGCGTTCTGACCCGCCCCACCCATGCTCACGCTCTCGGCCGGCGCGTCCTTGACCAGGGCGCGCAGCGGCGTCCGGCGCAGCGCGAACGCCAGCGGCACCAGCCAGCTGTGGAAGTAGCGGGCCCGGACATCGACGAAACCCGCCGCCGTGACCACCTCCTCCAGCTCGGCCCGCACGTACCGGCGCTCGTGCCCGAGCTCGACGTCGTGCTCGCTCCAGGCCCACATGTAGGCCGGGACGGCCAGGACCAGGGTGCCGCCGGGTCGCAGCACCCGGCGGTACTCGCGCAGGGCGAGGACGTCGTCGCGCAGGTGCTCGACGACGTCCAGGCTGCTCAGCACGTCGACGCTGCTGTCGGCCAGCGGCAGCGCCTCGGCGACGGCGCGGGCGACGCAGGCCCCCTCGGGCAGGCGGGTGGCCGTCAGGGCGATCGCGTGCGGGTCGAGATCGGTGCCCAGGATCTGCGGGTACCCCAGCGCCGCCAGCTCGTCCAGGACCGCGCCGGTGCCGCAACCGACGTCGACGGCGAGCCCGCGGGGCCTGAGATCTGCCAGCGCCTCACGCAGCAGCGCCCGCTTCGCGCTGAACCACCAGTGCTCGCGCTCGACCCCGTGCATGACGTCGAAGGTCGCGGCCGCCATCCCGGAGTCGTCCGGGGCACCGGGCTCGGCCCGCTCGACGTCGGGTCGGCGCAGGGCCCGGGCGATGCGCACGGCGTCCAGCGCCATCCGCGCGCCGTCGCGCACGGGGGCCACCCGGCTCTGCTCGACGTGCGCCCAGCGGGTGGGCAGCACCGTCACCGGCAGGCCGAGGCGGCGGGCGCGCGCCAGCACCTCGACGTCGAACGCGAACCGGCGGGTGCGCAGCGGTGCGAACAGCGCACGCGCGGAGGTGCGGTCGAAGGCCTTGAGGCCGCACTGGGTGTCGGGCAGGTCGGTCAGGTGCAGCCGGTGCAGCAGCCGGTTGAAGCTCTTGCCGGCGGCCTCGCGCGAGCCCGGCTGGCGCACCACCAGGTCGCTGGTGGCGTGCCCGCGGGACGCGACGACCACGGGGGCGCCCGCTTGCACGGCCTCGCACACCTCGATGATCGCTTCGGGGGGGCTGGACAGGTCGGCGTCGACGAACGCGACGACGTCGCCGCGCGCGGCCAGCACGCCGGTGCGCACCGCCGCGCCCTTGCCCAGGTTGCGGGGCAGCCGCAGCACCGTCGTCGAGACGTGCGGAGCGTGCGCGGCCAGCGCCTGCCGCAGGACGGCGACGGTGTCGTCGGGGCTGCCGTCGTCGACGAACACCCATTCGCACGACGGTCGCGCCAGCGGGCTCTGCGCCAGCGTCTGCACGGTCCGGGCGATGCGCCCGGCCTCCCGGTACATGGGCACGACGAGGGACCAGTCGGTCATCCGAGACCTTCGCGACGGGTTGGGCGGGACCGCTTCAGCCTAGGGCGGGACGCTCGCGTGCGGCGCGGGACTGCCGGGCACGCCGGTACATTCCCGGCCATGGACGAGCCCGGCGGCATGCTGCAGACGGTCAGGACGCCGGCGCCGCGGGCCGACGGCGGCGTCCACGTGCGTGCGGCCGCGGCTCGGCCGTCGCGGACCGGGCGATCCCGGGCAGAAGGGCCGCTCTGGGTGATCGTCGGGCTGCTGCTGGCGGCCGCGACGACCTGGCCGCTGGTGCGCACGCTGCGCACGACCGTCCCGCAAGACGCCGGCGATCCGGTGGCGCAGGCCTGGCAGGCGGCCTGGGGCGGTCACGGGCTGCTCACCCAGCCGCTGCGCGTGTTCGACGCCAACACGTTCTTCCCGGCGGGACCCAGCCTGGCCTTCTCCGACAGCCTGCTGGGCTACGCGCCCGCCGGCCTGATCGGCTCCGGCGTCGGCGCGGCCCTGGTCCGCTACAACCTGCTGTTCCTGTTCGCCTACGCGCTGTGCTTCGCGGGGGCGGCGCTGCTCGGTCGCGAGCTCGGCCTGCGGGTGCCGGCGGCCGCTGTCGTGGGCGTGGCCTACGCCTGGGCGCCGTGGCGCATGCCGCAGAACGGGCACCTGAACATCCTGTCGACCGGCGGGGTGGCGCTGACGCTGTTCCTGCTGGTCAGCGGCTATCGACGGCAGCGACCGTGGCAGGTGGCGGCTGGCTGGCTGGCGGCCGCCTGGCAGGTGAGCCTGGGCTTCGCGCTCGGCATCTGGTTCTGCTACCTGCTGCTGGCGCTCGGCCTCGGCGTCCTCGGCTGGTGGCTGGTCCGGGGGCGGCCGTCCCTGCGGCTGGTGCCGCGCTGGCGGGGGCTCGCGGTGGCCACCGTCGGCGGCGGCCTGACGCTGCTGGTCGTCGCCGGCGCCCTGGCGGTGCCCTACCTGGAGGTCGTCAACGCCAACCCCGACGCCGCGCGGGGGCTCACCGAGGTGCAGTTCTACTCGCCGCCGCTGCGGTCGTTGCTGGCCGCCGACGCCAGCAGCCGGATCTGGGGCGGGGCGACGCAGACGATCCGGGCGACGCTGCCCTGGGCGCCGGAGCAGGCGCTGTTCCCCGGCGTCGCCGTGTGCGTGCTCGCGGTGCTCGGACTGCGCTGGAGGGGAGCGCGGCGCTCGCTGCGCGCGGGCCTGCTCGTCGGCCTCGGCGTGCTGGTGGTGCTCTCGTTCGGCTTCTCGTTCGCCGGCGGCAGGCTCTACCAGCCGCTGTATGAGAACCTGCCGGGCTGGGACGGCCTGCGCACCCCGGGCCGGCTCGCCTTCCTGTGGACGCTGGTGCTCGCGCTGCTGGCCGGCATGGGGGCCCAGCGGCTCGCGGACCGGCTCGGACGGGAGCCGCGCGTGCCGCTCGGGCTGCCGGCGGTCGTCGCGCTGGTCTGCGCCGGCGCCGTCCTGCTGGAGGGTTCGCCCAGGCTGCCGATCGCCACGCCACCGCAGCCGCCAGCGACGCTGGCCACCGTCACGGGTCCGATCGCGAACTTCCCGAGCGACTCCGGCAACGACAGCACCTACATGTGGTGGTCGACCGCCGGCTTCCCGCAGATCGCGAACGGCAACGGCTCCTACGCCCCGCCGGAGCTGTCGTCCCTGCGGACCGAGACCGGAGGTTTTCCCGACGCGCCGTCGGTGGCCCTGCTCCGGCTGCGCGGCATCCGCTCGGTGGTCGTCCACCGGGCCCGCACCCCGGGCACGCCCTGGGACGGTGCCGCCGACCGTTCCGTCGACGGGCTCGGCATCACCCGCGAGGACCGCGGCGACATCGTCGTGTTCGACCTCGGCGGCTGAGGCCGGACCGGTCGGTCGCGTCGGGCAGGGGGGAAGGCCGCGAGCAGGCAGACGCGGGGGCCGCGTCGCCGCCGCTCAGCGCAGGGCTGGTCCAGCTGGGACGACGGCAACGGGATCTGGCGCCGGGCGCGACCTCAGCTGAGCAGCCGCGAGCCCCAGCTGGTCGACCGCGCCGTCCAGCACCCCGCCCGCCGGGTCGTCGTCGATCCCGTCGGCGCGGACGGGATCGCGGTCCGGGCGCAGGATGTCGCGGACGACGAACCCGGCGAACACGATCAGCGCCAGGTCGCGCAGGCCGACGGCGGTGATGAACCACCACACGTCCAGCCCCTTGCCCGCGATGCCGGCGCCGGCGCGGTCCATACCGAAGAAGAACGCGAAGCGGGTGAACAGCACCAGCGCCTCGGTGGCCTGCCAGGCCAGGAACGGCCGCCAGCGGGGCCGCGCGAGGGCGGCCAGCGGCACCAGCCACAGCGAGAACTGCGGGCTCCACACCTTGTTGGTGAGCAGGAACGCCAGCACCGTCAGAAAGATCAGCTGCATCAGCCGGGGGCGCCGCGGCGCGAACAGGGCCAGGCCGACGACGCCGAGCAGCAGCAGCACGAACAGCACCGCGACGCCGCGGTTGAGCCGGTGCGGCGCCTCACCGGCAGCGAGCCCGACGTCCAGCGGCTTGTCGCGCAGCTTCTGCAGCACGAACCAGGCGGAGTCCCAGTCGGCCGGACGCGTGGTGTTCAGCTCGAAGAAGCGGTAGGCGGCGTTGACTCCCACGACCGGGCTGCCGTCGGGGGCGACCGTGTTCACCTTGGGCGCCAGCGCGCCGAGACCGTCGGCGCCCAGCCGGTCGATCGGGCTCGCGGCGACCACGGTCTGCTGTCCGCCGACGTCGGCGAAGAACGGGCTGTTCAGGTAGACCGGCAGCGTGATCAGCACCGGGGTGATCAGCGCGGCGGCGGCCGTCATGGCGAAGAACCGCAGCCTGCCGGCTCGCAGGCACAGGGCGGCCAGCGGCACCAGGAACAGGATCGGATAGAGCTTCGTCGCGGTCGCGGCGCCCAGGACGACCCCGGCCAGCACCGGCTTCTGCCGCGCCCAGGCGAGCAGCCCCAGGCCGGTCAGTCCCATGGCGACGAGGTCCCAGTTGGTCGCGCTGTGCAGGACGAGCACCGGCGCGAGGGCGAACAGCGCCGCGTCCCAGGGTCGTCGTCGGCCGGCCAGGCGGGCGGTCGTGACCACCACGACGACGGCGAAGGCGGTGAGGATCGCCCAGGTCAGGTCGAAGAAGCGTCGGGGCCGTTGGTCGGCCGGGAAGACCGTGACGACCTTGGCTGCGGTGGCCATCACGCCGCCGATCACCACCGGGTACTCGACCGGGTACTCCAGGTACGGCTGCTGCCCGTCGGCGAGCTTCTCGGCGAAGTACAGCGCGAACACGTCGGAGTAGCAGCCGCGGCTGTACTGGTAGGCGTCCGCCCACGGGTGCACGCGGCACGGCGACTTCTGCCACCACCCGAACAGGCTCGTGACCAGCGTCAGCAGCACCAGCCAGCGCACCGGCGTCCAGAAGCGACGCTCACCCAGCCGGCTGTGCCGGCCGGGGGGTCCGCCGAGGGCGGTCGTGACGCCGGCGGGCACCGGGTCGTCGGAGGACGGCAGCACCAGCGGTCGCGCCGCCGAGCGCTCCAGCAGCACGCCGGAGTCGCCGGCGCCGGTCACGGTCGTGGGAGAGGCGGTCACGGTCCCGATCCTGTCAGCCCGCGGCCGGGCTCGCGGCCGGACTGCGCGGCGCGGCCGCCGGGCTGCTCGCCGGGCTCGGCGGCGGTGCCGGCTCACGGGTCGGTGCCGGCTCACGGGTCGGTGCGGCCTGCGGCGAGGCGGGGGCGTCGGTCTGGCGAGGAGCCGGGGTGGCCTCGCCCGGCGTCGGCTGGTCGGTGGTCACCTCGACGGGCGAGGACCGCGGGGCGGGCACGAAGCTGCGACGGGGGCGCGGGCGGGTGGAGGGCACCAGGACCTTCCCGGTGCCGGCCCGGCCGACGTCGGCGCGGGGCGGGAACTCCTCGTTGGGCTGGCCGGCGAGCGCGGCCTCCATGTAGGCCTTCCAGACGGGGGCGGCGACCCCGCCGCCGGTGGCTTCGCGGCCGCCGAGGTCGATGGTCTTCGGCGTGGCGTAGCCGAACCAGACCGCGGTCGCCAGCTGCGGGGTGAAACCGCAGAACCAGACGTCCTTGTTGTCGCTGGTCGTGCCGGTCTTGCCGGCGGCCTCGCGCCCGCCCTCCAGCCGCGCGCCGCGGGCCGTGCCGCGTTCGACGACCTGCTGCATGGCGTAGGTGGCGTCGGCGGCGACGTCCTTGCTGTAGGCAGCCGGCCCTTCGACGATCTCGGCGCGGTACAGGTCCTCACCGTCGCCGCGCTGCACCTTCTTGACGAAGAACGGCTCCGTCGGCACCCCGCCGTTGGCGAAGGTGGCGTAGCCGACGGCCTGGTCGATGACCTGCACGTCGTAGGCGCCCAGGGAGATGCTGCCGTTGGTGACTCCGTCGGGGCTGACCAGCTTGGTGCTGTCGGGGATGCCTGCCGCGTGGGCCAGCTCGGCGACCTTGCGCGGGCCGACGTCCAGCCCGAGCTCGTAGTACGCGGTGTTGATCGAGTTCTGGGTGGCCTGCAGCATCGTGACGCGGCCGTAGTCGTCGTCGCCGAAGTTGCGGATGCCGTCGGGGACGCCGGGGAACTGCTTGGGGCTGTTGCCGTCCAGCCGGGTGCTCAGCGACAGGCCCTGCGACAGCGCGGTCGCCAGCACGTACGGCTTGAACGAGCTGCCCGGCGGACGCCCGACGGTGCTGTTGCGGGCGAAGTCGAAACCGGTGCCGGTGGAGCCGCCGTAGTAGGCGAACACCTCGCCGGTGCCGGGCTTGACCGAGACGAGCGCACCCTGCAGACCGTCGGCGCCCGGCTCGTCGCCGGTGCGCTCTTGGACGGCCTGGACCGCTGCCGCCTGGGCGTCCTTGCGGATCGTGGTGGTGACGACCAGGCCGCCGGCGTTGAGCCGGGCCTCGTCGAAGCCCTTGCGCGACAGCTCGTCCAGCACCTGCGCGATGACGTGACCCTTCGGACCCGACAGGTCGTTGTTCTTCGGGCCCTGGCCCGGGCTCAGGACGAACGGGTACACCTGCTTGTCGCGCTCGGCGCGGGTCAGCCATCCCTGGCTGACCATGCCGTCGAGCACGTAGCCCCAGCGCGCCTTGGCCTGCTCGGGGTGCTTGGTGGGGTCCAGCGACGCGGGTGAGCGCACGCTGGCCGCCAGCACGGCGCCCTGCGCCACCGACAGCTGGGTGACGTCGCCGCCGAAGTAGGCCTTGGTCGCGACCTTGATGCCGGAGGCCTGGCGTCCGAAGTAGATGGTGTTGAGGTAGTCCTCCAGGATCGTCTGCTTGGGCAGCGTGCGGGTCATCTTGACCGCGATCAGCACCTCCTTCACCTTGCGGGTGTAGGTGCGATCGGAGGTGAGGAAGGCGTTCTTGGCGTACTGCTGGGTGATCGTCGAACCGCCCTGCTGGATGCCCCCGCCGCCGCGGATGTTGGTGAGCAGCGCCCGGGCGATGCCCTTGGGGCTGATGCCGGGCTCGGTGTAGAAGCCGCGGTCCTCGGCGGCGAGCATCGCCTGCTGCACGTGCAGCGGCACCTCCGACAGCGTCACCGGGAGCCGGTTCTCCGAGCCGACGCGGCCCAGCTCGCTGCGGTCGGAGTACAGGATCCGGGTGGCGGTGGCCGAGGCGCTGTCGCTGGGCGTGGGGATGTCGGTCATGGCATAGGCGATGCCGACCAGCCCCACCACGCCGATCACGGCCCCGCCGCTACCGAGCAGCAGGGCTCGCTTCCACCTGACGTTGCGCCATCGACCCATACCTCCATCGTCACCCACGACGGCCCCGGCGCACGGGGCCCGACCCCGTCCGTCCTTCTGCAAGACGCACCGCGGCCGCCTGCTGTTGCGCAGGAGTGGGTCGGGACGTAACCTCGTGCTTGCGCAGCGATGTATCGCCGCGATACATCGCACTGACACCGACGCACCGACACCGGCAGAGGAGGAGGACGGATGCTCGAGCTCGCCGTCCTCGGACTGCTGCACGAGGCGCCGCTGCACGGTTACGAGCTGCGCCAGCGGCTCAAGGCCACCCTCGGCACCTTCCGCGCCTTCTCCTACGGCTCGCTCTACCCGACGCTGCGCCGGATGAAGGCCGCCGGCTGGATCACCGAGGACGAGGGCGACGCGCAGATCGTGGCCGGCGCCCCGGCGCTGACCGGCCGACGCGGCAAGGTCGTCTACAAGCTGACCGGCGACGGCAAGGAGCGCTTCACCGAGCTGCTCGCCGAGGCCGGCCCGTCGGCCTGGGAGGACGAGACCTTCGGCGTCCACTTCGCCTTCTTCGGCCAGACCGACCCCGAGGTGCGCGTGCGCATCCTCGAGGGTCGCCGGTCCCGGCTCGAGGAGCGCCGCGAGGGCGCCCGGACCTCGCTGGCGCGGACGCGGTCGCGCGTGGACCGCTACACCCTGCAGCTGCAGGAGCACGGGCTGGAGTCCGTCGAGCGCGAGGTCCGGTGGCTCACCGAGCTGATCGAGACCGAACGCAGCAGCCACCACCCCAACAGCACACCAGTCACCACATCCCCCACCCCACCCAAGGAAAGAGGAGCGCCCTGATGGGTTCCGACCGTACGCCGATCCGCGTCGCCATCGTGGGCGTCGGCAACTGTGCCGCCTCGCTCGTGCAGGGCGTCGAGTACTACCGCGAGGCCGACCCGGCCGCGCGCGTGCCCGGCCTCATGCACGTCGAGCTCGGCGGCTACCACATCCGTGACATCGAGTTCGTCGCTGCCTTCGACGTCGACGCCAAGAAGGTCGGCTTCGACCTGTCCGAGGCGATCCTGGCGTCGGAGAACAACACCATCAAGATCGCCGACGTCCCGCCGCTGGACGTCACGGTGCAGCGCGGCAACACCCTGGACGGCCTGGGCAAGTACTACCGGCTGACCATCGAGGAGTCCGACGCCGAGCCCGTCGACGTCGTGCAGGCGCTCAAGGACGCCAAGGTCGACGTCCTGATCTGCTACCTGCCCGTCGGGTCCGAGGCGGCAGCGAAGTTCTACGCCCAGTGCGCCATCGACGCCAAGGTCGCCTTCGTCAACGCGCTGCCCGTGTTCATCGCCGGTACCCCCGAGTGGGCCGAGAAGTTCCGCGCCGCGGGCGTCCCGATCGTCGGTGACGACATCAAGAGCCAGGTCGGCGCGACGATCACGCACCGCGTCATGGCGAAGCTGTTCGAGGACCGCGGCGTCATCCTGGACCGCACCTACCAGCTCAACGTCGGCGGCAACATGGACTTCAAGAACATGCTCGAGCGCGACCGCCTGGAGTCCAAGAAGATCAGCAAGACGCAGGCCGTCACCTCCAACATGGAGCACGACATGGGCGCCCGCAACGTCCACATCGGCCCGTCCGACTACGTGCAGTGGCTCGACGACCGCAAGTGGGCCTACGTCCGCCTCGAGGGTCGCGCCTTCGGCGACGTGCCGCTGAACCTGGAGTACAAGCTCGAGGTCTGGGACTCTCCCAACAGCGCCGGCGTCATCATCGACGCGCTGCGCTGCGCCAAGATCGCCATGGACCGCGGCGAGGGTGGCCCTGTGCACCCGGCCAGCACCTACTTCATGAAGTCGCCGCCGCGCCAGGTGCGCGACGACATCGCCGGCCCGGCGCTCGAGGCGTGGATCAACGGCGAGGCCGTCGCCGCGCACGCCGGTGACGTGGCCGAGGCCGCCACCGAGCAGTAGCAACCGCCCGTCCCGACGGCCCGGTCCCCCTCGCGGGGGCCGGGCCGTCGGCGTCTGCGCGCGGACTGGCACGCGCAAGCGACCGTGCGCCACCCAAGAGTAAGAGGAAAGTATGGCGAACAAGCGCAAGGTGACCGTCACCCTGGACGAGGCACTGGCCGAAGCCCTGGAGGGCGCAGGGGGAGTGTCGAGCCAGCTCAACCAGGCCGGGTGGGACCTCGTCGAGCGCCGGAGCCGCCTCGAGCGACTGCGGACGCTCCTGGACACGCTCGACGTCCAGGACGGTCCGCTACCCGACGATCCGGCCGAAGAGGAACGGCTCCGGCGGCTGCTGGGCGGCGCGGCGTGATCGTCGCCCTGGACTTGGAGGCGTTCAACGCCCTCGCCGGGCCCGACTCGACCACCAAGCAGCGCGTCCGACGTATCCTCCGCACCGCCGAGCGGCTAGGGCGCGAGGTCGCGGTCCCGTCGCTGGTGCTCGCCGAGCTGTACCGGGGTCGTGGCCGCAACCAGCTGGTCGATGCCTGCCTGGCTCGCGAGGACGGCTCGGTGTCCACCCGCGACACCGACCGGGACCTCGCGCGCATCGTCGGAGCCGTGCTGGCCGACAGCCAGGCCGGCTCCGAGCTGATCGTGGACGCGCACGTGGTCGCCCTGACCCTCGAGGCCGGCGGGGGCGTCGTCGTCACCGGGGACCCCGACGATCTCACCCGGTTGGCCGCCGGCTACCGCAACGTCGTCGTCGAAACGGTCTGAAGAGCTCTGCGGGCTGGCGTGCGGCCAGACTGGCCCGTCGCGGACTCCACCTGCTGGTGCTGTTCGGGTCCCGGGCCACCGGCACGGCCCACGCGCACTCCGACTGGGGCAGCGGGGCGGGATCAGTTCCGTAGACGGTCTCCACACTGCGAGCCATGCGCTCCTCCGCCGCCCGCGATGGAGCAGCATGAGTGCCTCCCGGACGATCTCCGTGCGCCCGTCCAGACCGAGCAGCTCGGCGTCTTCACGCAGCTTGGCCAACGGCCCGGTGCGGATCGTCGGGGTGCCGCCCCGCCCGGCCGCTGGCCCGGGCCTGGTGCGGTCAAGAAAGTCTTCGTGCAGGCCGGGCGGGCGGCCGGCGTGGCCGGACGGAGGAAGGGCAGGATCGGCCTGTGAACCCGACCGTCGCCCTGGTGCTCACCGTGCTGGTGCTGCTGAGCATCGCCGGCGGGGCGCTGCACGTCGGTGGCGTCGGGCTGCGGATCGCGCCGGCGCGCGCGGTGCTGCGGGCGGCGCTGCAGCTGGCGGTCGTGGCGCTGGTGCTGGCGGCTGCGTTCCGCGACGCGCGGGTCGCGGCGCTGTTCCTGCTGGTGATGCTGAGCGCGGTCGCGCTGACGGCAGGCAACCGGCTGGGCGGCGGCCGCCGGCGGATCGGCCAGGTGCTGCTGGCCAGCTTCTGCGGCGCCGCGCCGGTGGTGGCCCTGCTGCTGGGCGCTGGCGCCTTCCCGCGCACTCCCCGATATGTCATCAGCTTCGCGGGCATCGTGCTCGGCGGGACGATGACGGTCTGCACGCTGTCGGGACGGCGGCTGCGCGACGCCGCAGCGCAGCGCTGGCCGGAGGTGGAGGGCTGGCTGGCCCTCGGCGCGACCCCGCGGCAGGCCGTGTGCCACCTGCAGCCCGAGGCGATCCGCGAGGCGCTGCTGCCGGGTCTGGACCAGACCCGCACCACCGGCCTGGTCACGCTGCCCGGCACCTTCGTCGGCGCGCTGGCCGGCGGCGCCTCGCCCCGGCAGGCCGCCGAGCTGCAGCTGGCGGTGCTGGCAGCCCTGGTGGCGGCGCAGGCTGTGAGCGCGGTCGTGCTCATCCGGCTGATCGCGCCGGACTATGCGATGGCGCCGGCGGCCGTCGAGCCGCCGGAGCCGCGAGCGGTGCGGCACGTGCCGATCCTGGGCCTGCACCTGCCCGGCACCCCTGAGCACACCCACCCGGAGGCGGCCCCCGTCGGCCAGCAGCCGGCTAGCGCAGCGGCACGCCCGCCGGCGCCTTGACCACGGTGAAGGCCGCACGGGCGCTGCTGGCGCAGCAGGTGCCGTCGCCGGCGAAGGACGCCCCGAACTCGTCGCCACGGACCACCGCCAGCAGCGCCGAGGCGTCGACGCGCTGCCACCTCCGGGGCGAGGACCAGCCCTCGACGACCTGCCCGCCGGGGACGCCGCGACGCGGAACACCGGTCCGCGGCGTAGGTTCCGCGCATGGACTGGGCCCTGGAGACCGACCGCACCGATCTGCTGCGCACGCGGATCGTCGAGGTGGAAGCACCCGCGCCGGGGGAGGGCGAAGCGGTGCTGCGGGTGGACCGGGTCGGGCTGACGGCCAACAACGTCACCTACGGCGTGCTCGGCGAGGCGTTCCGCTACTGGGAGTTCTTCCCGGCCACCGACCCCGCCTGGGGCCGCGTGCCGCTGTGGGGCTTCGCCGACGTCACTGCCTCCCGCGCCGAGGGTGTCGAGGTGGGTCAGCGCGTGTACGGCTACCTGCCGCCGGCGGGCCACCTGCTGGTCCAGCCCGCCCGTCCGGACGCCCGCGGCTTCCGGGACGCCTCGCCGCACCGCGCGAGCCTGCCGTCGCCCTACAACGCCTACGCGCTCACCACCGGCGACGCCGCGTACGAGGCCCACCGTGAGGACCTGCAGGTGCTCTACCGGCCGCTGTTCTTCACCTCCTTCATGCTCGCCGACCAGCTCGGCGACGGCGGCCTGGCCGGCGCGCAGGTGCTGGTGATGAGCTCGGCCTCGTCCAAGACCGCCTACGGCGCGGCCTTTCTGCTCGCCGGTACCGGCGTCGAGCTGGTCGGGCTCACCTCGCCCGGCAACGTCGAGTTCACGACCTCGCTCGGCTGCTACGACCGGGTGCTGTCCTACGACGACGTCGACGCGCTGGGCGCCGACGTCCCGACCGCGTACGTCGACTGCGCCGGCAGCACCCCGCTGCGGCAACGGCTGCACGCGCACCTGGGCGACGCCCTCGTGCTCGACCTCGTCGTCGGCGTGACCCACCAGGACAGCTCGCCCGCCGGCACGCTGGCGGGCGCGCGTCCGAGCGTCTTCTTCGCGCCGGACCGGATGACCCAGCGCTCGGCCGACTGGGGTCGCGAGGGGCTCGACGAGCGGTTCGGCCAGGCCTGGCAGCGGTTCGCGCCGACGGCCGAGCAGTGGGTCGAGGTCACCGTGTCCGAGGGCGCGGAGGCGCTGGAGGAGATCTGGGCCGAGGTCGCCGGGGGCACCAGCGACCCGCGGACCGGGCACGTCGTCCAGCTCTGAGCGCTCCCGTAGGCACCCGGTGACCCGCCGTCCGCTACCCGACCTGCTCGCCCCCGACTGGGCCGCCGCGCTGGAGCCCGTCGCCGACCAGGTCGCGGCGATGGGTGAGTTCCTGCGCGCGGAGGTCGCCGCCGGCCGGACCTACCTGCCTGCGGGCGCCGACGTGCTACGTGCCTTCACCCGTCCGCTGGCCGACGTGCGGGTGCTGGTCGTCGGGCAGGACCCCTATCCGACCCCGGGCCACGCGATGGGCCTGTCGTTCTCGGTACAGCCGGGTGTGCGGCCGCCGCGGAGCCTCGGCAACATCTACCGCGAGCTGGTCGCCGACCTCGGCGTGCCGACGCCGACCACCGGCGACCTCAGCGCCTGGGCCGACCAGGGCGTGCTGCTGCTCAACAGGGTGCTGACCGTCGCGCCGGGCTCGCCCGGCAGCCACCGCGGCAAGGGCTGGGAGGCCGTCACCGAACAGGCGATCCGGGCTCTGGCGCAGCGCGGCGGTCCGCTGGTCGCGCTGCTGTGGGGCGCCGATGCCCGCCGGCTCGGACCGCTGCTGGGCGAGGTGCCGCGGGTCGAGAGCGCCCACCCGAGCCCGATGTCGGCCGACCGCGGGTTCTTCGGCAGCCGTCCGTTCAGCCGGGTGAACGAGCTCCTCGTCGCCCAGGGCGCAGCCGCCGTCGACTGGCAGCTGCCCTGATCGGCCGCCAGGCGAGGTAAGAGAACGGGGACGGGGTAGGGGTATCCCCGGCGCGGGGTGGTCCCGCCCCCGCCCCCCTGCCCGTGAAGAGGTCACCATGCCCCGTGCCCGTACCCTCGCCCTGCCCGCCGCCGCCCTCGCGCTGATCCTCAGCGGTTGCGCCGACGGCGGCACCGCCTCCACCGGAGCGGCGGCGCCGTCGGCGGCCCTGTCGTCGACCCCGTCCACGCAGCCTTCGGTGGCGCCGGCCTTCAACGACACCGACGTGCGCTTCACGCAGTCGATGCTGCCGCACCACATGCAGGCCAGCCGCAACGCGACGATCGAGCTCGCCACCGGCGGCGACGCGAAGGTGAAGGCCATCGCGCAGCGGATCCTGGACACCCAGACCGCGGAGATCGCGAAGATGCAGGGCCTCCTGGCCGAGTTCGGGGTCTCGGCGGGCCAGCCCAGTCCTGAGCAGCAGGCGGTGTGGGACGCGAACACGGCCGACCTGAAGGCGGCCGCGACGCCTGCCGAGCGTGACGTCGTCTTTCTGACGAACATGGTCCCGCACCACGCCGCCGCGATCCCGATGGCGCAGAACGAGATCGACCTGGGCAGCTACGCCCCCGCGAAGGAGCTGGCCCGCGCGATCCAGACCACCCAGCGCAGGGAGATCAAGGAGATGAACGCCCTGATCCGCAGCCGCACCAGCTGACAGCGATTCACGTCCGGCGCAAGGGCTGAACCAGCCGAGCAGGTCCAGCAGCGTCACGTCGGCACGGACGGCGGCCGCACGCTGTGCACCAGCACCGGCTCCACCTTGTTGCCGTCGACGTGCCGGGCCGACTCGGCAACGCATCGCGACCGGCCGCGTCGTGCCACGCGGTTCGTCGCCTGAGCGTTCCCTGGGACGGCGTCGGCTGCGCGCCAGGATATTTCGCGGTACGGTGCGGTCCTCACCAGCAGGGGCAGGCCGGAATCACCGGTCGGGCGGGGTGCCACCGGAGGTGGCACGTGACGCTGTTCCTGCTCGTCGGGGGCCTCGGCGTGCTGATGCTCGTCGGCGGGCTGATCTTCGGTGAGCTGCTCGACGGGGTGTTCCACGGCCCCGCCGAGGGCTTGTTCGGGGCGCTCGCGCCCGATGCCGGCCTGTCGGCGGCGATCGGCGCCGGGCTCGGGGCGTTCGGCTTCATCGGCGCGCTGCTGCTCGGCCCGTTCGGGCTGCTGCTGGCCGTGCTCGGCGGCGGGGTCGCCGCGCTGGCGTTGGGCATCGCCGCGATCTCGCTCACCCGGCTGCTGCTGGGGGCGCCGCCGCCGCCCGTGCGCAGCGGCGACCTGCTGGGCGTCTTCGGCACCGTCGTCACGCCCATCCCTGCGGTCGGGCTCGGCGAGGTCGTCCTGCCGCAGGCCGGCAGCCGGGTCAAGCTCGCCGCCCGTTCTCACGAACCCGTCCCGACCGGGACCTCCGTCTACGTGGTCGAGGTGCTGTCCGCGACGTCCGTCGCCGTGCAGCGCGCCGACCTGCTCTGAGAGAGAAGAAGCCATGCCGTCCCTGCTCGTCCTGATCCCCGCCGTCGTCGTCGGCCTGCTGCTGCTGGTGGTGCTGGCCGTCGTCCAGCGCATCAAGGTCGCCGGCCCGAACGAGGCCTTCCTCATCACCGGCCGCAAGGGCCGCCCGGTCACCAACCCCGAGACCGGGCTGGTCTCCACCGACATGAGCGGCCAGAAGGTCATCATGGGCGCGTCCGTGTTCGTGCTGCCGTTCGTGCAGAAGCTGCACAGCCTGGAGCTGTCCAGCCGGCGGCTGCAGGTCGGCATCCGCGGGGCCGTGTCCTCCAACGGCATCAAGTGCGACCTCGAGGGCGTGGCCATCGTCAAGGTCGCCGGCTCCGAGGACGCCATCCGCGCCGCCGCGCAACGCTTCCTCGACCAGCAGGACGACATCGAGGTCTTCACGCAGGAGGTGCTCGCCGGTTCGCTGCGCTCGATCGTCGGACGGCTCACCGTCGAGGAGATCATCAAGGACCGGGCCGCCTTCGCCAGCGCCGTGGCCGAGGAGGCCGAGTCCAGCCTGACCAACCAGGGGTTGCAGCTGGACACCTTCCAGCTGCAGGACATCCAGGCCGAGGGCAGCTACCTGGCCGACCTCGGTCGTCCGGAGGCCGCGCGGATGGAGCAGGCGGCGTCGATCGCCGAAGCCCGTGCGCGGCAGGCCGCCGAGCAGGAGCGGTTGCTGGCCGAGGAGGCGATCGCCGTCGCCCAGCGCACCTTCGCGCTGAAGCAGGCCGAGATCCAAGCCGAGACCGACGCCGCCCAGGCGCAGGCCGACGCCGCCGGACCGCTGGCTCAGGCCGCCCGCGACCAGGAGGTGCTCGAGGCGCAGGAGAAGGTCGCCAAGCGGCAGGCGGCGCTGAAGGAGAGCGAGCTCGACACCGAGATCCGCAAGCCCGCCGACGCCCAGCGCTACCGCGTCGAGCAGGAGGCCGAAGCGGCCAAGAACGCCGCCGTCTTCCACGCCGACGCGCAGCGGCAGTCGACGATCGCCGCCGCGCAGGCCCAGGCCGAGCAGCAGAAGCTGTCCGGCGAGGGCGAGCGCTCGCGGCGTGCGGCGCTGGCCGAGGCGGAGGCGATCGAGGGCGCGCGCACCGGTGACGCCGAGCGTTCGCGCCGGTCCGCCATCGCCGAGGCGGTGCGGCTGGAAGGTGAGGCCGAGGCCGCAGCCATCCTGGCCAAGGGCACCGCCGAGGCGCAGGCGCTGGACGCCAAGGCCCGCGCGTTCGCCGACTTCGGCGAGGCGGCCGTGCTCGACCTGCTGGTGCGGGTGCTGCCGGAGGTCGTCCGCGAAGCCTCTGCGCCGCTGGGCAACATCGAGCGGCTGACCGTCATCTCGGCCGACGGCGCCTCCTCGCTGGCCGGCACGGTGGCCAGCAACATCGAGCAGGGGCTGCAGCTCACCGGTGACCTCACGGGCGTCGACGTCCGGGCGCTGCTGTCACGGCTGGGCAGCAAGGGGCTGGACGTGACTCCCGCCGACGCCCCCGCACCGGGCGTACCGTCGAGCCCGTGAGCGTCGAGCTGCAGCAGCACCACTGGAGCACCGAGGGCTTCCTGCGCGCCTGGGAGGCCGGCGGCTTCGACGACGCGCGGGTGGAGATGGTCGACGGAGAGGTCTGGCCGGTGTCCATCGGTGACTGGCACGGCGACACGAACGGGCTCGCGTTCCGGCTGCTTCCGAACTCCGCCTTCAGGGTGACGAGCCAGTCCCTGGTGATGCCGACCTCGGTCACCGATCCTGACCTGTGGGTGCGGCGCGCCGACGCGCAGCCGCAGCGGATGGCCTCGCGCCGGATGGCGGTGTGGGACCCAGCCGACGTGCTGCTGGTCGTCGAGGTCAGCGACGAGACCCTCGCGGGCGACCTCACCACCAAGGCACGGGTCTACGGCGCGGCCGGCTTCGCCGTCTACTGGGTGATCGAGCGCGAGGGCGTGCACGTACACACCGACCCGTCGCCGTTCGGCTACCGGACCGTCCACCGGTACTGGCCAGGCGACCGGCTGCCGGTGCCGTACGTCGACGCCGAGATCGACGTGACCGCGCTCGTCGGCCCCGCGGGCTGACCCGGGTGCCGCGCAACCCCGAGGCCCACGTCGACATCGACGCTCCGCTGGCGACGGTGTGGGAGGTCATGCTCGACACGGCCGCCTACGGCGAGTGGAACACCTTCGTCCACCGGGTCGAGTGCCCCCACCCGCCGTCGGTCGGCGACCCGATCACCCTGCACGTGCGCTTCGCTGCCGGTGGACGCTCGACCGTCTCGCCGGAGCGCATCACCGTGCTCGAGCCGCCCAGCACCGATGCCGACGGGACGGTGCGCGCGCGGCTGGCCTACGTCTACGAGGGCCTGCCGGCGCGGCTGCGGCTGGTCCGCGGGACGCGCACCCAGACGCTGACGCAGCGGCCGGGAGGGGCCACCCGGTACGACACCATCGAGCACTTCTCCGGCCCGCTGGTGGCGCTGGCCGGACCGGGGCGGGTGGCCGAGGGGTTCCGTCGTCACGCCGAGGGGCTCAAGCAGCGGGCCGAGCGGCGCGCCTGACCCGGCGGCCTCCTACGCTGGGGCCGTGAGCCCGGCGTGAGCACCGACAGCCGCGCGCTGCGCGAAGTCCTGGCGTCGCTCGACCTGCGGACGCTGCTGTCGGTGCGGATGCTGGGTCAGTTCGCCGACGGCATGTTCCAGGCCGCGTTGTTCTCGGCCGTGTTCTTCAACCCGGAGCGGGCGACGTCCGCCGGCGAGGCGGCGGCCGGCTTCGCCACCCTGCTGCTGCCGTACTCCTTCGTCGGTCCGTTCGCCGGCGTGTTCCTGGACCGGTGGCGCCGGCAGCGGGTGCTGCTGGTGGGGAACCTGGTGCGCGCGGCCCTGATCGTCGTGTTCGCCGGGCTGCTCGCCGCGCTGGGTCCGACCGCCCTTCCCGTCGTGGCGACGGCCCTGGTGGTCGTCTCGGTCAACCGCTTCATCCTGTCCGGGCTGTCGGCCGCGCTGCCGCACGTGGTCGAGTCGCGCCTGCTGGTGACGGCCAACTCGCTGTCCTCGACCCTCGGCGCCGGTGCTGCGGCGGCGGGCGGTGGTGTCGCGGTGGCGCTGCGCGTCGCCTTCGGCGAGGACGACCTCGGCGCCAGCCGCGTCGCGCTCGTCGCGGCAGTGCTGTACCTGCTCGCGGCGGTGCGGGCGCACCGCATCGCGGCGAACCTGCTCGGCCCGCACGAGCGACCTCGCGCGCCGGTGAAGGAGGCCCTCGCGGCCGTCGCCCGGGGCGTCCTGCAAGGAGCGCAGCACGTGCGCGAGCGGGGGCCGGCCGCCCGTGGGCTCGCAGCGATCAGCGCCCACCGCTTCTTCTACGGGCTGTCCTTCGTCGCGACGCTGCTGCTCTACACCGAGAACGGCGCCATCGGGAAGGGCTTCTCGGGCCTGGGCCAGGTGGTCGTCGTGAGCGTCGTCGGTGGCCTGCTCGCCGCGCTGGTGACCCCGGCGGTCACCCGGCGGCTGGGCACGCAGCGCTGGATCGTGCTGGTGTTCTCCGTCGCGGCCGTGGTGGAGGTCCTGTTTGGCACGCCCTACACCCACCCGGCCTTCCTCGTCGCCGCCTTCTTCCTGGGCTTCGCCGCGCAGGCGAGCAAGATCTGCGTCGACACGCTGCTGCAGGAGAGCATCGAGGACGACTTCCGCGGCCGCGTCTTCAGCTTCTACGACACGATGTTCAACGTCAGCTTCGTCTCGGCGGCGGCGGTCTCGGCGGTGCTGCTGCCGCCGGACGGCAAGAGCTACGTCGTCATCGGCATCGTCGCCGGCGGCTACGCCGTCACGGCCGTGGTCTACGCGGTGCTCACCGCCCGGCGCGCCGATCAGGAGCCGCCCGAGCCGATCGTCGGCGACCCGACGGTGGCCCACCCGGCGGGGTGAGCTGGGCGCTCGTCAGGGACGGGGCGGCAGCGGCAGGAGCCGGTCGACCACCGGAGGCAGCGGAACCAGCGGCGCGGGCGGACCGGTACCGGCGCTCGGGCTGGGGGAGGGCCGCAGCAGGTCCAGCACCGTCTGGACGACAGGATCGACGACGCCGGTGACGGGGGCGAGCACCCCGGCCGCGCTCGGCGACGGGCTGGGCGAGGGCGGTGCAGCCGACCGGGTCGGGCCGGCGGACGGGGCGGCGGAGGCGCTCGGCGCCCGTGTGTCGCCGGGTCGCGGCGACGGCGCGACGCCCGCGCCGGTGAGCGCGTCGACGACGGCACCGGTGCCGGCGGAGGGGGCCTCGGCCAGCAGCGGGATGCTTCCGGGCCGAGCGAGCAGGGCCTGCAGGCGGGCGCCGACGTCGTCGACCCCGGCTCCGACGATCGCCGCGACGACGCCCCAGGAGCCGCCCGCCAGGCGCAGCGCGCGCACCTCGTCGAACCGCTGCGGTCCGGCGTCGGCAGCGGTGGCGACGAGGTAGCCGACCGCGCCCTCACCGCGGCGCGAGCTGCCGAGCCCGGCGACGGCTCCGGGCACCGCCGTCTCGAGCGAGGCCAGGACCACCTGGCCGGCGCCGGCGGGGCTGTCGAGCTGGTCGGCCAGGCCGTTCAAGGTGCGGTCGCTCTGGATGAGGTCCTGGGCGAGGGACTGCTCCAGGCTGTCGTCGCGCAGCACCAGCGGCGACGCGGTGCGGGGCAGGCCGGCGCGGGGCACCTGGACCTGGTAGAGCGCGGGCACGGTCGCCGCGCTGCGGCCGCGGGCTCGCAGCGACGTGCCCGCCCCGGCGAGCGCGCCGACGCGGACCAGCGGACCGTCGTCGACCCGCACCAGCCCGCCTCGGGCGGTGGAGACCGTGGCGCCGTCGGTGTCGAGCCTGAGGCCGGGGGCGTCGCGGCCGTCGACGATCACCGAGCCGCGCCGCAGCACCTGGTGCGCGCCGTCGACGATCGTGACGTCGGTGGCCTGGACCAGGTGCACCTCGCGGCCGCGGGTGGTGAGCACGGCGCCGGTCCGGCCGGCCTGCACGGTGGCGCCGTCGGGCAGCCGTTCGCCCTCGACGCCGGCGCGGCGGGTGCCGTCAGGCAGGCTCACGGTGGCGTCGGCGCCCCGCTGCAGCACGGTGTCGGCGCGGGCGGTGCTGCTGCCGACGACCACGACGCCGAGCGCGCCGGTGAGCGTCAGGGCCAGTCCGGCGGCGACGGTGGGCACCGCAGCAGCGGGCAGGCGCGCGCCACGGAGCCGGTCGTGCCCGATACGCCCCGTCATGCCCCCATCATCGACCGGGCGGGTCGGGTTCTCCATGGCCCGAAAGGACTAGTCCCGTTGCCCGCCACGACCGGCGCTACCTGCCAGTTCAGGCGCTGTACCGCGAGGGAGCGAAGCCCCAGGAGGTCGCCGACGTCCTGGGCGACAACAGCGACTGGAGCGACCCAGTGCTCCTGCGCCGGCCGAGCGACCGCTAGCGTCACCCCTGTCGCGGCAACGAATTCATGAGCTACTAGCGTCAGCTGGGCCCCGGCGCGCGGCAGCTTTAGCTGAGGCCGAGGCCCCGCACCAGGCGCTCGCCAGGACTGGGCTCGGGGCCGTCGCTGCCGAGCCGGTACGTCCCGCCGCCGCGGCTCACCAACCCCTGCTCGACGAGGTACCGGCGCAGCGCGACGGCGTCCACCTCGCCGCCCTCGCACCACTCCTGCAGCCGCCCGGTGAGCTCGCGCTCGTCGTAGTCACGGCCGGGCTGCAGGACGTGCGTCGCGACGTGGGCCAGCACGCTCCAGCGCCGCTCGGCCGCAGCTGGTAGCGAGCGCAGCCGACGGCCCTCGACGAAGGGAGCCATCGGGTCGCGGTCGCCTCCGCCCAGCAGCCGGGGCAGTCGCTCGGCTCCGACGCGGGCCAGCTCGCCGCCGCTGTACCGGTCGTCGCGGGTGACCTCGCGTCCGACCCACGCGGGCAGCGGCAGATCCTCGTCGCCGTCGACCTCGACCTCGACCTCACCCAGCACCAGTCCGGTCAGTCCGCCGCTGAAGCGGTCGACCACCCAGCGCGGATCATCCGCGGCGACGCCGCGCACCTTGCGCAGCACCGCCGCAGGCAGCGTCGCGAGCAGGTCGTGCTCCGCTTCACTGATGTAGGTGTTCGTCATGGACGTGACACTCGGGTCGCCCGGCCGCAGTCGCACCTTCTGCGTCAGCTTGCGGACCACCTCGCCGCCCGCCTCGACCTTGCGCAGCCGCAGAGTCGTGCCGTCCAGGTAGCGGTCCTCGACGTTCCGCAGCGGCTCCTGGAGTGGCGGCACCCTGTTCACCAGGAAGCGGCGCTCGCGCTCGGGTCGCGCGTAGCGGCCCGAGCCGGGAGAGCGCTGCCAGTCACGCGGGTCGGCCACTCGGGCGACGCTAGTTGCTCGGCCCGGCTGTTGTAGCCACGCCACTGCTACAGGCGGCACTGCCCTTACTGACCGGCGTGCCGTGAGCAGGAACGGCTCCTTCCGGAGCCAGTTCATGTCCGAGGCCGCGCCAGGGGTGGTCCTGTCGGAACGATGCCATCTACTTCTCCGCCACCACCAGGTAGCGCTCGTCATCGATGGCACGCCCCCACAGGAGAGGATCGGTCAGGTGGCGGACCGCGAGGCTGCTCACCTTGGGTTGCACCAGGTCGGCGACCGCCTTGGCGGGAAGTCCCGCTCCGGTGCCCCACAGCCCCTCGACCAGGACCAGTCTGCCGGCTGCGGTCGTCAGGGCCAGCCACCGGTCCAGCGCCGCGGACGGATCCGGGAGCGCCCACAGGACGTGACGTGCGAGGACGATGTCGAAGCCTGGTGGCACAGGCGGGTCGGAGGCGTCACCGAGCAGGAAGTCGACCGAGACGTCGTGCTGGAGGCCCTTGGCCTGGGCGCGCTCGACCATGCGCGGGGACAGGTCGACACCGGTCACCCTGCAACCGAGCTCAGCGAGCAGCACTGACAGCGTGCCGGTGCCGCAGCCAACGTCGAGCACCGATGCGCCCGCCGGGATCACCTGCTCCAGAAGCTGTTGCCAGGCGGCCCGCACGCGGGGCTGCAAGAGGCCGTGGTCTGGCTCCTCGTCGAACCTGGCGGCTTCGGCGTCCCACTCATCAGCTACGTCGGCAGTCATCGGGCGACCGTACGGCTTGCCACCGACGGGGTGCGCTTGCTGCTGGCAACCGGGTCCGGCGGGCCTAGAGCTGAGCAGGCTCGGCGCGCCCTTCGCGTCGGCTAGCTACCTGAGGGAATGCCGGCTGGCGCAGCTCGGGGAGTGCTCGGGAACGGCACCTCCCGGTGGTCGCGAGTGCCACCTATCGGCCGTGCGGCGCCGGTCCGAGCGGCTCCCCTCTGTGTCAAGCAGGGGCTAGCGAGAGCGTTCGGTCGGGCGTACCCTCGGCGCCGGCGGGTCCGGCAAGTGGCTTCTCCGAAGTGCTGACCATCGGGGATCGGTCAGCCGCGCTGGAGTTTGTAGTCGCCCCCGAGTGCCCTACCGGGCCCGCCGCCTGACGTTGCTCACGGTCCTGGACCAGGGTGCGGAACACAGCGTCGGACAGTCGCCGCTTCAGGCAGCGCAGGGCGCCTTTCTTGCCTTTGCCGGCGGCGAGCTTGCGGGCGTAGTACTCGGCGCCGCGGACGTCGTAGCGCTTGTGGGACAGCGCGATGATGTGCAGCGCGTGGTTGAGCTTGCGGTTCCCGGCCCGGCTCAGGCGGCGGGTGTCGACGCCGCCGGAGGAGTAGTCCCGCGGGGCGGTGCCGTTGTAGGTCGCGAAATGATGCTTGCTCGGGAACCGCCGGACATCACCGACCTCCCCCAGGACCATCGCGGCGGTCGCGACCCCGACGCCCTTGATGTCGGTCAGGGTCGTGCCGGTCGCCTCGACCGCCTCCCGCAGCCTCTTGTCGAGGTCCTTGAGCTTGCGGTCCAGGGCCACGACGTCCTCGACCAGATCGACCGCGAGCTGCCGGCGCGTGCGGCCCGCGATGTCCCGTGGCCGGATGGTCGCGAGCAGCGTCTTGGCCTTGCTGGCGGTCAGCTTCTGCTGCGCCCCAGCAGGAATGAGCTCCATCAGCAGCTGGTGCAGGTGGTTGATCGTCGCGGTCCGGGTCCGGACCAGGTCGGCCCGTCGCTCACTCATCAACCGCAACGCGATCATCTCGTCATCGAGCACGACCTGCCTCAGCCCCTTGGTCCGTAGTGCGACGACCGCGACGGTCCGGGCGTCGGTCGGGTCGTTCTTGCGGCCGTGGCCGCGGTCGAAGATCCGCGCCCTGGTGCTCAGCTTCGGTGGCACGTCCACCACGCTCTCGCCGTCCGCGACCAGCCGCTGCGCCAGCTGCACCCCGACACCGCCGGCGCCCTCGATCGCCCACGTCCTGCTTTTCCACCGCTTCGCGAGCGCGAGCATCGCCCGGTACCCGGCGGTGTCGTTGGCCACCTGCAGCACCGCGAGCTGGCCCTCCCGCCCGTCGAGCACAACCATCGCGTGCGAGCGCTTCGCCGGGTCCACACCGATCACCACTGCCGTCATGCCTGCCTCCATCATGTTGTCGGATGGCGAGGCCGGGCAGTCCTACCTCGAGCTCAGCAGACCCCTCTTGAGCCACGACCCGCCGGGACGGTGGCCGGCCAGAACGCACCCCGCTCCAGAGCCACGCACGAGTGCGGGCAGGCACCTAGTGAGCGACTGAACCGGCCACCTGACCCGAAGCCTTGGCCAGGCCCCGAGCTGTCACAGATTCAACAGGTAGGCACCTAACTAATGCCTGGGCTTCAGCCGCCCTGGGCTCGCCGGGTCCGACAGCAGCCGCAAGCGGTCCAAGTCCTCCGGGTCCATGTACTCCCGAGGCGGATCCGCGACTTGCGTCTCGCTCTGCTGGTCGCGGGGGACACGAGCTGTTCGCTCCAGGTCGTCCAGCGACTGCCGGTAGTCAGGGCTCATGCCGCGAGCATGTCGGTTGGGCGGCTGCATGGCCAGTGCCGGTCACGGTTGTCCGCTAGTGGCGGCTACGTGATCACCGGTAGCCGCCGCACATAGCCGTGGTCGATCACCGGCAGCGATGATTGCGGGGCTGCCCCGGACGGTCGTGTGACCTGCGAGGGTGCGGCTGAGTACCCGGTGCTGAGCCTGACCCGAATCAACCGGCTGACGCGAGTTCTGCTGTCTGGGAAATGATCAGTCGGCTCAGCATTGGGTGCTCGCTCAAGCGCACCAGCCGGTCCGGCGTGACCTATGAGGAGCCTGCTGTCACAGGCCCGTCGCTGTCCTGTCCGCCTTCCCGGCTGGTGCTGCCACCACGCACCGATCTAAGGAGAACGCGATGGCCAGCACCACCCTGCCAGCAGCACCACCCGAGGTACGAGTTGGCCCGATCACCGGCGGTGTCGACACCCACCTCGATGTTCACGTCGCCGCAGCTCTGGACGGGATCGGCGGGCTGCTCGGGACCGAGTCGTTCCCGACGACCCCGGCCGGTTACCGCCAGCTCCTTGCCTGGCTGCAGGAGTTCGGACCGCTGGAGCAAGTCGGCGTCGAAGGCACCAGCAGCTACGGGGCCGGCCTGACGCGCTGCCTGCAGCAGGCAGGCGTTGTCGTCGTCGAGGTTGACCGTCCGAACCGGCAAAAACGTCGCCGGGTCGGCAAGTCCGACACCCTCGACGCCGTCGCTGCGGCCCGCGCAGCCATGGCCGGTGAGGCGCTCGGCGCGCCGAAAAGCAAGAACGGAAACGTCGAGGGCATCCGCATTCTGGGCGTGGCCCGGGTGTCGGCGGTGAAGTCCAGGTCGCAGTCGCTGAACCAGATCCGCAGCCTGGTCAGCACCGCACCCGCGACGCTGCGCGAGCAGCTGCGGGACCTGACCGCCACGCAGCTGCTCAAGACGTGCGCGGCGTTCCGGCCCGGACCGGCATCAGACGTTGAGGCCATCAGCAAGCTCACACTGCGAGCGCTGGCCCGCCGCGTGCTCTACCTCGACAGCGAGATCAGCCAGATCGACGCCCGGCGCACCGCGCTGGTCGACGAAGTCGCCCCGGCGCTGCTCAACACCCACGGCGTTGGTCCCCACACCGCAGCGACGCTGCTCGTCTGCGTCGGCGACAACCCCGAACGCCTGACGTCCGAAGCGACGTTCGCCAGGCTCTGCGGAGTCGCCCCGATCCCGGCAGGCAGCGGCAAGACCGACGGCTACCACCGACTGCACCGCGGAGGCGACCGGCAAGCCAACAGTGCCCTGTGGCGCATCGTGCTGGTCCGCATGGTCAGCGACCCCGCCACCCGCGCCTACGTCGAACGCCGGACCAAAGAAGGCAAGCAGAAGAAGTTCATCATCCGCTGCCTCAAGCGCTACGTAGCCCGCGAACTCTTCCAACTCCTACCTACCGTCAAAGAGCCCTTGACATCATGAGGAGCATCATATCCAGGACTACCTGCTTATCGGCAAACCGCGATAACCTCTGCGCATGGACTCGACGGGTGAGCTCTTGCGAGAGGCGCGGCGGCGTGCTGGCCTGTCGCAGTCCGAGCTCGCCACGCGGGCTGGTGTGACCCAGAGCGTGGTCAGCGAGTACGAAGCTGACAAGCGGCAACCGGCGGTGCCGACGCTGGCGCGGCTCGTCGCGGCGACAGGTCATGAGCTCACCCTTGGCTTGGAACGGCGCGACCCGGCGGTCCGGGGTCTGCCCGACACGCCACTCGGTCGGCGCTTGCGGCAGCACCGCAAGGCCCTGCTCGAAGCGGTCCGGGACGCGGGAGCCAGCAACCTTCGGGTCTTCGGGAGCGTGGCCCGCGGACAGGACGGTCCGGACAGCGATGTAGACCTGCTCGTCGACCTGCCCGAGCAGACCAGCCTGTTCGCGGTCCTGGCGCTCGAGGGCACCCTGGAGCGCATCCTCAAGGTCAACGTCGACCTCGCGCCGGTCAGCAGCCTGAAGCCGCGGGTGCGCGACGAAGCGCTTGCCGATGCGGTCTCGCTGTGAGCCGCCGCGACGGTGACAGGCTGCAGGACATCCTCGATGCCATCGACGCCATCCGGAGCCACGTCGCCCGCGGCGAGCTCACCGACGGCCTCGTCTTCGATGCTGTCCGCGTTCGGCTCATCGAGATCGGCGAAGCCATCAAAGCGATCTCCCCCGAGCTCCTGCACACCGAGCCCGGCCACCCCTGGACCGACATCGCGCGCATGCGTGACCGCCTCGCCCATCGGTACTTCGACACCAACCACGGCCAGAGCTGAGCACCAGGGCGCGGATCTTCGACCGCGGCCTCGGCCGCAAGAACGACCCGACCGACGCCCGGAGCGTCGCGGTCGTCGCACTACGGACGAAGGGGTTGAGGCAGGTCGTGCTCGATGACGAGATGATCGCGTTGCGGTTGATGAGTGAGCGACGGGCCGACCTGGTCCGGATCCGGACCGCGACGTTCAACCACCTGCACCAGCTGCTGATGGAGCTGATTCCTGCTGGGGCGCAGCAGAAGCTGACCGCCAGCAAGGCCGAGACGCTGCTCGCGACCATCCGGCCACGGGACATCGCGGGCCGCACGCGCCGGCAGCTCGCGGTCGATCTGGTCGAGGACGTCGTGGCCCTGGACCGCAAGCTCAAGGACCTCGACAAGAGGCTGCGGGAGGCGGTCGAGGCGACCGGCACGTCACCGGGGCTGTCGAACACGACCTCGAGCCGCTCAAAGCTGCGGTACTGCGACTCCAGGACCGACTTCCCGCAAGCGAGTAGCGCCGCGGCTACGCACAGCGAAGCGGGCCGGACTGCCACCATTGGGAGCGGCACCTTCCGGTGATCCTTGCTGCCACCTAGCCTCAGTCCATGGTCGTGCGCGGACGGTACCGATGGCGGCGGCGAGTCCGCGACCTGACGCCGTACGCGTTGTGGAACCTCATCGGGTGGCCTGGTCGGAGCCGTCGTGACTGCGGTGCCCACGAGTGGTTCAACTACGACGGCGACGAAGAGCGCTGCTACCACTGCATTGTCGGTCGTCGCCGCCGTCAGATCTAGAGGCGCTTCTGGCTACGTGAAGCCGACTTGCCACAGGGTGACGGCTTGATGTGGCCCCACCCAGTCGGTATGTGCTTGACCCGTCAGACTCGGCGGCACCCCTACCGCAGATAGCGGCGGCTAAGTGATCATCGGTAGCGGACTTACCCATGATCCTCGGGCGCGGTTCGTCGAAGCGGCCGGAGTGACCCCATCTCGGTCGCGGCTCGCCTCGCGGCGGGACGAGACATGGTCTGTGCGGTGGCGCACTACGTTGGACGTCCGTAGTCGGCCGGGCAGCTGCCGCCTTGCGAGACGTACAGCTCGTTGTTCTTGCGGGCCGCTTTATCGTCAGAGCCCGTGGTGCTGCCGTAGCCGATGCAGGTGGCGGTGCCGTCCGGCCGCTCGAAGCGGACGTAGTTGCTCCTCACGCGGACGAACGAGACGCGCTCGGACGGCTCGATGACGAACCCGGCGCGGGGACAGTCCGAGCAATAGAGCGTGATGACGACGTCGGTGTCGTTGACGACGGTCTCGCGCGGGCCGCTGGGAGCGGGTGAGGGTGCAGCGGGGCTGCTGGCCGGCGAGGGGGCGGGCGACGGGGACGTTGTGGGCGCTCCGAAGGTCGTCGGCGTGGGTGCCGGCTCCGTAGACGGGGGTGCGGTATCGACCTGTTTCGTGGGCTGGTACTCGCTGATGAGCAACGTGTACTCGTCGTCGATGGCGTTGGCGTCGCGGTCCACGTCGATCGTGGTGGGGTAGCCGTACCTGTCGTCGTACTCCGCGCGGATGGAGGCGACGCCTGCGCGGCGGTCGATGAGGTCGAACAGGTCGTCGATGCTGAGTTGCAGCCGTGTGGGTGTGCGCTGGTCCTCGCCGCTGATCTGCTCGATGCCCACGGCGTCGCCGTCTACGACGGTCACCCGGTAGTCGGCCGCGGGGCAGAAGCACTGCTCGCGGAGCCGGTAGGTGTAGTCCGGCCTGCCGGAGGCGCCCCAGCGCTGCCGGGCGGCTGCGTTCGTCTCCCGAGGCTGGTCCGAGCGGTCGATGAGCAGGCGCGGGATGCGGCGTACGCACTGGTCGAAGGCGGCGATGTTGTCGGCGCCGGTGACCCGGACGGGCAGGGCGCTCGGGTAGCCCAGTGGCAGGATCGGTCGCTGCTCGACGCCTGGCAGCTCCAGGCATGCCGGCAGGGGGGACTCGAGTGCGTACGGCAGCGCACCGTTCGGCGAGCTGATCTGGAAGGTGACGGTCAGGTCCTCAGCCCCCGCGGAGGCGGCGGGGGTGGTGACGCGATCGGGCTGCTGCGGCTGCAGGTTCACGACTCCGATCCCGACGCCCGCCAGGAGCACAGCGGCAACGGCTAGGGGGGCACCGACCTGAGCAGCCCGGCGCCGCCGGGCGCGCTGCCGCAGGCCGACCAGCACGGGCGGTCGAGAGCTGAGGCCCGCGGCCGTGGCTGCTTGGCGGAGACGCTCCTCAAGGGCATCAGTCATGGTGCGGTCTCCGCAGTCGGTTGCAGGGTCAGGGCCATGGCTGCGCGCCCACGCGACAGCCGGGACTTGCAGGTCCCGACGGCGATGCCAAGATCCGCCGCGATCTGCTCCAGCGGTAGTCCGACGACGTGGTGCAGGACCAGAACCTGCCTCTGCGCGAGCGGAAGCTGAGCCAGGGCTCGGGTCAGGTCCACGTCGGCGCCGTCCGGGCCAGCAACATGCCCGGTGTCGCGCATGCGCACCAGGCCCGCGGCGGCGACCTTCGTACGACGCCAGCGGCTGATCGCCAGGCGGTGCGCGACGGTCCGGAGCCAGCCCTCGGGGTCGTCCAGTCGGGAAATCTTGTCCCAGCGCGGCAGGAGCCGGACGAACGCGTCACTGGCCAACTCACGGGCGTCGTCGACGTTGCCGGTGAGCAGCGTCAGCTGGCCGACCAGTCGCGGGTAGGCGCTGGTCCACAGCGCATCCAGGTCGCCTTGGCTGTCCCTCACATGGACTCACACGCCACAGGGTGCCTCCCGGTTCCATCAAGGCCAGCCCGCGCGGTGACGCACAGGGCTTGGCGGCGCCGCCAAGCGACCGAGTGCTTGCACGAAGGTCCGGCAGCGGCTGGGAACTGAGAACGG